>NZ_BAGF01000019.1 GCF_000308755.1 Nocardia pneumoniae NBRC 100136
GCTCTGCTCGTTCACACCGGCCTCATCCAGCTCGTCGGCCCCGTGTCCGCGTCGTCGATCCGGTCGAGTTCGTCCACCGCCTGTTGGCGGGTGGGCAGGCCGAGCCGGTCGAGGATGTCCGCGGGCATGCCCGCCTCGGCGAGCAGTTCGCGCCGCCGGGCGCGCGCCGCGATGGCCGAGCGCTGGGTGAGCCGCAGGATCTCGTTGGCGAGTGACTGTGCGCCGTAACGGTATTCGCTGCGCTCGAACTTGATCTCCACCGGCATGCCCTGGTCGGTCGCTCGCACCGAGATGGTGCCCGACCGGTTGCTGCTGGCGGCGACGGTGACGTTGGGGACTTGCGGTTGGGTCATGCTGTCGGCCTGTAGAAACCGTAGAAGTCCATGCCTGAGTTCTCCGTTCGAATCGAGCTGATCTGGACCGGGTCACCCGCCTCGACGAACTGCCCGTTGCCGATCACCATGGCCACATGGCCATCCCAGATCGCGAGGTCGCCGGGCATCAGGTCGCCGGGGGACACCGGTGTGGCCCCGTTGCCCTGCTCGGCCGCGAGCCGGGGCAGGTCGACGCCCGCCTCGCCGTAGGCGTACTTGGTGAGCCCGCTGCAGTCCAGTCCCGCGCCGGGGGTGTTGCCGCCCCAGACGTAGGGGGTGCCGACGGCGCCGATCGCCGAGCGGACCGCCGTGGCGGCCTGCTCGTTCGGCGCCTCGACGACGCTGCCGTCGGGCAGCGTGATCTTCACGCCCTTGCCGTCGGCGGGATTCCCCGACGAACCGGTGTCGGGCTGGTGCGGACCCGGAGTGCCTCGCGTGGTGCCGGGAGTTCCGTGCGGGCGGGGTGAGCTCATCGCGGTGCTCATCATCTGTCCCGCGCCGGTGAGCACGCCGGACGCGGTGGAAACCAGCTGCTGGGCGCTGGAGGCGGAGGCGGCGACGGGCAGTCCGGCGGGCGGAGGCGTCGGCGGCGGCGGAGTGAGGTCGTTCATCGACGCGGTGTGCGTCTGCAACTCGTTCTGTACCCGGCCGACCACGTTGAGCGCTTGGCCGAGATGGTCGATCGCCGAGCCGACGAGCACCGTCAACCCCTGCGGCGTCGCCAACGCCGGACCCATGCTCGCCGCGGTGTTCACGAACGACTGCGCGATATCGGTGAGCTCTTTCTGGCCCGTCTCCACCTCGGCGGCGGCCTGGTTCACCACGGTGGCCATCTCGTTGCCGCGATCGGAGATGGTGGCCGCGGAGGTCTGCACCCGTAGCGCCTTGGCGGTGGCGGCGTCGGCGGCGCGGCCGTCCCACGCGGCGTTCATCCCGTTGATGCTGTCGCGGCCCATCTGGTGGATCTGATCGACCACGGCCGAGGTGCTGCGCAGCGCGTCGGTGGGACCGCCGGCGGGCAGTACGCCGGAGCCGAAGCTGGCGAGCAGGTCCAGGATCGGTTTGGCCAGCGCGTTGATATCGATCACAGGCTCACTCCAGGTCGGTGGCCGCGCTCCGCAGCGCGCTCGCGGCGGAGGTGTCGGTCTCGGTGAGGACGGTCGCCGCGCCGGTGGCCGCGCCACCCATGCTGGTCAGCACCGCGGACAACTGGCCGATCGCGGCGACGTGCCCGGCGTGCGCCGCGGTGTAGGCCGCCATGAAGTCGGCGCCGACGAGTCCCATGATCGGACCTAGCAACGCGGGCTCCGCCGCGGCCGCGCTGACCCCCGCCGCCGCCATCTCGCCCGCCATGACGTGGGCGGTGGCACCGTAGGCGGCGATGCCCTCCGTGTCCGCCGACATCTTTCGCATCAGAGCTTCCCCCATCTGTTGTTCCCAGGCAGAGTACGTCATCCACTTGGTTCGACGCGCGCTGTTCCGGTTCGGTTCCGCCGCTTCGGAAAAAAGTCGGGTCGAGTCCGGCGGCGCGCCCCCGATCGACCTTATCGTTCCCTCATGCGCACCCACACCGTGGACCATCCACTCGTCGCCGCCCTGCTCACCATCATGCGGGACGAGCGCACGCCCAATCCGGCTTTCCGTGCCGCACTGCGTGATCTGACCGGCATCCTGATCTACGAGGCGCTGCGCGAGGCGCCGGTCGAGCGTTTCCCGATCGTCACACCGGTCGCCGCCACCGAGGGCGTCCGGCTGGCGCGGCCGCCGTTGCTGGTTCCGGTGCTGCGCGCCGGGCTCGGCATGGTCGACGCGGCCGCCGAGTTGATTCCCGACGCCAGGATCGGATTCGTCGGCCTGGCCAGGGACGAGAACACCCATCTGCCGGTGCCCTACATGGAATCGCTGCCCGCCGACCTCGCCGGATTCCCGGTCTTCGTGCTCGACCCGATGCTGGCCACCGGCGGCTCGATGCGCTACACCCTCGAACTGCTCGCGGCACGCGGCGCCACCGACATCACCGCGGTGTGCGTCGTCGCGGCCCCGGAAGGCGTTGCGGCCCTGAAAGACTCGGACCTGCCGGTGCGCCTGGTCACGGCGGTGGTCGACGCCGGACTGAACGAGAACGCCTTCATCGTGCCGGGCCTCGGCGACGCGGGGGACAGGCAGTTCGGCCCACGCTGACCCGGCGAGAGAAAGCGCACCGACGCCACCGCGTGGCGGGATTCGCATCCTTTGTTTCCGGTGCGAGCAACCCACCGCGGTGCGCGTCGTCGTCGCGGCCCCGGAAGGTATTGTGCCGGTGGAAGGCTCGGGTGTGTGTGCCGGTGCGCATGTCACGGCGGTGGTCGACTCGGGGCTGAACGAGAACGCCTTCATCGAGCCCGGCCTTGGCGACGCGGGTGATCGGCAGTTCCGCTCTCGCGTTGACCCGGCGCGGGAGCCGTTGCGACGTTGTAAGACTCGGGTCTGCCGGGCGGCTTGCCGTGGTCGTCGACGTGAGACTGAACGTGGACGCCTGCATCGTGCCCGGTCTCGATGATGTCGGCGATCGCGGTCCGGCCCGCGCAGGGCGGAATCAGAGAGTGATGCAGAAGTCCTTCAGTGCCGAAAGACGTTCGCGCGCAGACGTTCGCGCGGCCGGAAGGTCGGCGTGCGAGGCGACTGGTTCGACCACCTCCAAGTAGCACTTGAGTTTCGGCTCGGTGCCGGAAGGACGCACGACCAAGCGGGACGAGGCGCCCTCGAAGATCAGGGCGTCGGTCCGCATCCGGCCGCGCACCTCGAGTTGGTCGGTGTATTTCACCGGTTCGCCCGCGATCTCGTCCGGCGGGTTCGCCCGCAACCGCTCGACCACCGCGGCGGCGTCGGCGGCCGACGCCAGTCGCAGCGCCACTTGCTCGCCCGCGTGCAGGCCGAATTCGACCGCGTAGTCGTCGAGTTCGTCGTGCAGGGTGCGGCCCGCCGCCTTCAGCCGGGCGACCAGGTCGGCCGCGAGCACGGCGGCGGAGATGCCGTCCTTGTCCCGGACCTTCGCCGGGTCGACGCAGTGGCCGATCGCCTCCTCGTAGGCGTACACCAGGCCGTCGCCCGCGCGGGCCAGCCACTTGAAGCCGGTGAGCGTCTCCGCGTAGCGGCCGCCGCGCGCCGGAGCCAGCTTGGACAGCAGCCGCGAGGACACGATCGTCGTCGCCACCAGCGCGCCGTCCGCCGCGGTGCGCAGCACGCAGTCCCCGAGCAGCACGCCGGTCTCGTCGCCGCGCAGCATCCGCCAGGTGCCGTCCGCCAGTGGAACGCCCACCGCGCAGCGGTCCGCGTCCGGGTCGAGCGCGATCGCCACGTCGGCGCCGACCCGGGCGGCCAGCGCGAGCAGCAGATCGGTGGCGCCGGGTTCCTCCGGATTCGGGAACGCGACGGTGGGGAAGTCGGGGTCGGGCTCGAACTGCTCCTCGACGACGTGGATGTCGGCGTAACCGGCGGCGGTGAGCGCTTCGACGGCGAGGTCACCGCCCACGCCGTGCAGCGGGGTGAGCGCGATCCGGATGCCGGCGCGCTGGCCCGGACCGCCGATCAGGGCGGGCAGCTCGGCGACGCGCCGCAGGTAGCGGCGCACCATGTCGTCGCTCGCGGGGGCGACCGGCGCACGATCGACCGGCTCGGTGACCTGCTCGATGCGGCGCTCGATCTCGGTGTCGGCCGGGGCGATCAACTGCGAGCCGCCGTCGAGGTAGACCTTGTAGCCGTTGTCGGTGGCCGGATTGTGCGATGCGGTGATCTGCACGCCCGCGACCGCGCCGAGCTCGCGCACCGCGTACGCGACCACCGGCGTGGGCAGAGGGCGCGGCAGCAGCGTCACCGGAAAACCCGCCGCGGCGAAGATCTCCGCGGTCGCCGTGGCGAACTCGGCGGACCCGTGCCTGGCGTCGCGGCCGACGACCACCGCGCCGCCGCCGAGACAGCGGCCCCGCAGCCAGTCCACGATCCCGGCGGTCGCCCTGGTCACCGTGGTGACGTTCATGCCGTCCGGACCGTCGCGCAGCGGGCCGCGCAACCCGGCCGTGCCGAAGCGCAGCATCTACACCCGTTCCAGCACGCCGCGCAGCAGCTTGCCAAGGCGCGGCGCGGCGGCATGCCCTTCGGCGAGCACCTCGGCGTGGGACAGATGCGCGCCCGTGACGCCTGCGGCCAGGTTGGTGACCAGCGAGATGCCCAGCACTCGCGCGCCGAGCGCGCGGCAGGCGATCGCCTCCAGCACCGTGGACATGCCGACCAGGTCCGCGCCGATGGTGCGCAGCATCCGGATCTCGGCGGGAGTCTCGTACTGCGGGCCGGTGAGCCCCGCGTACACGCCCTCGGTCAGGCTCGGGTCGACTTCTCGGGTCAGGGCCCGCAACTCGGGATCCCAGGCGTCCACCAGATCGACGAAGGTCGCGCCCGCCAGCGGCGTTCGGCCGGTCAGATTGAGGTGGTCGCTGATCAGGACCGGATCGCCGACCCGGAGGCCGGGACGGATGCCGCCCGCGGCGTTCGTCAGCACGACGATCTCCGCGCCCGCGGCGATCGCCGCCGTCACCGGATGCACCACGTCGGCGGGTTGGTAGCCCTCGTAGAGATGCTGGCGCCCCATCAGCAGCAGCACGGCGGTGTCGTCCACCTGGACCGTGTGGACCATGCCGACATGGCCCTGCGCGGTGGGCGTCCCGAAACCGGGCAGCTCCGGCATCGGCACCGACGCCCGCGGCGTCCCGATCTCGGCGGCCGCGTCCTGCCAGCCGGATCCCAGCACCACCGCGACCCGATGGCGTGGCACTCCCGTACGTTCGGCGATCGCCTCAGCGGCCTCTTGGGCAAGCATGATCGTCACTCTAGCGCCAGGTCGGCGGGCGGACCGGTTGTCCAGGGGAGCTGACGTCACGCGGGCGGTAACTGGAGCCCTACCCGCGAGTAGGACTTTCCCCGGCGGCCGGATACGCTGCACGCATGCCGTATCTGGAACGTGAAGGGGAAGTTTTCGTCGTCTACCTCGGCGCCGAGGGACAGACCGACAGTGAGAACCGCTTCCACCCGGACTGGATCGACGAGGTCCACGCGCTGCTGGACAAGGTGGAGAGCTCCGAGGGGCCCGCCGCGCTGGTGACCACCGCGACCGGCAAGTTCTACAGCAACGGCCTGGACACCGATTGGCTGTTCGGCAACATGGACAAGATCCACGGCTACCTCGACCGCGTGCACTCGCTCTACACCCGCCTGCTCGCCTTCCCGCTGCCGACCGTCGCGGCGATCAACGGCCACGCCTTCGGCGCGGGCGCGATGCTGGCCACCTCGCACGACTTCCGGGTGATGCGCGCCGACCGCGGCTTCTACTGCCTGCCCGAGGTGCACCTGGGCATGCCGTTCACCATCGGCATGAACGCCCTGCTCACCGAGCGGCTGAGCAACCAGGTCTGCGTGCAGGCGATGACGACGGGTCACCGCTACCCGGCCGACGAGGCGATTGCCGTGGGCATCGTGGACGCCAAGGCGGACGCGTCCGCGTTGCTCCCGACCGCGATCGAGCGGGCGGCCGCCCTGGCGGGCAACCGCAAGCCCAACCTGCCGGTGATCAAGCGCGCGCTGCACGCGAAGGCGCTGACCGGACTGGCCGTGCCGACCACCCCGGAGAACCTGGCCTTCGGCTGACCGCCTCCGCCGTACCACGCGCGTCGGACTGCGTTCCCCTTGCCAATGGCGTCAATGGCGCCGTTCCAGCCCCAGCTCGTGGACGGACGGTCGACACCTCCGCGCCGGAGGCGCCAGCTGTGGAGTGCGGTTCCACCCGACCTCGCGCGCAATCGTCACCCATCGCGGGCCCACACGCAGTGGTGGTAGGTGAATGTGGTCACCGCGCAGTCCCGGAGTGGTCGCAGCGGTCCGGTACTTGATTGACCGCCAGAGGCGCACCAAACCCAGGTCGTGCGATTTCGGCCCACGTGACCACACCGGTTCAACCCTCGTTTTCGAGCGGAGCGAGACCTGGCATTGCCCGTTTGCGGCCCGGCTCGCGTCCGAGTGGCCGACGCGTTCGCAACGAAGTCGCCAGCGGCGGTCGCTCGGACGCAAGCCACAAGGGGGCCGCGAACACGCAGCGCCGCAGGCGCTGCAAAACAAATGCTGCGAGACTGTGTTGCATGCCACCACCGCGCAGCGGGCACGACCGATCGCACCGCGACGACCACGCTGTGCGCTCGGACGCCGACGCGGCCGGTCGCAGCGACGCGGCGATCACCGCTGCGTCCGCCGAGCTGATCGCGCTCTCGCACGCGATCCACGCCGAACCGGAGCTGGCGTTCGAGGAGACGCGCAGCGTCGCCAAGACCATCGCCCCGCTGGCCGAGCGTGGTTTCCTGATCGAGACCGGGGTGGCGGACTTACCGACGGCCTTCCGCGCCAGCTACGGCAGCGGGCCGCTCACGGTGGGCCTGTGCGCCGAGTACGACGCGTTGCCGGAGATCGGGCACGCCTGCGGCCACAACATCATCGCCGCTTCCTCGGTGGGCGCGGCGCTCGGCTTGGCCGAGGTCGCCGACGCGCTCGGCATCACCGTGCTGGTGTTCGGCACGCCCGCCGAGGAGAGCGGCGGCGGCAAGGTGCTGATGCTCGAACGCGGCGTGTTCGATGACGTCGCGATGGCGATGATGGTGCACCCGGGTCCGCTCGACATCGTGGGGGCCCGCTCGCTGGCGCTGGCCGACGTGTCGGTGGTCTTCCACGGGCGCGAAGCGCACGCCAGCGCGGCCCCCGAACAGGGCCGCAACGCGGGTGACGCGGTCACCGTCGCGCAGGTCGCCCTCGGGTTGCTGCGACAACATCTCCTGCCCGGCCAGCAACTGCACGGTATAGTCGGCGACGGTGGCGTAGCTCCCAACATCGTGCCCGGACGTGCGGAACTGCTGTACTACCTACGCGCAGTCGACTCCGCATCCCTCGATGACCTGACGCGACGAGCGTCGGCGTGCTTCGAGGCGGGCGCCCTCGCGACCGGCTGCACCCACGAAATCCGGACGCTCGCGCCGACGTACACCGAGTTGACCCCGGATCCGGAGTTATTGTTCGCCTATCGCGAGCAGATCATCGGATTGGGACGCGTGCCGCTCGCCCCGGAACTCGAGGCGCAACGGCCGCTGGGCAGCACGGACATGGGCAACGTGACCAATGTCATGCCGGGCATTCACCCGGTCATCGGCATCGATGCCGGTGGTGCGGTGACACATCAGCCAGGCTTCGCCGCGGCGAGCGTCAACGCCTCGGCCGATCGCGCGGTCCTCGATGGTGCGCTCGCCCTCGCGCGTACCGCGATCGGGGTCGCACGCGATGACATCCATAGAGACAGGTTGTTGCAACGGCTAGTTCAACGACAGGAGGACATTCGGTGAGCACAACCGGCCGTTCGGCGGCGCAGGCGACGGGTTCGACAGCGGGCGCCCGCGTGGTCACGGAAGGGCTCGGGAGCTCCGCGCTGCCGGAGACCTTGATATCCGGGCGGGTAGCGGTGGAGTCGTGGCTGGCCGATCACACGGTCGACCTGATCCAGTGGCGCAGGCACATCCACGCCAACCCGGAACTGTCCCGCACCGAGTTCGGCACCACCGAGTTCGTCTCGGCCTGGCTGACCAAGGCGGGCCTGTCGCCGCAGGTCCTACCGGGCGGCACCGGTCTCATCTGCGATATCGGTCCCGAGGGGCGCCGGATCGGTCTGCGCGCCGACATCGATGCGCTGCCGCTACAGGAGTTCACCGGATTGAGCTTCGCCTCCACCGTGCCGGGCGTGGCGCACGCGTGCGGCCACGACGCGCACACCACGATCCTGCTCGGCACGGCGCTGGCCCTGGCCGAGGTGCCCGAGCTGCCGGTCGGTGTGCGGCTGGTCTTCCAGCCCGCCGAGGAGGTCATGCCGGGCGGCGCGATCGACGTGGTCGCCACCGGTGCGATGGCGGGCGTCGAGCGGATCTTCGCGCTGCACTGTGATCCGCGGCTGGAGGTGGGCCGGGTCGGCATCCGCGTCGGCGCGATCACCTCGGCGGCCGACACCATCGAGCTGGTGCTCGACTCACCGGGCGGCCACACCTCACGCCCGCACCTGACCAGCGACCTGGTCTACGCGATCGGCACGGTGATCACCGGCCTGCCCGGCCTGCTGAGCCGCCGCATCGACCCGCGCACCAGCACTGTGATGGTGTGGGGCGCGGTGAGCGCGGGCAAGGCGCCGAACGCGATCCCGCAGACCGGCATGCTCACCGGCACCATCCGCACCGGCGATCACGACACCTGGTCGCTGCTGGAGCCGATGGTGCGCGAGATCGTCGACGGGCTGCTGGCCCCGACCGGCGTGCGCTACCAGCTCAACTACCGGCGCGGCGTGCCTCCTGTGGTCAACGAGGAGCACTCCACCCGCATTTTCGAGGACGCGATCCGCGCGCTCGGCCCCGACGCGCTGGCCGACACCATGCAGTCCGGCGGCGGCGAGGACTTCTCCTGGTACCTGGAAGAGGTGCCGGGCGCGATGGCCCGTCTCGGTGTCTGGTCCGGCGAAGGCGAACAGCTGGATCTGCACCAGCCGACCTTCGACATCGACGAGCGGGCGCTCGCGGTCGGCGTCCGGGTGCTGAGCAATATCGTCCTCGGCTGTGTTTGATTTGCCGCGCCTGCGGCGCTGGGTGTTCGCGGCCCCGGGAAGTCTCGCGCCCGAGCGGGCGGGACTCGCGCCTTCGGCGCACGCGCTTCGCCCGCTCGGACGCGAGACGGGCCGCGAACGGTGCTCGTAAGACTCGCACCCGGCGGGGCTGGGTGGGATTCGCGGTAGTGATCGGGTGAGCGGTGCGGGCGGGACTCGCGGCCTGCCTCGCATGCGCTTCGCACACCCGGATAAGAACCGTGCCGCGAACGTGTTCGATGGTCTCGCACCCGACCGGGGTGGGAGTGTGTTGATCGGATAGCGGAGTGGCCGAACCGGAAGTTCGGCCACTCCGCTGTCGTCCAGCGTGGACCGCGTGGTCAGCCGAAGTTGCCCGGCCCCACGTTTCGGCTGTTTCTGGTACGTAGCTCGTGTACGTAATCCGCTGGCGCGCCTGCCTTTTCGGCCGCGTCCGCGATCACGCCGAGGTAGCGGGCCGATGGCAGCCCGCCCTCGTACGCGTCGAGCACGTAGAGCCAGGCCAGGGTGGGCTCGCTGTCGCCGTCGGCGTCGCGGGTCACCCGCAGGCGGATCTTCTTGTGGATGCCGAAGTCCGAACCCTCCCAGCGGTCCAGCCGCTGCTCGTCCTCCGGGGACACGTCGTAGAGCACGACGAACACCCGGGAACCCGGGTCCTCGACGACCGTCGCGAGAGGCCCTTCCCAGCCGATGTCGTCACCGGCGAAGGTGAGCCGCCAGCCCTCCAACCAGCCCGTCCCGGACATGGGTGAGTGCGGACAGCGCTCGAGCATCTGCGTTGCGTCCATGTTGGACCCGTAGGCGGCATAGATCGGCACCAGCAAAGGGTAGCCAATAACCTTCGCCGACCGCGTTCGATTGCCGCACCTGCGGCGCGGCGCGCGGCGCGGAGCAGCCGTGCACCGGCAACGCGGTAAGAAGTGCGAGGTGGTTGCCGGATAACGTGGACATCGCGGCCGGAGATCCCGGCGCGAAGCACGAGCGGAGGTATCAATGACCCGCATCGCGATCATCGGTGGCGGACCGGCCGGCTACGAGGCGGCGCTGGTGGCGGCCCAGCACGGGGCGTCGGTGACGCTGATCGATTCCGACGGCATCGGCGGGGCGTGTGTGCTGTGGGACTGCGTCCCCTCCAAGACGTTCATCGCCTCGACCGGGGTGCGCACCGACCTGCGCCGCGCCCGGGATCTCGGGATCACCCTCGACCCGAATCAGGCGCACGTCCAGCTGCCCGAGGTGAACGCGCGCGTGAAGGCGCTGGCGCTGGCGCAGTCATCGGATATCCGCTCGAAGCTGCAGACCGTCGGGGTGACGGTGCTGGCCGGTCGCGGCGAGCTGATCGATCGCGCCAGTGGGCTGGCCGCGCACCGGGTGCTCGCCAAGCTGGCCGACGGCTCGCAGCAGACCATCGAGGCCGAGGTGGTGCTGATCGCCACCGGGGCCAGCCCCCGGGTGCTGCCCGGCGCCGAACCGGACGGCGAGCGCATTCTCAACTGGCGTCAGCTCTACGACCTGGAGGAGCTGCCGGAGACCTTGGTGGTGGTCGGCTCCGGCGTGACGGGCGCCGAGTTCGTCTCCGCGTACACCGAAATGGGCGTGCGGGTGAAGCTGGTCTCCAGCCGCGACCGCGTGCTGCCCGGCGAGGACGCCGACGCGGCGCTCGTGCTGGAGGACGCGCTCGCCGAACGTGGCGTCGAGCTGGTCAAGCACGCGCGCGCGGACGCGGTGGAGCGCACCGCCGAGGGCATCGTGGTCAAGTTGTCCGACGGGCGCACGGTTTCCGGCTCGCACGCGCTGATGACGGTCGGCTCGACACCCAATACCGCGGGGCTCGGGCTGGACCGGGTCGGCATCGAACTCGACCGCGGCGGCTATCTGCGGGTGGACCGGGTGTCGCGCACGTCGGTGCCCGGCGTCTACGCCGCGGGGGACTGCACCGGTCTGCTGCCGCTGGCTTCGGTGGCGGCGATGCAGGGACGCATCGCGATGTACCACGCGCTCGGCGAGGGCGTCAGCCCGATTCGCTTGAAGACCGTTGCCTCCGCGGTGTTCACCCGGCCGGAGATCGCGACCGTCGGGGTCAGCCAGACCGCGATCGACAACGGCGAGGTGCCCGCGCGCACGGTGATGCTGCCGCTGAACACCAATCCGCGCGCCAAGATGTCCAGTCTGCGACGCGGTTTCGTCAAGATCTTCTGCCGCCCCGCGACCGGCGTGGTGATCGGCGGCGTGGTCGTGGCACCGATCGCCTCGGAGCTGATTCTGCCGATCGCCCTTGCGGTGCAGAACAACCTGACGGTGAACGACCTGGCCCAGACCTTTTCGGTCTACCCGTCGCTCACCGGATCGGTGACCGAGGCGGCCCGTTTGCTGATGCGGCACGACGACCTGGACTGACGTCGTCCTGACGCGCGCTGTGCCGTGTCCGGTATCGGACATCCTGCCCCCGGAACACGGGGCTGGCATGCGGCCCCGGTGGGCTTGCCACCCTTGGTTATTCGCTGCGTTGCTCATTGTGCGCACATGTGGTTCACTCCTCGACAGAGATGCGATCGGAGGGCGGTCGCGAGGTTCGGTGCGGGGGGATGGGTTCCTTTCCAAATCGGCACGGCGAACGATTCGGGTCGTTCGACGATCGGGCGTCTCACCCAGGGACAACTGAATGCGGCCGACCAGCCGCACCCGGGAAGGGAATTGCAAGTGAAACATCGTAAGCCGAGTAGGGCGCAGCGAGCGATGGCGAGCACCTCGTTGCCACTGGCCACAGCGGCCGCGGTGGCCACTCTCTTCGCGGCGCCGGCGGGGGCGGCTCCCAACGATCAGCCGACGCAGCCGGGCGTCACCGAGTCGCCGAGCACCCCGGAGACCACTCAGGCGGAACCGAACAAGCCGGAGTCCAAGCAAGATCCGCAGAAGCCGGAGAGCAAGCCCACGCCGAGCCAGCCCGGCGTCACCACTCCGGACTCCGACCATGCCGCGCCCGAGCAGAAGGATCCGCGACTGGCCAGTCCGACGCAGCCGGGTGTGACCTCCCCGCGCGTCGCGCCGCTGCCGGTCCCCGGCCAGCAGCCGGGCGAGCCGCAGCCCGCGGTGGTGCCGGATCAGGCCGCCCCGGAGGCCGGCCAGCAGGCGTCCCCGCAGCCTGGTCAGCAGGCCGCCCCGCGGCCGGGCACGCAAGGCGGCGAGAACGCCGACGCGCAGCAGCCGGAGAGCTCCACGCTGGCGCAGCCGAAGCCGCGCTGGCAGGCCCCGCGTCAGGAGGCCGCCCCGCCCGCTCCGGTCGTGGAGATGACCGGTCCGCATGCGGAGATCGGCGCGAACCTCAACGGCAACAACGTGTTGCCGGGCTACGTGGCGAACACTCACCACTTCAGCAACGAGGCCGGTTACGTCGGCACGATCGGCTACCGCACGCCGACCGGCCAGGGCGAAGCGGGCGTCTCGGTGGAGTTCGTCGACAAGAACACCGTCAAGCTCACCACCTACACCGGTGGCGAGGGCCTGGCCGACAACAACACCACCGCGGTGTTCGACACCACCCAGCTGAACATGGCCAAGGCCGCGGTGGAGGATTGGATCCGTGAGCAGCCGGGCGGCGCGGCCGCCCTGGAGGCCGCCGCACAGGTTAAGCTTCCGCTTCAGTCGGGCGATATCGCTCCGCAGACCGTCGACGTGGCTGGCGTCACCGCCCAGTGGGGTGGCTCGCTCCAGTACTGACACGAGCTGATCTCGACGGGTGGGGCGGTCGTTCACGACCGCCCCACTCGTGTGTCCTGGGAAAGGATTGGGTGTGACCTCCGAGGGTGATGCGAGGGAGAACGAATCCGACCGGTCCGGGTCGGAGTTCGGTCCGCCGCTGGGGGAGTTCGGGCCGCCGGTTTCCGAATTCGGGCCGCCCGTTTCGGAATTCGGTCCACCGATGGGCGCCGATACCGGCCCGCGCTGGCAGGTCCCGCAGCAGCCCACCGACCACCCCGAACTGATCTGGCGTCCCGCGGGCGAGCCGCAGACGACGCCCCCACCGGCCCCGCACTATCGTGCGCCGGATTCCGCGGTCTACACCGAACGGCCGACGACGCCTGTCCAGCCCGAGCAGCCTGCCGCGGAGGCCGCGCGTCCACAGACCACGGGCGGCGAGCAGGAGTCGTGGTGGAAGCAGCCGACCGCCGAAGGTGCCGTGCCGAAGCCGCCTGCGCCGGCCGACTCCGGCTTGTCCTGGGCCGAGGACCCGATCGCCATGCGGCTGGCGTTGCGGGTGCCCCCGACGCCCGCGCCCGCGCGGCGCTCCGGCTCCTCGCCGCGATGGGTGGTGCTCGGGGCGCTCGCCGCGGTTGTGGTGCTGATCGCGCTGACGGTGACCATCATCGCGGTCTCCCGCGACAACGGCGACACCGGCGCCGCTCCCGATATCGGCACCACCACGGCGGCGTTGAGCTGCCCGGCCAGCAAGGACGGCAAGGTCACGGTGGGCAACGGCGCGGGCGACACCAGCAGCGGCCCCGGGGCCATCCTCGGCTTGCAGTACGCCTTCTACGTCGAGCGCAGCGGTGAGCGGGCCAGGCGGTTCGTCGCCGCCGACGCGGAGAACGTCTCGGCCGCGGAGGTCATTCAGAAGGGCATCGACGAGCAGGTGCCGGTCGGCACCACGCATTGCCTGCGGATCACCGAGACGGCCGCCGACACCTTCGACGTCGACCTGACCGAGCATCGACCCGACGGAACCACCACGGTGTACAAGCAGACGGTCACCACGGCGAGCCGGGACGGCAAAATCTTGGTCTACGCGATCAGGGACCGCCTGTAACCAGGGCGGTTCCCAGATCATGGGATGAATATTTCAGCTTCTGGTCCGGGTGTGCGACAGTGAGATATCGCGTCCCGCGGCGTTCCCCGGAGGTATCCCATGTCGCCGACCATTCCACCGCTGGCAGGCAAACTGGAGGGCCTGCGGAGTTCGGCGATCCGTGATCTGCTGAAGCTGACCTCGCGTGCCGACATCGTGAGCCTGGCGGGCGGCCTGCCGGACGCCGAGCTCATGCCGCGTGAGCGCCTGGCCGCGGCGGCGGACGCTGCGCTGAGCCACAACGGCTGCCTGCAATACACCGAGTCGACCGGGTGGACGCCGCTGCGCGAAGTGCTCGCCCACCGGGAGTCGGCGAGACTCGGCCGCCCGGTCCAACTCGCCGAGGTGTTCGTGACCCACGGTTCGCAGCAGGCATTGTCGCTGCTGTCCGAGGTGCTGCTCGACCCGGGCGCGCTGGTCGTCGTCGAAGATCCGGCGTATGTCGGTGCACTGCAAGTCTTCCGGGCCGCGGGTGCGCGTATCGCCGCGGTGCCGCTGGACGGCGAGGGCATGCGCACCGAGGCCATCGCCGAGCTGATCGCGCGGGGTGAGCGCCCCTCCGTGGTCCACACGGTGAGCAATTTCCACAATCCGGGTGGCGTGACGATGAGCCCGCGGCGCCGCGCGGAACTGGCCGAGCTCGCCGAGCGCCACGGATTCTGGGTGATCGAGGACGATCCCTACGGTGAGCTGTGGTTCGACAGCCCCGCGCCCGAACCGGTGGCGTCCTACTCACGCAACGTCATCCGGCTGTCGAGCGCGTCGAAGATCCTCTCGCCGAGCCTGCGCGTCGGCTGGATGGTCGCGCCCGAACCGGTCTGCCGCGCGGTCGAACTGCTGAAACAGGGGGCGGACCTGTGCGGGTCGGCGCTCACCCAGCAGATCGCCGCCGACCTGCTCGCCGACACGACGTGGCTGGCCGGTCATGTCGACCAGGTCCGCGCGGTCTACGGTGAACGGGCGAAAGCGCTCGTGCACGCGACGCGCACCCGGTTCGGCGACCGCGTGCGGTGCACTGATGCCGCGGGCGGCATGTTCGTCTGGGCCGATTTCACCGACGGCACCGACACCGACCAGTTGCTGCCGCGTGCGCTCGCAGCCGGGGTCGCCTACGTTCCCGGGTCGGCGTTCGCGGTCGACGGCGGATACCGCAACTCGATGCGTATGTGCTTCACCACGTCCGACGCGGCGACGCTGGAACTGGCTGTCGACCGGCTGGCGGACGCCGTCGGGTAGCGCGCCGCCCAACGGTCAGCCGACCCAGTCGTAGGTGCGCTCGACCGCCTTGTTCCACGCCGCGAGGTGCGCGTCCCGGTCCGCGTCCGGCATGGCCGGGTGCCAGGTCTTGTCGGCGGCCCAGTTGGCCCGGATGTCGTCGGTGCCCGCCCAGTAGCCGACAGCGAGCCCGGCCGCGTACGCCGCGCCGAGCGCGGTGGTCTCGTTCACCACCGGACGTACCACGGGCACGTCGAGGATGTCGGACTGGAATTGCATGAGCAGGTCGTTGCCGACCATGCCGCCGTCCACCTTCAGGGTGGTCAGCTCGAGGCCGAGCCGCTGGGCCTCGGCGTCGGCGCGCATCGCGTCGACCACCTCGCGGGTCTGGAACGCGGTGGATTCCAGCACCGCTCGCGCCAGATGCGCCTTGGTGACGAACCGGGTGAGCCCGGCGATCACCCCGCGTGCGTCCGGCCGCCAGCGCGGCGCGAACAGCCCGGAGAAGGCGGGCACGATGTAGGCGCCGCCGTTGTCGGGGACGCTGCGGGCCAGCGGCTCGATCTCGTCGGCGGCGGAGATGATGCCGAGGTTGTCGCGGAACCACTGCACCAGCGCGCCGGTGACGGCGATGGACCCTTCCAGCGCGTACACCGGGTCGGCCTCGCCGAGGCGGTAGCACACCGTGGTGAGCAGGCCGTGCTTGCTGAACACCGGCGTGGTTCCGGTGTTCAGCAGCATGAAGTTACCGGTGCCGTAGGTGTTCTTGGCCTCACCCGGCGACAGGCACGCCTGACCGAAGGTGGCGGCCTGCTGGTCGCCGAGGATGCCCGCGACCGGCACCCCGGCCAGCGGCCCCGAGTTGATCGGCGCGTAGACCTCCGAGGAGCTCACGATCCGCGGCAGCATCGACTCCGGCACGCCGAACTCCGCGCAGATCTGCGAGTCCCATTGCAGCGAGCGCAGATCCAGCAGCATGGTGCGGGAGGCATTGGTCACGTCGGTGATGTGCTCGCCGGTGAGGTTCCACAGCACCCAGCTGTCCACGGTGCCGAAGCACAGCTCACCGTCCTCCGCGCGCTCTCGCGCACCCTGGACGTTGTCCAGGATCCAGCGCAGCTTCGGCCCGGCGAAGTAGGTGGACAGGGGAAGGCCGGTGCGGTCCTGGTAGCGGGTCGATCCCAGGTCTCCGCCGAGGTCGGCGCACAGCCGGTCGGTGCGGGTGTCCTGCCAGACGATGGCGTTGTGCACCGGTTCGCCGGTCTTGCGATCCCACACCACGGTGGTCTCGCGCTGATTGGTGATCCCGACCGCGGCGATGTCGCCGCTGCCGAGCCCGGTGCGTTCCAGCACGTCGCCGAGCACGAATTCGGTATTGCGCCAAATCGTTTCGGGATCGTGCTCGACCCAACCCGGCTGCGGGAAGATCTGCTCGTGTTCGCGCTGCGCGACGCCGACGACGCGTCCCTGCCGGTCGAAGACGATGCACCGACTCGAGGTCGTGCCCTGGTCGATGGCGGCCACATAACGACGCATTCGTGCAGGTTACTTGTCTCGTGATGCTCGAAAACGGGTTTTGGGCCTGCTGGCTGGGCGGTGGCGCTCCGTCAGGGTGAAATTGATCATTTTCAGTTCGCGGCTAGAGGTGCTGGGGAACAAACACTCCCGATTCGCCTAGCCTGGTGTGGAAGGCTAGGTCGGACACATCCGCGTCGGCGGGAGGAGTCGAGCATGGCCAGCAAACCGGATTCGCAGTTCCTCGGCCCGGAGCAGCGCGCGACGGCGTGGGAGCGCTTCGACAAGGATCATTTCGACGTGGTCGTCGTCGGCGGCGGGGTGGTGGGGGCCGGTATCGCCTTGGACGCGGCGACCAGGGGTCTGGGCGTCGCGCTGGTCGAGGCTCGCGATCTCGCCTCGGGCACCTCCAGCCGGTCGTCGAAGATGTTCCACGGTGGACTGCGGTATCTGGAACAGCTGGAGTTCGGATTGGTGCGCGAGGCGCTGCGGGAACGCGAGCTCTCGCTGTCCACCCTGGCGCCGCATCTGGTCAAGCCGCTGCGCTTTCTCTATCCGCTGACCCGCCGCGCCTGGGAGCGTCCGTACGTGGCCGCCGGACTGGTCCTCTACGACACCATGGGCGGGTCGAAAACCGTTCCCGGTCAACGGCACCTGTCCCGTGCGGGCGCGTTGCGGCTGGCGCCGGGGTTGCGGCGCGACTCGCTGATCGGCGGCGTCAGCTACTACGACACGGTTGTCGACGACGCGCGTCACACCATGATGGTGGCGCGCACGGCCGCGCACTACGGCGCCGTGATCCGCACATCCACCCAGGTGGTGGGATTCCTGCGTGAGGCCGACCGGGTGGTCGGCGTCAAGGTGCGCGACACCGAGGACGGGCGCACCGGAGAGGTCCGCGGACACGTGGTGATCAACGCGACGGGCGTGTGGACCGACGAAGTCCAGGCCTTGTCGCATCAGCGGGGCCGGTTCCACGTGCGGGCGTCCAAAGGGGTGCACATCGTGGTGCCGCGCGATCGGATCGTCAGCGACACCGCGATCATCCTGCGCACCGCGACCTCGGTGCTGTTCGTCATCCCGTGGGGCACGCACTGGATCATCGGCACCACCGACACCGAGTGGAACCTGGACCTGGCGCACCCGGCCGCCACCAAGGCCGACATCGACTACCTGCTCGAACGGGTGAACCAGGTGCTGGTCACGCCGCTCACGCCCGACGACATCGACGGCGTGTACGCCGGGCTGCGCCCGCTGCTGGCGGGAGAGAGCGACGAGACCTCCAAGCTGTCGCGTGAGCACGCCGTGGCCCGGGTCGCGCCCGGCTTGGTCGGCATCGCGGGCGGCAAGTACACCACCTATCGCGTGATGGCCTACGACGCCGTGGACGAAGCGGCGCAGGACATTCCGGCCCGGGTCTCCCCGTCGATCACCGCGAAGGTGCCGCTGCTCGGCGCGGACGGCTACTTCGCGCTGGTCAACCAGACGGTGCAGCTGGCCGAGACCTACGGTGTGCATCCCTACCGGATCAAGCACCTGCTCGACCGGTACGGCTCGCTGATCTACGAGGTCATGGCCCTGGCCGAGGACAAGCCGGAACTGCTGCAACCGATTACGGACGCGCCCTCCTATTTGCAGGTGGAGGCGGTCTACGCGGCGGCGGCCGAGGGCGCGCTGCACCTGGACGACATCCTGGCCCGGCGGACCCGGATCTCGATCGAGTATTCGCACCGCGGCGCCAACTGCGCCGAGCAAGTGGCCGGGCTGGTCGCCCCGATCCTGGGCTGGGACGAGGAGGAGATCGACCGGGAGGTCCGCACCTATCAGGCGCGGGTCGAGGCCGAAGTCCGCTCGCAGACCCAGCCCGACGACGCCTCCGCGGACGCCCTGCGAATCGCGGCACCCGAGCCCCGCCCGGAAATCCTGGAACCGGTGCCGTCCGAGGGGTGATGCTCGTCCACGCCGAATCCAGGGCTCGGTTCGCGCATCGGACATCCCGCACCCGCCTGAACCCGGGCCGCGCATGTGCGGCTCACTTGTGTCGACTGTCGTCAGCTGTCTCCGGCAGGCGTGGAGAAATCAATGAGAGCGCGGGCGACCTGGTCGGGAGCGTTCTCGGTCGGGATGTGTGCGGCTTCCGGGATGCGTACGAGTGTGCTGTACGGGATCTGCGCGACGAATTTTTCGGCGTATTCGACCTTTTCGAAGCGGTCGTCCGCACCCCAGATCAGTAGCTTGGGCGTCGTGGAACGCCGCAGCGCGGGAACGAGATCCAGGGTGTAACGGCTGTCGGCTGCGGCGACCATGGCCAGCCAGGAGCGGCGGACCCGCGGATCTATCCACGGATCCAGGTAGTCGGCGATCCGTTGCTCGGTGGCGGCACCGGCCAGGTCCGTGGTGACGGCTTGTCGGCGGGCGGTGAGAAAGCCGTCGGCGGTGGTCGCCGCGACGACCTCCGGGTCCTGGAACCGTGTCACGTGGGGCGCGGGCCAGGAGTCGTAGGCGACCGAGTTGACCAGGGCCAGCCGGGACACCGCCAGCCGATCACAGGCGAGAAGATGCTGGGCGACGGCTCCGCCGATGTCATGACCTGCCACGGCGATCGGCCCGGAGAGCTTCAGCGCGGACACGAATCGCACCACCCATTCCGCGAGAGCCGGCACCGTGGCCGTTTCCACGGTGAGCTCGCCTCCCGAGCGCCCCAGTCCAGGAAAATCGACCGCAACGGGTCGCAGCCCTGCCCGGGCGAGGTGGCCGAGCACCGGAAGCCACACCCGGCTCCAATACGTCCCGTGCAGCAGCAACACCGCCGGGCCGCCCGGCCCCGCAGTCAAGTAGCTGGCCGTTTCGCCATCGACCCGAACGGCCTTCCTCGACACTCCCGTTTCTGTGGTTTCACTCATGGGACCACTGTGACCGGACGCCTACCTCCCAGCCGAGAGTCCGAAAAGACATTCTTGGGTAGATTCTTGCCATGAACGTGCTCGCGCAGGCCGGACTGCTCGACGGCCGCCGCGCTACTACTCACTGGCGCCACACCGCCCTGCTCCGAGGTGCAGGTCGACCCGGACGTGCTCTTTCACACAGCGGCGGGATAGGGCGAACGACACGAACAGTCGATGCGATGGTCGGTAAAGCCACGGATGCGGTTACCACCGCCGGACGGCACTTGCCTGCACCGTAGTAAGCCACGGGGCGAATTGCCATGTTCGGCGGCCTCGGTGTGGCTTGCCAGGCTACGTCGGCGGAACGGGCTGGCAGCGCGGGCAGAAGTAGATGCCGCGTTCCCGCTGGACTACGCGGTCGTAATCGGGTGCGGTGTAGTCGAGCAGGTCGGCCTTCAGCGGTGTACCGCAGCGTTGGCATGGACGATGGGTGCGGCCGTAGGCCAGCGGGCGTCGTGGGGGTTTGTCCACGGCTTCGGTCAGTACCCGATGCGCCTCGTTGACCAGGGCGAGCAGATCAGGGACGTCGCCGACTCGGGTGGCGGGGTGGACGCGGCGGAGGAAACAGACCTCGCTGCGGTAGATATTGCCGATGCCGGCGAGGTTGCGCTGGTCGAGCAGGGCGACGCCGACCGGCTGGTTCGGATACCGCTCCAGCCGTCGGACCGCCTGCGCCGCGTCCCAATTCGGACCGAGTAGATCCGGCCCGAGATGGCCGACGATCCGGTGTTCGTCGCCGATCCGCACCACGTCGACGGTGCCCAGCGAGAACCCGACCGCTTCCACTTCCTCGGTGCTCAGCACGACCCGCGCGGCGACCCGTGGTTTGGTCCAGCGCTGTCCGCAGTGGAATACCCGCCAGCTGCCCTCCATCTTCAGGTGCGTGTGGACACTGACGGTCGGCGTACGGATGAACAAGTGCTTGCCGTAGCTGCCGACGCTCTCGACCACTTGCCCGCGCAGGTCGAGCGTGGCGAAACGCGGCACTCGGAAGTCGCTGCGGGTCAGCTCTTTTCCCGCCAATGCGGCCCGAAGCCGCTTGGCGGTGAGGAATACGGTGTCGCCCTCGGGCATCAGGCGGCCCCGGTGCCGGTATCCGGACTCATGGGCGGCTCCGCAGGCGCAAGCCGCGCGGCGTGGTGGAGAAGCCCGCCTCGGTGAGGAACCCGGCGAACGTGTTGCCGTGCACGGTGTCTCCGTTGACGCGATCGATGACCAGCGAGTCCACGCGACGGTTCCGCACCAGGTCGGCCAGGGCCTGCGCGGCCCCGCGGCGGGCGTCGGGGTCTTCGGTGAAGGTCAAGAGGGTCTTGCCGCCCCGTTCCAGGTAGAGGACCAGTTCCCCGTCCACGAGCACGACCAGCGCTCCGGCTTTGCGTCCGGGCCGATGCCCGCCATCGACGTCGCTCTTCGGCCAGGCCAGCGCAGCGCCGTACGGGTTGGCGGGATCGCAGGCGGCCAGCGCCAGGACCGTGCCGGTCGGCTGCCTGAACTCGGGACGGCCTCGCTCGGTGTCGAAGGAGCGCAGTCGGTCCACCACATCAGTGGTGGAGAACTGGGCGCCGCCGAGCGAGTCGACGAAATACCCGCGGCGGCAACGGCCGCGGTCCTCGAATTCGGTCAGAACCCGGTACATCAGCGCGAATCCGCCCGGGACGCCCTCGTTCTGCACCGGTCCTCTGGTCAGTACCCCGTACCGCTCCAGAAGCAGATCAGCGGTCGCGTGCGCGCGCACGGTGTTGTCCGAGACGCGCTCCGGCAACAGCGACCACCGCCCGGCTACCGAAGGAGGACCGGAACGAGTCGGCATGCTCGGCCTCGGTAGGTAGGCGCGGCCGCGGGGAGCGCGCCGGGGTGTGCGATGGGCGGTGGTGGTCCGCGTCGTTCCCGCCAGCAGCGCGCGGACCGGGGCGAACGTGTCGCCGGAAACCAATCCCGCCCAGACCAGTTCCCACAGCGCCGTAACCACCGCGGAATCGTCGAGGAGACCCGTGGCATCCGACAGCTGCCGGAAGAAGAACGCACCGCCACCTTGCGGCACCGGTGTCAGTCGCTGTGTTGCGCCGAGATGTTCTCTCTCGGCCGGGGAAGCGAAGCCGATCGGTGACCACTGCCCGCGGGAGTCGGTGTGCGCCGCGGTGCTCGCCCGCGCATCACCGCCTACGCGTGTTGCGCGCCCGGTGGACCCGCCGCCAGTCGAATGCGCATGCGCACCATCATTTTCGACCGCCGACGAATCCCGCCCATCCAGCGGTGCTGGTCCCCGGTCCGCCCTGGTATCGGCGGCTCCGATCGGAGCTTCGCCCCTGTGGCCTGTCGGTCGCTCGCCAGATGGTTCGCGGGTCGAATCTCCCTGCGCATCAGTACTCTTGGTGCTCGGCTGGTTCGGCTCATCGAGTGGTGCGGACGTCCGGTCTGCCGGGGTATCGGCGTCGATCGGCGCATCGCGGCTTACCCGTGTTGTCGGTACGGCGGATTGCCCCCTGGCCGAATTGCCACGCGCGCCACTACCGTCGACCGCGGGGGGATCGGGCTCGTCCAGCGGTATCGGCTCCCGGCTTGCCGGGGTATCGGCGGTTCCGGGGGGTGTCCACGGCACGAAGGTCGCCCCCATGGCCGTGAGCAGCCGCAGCTGGACGTCCGAAAGATCGATCTCGTCCGGTGGTGCGAGCGTGAACGGGGCTTGGTCGGCCAGGTGCAGGGCGATCCAGCCGTCCTTCGCGGTGATGGCGCCATGTCCGGACCAGATCACCTCTCCGGTCGCCATCAGCTCGTCGAGCATGGCGGGGGTGTAGTCCGGCACTCGCGCGGGCAGGATCAGCGATTCCCAGGCCGACGCCGGAATCGGCACGCCCGCGAGTTGCTCCACGACGGCCGCGACGCCGTCGACGCCACGCAGCTCACCGGTCCCGATGTGCTGCCAGGACGGGAGGAAGCGGCCGAACGCGGCGGTGGAGACCGGCTCGACCTCGTGCCGTGCGGCGGCGAGCGACCGGCGGCGCAGTCGGCGCAGCACCTGCGCGTCGCACCATTCCGATCCGGCGGCTCCGGGTGTGAATTCGCCTTCCACCACGCGTTTCTCGGCGACGAGCCGGTGCAGCGCGGAAGCGGCGACGGCGGTGCCGAGCCCGAACCGGGCCGCGACCGCCTCGGTGCCGAACGGCGCGTGCGTGCGGGCATAGCGGCCGATCAGGTCACCGAGCGGATCGGCCACCGGCTCGATGAACGCCGCGGGCGTTCCGATCGGCAGCGGAACCCCCAGCGCGTCACGCAGGCGGGCCGCGTCCTCCACCGCCACCCACCAGTTCCGGCCCGCGAACGACACCTCCAGTGCCCGCCGCGCGGCCACCAGGCTCGCGAACCATTCCCCCGGATGCTCGTCGCAGCGCTCGGCGGCTTCCGCGGCGGTCAGCGGCCCGAGCAGTCGCAGCAGATCCGCCAAGGCCTCGGCGTCTCTCGCGCGCCGCTCCGGCGTCAGCCGCTGCAGCTCTCGCTCGGTCTGGTCGATGACCGCGGCGTCGAGCAGTTCGCGCAGCTCCACCCGGCCGAGCAACTCGGCGAGCAGACCCGAGTCGAGCGACAGCGCGGCGGCGCGGCGCTCGGCCAGCGGGCTGTCGCCGTCGTACATGAACTGGCCGATGTAGTCGAACAGCAGGGCGTTCGCGAACGGCGACGGCGTCGCGGTCTCCACCTCGACCAGTCGCACTTGGCGGCGTGCCACCCGGCCGAGCAACTCGCGCAGCGACGGCAGATCGTAGACGTCGCGCAGGCATTCGCGCACCGTCTCCAAAAGGATCGGGAACTCGGGAAACTTGCGCGCCACATCGAGCAACTGGGCCGAGCGCTGGCGCTGCTGCCACAGCGGGGCGCGCTTGCCGGGGTCGCGGCGGGGCAGCAGCAGGGCGCGTGCCGCACATTCCCGGAACCGGGAGGCGAACAGCGCCGAGCCGCCCACTTGCTCGGTGACGATGTCGTCGATCTCGTCGGACTCGAACACGAACAGCTCGGCGCCGGGCGGATCATCGGTGGTGTCGGGCAGCCGCACGACGATGCCGTCGTCGGAGGCGTTCGACGCCGCTTCCACACCGAACCGCTCGCGCAGCCGGGCCCCGACGGCCAGCGCCCATGGCGCGTGCACCGGCAGCCCGTAGGGCGAGTGCAGGACCAGTCGCCAGTCGCCGAGTTCGTCGCGGAAACGCTCCACGACCAGCGTGCGGTCGGTGGGCAGATGCCCGGTCGCGGTGCGCTGGTCGTCCAGCAGTGTGAGCAGGTTCGCGGTCGCGTTGTCGTCCAGACCGGCCTCTCGCAGCACCTGTGCGAGGCCGTCTTGCGCCGGGTCCGTGCGGGATTCGGCGCTGGCGGACTTTCGCCGCACTGCCTTCCGCGTTCCGGTCGCGGCGTCCGGCTCGGATGTGAGGCGCTGCCCGACCGTGCGCACGAACTCACCCAGCGCCGCACCGAGCTCCGCGGGCCGCCCGAGCCCATCGCCGTGCCAGAACGGCAACCGGCCCGGCTGCCCGAACGCGGGCGTGACCAGCACCCGATCGAAGGTGATCTCCTCGATCCGCCAGCTCGTCGCCCCGAGCGCGAACACGTCGCCGACCCGCGACTCGTAGACCATCTCCTCGTCGAGTTCGCCGACGCGCGAGGCCTTCTCGCCCACCATGTACACCGCGAACAGGCCCCGGTCGGGGATCGCGCCGCCGGAGGTCACGGCCAGGCGTTGCGCGCCGGGCCGTCCGGTGAGCGTCCCGGCGTCGCGGTCCCAGACCAGCCGGGGCCGCAGTTCGGCGAACTCGTCGGAGGGGTAGCGCCCGGAGAGCAGGTCCAGCACCGATTCGTAGGCCGAGCGCGGCAGCGACGCGTAACTTCCCGTCCCGCGCACGACGTCGAACCACGCGTCGACGTCGATCGGGTCGAGCGCGCACGCGGCGATGGTTTGCTGCGCGAGAATGTCCAGCGGGTGCGCCGGTATCTGGATCGCCTCGATCTGCCCCGCGGTCATCCGCCGCGACGCCACCGCGCAGTGGATGACGTCGGTGCGGTGTTTCGGGAAGATCACTCCGCGGGAGATCTCGCCGACCTGATGTCCGGCGCGTCCGATCCGCTGCAATCCGCTCGCTACCGAGGGCGGCGCCTCCACCTGCACGACGAGGTCCACCGCACCCATGTCGATGCCGAGTTCCAGGCTGCTGGTCGCGACGACGCAGCGCAGCCGCCCGCTTTTGAGATCGTCTTCGATCAGCGCTCGCTGCTCTTTGCTGACCGAACCGTGGTGCGCCCGCGCCAGCAGCGGCCCCGCCCCGTGGATCACCTCGGTGGACGGCCCGAGCTGGGCAGGCGGTTCGTGCTCGGTCTGCACCGGCTCGCCGAGCCGTGCCGCGTAGGCCTCGTTCAACCGGGCGGTGAGACGCTCGGCCAGCCTGCGCGAGTTGGCGAACACGATCGAGGACCGGTGCTCCAGGACGAGATCGACGATCGCCTCGTCCACGTGCGGCCAGATCGACCCGGGCTGGTCGGAGTCGCCCGGCTCGGTCATGTCCGCGACCGGCACCCGCACCGACAGGTCGAACGTCTTCGGCGCGGGCGGCGCGACCAGGGTGATCGGCGCGTTGCCGACCAGGAATCGCCCGACTTCCTCCGGCGGCCGGACCGTGGCGGACAGGCCGATGCGCTGGGCGGGCCGCTCGGTCAGCAGGTCGAGCCGGGCCAGCGACAGTGCCAGGTGCGCGCCGCGTTTGGATCCGGCGATCGCGTGCACCTCGTCCACGATCACCGTGCGCACGTCGCGCAGCGTGTCGCGCGCGGCCGAGGTGAGCATGAGGAACAGCGATTCCGGCGTGGTGATCAAGATGTCCGGCGGGGTGCGCAGCATGGACCGGCGGTCGGCGGCGCTGGTATCGCCGGAACGGACGCCGACGGTGATCTCCGGCGGCTCGACGCCCAGCCGTTTGGCGGTCTGCGTGATGCCGACCAGCGGGGCCCGCAGATTGCGCTCCACGTCCACGGCCAGCGCCTTCAGCGGCGACACGTACAGCACCGAGGTGCCGGTGGACTCGGCGGTCCGCTCCCGGGTAGCCAGCTGGTCGATCGCCCACAGGAACGCGGACAGCGTCTTGCCCGACCCGGTCGGCGCGATGACGAGGGTGTGCTCGCCCGCCGCGATCGCCCGCCATGCCCCCAGCTGGGCGGACGTAGGCGCGGGGAAGGCGCCGTCGAACCACTCCTGGGTCGCGCGGGAGAACTGGGCCATGGCATCAGTGTGCACCGCGCCACCGACAAGCCGCCCGGGCCGGTGCGGAGCGAAGCGGGAGCAATCGAACTACGGCCGTCGCCGCCGCGCCGTACGCTTCGACAGGTGCAAAAGGTGCTCAGACTCGACCTGGTCAGCCATGGCATGACCGAGGCGATGCGCAAGGCACGTTTTCCGGTCGACGAATCGCTCACCGAGGCAGGTCGCCGGGCGGTGTCGGAATGCGGACCGCTGACCGCTCCCCGGGTGCTGACCGGGCCCGAACGCCGGACCGTGGAGACCGCCGCGCTGCTCGGCTTGCCGGGCAAGGAGGACAGCCGGTTGCGCGACTTGGACGCGGGCGCCTGGCGCGGTGGGGAGCTCATGTCGGTACCCCAGGACGAGCTGTACGCGTGGCTCACCGATCCGGAGTTCCGCGGGCACGGCGGCGAATCGGTGGTGGACGTGATCGAGCGGACCAGAGTCTGGATGGCGGAGGTCGCCGCGCAGGCGGTGTCCACCATCGCGGTCACCCACCCGGCGGTCGTCAGGGCCGCTCTGCTGGTGACCCTGGACGCACCGCCGAAATCCTTCTGGCGCATCGATATTCCACCCGGAAGCGTGACCCGCCTGCACTATCGCGGCGAATGGACGCTGCACTTCACGGCCTGACGCCGGTGGATGGATCCGAGACGGGTGGCATTCCGGCGCGGTCCGGCTAGTGTCTGAGACTATGAGTAACAACAATGGGCCGCAGCGGCGCGGCCTGGCCATCGGATGCGGTGGCACCGTGGGGGCCGCGTGGATCGTCGCCGCGCTGGCCGCCGCCCGCGACGTGCTCGATTGGGATCCGCGCACGGCGGACGTGCTGATCGGCACCTCGGCGGGCGCGGAGGCGGTGACGATGCTCGGCAGCGGCGTCTCGGTCGACGAACTGGTCGCCATGCAACGCGGCACCTCGACCGACCCGATCCTGCGCGAGCACGGGCGCGCCGAACCGGGCCGCTTTCCTCCGTTGCCACGCCCGCGACTCGGCTCGCCGCGGCTGCCCCTGCGGCGCCACCAGTCGGGCCAGGCGCTGCTGGCCGCTGGCAGCGGGCTGCTGCCGATCGGCGGCGGCGACTCCAGCTGGTTGCGGCGATTAGCCGAGAGACTCAACCCGGGCCGTTCCTGGGTGCCGCATCCGGCGGCCTGGTTGGTGGCGATGGACTACGAAACCGGGCAGCGGGTGGCGTTCGGTTCGCCGGACGCGCCCGACGCGACCATCGGTGCGGCACTGCGCGCGTCGTGGGCGATCCCCGGCTGGTTCCCGCCGGTCACGATCGCCGGTCGTCGTTTCGTCGACGGCGGAGCGGCGTCGACCGCGTCGGTGGACCTGCTTGTTCCCGAGAAGCTGGACGAAGTGCTCGTGCTGGCCCCGATGGCCTCGGCGGAGCGGATTCCCGCGACCGGCGTGGGGCATCTCCTGGAGCGGCAGCTGCGCAATCGCATGAGCGCCGAGCTCGACGCCGAGATCGCGCGGTTGCGCGCCGCGGGCACCAAGGTCCTCTTCGTGGGCGCCACCGCCGACGACCTCGCGGTGATGGGCGCCAATTTCATGGACGGCCGCCGCCGTCTCGCCACCTTCGAACACAGCCTGCGCAGCACCCGTCGCGCGCTCGAACAAGGAGCCTTCGAATGAGAATTCTCGGATCCGGTTACCCCGGCATCGACCTGCGCGAGGCCAGGGTCCTGATCACCGGCGGCGGCCGCGGCATCGGCCGGGCCACCGCGGAACTGTTCGCCGCCAAAGGCTCTCGGGTCGTGCTCGCGGACGTGGACAAAGCCGCCGCCGAAGCGGCCGCCGCCGCGATCGGCGGGGTCGCCTGCGAACTGGATGTGCGCTCGCGCGGCCAGTGGGACGCCATGATCGCCGCGGTGGGTGCGATCGACATCCTCGTCAACAACGCGGGCGTCATGCCCGCGGGCGCGTTCCTCGACGAACCGGACGTGGTCGGCCAGGCCACGCTGGACATCAACGTGTGGGGCCTCATCCACGGCATGCGCGCCACCGCGCCGGGCATGATCGAGCGCGGCCGCGGCCATATCGTCAACATCGCCTCGCTGGCGGGCAAGGTCCCCATCCCCGGCCTCGCCGTCTACAACGCGAGCAAGTTCGCGGCCGTCGGCCTCTCGGCGGCCACGCGTCTGGAGTTCGCCGAACACGGCGTCAGCGTCAGCTGTGTCCTGCCGTCGGCGGTGCGCACCCGCCTCTCCTCCGGGCTCGCGCTCGGCCACGGCATGCCGACCGTCGACCCGGAGGACGTCGCCGCCGCTATCGTGCGCACCTGCGCGACGCGCAAAGCCGAAGTGGCGGTGCCGAATTACCTCGGTCCGGTGGACATCGCGCTGGCCGCCGCGCCGGAACGCGCGGTACGCCTGGTCCGCAGGCTGTTCGACGGCGACCGCGCGCTGCATCCCGCCGACGAGAAGACCCGCGCGGAGTACGAGCGGCAGGTTCGCTCCATCAGCTGATCCGAACGAAAGCGGCCCGGGAGATCGTCTCCCGGGCCGCTGCTCGCGCGTGGTCAGCAGTTCGTCGTCGCGGGTTCGCCGCGGAACCTGGCCTCCACGTAGTTCCACGCGTCCGCGAATCCGGCGACCGCCGCGGTCATGTGCTCGGAGATGTCATAGGTGTGGAACTCCACCGGCGCCCCGGCCTTGCAGTATCGGTCGGCGACCTCGGCGACGGGTCCATAGAAGGTCATCGTGTCGAAGCGCCCTTGCCAGAGATAGGTGGGAACGGTCGGCACGCCGTCGAAGTAGCGAAGGCTGTTCTCGCGCAGCACGGCATGCGCCTCGGCGCTGTCCATCAGGTTCTTGGTCGCCGCCATCTGCTCGGCACTGCGGAAAGCGCCGTGGAAGAGCAGGAACCGGCGGCAGGCGTCGTGCGTGAATTCCCGGAACCACAAGCCGTGCGGGTTGAGCTGATCCGAGACCGGCAGCCGGTCCGGGTACTCCCGCTCCAGTCCCATGGCCGCGGCGAAGGCGAGCCCGAATCCCGGGTGCGGATTGAAGCCGAGCGCGAGCGCCATCTCCTCGAGGTCGGCGGGGATGCCGCCCGCCACGGCGGCGGTGAGGTGCAGATCCGGCGCGTAGGTGGGTTGCAGCGCGGCGGCCCATGCGGTGGCCATGCCGCCGCCGGAGTAGCCCGCGATGGCCACCGGGGAGGCGGACAGACCGAGCTCGGCGACCTTGCGCACGGCCTTGACGCTGTCGAGCGTCATCATCCCGGCCAGCCGCGCCGCGCCGTAGGCGGAGGTGGGGCCGAGGTAGTCCGGCAGCGAGATCGCCCAACCGCGTCCGATGGGCAGCATCGCGCCGACCGCGTCCTGCAATTCGCCGTTGAACAGCGAACGCGATGGGTTGCACTGGGTGCCGAGGGAGTTGATCAGCGCCTGATAGGAGACCAGCGGCGGGTTCTGGACGCCGACCGGCAGGAGGACGGTCGTGACCCCCATGACCGGCTTGTCCTGCGAGTTGGTCGACCGGAACGCCACCTGCCAGCCCTCGGTCCCCACGTAGAGACCGGTGTCGATCCTGCGGGTCCGCACTACGTCGCCGGGCGCGAACGCGGCCAGGTCCGGCGGCGCGGTGTAGAACGGATCGGGATCGGGAGTGGGATAGAGCGGCTGAGCCGTCGCGGGGAGGCCGAGCAGGCCCACCGAGACGACGCTCAACACCAGCAAGATCGCGATCCGGAACGGAATTCTGGACACGGTTTTCCTTCGAAAGTCAGCCGCCACCGACCCACTGGCGCGCGGCGGTCATGCCGCGGCGTCGGTGGTTCGGACGGACCGGCACTGCACGGAAAAACCGTGGCGAACCACCTCGTTCACCACGGGAAGGAACAGAAGGATTCACCGCGTGCGGCTGTGGGCCGATCGCGGCGAACTGGTGCACCCTCCTTCTGCTCCGGGACCGCCGGTGGCCGCGGAGGCGGCACCATCCGCTGCGAAAATAGCGTCGAACCGCGCGTGGCGCCGAAAGAGAAACGACGAAAGGGACAATTCACAACCCGCGCGGGTCCGGGTTCGACAAGATCACTATTGAGCGGTCGCCGCCGGGCCGGTAGATGATCGGCGGGCCCGGCTCACGCGAGGCTGAGCACCGTGCGATTGCCCAGCGGGCGTTCCAGGTCGACCACGACCACGCCGTACTCGCGTTTCTGCTCCGGACTGGCGCCCTGGCACGGCGGCATGCCGCGATGCAGCCCCCGGATCAGCCGCACGCTCACCAGCTCGGCCGATTCCTCGACCCGCGCGGTGAAACCGACGCTCGGGCAGCCGACCGGTCCCGGGATGTGGATGGCGAGCTTGTTCGTGCCGTCTTCTGTGTCGTACTCCGAGAAGGCCATCGCCGCACTCGATTCCAGATCCGCCGCGTGCGGGATCACGACCATCGTTCCGCCTGTGTAGCTGCGCGAGCCCGCGTCGGCGCGTGCCCCCGCCGCGGCTGTCGGGTCCCGCGAGGAGGCGACGCCCGAAGCCGCGTCCGGTGCCTGCTGCCCGCACGCGGTCAACGCCCACAGCGCGACGGCCGCGACGACCGCCGTGCGCCTGCTGCGCATACCCATCTCTCCACCTTCACATAGGTGCCGAGTCGGGTGGGGGAGCAACGCGGTGTGGCGTGGCCAGCACTCCGCCTGGCCGGGAGATGCTTGTGCGCGTCATCACATTTACCTCGCACTGTGCATAGGCGGTGCCCATTGTCAAGGCTGTGAATTGTGCAGAATGCTCAATCTATGACGTAGCAGTTGTGCGTTCAGATCTTTGGAGACACGATGTCGGCACCAAGTGCACAACGATGCGAGGCGCCCGACCGGTGCTGAGCGGACGGGTGGATCTGTATGACCGAGCTCGCTGACCGCGACCTGATCGCAGCTCCCTATGACCTTGCCGACCGTTACCGCGTCGGCGCGGGGACGGTTGTCCTCACCGGCGTCCAGGCCATCGCGCGACAGCTGGTCGAGCAGCACGTGCGCGATCTGCGGGCCGGACGGCGCGTCGGCACGTTCGTGTCCGGGTATCAGGGCAGTCCGCTCGGTGGTGTCGACAAGATGCTGGCCGGAATGCCCGATGTCCTCGCCGAACACGACATCACGTTCGTGCCCGGATTGAACGAGGAACTGGCCGCGACCTCGGTCTGGGGCAGCCAGGCCGACCTGCCCGGTGGCACCGCCACGCACGACGGCGTCGTCGGTGTCTGGTACGGCAAGGGGCCCGGGCTGGACCGGGCGACCGACGCGTTGCGCCACGCCAACATGTACGGCGCGAACGCGCGCGGCGGCGTGCTGCTGCTGGTCGGCGACGATCCGGCGTCGAAGTCCTCCACCGTGCCCGCGGTGAGCGAGCGCTCGCTGGCGGCGATGAACATCCCGGTGCTGTTCCCCCGCAACGCCCGCGAGATCATCACCATGGGCCTGCACGGCGTGGCCCTGTCGCGTGCCTCGGGATGCCTCGTGGCGCTCAAGATCGTCGCCGATGTCGCCGACGGCGCCTGGACCGTCGACGGTTCGGTCGGCGACATCGACATCGTGGTGCCCGAGATCGACTGGGAGGGAAGGCCGTTCCGCTACCTGCAGCGTCCGATGGCCGCGCCCGCCGACAGCCTGCTCGCGGAGGCGGACCTCTACGGCCCGCGCTGGGAACTGGTCAAGGCCTACAGCACGCGCAACGGGTTGGACGTGATCGAGGTGAACCCCGCCCACGCCACCGTCGGAATCGCCGCCACCGGTACGACATTCGACGCCGTCCGGCAAGCGCTGATCGACCTCGGCACGGACGACGACGCGCTGCGCGCCGCGGGCATTCGACTGCTGCGCATCGGCATGCCGTACCCCATTGCGCCCGAGCGTGTCCGGGAGTTCGCCGACGGGCTCTCGCGGCTGATCGTCGTGGAGGACAAGACGGCGTTCATCGAAACGCAGATCCGGGAGATCCTCTACGGCACGCCCGGCGCCCCCGGCATCGTCGGCAAGCGTGACGCGTCGGGCCGTCCGCTGTTCGGCCAGGACGGCGAGCTGACCTCCGGGCGGATCGCCGCGCCGCTGCGCCGCGCGCTCGACGGCTTCCTGGAACTGAAACGCCCGCTGCCGCAACCGTTGTCGCTGGCCGTGCTGCCTGCCAAGCGCGCGGCCTACTTCTGTAGCGGCTGCCCACACAACCGCTCGACCGCCGTGCCCGAAGGCTCGCTGGCGGGCGGCGGCATCGGCTGTCACACCATGGTGACCATGTCGGGTCGCGCCGACAGCAAGGTCACCGGCCTGACCCAGATGGGCGGCGAAGGCGCGCAATGGATCGGCCAGGCCCCGTTCACCGACGTCGGGCATCTGTTCCAGAACATCGGCGACGGCACCTACTTCCACTCCGGCCAGCTCGCCGTGCAGGCGTGCGTCGCCGCGGGCGTGAACATCACCTTCAAGCTGCTGCACAACGAGGTCGTCGCGATGACCGGCGCGCAGCACGCGGAGGGCGCGCTCACCGTGCCGATGCTCACCCACAAGCTCACCACCGAGGGTGTGCGCCGGATCATCGTCTGCGCCGACGAGCCCCAGCGCTACCGCAAGCGCGATCTCGCCCCCGGCACCCTGCTCTGGCACCGGGACCGGCTCGACGAAGCCCAGCGCGTCCTGCGCGAGGTACCCGGCGTCACGGTGCTCATCTACGACCAGCACTGCGCCGCCGACGCCCGGCGGCAGCGCAAACGCGGCACGCTGCCGGTGCGGCGCACCAGGGTGGTCATCAACGAGGCGGTGTGCGAGGGCTGCGGCGACTGCGGGGTGCGGAGCAACTGCCTCTCGGTCCAGCCGGTGGACACCGAATTCGGCCGCAAGACCAGGATCGACCAGACCTCCTGCAACACCGACTACAGCTGCCTGGACGGTGACTGCCCGTCGTTCGTCACCGTCGAGCTGCCCGACCCGGGGAAGGCGAAGAAGCGCATGAGCGTTCGCCGCCCCGAGCCGCCGCGCGTCCCCGACCTTCCCTGCGAGGCGCCGACCTCGACACAGAACGTCTTCCTCGCGGGCATCGGCGGAACCGGCATCGTGACCGTCAACCAGGTGCTGGCCACCGCGGCGATGCGCGCCGGGTACGAGGTCGCGAGCCTGGATCAGATCGGTTTGAGTCAGAAGGCCGGTCCGGTGGTGTCCCACCTGCGGTTCGCGCTCGGCGAGCTGGAACCGGCGAACCGGCTGGCGCCCGCCTCCGCCGATTGCGTCGTCGCCTTCGACCTGCTCGCCGCCACCGACACCAAGAACCTGGCCTACGGCTCCCGGACGGCCACCGTCGCCGTGGCGTCGACCAGCAAGACGCCGACCGGCGACATGGTCTACGACAAGTCGGTGTCCTATCCGGACGAGCGGTTGCTGCTCAACCGCCTGGAGCAGGTGTCGCGCTCGGTGCACTCGTTCGACGCGCTGGCCGCCGCCGACGTGCTGTTCGGCAACACCGCCGCCGCCAACTTCCTCCTGGTCGGCGCCGCCTACCAGGTCGGCGGCCTGCGGCTGCCCGCGGCGGCGATCGAGGAGGCGATCGAGATCAACGGCGTCGCGGTCGCCGCGAACATCGCCGCGTTCCGCTGGGGCCGCGTCGCGGTGGCGCGGCCGGAGGAGTTCGCCGCGGCCACCACACGGCAGCGCCGAACGAAGGCCGAAATCGCGGTTCCGGCAGATCTTTTCGATGGATTCACCGCGGTGGGCGAGACCCGGCGGCTGGTCGAGCTGCGGGCCGAAGAGCTGATCGGATTCCAGAGCCCCCGGCTGGCTCGCGCGTATGTGGCCGCTGTGCAACGGGTTTGGGAGGCACAGGGCCGGGTCGGCGACCGCACCGAGTTCAGCGAGCAGGTGGCGCGCGGGTTGCACAAGTTCACCGCGTACAAAGACGAGTACGAGGTGGCGCGCAGGCTCACCGACCCGGCCTTCCTGGACGACGTCGCCGCCCAGCTGCCCGACGGCGCGAACCTGACCTACCGGCTGCACCCGCCGATCCTGCGCGCGATGGGCCGCGAGAAGAAGATCGGCATCGGCCCGCGCGGCCACTTCGCACTGCGCCTACTGGCCAGGGGCAAAAGACTGCGGGGCACCAAGTTCGATCCGTTCGGCTACGCCCACGTGCGCCGCGTCGAGCGCGCCCTGCGCGACCACTACCTCGAGATGGTGACCACCCTCGCCGACACGCTCGACGCGGCGAACTACGACCGCGCCGTGGAGGCTGCGGGCCTGGCCGATCTGGTGCGCGGCTACGAGGACATCAAACTCGCCAACGTCGAGCTCTATTGCGACCGCCTGCGTGCGCTGGGCATCCAGCCGCCTCTGGTCTGACGTGGCGGCAGCCCGGATGCGCCGCTCGCCAACCGAGACAGACCCGTGCTCGGCGTCGTGACCGCCAGCCCTCGGCGAGCTGACCAGGGATAGCCGCAGGCCCCGCCGGATCCACACGACGGCGGGGCCACGGTCCTGGTCGTGGCTCGTCGAGGTCCCGGGATGCCTGCCGTGACTACCGGCTTGCCGTGATGGCGGCCACGTCCAGCCGGGCCAGCCGGTCCGGGTCGGCGAGAATGTCGATCTCGGCGATCCGGCCTGCGACAACGGTGAAACTCATCACCGACTTCAGCACGCCATCGAGGGTGCTGACCAATCCGGCGGCTCCGTTGACCAGGGCTGTGTGGGTTGTGTAGGTGGTGGCCATGCGCTGGAAGGTTTCGGCCTGTCCGGCGACTGCCGCGCCGCCGCGGATGACGCGCAGGCCACCGGCGGAGGTGGTTGCTCCGGCGTCCGCGCGCAGGACCACATCAGGGTCGAGGATCGCTACCAGTGCCTCGATGCTGCCATCGCGGGCGGCGGCGAGGAAGGCATCGACGATGCGGTGCTGGCGCGGCAGGTCCGGATCGGGGATCGGCGCCTTGCCTTGCACTCGGCGACGAGCCTGGCTGGCGAGCTTCTTCACGGTCTTCGGGGTGCGGTCCACGATCGGGGCGATCTGGTCGTAGGGCATGGCGAACATGTCATGGAGCACGAACGCCAGCCTCTCGGCGGGGCTGAGCGATTCGAGCACCACCAGCAGCGCCATGCCGACCGAATCGGCGAGCAGCGCATGTTGTTCCGGGTCGTTGTCGCGGCTGATCACCGGGTCGGGCAACTGCTGGATCTCCAGCGATTCCACCGGGTGTGCGCGACGAGAGCGCAGCACATCCAGGCACACCCGGCCGACCACGGTCGTCAGCCAGCCGCCGAGGTTGCCGATATCGGCGGCATCCGAGCGCGCCAGCCGCAACCATGCCTCTTGTACCGCGTCCTCGGCTTCGGCCAGTGAGCCGAGCATCCGGTAGGCCACCGCCTGCAGATGTGTCCGGTGCTTCTCGAACTGGTCGGCGAGGTAGTCGGATTCGTTCACCTGTGCTCACGCCTCTCGTTTTTCGGTCTCCGAGATATTGACGAATCAGCGCGGGCGATCGTGACCGTGGGCCGCCCGGCTCGGCCGCGGTTACGTCCGTCGTCGGCGGTTCGTCAGTGCAGTGGAACCGATCCGAGTCGGCGGGTACCGGCGAGGAGCCGATGAGGGGTGCCCGGCCGCGCCCAACGAACCCGACCGCGCGGGAACAGCTGTAGTCGAGAATGAGATCAGGAGCTGAAAACCATGAACAGCATCGAGGTACACGGCACCGTCGCCGACGGATTCGAGGCCGTGCGTTCGGAATTCGCCGCCGTCATAGCCGAGGAGAACGGTGCGTCGGGCGCGCAGCTGGCGGCGTTCCTGCGGGGCAGGCTGGTCGTCGATCTCTGGGCTGGAACCGATATCACCGGCGATACGCTGACCGGTCTGCACTCGTCCACCAAGGGCGCCTCCGCACTGACCGTCGCGCTGCTGGTACAGGACGGCGTACTCGATCTCGACGAGCCCGTCGCCGCGCACTGGCCCGAATTCGGCGCGGCTGGAAAGCAGCGCATCACCGTGCGGGATGTGCTGACCCATCGTGCGGGCGTGATCGGTGTGGACGGCGGATTCAGCGTCGCCGAACTCGCCGACGAGCGGGCGATCGTGGCGCGCCTGGCGGGACAGCGGCCGTACTTCCAGCCGGGAACCGGGCAAGGCTACGGCGGTTTCGTCACCTTCGCCATCGTCGGTGAGGTGGTGCGCCGGATCACCGGCCGCACCCTCCAGCAACTGTTCGAGGACCGTATCCGTGGCCCGTACGGGCTCGACGTCTATCTCGGGCTACCGGAAGAACAGGACTTCCGTTACCGGGAGGTCCTGCCCTGGACGGCGACCCCGGAGATGGAGGCGGCGTTCGCGGCGAATTCACCTGGACCGCATAGTATTCCGGGTATCGCCTACAACCTGAATGCCCGCGGATTCTCGCCCGCCGACGTCATGACACTGCCGAACGATGTTCGGCTGCGCCGTCTCGGCCAGGGCTCCGGCGGTGGGGTGGGCAGCGCCCGGGGCCTGGCCGCCATGTACGCCGCGGCGATCTCCGGACTCGACGGGCGCCCACCGTTGCTCGAGCTGGACACCATCGCCGAGATCGCCACCATCCATTCCGGTGGAACGGATCTGGTTCGCGGCGACCGTGCCCCCTACTCCGTCGGTTTCGAGGCGAAGGGCTTGATGCATCCGTTCCTCGGCGTCCACGCCTTCGGCCACACCGGGTCCGCGGGATCGGACGGATTCGCCGACCCGCACAGCGGCCTCACCTACGGCTACACCCGCCGCCGCGCCGCCTTCGCCTTCAACGCCCCCGAAAACGACCGTCTCGCAGCCGTGATCCACCACGCGGCCGCCGCCACCCATTAGCGCGACCACATGGTCGTCCCGACCGAGAGCAAGGCAACAGATGGATCTGTTCACCGAAGAATTCCGAGACAACCCGTATCCCGGCTACGCGCGGCTGCGCGAGCACTCACCAGTGCACAAAGTGCATGGTCCGATGGGCGTCGAGGTGTGGTTGATCACCCGCTACGAGGAAGCGCGAGCCGCCCTCAACGACCCACGACTGTCCAAGGATGCCCGCAATGCCCCGGCGTGGATGCGCGATCTCGGTCTCGTCACCGAGGACGGCGGACGAGTGGGACTCAACATGCTCGCCGCCGACCCGCCCACGCACACCCGGCTGCGCAAGCTCGTCGCCAAGGCATTCACCCGCCGTCGCATCGACGACCTGCGACCACGGGTCCAGGAGATCACCGACACGCTGATCGACGCCATGCCGGTCGCGGAGGTCGACCTCATCGCTGCCCTGGCGTTCCCGCTGCCGATCATCGTGATCTGCGAGCTCCTCGGTGTCCCGGCGCAGGATCGGGCCTCCTTCCGCGCCTGGAGCCAAGCGCTCACCGCGCCGCCGCTCACACCCGACGGCCTGGCGGCCATGCGGCAGGCCAGGCAGGACATCGGCGGCTACCTGACCGATCTGATCGCCCGCAGGCGGTCCCAGACCGAACCCGCCCTCCGCATCGACGACCAGCCCGACCTGGTGAGCGCCCTCGTCGCCGCCGCCGATGAGCACGACCGGCTCTCCGAGCAGGAATTGCTCGGCACGCTGCAATTGCTGCTCGTCGCCGGACACGAGACGACCGTCAACCTGATCGGCAACGGAATGCTGGCCTTGCTGCGCCATCCCGACCAGCTGGCGCTGCTGCGTGCGCAACCGGAACTGCTGCCAGGAGCCATCGACGAGTTGCTGCGCTATGACGGCCCCGTGGAACGAGCGACGCCGCGATACGCGACGGAGGATATCGACGTGGGCGAGACGACCATACCGGCGGGCAGCGTGGTCTCCATCGCCCTGGCCTCGGCCAACCACGATCCCGGCCACACGCCCGCGGCGAACGAACTCGACATCACGCGCACCGGCCACGGCAACGTGGCCTTCGGCCATGGCATCCACTACTGCCTCGGTGCCCCACTCGGGCGCATCGAGGCGGAGATCGCCATAGGAACACTGCTGCACCGGTTCCCGGACCTGGCGCTGGCCCGCCCGTCGGACGACCTGCGCTGGAAATACGGAGGCGTCACCGACATCTTCCGCGGCCTCGAAACGCTGCCCGTGCGCCTGCGCTAGCCAAGTCATTCGGCAACCGGGACGATGATCGCCTCCACCGACAGCAATGCTGCCGGTGGAGGCGGTATCGGTGGCTCGCAAGCAACCGGGCGTGCGGCCGTCTGCGCGAAGCCCTCGACCCGGCCGCCGCACCGCACGGTTGTCAGCAGCTGTGACCGTGCGTGATGTTGTAGACGGGATTTCCCGGCACACAGTCGGGTGCTCCAGGCTGCCCTTGATCGATGGCGTGGGTGAACCACCAGACCGTACCGAGAGCCGCGGCGACGGCGATGCCCCCAACGGCGAAGGTGCTTCGACCGCGTGGTGATCGACCAGCCCAGGCGACGGTGAGCGCCAGGCTCGCGGCGAGAGTGACGAAACCGCCGGTGATTTCGAACAGGGAACCGATGTCCTCGGGCGGCTGTCCGATGGTGATCGTGTTGGACAGTACTTCGCCGACGACGTACATCCATTGTCCCGCGACCAGACCGGCGGCGATCGCGCCCCGGAACCGGCCGACGGGCAGTTGCGACCACAGCAGAATGACCACGGCCTGCAGCACCACGAACAGGGTGATGGTGGCGGCCGCCAGCATCGGGTCGAGCCAGTCGGTGACCGGGTTACGGCCGTCTTCCGCGCGCACCGCGGCGTAGCCGAACCAAGCAGCGGCGAAAACCGTGCCGGTCAGCGCCGAGAAGCCGAGAGCCTGCGGGGTGGCCCGGGCGGGTCGTGCGGCCTCGGTAACCGCCGGTGAGCGATGTGCTCCGGCGGCGAGATGGGACGCGTTCATGATTCTCCTCCGGCTAAGGTGAGTGCGTGCGCACTCACCTTAGGATGGTAGGTGCGTACGCACTCACAGGCAAGGGGAACGAATGCCGCCCACCGCGCGTGATCGCCTGATCGCCGCCGCCATCAAGCTCATCCGTGAGCACGGAGGCCAGACCACGACCGCACAGATAGCCCGCGAGGCCGGATGCTCGGAAGGCAATATCTTCAAGCAGTTCGGCAGCAAGTCCGCTCTACTGGCCACCGCGCTGTGCGAGGAACTGCCCAGAATCGCGATAGAGGAGAAGGTCGCCCCGGTCGGCAGCGGTGACCTGGGCGAGAATCTGCGTGCCCTCCTCTTCACGCTGATCGAGTTCCAGCGCAACGCACTGCCGCTGCTGGGCACCCTACTCAGCGACCCTGTCTTGCGAGCCGAGTATCAGCGCGTCTCCGATCAGCGCGGGACCGGCCCGCAAGTGGCGGTGGAACGGGTAGCCGACTATCTGCGCGCCGAACAGGCGATCGGCCGACTCCGTGGCGATATCGATCCCGCGACCGCGGCCGTGCTGTTACTCGGCGCGGCACAGAACTTCGCGCTCACCGAACTGGCGACCGGCGCGTCACGCCAGACCGACGAACTCCTCACCGGGACCGCGGCACTGCTCTCCGCATCACTTACCGAGTGAGCGAGTAGCCGGTCACCTCGCCGATCCACTCGATGAAGTCCTCGGGGTCTTCATTGCTGCCGTGCCCCGCGTCCCAGTACATGGCGGCGTCGACGGCGTCGCCCAAGTTCTCGAGTCCGGCGGCGAGATTGCCCACGATCGTCAGCGAGGTGTCGGTGTCGTTGGTGCCGACGCGAATCCACCAGTTCTTGGCCCGCGCGGGATTCTTCTGCCCGATGAACTGCATCGGATTCATCATGGTGATCTTCTCGGGCAGATCCCGGTCCAGTTGCGCGGCTGCGTCGCCGGTCGCGCGCCGCACGCTGTACAGGGTGAAATGCCTGGCCTTGGTCGTTCCCGCACCGAACAGGTTGTTCTCTCCGGTCGACAGGTCGAACGCGTCGAACGCGGGCGCGTTCTTCTTTCGCTGCCCCACGTGCACGAGAAAGTCCTGCCACGGGAACTCCGCGCGGTCGCCTGCCCAGGTGATCCACGTGTTGTCGGCCAGGTAGCTGGATCGTTCGGCGGCGCCCAGTTCCGTGAGATACGCGGTGGCGGCCGGTTGCAGGTAGGTCCGCACGAGATATCGGCCGTAGTCGTCGGCCGTGATCGGTCCGAATCCGTCCTTGCCCTGAAGGCCGAGTGACGCCTGGTAGTCGACGAACGCTCTGCTCAATTCCCGTGAGACGGCCGGGTCGAGCTCCCCGGAACTCAGCGGGTTGGCGCCCCAATTCCATTCGTAGGCCATATCTGCGTGCTCGAGATCGGTGATCGGGCAGTAGCAGGCGCTCGCGAAGACGGCGTCACTGGCGTCCGCCGCGCCCAGCTCAGCGAGGTACCGGTCGTACAACCGGCTGTCGCCGGACGCGCCCACCAGGGCCGACAGCGCGCCGCCCGCGCTGACCCCGGTGGTGACGATCCGGTCGGTGTTTCCCGGCACGCGACCGGAATTGTGCCGCAGGTACCGGACGGCGGCCTTCAGGTCGACGATGGCGGCCGGCGCCACACCGTAGTAGGTGCCGTCCTCGGCGACCAGCTCACGCCCGCGAGCACCGGACTCCACCACGACATAACCCGCGACCAAGGCGAGGTCGGTGTTCCTGGACCGATCGCCGCCGTCGCCGGAGCCCTGCGGCTCGCTGCTGGTCACCGACGACGAAAGGTATCCCCCGACCGAGTTGCTGAACAGAATCGGCGCCTTGCTCGCGTCGACCGGCGTTCCGTCGACTTCGACGGGAACACTGATGTTCAGACTCTGATACGCCTCGTCCACCGGTTCCGCGACGTAGACGATGCCCCGGTAGAAGCGATAGGTCACCTTCTTGTCGCGCTCGAACGTGGCCACGGTCTTCGTCTCCACCGTGAACCCGTCCGGGTCGAAGACCAAGGCGTCCACCGGCTTCCCGTCGGCGTTGCGCGAACAAGCGGTACCGACTATCGGCACGGCGACCGCCGCGGCACATCCTTTGAGCATCGCTCTGCGCTGCACAGCCATCTCCTTCGCGTTCGTGGCGATCCACTCATCGCCCCGGGCGCAACGGTGTCGGTGGAGTTCTCGCTGGAAAGGATCAGCTGGTATTCGGCGTGCTGGCAGCAAAGGATATCGGTGTTCTTCGGCTATCCCTGGAATCCGAAGGAGTACGCCATGGCCGCGAGGTACGGCAGACAGGTGCCGCCGTGGGCCGCGTGCTCGCCGAGAATGAATCGGGCCCGCTCCAGGTCGAGATCGGTGGGTTCGGCCGCGCAATCGCGGTAGCGCGTGGCCCAGAGGTCCCGAGTGTCCTGCGAAATCTGCATGGCAGCTCCCCTGATCGACGTTCGAGGACACACCGGCGCCGGTCCGGCCAACCAGGGCCGGAGCCAGTTTCGACCTCCAGATGGCCGGTTCACGTATCCGAGACGAGATGAGCGATCGCCCGCGGTTCGACGCCGGTGTGCTGGATTCAGTTTCTCCTGGACCGGGCGAAGCAACCATGAACTAACGGTGCAGTTCCCACGCCTTTTCACTGCATCGCCGTCGGATGCGGACGGCGCGGACGCGTATGCGCGGTGTAGCTTTCGCTGCGCAACGGCAGCACGAGCAGGGGCTGGAGCTGGACCGATGATCATCTATCGCTGGACGGGTATCGAATCGAAGGCACTGCGCGAAGCCATGCTTCTCGGCGTCGACAAGTTCGCCGCCAAGCTGAACATCGCGGCGCGCACAGTGGCGAACTGGGAGGCCAAGGGCGCCCAGGCACGGCTACGCCCGACCAGCAGGGAACTGCTCGAGAACGCGCTGGCGTCGGCGACGCCGGAAGTGGTCGCGCGGTTCGAGCAGACCCTCGCCGACATCGGATCGCGGCGACACGAACCCGGTCCCGCGGTGCCCGCACCGGTTACGCTGGCGAATGACACCCTTGATCAGTTCACGCCGACCGTGCTGGGTGTTGATGCTGACCAGGTCTGGGTGCCGGCCCGGACCGCCGCCGGAGAGGTCGTCGTCGTGTCGTTGCCGCGTCGCACGTTCGTGCTGGGTGCCGGTGCGGGAATGCTGGCCGCCGCCGCGGGTGTGCCGCCCGCTCGGTCCGTCGCGGACACGGTTGCCGCCCTGTCTAATTCGCGTATCGACCATGTGACCCACTTCCGGAATCTGCGGATGACGCTGATCGAGGACGACAACCTGTTCGGTGCTCGGCGTGCCTTGCCGATGATGGAGGACAGTTTGCGCGCCATGCGTGAACTGCGCCGGGCGGGGATCGGTGATTCGAAGGGACTGCTGCAGACGCAGATCCTCTATGCCGAGGTCGCGGCGTGGCTGCATCAGGACGGCCGGCGGTTCGACTGCGCCCAGTACTGGGCGGACCGCGCGTTGCGGTGGTCGCACGAGTTGGGCGACGACTACTTCATCGCGCTCGCCCTGATCCGGCAGGCGCAGTTGGCCGACGACATGGGCGAGGGCTCGGAGGCTGTCGAACTGGCACGGGCCGCCGAGCGAGCCGCGCCGCCCGGGACGCGTTTTCCGGTCGCGGCCGCCGCGTACGCCGGTCTGGGCTACGCGATGAGCGGCGATCGCGGCAACAGCGACCGGGCGTTCGACCACGCCCGCGCGATTCTCGACGACGCCGAATTCGATCCGACCTGGGGCATGTTCCTCGACGAGGCGTACATCGACGTCCACCAGGCGCTGGGACGCACGTCATCGGGCGACCATCGGGCCGCGACGGACCAGTACACCGCCGCCATCGCGAGCATGCGGTCCGGCTATCCGCGCGACCGGGGTGTGTATCTCGCTCGGAAGGCCCTGGCTCACCACGCGGCGGGGGAAATCGAACCGGCCGCGGCGGCGGCGCTGGAAGCCTTCCAGATCGGGTTGGCCACCGAGTCCGCCAGGATCCTGTACGAGGTCGAGCGACTCGGCCGAGTGATCGATCGCGGCAGCAGACAACCGGGCGTCGCCGAGCTGTGCGATGCCCTCGAAAGTTGGCGGAAGGACACCGCATGAGCCGACCGTACGTTTTGCTCTCGGTCGCGGCCAGCGTCGACGGCTACATCGATGACACCACCGACGAACGGTTGCTGGTCTCCAACGACGCCGACTTCGATCGTGTCGACCAGGTGCGCGCCGAATCCGACGCCATCCTGATCGGTGCCGAGACCCTTCGCCGGGACAACCCGCGCCTGCTGGTCAAGAGCGCGGCACGTCGGCAAGCGCGGGTCGCGGCGGGCAAGCCCGCGAATCCGTTGAAGGTGACCGTCACCAGGACCGGTGACATCGATCCGGGTGCACGCATGTTTCACCACGGCGTCGAGGCGGGCCGTCCGGTGGTGTACACGACCCCTGCGGGTGCCGAGAAGCTCGCCGGAGCGCTGGATGGCATCGCCGATGTGGTGCCGATCCGAGCGGACCGCGACTTCTGGGCAGCGGTCCTGGACGACCTCGGCGACCGTGGCATCGGCCGGCTGATGATCGAGGGCGGCAGCCACATCCACACGGCGATCCTCTCCGCCGGTCTGGCGGACGAACTGCACTACGCGGTAGGCCCCATGGTGGTCGGCGACCCAGCCGCCCCGCGGTTTCTCAACGCGGGCGAGTATCCGGGCGGTTCCACGCGCCGGATGCGGTTGATCGATGTCACCCAGATCGGCGACGTCGCCCTGCTGCGCTACCAACCGAAGGAGACTCGGCAATGACCGAGTCCGCCGGTATGCAACGTATTTCGCCCGCCGTGACGGTCGCCGACCTAACCTGTTCCGGGTGAGATCGTCTGCGAATGTGGACCACGATCCGACCGAGATCCCATTGGTCCCGGACCCGCCGTCATCGACGGCGGGATCGATCCCCGGCGGTCCCGCCAGCCCGGTGACCAGTCGCGTGAAGTGGTTCACCGGCACGGCTGTCGTGGTGGCGACTGGCTTGGTCGTCGCCGGTGTCGTCATGGCGGCGGTCGGCGATGACATCAGCAGTGTCACGTTGCTTGCGTTCGGCTTCGTGCTGATGCTGGTTGTGCTGCGACCGCTCACCCGTCAGGTGTTCGATCAGCAGGCCGACCAGATCCGCAGCCGGGTCGACGCACAGGCGCAGACGTCCAACTTCGTCATCAACGCCTCTGATCAGGCCGTGATCAGAGTGGATTCGCTCGGTTCGGACGCCGGGACGATGCGGGCGTCCGCGTCGTTGGAGAAGCAAGAGGCGATTCTGCGTGAGATGTACACCCAGGGCCTGGCTCAGGCCAAGGTCAGTTTCCTGATCAGCATCGTCTTCGCCAGCGCGGGCGCCGCCCTGCTCATGTTCGGGGTCTTCCTGGCCATCGTCAACGCGTCCACGCCCGATGGCCAGGAGTACGCCAGTATCGTTTCGCTGTGCGCCGGGATAGTCACCAACGTCATCTCCTCGATTTTCTTCGTGCAGTCGAATCGAGCCCGGCGGGACATGGCGCAACAGGGCACTCACCTGCGTGAGGAAAGCCAGGAGGATCGGCGCCTCAGCGCGGCACGCGAGATCGCCGCGGGCATAGGAAACGACGAGCTCCGCGACACGGTGCGGGCAAGGCTGTCCATGACACTGCTCTCGGTAGACCACGACCTCGTGGTAAAGAACCATGCTGCGCCAGAACAGGTTTAAGGTCCGCGCCCTTCGCCGAAGAGCGCAAGCCGCCCGTCCTAGTGCCCAGCCCAGACAGGTTCGCTGGGATTCGAGTTCAGTAACTCGACGAGGTTAGTCAAATGGCGGCACGATACGCCGTGGCCAACCGCCATTCGACTACCCTCGCGGCCTCGTCCATGCCGGGCGGTTACAGCGGAAGCTGTCTGGACGAGGCGCTAGTGTGCAAGCTGCAGCGATGATGGCGTGCCGCTCATAACTGCGTTTCGTTGTGCCGATCGGCCGTTACGTTTGATCGAATCGCCTCATGCAGTTCGGCGGATGCAGTTCGGCCGCGCTCATCCGGGGGTATGGCCGCGAGAACTTGCTCACCCAGCCATATCTCGAACCTGGTCCGCGATTCGGCCGGAAACACCTCCAAGGTCGCGGTCGCATGACGGGCGCCTTCGGTGGAGTCGCCGGTCCGCACATGGCAGAGCGCGCGTTGCAGTTCGATCCCGAGCCGTCCACCGGTATTGACCGGCGGATACAGTCGCAGCGCCGTCTGCTGCGCCTGCTCGGCGGCCTCGAGATTCCCCAGATACGAGTAGACGAAGCTCTCGGTGAATCGTATCCGCTCCTCTGGATATGCCCAGCAGTGCGCGCCGTGGTCCCTGGTCATGTCCGGCGGCAGCGCCGCGAAGGTGTCGCGTAGCTTCTCGAGATCGGTTTCGGCCTCATCCGCGCGGCCCAGCATCGCGAACGATTGCGCACGAGCGGCCAGCAAACTCGGCCGACCAGCGACCGGCCCTTTCGCCATCAGTTCTTCGGTCTCATTGACCGCATCGATGATCAGGTTCGGTGGTCGCCCATCATAGATGTCGCGAATGGCCGCACGCCCGCGGATGTAGAGCATGATGTGCGAATCGCCGGAAGAGTCCGCGGCGTACCGGGCGGTGCGCCACCACCGCGCTGCCTCTGTCCGATGCCCCAGATCGCGGACCGTCTGAGCCATGTAATGGCTGAGGAGCGCGCCGATCTTGTACAGCTCCAGTCGCCGACCGGTCTTCGAGGTCTGGCTTATCGTTGCTTGCAGGCCCAGGAGGTCTGTCACCAGCATCTCGGACAGGCGGCTCAACACCACCGCACCATCGCGATACACCTCGCCGTACTCGCGGACGACGTCGTGCCAGTCTGCGAGATCGGTGGCCGCTCCTTCGGGCATGAGCTGATTGAGGCCGTGCCTGGTCAATTCGAGGCCGAGCGCTGTGCCTACGCCAGTCAGCGAGGCGTTGCGTAGGAAGGTACGTCGCAGCACGTCGTCGACCTCCTCTCCGGCAAGCAGAGTCGGCGCATCGCGGTCCGCCTCAATGGTAGCGGCTCCGACGCCGCGATCCGGAGGCCGAAAACCGAGTTCCGCGTCCGTCGCCACGCCGAGAACGGCACGCAGCCCGGCGCGGCAATCCTTGCTGGGCCAGCGGAACACGCCCCGTTCGAGTTTCCCGATGTAATTGCTGGTGAACTGGACTATCTGTCCGCGTTCGTGAAAGACCCAGGCGTTCACCAACTCCGCGAGTTCCGCGCGTGATAACGGATGTCCGCTGGTGTGTGAGCGAATCCGCCTTCGAGCGGCACTGAGCTGATTGTTCGGTTCTCGCAATGCCCCACCATCCATGCTCGGCGAACCTCTCCGGCGGAATCATCGCAGCCGGGCCGCCGCCGCACCGCCGGATCGGCGACCCTCCCCGGAATCTCCCCGAAAACGGCTCGCCGCCAGGCATTCTGACCGGCTCCCGCAGGCCGGAAGCTGGTGCACAGCCCCGCCGCCGGGTTGATGCCGATCCGCGCATCGGCAACCCCGGCGGCGGGCGCTTCTAACGGCTACGAATACGACAGGGGTGAAATGGTGGGGTTCGATTGGTGGCGGGAAGCCGAGCCGGACGAAACGTCGCCGCAGGCGATCATCGACCGTGTGCAGGCCGAGTGGCGTGCCGAGCGCCGCCGCGAGCGTCTCCGGGCCGAGCGGGCCGAATCCGGGGACGCCGGGCTGTGGCCGACCGGGTGGCCACACGAAGCGCCAGAACATGCGCTGAGTGTGTCGGAAGCGCACTGGACCATGCAGCGCCACAGGGGATGTCGCGCCGACCAGTGCCCACGTAAAGCGGCGGCCCGGCAAACGCTCATCGATGCCGGGCGCATGGTTCCGGACACCTCACGTGAGATGCGGTGACGCTCGGGCGGCGGTCACCGACCGCCGTGCGGCACGGGGATGGACGGTCCGTCTCGGTCGGCTACATCGAGCACGCGTTTGGCCCGCCGCAAGACAAGGCAGCGCGGGGAACAGATGCTGTGGATTTCGAGGGCGCGCTCGGCCTGGCCCGGTGTAAGTGGGCCGGGGTCGGCGAAGCAGTCGCCTATATTGGAGATTATCGATCGCATCGGTGGTCAGCCAACCTTCACCGGAACCACAGAATCCTCGGTGAATCGACCACGACCAATGGTAAGGGTCACCAAGCCGACATTGCCCGCCGTGGAAACCAGCGGACCGGCGATCGATGTGAATTCGACGCCGCTCACCATGAGAACGCCGATCAAGCCGAGGCTGTTGGCGAAGGCATTCGCGGCGAAGGTTTGCCAGGTTTCTTCATGGGGTTTGGACCACGCATGCCGGACCGTCGGGATGGTGGCAATGAGATTGGCGCAAATGGCGAATAATGCACCGAAAACCTTCTCCGACACACCGACGGTCACCATGACACACGCGATCGAAGAAATCAGGCAAGCCCAGTCGATATTATCGCCCGGTCGCAGACCGGACCCATGGGTAAAGCCGACGGCGATTACCGCGGCATTCATGGCCGCCGCCGCGGCGTTGATACCGGCGGCGAGATGTGCTCCCTCGATATACGCCACGACCGCGAATACGGTGTTCGCGGTGCACCACGCCGCCCACGATGCGATGCGCGGCCGCGTGTCACCATCCAGTATGCCGCCCAGATAGGCGATGACACCATACAATGAAATGCCGACGCTGAGGCACGCCAACGATGTGCTCACATTCCATAAATCACTCACGGGAAACATTCCTCACAGATTCTTGCCGTTGCACGCAGAGAGGGCCGACAGTGGCGATTGAATCCATACGAACACGCCGAAGGAGACAAGCCGGTGCGCCGATGGGAACCAGGCGTTGCCTTTGGGTAAACGCTTCGGGATGAATAGTCCGGGTGCGACTCGGAAGTATCGTGACACGGTGGGCTCGGCGGCACCAATCCAGGACCGCGCTGTAACCATTTCTTAACTAACGGTTTGCGCTGCGTCCGGCGACGGGCTGTTTCCGCGCGAAGGTCCGGGTGTGAGCCAGGAGACAGATAAATCGCCGCGTAAGTACCTACGTCGCGAAACGCGACATACCTAAGTATGTAAATCGCCCAGTGAACTGTCGCGGTCTCCGACGGTGCTCGGTGGTTCTGCACCCATGGGCCGACCCGACTCCCGTTCGGACCGCTCCGCTGAGCGCCGATGTTCGGCGAACCGCTCCGACCCGGCGCCTGTCCCGGGCCGGAATCCGATCGTTCTGCGCTGTACCAGCCCCGGCCGGACACCATCCCGGCGGTGCGGTGCGGTGCGGTGCGGTGCGGTGCGGTGCGGTGCGGTGCGGTGCGGTGCGGTGCGGTGCGGTGCGGTGCGGTGCGGTGCGGTGCGGTGCGGTGCGGTGCGGTGCGGTGCGGT
>NZ_BAGF01000018.1 GCF_000308755.1 Nocardia pneumoniae NBRC 100136
TTCAAGTGTGACTGGAGTTCAGACGTGTGCTCTTCCGATCTGTCGGCACGCGAGGTCGCCTCCAGCGTCGACCAGCACGCGCGCTTCGGCGGCGTCGTCCCCGAA
>NZ_BAGF01000017.1 GCF_000308755.1 Nocardia pneumoniae NBRC 100136
CGCCGTCGAATCGCTCGGCACGGAGCAGCGGAGAAAATTCGCTGAACTAGAGTATTTGCACGGTAGACAAGATCTTCCTGCTCCGGAGATGGCTCGTGCCATGGGGGTCGAATTCAATACGATCAGGAAGCTTCGTAATTTCATCCCGGATGCGTTGCAAGCATGGCTTACTCGTGGCTCTGTGTTCCGGTTGGGTGTGGATGAGCTTCCGCCGGTTGGTTCACCGGCGTATGTGGAGTTGTTGGAAGCAGTTGAGAGTCGGTTGCCGGAATCGCTGCGTAATGCGATGGGCGGCGATCTCACCGCCTTCGTGGAGGCCGTCGATGGGTTGCCGACCGAAAAACATCGGTTGATCGCAGACCTTGTGTACCTGCAGGGAATGGGTGGGCTACCCGAATCCGAGTTCAGGGCTATTGCGGATCTTCCGCGAGAAACTATCCGGAAGTTGGGGATAGCTGTTCCAGAGCTTTTGTATGATGCGCTGAAATCCAGATCGGCCCAGGATCCTTCTGCTGCACTGCAACAACAGAGCCAACCGGAGAGAGCGGAGCATCCCATCCCGGAGGGCCCGCTTCCGTTCGAGCAGTTGCGGTCCTTGCTGGTGGAGTTCGCCGGTTTGCTCGGTGTCGAGCCCGAGCAGCTGACCCAAGATTCGGTGCGCTGGGCGGCTGCGGCAGTACAGACGCAGTTGCAGAATTTGAGTGACGTCGAGTGGGAACGGGTAGCACGATCCAGCCGTAGGGGGCAGATCGCGCTGTGGATGGGGCGTCAAGCGCTACTGGGGGCCGGCGGTTTCGACGCCGAGTTGAACCGGGATCTGGCCCGGTTGCTCGATGTGTCCGAAGCGCATCGACCGCGACGAATCCCGCGTCCGGGTGAGCCCATGACCCAACTTCGACTGTTGGCCGACCGAGCGGGACGTTCGGCCGAGTTGACGAGGTTGGTTCAGCTCACTGAATGGTTCCTCCGTTTGGATGAGCAAGCACTGGCCCGGAAACCCACGATGGACGATGTCGCCGACCTGGCCGGAGTCAACCGGGCGACGGTCAGCCGGTTGCTGGCAGGGAACGGGTCGATGGCGACGCAGTCGGCGCAGCAGATCCTGACCGCGGCGTGGTGGCTGGGCTTCGAGGTCCCGGTGGCACTCGAAGGGAAAGTCGATCTTCGGCTGGCGGCGCGCAGGTTCATCCCCGGGCACTTCGAGGCGGATCACTTCGTTCGAGGCAAGTTCGTCGAGCAGACAGTGCGGGTCGAGGAAGTTCGGGCACTGCGGCTGGAGTTGGCCGACGTGCTCGGGTTGAAGGTGGGTCTGCTCGACCGCGCCCGAGTTGCGGTCGAATTGGACCGGGTCGCAACAGAGATCGAAAATCCGGACAATGTGCGCTTCGTCGAGTTGGCCGAGCGGTTCCTTGATTTCGGTGACTGGGAGGTGGACAAGCCGCCTACCCTGAACGACCTCGCCCAGCTGTCCGGAGTATCCAACGCAGCGATTCGCAAGTTGCTGTCCGGGAACGGCCCGACGTCGACAGAGGCCGCGCAGCGGGTCCTGGTGTCGGCGTTGTGGCTGGGGTATCCGCTTCCGGAACAACTTCGGAACGCGATTGATCCCGAATTCGCGGTGCACCGCTTCGTCCCCGCCCACTTTGTAGCGGATCGTTTCGTTCCCGGTGCGTTCACTCCGCAGCCGTCCTCGCAGTTCCGACTGATAGAGGCGGCTGAGGTGCCGGAAAGTGCATTCAGGCGTGTTCTGGACGGCGTAGAAGAAGATCCCGAGATCACAACACGCGTTCTGACGACGCTTCGTGAAAACGAATACTGGTATCCGCGCGGCCGTTACGCCGGCCTGCCGCACTCGGCGATTGCGGAATGGGAAGCCCCGCATGCGGCGACGGCGGACAGAGACCATTCCTGGATGCATCGGCTCGACCTGTGTGGGCCGATGGTGCTGGCCGACATTGCGGCCGAGTACCGGCTGCAGTTGGGGGCGTTGCCTGAGTCCGGTGAGTTGGCCGGGACGTTGGTCAGTGATCTCGAGAATGCGCTGGGCGGGCAGGTTTCGCAGGTGTCGACCGATGTCGCGGAGGCGAAGGCGCGGTTGCTGGAGTGGGGGGCGCAGCTCGACGAGCAGGAGGACGGCAGCGGCGACGGGGTCGGGGTGTTGGTGTTCGATCCGACGGTGCGGGGGAGCGGGCCGCATGGCGATCTCGGACACACGTTCTGGTTGGTGCGACGGGTGGATGCGGACGGGAATGTGCGTGTCGAGCACCGTGATCCGGGAATGGGTGAATTCCACCGCGATTTCACGCCGTCGCCGGAGTCGGCTGGGCAGCAGGTCACGGTGTTGTTCTTGCGTAAGCCGGTTGGGGATGAGGCGGATGTCGCTACGGTGCTGCCGGACGCCGAGGGCGAGGTTCGGTTGCGTGAGACGGACTTCCAGGTCGGCTCTTCCAGACCGGGTGACGAGGACGTGCCGTCGCCGGGCGACGTCGATGGCGTTCATCATCGGCTTCCCGACGACATGGCGCAGCAGTGGCGTGCCGCGACCAGCGCCAAGCGGGATCTGGACGCGGCGCTGAACGAGGCTGCGGAGCTGTACGGGATGCAGGACATCTTGGATCGGGCCGGGGTGTCTCGGCTGGAGGACGCGCTGTCGGTGCGCGCGGAGCCTGACGAGGCCGTCGCGGTCTCCCGGAGACGCGGTCGGATCGTGGCCGAACTGCGTGCCAAGGCACAGGAGTTGGGGATAACACCGGCCGCGCTGATTCGGGATTACCCAGCGTTGCGGGATGTGGTCGGGGCGTTCCCCGCGGTGGATCTGGACATCCAGGCCCGGGCCGACCTACAGGCGCAGCTTGCGGAGTTGCGGCGCTACGGGCTGAACGACGCGGCGCAGCAGTTGCAGCAGGCGGCCGAGACGCTCGAGCTGGTCGGAGACCAGATCGCGGAGCAAGGGCTGGGGATGCGCCTGTTGTCGGCCCGGTATGTGCCGGACCAAGATTCGGACGCCGAGCTGTCGGACAGTGGGCGGACGCAACTGTTGGTGGTGATCGGGGACACCGATGCAGGCGCCGACGCCGCCGACATCTTGGAAACGGCGGACACGGTGATCTGGTACCTGCCCGGGCAGGAACCGGAGGCGTCCGAGCAGGCCGCGTATCTTCTCGAACGGCAGAAGCAGGAGGACCCCTCCAAGCGGGTGGCGCTGGTGATGCTGCTCGATGACGAGATGAGCGACTTCGAGGTAGCGGCACACCTCGACACCGAGAAACTGCGAATCCGAACCGAGATAGACGCCCGGAACCTGGTCGATCAGGTGGCGTCGATGAACGCGGCCCGGGAAGTCCGGACCGGAAGCCGGCCGCGGATGCTGCTCTTCGGTCATGGCACCGCGGCGGACGCGGTGCGCGCGGCGAGCGAAATACCCGGGATGCGAGCCGAGTTCGACGGTGACCCGATGCTCGACGACCCGTGGCTGAATAACTTCGACCCGCAGCTGGAGCAGCTCGAGCGTGCGGTGCTGGCGGAGCCGGCCGAGTTGCAGGGGCAACGGCGACGCGAGTTGCAGCAGCTGCGGGTGGTGCTGCGACGGTTCGCCATCAAGGTCGGGGGATGGCCGGAGCCGAGCGCGCTGTCGCTCGGGTGGGGTGACCGTGGCGAGGTGGTGCTCGGTGACCTCGAAACCGCGCGGCGGATAGAGGTTCACGCCACCGTTGGACGCACGAACCCGATTTCGCTGGATGAGAGTCTGACCCTCGGCCTCGAGCGCCATAACCAGTCGGTCGCCGAGCTGGAGGACGACTCGGATGACGACTCGGATGCGGTCGCGACGCTGGTGTGGCGGGGTTCGGACCTCGCGGCGTTCGTCGAGCGAATCACCGAGGTGCTGGAGTCCCGGTACTTGTCGGGGCGGGCGCCGCAGGTCATGCTCTCCACCCACGACGCCGACAACCGGCGGGAACGGGAGCCCGACTTCGGAAGGGCCTTGGTGGCGGCGGCTTTCCAGGAAGCCGAGCGCCGTGTCCAAGCGAGGGCCGCGGTGCGGCGACTGGCCGAGGCAACCGGCACCAGCCTGGATGCGCTGCTCGCACCGGACTCGCCGGATCGCGAGCAGTTGCTACGGCGATACGACGAGCTGATGCCGCAGGTTGCCGCGCGTCACGATTTGTCCATGGACCTGCTTGCCGACCCGATGACGGCACAGCAAGCGCGGCGCGAATTGGCCCGGTCGATCAGACTTCGGTCCGAGTCGACATCGGAAGACGAGTCGCGGCGGACCGATGACGCTGACGACGTCGAGTTCCAGATACTGCACGAGGCGGTGGAGAAATTCGGCGTCATCCAGCGTGCCGACACCAGACTCGCGCGACTCGCCGACGCGGAACAGGCGCTGCGCGACGCTGCGACACGCATGCGGGAGCGGACGGACACCCGGCAGGTCTTCGCGCACTTCGCTTCGGCGGCAGCCATCCTCGACGAGGTTGCCGGGCAGCTGGTCGGGGTGAACCTCGGTATCGCCCTGGACCCCACGAACGAAGCGAACCTCGTCAAGCACCACCTGCTGCACAACCTGTTCGACGGACTGCTGGCAGACCTCACGAAGGCAGCAGAAGCCCGGCCGCAAGCACCCCTGATCGAACTCGGTGCCACGCTGTCGAGACTGCGTGCCGAGGGGGAATCGGTCGCGGGGATCACCACGCTGGAAAGGGGCCTGCGCGACGCCCACCGGCAGTCGTTGGCCGCCAGGTGGCGCTACCTCGAGACCCTCGACGGCCTTGTCGAGGACCTCCCCGCCGAGCGGGAGTACCTGGGCATCGTCACGGGGCCGATCGATCCGGCGCGGGTGGCTGCTCGTATCGCCGAGGTTGTCGGGGAAGGGGAGGACTGGCGCCAGCGGGTGCAGCGGCTGAACCAGCTGCGTGCGGCCGCCGAACAGCACGTCGCCTGGGAAGATCGGTTCGCCCGGTTGCGGGAGGCGGCGGACCGGCTCGAAGCGGTGGCCGTCGGCCGCGTGGCCGCCGCGATCATGGCCGATACCGATGCGGAGGTCAGGTACAACCAGCAGCTCGACCAGGCTTTGGCCACAGCCGTACGGCTAGCGGACGGGCCGGAACCCGGCTTCGGCGTACACCCGGCGCAGCAGGCCGGACGCAGGCCGGTGCCCGAGTCACCGATCCCGGAGGTCGGCGATGGAGCGGTGGAACCGAGTCAGGCGCAGCTGTCGCACCGGCTCGATGACGTTCCGAAGATCTGCGCGGTCGAGATTCTGCACTTCGCGAAGTTGCTCGGTATCGAGGTGCCCGGGAATATTCCGTCACTGCTCGATGCGCAGATCCGCCTGGAAGGCCTGAGTCCGGTCGAATTCGCGAAGCTGCTGGGCGCCGACTGGGAAGAAAAGCCCTTCGAATCCCTGGAGCAGATGCGGGCGCTGGCCGCCGACGGCATGTTCGTCATGGGCGCTGTCACGCACGAGCCGGTCGGTGCGCACGCGTTCCTGCTGTACCGGGGTGCCGACGGCCGGGTGTGGGTGCACGAGCGCAAAGGCCACCAGGTCATCGATGTTCCGTTCACCGAGTGGACGCAGCCGAAGGGGGCGCTGCACGGCATCGTTTTCGACGAGCACAGGCAGGCGCTGCGGCCGCTGGCTCCTGGGCAGGAGCCGACCGGCAGCTATCCCCTCGCGAACCTTGCGGGCGATCGCACGGGTGGTTCGGCGGCCGCGGATATGCCCGGAATCCGGGAACGACTGGTTCGGTCGCTGCGCGCGAAGTTCGGGCCCGCGCCGTCGGTGTCGCTCGAGTTGCTGGAGGCGGTGGGCGACCTGCGCCGCCGTGACCACCGCCGGCTCGCCGAGCTACACCAGGAACTGCGAGCCCAGTTCGCGCGCCCCGGCCGCAGTGTGACGCAGTTGCTGGACCTGAATTCGGGGACCAGGCGCGTCGTCGAGGAAGAACTCCGCGACAGCCGGCGGGAGCTGGCCGAGTTGCTGGGCATCCCGGAGCAGGATTTGACCGTCGATCGGCGGGTGGAAGAGGAATACGCAGATCTGCGGCTGCGCGGGGGTCCGGCCCAGGTGCAGCGTGCCGCGGACCGGTTCCTGTGGCACTACGAGGTGATGCGCAAGGTCCATGAGATCGACCGCTACACCACCCGGACCCGTCGCATCGACGCATTGGAAGACGCACTCTACGACGCGTATTCGCGCTACGAGCAGGGACTGGATTCGGCAGCCCCGGTCCGGGAGTTGGCCGGACAGGTCGTGAGCCTCGGGGAGTTGGCGGGCAGGCTCCAGGAGACCGAAGACGCGATGCCGACGATGGGGCTGGTGCGCGACCGGGACATCACCGACGCCTACTGCATCCGCCCGAGCCTGCGGGTGGGGCCGCGGACCTTGGAACAGGTGCGGGCCCGCTACGCCGATACCCGGGAGCGGCTGCGGACTTTGCTGGGCGCCGATCCGGCGGACATGTTCCTCACCGAGCTGGAAGCACGGACCCCGAAGCCCTGGCCGGGCAGCATTCGCCCGGAAAACTTGCTGCGGGAGCAGGAAAAGTACGAGCTGGCCGTGTCGTTCGAAGACTGCAGGCAGGTACTTGCCCTGGTCGAGGCGGTCGAGCAGCGCGACGCGCGACTGCGGGTGCTCACCAGCGAATTCGATCGGCAGATCGAAGCCGCGCTCGGACCCGCTGCAGCGAACCCGGTCTCCCGGGTCGTGCTGAGCGGTGATCTGGACAGGCTCGCCGATGCCGACGCGGCCGAACGGGTCCGGCTGGCCAGGAGCCTGCGCAACGCCGGCAGCGAGTTGGACCTCGACCCGACGACCCTGGATGCCGATGCGCTGGACCGGCTGCGCCACAAACGGGAGCTGCTGGAAAGACAGCTGCCACGTCAGCCGCACGAGCCGGTGACGCCGTCCACGATCCGCGCTCAGCTGTCGCGGCTTCGGGATCAGGGTAGGGACTGGGCAGCGACCGAGATAGCGATGAAGTGGCCTCAGCTCAACGAGGCGATCGCGGACGCAACGCGACTGCTGGACGCCAATGCCCGGATCCGGGGCATCGCCGCGCTACAGGCGGCGCAGCGCCAGGCGCATTCCCGGACCGCGGTGACGGCACAGCGATTCGAGGCGCGTCTGGCCGAACATGTGAGCAGGTATCCGCAAGACGAATCCGAGTTGTCCGGCGCGCTGGATAATTCGTCCCCGCTCCGCGCCAAGTGGGCGTCTGCGGTTGGACGGCGGCGCCGCTCACTTCGTGCGTTGCTCGAACTGGCCGACAACCACCGGCGTTGCAGTGAACAGGCTGCTCTGCTGGACCAGCGAGTGGACGACCTCACGGACCTGGCCCGCCGCCGCCACGAAGCGGTGAGTCGCCGCGACCGTGCCTGGGGCGTGCTGCAGGAGAAGGCCGCTAAGGAGTTCTGGCGCACCCCGGCCGACGAACTGCCTGCGGTGCTGCGCGCGAAACGTCTGACGCTTCAGCACGAACTCACCCGCCTGCTGCACACGAAACTCGCTCGCGAGATGGGCTTTCCGGAGCCGGAGGCCGACGAGGATGAACCGCTGTCGATCGCCGTGATCGAGCAGATGGTGATCCAACCCGACGGCGTGAGTCCCCTGACCGATTCCGCGACCGGCCAGCGGGACGGCGATCTGGACGCCAAGGCCAGGGCAGTGCTGGCGATCGACAGTGCGGTCGAAGCCGCGGTCGACCACGCCACGGCCATTGTCGAAGTCGACCGGCTCGACGCGGCGTTGCGCACCGGACTGGCCGCCCAGGACGCGCAGGCGGCGACCACCGCGACTGCCGATGGGACGACCGGATATCGGCGTCCGCGGGGCGGGATCGAACACCTGTTGGCCGAGGGGCCGAAGGAGTGCGCTCCGGTGGCGGGGCGGGATGCGTGGGCGGCGGTCGGGCGTCCGGCTCCGGAGCGGTTGGCCGGGTTCACTGCCGGGGCGGCCGGGGTGCTGCTGAGCGACGTGCCGGGGTTGGTCGGCGTCGGGTTGGACCCGGCCATCCGCTCGCTCGAGACGGCGCGTGGTCTGGTCGCCGGCGACGGCGGCGCGGTGGTCGCGGTGCTGGTGTACCCGGGTGTCGGCGATCAGCCGCCGAAGTGGGGGCACGCGATCGACATCAAGCGGCGCGCCGACGGTGTCGTGCTGGTGTTCGAGGACGGGATGGAAGGCGAAGGTGTTCCGTTCGGCGAGTGGACGCCGCCTGAGCATGTCGCGGTGTTGGGGATGCGGATTACGGCCGACCCGGCCGAGGACATCCCGGTTGATGCGGTACTGCCCGGGTGGGCACGGGAGTTCGAGAACATAACGGTCGGCGCTGAGCCACCTCCGCCCGGCTACGTCGAACCCCGCCCGGTCCTGCCGGCGATGCCGGAGGGGCAGCGGTTGCGCGAGGCGCCGAGGGCGTGGGCGCAGTTCCGGCAGGGTGTGGACGACGCGGTGGCGGCCCGGCTCGCCGGGATGTCGGCCATGGAGGCGCTGAGCGCGGAGCAGCGGCTGACCGAGGAGCTGATGGCGCAGCGGTGGCAGGAGTTGGATGCCGGCACCCGGGCGCAGATCCTCGGGTACCTGACCGATCCGATCGCCCAGGCGCTGGCTGAGACGCCGCTGCCAACCGCCGCGGACCTGCCGGATGTGCTGGCCGATGAGCTGAATCGGCTGCGGCTGCGGCAGATCCGGGACGAGCTGGCGGCACCCGATGTCACCCCGACGCCGGAGAACGCGCAGAAACTGGGCGAGATCAACGAATGGATCAACCAGCTGCGCGTGCTGCAGCGGTGGGCGACCCACCTGCCCGGGCACCCGCGGGTGCGGCTGCTGCGCTTGGAGTTGGGCGAGCCACGGCACGTGGTGATCGCGGTCGGGGACGATGTTCCTGCCACGACAATGCATGTCGGGAACAGCGGATCCGACGAAGCGCTGTCCGCCCTGGGTGCGGTGATGCGCGACGTGGCGCAGGGCACGCCGCAACAGCCTCGGTCGTCGGTGTTCTGGTTCGGGAACGACGCGGTGGAGCTGACGCAGTTCGGCATGGGAGTGAACGCAGCCAGGGGCTCGGCCGGCCTAACGCCTTCGGTCGCCGTGTTCGGGCACGGACCGAACGTGCGGAGTCTGCTGGAAGAGGCGCAGGTCGACCAGTTCGGACAGCATCGCCCGGCAATCGATGCCTCCGATGTGGATCCGGCGCCCGCGGCCGCCGATCCGGACACGATCCTGCGGGATGCGCTGCGCTGGGCTGGGCTGGCGAAGATCGGCGACATGGTGCCTGCGGCGGACGCGTCGCTGGACAAGGTGGCGCAGGCGGCCGCGGACAACGCGGCGGCGTGGCACGGGTGGCCGTCTTACGTGCAGGATCTGCTGCTGAAACGGCATCCGGAGGTGCTGGGGAACGCGGTTGGGCTGCCTGCCGGTGTCCGTCACGTGGCGAATCTCGCGGTGGTGAAAGCCGAGCTCGCAAAGCTGGACGAGATCGCAGGGCTGGCCGAGAACGACCCGGTAGCGAACCGCGGCCTCGACGCCGAGCAGCAACGGCAGCGCGACGATCTGCGAACTGTGGATCGGACCATGACCACGCTCGCGACGGCGCTGCGACAGAAGACCATCGGCACACCGCCGGTGTCGCTGATGTCCTACCGTCGCGCGCCGGACGGCGCGGTGGAGATGACCATCGCCTGGGGAGATCCGACTCGCGCGAGTCGCGTGCACCGGCTGGAATACGGCATCGCGGCAGATTCGGCCGAGTTGCGGTCGGTGCTGGACGCCGCCGCTTCGCGGGCGCAGGAGCGGTTGGTCACCGAGGACACCGATGCCGTGGTCGCGGTGGTTCGGGTGGCCGGTCCTGCCGCTGCGGCCCTCGCACCCGAGATCCGGCTCGCGTCGGCCGGGCAGCGGTTGGCGCGCCAAGTTGTGGCGGACACCAGCGCTCGTAGCCGACTGCACCCGTACCGACTGCGGCCGGAGAACCACCTTCTCGCAACTGCGCGGAGCGCGCAGACGTTGCGCGACGCGATGGCGGTCCTCGGTTCGAGGGGCGAGGTCGATACGGCGGTCGCGGACACCGAATACGCCTGGTTCTCCGATCCGAACCGGGAACTCGCCCGCGCGGTAATCGGCCTCGGCCGCGATTACAACCAAGTGAGGAAGGAGATCCAGCGGCTGATAAGGGACTTGCGGACGGGAAGTTTGCCGTCTCGCAGGAGACTCGAGCGGCTGGACCCTGCCACGATCGACCAGACCCTGCGGGAGCTGGCTGCCGAGTACCCCGGCGACGAGCACGCGATCACGCATGCTCAGCTCGCCCGGCTGGCGGCGCAGCTGCAGGCGGTGGCTGCCACCCAACAGCGTTTCCAGCAGTACTTGAAGGCCGGGCGCAACGCGGAGTTCTGGACCGGGCTCGACGACGGGGCGCGGGCCAGGGAAGCAGCGCGAGTGCTGGCTCGGCGTCAGCTGCTGGCCGTGCAGATCGCCGACCTGGCCCGGAGCATGCACCTGGAAGACGCCGCCGAATTCGCGGCTTTTGCCGCACGGGTGCCGGTCGAGTTGGCCGAGCTGGATGCGCGCCTGGCCCGCGACTGGATCATGATGCTTGCCGGTCTGGCTCGGACCGATCAGGACCGGAACCGAATCAACGATCTCATCGGCGCGGCAACGGAACTGGCGGTCTTCGACGCGGAAATCCGGCACCTGCGTGAGCGAACGCAGGTCGCCGGGCTGGAGGTGCTGGCGGCGGCGCTGCCGGACGCGTATGCGCGGCGGGAAGCCAACCGGGCGGAAGCCGAGCGGCTGCGGCGTGAACTCGAGCTTTCCACCGACACTGTCGTGGGCCCGCACCGGCTGCGTGACCTGCGCCGGCTGCGGGCTGAGGCGCTGCAAGAACTCGCGCTCGGCCTCGGCGGAGTGTCGGCGACGCAGGTGACCTCGGAACGGATCGAGCAGGAACTGGCGAATGCGGATGCCGAGTGGGCGGCGGCGCTGTCGAGTGCGGAGCAGCGGTACGCCAACCTGCGCGAGCTGGTCCGGGTGGTGGCCGAACTGGGCCGGGCCGAGCGCGAACTCGACTGGCTGTCAGAGCGGGCGACACTGCTTGCCAACCTACCCGCGGACGCCGCCTCGCCGACCCGGCCTGCGGACGACGAGCTGGCCGGCTTCACCACGGAATTCGGCTTCGACATGCGGACGTGGGTCGACGATCAGCTGCGCGACACGCTGGCCGAGGTCACCGAACGGTTCGGAGCCGACGCCGCCCGTGCCGCTTACGGCTTCACCGACCACCACCCGCCGGAGCGGCTGTGCGGGGTGAAGGTGGAGAACGTGGTCGCGGTCGCGGCGGGCCCGAACGCCGCCGGGATGAACCTCCGGTCGCTCGAAGACGCCACCGTCGCGATGGAGGGTCTGCTCGGCCGGAACTTTGCCAAGGACTTGGGCGCTGACTGGCACCCGGATGGGTTCGCGCAAGGGTCTGCCGGCTTGGCCGAGCTGGTCGGGCTGGTCCGCGATCCGAAGGCCGACGTGGGTCTGATCGCCGGTGCACTGGAAGGCGGCAAGCGCTTCGCGCATGCGATCGCCGTTGTCGAAGTGAACCAGGCACTGGTCGACGAATTCCCGCAGCTGCAGGACTATCTCGGCGACGTCGTGGTGTTCGACGACGCCGATCCGGAAGCCGACGAGGACGGCTGGATCGTCGGCCCCGAGGCGGTGGACGCCTGGGTGGACCGGGCCGGCGCGGGCGTGACCCACGTACACGGCATGCTGTTCGACCAGGCCCTGCGGGCGAAACTGCCACTGGCCGAGAGCCAGGAGCCTGCACCTCATGGGCCGGTCAAACCGCTGGGGGCGCGGGAGGACTGGCCGAGCGGATCTTCCCCGGAGGACAGCGCAGGCACTGGCGACCAGGACATATATGAGGTGGCGCAGCCGGTCCCCGAGTTGCGTATTCCTCCTGTGACCACTGGTTTACTCCAAAGGCACACAGTCGACAAGGTCGTAGCCGTCCGACTGAACCAACTGCGAGGTTTCACCGCCGGTGTGGTGATCGGAGTCGGCGAGCAGAACCAGGCCGCTACGGTAGCCCAGCGCGATGTGGGAGCCGACGGCCGACATCATGTGGCGTTGACGTTGCACGGTTCCGAGGTGCGCGGTGCGATGCACGGCGACATATATAAGGCGTTGGGTCTCCCCGAAAATATGATGATGCGCGTCGAGTTCGAGGATTTCGCGGCGCAATTCCATATCCGGTACAGCATTTACCCCAGCGGCGAAGTGCAAGTCATTCTTGCTTTCGTGGATACGGATATCACGCACAGTGGTTTCCATGTTGTGCGCGGAATGATAGACACCGCATTGACGGGCCGGTTCCCGGGACAAAAGATCGATATCGCCGAATCGTACGAATTCACTGGGAAGCACGGCACCGAGCAGGTGTTTCGTCAGCTCCCGTCTCCGTTGCGGCCGACCGGTTGGTCCACTGTAGGCGAAGGCCGTTGGCAGGCCGAGTGTGCGGTGGTGATCGATGGGTTCTCGAAGTGGGACCATTTGGAATACGGCGAGAAGATCGAGCAGTGGTTGGTCGATCGGTTGCGTGAATGTGGCTGGGGCACTGAGCAACTCCGTGCGACTGCCGAACGCATCGCCAAATCCATGATTGAGGACTCGTTGCGCACCAGCGCGGGCGAGTTCCGGATGACGGTGACCGTGGCCGATCATGGCGGCCCCGTGTTGGTGGAGGTGTTCGACAGCAGTACCGAGGTGTCGGAATCACCGGCGCCGACCGGGCCGGATGTCGCCGACGAGCGCGGCGTCCGGATTCTGGGCGGCGACGCAGGCAAGGTGACATGGTTCAAGCTCTACGGTCCGGGTGGGCCGGAAGCGGTCGAACCGCTGGGGGCGCGGGAGGACTGGCCGAGCGGGTCTTCCCCGGGGGACGGCGCAGGCACTGGCGACCAGGACATATATGAGGTGGCGCAGCCGGACCGTCCGAACTGGGTTCGTCCGGAAGGCGCTACGAATCCTGATGTTCATTTTCCCACCGTGCAGAACGGGAAATTCTATGGTTCGAATGGGAAACTCTTCAACACTCGTGGTTTCCATGTATTCATGATCGATGCGGATGGGGTCACCATCCGAACGGGGCACGTCACCAAGGTTGCGCATCCGTCGTTGTACCGGATGTACAGGGACCGGAAACAGGGCCCTATCGTTATCGGGCTCTTGAGATGTGTCAAGGGAGACCTGAGAGAGGTCTCCTCCGGCTCCGGAGTATTTGGTAAGGCGTCGGACAATCCGAAATTCGCCGCTCAGCTTCGATTTTGGCTCAGGCAACAGGGCGTAGACCTCACTACCGTCGAATTCGGTGAGAGAGGCCAAAATGGACTATTCAAATCCAGTGCTATCAAGCCGGATCCCCGCCGACTTATTGCGCGCGGAGGCGCAGGCGCAAGGGAGTTGTTCAGCGGCTTCGGTGACGATTACTGGATGGACGTGGCCGAGGTAGTTCCGGGCGTCGGCCAGTTGTCGGTGAAGTTGCGGATCAATTTGGTCGGTGGCAAATCCGGGACGTTCACCTTGGTGCTCGCCGATGAGGGCGGAGCCCTCACCGCCGGTTTTGCGGATGTGGAACTGGGGCCGGATGCCGAGCGGGTCGCTCCGGCATTGCGGGAGTTCCATTCGACGGTGCTGGCACCGTGGTTGGCCGAGGCCGGGGCTTCCTTCGTCGGGGAGCCGGGTGGCGCGGTCCCGCCGGACGGCGGCACGTCCGAGGCGGATGGGGCCGCCGAGCGTCCGCGGTTGCCGGGCGCGTCCGAGGCGGTAGCCGCGGATGCCGATCTGCCGAGTTACGCCAACCAGTTCGGGACCGTGGTCGGTGCGCCGCCGGAGTCGGCGGAGATACCCGAGGTCGGCCCGGGCATCGCCGACTACGAGTACTTCGACAACCATCCGGTCGAAAACAACTGCGCGGCACTCGTGCAGGGGGTTGCGCAGGTCTGGGTGTCCCCGGAGCAGGCTGCGCTGATGGAGCCGGTGTCGGCGCAGGACCCGGATGTGGTCCAGCACGGGATGTCCGGCACCCGATTCGTGGGCGGCCTCGCCGGATACTGGCAGCAGGAGGCGCTGGCACCCGGGCGGGTGGGCGTGCTCGATGTGCTGGAACGGGTGCGGGACCCGAACGGCGACGTGGGGATGATGGCGCTGGCGGTGGAGGGCCGGCACGACCTCGCGCACGCGGTGCTGGTGGTCGAGGTGAATCAGGCGCTGGCCGACCGGTTCCCGGACCAGTTGGGGAACCAGGTCGGCAAGGTGGTGGTGTTCGACAACGCCTACCCGGGAACGCGCGAGGGCTGGATCGTCGGCGGCGACGCAGTGAACCGGTGGGCACACCACATCGGTGCCGGCGTGGAGCAGCTGCATGCCGTCGCGTTCGGCCGTAACGGCCGGGCCGCGCTGCCGGTGGTCGACGGCAGGGTGCCTGCGCTGGATGGTCGGGTCGCGAAGCATCGTGGCCCGGGCAAGGCTATCGGGGCGTGGCGGAATCCGATCCGGAGGTGGCTGGGCTCCCGCACCGACGATTACGTGCGGAAGCCGGCGGCCCCCTATGTCCGTTCGAGGGGGGAGGATTCGGGTCATCTGGCGCTCGGGAGGTTCACCAGTTCGGACCTGCGGTATGTGTCGGAGCTGCAGCGTGGCGCCGACAAATGGCGTTTCGATGCGGCTGAGAAGTACCGGGCCGCGGTGGTGAAACTGAAGCTGGACGTGACTCGCCCGGTTGCCGAACATGTCGAGCGGCTGGGTGATCCGGCCGCCGCCCCGGCCAAGAACCGCGAGCACATCGAAGCGGTGCGCCGCTATCACTATCTGCAGCAGGCGCACACCTGGTTGGACGCGGTGAGCGCCGACCTCAACGAGGCCCTGCTTGCACGCACGCTGCGGGCGAGCAGACTGGAGCAGAGAATCCGGGCGCTCGGCGTCGAGGTCGACAACGACAGCGAACAGACACTGGCGCAACAGCTCACCGCCGGAACCGAGAACTGGACTGCCGCACAGCGGCAGGAAAAAGCCGAACAGCTTGCCGAACTGCAGCAACTGGCCGAACAGCTGCGGGAAGCCGACGACGAGGTACTCCGGCTCCGCCGCGTGCTGGAAGAGGGCATGGTCGAACTGGCCGAGCCGGAGCTTTTCTACGGTGAAGCGGCCGACGAGCTGGACACCTATGTGGTGATGCGGACATTCCAGGACCTGTACGGGCCCGGGGTAGTGGAATCGCCGGAGAAACTCCTGTCGCGGACCGATCAGGATGCCCGGCTGCAAGCCCGGCTGCGCGGGCGGCTCTCCTATCTCGGAGACCGCGAAGCGATGGTTGCAGAGCTGGATTCGCTACCACTGGGTGAGGCAATTGCCGTAGTGGACCGCAGCTACGCGGATCCTCGTCGTTACACGATCGTCAACTACGACGGCGCCATCATGAAGGTGGCCTGCGACGGATACCACCGGACCGTCGAAGTATTCGATCCGAAATCTCTCCGCAACGGGCCGTTCTACGGCATTATCGCACGCGCCGACGGTTCCATGCTGCTCCCGATCGAACCGAATGGGTTTATCCCTTCGCCAACGGAACCGACCCGCTCCGCACAGCGGGTATCCCAGGCGCAAAGGCTGTTTGCCGTTCACGTCGAACGCGGCAATGAATGGCGACGGGCTCAGGAACTCGCAGCCGACCTGAAACTGCCGCAGCAGCGGCTACTTCCGGCGCACCGGGAACAGGTGATCGCCGAGCTGGGTGTGCTCGCCGCAGGGCAGGGACCCCGAGCGCGTCAGGCGAACGAGCTCGCCGAGGTGCTACACCGCCATCAGCGGATCACGGCAGAGGTCGCCGAGCTGACCCGGCTCGATGCAGCCAGATGGCAGGCGGTTCTGGTACACCGCATTGTCTCTGCCCGTGCGCAGGAGGCTGCCGAAGGGCTGAATCCCGAAGACCGGGCGTCGAATGCGGAGTTGAAGAGGCTGGAGAAAGCCGTCAAGCAGGCGGAAAGGGACCTGGAAAAGGCTGATCGAGCATTGGAAGCGCGGTTGTCGAAACGTCGATACGCGGTCGATCCGATAGAAATTTCCCGAGGCCCTTGTGCCCCTAGATCGGTTATGACAGCGGCGGCGCTCACCGGAAATCCAAATATCGAACCGGTAGAGAATGACACCTCGCTCGTCGGTACCTATAATTTCGAGGTCTCGGCTGCCCTTGGTGCCCGGATGGAGGTTGTCGACGATTATGTCGAACTGGACGAGATCATTCCGAAAAATGGACTCGTATATGTGAGCGAAAGTTATGCCGACAGATTCTTTGGTCACAGCTATTTGATCATCTCCTTGGCTGGTCATCGCATCGTGATCGACAACGCCGGTGTTGTCGTGAATGATTTTCCGCCGGACCCGAAGTACGCCTTGGCGGGGGATCTCCGGGTATTTGTGCTCGACGTGGACGGGATGCCACGGCTTCCGTTGTCCGATTCGAATCGTGATCGATTGCGTGAGCTGTCCTGGCAACTGAACGGGTTGGCCAGAACAGCTCCGGACGGAATGAGCGGGCAGGAGTTCCATAACTCGATTGTCGAGGGGAAGTCGGGAACACGAATTCTCCACGAAGCCGCACAGGTGGAAAAAGCCGAACTCCAGCTCGATCGCAGCACCTCGGTAGCTCCGCAGCAGCAGATCGTGGCCGATCCGGTAATTCCGAAGGTGCTGGAAAGGGTGCGCCAGCTGCTGGGAGAAGAACCGGCGACGGAGCTGATTCCGCCGGGTCCGCGGCAGTCCTCCGCAGGTGCTGCTCGACTGGAGCCCGCCGAATCGCCGATGCGCCCCGACGTCAGTGCCGATGTCGGCCATGATCCCGCACCGCCGGTCCGGACCGAGCGAACACCGGATTCCGAGGTGGACGCCGACACTGCGCAGCCGCGGGCGGCGGTCGACGACATCGACCACGGCAACGTGCCGCAGCTGCCGCTGTGGCGGGCGGTGGCGGTGGACGCCGACGTGTCGGTGCAGACGGTGCTGTGTGTACTCAAGGGCATTCCGCTGCCAGGGGAGATCGCAGAGCGGGTGGCGGCGGCCGCGCAGCAGCACGGGCTGAACCTGCCGCAGCCGCCGGTGGTGGATCCGGAGGCACAAGACGACCCGTACCCGGCGGCAACGACGCGGGAAGTGGCTGCCGCCGCTGGAGTTTCGTCCGAGACGGTGCGAGAGGTGGTGTCCCGGCGTGCGCCGGTGCACGACCCGTCGCACCGTCGCGCGCTGGCCGCGGCGTTGCAGTTGGGCTACTACGACCTGCCCGCTGGTTTCCGGGCGGTGCGCTCGCGGATTCCGGCGATTGCCGCGGCGGCCGGGGTGGACACCGACACCGTCGCGCTGGTGCTGGACGGCCGGTTGCCGGTCGAAACCGGGGATGGTGCCCGGGTTTTCGACGCCATCCAGAACCTGGTCAACTGGGATGCGGGCCGGTACGACGGGCGCGGCAGGGCCGCCATCATCGGCGCATTCCACCTGCCGTCGCTGCCCGCGTCCGCCACCGGCAGTCCGCCCGCGGTAGTCGGTGACGGCCACGCCGCGGTTCCGGAGGCGGAAATTGCCCGCGAGTCGGTGGAGGTGGCGTTGGCGGCGCTGCCCGAGGAAAGCCGGGCACGGGAGGTGGCCGCCGCTGCCGGGGTGGACGCGGTGGCTGTTATCGATCTGCTCGCTGGCCGCGACCACCGGGTGAGCGATCAAGACGCACAGGCGATCCGAGCCGCGGCGCAGCGACTGGGCGGCCTGCCGGGGCCGTCGACTCAGGCCGCGGTGGCCTGGGTGGCGGACTGCTCGACGTCGCCGGTCAGCAAGGTGCGCAACGGTTACCGAGTGGGGCCGGGGCTGGAGCGGAATATCCGCGCAGCGGCACGGTTGGTCGGCTACCCCTTGCCCGACCCGCAACCGCGGACGACCAAGCGCCGCCACGGGCAGCTCGGGATAGGCACCGTCATGACCGCCATCGCCATGCTGCCATTGGCGATGTTGGCGCAGAAAGCAGGGGGCAACGGTAGCACCCCCGGCCCGACCTCACACGGATTCGGTGACGGGGCCGTCGCGGCCGAACAGCCGGACGCAGCACAGGAAGCGCGCCGCGCGCTGCTGCGCAGGGCACAGGACGGCGACCGTGAGGCGTTGCGTGAGTTCCGCACCAAGTACGACGCCGCGGTGCTGGCGTGGCTGGAAACGGAGGTGGACGACAAAGACCTGGCCGGCAGGCTGCGGGAGCGGGTGTTCGACCTGGTGTTCGCCGGGACGCTGCCGCCGGGCCGGAATGTCAGCGTCTGGCTGGGCAGCCGGATCGGCTTGGTGGTGGCCGAACATGAACGGTGGCAGGCGTTCACCGAGCGGACTTGGGCGGCGTTCGTCCGAAGTGCACGCAGCACCGAGATCCAGCTCGCGAGCCAACCAGCGGTGCCGCGCGAACCGGCCGGCTCCCCGATGCCGGCCGGGCCGCTGACCGGGGTCGCACCTGAGGTGCTGCAGACCGCGCTTGCCCAGTTGCCCCCGGCACAGCGGTGGATACTGCGGCGGCGGTTCTTGCACCAGCAGGAACTGGGCATGGTGGCCGCGGCGGCGAAATGGCCGGTGCGACAGCTGGCGATCCTGGAACGTCGGGCCACCCAGGCCTTCGTCACCGAGGTGCGGATGCTGACGAACCCGTACGCGCTGGTGCGCGGCATCGATCGGGTCGAACGCGAACGCACCGACATCGAACAGCCCATGCCTGGCGCCACCCGTCGGTTCAGCTCGCACTTCGACCAGGTGTCTCGTCGGGTGGCGGCCCAGATGCACGAGGCCTACCGGGAGTTGTTCCGGGAATCCGAAGATAGCTACACCCCGCAGTGGCGAATGCCGGACGGCAAGCCGGTCCCTAGCGGTACCCCGCGGAACGAGCAGGTCGACATCGCGAACCTGTCGTTCGAGGAGCTGCCGGAACATTGGCAGCGGGTGAACTTGGAGCAGGCCTGGGCCGCGTTGCGGGCCGCGCAGGCAGCGCACGACGCGGGCGTGGACCTGTTCGCGCCGTCGGCGGTCGAGTTGGTGGCCGCCCAGATTCAAGAATCCTGGGTGCACGAGAAGGTCTTCGCGCAGCAGCGCGGCGCCGCAACCACGGCCGAGCCCGAGCAAATGCGCCCGTTCGAGGGGCTGACCGTCGACGAGGACCTACCTGCATCCGAGCGGGAGAAGAATCTGACCGCGGCCCGGCTGGCGATCGAAGCGGTCACGCCGCAGGCACTGGACCGCGAGGTATGGCAACAGCATCGGGAACAGGTGCTCGACGGGTTCGCCGACCAAATGCGCTGGTACGGCTGGACCGACCTGGAGCGCACGCAGGATGCGGTGACGCTGTTGGCATCGGTGGTGGACGCAGTGTTCGCCGACACCCCCGAGGCGCAGGTGACGGTTCTGCCGCGGGTGCAGGGGAGTCCGGGTGGCCGGGAAGTGCAAGTAGACGTCCTCGTCACGGGCGCTCAGTTGTCCGACGAGTCGACGGTGGCGGCGACCAGGGCGTTGGCCGAGACAGCGGAACATTGGCAGCTCGACTCCACTGCCGACGGTGACACGTTCCGGTTCGAATTCTTCGAACGGCCCTCCGCCGGACAGAATGCGCCTCGTCGCCATCGCGCTCAACTACTCGTCGGAGTTGGTCCCGACGCGCGGGAAGCCGACGTCGCGAAGGTTCGGCGTTGGCTGGTGGAGCTGCTGGAACAACGCGGCTGGCCGCAGGACCTGATCGAGGACGCCCGTCGAGCCGTGTCCGAATGGGGCGGAAATGCGTTGAACCACACCGAAGGTCCGGTCTTGATCCGGGCTACCGTCATCGACATACCGGGGAATACCAGGTGGCCCGGACGAGTGTTGGTGGAAGCCCTCGACGTCAGCACCAAATTCCCGCCGCCGTTGCCGGCCGGGATGAAATCGCCGGAGCAGAACCAGCTCGCCGCGATGGCCGAGGACGCCGACCGAGACGACATCATCGACGCGTTGCTTGCCAGCCTAGGTGCCGACGAAGACGCAGACCTCGACGCCGATGACGATGCGTTCCTGGCAGGCTTCGATCTCTCGGCGGCAGACGAAGACTCGGACGCGAATGACGCCCCGGCACCCGCTGCCCAGGCAGGTGAGGACCGGAGGACAGACCGGAACCGGGGCCGGCTCGTCGTCCGCGAGTCAGTGGATCGGATCGGTGGACATCCGCTTGCCCCGGGTGAGCAGGATCCGTACCGCAAAGTGATCTGGTTCGGCATCTTCAAGCCGGGCCCGGATCATGAGGCTCCGTCCGAGGCGACGGCCGCCGACTTCCACGGGACCCGTGCCCTGCTCGCCGGGCTCACCGACGTCGACGCCGACACTCGGGCGGTGGCGGCGGCCGCAACCGATGCGGTGCTGGATGCCACCGCCGGTGATCTGCGCCCTGCCGACGAAGTACGGACCGAACGCAACGAATCCGGGCACACCGTACATCTGGTGGATCTGCGCGCCAGTACCGATATTGCCGAGGCGAGCGTGCGGCTGGTGGCCTCCGAACCGCCGGCGGTGGAGGTGTCCACACGACTCAGCGCCCGTCGACCGGAGCGCGTCACCGCGTTGGAGCAGTCGATCCGGCGATTGACCCGGGACTGGGTTACGCCGCCGCAGGCGGCCGCGGTCGCGATGGAGGCGGTCGATCGGCACTTCCTCCTCGCCGCCACCGAGACTTCGGGGCAGGCGCACGTGTCGGTATCGGGTGAGCGGGGAAACCGGACCCTGACCGTCTGGGTCCGCACTCGCGAGAACTTCGTGGGGCTGACGGTGTCCGAGGCCGACGGAGCGGTCACCGATTCCGATCCGGCATCGGCTCCGCCCGAGCTGGACCAGTTCGAGGCCGAAGCGACCGTCCAGAACATCCAGCTCGGAGCGGGTTTCGCGGAGTTGGTAGGTGCACCGACGCCCCCGCCTCCGCCCGCGACGCACCTGGACCCGGCAGATGGGCACGACAAGGTCTGTGGCCGCGAAGTGCAGGTCGTGTTCAAGCAGCTATTGCGCGACAAGGGATCCCGGATCGATCCGGTCCCGCTGACCGCTCAGCTGAAGCTGGACGGGATGACCGCCGGAACCTTCGCCGACGGCTTGGCCGCCGGGTGGCGGGAGCGCCCGTTCGGCCGTGGCGTCGCCGGGTTGAAGGCGGCGGTGGACGCGGTGCGCGACGGCCGCCGGGGCGCGGTCGCGGGCGTGATCGACTACGGCAGGATCGGCGCGCACGCCTTTGGCGTGATGCGGGTCAACCAGGCGTTGGCCGACGCCAACTCGAACCTGCGGGTTGGCGACGTGGCGGTGTTCGACAACGCCGACCCGCAAGCCCGCCGCAACGGCGGCTGGATCGTCGGCGACGAGGCGATCGCTGCCTGGAGAGAGCGGGTGACCGCTGGCGGAAACGCCTCGATCAAGGGCATCGAATTCGACGACAACCTTAACCCCGTGGTCGCATTGGAAGAACGCCCGAGCATCGGTCTGGCGGGGGCGATCGGTGCGCCGGTGGCGGTGTTGGACCCGCCGGCAATGGTCGCCGACCCGGCGGAGAAGGTTCTCGGTCTCATAGCCGATCAGGTTATGGAACAGGCGTATCGGGGCGAGCGGGAACTCGAACTGGAGCTATCGCTCGGCCTCGGACTGCGCGACGGCTTGAGCGCGGGTGCCGCGCGGCTGGGTGAGCTGCTGCGACAGCACGGATGGCCCCAGGACCAGGTCGAGTCCGCCCGCAAGTTGGTGCGCAACGCCGGGCACGACGCTTTCGACTATCTGGACCGTTATCGGCTGCAGGTGCAGCGGTCCGGGGTGGCGGAACCCCTCGTGCCACCGGTGAAAATCCTTGTCAAGACCGCGACCGGACCGCGCGGTCACCGGACGCTGAATATCTCCGTCGAATGCCTCGAAGCCCGGGGCGGGGTAATCGACGACGGCTTGGTTGTGCCGGGGCACGGCAGCAACGATGTCGGCGCGCCGACCCGTGCCCTGCTGAAATCGTTCACCCGCAACAGCATCGAAAGCGGCGTCGGTTTCGAAAGTGGCATCGAACCGTGGGGAGAGGTGTGGGCGACGTTCCATGCCGAGCCGGTGCGGACCGGGCCGCAGTATCCACGATCGGCCTTGGATGGTTGGAATCAGCCGCGGCAGCCGCTGAGCGAGCGAGAGGAGAAGGCCCGCATCGTCGATGCGCTCTTCGACGACTTCCACATCCGGGTTTACGGCTGGGACGATGACGAAATCCAGTTGCGCGCGCTCCAGTCCGTCGATCGCGCACTGCGCGATCGGATCGCCGAATACGGCACCCGGTTCCAGCTGCGCGAGATAAATATTGTTGCTGAGATGGAACACCCCGCTTTGGCGTCGCGCCGGGGAGAGACTTCATCCGGCAATGTCGGAAGTTATTCCAGCATCGCAATCAAGAGAATATTGCTGACCGATCCGGAGCTGTCCGATGAGAAATGGCGCGAAGCGCGAGAGCGTGGGCGTACTTCCGGTGTGGACGATATGTATGCCGCATTTGCGACGAACTCGATATACCACGTCGTTTTCCACGAATTCATCCATGTAGTGGACGACGCCAGTGGCCGCAGGTTACGCAACGACCTTCCCGCGGCGTTGAAAACGGCCTATCGGATCTACCGTAGAGACGGCCTGATCGCCCCGGATCTGAGTTATCGGAAATGGGTCCAGCAGCTTTCGGGATACTCGTTCAAACCAGGGGTGAACCCCGCTGCCCCGGAAAAGCGTTGGTTGGGCCGGATCGCGACATTGATCGAGAAGGCCGTGGTCGCGTTGCGGCCGGCCAACCACTTCCTCAACCCGGGGGAGGCTCTCGCGGAGGGAGCAGTCGATGGGTTCCTGAACCACTCGCTGCCGTTGTCGCATCCGTCCCGGATTGCGCATGCGATGACACACGGCTTGTCACCGGAGGCGGTCGCCGAGCTGCTGGTGAAGTGGGGCAGCGAGACCGAGGACAGGCAGCCGGTGGAGATTGCGCCGTATCAGCGGCCGCAGACCGAGCTCGACAACAGCGCGGTGGTGTCGCATCTGCGGGCCGCGCAGCACCTGGCCGAGGGTGACAACAAGATCTGTGGTGGCGAGGTGCAGCTGCGGTTCGAGCAGCTGGTCGGGGATCGGAAAGCCGAAGTCATCGAGCCGATCCCAGTGGACCAGCAGCTTGCGATGGCAGGCATGTCCGATGTGGAGTTGGCGGCCCACCTGCCCGCCGGGCGGCGAGCCGGGTGGCGGGAGCAGCCGTTCGGTCGGGGTGTGGCCGGGGTGATGGCGGCGTGGAACGCGGTGCGTACCGGTGGTCGAGGCGCGGTTGCCATGGTGGCCGACCACGGCGAGATCGGTGCACACGCCACGGGGATTATGCGGGTGACACCGGAGCTGGCTGCGGCGAATCCCGAGTGGCTGGGTGGGCATATCGGCCAAGTCGTGGTGTTCGACAATGCCGACCCGGTTGCCCGCCGCAATGGTGGGTGGATCGTCGGTGACGAGGCGATCGCCGCCTGGGCGGTGCGGGTCGCCGGCCGCGACGCAGTGATCCAGGGGATCGAACTCGACGAAAACTTCGACCCGTTAGTCGAATTCGCCGAGCGTCCGAGCGTTGGAATTCGAGGCGCGATCGGTGCGCCGCCGGACCTGGTCGCGGACTCGCCCGCGGCCGGTCCGGTCCCGCGGGCGGAAGTCCTGGTGCGCCAAGTGCTGGACCGAGCCGGGCTGGATCACGCGTCGGACATGCTCGGGAGCGGAGACCTCGCCGACGCGCGGGAAAAGGCGCTGGTCAACCACAGGCTGTGGCGGGAAAGCAGCGACGACGAGAAGCGGGCGCTGCGGATGCTGCACCCGGATGTCGTCGGTGAGGCGGAGGGTATTCCGTGGCAGGTGCGCGACGAGGTGAACCGGGCGGAGCTGGCGCGGCTGTCGGACTTGGCCGCCGAGGAAGGCCGAGCTGATGAGACCAGCGAACTCGGGCGGGTCCACGACGCGGTACAGCAGGCCGAGCGCCGAGCCGAACAGTTGGCCGGGAACCCGTCGGTATCGCTGTTGTCGTTCCCACGGCCATCGGATGCCCGCACGCGGGGGCGGGCGGTGCTCGGGTACGGGGCGGAGCACGCGAACGACCTGATCGTTGACGTGCCGAGAACGGCTCGGCGTTATGGTGAACTGGAAGCTACCGCGGTGGCGTCCATGAAGCGTTTCGACGCCGAACGTCAGCGTGATGCCCCGGTGTCGAAGCTAGCGGTGTTGCGTCTGGACCCGGATACGGCAGAACACGGCCGCGCCCCGCACACCGTGGATCTGGCGCGCGCCGACGGCGACGACGTGGCGCGGCGGGTCGTGGCCGGGAATGCGGTGTGGCGGGCAGAGAATCCGGATCAGGACACCGATCTGCGACGGGTCGAGTTGGTCGGTGCGGACGACGGTGCCGCGGTGGTGCAAGCCGCACTCGCCGAGGACCGGTTGGCGGCCGAAGGCATCCACAGTGTCCAAGCCGAAGAGTCGGACCTGTTCGCGGCCGAACGGGAGTTGTTCGGCGGGCTCGGCGAAACCGACGAATTGTCGCCGGAGCAGGCGCGGGAACAGGAGCGGCTGATCGTCGACCGCCCGCTGCGCGAAGTAGCCCGGCAGTGGGCGGACTGGAGCGAAACAGAGCGGCGGCGTTTCGCCAATGCCCGGCCGGAACTGGTCGCGGCGGTGGACGGCATCGTGGGGTCGCACCGCGGCGCAGCCGTGCTGCGCGTGCTGCAGATGCAGGTGAGCCTGCAGCGGCTGCACCGGGAATTGGCCGACTTCGGCATCCCGGAACAAGATGGCGAACAGTTGCCGGGCCTGGAAGCCTGGGTGGACACCCTGGCCAAAGCAACGCGGTGGATGAAACCGACGCAACTCGTCCTGCAACCGCTCGCCCTGCCGCTGTCGGACGCGGACCCATCGGACCGCGCCGCCGTCGCGATCAACGACACCGAAACCGCCATGGAGATCACGGTTTTCGTGTCCGCGCAGGAACCGACCCCGGAGGCACTACAGGCGGGCATTGGTAGCGCGGTCGACAACTATGAGCTGCGGGCCAATCGGGTCGCGGCTCAGGCAGTGGTGACCTGGCACGGCACCGACCCGCGGCGGTTGGCTGCCGACCTCGCGAGCCTCGGCGAAGCCCGCCGCCAGTTGGCCGGCAACCCGCAGGCGCCGGGCCGGCCGGTGATCCGGGTGATCGCCGTCGACGGCGCGGAGGAGTTCGTGCGTGCGGCGTTGGCCGACGAGGCGGTGGCCGACCACGGGTTCCGGACCGGGGAATGGGCTTCCGAGGGCTGGCTGTCGGATCCGTCGCAGGACAACCGGCCGTCGCTCGCGCTTCCATCCGTCGCACCGGATGTCCCCGTTGCGCCGTCGCAGCTCGCCGAACCGGTCGAGAAACTGAACCGGGTTCGGCGCCGGCTCGCCCCCGAGTACCGGGACATGGTGCAGGCCCTGGCCTACCGGATTCAGGAGGAAGGCAGCGGCTATCTCCGCCCGGACTTCGACGCGACGAAGATACCGGTCGCGGATTCGCCGGAGCGGGCGGAATGGACAGACTTGTACCGCGCGGCGCAAGCGGAGCTGAACAACTACCCAGGGATAGAAATGCCACCGTTCGGGCTGGAGGCGCGGTGGCTCGCCGACTTGCTTGCGAACCCGGACACGCCGGCGGCGTTGGCCGCGGTGGCGAAGAAGCACGCGTTCTTCGATGGCATGCAGCGTGAGCTCGACGCGATCACCGCGTACGGGAAACGTCTGGCGCAGGTCGACCTGCTGGAAGACCTGCTGTTCCGACGATATTTCGCCCAGGAATACGGCCTGACCCGTGAAGGTGTCGTCCGGTTGGCAGTCGAGCAGGCCGACCGGCTCGAACAGATGCAGCGCGAGCTGCAACAGCTGCAGGACGCCCCCCCTCCGCAGCCCGGACACGTGCGCGGCGAGCCGATTCGGTTGACCCAGCACGGCGGCAACGAGCTGGCGGCCCAGCAGCCGGCTGAGATCGTCGAGCGGTGGCGACACCGGCGCACCGAGGTGGGAGACCAGTTGCAGACCGCGCTCGGCGGCCTCGACCCGGAGCAATTGTCCCCGGATGAGCTGGCCGAGCTGACTCCGGACCCGGCGCAGTCATCCAGCGGCGTGGACGAAGTCACTGTGTCGCTGCGATTCTCGTTGGCCAAGCAGTTCGAGCTGCTCCGCCAACTGGGCGAGGTGGCCGATGCGCAAGACGACCGCTGGGCCCGGATCGCTTATGCGAGAACGGAGATCACCGCGATCCTGGCCCAGGTGGAGCGGCGGTCCGATGCGAAACAGCCCGTCCCGGTCGCGGCGGGGCCCGCGCTGGCCCGGCTCCGGGATGAGGACGCCGACCAGCTCAGCACGTTGCAGCCCGGCCTGGCGCGCCGGGCCGCCGAGCTGGGTATCGACCCGAGTGACCCGCAGCGGATGCGGGATCAGCTGGCCGACCTGAGCAGGCAACTCGACGGATCCGACCGCGAGACGGTTCAGCGCCGAAACCAGGTGGACGCGCTGTTGCGGGATGTCGACACATTCCTCGTCGCGCGCCGCCGACTGCACGCCATCGAGGCACTGTCCACCCGGCGCCGCCAGGTCGCCGCTCAGCGTGCCGTGCTCGCGGATCAGTTCGATGCCGTGCGCCGCGAGCACCTGACCTGGTTCCGCGAGGACACCGCCCTGCCGCGGACGGTGGCCGACCTGGAGGCATTGCGCCGCCTGCATGCCGATGCCGAGCCGACCGGTCCCGGTCGGACCGGGTTCGACCCGACCCGCAGGCACCGGGGCCTGGGCCGGTTGCGGGATATCGCCGAAACCCACTGGGCGATGGCCGAGCTGGAGGAGCGGCTCGACCGGCAAGCGGATGAGCTGGATCAGAAGGCCGAACAGCGATTGCAGGCCCGGGAGGCATTGGCCGCCCGCCACGGGGAACTCGAGCGCGCGGCCGACCTGCGCCGGGTGTCGGACGACGTGGACAGCGCCGCGGCAGTACTCACCCGACTGCGTACGCATCAGGAGACCGCACGCCAAGGCCTGCTGGCCGAACTCAGCCCCGAGGTCCGCCGCGACCTCGGTATTTCGGAGCAGAACCTGAACGCCGACCGAGTGCGTGAGCTGCTGCGTGAGCAGGCGCTGCCACCACACACCCACCTCTTGGCCGATGCGTACGTTCAGTTCGGCAAGAGGATCGCTGCCGCCGAGGCTTTCCACGCCGCCGCGGTGGACGCCGATCGGCTCGACCAGGAACTGACCACCCTGCTGACCGACGCCGCACAGCCGGCGTCGGTCAGCAGGGTGGTCAGCGACGCCCTCTCCGCCGACCTGGCCGACTACGAACGCCCGCCCACCGCGGCAGCGCACCTGGCGGGCGCCGGGCCCAAGATCTGCGGCCCGTTGGTCCAAGCGGTGATCCGCGCGGCGATGAGCGACAATGTCGCTGCCCGAATGCGCCCGGCGTCCGTCGATGATGCGGTCATCCGGGCCCAGGGCATGTCGGATCTGACCTTCGCGGCCGGTTTGGACGCCGATTTCCGGGCTGAACCGCTCGGCGTCGGCGCGGCGGGTCTGGCCGCGGCAATGGCAGAGGTCCGGGGCGGCAAACATGCGATCGCGGGCGTGATGAACCTCGGCCCGTTCGGTGACCACGCCTTCGCTGTGGTGCGGATGACGCGGAAACTGATCGACGAAAACCCGGTGCTGCGGGACCGGGTGCGTATCGGCGAGGTCGTGGTCTTCGACAACGCCTACGACGGCGCGCTCGACGGGTGGATCATCGGCACCGACGCGGTGGACGCCTGGGCCGAGACCGCGGGTGTCGGCGTCGGCGACGTGGATGCGATCGTCTTCGACGGCCCCCGCGACCCGGAGATCCCGCTGCACGGCCGTCAGCCGCACGGCCTTGCGCAGCGCCGCGTGATCGGTCACCGGCCTGATCGGGAAGCGGCGGGGGCGCTGGCACGCGAGCTGGACCAGGTGGTCAGGGCACGCGAACAGGCCCGAGCCGACGGCGTACGGGAAAGCCTGAATTCCGAGATACGGCGGCTGCGTGCGGAATTGGCGCAGCACGGTCCGAATGCGGTGCACCCGCGGGTGTTCGACCAACTGTCCACTGCCACCAAGCACGTCATTGCCCGAGATGAAATATCCGCGGGCATACTGCAATTCGCAAGCGACGACGCGGCTTATGTCCACGCCGATCGTCAGTGGGGCCGTTCGCTCACGCCTGCGGATCAGGATCGGCTGCCGTGGTCACCTGGAGGCGGCGCATTCGGCCTACACGGTCAGCTCGAGGCCATGAACGCCTTCCTACGCTTGCCGTCGGACGAGCGCGCACCCAACCATCCGCTCGTCGCAGCCATTTTGACCACTGATGCTCTGCTGCACACCGACACCCTGGTGCCGGGGATGCGGCAGCTCGAGCGCGACATCATGGTGGTAACGAAACTGCTTCCCGGCTACGCGGAAGGCCCGCGGGGCTGGCGCACGCATGACGGGTTCATCGCAGCCGAGATCACCGAGACACCGTCGGATCGGCTCGGCGAGTCCGACCTTCAGTACATCCGGGTGCCGAAAGGCACTGCGGTGTACTGGGATCCCCAGCAACGCGTGCTCGTGCTGCAACGGAAGCTGAACATCGCCCGGACCCGGACGTTCGTCGACGAGGATGGCCGCACCCATGTGTACAGCGTGGTGGAGCGGTTGCGGGACTTCGGCTACCCGGGCCTCGAAGCCACCGGCCCCCGTCTGACCGTCGAGCGAACGGATTCTCCCGCGCCCGCCGCCGCTGCCATTCCGGACACCTCTTGGGTGCGACATGTGCTGAACGGCGCGCCCATCTGCGGTGCGCTGGTACAGCAGCGGGTAAAGACGACCTTGGGTCCCAAGGGCGATCGGATGTCCCCGGCATCGGAGCACGACACCGACATCCAGATCAACGGGATGACGGGAACAGACTTCGCAACCCGCCTTGTGGCGGGATGGGCCGAACATCCGATCGGTCGAGGAATATCCGGGCTGGCCGCCGCGGTACGCGAGGTACGCAAGAAGTCCGAGGGCGGCAACGGGAAGATGGCCGTCGCCGGGACGATGAGCATCGGCAGCGCGGATCGCATCATCGGTCAGCACGCGTTCGCGGTGCTCCAGGTCACCCTCGATCTGAAGGTGGAGCATGGGGAGGAACTGGCCGACGCACGGTTGGGCGACACCGTGGTATTCGACCCCGGCTACCCGGGCGCGAACGAATACGGCTGGGTGATCGGCGACGACGCAGTAGACCGCTGGACCCGTGCGGCCGCCGACGGGGTACAGGACGTGCGCGCGATCGTCTTCGACGAATTCGGCAAGCCGGAAGTGGAGCTGACCGAGGAGACCGCCGCTCTTGGCCCGGCCGAGGACATCGGAGCACGCCCGTCCGAGCCCGGAAAGGAAGCTGGCCTGCCAGGGCTACCGGACTCGAGATCCGCGACGCAAAGCCAGCAGCAGCCGACGAAAGAGGAAGTGGCACAACGGCTGCGCGGTAGCCGGGACGCCTTGGCAGCCGAGCTCGGCGTGCCGTGGGAGCAGGCGGTCGAGCACTTGGCCGAGGCCCGTGCGGAGCTGGCCCGGCTATTGGAGATCGACCCGGCGCACCTGCGCTGGCCGAACCTGGTGCGCGATGTCTTCGGCCTCGTCGACTCCCTGTTGTCGCACCTGAACGAGGATGGGTGGCAGATCGCGGCCGCCAGGCTGCAGCCGAGCGATCTGCCCATTTGGCTCGCGTCGAGCCTTCGAACGGGTTCGGTCACGAATGCGCTGCAGTCGGTGTCCCGGAACCTCGACTTGGGCACCTGGCGTGACGAGTACCAGGACTTGCAGGAGATCTGGGATGCGACCCTGGCTCAGCTGATCGGTGTCGTCCCGGACGGTAATTATTCGTCCGACTACGAGCACCCGCTGCGTCGGCTCGGCGAGCTGACCGGGGACACGCATCTCATCGCCTTGGCCGACGCCGCGCACCGGGTGCGGAAGCTGACCGAACTGATCGACGTCGCCGACCGCGCCGACGCGGACGAAACCGCACGGAAACTGGACCGCGTCCTCGCCGAGTACGACGCCGTGTTCCTGCGTGCCGCCGATATCCCGGGCCAGGAACTGCACCGGTCCGATTTGCCTGGCGGGGCGGAGCGTGAAGCCGCGGCAGAGCGCCTGGTGTCCCTGGCCCAGGAGATCGCCGCGGCCGGTGCGGCGGATGCCGAGTTGGTGTCGGGGCTGGCCGGGGCGACCGCGCAGACGTTGACCGAGACCCAGGTCTGGCCGGTGTGGGAGCGGGCGCGCGCCCTGCCCGAGGGGCTCGAACCGCCGGTCGGTGCGCTGGAACGCGCGTGCTACGAATTCGTGTACTACCACCGGCAGCTGGTCGACACCCAGGCGAACCTGTTGTGGGGCGGGGAAATAGAACGGCTGAGGACCATACTGGGCGACCGCGGCCCGCTGGAAGTGTCCGGGGAGACCTTCGCGGGCCTGTCCCGCACGGCCAAACAGGCCGTGGCGGATGCCGAAATTGCCAAGGGCACCGTAACTTTCAGCCACGAGCAGATCGCCTACAACTACGCCGGCCGCGTGCTCGACGTCCCCGTAGGCGAGAGCACAGCGATGCCGAGTGCCCTGCTGCTGGTCGGCCCGTTACCCGCAGGTATAGACCCGGTCCGCGTCCAGGCACTCGACGACGCACCGATCGTGGACGCGAACAGCATCGCCTGGGAGATCACCCAGGAGCCGTCGCACCGGCTCGACCGGCAGCCACTGCTGCGCCTGCGGGTCCCCGAGGGCACCCGGGTCCGCTGGAACAGCAGCGAGCAGCAGCTCGAAGTGCACGACGACCTGCGCTGGGTCACCACCCGTTCCTTCACCGACGCGCAGGGCCGCTGGCGTGTCTACGGTGTCGCCCGCCGGGCCGCCCCGCAGCTGGACTCGCTCCCGCCGGGCACTGATGTCGCGGGCTCCACCGGCAGCACGGAAGTCTCCGTCGAAGCAGGTCGCGACAGCGGCCCGGTAGCGGAAGCGAACGCCGCCGAGCAGCGGAGCACGGCTGGGGCGGGTACCGGCGAACGCAGCAGCCGCACCCGGCGGCGACGCCGCCGCGGTTCCGCCCGGGCAGGCGGCGTCGGCCGGTCCGTGCCCGAGGCATCCGCGCCGCACCAGGCGACGGCGATGCCGGACGAGGTGGCTCGGGGCCGCGGTCGGTCGGGCCGGATCTCGGCGGAGGAAGAGGCGCTGGCCATTCCCGACCGGACACCGCCGCTGCCCCGGCCTCGAACCGGTCATGCGGACAACCAGTGTGGACGATTGGTGCTGCAGCAGCTGCGCAAGCGCAACCGGAATGTGGTTGTGCCCGACGCAGAGGACGTCAGCCTGGCCGGAATGCTGGTGACGGACGTTGTCGAGCACGCGAACGGCAGCCCACTGCATATCCGGCATTTCCCGATCGACTTCAACGGCAAGCCACACAGCAGGCTCGTCAAGGCCTTCCGGGCCCTGGTTGCCGAGAGGCAGCACAAGAATCTCCCGGTCGAGGAGATGTCGGTTGTCGTCTTCGACGGCTACCTCATGAGCAACGAAGACGGAGTCTCCGGGCATGCCTACCGGTTGGTGTGGCGCAACGGCGACGTCGAGATCGAAGACGAAGGCAAGGGCCTGTCCGGCCCCTTCCGGGATGCCATGTCCATTGGACAAGTGGCGCTCCTGAAGGGCATCTGGGCGGTTGCCTTCGATCCCGACGCCAAACCCCTCCACTTCCCCGGCCCCGGGACCGGCGGCCCGAACCCCGACTTCCGGGTGGGGTTGGTGCAAGACACGACGGCGGACATGGCGCGGTCGCTGATCGGCGAGGTCGGTGGGGGTTGGGCCGATCAGCTGTTGGCGATGGTCAAGGTCAAACATGTGTCGAAATTGGCGCCGGGTGACTACGGAGGTTATTCGCATCCTGAACTGACGAATTTCGTCGCCACACGCGGTATGGATCTTCTGATTCAAGTGATCACTCTGATCCATGAGAACCAGCATGCTGTGGACCACGTCGGCGGACTCGGACACAACCCGGTAACGATGACTCGTGGTGAATTCGTCCACCGGTATATGTATTTGGAAGCCAGGGCATCCGCTAGAGAGGTCCTATTTGGTATTGCCTTGCGCGCATGTGGATATGATGTTCCGGTCACAGTCGAGGAGCAGGTATTTACGGAAGCTTCCGACACGGCGGCAGCCGAGGCGCGGAAGTCCGATCCGGATCTCACTCGGACGGAACTGGCAGAAATAGGTTACAAAGCCGGTGTTCGTGCTCTGGAACAGAGTGTCGATGCGCCCGAGAAGATCGGCGAACCGAGTTACTACCGGAATACGGCTCGCGCGGTTTGGCTCGGTGAACGACAGCGCGCAGAGCAGTTGAATATCCACACCCCGAGCACGCCGGAGACAGCGGCAGAACTTCAGCGGTTGGCCTTGGCGAGAGCCGCCGCTGATCGGGATTTCACCCTGTTGGACAGCCTTATCGCCCGGGAGGCGGAACGGCACCGCGCCGCATCGCTCGAGCCGGTGTCGGAAGCCGATGCTCGCCGCCGTGCGCATGCCGCGCTGCAGCGGCGCGACCTCGTCGCGTGGCATGCGCAGGCCGCGAAGGATGCGGATGCGATCAGCGCGGAGCTCGATACGCTGGCCTGCCGTGATGTTCTGCAGAATGTGTTGCAGGACGGACCGGGCATGATGCTGAACGACCATGTCGCGGTGATCGGTGGAAACCGGCCGCGCCTGGTTGTCGCAACAGAAGGCGTCGATCACCTCCGATTCCGCGACGAGGCGATCGCCGCGCATCCAGAGCTGGCCGGTCTCCCTTATCTGGATGTCGAGTACCTGGCCGTCGGCACTGAAATCGACGGCATGGTGTGGTTCGAGGGGGTACGGGACCCGCAGCCGCAACTCGGACAAAAACTGCCTGATGTGCCGTGGCTCAACTTGGCCGAACGGGCTGCGGAACAGCGGTTGAACCGAGTGTGGCAGCTCCTGGACCAGATCCCGATCGGTCAACGGGCGGCTCGGATACTGCGCGACAACGATATTCACATCCTGTTGGAGCCGAATTCCGACGACCGGCTGTACCCGGCGCGAAAGGTTCTGGTACTCGATGTCGGAGGTTCCGACGCCGAGCTGGCGGCAGCGATGGTTGCCGGGGCCGTCCACGTTGAACAGGAGCTCTCGCGGGGCGACGGCACTGCGGTCCGGGAGCTGATGACATCGAAGACGCCTGCGGACTGGGTCCCGAAGAGGCTCGACGCGGAAGCGGACGCACAAGCGGGGCGGGCCGAGGCGATGCGGCAGCTGCGCGAAGCAGAACTCGACACGGATCCACCCGACGCGGTGGAACTTGCCTATACAACGGCATATCGGCATGTCATCGAGGCTGTTCGGGGACGTGAGCCGAGCGAAGCCGAAATTGAGCTCGCCAGGGCCGCAGGTGTCGCTGCGGTGCGACCGCTCATGGAACACATCGGCCCACGCTTGGCCGGGAAGACATACGCCGAGTTCTACCACCAGGTATGGGCCGACGCCCACGGGGTCGAACCGGAAGAGCCCGTGGCATCGTGGACCGAGATCGATGTCGCAGCCCGCCTGGACGCACTGGAGCAGGAGGGCCAACAGACGTGGGAACGCCAAAAGCAGGCACGCGATGCCCTGTCGGAGTTCTCCGATGAGGACCTGATCGAACTGAGACCGACTTCGGTTCGGTTGGAGGTCTTGCGCCGCAAGAGAGATCCACAGAGTCGTGATTCGGTGGAACGACTGGATGCCTTCCACCGGCTGTATTCACGGGTCCGGTTGCTGGCCGAGACGTTCGACGCCTATGAGAGTCGCGAGCGACAGCAGGCTGCCTGTGATCAGCTCGCCGCCGAATGGTCGCTGGATCCGGCCCAGGTGCGTCCCGGCACGCCGCTGATGCGGCAGCTGACGCGGCAGCGTGATGACGCGCGTGACGAGCTGGTGGCGTTCCTGGGCATCGAAAATCACCAGTTGACCCCGGAACAGGTGGACAACCTGTTGGGGCAGGCGCAACTGGAGCGACAACTGCGACGACTGCCGGATGACCAAGAGCGCCTGCTGTTCGCCGACCGGTTGGCCGTGTTGTGCGAACGGTTCATCGCGGTCGACCCGATCGTCCGTGCTGTCGAAGCACTGTCGGAAAAGGACGCCGAAGCCCGCCGCCTGGATGCCTTGGCCCACCCGGTGACGCCACCGCCGGTAGACCCGATGGTCCAGGTCCTGGAAGCAGTGGATCAGCTGCCGGATCTTGCTACCGACACTCGTGGCGCGATCGTTGCGATGCTCACCGATACTCTGGGACGCACCGGAACCCGGCTGTGGCCGGTGGAACGCATCGAAGGTGGCCATCGCATCCAGGTCCGGGAAGCGGACGGCAGCCGCCTGGTGGATGTCAGGGTGGTCGACGGTGTGGTGATCGTGCAAACGTACCTGCGCCGCGACCGGGCGCACCGGGTGCCGATGGCGCGGGTGCTGCTGTCGAAGTTGTTGTCCGGCTGGAACCACGAGGATGCCGCTCAGGTTTTCAGTACCGTCCTGAAACGGACCTCCGCTGCGGGCGAGAAGCTCGGGCTGCCGCACGTTCAGTTGATCGGCGCCGACGGTGTGTTCACTATGGAACTGTCCCGGCGGCAGCTGGATGTCACTGTGGAAAGCACCCAGGGTGACCTGGCGATGTATTTCGACAGAGACGATGTCGATGCGCCCGGCCCCGGTCCCTTCGAACGGTCGTCGTCGCCGAAGCTCAGCGGAGCCGGTACGGGATCGGCTTCCAGCCCGCCGTCGGAGAATGGCCAGCGAGATATCGACGGGTCGCGTGACGGTCGCGTCGGGGTTGAAGCGCCCAATGGGTCGGTCCGCAGGCCCGGCTCCCCCCAGACCGCACGTTTCTCTCAACTTCGACGGGGCCTTGTCTTCGCTCCTGGTGCGGCGATGCCGATATCGGGCGGCAATGCCGTGCACCAGTCTGGGAGCGATCGGGATACCGCGGCGCAAGCTACCGAACAGGCCCGCATGCAGGCGGTGCTGGATGCGCTCGACGATGTCGGCGCGAGCACCCGGGACGAAACCCTCCGGGTGCTCGACGATGCGCTGAACTTCCCGGGCGCGTGGCTCGGAAAGGTGGAGGTGGTCGGCGGGATCCGCCGGATCCGGGTCTTGGACCGGGCCGGTGAGCTGTTGACCGTCCGGGTCGGGATCGGCGTGGATGCCACCGCGACCGCCGAAGTGCATCTTCCTCGGCTGCGCGGCCTCGACGCGGCCGCCCGGGGCACGGTCACCGCGATTCTCACCGACGCCATGGTGCGCACGGCGACCGGACAGGAGTTGACCGATGCGGGCCCGGCGTCGGTCCGGTTGCGCCACCACAGCGAACTCGCGTTGCGACAGCTGCATGCCGACCCGGTGCTGGCGCGACTGCTGCGGCCGGAGTCCACGGCGCGGGCCCGGTTGCTGGCGGAGCAGCAGCGAGCGCGGGAAGCGTTGGCGGACATGGGAGTCCGCCCGCAGGACATGGTCTCCGCGGAACAGATGCAACAGCTGGTCGCCGAGCGGCGCGCCGCGGGCGAGCAGGTGCCGGAGGCGCTCGACCAGCCGTACGAGTTGCTGATCCGGCTCGAGGAGGCCGAGCGGCACGAACGGCAGGCACGACAGCTGGCCGCGCTGGAGCATCGGTTGCGCGACACCTACCGGCGACTGCGGCAGGGAACGTGCACGGTCGCGGAGTTCCGCCGGATAGCCGCCGCCGTCGCCCGGGCCGACGACGCCGCCGCGGCGGTGCTGGCCCTCGAGACCCGGGCCCGGCTGCCCGAGCCGGTGCGTGACCGCCCGGTCACGGCGATCCTGTCCGAGCACGGTTTGGTTCCCGGGCAGACGATCACCGGCGGGGACCTCGAGGCGCGGCTGCGGGCCAAGTGCGAGAAAGCCCGCTGGGACTTGGCTGCACTGCTGGGCACCGACCCGATGCCACTGAGTGACGCCGATCTGGAGCAATGGGCGCCGACCCCAGAACTGCATCAGGTGATTGTCGAATACGCGCTGGATTCCCAAGATCCGCCGAAAGACGAGCAGGAGCGCGCGGCCTGGATACAGCGTCGGGAAGCATTGCGGTCCCAGGCCCGTGCCGACAGCGCGAAAGCCGAACTCACCACTCGGTTCCAGGAGCTGCGGCGGCTCGTCGCATTCCTCGACGGGTTCCGCGACCACGATGTGCGGCTGCGCGGACTCTACGCCGAGCTAGCCGCCACTTTGGCGGACTCCCAGCAGTCCGACACCGGCTGGCTGCAGGCGGTGGTGGATGCGGTGGAAGATCTGGACGCCGCCCCCCGGGATGCGGTGCTCCGGCTGGTGGACGGCGCGCTCAACCTCCCCGGCGCCCGGATCGGCGACGTGGAAGTGGTCGGCGAGGTTGCCCGTATCCCGGTCGTCGATCGGAACGGACCGGTGCTGACCGTCCGGGTCGGCGCCGGCCCGGACGCTGCGGTGAGCGTGGAAATGCCGCTGCGCCAGGATGATCCACGGCGGGCCGACATCGCGTCGCGACTGATATCCGGACTGGTGGTCGGCTGGCCGCGGTCTACGCGCATTGTCGAGGCGTTGCGCCTGGCACTGTCCGGCATCGACAGTGAGCTGACAGTGATACTCGCCGGTCCCCAGGAGAATCGCGGACTCGACGTCGCGATCGAAGGCAGTGACGGCGATGTGCGGAGCTGGCACTTTGGTCGGAATGACGGCGCCCCGGTTGCGTCGCACCCGGCCATGTCCGGGTTCCCCGGCCCCCGTGCCGGGGAGCCGAATGCGCACGAAATAGCAAGCGAGACAACCGCTTTCATCCTCCCGGAGGTGTTGCGGGAAGGACCGTTCAACTGTGCGCCTGCGATGGTCGGGTTCATCAACGACTTCCAGGACGAGATCGGCGCGCAGCGGGGGCCGGGGTTGGCCGATTCGCCGCAGATCGACCAGCAGGGCGTTTACGAGGATGCGATCGCGCGCGGGGTCGGGCTCGAGTGGGAAGAGGGTGGCTTCGGAGTCGGGGTCGACGGGCTGCTCGCGGTGTTGCGGTTGGTCCGCAACTACGACCCGGCGGACCTGAGCACCCGCAAAGCGGTGGCCGGTGTGATGGAATTCGGCGATGCGGGCGGGCATGCGTTCGGTGTGCAGATGCGTGCCGACGGCCAGATCGAGGTCTTCGAGAGGGTTGCCGGGAAGGTCGAGCACTGGATCGGCGACGTGCGAGTGCAGCAGTGGCTGGCGAAGTGGCACGACGTCGGCGTGGGACGGGTACTCGGGATCGTTGCCGAGAAGAATCCCAGCTCGAAGAAGCGGTTCGTCGAGGGTCGCGACCGGGCCGAGATCATCGCCCATTCGAGGCCGAAGGGACGCATCAGGGGTGTGCTGGTCGGGGCGCGCACCGCACCGGTCGGGTTCCCGGTCGGCCTGGCCGATGATCTGGCCCGATCCCAGCACGCCTCGGCGACATTGTTGGCCCAGACCGGTTTCCGGGTCGAACAAAGACTCGACTTGCGGGTCGATGGCAGGGAATTCGCGCATGTCGCGCCGCGGGTGTCCGGGCTGCGCGCGCTGCGTTCCTGGCTCGAGCACACGGTGGCAGGCAAGCCGGCCGACCGGATCGTGGTGGATCTGGTCGAAGCCGGCGTCGGCCCGCAGGAGCTGGCGCGGGAGTTGAGCCGCAGGCCGATCGTGGGGTTGCGCGAGCTGATCGTGATCGACCGGTACGGCACGGTCGTGCAGCTGGACTCGCCCGACGCGGCCGAGGGCGGCGAGTCGACCGGTGCGGATGCCTCGACGCGAAACGTGGACGGGCGCATCGATGGTGACACCGGTAGCTCCGTCGAGTCCGGCGGGCGCGGCGCAGGTGACCAGGGGGGAGACGGGGACGGCCCGCCGTCGCCACCGCCGGAGGATGGGGACGAGCCGGCTGACGGACTGCTGCCTGCGGCGCTGGTCGCGTTGCGGCGCGCCGCCGAAATGCGGCTGGAGCAGGTACATGCGCAACTGCTGATCCGACACGATTTCCGCAAAGAGGACCTGGTCCCAGGGGCGCTTGCTGAGGTCAGTTTGTCGCTGACTCACTTCACCCTGGTGCGGGCGTTGGAGGGCCTGTGCGGATTGCCATCCGGGACATTGACCGATGAGGCCACAGTGCGACGGGAGCTTGCGAAGCTGCAGGCGATGGGTCTCCCCGCGGCGATAGTGCAGCCGATCGAGCGGTTGTTCACCGATCTGTACGAACAGATGAAGTTGTTCGAGGAGGCCGATCGCCTCTCCCGTCGGATCGGGCAGGTCGACAGGTTGGAAGCGTTCCTGTTCGAGGCGTATCGAGATGGTGAGCGCGCCGAGGAGTTCCGGTCGCTGGCGGCGGACGCCGCTCGGCTGGGTCGACTGGCGGCCGAGCGGCATGAGGTGCAGGACCAGCCGCTGTGGCCGCAGCAGGTTCTCGGCGCTCCCGAATATGGTTGGCAGCCTGGGGAATTGCGACCGAGCGAAAATGCCGAGCAGGTGTTGCGTGACCGGTTTGCGACGGCCGGGATGCAGTTGGCCGACGCTCTGCCCGGGGTGGATCTGGATGCACCGACCGTCGAACAGGTCGCACGGCTGCTCGGCAGCGATCTTGTCCGGGTGCTGGAAATAGAGCCGCTGGCAGAGGAATTCGAGCGGCTGCGCAGCCTGATCGATGTGCTCGGCGAGATCGACGCGCAGGCGTCCCGGCTGCATGAACTCGAAGACCGGCTGGATACCGGTCTGGCGGACGTGGTCTCGGCCCGGCCTGCGCCGGAAAACCTGCCCGACAACAGGATCGGGCTGGGGGCAGAGCTGGTTGCACTGCGGCTGGCGACAACGAACCGGCGGGATGCGTACCGCGCGGTGCTCGCTCGGCTCGGCCCCCGATTCGGGCTGTTCCTGGACGGCGTGGGCCCTGAACAGCTGAACCAGTTGAAGGACCGGCGGGACGCACTGGCTGAGCGGCTGGCTGGGTTGCTCAGCGACGTCACGGAGCAGGATCTGACTCCGGCTCGGGTCGCGGAAATCGCGGGGCAGCTGGAGCCGGGGCTGGGCGGCTCGGACGCGATCGACGTCGTCCACGAATTGGTCGAACTCGATGTGGTCCGGCGCTTCGCGTCTGCGTTCGTCGACGCCGATGGACATGCCGTGGTCCAGGGCATCGTGCTCGACAGGTTGGAAGACGCTCTGGTAGAAGCGCATTCGCGGCAGCGAGAGGCGGCGAATCGGCTTGCTGCTCTGCAGCGCTCGCGCCGTGACGACCGAGCGGCTGGGCAGCTGGCGGGCGCCACCACGCGGTTGGCCCGGTGGCAGGAGCGGCTGCACCGTTTGCGAACCCAGCGCGACAAGCTCGACGATCTCGCACAGCGGCTGCGCGAGACGCAGAAGAAGCGCGACACGATACGCAAGCGGCTCGGCGAATCGGCGAGCCGCAGCGGTATCGACGTGAAGGATCTGCTGGGTCTGGATCCTGAGTTGCCGCAACTCCAGCGCGAGCTCGTCGAGCTGGAACAGCAGCTCCTCGAGAAGTTGCTGCAAACGATCCCGTTGGTGACGCCGCCGCCGGAGCCAGTGACACCGGCGGTCGGCGACGGTATCTCATCAGGCGGTATCTCGCCTTCGGCGATCGCTGGCGCGGTGGGTGGTGCCATCGGGGCCGGTCTCGGTGGCTCTACGGGTTGGGCTGGGAAAGTCTTCCAAGGGAAGGGACTGGCCGGAAACTTCCCCACCGGCTTCACCTGGCAGAAGCTGACTCCGACCGACGGCACAGTCGGGTTCGTGTCGGCCGACGCCGCCCCGCCCGGGCGGGCCGAGGGTTCCGCTGTGTACTGGCGTCCGGGGTGGCTGTCGCACGAAGACCCCGGCCACCGCAACGACTGCGCGCAGGTGACCCTGGCCGGTCTGGAAGAGGTCACCAAGACGCAGCTGGTGGACTGGGTAGCGCTGGGCGAGCCGGGACCGGAGGGCACCTCGGGTGGCCGGATCAACGCGGCGCTGCCTGCCGAGCCGACGGAGTTCTCGGACCGGGCCGCTGTGGTCGCCCAGCTGGCCGGCCGCGATCCCGGTGCGGCGGCGGCGATGTTCGAGGTGTACGACGAGACCGGTATGGGCCATGCGGTGCTGCTGGTGCACCGCGGCGGCGGCCGAGTGGTGGTGGTGCGGCCGGGCCTGCCGGACATCGACTTCGAGACCTGGGCCGCGGATCCGGATCGTCCGGAGCCGACTCAGGTGTGGGCGGTGGTGGTCGAGAACGGCAAGGTTGTGCCGAACCTGGGCGACCCGAAGTCGCCGCTGCCCGGCGACCGGTTCTTCGGGCGGGATCGCGGCACCGGCGAATCGAACCCGGACGACGACCGCTCCGGAACAGGCGCGGATAGGGCGGAGGAGGCCGGCCCCACCTCACCGGAGGGCGCCGACACCCCAGAACAATCGAGTCTGCGTGATCGGGAGATGCCGCGGCGCGAGCTGGGTGTGCTGCATGCGCGGGAGTATCGGCCGCTGGGCGGAAAATCCGGGCGGAAGATGTCCAAGGCCGCAGGGCTCGAGGTGATCGAGCTGTGCTTCGATCTGGACGATCGCCAGGAGGGCTTCTACAACCACAACTATTTCATCGACGAACTCGGCCTGATGGCGCGGCTGAAGAAGCCGTCCGAAGGCGTGGATCCCAAGCAGTTCCAGGAACATTGGCTGCTGGAGACGATGAAGAAGTATGGCGTCGAGCTGGTTCCACCGGTGTTCCAGGTGCTGGATGGGGTGCGGCTGCCCGGTGGCTGGGTGTCGGATTCGTCCACTCCGGTGCTCATCATGGGGAAGATGGAAGGCCATGTCCCGACCCAGGAGGAGTTCTACCGGCATCGGGACAAGATCCTCGCCGGTTTCGAGAAGCTGCGCAGCCAACTGAAAAGGATTCCGGAAGAGCTGCTGCGGCGGCACATGCCGGAGGGCTATCCGGAGAGCGGGGACACTGCCGGGTTCCTCCGGTATCTGGTCGCCGAGCAGATGCGCATCTACCAGACGCTCCGCGAAGGTGACGGCGGTATGGCCGATGTGTTCGACGCGTTGCAGATTCCGGAGAATCCGTACGCCGAGATCCTGGAACTGGCCGACCAGCTGGAGAACGAGGACTTCGAGCTGCTGCACGGCGATCTCATCCCGCAGAATGTTCTGATCGACGACGAGGGCAACCTCACCGCGGTATTGGATTGGGAGCTGGGACTTTTGGGTCCGCCGTCGTTCGACTGGACGATCGTGGATCACCGCGGCACCGCCGGTTACGTCCCGACCTCGATCGGCGGGCGGAACATGGCGATCTTCCGCAAGTTCCTGGATATCCAGCGGGTGATTCACGACGCCTCCCGGGAAAACGATCCGCGCCGCGACACCACATATATGGCCAGCTACACCTCGGCGCGGGAGACCTGGGGACTGCCGGTGCTGGGGTGCGCGGAGCTTGTCGAAAACGCGGCCCTCGCGGTACAGCGTGGGCGGCGGTCGGTCGGTATGACGCGACCGGAGTTCAAGACGCTGGTTCTGCGCGACGACCACATTGCGGGTGAACTACAGCGGCGACAACAGCAGGCACAGGCGCTGGGGTTGGATGACGACGGCTTCGACGAGTATGCCGACTATGCGGCAGACCACGCGGTGGAGCTGCTCGAATTCTCCATGAAGAACTGGCCGGCGCCCAAGCGTGCGGGAGCCCGCAAGGTGCTGCGCTTGGCCGTACAGCACGCGCTGAAGAGCAGCCGATCCAGCAAAGTGGTGGTCACGGCGGAGGTGACCGCCGAGCCGTGGTGGAACAAGACAGTGCGGTTCACGGTTCTGGACTCCGGTCGGACGATGCTCGCGCAGCAGGCTCGAGCGCGGTCCGCGATCACCGACTGGGTGGGGGAAATACAGGAAACCGCATTGGCGGATCACAGCGAAGGATGGGCCAACCGGTCGTTCAGCTTCATAGTGCGGACCCGATACTTCGGCGATACCAGTGCGGACAAGGTGATGACCGGTCCGTCCGAGGTTTTGCTTTCGACCACGAGGTTTGCGGCCAGCCGCTACGCACATCTGACCCGTGAGGTACCGGTCGACAAGACTGGGCTGAGCAGCGATGAGATGCGGCAGCTGGTGGCTTTGGCCGATAGCGCCGAGATCGGCCGCGTCGAGGGCAGGCACCGCCGGGGTGTGCCCGTCGGCGACGGTTTCTGGGTTGCCCATGACCGGCGGGGCGGCCGCTCCCGATCCGAGCTGCGGATATGGCGCGACCATTACTCTGCGGTGCTGACAGCGATGGGCGACGGAGTCGACCGGGTGCCACGGCTGCTGTATCTCCTGCAGGCACAGGACACCGCATTCGGCGCGTCGACCTACATCATGCAGCGGCTGCCCGGCTATCCGCTGGCGGAGTCGGAGCGCCCGCTGATGCGAGACGAAGTCGTGGCCTCGCTCATCACCCTGCGTGAACAGCTGGCGAAGGTGAAGAGACCTGCGGAATTGCCGAGCGGCTATCCGGCGGATGGCGATTCGGCGGGCCTGCTTCGGTATCTCATCGGTTACGAGATGCGCCTGTTCTCGGCGCCGAGCCAGCACCGAATGCGGAATGTGCTTCGGCGGATCGGCGTAAGTGACCATCCGTTCGCTCCGGTGGCGGCGCGCGCGGATGCCATGGTTGACAACCCATCCGAGCTGCTGCACGGGAGCCTCCAGTGGGACGACATCCTGGTCGCCAACGACCGGGTGCGCGGCTTCACCGGGTTCACCTCGGCGCTGTGGGGTGACCCGGCTTACGACTGGGCGATCATGGACCTGAACCTGGGCGGCATCATCCCGGACGAGCTGGGCGGCCCCAACCGGGCGGTGTTCCGCGATTTCCTGCACATTCGCGAGGTGTTGCGGCTGGTCGACGAGCTGGTGTATGCGCCGCGCATCGACCCGCAGCGTCGGAACGCACTGCGTGACGAGCTGTGGACCCACCTGACGAAGGCGAGCGAACTCTGGGGCCAGGACGTCCCGGTGTCCCGCGACCAGCTCGACGGGCTCCTCCGCGACGCCGGACCGGAGGCGGCGCTCGCGGCCGGTGGCGGCGCACCGCCGGGCGGACCGCCCACCGATGTCACTACTGGTAGAACAAAGGTTCCGGTTTATGCGGAACTGTTGGCGATGATCGACGCCGAGGCCATATGGGCGCAGCTGGATGCCGGCAGTCCCGCCCGCCCCACGTTGGTGGCGGCGTTCCGGGCCGCGATCCGCGACGGCCGACTGCCCGCGGGCCTGCGGTTGCCCGGGGCCGCGACGCTCGCCGATGCTTTCGCCGTGTCGCCGGCGACGGTTGGCTTGGTGTACGCCGAGTTGCACACCGACGGGCTGGTGGAGTCCCGGCAAGGCTCCGGAACCGTGGTGGCCGACATCAGTGAACGGACGGATCTGTCTCCCTCCGAGGATGGTTCGGATATCACCGTGCTCGGCGTCGTGGAGTTGGACGACCTGAGGCCGATCGTCGCCGGTTGTATGCAGGTCGGGGCCCTGGCGGACGCGTTGCGGGAGGCGATCCGCGATGGCCGGTTGCAGCGGGGTTGGCGACTGCCCGGGGCCCGAGTCGTCGCCGAGGTGTCCGGAGCGTCGAAATCGACTGTGGTACGCGCCCTTCGACGGCTGTGCGGTGAGGGGTATCTGGAAATCCGGCATGGCGCTGGAACAACGGTGGCAGGTGGTCCGGCCGAGGAAAACGGCGCAAACCGGACACCGGAGGGCTCGCGGCTGGGTCGGGCTTTCGGTCGGTCGGCGCAGTCAGGCCCCGGCGGGGACGGATCCGCGGCATACCGCTGGAAAGGGACGGCACGGACGCTGGCCGACTTGGACCTGCGGCTGTATCGGATCTCGCCGGCCTACCGTCGGCGGGCGCAGATTCTGTGGAGTCAGGCCCGGGAGAGCGAAGAGCCGGTTCGGCAGAGCCAGGACCGTATCGAGGATTACGCCGTGCTCGAAGCGGAGCTGCGGGCCTGGGAGCGGATCACCCCGGCCGATATCGCCCAGGTCGCGCAGCGGATGCACGAAACCTGGCGGGCCCGATACCGGTTACCCAGATCGGAACAGGAGATAGATCCGGAGACCGGGAAGCTGCTGCGCTTTACCAAACGCATTCGGCCGACCACGGACGAAACGTGGATCGCCGCGCACGGCACCGACACCCTGGACATCACCAACACCGAATTCGAGGATCTGCCCGCAGATATCCAGTGGCAGAACCTGGCCACCGCGGAAACAGCGCTGCGGGTCACCGCGGAACTGATCGCCAATGGTGAACTCGACTACCGGACCCCACTGGACACGATGGCCGAGATCCTCGAATACATCAGCGACGAGGTGCACCAGTCTTGGATGGAGCGCAACACCGACCGCCCGATGAATTCGGCGGAAGGGACCCGAGAGCGCGAGGACGAGCACAGCGAACGGGACGCACAGTTCCTGCCATACGTCAACAGCGGCCTGGGTATCGACAGCGACCGCGGCGACGGAGCGCTCACCGAAGAGGAACGCGAAAAAGACCGTTACGCCGCTCGATTGGCCGTGGATCATCTGCTTCCGCTGAAACAGGTCGAGCTCCCGGAGGTCGTGGACCGTCCCTATCGGCTCTCCGAGGGCATCGAAGTGAAGGCCACGCTGCCCCGGCCGGACAGTGGCGCGCTGCCGTTTCTCGTGCACGACCGGACCCCCGGAGCGGACCACACCCCAGCCGTCCCGCTCAACCGAGGCTGGATCGCCCACGATGACGCCGGTCACCGCAACGACTGTGTCCCGGTGGCCCTGGCTGGCCTGGAAGACCTGACCCACACCCGCCTGGTGGACTGGGTGGCACTCGGTGTTGCCGGTGTGGCAGGGATATCGGGTGGCGCGATCAAAGACGCGTTGAATTTCACTCCGCCGGGCTTCACCGATAGAGCTGCCGTGAAGGCCGAACTGGCCGGCCGCGAAGCCGGTGCGGCCGCGGCGATGTTCGAGGTCTACGACGAGTCCGGCATGGGCCATGCGGTGTTGCTGCAGCACGTCGGCGACGGTCGGGTCATGGTGATCCGGGAAGGCCAGGAGCCCGTCGACTTCGACAGCTGGGTCGCGGAACCTGGCCGCCCGGAACCGACCGAGGTCTGGGCCGTTGTGGTCGAGAACGGCCGGATCGTGCCCGGCTTGGGCGACAGGACTCGCCCACCGATGCCCGACGACCGCACCTTCGGCAGGGACCGGGGGCAGGAGGATGCGGCAGCGTGGGCGGCGAACGACGAACGCGACCGAGAGCTGGTGGCCGAATTCAGAGCCGGAAATACGGCTGCGTTCGCGGAGTTGTACAACAGGCATGTCCGGAGAATCCGCGCGAGGCTGCGTAGGCGTGTCGGTGCCGACGAGGCTGCGGAGAATGTCGAGGACCTGGTTGCCGAAAGCTTCTCGACAATGTACGAAATGTTGGCCACCGGCGCGGAGGTGCCGAACTTCGGCGGATCTCTGACGGTGATTGCAGACAATAGAGCCTTCAAGTTACTTGCTCGCGCCAAAAAGCAACAGCTCGTCGACGACTGGCATGTGCTGGATCAAGTGGCGAACGAGGTGGCGTCCAGGCAATCTCCGGAGAACGACCCGGATTTGACGAATACGGTGGTCGGCCGTGCGTTGGCCGCATTGCCGGATCAGATGCAGATGGTGCTGCGTCTGGCCGACCTCGAGGGGTATTCGCCCGAAGAGTTGGCGGCACTGCTCGGGATACGGGCCGATGCTGCGCACGTGGCGCAGATGATCGACGATGCTCGTGATCAGTGGCGTTCGGCGATTATTCGGTCGCAATTGCAGGGCGCGACACTGTCGGAAGTATTGACGGCCGGCGATGAGTCACTGCGAGCTCTGCTCGCGGCAAGCGGGCGATGGGTGGAGGTGTTGCCCGCGGTTGCTGCGGAAGTAGCTATTCTGCGGGCGGTCAAACAGCTTCGCCTGAACGAGATTCAGGAATTCATTTCGGATTTGCATCCGATTCGACAGGAGTGCCTGTTGCGGTGGCTGCTGGGGCAGCCTGCAGCCGATATTGCCGCCGTGATGGAGATCCCGGAGAAGACGATCCGAATGCAGTTGCACGAACTGATCAGGCAATTGACCGGTCAGTTGGTCGATGCGGATGTGGTGGCTCGGCGGCGACGTTCGATGACTCGGCGGCGCAAGTTGACGGCAGGTGCCTCCTTGCTTCTGCTGGAAGCGGTGTATGCGCAGGAGCGGGATCTTGTGACGCCACTGTTGGCGAATCTCTCCGAGGAGGACCGGGAGAACTGCACCCGATACCTCGACCAAGGAAAGAGAGAGACGGTAATCGCGGCTGAACGGGGAATCTCCCGCGATGATGTCCGGCGAACGCTGAAGAACATGCTGATCGCAGTCGCTCCCGTGCTGTCGGAGGAGGTGTGGGAACGGTATGTCGGAAACGGGAGGCTGCGGCGGATGGGCTTACCGGACGTGGCGTTGCGAGCCGGGGTGAGTAAGGCAACCGCCAATCAAGCGCTCGGCGACGCAACTCAGGCGGGATCGGAAACTCACGCGCGAGTGCGGACCGCTGCGGATGAGATCGGCTTCCGGCGGGTCCGCGAAGGGTTGCGCTCGGCGGTAACCATCGACGGCGGCCCGGCCGACTCGCCGATCCCGCGGGTGCGGCCGCCGCAGGATGGCTCTCCGTACGGCAAGAAGCTGCGCAGGATCCGGGAAATGGATCGGTCCGAACTGCGGCGGCTGATCAAGAAACTGCCCAGAAAGCGCAGAGAAGCCGCCCAGTTGTTGTTTGTGATGGATCTGCCCGCCTCGGTGGTGGCGATTGTGCTGGGGCAAGAACCCGAAGATATATATAAGCTGAAGTATCGAATCTCCCGCTCTATCGAAATTTTGTCGAGAGGTGGTGTAGAGCTCCCCCTGATTCGGGCTGCGGAAATCCTGCGAAAAATCATGATGCATGACCCGCAGGTGGTGCAGCAGCATCTTTCCGAACTGTCCGATCAGTCGAAGAATCTCTTCGAACTCTACTTCGTGCAGGGGCGGAGCCCGAGCGAAAAGAAGATCGAGTATTCGCTGAATCGGATAGCGCAGGAATTGACCAGCCGGATGCCTTCGGCGCTGATCAAGAACTACCTGCGTGGCGGGGCTTCCGATGAAGCTGCGTTGATGCTGGTCGAAGCTGTGGCCAAGTACGACTTCGTCGAGCTCGAGCGACTTCGTCCTAAATTGACACCGACCCAGCAGCAGTGCTTCGACCATTACCTGGCCGGGGGTTGCACAGTGGCCGAGCTGGCAGTTGTCCGGGAACGTTCGGAAAGCGGAACCAGACTATCCCTCTACTACACGGCACAAGCTCTCATGCGGAATCTTCCGCGCGAGTTGGTGCAGCGGTATATGAGTCAGGGCCCGCTGCGGAGAGTGGAACTCGAAGACATTGCCACCGAAGCCGGGGTTTCCGTAACGACTGTCAAGAAGGTCCTTGCGACGAACTCCGGCGATCCGGAAGTCGTCGAACGCGTCCGAAAGGCGGAAAGCCGGCTGGGATGGCGCGCGGAACGGCCCGGCGTCGTGGTCGATCGCTCAGCGGGGCAATCGCCGGTTACGGTGGTCGGCGGTCCCCCGGTAGCGCCGTTGGCGCGGGACAAGGCTTCCAGCCTGATCCGGGGCGCAGCGCCGCAGCAGTTGGCCGCTGGAATCCAGTTGTTGCCGGTGGAGCACCAGGACATTGCCCGACTGCTGTATGCGGAGTCGCTGACTGCCGACAAGACTGCTGAGCAGTTGGGTCTGGAGCCGGTTTCGGTCAAGGTTGTTCGCGCGCAAATCCAGTTGCAGTTGGCGGCATGGATTTCCACCGGAGCAATGTTGACCGAAGGGCAAGCCTTGCTGTTGGTGGAGGCGATTCAATCCAGATCCGATGTGTTGACACCGCACCGGGATCGGCTGACTCCGGCCGAACAGCGACTGGCCGATCTGTACCTCGGACAAGGTCTGTACCCGGGCAAGATCGCCGAACTGACCGGGCAAACGCAGGGGACAATCCGTCAGCACATGGGCCCCATCGCGCTGAAACTTGTCGGTGAACTACCCCCGGAACTCGTGCAGCGATACCTGAGCCGAGGTCCGATGCGACGGGTGAAGAAGGAAGACGTGGCGGCCGGGGCTGGTGTCAGTGCGGCATTGGTCAGCAAGGTATTCGGCAATCCTGGCGGGGGAAAGCCGGAAAACGTCGCAAAAGTGCACGCAGTGGCCGATTGGCTCGGCTGGCGCCCGGAACAGCGAGGTGTCGTGCCGACGATTCGGCAGGGCATTGTCGTCGATACCCCTGAGGGGGTCGAACCGGCCGGAGCGGCGGGCATGATCGCCGACGGCCTCGGATTGCCTGCCGGGGTCATGGCGGCGGAGATCGTCGGTGAAGATCCGACCGCCGCGCTGCTGCCCGAAGAGCAGGTACTGATAACGGCGGCCACGCGTCCGGGACGGGTGTACGACATCACCCACGGGCGCACGTGCGCCCGCCGCGCCTTGCACAAGCTCGGTGTCCCGGACACGCCTATTCCGCGGCGCGGGGACGGCGCGACCGGGATGCCGATCTGGCCGACCGGTACGACCGGAAGTATCACCCACACCCGCGGCGCGGACGGCAGATACGCCTTGGCAGTGGCGGCTTCGACCGACCGGATCCGTTCGATCGGCGTAGACGCCGAAAGCAATCGATCCAGGGGCATGGAAGAATTCGTCCTTCCCGCGGAACAGCAATGGCTGGCCACCATGGGGACTCGGGACGACATCCACTGGCCCCAAGTGATGGCCTCGGCCAAGGAGAGCGTGTTCAAGGCCTGGTTCCCGCTGACCGAGCGGTCGCTCGACTTCCACGACACACGTATCACCATCAATCCGAAGACCCGCATCTTCACCGCGGAGCTGCTGGTCGAGGACCGCTCCACGGTGGACGGCGGCCCGCCGTTGCCGCGGATCCTGCACGGCCGGTTCGTGGTACGCGACGGCGTGGTGCTGACCAGCGTCGTGATCGAGCGCGAGATTGTCGAGTCACCAGAAGCTCACGCCGATGCCGATACCACGCAACCTCAGGACGCCGATCCCGCGTCGGGTGCCGGCGGTCACAAGCCCACGGGCGAACCGCGTCTCGCGGGTGAAACCAGGCCCGTCGCCGACCGTAGCGACGCCGATGCCGACCGGCTCGACGTTCCCCCACAGCGGACTCCCGCCCCCGCGCCGCGCCATCAACTGCCGCCGGACCCGATGGGCCGACGCTCGCCGTTGCCGCCGGAAGGCGACGGCGTCGCGCAGTGGATGAACGTCACCGGGCACGCGCCGGACGCCAAAGGCGGCCCGTTCAACTGCGGTCCGCTGGTGCAATGGTTCGTCCGCGACATCGCCCCCGGCAACGCGGGGGCGAGGATGACCCCGGCGGATTGGAACGACCAGGCCATCGCGCTGTCCGGCATGGACAAGGTCGAGCTCGTCGCGGGCATGAACATCGGTTGGGCCGAGCAGCATTTCGGCAACGGCACCGTGGGCCTCGACGCCATGGTCGAGCACATACGCCAAGTCGGCGGTGCCCTGGTGGGCGGCGTAGACCCGGAAGGTAAAGGCCTCGGCCACGCCTTCGCCGTGGCGAGGGTGGACAAAGATTTCGCCCGGAAGATGAACGCGCTGCCTCCCTCGGCGCGTGGCGAGACCTTCACCGAAGGCGAGGTAGTCGTCTTCGACAACGCCCGAGGCGGCCTGCTGCGCGGCAAGGCCGTGGACAACTGGGTGGTCTCAGGCTGGGTCGGCAACGCGGAAGTCCATGTGGCGGGCTTGAAGGCCAACGGCGAGGCGATGGTGGAGGAACATGAACGTGCCGCCGAGGTGCAGGCGCGCCGTGGTCCGGCGGGGAAGCTGGGGGCTGCGCCCGGCGCCCGCCCGCCACACCCGCGGACCGTGTTGCCACCCGATCCGGGCTTCACTCAGGAGGAACACGACGCGGCCACGGAAGCTATCGCCGAGATCGAAGCCGGGGCAGGTGCCGCCGTCGAGCGTGCATTGGCGGGCGAACTCGCCGGGATGGAGTACGTCGAGGCGCTGGCAGTCGCAGAGCGGATCCGGCGGGAGTTTGTCGATGCCGCCTGGCGTGCGCTGCAGCAAGCGAAGCCGGAAACGTTGCTGGCGATCGCGCATGCCAGGCCGGAACTGCTGGCACACAACAAGGTCATTGCGCCTGAGCTACGGGATTTTGCGAACCGGTTGCTGCTCGGCCGGGAACGCACCAGGATGCTGGCTGCCGAGCCCACTCCGGAAAACGAAAGCCGGCTACGGAAGCTCGACGCGTGGGTGGACCGGTTGACCGTTGCGCAACGGTGGGCTACCCATCTGCCAGGGCACCCGGAGGTGCATCTGCTGTCGCTCGGCGAGGACGGGCAGCCGATGCTCGCCGTCGGCCGGGTCGACATCGCGGCCGAGCTGAGGGTGCACGCACTGGCCTGGGAGGACCACGTCACCAGCCCGGATGCGGGCTTGTCCGTGCTGATGAGCGACCTGCTGTCGGCGCCACCCGACCGGCCGACGGGGGCGGTATTCCGGTTCGGGTCGGATACCCCCAGGCTGGCGCGGGATGTCGCCGACCTGATCAGCATTCGGCCGGAACCGGCAACCGCCGATGGTCCGGAGCAGGACATCGTGCTGATCTCCCATTTCGATACCGATCCGGCTACTGTGCTCGCCGACGACCAGCTGCACAATATGGCGCGCCGGATCGCGATCCGGCAACATGACGACGCCGACCTGGTCGTGCCGCAGCGGGCCGATCCCGAGGAACTAGTGCGGGATGCGCTGCGCTGGGTCGGGATGACCCGGGTGACCGATCTGCTGCCGGGTGATTGGGCCCCGGGCACCGAGGTCGAGCAAGCCCGGCGGCTGGGCGAGCGGAATGCCACAGCATGGGCCCAGTGGCCGCCTTACATACGCGATCTGCTGATGAAGCGTCACCCGGAGGTGTTGGGTCGTGCCATCGGGCTGCCACCGTCGGTGCGTGATCAGGCGAACCGAAAGGTGCTGGAGCAGCGGGGTGTTGACCTCGACACAGTCCAGATGCTGGTGGCGTACGCCGATCTGAAGGCGCAGGAACTCGGTTACCCGGCGGCGACCCTGCTGTCGTTCGAGGAGGTTCCAGACGCCGCAGGCGGCAGGCTGCGGGTGGAGTTCCTGCTCGGCCGGATGGACGCGGCGACCATTTTCAGGTGCGAAACCGATATGGCGACGGAGCTGTTCGAGCAATACTCGTCGCTGGATGGAGCCGTCGAGCTGCTGCATGACGCGCAACGGGAGTGGGCCGACGCGGCGCTCGTCGCGGCGGTCACCCTGGGGGAGGAGGACGAGACCGTCGCCTTCGATCGGGCCGAGGCGGACGGCACGATGTTGGCGCAGGGGGTTGCGGCATGGAACGCAGCTATTCAGTCGCGTACCCCTTATGGTCGGCGGCCCGCCAACCACCTGTTCGGAATCGGAACCGGCGCGGAGGCTGTGCGGCATGCGGTCGCCGACGGCCGATTGGCGAACGATATCGACTCGGCCGATCCTGCCGACCAAGATGTCGAAGACGCGCTCGGGGGCATGATCGACGAAATCGACCTGGGTGCTGATCTCCACGACGGCCTGGCCGAATACTTGCGGCAGCCGCCGGAGGACGAGAACCTGCCCGCGAATCTCGAATTGGGCGTCGCGCTGGCCGAGCTCCGGGACGGTGCCAGGGAGTTGCGTGCGGGGAGCCTGGTTTTCTCGGACGATGTGTCGATGTCGGCACTGCCTGCCGAGCTGGTGCGCTTGCGGGCCATCCGCGAACAGCTGGCGGCGGACAACGCCGCCCTGCTGGGGGCGGACCTGACCCCGGAACGGGTTGTGGAGCTGATCGCGGAACTGGAAATGCCGTTGCAGGCCGACGGGTACGACCGCGGCCAGCTGGACGAACTGGCGAGCCAGAAACTGCAGCGAGGGGATACCGATGCCCTCGGGGTGAGTCTAGAGCTGCGCAGGCTCGACGAGATGATCGCCGACGCGACCGAATTGCTGGACGCCGACGCTCGGGTTCGCAAGCTCGATGCGCTGGAAGCAGCACTGCGGGCGGTGTATTCCCGGCGTGAGGCGGCGTATGCGGCGATGGGCGCAGGGGAGCAGGAAGCCGCTGCCGCGTATCAACTGTGGGCCGCGGAGTTCCGGCGGTTGCGGGCCTGGGCCGATCGCCTCGACGACTTGGCCCGCAGCAGCGGCTACATCGACGGTCAGATCGAGGAGCTGCACCAGCGGATTCGTGCGCTTCCCCTGCGGAGCAGCGGGCTCACCGAAGCGGACGTGTTGCGGCTGGGCCCGGAGGCATTGCGTGAGATCCGGGACATGGCACCGGATACCGAACAGTTCTGGCGATTGGACTCCGTGGTCGATATCGCCGGCGAGCTCAACCAGCTGTACTCGTTGGCCGCCGGTCTCGAAGGCGAGTTGCGCTTCGGTATTCAGGCCGCGACCACGCCGGGCAACTGCGCGCCGGCGATGGTCCGGTTCATCCAGGAATTCATCGCAGGCGCTCTCGGGTATGCGCCGGATCTGCCCGAGCTCGACGACAGCGATGTCATAGACCTGCAGGGCGTGCGTGAGGACGCGATCGCCCGGGCAGTGGGCGGGGATTGGCGGAGGTTCGGTTCGCTGCGTGAGGTGATCGAGCATGTCCGGCAGAACGGTGGTGCGGTCGCTGGGGCCATGGGTTTCGGGCGGATGGGTGCGCACGCCTTCGGGGTGAAGCGGATCGAGTCCGGTCCCGATGCGGGCAAGGTGGTGGTGTTCGAAAAGGTAGACGACGTCGAACACATCATCCCGGAAGCCGATCTCGAAAGGTGGCTGCAGGCACGGGAACCGTTGGTATCGGACGTATTCGGCATCGTCATCGGCATCGACGGGCGTCCGGAGATTCCCTTCGTCGAAGGCCGGAGCAGGGCGGATCTCATCGCCCGCGGCGAGGCGCCGGACGGCTTCATCCGTGGAATTCCGGAGCCACCGCATCCGTCGCTCGACGACCAGGCTCACGCGGATCTGGTCGTCGAACGCACGGAAGCACTGGAGGCCGTCCAGCAGGCAGCCCAGAAACTGCAGGTACGGCTGACGGAGTTGCTATCGGCGCGCGGACATGAGGCCGAATTGCGGCGCCTGGACGAGGCGAATGTTTCCGAGCACAGTGCTCAGGCGTTGCGGGATGCGGTGCGGCGCTATCACCTGGCGGATCAGCTGGTGGGGTGGATCGAGGAATTCCGCAACAAGACCGAGCCGCCGGTGATGGGGATAACCCGGCTCCAGCTACTCGGTGACGTGGTCACGCGCGCGCGGCATTATGCGGATGCGCTGCGGGATCTGCGGCAGTTAGCAGCCGGCGTGGCCGACATCGACGAGTTGCGGTCGGATCGGTATGAATCCGAGTTGACCCGGGTGGGCCGAGAGGACCGGGACGATCCGCTGGTGCAGTCGGCGCGTGCCTACCGCGCGGCAACCATCGTCCTCGACCGCATGCGGCTGCGGCTCGCCGCGCACGATGCGGGCCCGGTGGCCGAATACCAGAACATCGGATGTCTGTCGCCGGTCGCTGTCGTCGAGGACCCGGCGGCAGGCCTTGCCGACAACCGCGATTCGGCTTTCGATGCGATTCGGGCGCTGCCGGCGGACGCGAGCCCTGCGGATCCGGATCTCGTCGTGTCGCTCCTCTCGACGCAGGTGGACTCGGTGGACAAGGTCGCGGCGGCGCTCCGGGACCGGCTGCGGGAGTTGGGATGGCGTGACTCCGACCAGCTCGACGCTGCGCCCGAATTGGTCCGTCGAGCCGCGCACGCCGTGCTGAGACATTTCGAAGATGCTTCCAGCGCGATCCACAACGAAGTCCGGATCGAGCTTCGGATATCCACCGGACCGGACGGCGCCCGGTCCCTGCGGGTATCCGTCTCCTGTGTGTACGGCAGGTTCTACGAACCGCTTTACCGAGGCGAATCCCCGGCCTCCAGGAGTTTCGACAGTGCGAAAGTGGACCCCGCGGTGGCGGAGCCGTTGGTGGCAGCCACCTCCGGGAGCGTGGAACCCTGGGGCGAAGTGTGGGCGGAATTCACCGAGACGTCGCCAGCGAAATCGGTTCCCGACAATAGTATTCATGATACCGGCGTCGTGTCGGCGGAGAATGCGCACCAGACCAAGGCGCGCATCGTCCGGGAACTCTACGAGGACCATCACATCCGAATCTACGGCTGGGACGATCCGGGTGTCGAGGTGCAGGCCGTCGCATCCATCATTCGCGCGCTGCGCGACCGTATCGCCGAATACGGCCGCCGGGGCAGCCTGCGCGAAGTGCACATCGTCGATATCGACAACGCGCACCGCGATCGCGATGCCTTGGGGCTCGCGATGAAGAGCGGATCGTTTTCGTCGATCCAGATCGAAATAGTTGCCACCGTCGACCTTGCCCATGCCGCGGAGTTGCTGGAAAGATCGAAGGATTACTACTTCTGGACGTATTCGACGGAAGACCTCTTCTATCACGTCATCAGCCACGAATGGATCCACGTCGTCGATTTCGATACCGACGAGCGGCTGCGCGGGCTGCTGCCGGAACGCATGGTCGGCAGTTTCCAGAAATTCGCCGCGCATGGTGTATTCCCGCCGGACTTTACGCCGAACAAGTATCAGGATCTTCTGCCCGGCTATGCCAAGGATGACGAGGACGACACCAAGCTGAATCCGCCCGAGGCGCTGGCCGAGGGCGCGTTGGGCGGAATGTTCACGCCGCTGAGGCTGCTCCACCCGGCGCGGGACCTGCACTGGCTGTCGGTGCGGCAAGACGATTCGTCACCGGTGGACACCTTGGCGCGGTGGCAGAAGACCCGCATCGCCGTGGACATGGCGCTGCTGAAGGAGGCGAATCGGCGCAAGCGTCTGCTGGGCCGGCTGTGGCGGCGAACCCCCGTACTGTCGCCGGCCGAGGGCGACGGACTCGCGGAGTACGACTCGCCGTTCGACAGGTGGTCGCCCAACCAGCCGCCGGACGAGTCGTCGTGGTCGCACGCCAGAAATCAGTGCGCGCCACTTGTACTGGCGGATATCCGGCACGAATTGGACCGCGACGACATCACAATCCCGATAGCCGACCCGCTGTTGGGCATGACTGTCCGTGCGATCGAGAAGATTCTCGGCGGCCGAGCTCAGCAGCTCGCCGATCTCGACGACGCGGTTGCCCGGCTGAAAGCTTGGGGCAAGGAACTCGACGATCAGCAGCCAGGCAGCGGCAACGGCGTCGGCGTGATGATCTTCCAGCCGACCGCGTCCGGCCGGGAAGGCGACCTGGGCCACGCCTTTTGGCTGGTCCGCCGGATCGACAAGGCCGGCCGGGAATGGATCGAGCTCCGCGACCCCGGTCGCGGCGATCTGAAGCCGAGCTTTGTTGTGCCACCGGACGCGTCCGGAAAGCCGGTATTCGGCATGTTCCTGGACAAAGCCGGGCAGGCGGTCCCGGTCGGCGACGACAGCCACACCAGCCCGCGCGCCGACTTCGCCGTCGGCCACAGCGACATGCCCGCCGAGCGTGACGCCGCCCCCACCGCCCTGGAGCAGGAGCTCGCTGAAGGCGCCTGGAGCGCAATGCGACTGAATGTCAATGACCCCGATACCGGGCAGATCGCGAAATGGTGGGATGCGCTTGCGGATGACGTGAAATGGGCACTGGTGCGGGTCATGCCGGCGCGAATCGTCGGCCTGGACGGAGTCGCGTATCAATGGCGGCACGAGGCGAATCTGCGGATGCTCGTTCGTGAAGCCGCCGAACTGCGTGTGCGCGGCAGCCACCTGCGGGCGGCGCAGCTGGCGGCAACGGCACAGGTGTTGGCCGAGGTCGATCAGTGGGCAGACGCGCATCTGGCCGGCAGTCCGAAGGTCTATGCGGCGGCACTGGATCTGCGTGATCTCGGGAACACGGGCCGGCAATTCGCTGTGCTCGGGGACGTTCAGTCCGCTGACGAAGTGGCGGTGGTCGTGCTGGACGGGCGCGCCACCCCGGCGGCGCTGCGGATGGGCCTCCAGCGAGCGGCGGATTACTTGAAAATGCATGAGGGCTCCGACGAGAAGCGTGCGGCGGTCGTGGTGCAGGGGCCCGAGCCGAGTCGGATAGCACACGACCTTGCCGGTCTGCTCGAAATGCCGGGGGAATCGAGGTGGCAGCGGAAACTCCGGTTCGTCGTCGACGACCAGGGTGCGGCGACAGCACGTGCCGCATTCGACGACTGGCGTTTGGCGCGCCTCGGCCACCGCTTCGAACAGGTGCCGCCCGACCCGCGAGCGCAGCCCGAGACGCGTACTGCGGCGCCTGCTGCCGCCGGCTCCGCCCCGGAGGTGCTGGACCAAAGCACGCACGCCCGTGACGAGGGCAACCTGGGTCCCGCCTTGGCTGGGATGCGTCGTAATGCCCAGCGGCAGCGCCAGTCGATGCACGACAGCGTCGTTCAGATGTGCAAGGAGTTCGAGGAGGATCTGCATCGGAAGGTGGACGTTGCGGAGCTCTTGCGTCCGGACTCGGATACCCGGCAGGAATGGAACAACCGCTTCGTCCACGCGCGCGATGATCTGGCGCGGCTGCTCGGCATCGAGCCAGAGGAGTTCGTCGACGACAGCCGGCTGCGGCGCGAGCTCACGAAACTGATCGGGCGAACGGATAAGTCCGCGGGATTGGCCGATGCGGAAAAGCAGGTGATCAGGCATCGCAACCTGGTGGTGACGGTCAACAACATCGACGCCCTCGACACCGACGTTCGTCGGATCAGCGCGCTGGAATACAAGCTCTACGTCGCTCGGGCGCGACTCGACCAGGGCACCGCCTCGGCCGACGAACTCCAGCCGCTGTTCGACGAGGCCGCGCGACTCGAGGCGGCGGCCCATACGGTCTGGGTAACCGAGCAGCGGCTTGCGCGCAGCAAGAGCATGTACGGTCCGACCTGGGTGCGCGGTAAAGAGACCGACAGCACCAAATACGAAGTGCTGCCCGGGGATTTCCGCCCCGGTACGGACAACGTTGCGCGACTGCGCGGCATGTTGTTGCAGACACAGCTGGAACTCGGCGGCGCGTTCCTCGACGTGGATCCGACCACTGTGCCGCGGTACGAGCTGGCGGAAATGGCACCGGTCGCGCCGCTTCCGGAGCCGCCGGAGAACGATGCGGCGCTGTCCGACTACTTGGATGCCCTGTCGAGGTCGTTGTGGGCGGACCGGAAAGCGGAGCTGGTCACCCGATTCCTGGAACTCGGCGGGCTACTCGAGGTGATCGATCACACCGCCGAGCTCGACGAGCAGATCGCCGAACTGAATTCCGGACTGGAAACCCTGACCTGGGAACCGATCGACACTGGAATCATGTCCGGCGTCACGCTGGGCGACGGGCTGCTCTGGTTCCACGACCATCTGGTGGCACAGCATGCGGATCAACTCGACTCGCTGCACTTCCAGAACTTCAAAGAATTCGATGTCGATCCGTTTGGGCTCGATAGTGGGGTGTTGGGTCGACTGCGTGACACGAGTGCCCAACTGCGTACGGAATTGGCGGCACGTCTCGACCTGTCACCCGCAGACCTGGCGCAGGAGCGGCTGAGCAAGCTCATCTCCGAGTTGCCGGACGATCACGCGGCCCTCGATGATCTGAAGAAACTACGCAGTCTCGACCCGCTGATCGAGAAAGTCCATCAGGTCCTCGTCACGACGATGGTGATCCGAGAGGTGCGCGCCCTGGAAGCCGCGCATCGGCGGGCATACATCCAGACCACGGTGTCGAAGGAACGGTACTTCGCGCTGCACGACGAACATGTGCTGCGATTCCCGCAGGATATCGAGCACCTGCGTCCGGGGCCGCAGAAAGAGGTCCTGAAGCGGTTGCGCGCCGCGCAGGTACAGGCGCGTGCAGAACTGGACGGGGCGTCGGCGGAGGACCGAGCCACGGCCGAGCAGCGCTACCAGGGGCTTACCGACCTGCTCGAGGTCGCCAGCGGACGCCAGCAGCAGCATCGACAATATAAGCGTCTGCTGGAGCGCCTGCGTCGGCTCAATGACCACGCTCTGGACCTTCGGCGTCAACAGGCTCGGGTTCAGGAGAACGATGGACTGCTCAAGACGCTGGGTAACCGAGCCCTGGCATGGGTGTATTGGGATACCACGCTGACGGAATTGGTCGGCATGCGGGACCAGGAGCAGATGCGACTGTCGCGATGGCTCCGGATACCGCGGGCGGAACTCGGGCTGGCGCGGGTGCGAAAGCTGCTGACCGATCCCTCTGACCGTATTCTCGCCGAGCACCCGCACGTCCGCGCGGTGGCGCAGCGGTTCGTGGTGCTGGACGACATGCTCAGCATCTTCGTTGAGCGCGAAGCCGTGCGGACCGACCGCGACCGCCTCCAAGCGGCAATGGTTGCCGCCCTGGCGAATCCGACGCTGATGGATATCGACGGCGGTGCCACCTACAACTGGCCCACTACGGTGCCTGCCGCGCTACGGGGCGGCCCGATGAACTGTGCCCCGTTTGTGGTGCAGCAGATGGCCGAGTTCGTGGCGCGGGTGTCCAACGGTGACCGGGCGGTCCCAGGGATGGTGGACAGCCCGCTGATCGACCTGTACGGCGTGGGCGAGCGGAGCTTCGCCGGGGCGTTGGGTGGTGATTGGCAGGGTTTCGGCACGCTGCGTGAGGTCGTTGAATACGTCCAGCGCGGCGGCGTCAACGAAGGTGGAGCTGTCGCCGGCGCAATGGGATTCGGGCGGGCCGGATGGCATGCGTTCCAGGTGGAGATGGACGCCGGCGGCGAAGTCGTGGTACGGGAGCGCGTCGACCGTGTCGACCATGAGTGGCGCGGTGCGGATGTCGAAGTGTGGCTGTCCGAGCGCGAGCGGATGGGCGTGTCCCAGGTAGCCGGAATCGCCTTCGACCGCAACGGGGAACCACTCATCCGGTTCGTCGAAGACGACCGGCTGGTGGATGTCGCGCAGGTCGCTCCGGACGGACCGATCGGTCACTTGCCACGTGACCGGTCGCCGCCGGGGTCGGCGACGCTGGATGAGCCGGAGCTCGCTGGAGATGTCCGGGGCTCCGCGAAGCCGGATAAGGCCGAGCGCCGGTCCGATATGGCCGTCGGCCAGTCCGATGGCAGGCCCTCGTGGCTGCGCGAGACTGCGGCGCAGAAGATGCGGCACGGGATTCTTACTGTCTTCCACGCGATCCCTGGACGATCGGGCAGCCTGGAAGCCACCGAACTGGCCGCGGCGAGTGAGCCGGAGCTGAACAACGCATTCCGGCAACTCGAACCACACGAGCAGCGGTTGCTGCTACGGCGGTTCCGTCATGGGGAATCGGCTGAGGACGTCGCCGCGGAAATGCGCCAGCCGGTGGACGTATACCGCGCCAGGGAACATCGCACGGTGACCGCCCTGGCCGAGGCTGTGACCGCGGCAAAGCATCCCGAGTTGGCCGTCCTGTGGCGGGATCGGCGGATGTTACCCGGGTTGCTCGGCGCGGCAGCGATTGTCGTGAAAGCGCACCTCGACGACTCCGAGGTGTTCTGGAGTTCATTGGAATCGTTGACAAACGAGGAACGTGCCGGTCTGGAGTTCTTCCTGCAGGCGCGGACGCCGCAACAGGTCGCCGCCGAGACCGGCGGCGACCTCACCGAGATAAGGATGGCGCGGGCGGCTGGGATCCGTCGAGCGGTCGAACTGCTCAGCGCTCGTCCCGCAGCGGAAACCGCTGGTCTGCGGGTCGCCGAATTAATTGCGGCGGCACGGGATGCCGACAGTACTGCCTTCGCAGCGGACCCTGCCGCAGCCGTGATTGCGACGTTGCGAGATCACGCTGTCCGCGAGTCCGCTGCACTACTCGGCGCCGATCCCGAGGCCGTGTGGCTTACTCCCGACGAGGCACGGCACCTGATCATGGCGTTGCAGCAGGTCGACCGGGTAATGCTGGGACGTGCCTTGCAGATGGTCCCGGACGGCGAGGCACGCAAGGTCATCCGGCGGCGGGTCCGGGCGGGTCGGTCGGTCGCCGAGACGGCTGCCGAGCTGGGTATTACACAACATCGGGTCGAGGTTCAGGAGGCCCGCGCACTGGCGAGTCTGGCAGCCGGGATCGCCGGGTTCCGCACGCCCACCAACGTTGACGACATACGTCTGGTGTCGGCGTTGCGCGAGGACGCCGACGGCATCCGTCGCATCCTCCAGCGGCTCCCCTCGGACGAGCGGACCGTGATCGACCGGTATCTGCGGGGGCAGTCGGACAAGGATGTCGCGGCGGAGCTGGCTTACGATCCCTCTTGGACCCGGCGGCTGCGACATCGCGGCATCCGGGAGTTGTTCGAGATGCGGGCAAGACCGGTCACAAGGTTGCAACACCTTGCGGTGCGCCGGGCGATCGAACTCTTCGGTGTAGAGCCCAAGATCGGGTGGGTCACCGCGGACGAGGCGTGGACCATGCTTCAGTCGCTGGGGCAGGTCCACGAGGCGCGGTTGCGGGACGCCATGCAAATGCTGAATCACGACAAGCGAAGTCAGGTCATCGAGCGGCGAATCTTCCAAGGGTTGTCGGTCGCCGAAACGGCCGCTGCGCTGAAGCTGACCGAGAGTGAGGTTCGTACCCACCAGGCCGATGCGGCGGCGTACTTCGCTGACCGCATCGCCGGGTTGTGGGTGTGGAAGCCGCGCGGTGCGGCCGGCCCGAAGGTCATCGAAGCGTTGAACAATGCAGTCGATGACTTCCGGCAATGCCTTGCCCTGCTCTCGCCGGACAAGGCGACCACGGTCATACGGTTCCTGCTGGGCTGGTCTGATACGGAGATCGCGGGCGTACTGGGTGGGAATCTCGCCGCGATCCGGAGACTGCGGCAGCGGGCAATCACCGAGTTGGCCGAACTGCTGGAGACCGCGCCCGCGGACCGGAAGCCCCAGCGAGTTATCCAGCGCAGCACCGGCGTGGCTGTTGCCGTAGCGGAGAGCACGGCCTATCGGCGATCGGCGACCGTTGGAATGCCGGAAAAGCTACGCGGGCTGATGAACTGTGCGCCGATTGTGGCGAATTCGGGGCGAGAGTTCGTCAAGCGATTGACCGGCAGCGTGCCGGATGCGCCCGCGCTCGTGGACAGCCCGCAGGTCAAGCTCAACGGTGTCCGCGAAGACGAGCTGGCGCGGGCGCTGGGCGCGGACTGGCATGAGAACGGTTTCGGCTCCGGCGCCGACGGCCTGCGTGAGGCGCTGCGAAGGGTCGAGGATCGCGAGGCCGGATTCATCGCGGGGGCAATGGTGTTCGGGAATGCGGGCGCACATGCCTTCTCGATCGAGCGCACCGCCGACGGTAAAGTGGTGATCACCGAGAAGATCAACGGAAGGAAAAAGACCTGGTCCAGTAAACGGGGTATCCGGCAGTGGCTCGCCGAGCGAAGCGAGTGGGAAATCACCCAGGTGCACGGCATCGTCATCGGCATCGACGGTCGGCCGGAGGTCGAGTTCGACGAGGACCGCGACCGCGCCGAGGTCCTCGGCCACTCCGCCCCGGCGGTGCCCATCGGCGGTCTGCCCGGTGGTCCGGCCGGGAAGTCGGGAGCGGGATCGGAGGCCAACGCTGCCTTCGGGCCGAAACGCGGGCTGCGCGACCAGGATGGTCGGCCGGTTGAGGAGCTCACCGAACCCGAGCGGGCGCAGCGGTTGGTCGGGGAAACCCCCTCGGCCGCCGGGGTCAGCAAGAGGGGCGCGTCCCACGACCGCAATGAGGACGCGATGGTGGTCGTGGAGTTCACCCGCGACGGGAATCCGGTTGTGGCCGCCGCGGTGTTCGACGGGGTGGGTGGGGCGCCGGACGGCCACCGCGCGGCACAGGAGGCGGCGGCCGAGCTCGGCGCGTACCTGGAAGAGCATTGGCCACGGGCGCGGTTCGGGCCCGAGCTCACCCGAGAGGCGGTGCTGCGGGACGCGCTGCACCATGTCCAGTTGAAGGTGCAGGCTCTGGGGCGGCGGCCGGAGTACGCCGACCACGAGGACAAGCCCCAGTGCACGGTCGCGGTCGTGGTCACGGAACCGGATCGGTTGACCGTCGGGTGGGTCGGGGACAGTCGAGTGGGCTGGGTGTCCGCCGACGGTCGGCATGCGATCTGGTTGACCGACGACCACTCGTCCATCCGGATGTTCGCGAAGGAAAACGGACTGACCGAGCGCCAGGCGCTCGAACGGAACCCGTGGCTGGAGGGTTACCGGCACGCCATCGAGTACGCCCTCGGACGGGAGGGCCGAATCCCGGTGGGGCCGGGCGAACAGATCGAACCGGGGGAATACATCACGACTGTTCGGGTGTCGGATGACATCGACGCGCCCGTGATAGCCGAGGACGGCACGATCACGGTGCCGCGCGGCGGTTTCACGGTGACGGTCACCGACGGCGCGGTGAAGACGATGTCCGGCCCCCAGGTACTCGGCGAGGCCGTCGGCCGTCATGCCGGTGACCGGGGCGCGATCGCGGCCGAGCTGGTCAACCGGGCAGATGCCGAAGGGGAGGCCGACGACATCACTGTCGTGGTCGTGCCGGACCCGGTCGGCGCCGAAGCCGCGCGGACCGACGACATGGTGGTGATGTGGCTGGGCAACAACAGGATCGAGTTGACGCCTGGTAGGCCGGTGACGTTCGGGCGCGGCGACATCGAGCACGAAGGCCCGTTTCCGAACCCATTCCAGGATATGGCGCCCGAGCATGTCACCTTTGGGGTGGAGCCGGACGGACGTGTCTGGCTCGAAGACCTCGGGACGCCGGGCGGCACCGCACTCGTCCCCTACAAGCTCGGTCTCGTCCCGGTCGAACCCGGCCAGCGGGTGTATCTCAGCGGGCACGAAACGGTGTATTTGGGTACGCGTTTCGCCGTAATGCCGAGCATCTTCCATCCTTCTGTGGCGGCGCCATTGCCCGAGCACGTGGCGCGGGGCCGCGACCTGCTGGCCGATCTGAACTATGGTGCGGTCGCCGCGATGTTGCGCCCCGACCTTCCGTTCGATCCCGGGTTGACGGAAATAGCCCGGTTGCAGGGATTCGCCGAGCTGCCGACGGTGAAAGACCCGACCGGCGTCGACGCAGTGGTGGCCGCGGGTGGTCGAGAGTTCTTCCGGGGCGTCACCGATCCGACACAAGTCGAAGAATTCGAGTCGGGCCGGTATTTTGCCGGCAAGCCGGTGGAAGGGATCACCTCTGGCAACGGAATCTACGTGTCGAACCGCGAAGCCACTGCACTCGACTATGCAAAGGGCAAGCCGGACGGCGTGATCCGGATGGCGCTGCGGCCGGGTGCCCGGGTGATCCACGCTCGGGACCTGGGCCTCGAACAAAAAGCGGTTCTGGACGCACTCCGGAACGAGCGGTCGCGACTGGAAGCGCAACCACAGACTTCCGAGGTCGAAGCCGAACTGGCGCTGGTACAGGCACGGTTGGATGTGCTGTCGGACCTGGGCCGGTTCGCCGCGGTCCGGGGGTACGACGCCTACATGACCCTTGGCGGCATACAGAAGGATCGCTCCGACTACTGGGTGGTCTTGAACCGCTCCGCACTCGTGGTGCAGGGACAAGGAATGCCGCACCCGCTGGCCGAGGCCAGCCACCGCGGATTCGACGGCGGCCAGGGTGCGATGGACACCGATATGCGGACCGCTGCGAGTTGGAGTGATCTGTATCGCATTGCTGGACAACGAATTCGGCACGCCGTGATCCGGCTCGGCTTCGGCCGCGGTTCGGCCGCGTCGACATCCGAGGTGCCGGATGCGGCTGTGCCGCGGCCGGCGGTATCCGATCCGCGGCGAGTGCCGCGCACTTGTGGCCCGATGGGCTTGCGTTTCGGTCGGGACAAGCTGGGCCTTCTGGTAGAAGCCCCGAGGCTGACCTGGAAAGTTCGTGCCAGGGGGATGTCGGGTGTCGAGATCGCTCAGGCCACCGGCGGCAACTGGCAGGGGTTCCGGCTGGTTTCGCAGATGGCGGCGTTGGCCGGCAAGGGGCACACAGTGTTCGGCGCGGCCAACTTCGCTGGGGATCGGGGTGGGCATCTGTTCGTGGTCTACAAGGACCCGGACACGGGTCTGGTGCGGGTGTACGAGGCGATCGGCGACGAGGAGAGCGACGTCGCGTTCGCGGACTGGAAACCACCGGTAGGCGCGGTCGGCTTCGCAGGCATCGTCTTCGGCGAGGGCAAGCGGCCGGTGGATCCGGTGGATTCAGCAACCGGCCCGCGGATCGACCCGGGTGTGAGCATCCCGGAGTGGGTCGGCGCCCGCTCGGACGCAGACCCGTCGAATGCAGAGCCGCGTCCTCCGACAGCCGAGGACTCTGCCGTCGCAGTCTTGCTAAACGCTGTCGATCTCGAACGGTTGGCGTCGGTGCGCGAAGGTGTCGCTGCGGAACGTGACGCCGCTGAAGCGGAACGTGATACCGCACGGGCGGAACTCGATGCCGCAGTGGCCGATGGTGATGCCGCGGCAGTGGCTCGGCTCGAGGTGTCATCGGCCGAGGACGAGGCGCGCTACCAGAGGCTGCGCGACATGGTCGGCTGGCTCGACGAGTTGCGCGCCGTGCTCGACCACCCAGGTACCATCGTCACGCCGGATCGACTTCGGTTGCTGGTGCACCATTTCCACGCCGTCGCGGAGTGGTTGGCAGCATTGGTCAGCGCCGACCACGCAACTCGGCTGATCACGCAGGTCCCCGACAGCATCCAGGAAGTAGAGCGACGGGCAGTCGAAGCTGTCGAACGTTACCGGACCGCCGACGACCGGGTCCGCGCCCTCGCAGACGCGTTGCGGCCGGCCCAGCCCGGCAGCGGGCCCGGTTCCCGTGCGGTAGTGCCCGCCGCGCCGGCCGAGCCAGAGCAGTACACCAGGATCATCGAGGATGCCGTTGCGCATTTCCCGGAGATATTCGACGAGCCGCGGAACCCCGCGCAACTCCGGCAGAATTTGGGTCCCGGCACGCCATTCGATGTGATCGAAGCATTGCGAACCCTCTCCTGTCAAAGGAATGGAGTCAATCCTCCGGACCGGTCTCGGGATAGTCTGCACGAACTTCTGAAGCATGTATTCCGGGTATTCCGGACCGATCCTGCATCCCTCGGATCCTATCGTGATGTTCGCAACCTCCTGATTGCACCGAACGAGACCGAGCCGCGCTGGGTTACCAACCCCGAGTCCCACATCCGCGCACTTGCCGATATTCTCGCAAATCGGCGTGGGCCAAAGGTTGCCATCGCGGACACCCCTCTGAGTGGGCCCTCGGACTTCACCCTCGAGAATGTCGACCAGTGGATCGGCATCTCCGGCGCCATCAATTTCGTCCGTTACTACCGCGCCGGTGCGAAGGGGCACAACTTCCGCGTCTACATTCATGCCCACCCGGACGAGGCACCTGCGTTGATGCGCGATATCGTGCACCAGATCGTCGACCAACCGGACCGCTTTCCCGGTGTCGAAAGCGCAAAAATTTCCGGGCCGGTCGAGTGGATGAACGACAGCATCGTCATCTACGTGAACGAACTCGAAGATGCTGTCCGTATCATTCCGTGGCTACGTCGGCATCGAGAGCAAAAGATTCGAGAGCAAAACCCCGACCCCTTCTTGTGGTCCGTTCCAGCCTGGACGTATCAGGTGATGGAAGGTGTGGCCATCGGTGCCGACCCGGTGGCGGATCCTGGCAGCGCGGACCCGACGAGACGTCCTAGCCACAACCAGCTGCGATCGTGGCCCATATTCGACGCGTTGCCGTCGGAACCGGACGATACCGACGAGGCCGCATTCATCGATAGGGCGCTTCAGGGCCTGTTCGATCGCGGTGTGGACCCAGAGCATCCGTGGCTGCCGGTGGGTTCCCCCAGATGGCGGGATCATTACGAAGTCGATTTGATCTCGGCTGCCGGCGTGACCGACCGAGGTGGGCAGCCCGATCGGTCTCACAGCGTGAACCAAGACTTCTTCGCGATCACTTCGGCGGATATCGGCGGCGAGCAGTGGACCTTGGGAGTGGTCGACGACGGCGTGTCCGCGACGAGACACAGTGCAGAAGCCGCGGAGGTAGCTGCTGATGCCGCTGCTGCTGTTCTGCGTCAGGAGGAGGCTCGTGTCCGGGCCGGCGGTACGCCGGATGCTACGAATACCGCGAAGATGGCGGCCGCTGCCGCTAACCGTGCCGTGCGCGCCCTGGTGTCGGAGAAATATCCCGACGCCAATATTCCTCCCGCATGCACGATGGTGCTGGCGCTGGTAACTCCGACCCAGATTCTCACGGTAGTGGTCGGCGATTCTGTCGCGTACTGGATCCCCCGTGACGGCGGACCTGCTATCCCGCTGGCCGAGGATGACTGGTATCTCGCGAAATTGGCGAAGCAACGCGGCACGACGGTGGCGGACCTGAAGCGCTCGGGGGTCAAAACTCCATCGACTTTCACCCGCTATCTGGGTAACGGCCTCGAAGGGTGGGAGCCGGAGCCCGAGGTCCACAACAACCTGACCGGCGGAGGAATTGTGGCGCTGTTCTCGGGCGGCGCTGTGAAGATCCATTCCGAGGACGAGTCGAGCGCGGACACTGTCGAACAAAAGATTGCCGACATCGTCCGGCAGAAGCTGGAGGAATCCTCGGGCAGCCTGCTCGGCGCGTCGAGGGCGGTCGTCCGGCACACCATCGAAGCGGGTGAACACCGCAATGTCACCGTTGTCCTGATAGACCGTCCCCGAAGCGAACCCGATACCGCCGCAGTGGGTGATGGGTCGGCGGCGGATATCGAACCGGGTTCTGCCCGCGGACATGGCCTGTGGACGGATGCACAGCCGTCCGATGCGGAGGTGGAGTCGGGCGACGCCCCGGCCAACCGCGGCAGCGAGCACCGCCCTTTCGCGCAGGACATGAGCCGCAACGCGCATGCGTTCCGCCCGGCTCGAGCGAATGCGGACGGTCTCGGTGCCGCTGTGGCCAACCCGTTCGGTGGATTCGGTCGCCGTGTGCCGCAAGTGGTCGTCGATGGCGCGATTACGCACGGCACCGGCGCGGATGGCCGGGAAAGCGGCGCTTTCGGTGGACGTGGGGCGATGCGCCGCAGCCCTCAACCAGACACCGAGGGGCCCACCCAAGAACACCGCCAGCACAAAATCCAAGGCCCACCCAGCACGAACACCCCTGAAGACCCGGACGAACCAGCAGTACCCGACACACCAGGGACCGATCCGAGCCTGGCCGCCGACCGGTCTGCCCCGTCATCGAAATCCGGATTTTTGCAATGGATTCGCAACAAGACCAAGCCCAAGAACAAGGAGCTTGCCCGGCTGTACACCGGCTCGACCATCTCCACCATCGGCGGCGTCGGCTTGGCCAGTTACGTCCCGCTGCTGGTCGATCAGATGGGCAGCTCCCAGTTGACCGGCATAACGACATCCGCTACCCAACTGGCCGCGCTGCTCGCGCAATTCCCAGCCGGACATATCGCGGATCGATACGAGAACCGCCGCACGATACGAATCGCATCCGCGGCCGGGCTGGCGGCATCAGGTATCGCCGGAGGATGGATCCTCGCCGGTTTGCCGGGCGCTCTGGAAGCCGTCATCGGATCCGCGGTCGTCGTGGCGGTCACCGACACCATCGGCGGGACCGCCACGACCGTCTACGGTCGAGAGCTGGCCACGACGGAGGAGCAGAAGAAGGCCGCGATAACACTGTCGCTGCTGGAGCGTCAGGCGTCCGGAACAGTCGGCAGGTTCGTTGTCCCGATGTTGGGACGCGTCTCGTCGGCGCTCCCGTTCTTTGCCAACGCAGCGTCCTTTGCGGTGAATCTGCGGATGCTGGGCAAACTCCCCCCGGTAACACCGGAGCCATCCGCGCGGGCCCGCCTGCTCGATGGTGCCCGCGCGATGTGGCAGGACCCCTACCTGCGCGGTAATGTCGGACTGCTGTTCCCGTGGGGCGTAGGGGCCATGGCCAGCGGTGTACATTTCGCGAACATCGTCAACACCGAGGACTATTCGGCGACCACGGCGGGACTACTCATGTCAGCGAGTAGCACAGGAGTCCTGCTGGCGGCGCTATCGCCGAAGCGGCTGGTCGACCGGATCAACCTGAAATGGATGCATCCGGTCACGATGGCAACGTGGGCGGCGCTCATGGCCGAGTACGCGACCACAACAAACCCGTGGATCATTTGGCCGACCTCGGCTGCCGTTGGTTCGGCCGTCATGCTCAACAACAAGAAGTACTTCGAGTACCAAGCAGAGGTAGTTCCCCAAGAGGCCATCGGTGGAGCACTGTCAGCAGGCGCCATCGTGCACAGTGCAGGCGGAATACTCGGCGGCGCACTCGGCGGTTACGTGGTGTCGACGGTCGGTGGTCCCGCGGCAGGATGGACAAACGCGAGCATCTTCGCCGCCGCAGCGCTGGCCTCGACCGCACTCTCGTATTTCACGCGCGGTCGAAAAAACGATCCGGGACCGGCCGGTGACGGTTCAACCGCGCATACGGATCCGGATACGCCCACCCTCGAGCCCGCCGTCATCAAAAACTGTGCTATCCAACTCGCTCGCGTGTATCGAGCCCTGGCATTCAGCCACGACAGCTCACCCGAACCCGACGACACCGACCCGCAATGGGATTCCCGCAAGAACTGGAAACCCGTCGAAGCCGCCCTCGGAACCCAACTCCGACCGATCGAGTACGACGGCGACCCGCGCTTCACCGCCACTGCCAAAGCCGTCCGCGCCGAGGGAAACGGCATCGACATGGCCGTTGTGGTCGTCGACGATGGCAAGAACGCACACCCTTACACCTTCGTCAATATCGAAGGCGAGGTCCTGGTCTTCGACACCCTCATCGACGACCCCGACAACGACGACGGGCCCGACAACGACATCCCTCACGTACGAAACTACGACGGCGACGAAAACGCCGAAAACAAATGGGAACCCAAATACCACAACGTCAAAAAAGTCTTCGCCGCCTACTACTCCAACAACAACGGCACCCCCACCCCTGTCCACCGGCCACTACCCAAATATCGGCACATTCGACACCCGCACAAGATTCAGGGCCCTCCTGCCGACCAGGAGAGCCTCGGAAGACCGGACCATCACGAACCCACTCTGTTCCACCCTCGCCCCATCACCGGACCACCCAGCGACAAGGCCGGTGGTGTGGCAGAGCAGGTTGTGTCGGCGCCGCATGGCCGTCCTAGGCATGGCAATGATTGTGTGCCGGTGGCGTTCGGGGCGTTGGAGTTGGTGGCCGGCGTCGGCTTGGTGGATTGGTCGGTGTTGGGTGAGGTGGGGCTGGATGGTGTGTCCGGTGGGCGGATTGCGCAGGCGTTGGGGGGGCATCGTCCCGCGGGTTTCGCCGATCGTGATGCGGTTGTTCAGGAGTTGGTTGGGCGTGGTGTGAATGCCGCGGCGGTGTTGTTCGAGGTGTATGACGACACCGGCATGGGGCATGCGGTGTTGTTGGTGCACAAGGGCGATGGTCGGGTTGTGGTTCGTGAGGGCGACCGGGAGCGGGAGTTCCAGGACTGGTGTGGCCCTCGCCCGGTTCCGACTGGTGTGTGGGCGGTGGTGGCCGAGTACCGCAGGATCGTGGCCGGCCTTGGCGAGGAGGGGCTCGCGCCGTTGCCGGTTGGCAGGATGTTCGGGCGCGAACCGGAATCGGCCGCCGAAGGGGGCGAGCAGCCGGAGCCGCCTGTCGCGGATACCGAGGGGCACGACGATCCGTATCTGTGGCTCGAGGAGATCCATGGCGAGCGTCAGATGGCTTGGGTGCGCGCGCACAACGAGCGCACAGTCGCGGAATTCGCATCCGATCCGGAATTCGCCGCATTGCAGCAGCGGATCTTCGAAATGCTCGAGAATCAGGACAGCGTCGCTCATCCGGATCGCTATGGTGATTGGTTCTACGATTTCCGCCGCGATGCCGAGCATCCGCAAGGGATATGGCGGCGCACCAAGGTCGAAGATTACCGCAACGGCGCCCCGGCATGGGAGATACTCCTAGATCTGGACGCGCTGGCCGAGGCCGAGGACAAGAAATGGGTGTGGACCCTGGCCAAGGTGTTGCACGACGGGCAGCGCCGAGTGTTGATCAGCCTGTCCGACGGCGGTGGAGACCGTCACATAGTTCGTGAATTCGACATCCAGGAAAAGCGATTCATCGCCCCCGAGGAAGGCGGATTCGAACTTCCGGAGGCCATGTGGAACCAGTTCGAATGGATCGATGAGAACACCCTCCATGTAGCGACTGAGTTCGGACCGGATTCGGTCACCCGGTCAGGCTATCCACGCATTATCAAACGCTGGCGGCGAGGGACGCCGCTGGATGAGGCGGAAACCCTGCTCGAAGGGGATGTCGGCGATGTGAGCGTGCGGGTCGGGGACAACCCGCGGGCACTCAGCGCCAGATCCTCCAGGTCCCTCCCGGCCGGTACGAAACCGCATCAGGTGAGACGGCATACGGATTTCTACAACCATGAAATCTACGTAGTGCACTCGGACGGTTCGAAGCAGCTGCTCGATGTCCCGTCCGATGCCGAGGTCACCTGGCACAAGAATCACGTGCTGGTCGAGCTGAAGAGCCCGTGGGCCGTTGGCGGGCAAGAATATCCGTCCGGCTCCCTACTAGCTGCGGATTTCGATGCATTCCTAGCCGGTGACCGTGATTTCGAGGTGCTTTTCACCCCCGACGACCATACTGTCCTGCACGACTACGGATGGACCGAAAACCACCTTCTGCTGACCTTGCTGTCCGATGTCCAGACCAAGATCGAAGTTCTCACCCCCACCGCCGACGGCTGGACTCACCGATCCCTCGGAAACATTCCGAAGATGGCGACTACCGAGGTGACCGGCTTGGACCCACTGGCGGCCGATGACGATTTCCTGCTCTCTACCAGCGGATTCACGACGCCCCCCAGTATTCTGGCCGGGACGGTCGACGGCGAGGTGACGTTGGTCGAACAACAGCCCGCACACTTCGACACCACCGATATTACTAGTGAGCTATTCTTCGCCACCTCTGAGGACGGCACCGAAGTTCTCTATTTTGTCACTCGCAAGCGTGGTGTCACCGGCCCAACCATTCAGTACGGTTACGGGGGATTCGGAATATCGCTGACTCCCGTCTACAGCGGTGAAATCGGCATTGCCTGGCTCGAACTCGGCGGAATCTATGTGCGGGCCATCACTCGGGGTGGCGCTGAGAAGGGACCGAAGTGGCACACCGATGTCGTCAAGGGCAACCGGTACAAGGTATCCCAGGATTTCGCCGCGATAGCCCAGGATCTTGTCGCACGTGGTATCACGACACACGCACAGCTGGGCGGGAACGGTGCGAGCAACGGCGGCCTGTTGATGGGCACGATGCTCACCCGCTACCCGGAGTACTACGGCTCCCTCGCGGCGATCAAACCGCTCCAGGACATGCTTCGTTACCACCTGCTGGGGTCAGGCGCATCCTGGACCAGCGAGTACGGCGATCCCGACAACCCCGACGAGGCCCCCTACATCATCTCCCCCTATCACGAGATCGACTCCGACCGGGAGTATCCACCGATCCTGTTGCTGACTTCCACAGGCGACCACCGCACAAATCCCGGCCACGCACGGAAAATGGCGGCACGGCTCGAAGAACTGGGTCATGAGGTCTGGTTCTACGAAAGCCCTGTGGGCGGGCATGACAATGGGGCGGACAACCGGCAAAAAGCATTCGAAATTGCGCTCCTATACACCTACTACCGGCGGACGCTCATGGGCGACCCCGGTCGGCATCCGGACCCCAGCGAACCGCAACCGCGACCACCTGGTGAGCCAACTGCCAGCGGGCTGATATCCAGGCCGGGGGGAGGCGTCGCCCCACAGGAACCTAGCGAAAATGGTTCGGCGACCACTACATCCGGCGAATTGGCAGCCGCCCGCCCGACAGCCGGGGTGGCCGGGATGTCCGGGTGGAAAGCGGATTCGTCCGTCTCCCTCGATCAGTTGCGCGACGGTTTCGAGGCGCGGGTGGCGGAGCGGATGGCTGTGGTGGGGAATCCGAAGGTCGCCGCCGAGTTGGTTGCGGAGGTGTTCCGTCGCGCGGAAGCCCGTATCGGTGAGCTCGGTGAGGTCGAGGATGTAGCCCGGTGGGTCATCTCGCTCACCGATGATGTGTTGTCGGATCAGGCGAAGTTTGTGCGGCATGTGCGGTTCCGCCGCGCGGTCGAGGGCGCGGCGCAGGGGGCGGTGCGGGATGTGTTGGTTCGGGCGAGTGATCGGGATTTCCGGAATGCCGTGGCTGCCTTGCCCGATCGTCGGCGTCGGGTGCTGAGGTTGTTGTTCGGGGGGGATCGGCGGGGGCCTGGGGATGGCTCCGGTGTGTCGATCGAGGCGGCGGCCGCGGTGATGGGTGTCGACGCGGATGCGGTCCGGAAGTTGGTGCCGGTTGTGCTGCGCGAGTTGGCCGTGAAGTTGGATGCGGACCTCGGTGGGGACCAGGCCGATGACGATCCGGATGGGTTTGCGGCGAGTGGGGAAGCGTTGGCCGAGTTGCTCGCTGGTGGTGGTGTGGTCCTCGCCAAGTCCGAGGGGACGCTCGCGCCTGCGGTAGCGGTTCTTCGAGCGGCGCGTGACGAGCGTTTGGACGAGTTGTGCCTGCTTGTCGAGCAGTTGTCGCCTTTGCGGCGGGATACTTTTGTCCGGTGGTTTCTCGGCCATTCGGTGTCCGAAATCGCCGAGACCCAGAACGTCACCCGAGAGGCTGTCGGTCTGCGTCTACGCACGCTCGTTCCCCACTTGGCCGAACGGCTCAGCGGCGGTCCCCGGGTGGACAAGGCCGGGCGGGTACGCCAGGCGGACGGGTTGCGGCGGCGTCCCGGGCGTTCGGGGGTGTTGCCCGATAGCGGCGTAGTGGTGGACAGGACCGTGCCGCAATCAGTTCCGGCAGTGGCTGATAGCGGGCCCGATGCGTCGATTGTGCCGGTCGAGCGGGATCGTGCGGTCGACGAGCGGGATGTCGCGGATGAGCGGGATCGTGCGGTCGACGAGCGGGATGTCGCGGATGAGCGGGATCGTGCGGTCGACGAGCGGGATGTCGCGGATGAGCGGGATCGTGCGGTCGACGAGCGGGATGTCGCGGATGAGCGGGATCGTGCGGTCGACGAGCGGGATGTCGCGGATGAGCGGGATCGTGTGGCCGGCGAGCGGGATGTCGCGGATGAGCACGCGGCTGATGAGCGGGATCGCGCGGGTGACGAGCTGGCTGTGGCGACGGAGCCGGAACACGCGGATGAGACGGCGCGTGAACGTCCTCGGGGCGATTGGAATGTGGTGTCCGTGCGGCGGATGCGTCGCCGGCAGTTGATTCGGTGTATCGGCGGGCTCGACGCGGCCGATCGGGAACTGGCGACGTTGTTGTTCGTGCGGCGGTTGTCGGTCGCCGTCGTCGCAGCGGAGGCAAATCGGGCCGAGGGCGATGTGGCGGAGAATAGGGGACGTCTGGCCGCGAAGTTGGTGAAGTTGCGGGGCAAGGACGACACCGCGACGTTGCTGATGGTCGAGGCGGCGTGGGATCGCCGTCGCGAGCTGGTGCAGCCACATCTGTCGAAACTCACCGCAGCTCAGCGGGAGTACTTCGACCTGTTCTTCGTGGAGGGCAACACTCTCGCCGCGATCGCGGAGACGAAAGGCCGCGGCACCACCACGGTAGGGCGGCGGTTGCACAGCATCGCACAGGTCTTGGCCGAGGAGCTGCCGTCCGAGCTGTGGGAGCACTACGCGCGCCCTGGCGCGTTGCGGCATGTGACGTTGGAAGACGTGGCCCGCGAAGCGGGCGTAAGTGAGGCGACGGTCAAGCGGGTGTTGGCCGACCGTGGCGGCGCTGGGGCAGACACAGCGCGGCGAATACGGGCGGTGGCCGACCGGTTGGGCTGGCGGATGGGGCGTTCAGGGGTTGTGGCCGGTGACGGTGTGGTCGTGGACGGCGTTGCGCCGCTGCTTATTCCGACCGTGCATGACGGTGGGCCCGCCGACTATCACCGGCGCGGCGAGGAACTGCAGGCGGTGCGGGCGGCGCATCCGGATGATGTGGCACGGTGTATCCCGAATCTGCGTGCTGCGGACCAGGAAACCGCCACTTTGTTGTTCCGACGGAATCTGACGGTGTCCGAGGTGGCCGACATGCTGGGCCGCAGCCAGGGCGCGATTCGGGTCCAGCAGCATCGGATCGCCCTGGATCTGGCGGTGCTGCTGTCCGGTGGGGTGTTGTTGACCGACCGCGCGGCGGTGGCGTTGATCGAGAAACTGCAGACACTCCACCCGAAAGTGTTGGAGCCGTACCTGCCTGGGCTCACCGACACTCAGCGGGAGCATTTCGAGCTGTTCTTCGTCGAGGGCCACACTGTGCCCGAGATTGCGAAGATGCGGGAGCGCACCCAGCCGGCGGTGCACACCCTGCTGTACCAAACCGCGCACACGTTGGCTGCGGAACTCGACCCGGATCTGGTTGAGCGGCACGCGGATACGGACGTATTGGAGTGGGTGCGCGCGGCCCAGGAGGGTGACGCGGAAGCATTCGAGGCGCTACGTCAGCGGTACCGGCATCGGGTCTTTTCGAGTGTGCTGTCGGCGGTCGGAGATCGAGAACTGGCCGAGCGGATCACCGACGTCGCCTTCGACCGCGCGCGCTCGGGTCGTCGTATCCGCAGGCTGGCAGAGGGCCGCGCTGTAGGTGCATGGTTCGTCACCATCGCGGGCCGAGTAGTACGGGAATACGCCAAAGCCGGTCGCATGATGGCACACGCGGACCGGGAGGCTACTGGTGTCGGTGCCACCAAGCCAGCCGGTGCTGAATCGGACGTTCCCGAGCACGTCCGTAAATGCCTGGTCCAAACCGTCCGCGCCACCTGGGCCATCGGTTACGACCACGCGACCATCCCCGACGAAAAGGCCGATACCTGGGCAGAACTCGTAGACAGCCTCCACGCCGACTTCGCCAAAATCCCCATACCAGCCTCCAGCACCCCCAACGCCGATCCCCTCGCCCACATCTTCGCCGCCGTCGAAGATCCCGACAACGACATCGACACCGCCGTCATCGTCATCGACGACGGCGAAGTCGCCCACGGCTTGACCGTCACCACCGTCGACGGCACCACCCTCATCTTCGACACCAACATCCCCCAACCACGCACCACCACACCCGACGAACAACGCTCCAAGCGATACACACCCCGCGTTCGCACCCGCGAACAATGGAAACAGTCCTTCCCCGAAATCTCAGACGTCTTTGTCCTCAACTTCACCAAGGACGCCAAAGGCCGCCTGCGCCCCAGCCCCCAACCGGACACCGACGGGCCCACCCGAGAACACCGCCAGCACAAAATCCAAGGCCCACCCAGCACGAATACTCCGGAAGAGCCGGACGAACCAGCAGTACCCGACACACCGGGTACCGATCCGAGCCCCGACGACATCGCGAGACGTGCCAGGCCGCGACCGGTCGTAGGGTCCGAGTCCCGGGCACCCGCGCCGACTGAACCAGAGATCGGCGAGACGCTCCAGCCGTCCGATGTTGCGGACACGCAACTGCGGGCGGTAACCCCGCACGTCGATCTCGCCGAGTTCCGTAACGCACTGTGCACCACCCTGGCCGCGGGCGTCGAGCCGCGCAGTCCGCACCAGCAGCTGGACGAGGCGACTCCACAGCAGATATCGGATGCCCTCCGCACACTCACCAGCGCCCAGCGCGATCTTCTGCGGGAGCTGCAATCCGGGCAAACCGTTGCCGCGGTGGCACAGGCGCTGCGCTGGGACGCAAAGGAGGTCACGAAGCTGGCCAACGATGCCGCCAGGCGCTTGTTGGCAGCTATCGAGGAAGCTGAGCGCAGCAGGTTCGACGTGCTGACCCGAGCCTTGGTCGAAGCACCTCTGCACGAGCTGGTCGACGAAGTCAACCGACTCGGGTCCCAACAGCGGCGCATCGTGATCGGCATGCTTGTGCAACGGCGGCAACCCGCGGAGATGGCGGAGGCACTCGGGCTCGACGAGGACACGATAGAGCTCTTGGTACGTGGTGCCGTCCGACGGATGGCAAAGCGTATCGCCGCCAAGCACGGTGCAAGCATCGCGCCGGTGCCGGCGACACCCCATTCGCCGGATACGGCGGATCTCGCCGGCGAGGGATTTCGGAGCGGACAGCGCCTCGAGGACGCAGAGCGGACGGCCGCCGCATTCGGCCGCATCGATGGCGCGACCGAGTTGCTGGTCGACGTGCTGTGCCGGTTGCAGGAAGGGTTCCCACTCCGGCCAGCTCGCGAAAATCCGGGTGCAGGCCTACCGCTGCCGCATAGGTTGACCAATGCCCAGCTCGACGTTCTTCGCCTGCTCGCTGAGGACATGACGTACCGGGAGATCGCGGAGGCTCTCGAAATCTCCGAAGGTCAGGTGAAAGCACGCAAGGCCGCCATTGCACGCGAGTTCCGCACCGGTGACCGGACCGAGATAGTGGATTCGGCGCGGCGCTGGGGCATCATCGGCGCCACCGGCTCGAGTATTCGAAGCACAGCAGAACCACAGTCGGTCGTGCGTGGTCCGGTGACCGCGTACGGGAAGAACGAGACTCGGCCCGATGTCGCGCCGGACCACGCTACCCAGCGCGTCGAATCGGCACCGACCGAGCCGACCGCGCCTGCGCGGAGGCCAACTGCGCAAGGCACGCTCTCCCGCCGCGAGGCCCAAGTGCTCGATTTGACGGCGCAAGGCCTGTCGAACCAGGCCATCGGGCAGCGGCTGGGAATCTCGCCGCACACCGTGGAGGACCATCGTCGCCGCGCCCGCCACAAGCTCAGCACCCACGGCGAGGACGCAACGACCGCAGCGACATCGCAGGCACAGCCGCCCCGCGAACCGGATAATCGTGGTGATTCGCCACAGGCAGTCATGGATGGGACTGTGCCGCCACCGGTTCCAGCGGTGGGTGATAGCGGGTCTGATGCGCCGGTGGTGGCGGATGAGCGGGATCGTGTGGCCGATCTTGGTGATCCGGCAGTGGTCCCACTGAAGGAGGCGCCGAAGATCATGCCGCATGAGCATATCGAAGGCACGGTCGCGCCGGAGGTCTCATGGGAAATCGCTCGCCGCAACGGCATCGAGCTGAGCCACAATGGTGTGCGGATCGACAGCGTCGAGGCGTGGGCCGCAATGCATCGGTTCACCGATTTTCCCAGCTTCCTCCAAATGTGGCGCTTGGTGACCGGTGTGCTGCGGACGGCCGAGGATTTCCAGCAGATTGTCGTCGAATATGCCGCCGCGGTGAAGGCGCACGGCGTGGTGTATGCCGAGATCGATTTCTCCCCGATCGGGCGTGCCTTGGATGGTGTCCATTACGACGAGATGTTCGAGGGCATTTATGCCGGGATCGTATCGGCGGAGGCGCAGCATGGTGTGATCATTCGAATGACTCCCAGCCTGGTATGGGGAGTGACAGCGGAACAGGCCGAGGAATGTGTGCGGTGGGCCGGCGGATACCGCCACCGCTACGTAGTCGGTTTGAGTATTGGTGGAAACGAAATTCTGAGCCGCGAGACTCTCACGCGATACGATCGAGCATTCACAATCGCCAGAGAAGAATACGGATTGGGAATAGTGCCCCATCTGGGCGAGGTCGGAGATTCCACGGCGATCGCCGCGGCGCTCCTTCGGTGGAAACCGGCCCGGATTCGGCATGGCGTGAGTTTGAAGGTACCAGGCCGCCGCTTGACACCGATGGACGAGGCGATAGTGGAGGCGCTCGTCGAGAAAGAAATCGTGCTCGATCTTGCTCTCACCTCCAACCTGCTGACCGGCGCGGTCAAAAACCTCGACGACCATCCACTGCCGTGGTTCCTGGATGCCGGCGTGCGCTGCACGATCAGCACCGATGACCCTGCACTGATGGGCACTGATCCCACCAAGGAATACGCTCTGGCCGCACGCCTCGGTCTCAGCCCGGCCGCCGCCTACTGGAACGGCGTCCACGGCGCCTTGTGCGACGAGGACACCCGACAACGGCTGATCGCCGTCGGCGAGCAAGCATTCCGAAATCACGCCGGGCCCAGTCAAGATTCGAGGACAGCAGCGCACGGGGCAGCCGAGCGGATCGAACTGACCGGACCCATACACGCTGAGGAGCCGCGCCAGCCGAAACCCGCGAATGGTCAGGATTCCGAAATTGCTGCGCCGCGGGCGAACTCCCCGAAGGGGTCGATGCCGGATCATCCCACCGCGTTCGGATTGGCTGTCCCCGAGGCCACCGGGGAGAATGCCGCTCCGGAGACGAATCAGCAATCTCGAGCGGCGTCCCCTGACGGCAGGGAATCACCAAGCACGCCGACCGACCCATCGACACGGGGACCGCTGGTCACTCCGGCGGACTTGCCCACGACCGCCAACATGCTTTCCGTGCCACCGCCCGTGCGTGCCGGGTATGGCAACGATTGTGTGCCGCGGGCGTTGCATCAGTTGACCGAAGTTCAGGGTGCGGATTTGGTGGATTGGTCGCGGTTGGGTGAGCCTGGGCCGGAAGGGGTGTCGGGGCAGGGGGTTGTGGATGCGTTGCGGGGGCGGCGTCCGGTGGGTTTTGCTGATCGGGATGCGGTGGCTCGGGAGTTGATCGCGCGGGGTGTGGGTGCGACGGCGGTGGTGTTCGAGGAGTACGAGGGCCGGGGTATGGGTCACGCCGTAGTGCTGATCCACCGGGGTGATGGCCGGGTTGTGGTGGTGGATGGTGATGAGGAGTCGACCCATGTGTGGGGGCGGCAGCGTCCGGAGGTGACCGGTGTGTGGGCGGCGGTGGCTTACGGCGGTGAGTTGGTGGAGGTCGAAGGTAGCGCCGGGTTCGATCCGTTGCCGCTGGAGAAGATGTTCGGTCACCGTGATCGCGACCCGATCGGACGGCTGCCGGATCCCGATCCCGCAGTGGTGGCTCGGTTGCGCGAGGGGTTCGGTGCGCAGGTGCGTGCGCGGGTGGCCCGTACGGTCTCCGATCCGAGAGTGGCGGCGGCGGTGGTCGAGGACGTGCTCGCCCTGGCCGCGCGTCGAATGGCGGCCTCAGGTGGATCCGGCGACGTGGGGACGTTGTTGGGCAGGGCTTTCGGGGAGGTGATGATCGATCGCCGACGGGCATCGGCGGCTCGGTTCGAGCAGGGGGACACGGCGACGACATCTCGTTCGCCCCGTGCCGCGGTGCCCCGGTCCGGCGCGGAATCGGAAGCCGAACCGTCGGGTGGTGTTTCGGAGGCTCGCTTTTCGCAGAGCGTGGTTGCGGAAGCGGCAGGGGTGCATCGATTCCGGGTTTCGGAGATCCTGCGCGGTATTTTCCATCACGCGGTTGCGGCGGGCACCGTGCTGCGGGTGCTCGACGAGTCCGATCGACTGGGCTACCTGATCCCGAATCGGCGTGCCGCGGCGGGTGAGCGGGTGGGGTTCGAATCGTTCCGGCGGCGGCTGACGGCGCTGGCGGGTGACGTGGGCGCACCGGAGGCGGTGGCCGTGTTGGTCGCGGCGGACCGGGCGGCCCTGGAACGTGCTGTAGATCTGGTGGGTCGGGATGTGCGTATCTTGCTGTTGACCAGATGCGGGGTGGCGATGTCGCCCGCAGAGGCGGCGGCGGTGCTGAACGTGGACGAGGACATGATCGCCGACCGGGAGCGCGCCGCGGTACACCGGCTGGCGGAGAAGGTCGTCGCCCCGGATCCAGCCGATATCGGGCCGGACGCGCCATCGGTGATCGTAGCGGCCCACCGCGCCGGGGTATTGCGGACCGCTATCGATGAACTGCCCGACGGTAACGAAAAGCAGTGTCTGCAATTGCGATTCCTCCAGGGCATGTCTCGGGCCCAGGTCGCGTACGAATGGGGCGGTGCCACGGCGAGAAAGGTCACCGAGGCCGAGCGCCGGGCTGTCGGACGACTGATCTGGCAGTTGCCCGACGAACTTCGCGCGCGATATCTTCCGGCTCGTGCACCGGTTACCATGCTGGAATTGGCCGATATCGCGGGTGTGAGCCGGGCCGTGGCCTACCAGGTGATCCGACGCGAACGCGGAGAGAGAGTTCCCACGGTGAGCGTGGCCACGGTGCGTCACGTGTGGAAAGTCATCGATCACTTCGATTTCCGGCTTCCGGGCCGCGCCCGCGCTCCCCGAGCCGCCGCGTCGGGTCCGACCGACGGCATGACTGGGACGGCACGTCCCGCGCACGACGGGGAGCGGCCGGAAGCGCGCACGGCAGGCCGGAAACAGGGAGCTCGTCCTCCCGAAGCCATCGACCCACTCGAACCGAACCCGACCGAAACACCGGACGATGCCGTCGCCGAGATCGATACGGCGCAACTCGGGCGACCGCGAGCCACCGCACGATCGAACGGGAGACCGCACCCCGGATCTGGCCATCTAGGCGAACTTCGAGTCGATCTCGATCGGCCGCCCGGCCGGATCGATGAATTCCATTTCCACGGATGGGTACCCCGAGCGTCGAGAGGCATCTTGGGCTTCCACCACGGATGGGAGCGGGACGGATGTGCGCTGCCTCCCGAACTACACAGCAACAAGGTCGGCCGGACACCACGGCAAGACAAAAGTCGTCTGCAGGACCGGCCCGATCCTCAGTCGGATGCTCAACCCGTCCACGCGCCCGTATGGACCGAGCCGCCCGTAGACAACACACCCCCGAACCCGCGGGCCGACCACCCCGCGCCGGGCGGGCCCGAATACTGGGCGCGGGTAGACGCCGCCATCGAGGAGTTGCTCGCCATCGACCCCGAGGCCTATTGGTACATCCGGCACTTGCCCCGTCCGAAGCCCGGGCAGCCGTTCGGTCCTGACTGGGTCAGCAATCGAGGGGAATGGTTCGATGCGCTGTTCTCCGCGGATACCGAGAAGCTGCGCTCTGTGGAACTCACCGACAAGGACCTCCTGGAGCTTGGCCGGATTATCAAGCGCGCTCCTATCTATGCGACACTCGCTTTGCTTGTCGCGACCGGATTGTCGGTCGATCAGCTGGTGCATCAGGGCAAGGTCGACTTGGATTCGCTGCTTTTCAAGCAGCAGAAGACGACCCGTACCGGTGAGAAGATCACCATCTGGAAGTTCCGGACCGTGCCGAAGGGCGAGGCGCAGCTGCCGAGTACGCCGGATCTCAAGAATCGGCTCACCCGGTTGGCGAATTTCCTGCGCGCCAGCTCGCTCGATGAGCTTCCGCAACTGGTGTCGATTCTGTTCGGCGATATGCAGTATTTCTCGGGCAGGCCGCTGCTGGACGACGACGACATCAACCAGGCCGACAGCAACCAGGCCGACAGCGACGAGGCCGACAGCAACGAGGGCGACAGCGACGACGACAGCAACGAGGCCGGCAGCGACCACGACCCGAACGAAAAGAAGGAAAAGGAGACAAAAAGCGACTACGCCCTGATGAAAGAGGTGCTCACGGACGAGGAGTACGCGTTCTGGGTCGAGCACCTGAAGAACGACCTGTGGTCGGCGCTGCACTTCCCGGGCTGCCGAGCGCTCGAAGCCCAGAAGCACGACTATCTGCGGGCGCGGTATCTCAGTGCCTTCATCTGGTCGATGATGGCCAATCGGGAGGCCGAGGAATACATGATGGCGGTCGTCGACCGCTACCTGCTCAGCACCGTTTTCCGGGAAGCCCCTGAGCTGGTATTGGGCACCGCGAAGGACATCGTCGAGGGCGTCGCCGGCCTTCTTCCCGGGGAATCCGGGCAGCAGCTGCTGAACATCGCGAACTCTGTCTTCGGCGGCCTCGCCGGTTGGGTGGGAAAGGCGATACGAGGTGCGGCATACCTTGCGGCAGAGTTCACGTACCCGGAGCCAGGAAGGAACTCCGCATCGGCGGAGGACGCTCCGTGATCCGACCGGCGTCGCACCAGCGCTGACCGCTCCGGCTCCGGAGGCACGCGGTGGTGCACCGCTGTCCCGGCCACCATCTGTGCGTATGTTCGGTCATCGTGATCGCGACCCGCGCCCGGACAGCGCACCGCGACGACGGGAAGCTTCTGGAGCCGAGATCGATCCGGCGCAAGTCAGGCGACCGCGAGCCGATGGCTAGGCCCGGTTTCGCGACTACCTTCGCTCATCCTTGATGACACGGATCACGGTGGCTATCTCTGCGTTGATCATGGCGGTGAAGCGTTTGGCGTCCGCTGGTTCGGCGACCGGCGGGAGGTCTGCCCCGATCACATATCTGCCGTCGTCAGGTAGGTCCCGCCATTCGAGCCAGCGGCTCACCCGTCCACGCGGGCCGTACACCGAGATGCCCTGGCAGACGCCGATAGCCCCAAGCGTAGTCGGCACTGCGCTCTGAAACCATTCGGCAGCCTGCTGGTTGGTGTCTTCGAAGGAGTCCCACAGCTCCGACGCGCCGTAGCTGTGGTCCATCTCGCTGTCTTCCTTCGGCATGGGCAAGGTGACGCGGCCGCGCTTGCCCGCCCCGACATCCGGCAGTTCGGCCACCACGACGGAGGCCAGCGACAGTGGATCGCATTCGGTCACCGTGAAACCGCCGCTGTGCTCGACGGTTCTGCCCGGCAGCTGGGTCAACAGATAGCCGCGATCTTTCCGGCGGACCGCGAGCTTTCGAATGCTGCCCTTCGGGTTTTGCGAATCCTGACCGTCGATGCCTCGCACAATCAGGCTGAGGTCCGGTTCGACCACGTCAGCGCATATCTGGTCGAAGGCGGGGTCGCCGGTGAACCGCCATTGCTCTCGGATCCGGTGCAATTCGCGCTGGTAGTCCTCCTCATAGGGAATATCGGTGACCGTCGCGAACGGCCGAGGCAACGAGTCGGCCCGGGCCCGAGACCACAGGGCGTCGAACTCGAGATCGGTGAATCGCCAGGTGCGGTTCATTTCTCGACCACGGGTTTGACCACGCGCGGCGCGTCACCGAGCGCCTCCTCCAAGTGCTCGGACGACTGGAGCCCGGCCAGCCGCTTGTGCTGGTTGCCCGCCTCGCCGCCGGCGCCGCGGCCCGCCGCACCCGGCGAGCCAGGCGAGCCCGGCGTACCGGCCATGGGCGCCATGCCTGCCCGGCCTGCCGCCGTACCTGCGGCCGTGACCGCGGCGTCCGCGCGTGGAAACAGCTTGGACGCTTGGACCAGGTCCTTGGCCAGCGGGGAACTCGCCAGTCCTGGGCCTGGTCCCGGGCCGGCCGCACCCTTGGGCAGGCCGGTCGCGGGGTCCAGCCCTGGAAGACCCGGCAGTCCCGCGAGTTGTTTGCTCGCAAGCTCCTTCTGCGCGGCCTCCTGCGCGGCTTGCTGCGCGGCCTGCGCCGCCTGCTGCACCGCCTGCTGGCCGGCTTGCATGGCCTGCTGCATCGCTTGCTGACTCTGTTGGGCGGCTTGGTCGGCGGCCTGCTGCTCCTGCTGCCGCTTGGCCTCTGCCTGCTGCTGCCGTTGGTACTTGGCCGCCTCCGCCTGCTGTCGCCTGGCGTCCGCCTGCTGCTCCCGTTGGAACGCGAGCGCCTCCTGCTGCTGTTTGCGCGCGGCTACGTCCGCTTGACGCTGCAGTCGCTCCTGGCGCTGCGACTCCTGCGTCTGGGCGTATCCGGGACCTGGTCCCGGACTGCTGGCGAGGCTGTAACCGGGACCGGGACCGGGACCGGGCCTGGTAACGCCGGGGCCGGGGCCGGTTTGAGTGCCGCTACCGCTCTCGGGCTTGCCCTTCCCGCCACCGGCGGGTTTGGTCCCGGGGAGTGGGGGAACGCCCTTGAATGACGCGGCGGGATAGACAAGGTTCGGCACGTGCGTGGCCGACTGCTCCATGCCCTTGACGTAAATGTCACCGAACATGTTCTGGTAATACGGGAGCCAATCGTCGGCCTTCGGGTCCTTCTCCGCCGGATTGGTCGCCTCCGTCGGTGTGGCTCCGGCCTGTGCGTCCAGCCAGCGGGCGGTATACCGGATGATGTCGCGGACCTGGAACAGGCTTTCCTGTAATGGCTTGATGCCGTCGGCGTAATTCTTGATGGCGGCCACCGCAGTCGCCGCGCCGGTTCCTGTCCACTGCTCGGCGGTGACCGAGTCCACGCGGTTGAGCAATTCGGAAAAGTACTCCTGAACCTTCCGGCCCATGAAGTCCCATTCTCCGGCCGCGTCGGCTAATATTTCGGCAACATAGTTGTTCTTGATGTGCTGGCCCAGGCTGTACAGTGTGTGCCAACTCTGCTTCTTGCTCTCGGCCCAGATACTCGACGGCAAGAATTCGATGGCACGGCTCCGCAAGCTTTTCGGGACGTCCCCGATGACCGGATGTCCGTCCTTGAAGCTCTTCTCGCTCTTCCAGTCGAACCTCGGCGTCTTGGAATCGCCGGGAAAAACTGGCGCTTTGAAGGTCGGCGAGATGTTGTCGAACAACGCCTCGTTGTCCTGCTCACCGGCGTCGTAATTCTTGCCCGCGGCGATGATGGTGTCCATCATGTCCTGGAGGATGTCCAAGTGTGCCTCGATGATCCGCCGCATTTCTTCACCTCGGCCGGAAAACTTCTTCGCGAGAGCAGCACCGGACACCAGGGGTGGAGGCGCGAAGTCGGTCAAATTGATGACCGTCTCGGCGTTCCGACGCATCAACCTCATGTTGGTGATGGTGTTCGCCGTGGCGGTCGCCAGGTCCACGGCGGCCTGCTGCTCGAACTTCAGCGGATCCTTCGCCTGGTCCGCCCGCTTCTTGAGCTCGGGCCACGGATTGTTGGGCATCGGCAACGGTTCCGGCGCGGGAGGTCCGGTGGGGAGATCGTTATCTTTCTGTGTCACGCGTCGTACTCCTGACTATCTCGGCACCACCGGGACCGTCACGGTTGCCCGCCATCAATCGTTACCCATGTCCCTGATACGGGCAAGCCACGGTCAGCGTGCAGCTACCGCGTGATCGAGATGAGCCAGGCCTTTCGCGGTTCGGTCCGCGCGGCGTGCTCCGCCGCCGGATCGGCCGGCGATATCTGGTTGGTAGGGGTCGTACACTTCTGATAAGACGAGCGGATGAGGGATGCCATGTGGAAAGCAGCGTCCAAGAGTGGTTCGATCTCGGTTGCGACCACCGAACAGGGACTGCCGGTCGGTATCACGATCGAGCGTGCGGAGTTGCGGCGGGATCCCGAGGCGTTGGCGGGCGAAATTCTCAGGCTGTGCAAACAATCGGCGAACCGTGCCGGGCTAGCCCGCAGGGCTGAATTGGTGCAGGCCGGGCTGACCAGCGATGTTCTGGCATTGACCGGTTTGCCCAAGCCGGAAGATGTTGCACGCCAAGAACTGGTGGACGAGGCCGAGTACGAGGTCGAGCCGCAGAGCTGGCTGAGGTCGGTGTGAACGAGGCAGTCGGATGAACGAGGCAATGGACGCGCTGGAGGCGCGAGTACACCGCCAGCTCGAGCGGCTGCGCGACCTGGCCGACCGGATGGCCGCGGTCCGGGTGCGCGAGACCTCGACCGACGGCGCTGTCACGGCCGTGGTCGACGGCAACGGCGCGCTGGTGGATCTCCAACTGTCCAACAGAATTGCCGAACTGTCACCCGCCGAGTTCGAGCAGATCTTGGTGAGCACAGCGGCTGCGGCGGCTCACCGCGCGTTTGCCGAACGTGGCGCACTGGTGACCGGCTTCAATGAAGAAGCCGCCGAGGACAGATAGCCGGAGGTTCGCAGGGGGCGTCGGCGACTTGCCAGTGCTGGGGAATTCGGCGCTGAGCTGCGCATCTGGCGATCAGGTACATTGGGCGGACCGGACCAATCGTCTACCGGCAGCGGAGGTTCCCGATGAACGAGATTGTTGTAGCTTCTGATGCCATCCGCCGGTATGGAGAGGCTTCGGCGGCCATGGCTGTTGATGTCGCGGTAGCAGGCGCGGCGAATCAGGCGGCCACCATCGCCGCGGCCATTCCGGTGTTCGGGCTGATCGGACAGGATTTCCTGGCCGCCTTCGCCGTTGCGCAGGCCAACAATATGATGTCGGTGGCGGAACTGGCGCATGTGCACGCGATGACCGCGGTGGCGGCGCACGAGAGCGCCGCTACCTACGACCTGACCGATGACGCCTCGGCCAACGACTTCGGGACGGTAACCAAGTCGTTATGACCGCACCGCTCGACGAGTCCGTCCTGAACCTGCTACGCCAGAGCGCGGCGGGTCCCATGCTCGACCGGCCGGTCAACGATGTCCTGAAGGACATGGGATTGCCGCCGCTGCCGGAGATCTCGGGTCTTCCGCCGCTGCCCGAGTTTCCTCCGCTTCCGGTGATCGACCTCTCCTTACTGGCCAAGCCGCTGACCGATGTGGCGAGCAGCTTCGGCACGGGGCAGTTGCCCGCCGTGCCGCAGCTCGATCCGGCGCAGGTGTTTTCCCAAGTCTCCTCCGTGGTGCAGACCGCGGTGTCGCTCGGCACCACGGCAATGCAAATGGTGATGCAGCTGTGGCAGGGCATGGGCGCAACCGCGGCAGCGGAGAAGGCCGGGCAGGCGGCGACCGACGGCGCGGCGGTCGGGAGCCAGAGCGCGGCGACCTCCGCGGGTGTCACGGCGGCTGCGGGATCGGTGTTCCAAGGCGCGACCATGATGGCGGCGATCATCGCGAAATTCATGACCTCGCTCGCTGCCTCGGCGCCGTTCCTCGGGACGCCGGGCGGCCAGCTGTTCGTGGTCGCGCTGACCACCGAAACACTTGCCGAAGCAACGGCTGTCGTCGCCAAGACTCGCGGCGAACTCACCGTGCACAGCGCGGCGATGACGCAGACCGGGCAGAAGGTGCCGGTCACCAACGCGCCGAAGAACGTGGACCCGATGCAGACGGTTTCGCAGATCATGCAGCTGGTGGGGCCGCTGACGCAGCTGGCGACCACCGGTGGGCAGGCACTGCAGGCCGCGCAGACCGCGTTCAACGTGCCGAAGTCGATCGCGGACGGCGAAAAGGACCGGAACCCACTGAAGGCCGGTGACGAGGTGGCCGGCGCCGGCGCTGGCCCGATCGGGGCAGGTCCCGGCGGTGCGGCGGGGCCCCCGCGCGCCAGTTGAGCTCGTGGTCGGGCGTGCGCGCGGCCGGACCGCTCGGCGCTGCGGCAGCGAGTGTGCCTGCGGCCGAAACTGTGTCGACCACGTCCGCTTCGGCCGCGCGTGGCATGAGTGCCGCCCCGAGCATGATGCCGATGGCAGGCGCCGCGGGCGCTGCGGGCATGGCCCGTGGGGGCGAGCAGTCGACCGAAGGCATGCGCGGCATGCTGGTCACCGGGCAGCACGGAAATGAGGTTGTCGGCGAGATCGAGGGTGCCTCGGTGCCGGTGGTCGGCGCCGCCGACCACATCTCCGAACCACTGGACTCCGAGCCACCGGACAAGTCGCTCACCCTCTGACAGGAGGACGTCATGGAATTCGATCCGACCCAGGCCCGCAAGTCCGCCGCCGACCTGGATGCCCTCGCGGCGCGTCTGGACAGCGACCTGCGCCAGAGCCTGCCCGCGCTCGCCGTCGAACCGGCAGGCTTGGACGAAGTGTCCGGCCGTGCCGCGGAGACGTTGCGTGGGGTCGCGTCCTCTTATGACGAGGCCGCGTCTGCGGGCGTGCTCGAGATCCGAAAGCTGGCCGCCGCGTTGCGCTCCCACACCGATGTGCTGGTGCGGATGGAGGACGACAATGCCGCCGGTTTCGGGGCGAGCTGACACGGGGCGGCGCGTATGGTCGAACCACCGGTAATCGGGTTCACCGGTGTGGTCTGGCAGGCCAGGCCAACCGAACAATTGGCGCGGGATCTGACCACGGGACCCGGCGCGGCGCCGATGGCCGACGCAAGCAAGGCATGGGCGAAGCTGGCCGCGAGTTTCGGTGCGGCCGTGGTCGAGTACGAACAGATCGTGGCGAAAATCCGCGAATCGTGGCGGTCCGGCGAGAGCGAAGCCGTGCTCGAGCGCATCACAAAGCTGCGTGACTGGCTGGTCGACGCCGCGGCGGCGGCGAGCCAGAACGCTGCCAAGGCAGGCGCGCAGGCCGTCGCACACGAGGTGGCGCGCATGGCGATGCCGCACGTCGCCGAGATCGCCGCCCTGGAAGCGGCGAAGCGCGGAATCGAGCAGGCGGGAGCCGCGCTCGGCGCACCACTGGTTGCGGCCGCCGCCCAGGTTGATTCCGAGCAGGATATGGCCAAGGCCAACGCCGCTCGCGTCATGCAAAGCTACGAGGCGGCCGCGACCCCGCTGGCCATGCCGTGGCAACAACAGCATCCGCCGGTGATCGCGACGGCCGCCGCGCTGGAAGCCGAGACAGCCGCAGCCCAGACGACGGCGGCAACGGCCGCTCCCATGGTCCCTCGCTTCGGTGGCATGCCGAACCTGAGCGGGCTATCGATGCCGCGGGCGAAGACGGCCTACCACGCGCAGACGGTATCGCAAGCGGTCGCAGCGCCGGAAGTCGTTCCGGTGGAACCGGCTCCGGTCGTCACCGACAACACGGCGAGCCGGATGATGCCGGGCGCGATGGCTCCCGGCATGGGCGCGGGCGAAACGGAACGCACCATGCGCGCCGCAGCGGCCGCCGCACCGCGGCCCGGCGAGGGCCTGCAGATCGAGGCGGGTTTCGACGCTGCTCCGCCGGTGCTCGGCGCGGCACCCGAGCAGGCGCGACCGGAATCGGCGCCGACCGAGGCATCGTCATGATTGCCCCGCGTGGCAGGAGAGCGACATGCCGACGATGACCAACGACGGCCTGCTCGTCGCGTCCGGCCTGCTCGGCGTACAGACACTACCCCTGATACTCGGTGTCGGCCCCCAGCATGATTCGGCCGAGGCATGGCAGGAAGCGCAGCGGCAGGCCCTCTCCGGCTTGCGCTCGTCCGGCCTCGTCGACCGTTACGACGAACTCGCCCCCGAACTCGCCGCCGCGTTGCGGACCCTGGCCCAGCCCGAGCGCGAGCTGGTGGCTCGCATCTATAGCGAAAAGGGTCCGGTGCGTGTCTGCTTGGCACGCCGGGGCAGCGAGCACGCGGTGGCCGTCCGGACCGGCGACACCTTCGAAATCCGCACGGACTGGGCCGACGACGACGGCGCCACGCTTGCGCGCCCGGTGCTCGCCGCGCTCGGCGCGTGCCCGCCCGCCGAGATCGCCAGCTTCAGCGCACCGGCGGACGAACTGCGCGAACGCCTCGACAGCGCAACCTCATCGAGTGAATTCACCCAGGCGTTGTATGGGCTCGGCATAGTCGACGAGCGGGACGCGATCGAATTCGGTCTCGCCATGTCCAGCTGCCACGCACACGCCGAGATCGTCGCCTACGTCCACGAGGACGGGGCGAGCTTCCGATCGTCCGGGGCGGTAGCCGTCTACGACACCGCACGGGGTCGTATCGCGGCGAGCCCCGGCGCCGCTGCGGACCTGCGGGTCTGGTCCACCTTCACACCGGGCTCCGATCACCGGATCGCGCAGGCGATTTCGGCGCTGATCGAATCCCTGCCCGGAGGAAGGTGGATGCCCTAGCTCGCGCGTCGTCGAGAGCTGTGTGCGAAATCCGGGCAACGTCAACCAACATGCATAACGACAGACGAAGAAAGGTCAAGAAATGAGCAAGGTAAGTCTCGACGATGCCGCCGCCGCCGATGTGGTGAACGAATTCATGACAGCGGTCGGGGAGATCAAGAAGACGATCAGCAACATCGGCCTCGACATCGAGGCCGCAAAGCCGGGCTGGCAGGGCGACGCCAACAGCGCGTGTGGCAAGGCCGCCGAGGCGTGGCAGGACGAAGGCGGCCGCTTGAACAACAAGCTGGACGACATGACCTCGAAGATCTTCGAGGGTGGGCAGACGAAGACCAACATCGACGCCGAGAACGTCGACTCGTTCACCAATCTGGTCTAGCGCGGCGCCGACCATCTCATTCGAAAGGATCCGACATGCTTTACGACCCCAAATACCTGGTTCCGCTGATCGAGCAGCTCGACGGTCACTACAAGAACTTGCAGACCCAGATCTCCAATTTGGAGGCCGCGGCTTCGAAGCTGATCAACGTGGCATGGGAGGACAACGAGTCTGCTCAGGGTTTCGCCGTCGCGCACACGGCTTGGAAGAACGAGTTCAGCGACACGGCCGACAAACTGGAGGCCCTGCGCGACGCGGTCGACCGCGCGCTCGGCAACGCCCAGCATGCCGACCTGAAGGTGTACCAGAGCTTCGCCTGAGCCACATCGCTGAACTACGAGCGGCCCGTTCGCGGTAAAGCGATCGGGCCGCTCGACGGTCCGCGAATCGGTGCTGGGCAGTTAGTACGACAGCGCCACCGGCGTGCCGAGGTAGTTCATCTCTGCGGGGGTGGCGACCATGTAGACGGTGGTGGTCCCGGTCGCGGTCCGCACGGTAACCAGATTCGCGGTTTCGGGATCCTCGATCAACGTGACTTCGGCATCGAAGTTGTAACTGCCATCCCGGTGTGACCGCAGCACCATAACGGTTGCGTCGGAATGGTGCGTGGACGGCGGAATGCCGTCGTAGACGAACACTGTGGCCGACCGGTACGAACTCGCCTGCTGGGAGCCTGCCGACCAGGACGCCAGCGACAGCGACTGCGGTGCGTCGACGTGCGCCACCATCGAGCGCCACGCCTCGTGCCGGTTGGTGTGCACGACCACGGTGGCGCCCAACGCGATTGCCCGCAGGATCACCTGCTTGGCGATGAGCAGCGCACCGATGATCTCGACCCGCCGCACATACTGGCCGACCAGCGGCAGTGCCACACCCTGGCCGGAGGAGTCGGCGCCGACCACCTGCCCGCAGCCGGTGATCGGGGTGACCAGATCGGCCACGGACTCCGGTGTGCCGAAGTAGCTGTCGATCGGCAATTCCGGACCCTGGGTGGCGATCGGCAGGTTTTCGAGCAAGGCGCGGCGGTGTTTGCCCGACATGGGCAGCAGGCCGGGGATTTTCACTGCTACGGGCCGGTCGCGCGAATCGAAACGAACCGTGGCGGTCACCGAAATAGTGGCGGGCCCGGTGTCCTGGGGTCGCGTGGTGGCGCCCTCTGCCTGCCGCAGGCGCAATGTCACTGTGGTCGCCAAGCTCGGCGTCGCCCAGACCTCGGCGAGCCCGCGTGGACCGAGTGCCTCCGGCGCCATCCGGTAGGTGGCGGAGTGGATGCCGTCGTGCTCGACGCTGTGCTGGGTCTCGGTGAGTCGATCGAGGGCGGCGCCGCGGGTCAATTCGTGCACCGCCGCGGTGATCTCGGCGGCCGACAATACCGACACGGTGAGGTTGCGCGCAGCAAGGCGGTTCGCGACCCGCCGGGTGGCCACGATCGCCGACCGTAGTGTTCCCGCGGAGCCGCCGCCGCGCCGGTCCACCGCGGGCGCGTTGGCCAGCGGGTCCAGCCGCAGCACGACCCACACTGTGCGGTGCGCGACGGCGGGCAGCGGTCCGAGGATCTGCTCGTAGAGCCGGGCCACCTGGCCCGCGTCGGACGTGCGCGAGCCGGTGCTGATGACGTCGATCGAGTCCAGTCCGATGTCGAATTGGTGCAGGCAGCGCGCGATCTCGGGGAGCGGAACCATTTCGCCGGTGTTCAGGCCGCTCGGGCTGAGCAGCGTGACGCTGCGCGGCTGCGCATCGATCCGCAGCATGGTGATCACGCGGGAACCGTCCCAGCGCATGCCGTAGCTGCCCCCGTCGGGCAGCGGCACGTCGAACGGCGCATGGCTGACCGCTGTCGAACGATGGCGAAACGCATGCCACCGGAAAGCGAATTCTTGGGCGAGGAACGCCGCGAGGCATTTTCCGCGCCGCGGCACCAACCCGATCAGCACGATCAGCGCGCCGCCCGCGACCGCGGCATAGGTCGGCGCATCGAACACCACCGCCACCAGCGCAACCGTGATGGCCAGCAGCAGGACGGGAAGTACCAGGCGAAGCGGAAACATCCGGTACAACCAGAATTGTCGTGAGTGCAGCGACAGAGCCGAAACCTCTGCGGCCTGGTCGGCCGTTGTTGACGCCATGGGCTCATCATGGACCGAACATCCACGGCTTCGCTACTGTAGAGCCGCGCGACCTTGTCGCACCCAGATCCACCCGCGTCCCGTTTCGGAGGATTCGTGCCGACACAGTTGACCACGCGTGCCCAAGTCAACGGCTATCGATTCCTGTTGCGCCGCTATGAACACGCACTGGTGCGCCGGGACGTGCGGATGCTGCACGATCCGATGCGCTCGCAGTCCCGTTCCCTGGTCGTCGGCGCGGTGCTGGGCATGCTGGTCGTGGCGGGCGCCGCGATCCTGGCGTTCCTGCGACCGCAGGGCTCGGTCGACGACGCGAAGATCGTGATGGCCAAGGAGAGCGGCGCCCTCTACGCGGTCGTCGGCGACACCCTCCATCCGGTGCTGAATCTGGCCTCGGCGCGGCTGATCACTCAGAGCAGTGAGGCGCCGACCTCGGTCAAGGAATCCAAGTTGGCCGCATTGCCGCGCGGCCCGCTGCTCGGCATCCCCGGCGCGCCGGCGTCCCTGCCCGGGTCCTCCGCCGGGCAACGGTCGATCTGGACACTGTGCGATGCGGTGCAGCTATCCGCTGCGGGCAGTGCGGCCCGCTCGCCCGGGGCGACGACCACGGTGATCGCGGGCGGTCTGGAAACCGCCGCGGACAGCGTTGCCCGGCCACTCGGCGCCGGTGAGGCGCTGTTGGTGTCCAGGGAGGGCAAGACCTTCCTGTTGTTCGACGGCAACCGTGCGGAGGTCGATACGCGGGATTCGGTCATGGCCCAGTCGCTGAATCTGCGCGCCTACCAGCCGCGGCCGATCAGCACCGGCCTGTTGAACGCCGCGACCCAGGTTGCCGCCCTTGCGCCGCCGCAGATCGAGCGGGTCGGCGAGGCCGGACCGGGCAAGCTGTCCGGCGTGCCGGTCGGCGCCGTGGTGCGGGTGCGCGGGGTGGACTCCGAAGAGCTCTATGTGGTGCTCGCGGACGGTGTGCAGCGCGTGTCGCCGTTCGCCGCGCAGGTCATCCGGAACACGAACTCCCAAGGCATGAGCGAGATCACCACGGTGCCGCCGGACCGGCTCATCGGTGTCCCGGTGCTCGACCGGCTTCCAGTTGACCACTTTCCGCGGGAGACGCCGAAGATCCTAGCGGCCGAGGACGCTCCGGTCGGATGCATGTCCTGGTCCAGAGGCGCCGACGATCCGGCGGCGACGGTGTCCATCCTGGCCGGCCGTAAGCTGCCACTGGCCGCTTCGGCCAAGCCGGTCGAGTTGGCCACGGCGGACGGGGCGGGGAATCGGGTGGACGCGGCCTTCATTCCACCGAGCACCGGCGAATACGTCCAGGTCACCGGCATCGATCCGGATAGCGCCCGGCGCGGCACGTTGTTCTACGTGGGCGATAACGGTGTTCGCTACGGTGTCCCGGACGTCGAGACCGCCGCGGTGCTCGGCCTGGAATCCAAGCCGCGGCTGGCCCCGTGGCCGATCGTCGGCCAGCTGGTGCCGGGCCCGACGCTCTCGCCCAAGGACGCGCTCATGAGCCACGACACGCTGCCGACCGGCGGTTAGCCCAGCCGCCCGCCCGAATCGGCACACCGCAACACAGCTAACGGCCTATTGTGCTGAGGACATTCGTGAGTGCGTTGCGCATGTCTTCGGCTTCGATGCGCATGAGCACCGACTCGTCCAAGGTGGTCAGGTCCAGGGATTCGTCGCTGGCCAGCCGGAATTCCCGCTCCTCTTCGGCGGCCTCGATCACGTTCCTGATGAAGCGGCCGTTGCCCGCCACGTCGATGCCGCGGCGCGGCTGGCCGCTCTGGTCGGTGCTCTCCTTCTCGTACAGCTCGGCACAGGCCGCCACCAGCAGCGCGAGCGCCTCCTCAGAGACCTCGGAATCCCGTTTCCGCGCGATGAACTGACCGATCTCGCCGAGCTCGGTCGGGGTGTAGGAGTCGAACTTCACCCGCTTGGCGAACCTGGAGGCCAGACCGTCGTTGGCGGCGAGCAGACGATCGATCTCGCCGTCGTAGCCGGCGATGATGACCACGAGCCGGTCCCGGTCATCTTCCATCCTGGCCAGCAGCGTGTCCACCGCTTCGCGACCGAATGCGTCGCCGCCCTGCAGGCCGGTCTGGATGAGCGTGTAGGCCTCGTCGATGAAAAGCACGCCGTCCATTGCGCTGTCGATCAGCTTGGACGTCTTGATCGCGGTGCTGCCGAGGTGCTGGCCGACGAAGTCGGCGCGTTTGGCCTCCACGAGACGGTCGGTCTTCAACAGCCCGAGCCCGCAGTAGATCTTGGCAACCACCCTGGCGATGGTGGTTTTACCGGTACCCGGCGGGCCGGTGAAGGCCAGATGCTGACCGCGCGGCACGCTGGCCATGCCCTTCTGGGCGCGGATCTTGGCCAGCTGTGCGGTCGCCTGCAGCTTGGCCACCTGAGTCTTCACGGCGGCGAGGCCGATCTGCGCATCGAGTTCGGCGCGCGCCGCCTCGAGGATCTGCTTGGCTTTGTCGTCGCGTTCCTCACGCCCGAGCTGCTCGGCCGAGGGGCCCGAGGCCGGATCCCAGCGGTTGGTGCGTGCGTCGATCTGTTCCTTCGTGGTCACCGTGATGCGGTATTTGCGGTCCCGCATCGCCAGGGTGTTGGCCTCGAAATCCGGTGCTTCGGAGAACACCTTCTCGAACAGCGCCTGTGCCTCGTCCTCGTTGCCTGTTTCGCGCAGGCACAGCCCGCGGCAGAACCGGGCGGTGGTGGCCGCGGCGGGGATCGGCCCCTGTTCGGCCTGCTCCATCCGGCGGATCGCCTCGCCGAAGAGCCCGAGCTGCGCACAGGCGGTGCCGACCATGACGTGCGCGGCGGCCGCCATATACGGATCATCCCACTCCGCGGACCCGGCCAGCACGGTCATCACATCGGGCCACCGCTGGGTCTGATAGTGCAGCACCGCGCGCACATACGCGCAGATGCGATCGTCGAGCTCCTTGTCGGGCTGGGAGAGCTGGGCTTTGCGATACGCGGCCAGCTCGTCGAGCACACGCTCGGCCTCGTCGTAGTCGCCGTCGCTGATCAGCTGCGCGGCCTGGGCGAGCCAGATTTCGGTGTAGCTGGCCAGTGGATAGTCGATGAACTGGCCGATCACGAATCGGCCCGCGAGTTCCCTCGGCTGCAGACCGAGCCTGCGCTGTTCCCGAAAAAGGGTGGTCGAGCTGGTCTTATAGAGATTGAACAGAACCTCGCGGGTGACCTCGCCCGCGGCGGCGCGGCCGAGCCACGCATCGCACATACCGGGATCCCATTCGGTTGCCCTGGTGAATGCGAGCTTGGCATAGTCCAGGTCCCGAGTGGATTCCTGCCCGTCGATACTGAGACCCAATGACAAGACGCCGGCGTCGAAGGCGCGTTGTGCTTGGCGGTTGCCGGTCATGCAGGTTAGTCCCCAAAGCTTACGGTATTTGCCAGTTCTCGCTCAGCATACCGGGAGACAGCGGTATAGATTGAGTGCGTTGCCATGCAGGACATAGTCGATCCAGGGAGACTTCAAGCTAGTGACCGAGTCGTCGACCAGCGGCTTGGCTGCCGCTGATCCGGAACTGTGCCGGGTCTCGGTGATCGGCGGCAACACCCAGCTGGATCTGGGGCTGCCGGCCACCATTCCGATCGCCGCTTTCATCACCGATGTGGTCGAGCTGATCGAGTCCCGTACTCCAGATCTCACCGAGCACGACGAGGGCGCTCCACTGCGCACCGAACACTGGACCCTCGCCAGGATCGGCCGCGATCCGATTCCGCCCAACCAGACGCTGACCGACGCCGAGGTCTTCGACGGCGAGCTGCTGGTCTTGCGATCGGTAACGGCGAAGGAAGCGCCCGCCCTGTTCGACGACGTGATCGACGCGGTGTCCCGGTTGACGGCGGAGGCGTTCCAGAGCTGGTCGGCGGTGGCGGCCCGTTGGATGGGCCTGATCGCTGCGCTGGTCGGTGTGCTCGCCGCGCTCGGTCTGCTGGCTGCGGCCAAGGACGACGGCGCGAGCTTCGCGATCGGATTCCTGCCCGCTGGCGTCGGATCGGCCGCTGTGGTTGCCGCAGTGATCGGCGTGCGGAAATACCAGGCCACGGTCACCGCGACGCTGCTGTCGCTGGATGCGATCGCGCTGTTCTTCGCCGCCGCGGCGTTCTTCGTCCCCAACGAGATGGGCAGTCCACACCTGCTGCTCGCCTCGGCCACCGCACTGGTCGTGGCCATCATCGTCTACAGCAGCACCGGTGTAGGCGCGTTGCTGTGCGCGGCGGCCGTCACCACCGCGCTGTTCGCCGGTTTCGCCGCGCTGGTGCGGATGGTGTGGGAGGTCGGGACGCCGAAGATCGCGGCGGGTGTTCTGGTCGCGGCGCTGATCATGATCACGATGGCGCCGCGGCTGGCGGTCGCGGCCGCGCGTCTGCCCGTGCCGCCGGTGCCCACCGCGGGCGGTGCGATCGACCCGGCCGATCACGAGCCGCGTCCCACCATCGCGGACATCGGCGCGATCGGCGCTACGGCCCTACCGTCCGCGGTCGGTCTCGAACTGCGCGCAAAAGCCGCCAACCAGTACCAATCCGGCATGTTGCTGGGCAGTTCGCTCGCCGCCGCGGTGGGCGCGGTGCTCGCTGTCGACCCGTTGGGGCAGGCGCGCTGGCATGGCATCGCGCTGGCCGTCGTCGTCGGGCTGATCCTGTGCTTGCGCGGCCGGGCGTTCGCGGACCTGGTCCAGGCGGCCACGCTGATCGCCGGCGGCGCGGCCACGCTGGTCGCGGTCGGCATCGCCGTCGGGGTGGGGCATCCGTCGTGGTTGGTGCCGATCGCGGGAATTCTGCTCGCGGTCGCGACGGCGATGGTCGGCTTCGGTGTCATCGCGCCACACACCGAGATGTCGCCGGTGGCAAGGCGAGCCGGTGAGATCTTCGAATATCTGCTGATCGTGACGGTGGTCCCGCTGGTGCTATGGGTCCTGGACTTGTATTCAGCGGCAAGAAATCTGTGATCGTGGAGTGGTTGTGGCGATGAGCGTTCCGCTACGGCTGGCCAGTGTGGTGCTGATGCTCGGACTCAGTTGCCTCGCGCAGCCCGCCCGGGCCGTCGCGATCGGACCGCCTGCCATCGATGACGGCGCGCTGGGCGCCGCGATCGCGGTGAATGCGAGGGGCGGTCCGCCGGACGAGACCGAACAGCGCTCGGTGTGTGCCGAGCCGCTGCTAGGTGCCGGCCCGCCGCGGGATGTGCCACTGCCGCAACGGATTCTGGACTTGCCAGCGGCCTGGGAGTTCAGCCGTGGCGCCGGGCAGAAGGTCGCGGTGATCGACACCGGCGTGAACCGGCATCCGCGGCTGCCCGCGCTGCAACCAGGCGGCGATTTCGTCTCCGACTCCGACGGCACCGTCGACTGCGACGGCCACGGGACCCTCGTTGCCGGGTTGATCGCCGCGCGGCCCAGCCCGGACGATGCGTTCTCCGGCGTCGCCCCGGACGCCGAGATTCTGGCCATTCGGCAGTTGAGTCTGGCTTACGAGGCCAAGGACCGTACCCGTTCGGACGTCCCGGGAAAGATCGCCAGCGCGGGGTACGGCAACGTGCTGACGCTGGCCGCCGCGGTCATGCGTGCGGTGGACATGGGCGCCACCGTGATCAATATTTCCGAGGTCGCCTGTTCGCCTGTCGGCACGGACTCGGCCGACGCCGCGCTCGGTGCGGCAGTGAAAGCTGCCTACGAACGAAATGTGGTCGTAGTGGCTGCCGCGGGGAATATCCAGCAGGGCGGGTCATGTGGTGTCCAGAACGAAGGCACCGGATGGGGCGCGGTGCAGACCGCGGTGAGCCCCGCGTGGTTCGCGCCCCACGTGCTCGCGGTCGCCTCGGTGGAAGCCGACGGCACGCCCTCGCCGTTCTCGATCCACGGTCCGTGGGTGGGGGTCGCCGCGCCGGGACGCAATATCGTCTCACTGGACAGCAAGCCGGGCGGCGCAGGTCTGGTCGACTCGGTGCAGACCAGCGAGGGTGTCGGAGCCATTGACGGGACGAGCTTTTCCAGTGCGTACGTGTCCGGACTGGCCGCGCTGGTGCGCGCCAGGTTCCCCGAACTGTCGGCGCAGCAGGTGATCGACCGGATCACCCGCACGGCTCAGCAACCCGGCTCCGGACGCGACGACCGGATCGGGTACGGCCTGATCGACCCGCTTGCCGCGCTGACCGCGCAATTGCCCGAACGCCCGGTGAACGCGGGAGCCGATGTGGCGCGGGCGATTCCGCCGCCTCCGCCGCCCCCGTATGTCGACGCGACACCGCGCCGCGTCGCCACCATCGGCACCATTGCGCTGCTCGCTCTGCTCGGCATCGGATACGTGGTATCCATCCCGTTCCGCCGAGCGCAGGGCCGGCTCGACCCGGCCGAGACCGGAGAAGGACAGTAGACATGGCTACCGAAGGATTCGTGCGCCGACCGCGTATCGCGCCGCCCCGGGCGCCGGGTGGCGAGGTGGCGCTGACCGCGCCGCCGGAGATCCCCCGTCCGATACCGACCGGCCTGCTGTTGAAGCTCATGCCGGTCGTGATGGTCGTCGCGGTCGTCGGCATGATCGCGATGATGGTCATGCTGGGCCGCAGCCTGCTGGCCAATCCGTTCATGATGATGTTCCCGATGATGATGATCATGTCGATGGTCGGCATGATGGCCGGATTTCGCGGCGGCGGTGGCCCGAAGAAGGCCGCCGAACTCAACGAGGAACGCAAGGACTACTTCCGATACCTGGACCAGGTGCGCAAGGACGTCCGCAAGACCGGGCGCGCGCAGCTGGACGCGCTGCTGTGGAGCCATCCGGATCCGGCCGACCTCCAGTCGCTGGTCGGAACCCGGCGCATGTGGGAGCGCCGCCCCAACGACCCGGATTTCGGGCACGTGCGCGTCGGCGTCGGCAGTCACCGGTTGGCGACCAAGCTGGCCAGGCCGGAAACCGGCCCGCTGGAGGATCTGGAGCCGGTGTCGACGGTGGCGCTGCGTCGTTTCGTGCGCACCCATTCGGTGGTGCACAACCTGCCGACCGCGATCTCGCTGCGCGCGTTCCCCGCGATCAATATCGAGGGCGCCCCGGCACAGACGCGCATGCTGGCGCGGTCGATGCTGATGGAGTTCACCGCGTTCCACGGGCCCGACCACACGGCCGTCGCCATCATCTGCGCGGACCCCGACGGCCCGAATTGGTCCTGGGCGAAATGGCTGCCGCACTTGCAGCATCCGGTCGATCGTGACGGTATCGGATCAGCGCGCATGATGTATCAGTCGCTGAGCGAACTCGAAACCGCCATGGCCGCCGAGCTGCTCGAACGCGGCCGGTTCATGCGCAACGCGCAGCCGACCGCAGGCCGCGTCCATCTCCTTGTCATCATCGACGACGGCTTCGTCAGCGGCACCGAGCGGATCGTCAGCGACGCGGGCCTGGACTCGGTCACCGTGCTCGACCTGACCGCGCCGCAGTCCGGCCTGGCCGTTCGCCGCGGCCTGCAACTGGTCGTCGCCGACGGCTGGGTGGCCGCGAAATCCGCTGCGGGCACCGAACGGTTCGCGACCGCGGACTCGGTGAGCATCGCCGAGGCTACCGCGCTGGCGCGCGACTTGGCCCGCTTCCGAGTGGCGACCGCGGCGCAGATCGTCAGCCTCGGTGACGAGACCCGTGCGGTCCCGGGCCTGATGGCGCTGCTGAAGGTGCCCGACGCGGCCCAGATCGACCCGGCCGTGGTGTGGCGCCCGCGCAGTGACCGGGAGCGACTACGTGTGCCGATCGGCGTCACCCCGGATGGCACGCCGGTGGAGATCGACATCAAGGAGGCCGCCGAGAACGGCATGGGCCCGCACGGGTTGTGCATCGGCGCGACGGGTTCGGGCAAATCCGAGTTCCTGCGCACCCTGGTGCTCTCGCTGGTCACCACCCATTCGCCGGACCTGCTCAACCTCGTGCTGGTCGACTTCAAAGGCGGCGCGACCTTCCTCGGCCTGGAATCGCTGCCGCACGTCGCCGCGGTGATCACCAACCTCGAGGAAGAACTCTCGATGGTCGACCGTATGAAGGACGCCCTGTCCGGCGAGATGAACCGGCGCCAGGAACTGCTCCGCTCAGCGGGCAATTTCGCCAACGTCACCGAGTACGAGAAGGCGCGGGCCGCAGGGGCTCAGCTCGATCCGCTGCCCGCGCTGTTCGTCGTCGTCGACGAGTTTTCCGAACTGCTCTCGCAGAAGCCGGATTTCGCCGACCTGTTCGTGATGATCGGCCGCCTCGGCCGCTCGTTGCGGGTGCATCTGCTGCTCGCCTCGCAGCGCTTGGAGGAGAACAAGCTGCGCGGGCTGGACAGTCACCTGTCCTATCGCATCGGTCTGCGCACCTTCTCGGCCAACGAATCCCGTGCGGTGCTCGGTATCACCGACGCCTATCACCTGCCGAGCGTGCCCGGTTCGGCCTACCTCAAGAGCGACGCGGACGACCCGCTGCGGTTCAACGCGGCCTACGTGTCCGGGCCCTATGTTTCGCCGCGTGGCAGCCAGCAGGTGGACGGCCGCGCGGTCGGCGGACAATCACCGGTGGTGTTCACGGCGAGCACGGTGGAGGAGCGGGAGCAGGCCACCCGCGCCGAAAGCGCCACCCCGCAGAGGCTTCCTGAGCTGCCCCCGCCTCCTGGATCGCTCGAGCTGCCGCCCCCGCCCGGCGAACTCGACCTAGCGGAGGAACCGGTCGAGGTTGCCCGGCCGGTCGAGGCGGTGCCTGCGACCTTGCTGCAAGTGGTGGTCGGACGCCTGACCGGTCACGGCAGGCCCGCGCACGAGGTCTGGCTGCCGCCGCTGGACGAATCTCCCTCGGTGGACATGCTGCTGCCCGACCCGGACTGGAAGTCCCCGGTGAACCGGCACGGTCAGCTGTGGCTGCCGATCGGCGTCATCGACAAGCCCTACGAGCAGCGTCGCGACGTGCTGGTCATCGATCTGTCGGGTGGACAGGGCAATCTGGCCGTGGTCGGCGGTCCGCAGTCCGGCAAGTCGACCACCCTGCGTACTGTCATCATGGCCGCGGCGGCCACGCACACGCCCGAGCAGGTGCAGTTCTACTGTTTGGACTTCGGTGGCGGCACCCTGGCGGGCTTGGCCGACCTGCCGCACGTCGGATCGGTCGCCAGCCGGCTCGAGGTCGACCGGGTGCGGCGCACCATCGCCGAGATGACCACGCTGCTGCACCAGCGCGAGGAACGCTTCCGCGAACTGGGCATCGAGTCGATCCATGAGTTCCGCAGGCGCAAGGCCGAACTGGCCATGATGACCGAGGCCGAGCGCGCCGCCGACCCGCTGTCGGAGGACCTGTTCGGCGACGTGTTCCTGGTCGTCGACGGCTGGCCCACCATTCGCGCGGAATTCGACGTGCTGGAACCGGCGTTCAACGCGTTGGCCGCGCAGGGTCTGTCCTACGGCATCCACCTCATGGTCTCGGCCAATCGCTGGGCGGAGATCCGGCCCGCCGTCAAGGATCTGATCGGCACCCGGCTGGAGTTGCGCCTCGGCGACCCCGCGGATTCCGAGATGGACCGGCGCACCGCGGTGCTCGTCCCGGTGGGGCGTCCCGGCCGCGGCCTGACGCCCGACCGGCTGCACATGCTGATCGCGTTGCCGCGGCTGGATTCCGACTCCGACCCGCGGACCATGCCCGACGGTGTCGGCGCCGCCAAACAGCAGCTCAACGAGCTCTACGGCGGCAGGCGCGCCCCCGAGGTGCGGATGCTGCCCATGGAGATTCCGCGCGAACAGGTCCTCGCCGCCGCGCGTGCGCGTGGTATCGAACAAGGGCCGACCCGCGTCGTCGTCGGCCTCGGCGAGTCCGAATTGCAGCCGCTGGTCCTCGATTTCGGTGCCCAGCCGCATTTCATGGCCTTCGCCGACGTGGAATGCGGCAAGACCACCCTGCTGCGCAACATCGTGCTCGGCATCGCGGAGAACTCGACCGCCGACCAGGCCAGGGTGATCCTCATCGACTACCGGCGCACCATGCTCGGTGTGCTCGAAGGCGACCAACTGGCGGGCTATTCGACCTCGTCGCAGACCTCGGTCGGGATGATCAAAGAAGTCGCGGGCTATCTCGCCAAGCGCATTCCGGGCTCGGACATCACGCCGAAGCAGCTGCGGGAGCGCAGTTGGTGGAGCGGGCCGGAGATCTACATCGTCGTCGACGACTACGACATGGTCGCCGTCGGCCAGAACCCGTTGGAACCGCTGCTGGAATTCCTCCCCCAGGCGCGCGACATCGGCATGCACCTCATCGTCACCCGGCGCTCCGGCGGCGCCTCGCGGGCACTGTACGACAAGGTGCTCGGCCGGATGAAGGAGATCTCGGTCGACGCGCTGCTGATGAGCGCGCCCAAGGACGAGGGCAAGTTCCTCGGCGACGTCCGTTCGACCAAGCTTCCACCGGGCCGGGGCACCCTCATCTCGCGCAGCAGGGAACCGGAGATGATCCAGATCGCCTACCTGCCACCGCTGTAAACCGCGGGCTGGTCAGTTGTTCGGTCGCGGCGGTCCCAGTGTGACCGAATAGTCCGGACGGCCGATGGCGGAGACCGGCACGGGCAGCGCTTGGTCCCAGCTGTCGGCCCTGCGCTCGAACAACGCGCGGGAGGGTCCCTGCGTCGGCGGCCCTGCGATGCGGACCAGCCGGAATCCCGCCGAGCGGTAGTAGTCGTGCAGGCAGGTATTGGTGGTCCAGCAATCAAGCCGGACCCACTCGCGCTGCTTTTGGCGGGCAAGCGTTCCCGCGTGGGCGAGCAAGTGGTGGCCCACGTGCTGGCCGGCGAAGCGCAGGTCGACGATCATGAAGTGGACGATCACCGCGTCGTCGAGTTCCCACGGCGACCACAGCCCGGTATCGGCGCGGTCGTTGACCGTGATGGTGCCCGCCGGTTCGCCGGCGATCTCGGCGATCCACGTCTCGCCCGCGTCCAGTGACCGGCCGACCGCGCGAGCGAAGATCTCGATGGGCAGGCCGCGTCCGGCGACCGTCCACTGGTCGGAGCCGCGCGCGGTGAGCCACGCCGTGCGCTGGACACGCAGGCGGCAGATCAGGCCGAGATCGCCGAGCGTCGCTTGGCGGAGCACGATGGTCATGGTTTACGCCGGACCGAGCTTGTGCGACCTGGCGAGCGTGGCCCGGATGACAGCCGTGCCTTCGCTGTCGCCGAGTTCGTAGGCCAGGCGGTTGCCGGTGGCGAGCGAGCGATGACGGGTGGCGCGAGTGACTCTTTCGTGGGTGGCGCCGATCCGCAGGTGGTCGAGCAGGACGGTGCCCGGGGCTACGCCGAGCACCACGGCTTCCTCGGCGGTGGCGGGCCGGGCGACCAGAGTGTCGCGGTGCGCGGTCTCCGCGTGGCCTCGGTCGGCGAGGCGGCGAGTGGTGCCTTCCGGAATATCGTGCGGGGAGTCGATTCCGGTGGCCTCGGCCAGATCTCGGGGATAGAAGCTGACCTCCCAGGACCAGGGCTCATGGTCCAAGTACTGCACCACCGTCCTGGCCAGTACCCAGGAGTCCGGTGCTACGCCGAGCCAGGACGCCACCTCGCGGCTAGCCGGCTCCATCTTCGCGCTGAACTCCTTCGACGGCTCCCGGTTCGCCGCCCGCGCGATCTCCTCGAAGATGTCGTGCTCGGTCTTCGGCCGGTCGGGGCGGATATGGTCGGTGACCACCGATTCCAGCACTTCCTGGTTTCGAACGATGGTTCCGCGGGAAGTAGCTGTATAGACGAGGTTTTCGGTCACCAATACCTGGATGGCGTTGCGGGCGGTGGTAATCGAGACCTGCATTTGATCGGCAAGCTCGGAATGACTGGGCAGTCGATCGCCCGGCTTCCACTTGGCTGCGCGGATCTCCTCGCGGAGGAGGTCTGCGATCCGGTGATACGTCGGACCGTCCGCCATCTTGCTCCTCGGTTGGTCGTGCAGGTAACGAAGTGTACTCTCCGTGACTCCCTACGGCCGGGTAACGCTTGACAGGCGACTTCAGAGGTTTATTGTAATGAACGTCCTGATCCGGTGTTGTGCGGCGATGACGGCGAGGCAACGTGGCAGGTTCGGATACAACGGTCGTAATGGCCCTTCCCGGCACATCACGGTGTGTCGATCCTTCGGTGCGTTCTTCGGCACCGGGACTACTTCCTATGTCCGATCTACTAGTTCGGGCGTGTCGCGGCCACCGCGTGGTCGGCGGTCCGCTGCTCTGGTTCGCCCGTGACCTGGCGGTACTGCATGAACGCCGGCTCGTCGGTCGGGGCGGTTCGGTGGACACCTCCGTCGCGGTGATCCGCGAAATCGAGCGTCGCAGAATCGAGTTGGTGATGGCGATCGACGACTGGGTGGTGCGCAACGTGCCGCAGCATCGGCTCGGCGCCACCTTGCACACCGAGACGGTGGGCGCGGTGATCGACCGCCTCGCCGAGTCCTCGGTGCGGGCACACCACGCGTTGATGACGTTGGACGCGCACGACGATCTGTTGCACAACGCGTGGCATCATCTCGCCGAACTCGCCGACGCCTACGACGATCTGGTGCGCGACGTCATGGCGGGCCGGCGGCGTCTGCCCGAGTGGTGAGCCGACTCGACGCCGGCCGGGTCGGCTCCGGCCGGCGTCAAGGGTGGTAGCGGCGGCGATCGGTGGCGAAATCGTCGGCGACGGTCGCGGCCAGCTCGACGTAGGCCCGCTTGGTCTGCTTGTGCAGCCGGTGCAGATCGATCTCGGCGCCTTCGGACAGGTGCTGGTCGTACGGGATGATATGCACCGCGCGGCAACGCGAGAGGAAGTACTCGCGCAGCTGCTGGATGCCGACATTCGGTGATCCCTCGCGTGGCAGGTTGATCACTACCACCGCGTTGCGCACCAGGTGATCGTGACCGTGCAGCGATAGCCAGTCCAGTGTGGCGGCGGCGCTGCGGGCGCCATCGATCGCCGCCGAGGAGATCAGCACCAGCGAATGCGCCAGGTCGAGAACCCCGGTCATCGCCGAATGCATCAGCCCGGTGCCGCAGTCGGTGAGGATGATGTTGTAGAACCGTTGCAGGATGCTGGCCACCGCGCGGTATTCCTCGTCGCTGAACGCCTCCGATGCGGCCGGATCTCGTTCGCTGGCAAGCACTTCCAGTCGGCTGGTGCCTTGCGAGGTGTGTCTGCGCACGTCCGAATACCGCTGGATCGATGGGTCGAGCAGCAGATCGCGCACGGTCGAGCGAGTCTGCAGCGGCACCCGCTGCGACAGCGTGCCGAAGTCCGGGTTGGCGTCCACCGCGATCACCCGGTCGCCGCGGATCGACGCGAAGATCGATCCGAGACCCATTGTGGTGGTGGTCTTTCCGACACCGCCCTTGAGCGAGAGCACCGCGATGCGGTAATCGCCGCGGACCGGCTGCCTGATCCGCGCGACCAGTTCCTGGAGTCTGCGCTCTTCGGCCGACATGCCCGGGTTGATCGCGCCGCCGGACACGTGATGCACGGCCTTGCGCCATCCGGATCCCGGCGCCCGCTTGGCCCGCCGCAACGGCACGTTGTCCAGCGACGGCTGCTGGAACGGCGTGCCCTGCTGCGCGTTCGGCTGCTGGGCAGGGGGCTGCGCGTAGCGCTGCGGAGTGCCCCATTGCCCGCCATCCGCCTGTGCGGCTTGTCCGTCGTCCTGGATTCGGGGGTGCTGGTGCTGTGCGGGCGGCGCGGAATAGGGCGCCGCCTGGCTGCCCGGTGCGGGGTTCTGCTCGGCGACCTGGCGCCATTGGTCGGCTGGCTCGCCGACCGGTGCCTGCCCACCCGTGAACGGGGCAGGCTGCCCGGTCGATTCGGCCGGTCCGGTGCCGGGGTGGGTGGTGTCGCGCCAGTGGTCGGTAGGAGCCTGCTGCGGCGCAACCGGTGCCTGGCCAGCACCGGACTGCGGTGCGTAGCCGGAATGTTCGCTGGCGAAGTCAGCCGGAGCGTGCGAACCCGGCGCGAGGTTGCCCGCTTGGCCGTGGGTCGTATCGGTCTGCCGCTGGGCTACCGGTTGCTGATCGAAACGTGGCGCCTGTTCGACCGGAGTCTGGGGGACCGGCAGCTCGCTCGTCTCGGTGGGCAGCCGGTGCCGTCCGCCGACCGGCCGTGCCGAAGCGGCGCCGACTTCCGCGGCACTCGTCCAGCCTGAGGCCGCGGCACCCAGATCCCGTTGCGGGCTCAGCGGATTCGCCGCTGTTTTCGGCTGCCCGATCACCTCGCTGGTCGACGCCGTGCCTTGGGGCGCTGTGCCTTGCGAGGCCGTGCCTTGGGGTGCTGTGCCTTGCGGCGGCATGCCTTGCGGCGCGGCGCTTTGCGGTGCGGTGCCGTGTGGTGCGGTGCCGTGTGGTGCGGCGCTTTGCGGTGCAGGGCCGTGTGGTGCGGCGCTTTGGGGCACGGTGCCGTGTGGTGCGGTGCCTTGCGGTGCGGTGCTCGATTGGCTGGCGGTCGCCGACGCGGTTTCGGGTGCCGTTGGCACGGAACCGATCCCGCCGTGCACGGCGTGCGGACCGGAAGCGGACGGCGAAGCCGACGAAGCCGGTTCGGTTCCGGTGCGGTCCGCGGGCGACAGGTTCGAGGCCGGTCGGCGATCGGCGCGCACCCGGGGTTCGGGTGCGTGGTCCGATGGGGGGCTGTCGGCGGACGTCAGGGCCCCTGCCTGATCGGCCTCGGTCTCGTTCGGCGCGGGCGGAAGACCGGGTCGGCCCGCCTGCGTGGGTGCGCTGGGACCGAGCCAGGGCGGCGGAGCGCCTCGGTCGGGTGCGGACAGCCGCTCCTCGTGCGGTGGCGGCGTTTCCGGTTCGCCGGGCGCACCACTCTGCGGGCGCTCGTGCGGCGCGGGCGGATCGGGCAGCGGCGGGAGGCGGCGCGGCGCGTCCGTCGTCGAAGCAGCCGTCTGCTCGGGCGGTGGTGCGGCGAGCCACGGTGGCGGACCATCCGAACCCGTCGTGGCGAGACCACCGGTGGACGCGGACGAAGACGGCGCGGCCTGAGCTGTCGGCGTTGCGGGACGCGCACCGACCGGCGGCGTCGCGGACTGATCACCCGTCGGGTGTGCCCGGTCATCAGCGGCAGGCGCGTTTTCGCCGGTGGGCGCCGGGCCGTATCCGGTCCGCAGGGCGGAATGCTCATCGGCCGGTGGCCCGACGGGGGCTCCGCCGGTATACGGCACCGGAGGGATGGTCCAGGCTGATGCCGCGTGCTGCTCGCCGGTCGGCGGTGCCGGTTCACTCCGATCCTGCCGGGCCATGGGATCCGCGCTGGTCGAAGTTCCGCTTCCCGCCTGCCACGCGTCGTTGTCCGCACTGGTCTGCGGTATGCCGGGACGTCCGCCTTGTGGCGGTGCCGACTGGTCACCGGTGGCCGCTGCCGGGTGGGTGCTGGTCGGCCACGCCTGGTTCGGACCAGTCGGCGGCGTCGCCGGATGCTGGTTGCCCGGCCCGATGTGTGGCTCCGCGCCGGTCTGGGCGGTGCCCGTGGGCGGTGCGACCGGACGGCTGTCGTTCGGTGGCGTGGGCATCTGGTTGGTCGGTGGCGTCGCCGGATGCTGGTTGCCCGGCCCGATGTGTGGCTCCGCGCCGGTCTGGGCGGTGCCCGTGGGCGGTGCGACCGGACGGCTGTCGTTCGGTGGCGTGGGCATCTGATTGGTCGGCGGCGTGGCCGGCCAGTGATTCGGCAGCACTGCGGAGAGGGCGGCGTCGAGCCGGGGATTGCCGGTGGACGGCCACTGGCTCGGTTGCGGGCCGAGTGGAGGCCGATCCGGTCCGGTGGTCCGTTCGCTGGCGCCCCCGTCCGTCGACGGTCCGGGGTGCTCGCGGGGCGGGGCGGGGCGCTCGTCGTTCGGTTGCCGCGGCGGGTCCGGCAGCGGTGGCGGCGGCAGATCCGGCCTGCCTGCCTGCTGCGGCGCCGACCAGTCGTTCGGCACCGGCGTTTCGCCGGCTCGGCTGCCCAGCGGCTGGAACCCGGGCGAGGGCTGCGAAGGATTGCGGGTGGGCAGCGGCTGCGGGGCGGCGTCGGCGGGCTGGTGCGGGGCGCCCCACGCGCCGTTCGCACGCGGCGGCGCCTGCTCATAGGCGCTTTGCTGCCACGAGTCGTGCGGTAGCGGACCCGGCGCAGGCCCGTCCGGTCCTGGCGCGGAGGGCGGCGCGCTCTGCTGCACTCCCTCATCGGAGGGTTCCTGCTTGTCGCGGCGCCAGCCTTTGCGGCGCTTGTCCGGGCGGGCGGCTTCCGGGCGTTCCGCTTCGGGTGCCCGGTTCCGGAACCGGCCGCGTCTGCGGCTGGGCGTTTCCTCGATGAGCTCGTCGTGCGGGAGGTTCTGTACCGGTGCTTCGTAGCCGGACTGTGCGACGTCGCTCTCGGACAGCCACGGCGGCAGCATGGGCAGGTCGTTGTTGTTACGAGTCACGACTTCGCCTCGCTAGCGTTCGGCTCGGGCGGGATCGTGGGCGCTGTGTTCCCGGCTCGCTCGCTACGCACGCTCACGCCTCCGCCTCGTCGGCGCTCGGTTCCGTCGTGCGCGAGGGCGCGCTATCTCCTCGGTGCACTCGCTGACGCTCGCTCACGACGCCACCTCACGGGCGTTCCGCTCGGCCGGGATCGCGGGCGCTGTGTTCCCGGCACGCTCGCTACGCTGGTTCACGACGCCACCTCGCTGGCGCTGGGCTCGGCCATGACGACGGGCACTGTGCTCATAGCTGGCTCGCGTCGCGCGGTCATGCCTGCGCCTCGCTGGCGCTCGGCTCCGGCGCGAGCGCGGGCGGCTGTGTACATCGTTCGCTCGCTGCGCTCGCTCATGCGTCCCCCTCGATCTGCTCGATTCGACCCAAATACCTGGACAGCGGCCAGTTTACGCGACAACATGCCACCGTCGCGGTACCGGACCCGACCCTCGCCATGGGTGGGAAGGTGGCTGCGAAACCCCTGGCGACGGGGGTATACAGGGAGGCATTTTTGCTCGATCCGGAACTGATCGGTAAGCTGGAGCGGCGGTGCACCCATGCGCCGCCTGTTTGTGTGCGAGCGGTCGGTCCATACAAGCAGACGTCAGGCAGACAAACCAGGTTGAGCGTAACCGGGATCGCGGAGGATATGGCGAAAAAGGACGGGGCCATCGAGGTCGAGGGTCGAGTTGTCGAACCGCTGCCCAATGCGATGTTCCGGATCGAGCTCGAGAACGGGCACAAGGTTCTCGCGCACATCAGCGGGAAGATGCGGCAGCACTACATTCGCATCCTCCCCGAGGACCGTGTGGTCGTCGAGCTCTCGCCCTACGACCTGTCGCGTGGCCGGATCGTATACCGCTACAAGTGATCGAGTGGGCGTCCCTGCTCACGTGACGGTCGACGAAAAAGAGACTTCCCCAGTCGCCGACTGGGGAAAAACTGTGTTCACACCCGTGTGAACCACAACAGATTGGACGGACGTGAAGGTTCAGCCGAGCGTCAAGAAGATCTGCGAGAAGTGCAAGGTGATCCGCCGCCACGGCCGGGTCATGGTGATCTGCGACAACCTGCGCCACAAGCAGCGTCAGGGCTGAGCGGAGGCGAGGGCGACCTCGCACCACGCCCGAGGCTTGCCGACGGCGCCGCTCGACGCGACACCAGCCAAGCACCGAACCGCAGTTCGGATTGGCACAGAAGAACTCCCAGCACCAGCCGCACGCTGCGGAAATTCAGGGTTCGCCCTGGGGCGTGCGTGCCTACCACCGGTTCGGAGGCCGGTGCCCCACAAGACGAGGGGACGGACAGGGAGCAGACCTCCGCAACGATTAAGGAAACTGCCAGATGGCACGTCTCATGGGCGTCGACCTCCCGCGCGAGAAGCGCATGGAGATCGCACTGACCTACATTTTCGGCATTGGCCGTACCCGCTCCAAGGAGATCCTCGAGGCCACCGGCGTCAGCCCGGACCTGCGTTCGAAGGACCTCAGCGACGACGATCTCACGAAGCTGCGTGACTACATCGAGGCTTCCGAGTTCAAGGTCGAGGGTGACCTGCGCCGCGAGGTGCAGGCCGATATTCGCCGCAAGATCGAGATCGGCTGCTACCAGGGCCTGCGCCACCGTCGTGGCCTGCCCGTGCGTGGCCAGCGCACCAAGACCAACGCGCGCACCCGCAAGGGCCCGAAGCGCACCGTCGCCGGCAAGAAGAAGTAGGGATAACCGATGCCTCCGAAGAGTCGGGCCGCGGGCCCGAAGAAGACCCAGAAGTCGCGTCGCCGGGACAAGAAGAACGTCCCGCACGGCAACGCGCACATCAAGAGCACGTTCAACAACACGATCGTGTCGATCACCGACCCGAACGGCAACGTCATCTCCTGGGCGTCGTCCGGTCACGTCGGCTTCAAGGGCTCGCGCAAGTCGACCCCGTTCGCCGCGCAGCTCGCCGCCGAGAACGCCGCCCGCAAGGCGCAGGAACACGGTGTGAAGAAGGTCGACGTGTTCGTGAAGGGCCCGGGTTCGGGCCGCGAGACCGCGATCCGCTCGCTGCAGGCCGCCGGCCTCGAGGTGGGCACGATCTCCGATGTCACCCCGCAGCCGCACAACGGCTGCCGTCCGCCCAAGCGGCGTCGCGTCTAGCGGGAAAGGAACAGCGAACAATGGCTCGTTACACAGGCCCTATCACCCGCAAGTCGCGTCGTCTGCGTGTCGACCTCGTCGGAGGCGACCAGGCGTTCGAGCGTCGCCCCTACCCGCCCGGCCAGCACGGCCGCGCGCGGATCAAGGAGAGCGAGTACCTGCTCCAGCTGCAGGAGAAGCAGAAGGCCCGCTTCTCCTACGGCGTCATGGAGAAGCAGTTCCGCCGGTACTACGAGGAGGCCAACCGCCTCAAGGGCAAGACCGGTGACAACCTGCTTCGCCTGCTCGAGACCCGCCTGGACAACGTGGTGTACCGCGCCGGTCTGGCCCGCACCCGCAGGCAGGCCCGCCAGCTGGTCAGCCACGGTCACTTCCTGGTGAACAACAAGAAGGTCGACGTTCCCAGCTTCCAGGTGACCCAGTACGACATCATCGATGTCAAGGAGAAGTCGCTCGGCACGCTGCCGTTCCAGGTGGCGCGGGAGACCCTCGGCGAGCGCCCGGTTCCGGGCTGGCTGCAGGTGATCCCGGGCCGGCTGCGGATCCTGGTCCATCAGCTGCCGGAGCGCGCCCAGATCGATGTGCCGCTGCAGGAACAGCTGATCGTCGAGTACTACTCCAAGTAGCCGCTCGGCGAGCCGCCCTGGATACCCGGGGCGGCATACGCGCACAGCACCGTGCTGCTGGTGCGTGATCACCCGGATATCGGGCGATCACGCACAACCCCTGAGACGAGGCGTCAAATAGCGGGCGCCCAAAAAGGAGGATGATCCTAATGCTGATTTCACAGCGTCCGACGCTGACCGAAGAGGTCGTCGCCGAGAATCGCTCGAAGTTCACCATCGAACCGCTCGAGCCGGGCTTCGGTTACACCCTCGGCAACTCGCTGCGGCGTACCCTGCTGTCCTCGATTCCGGGGGCCGCGGTCACGAGCATCCGCATCGACGGCGTCCTGCACGAGTTCACCACCGTTCCCGGGGTGAAGGAGGATGTCACCGACATCATCCTGAACCTCAAGGGCCTGGTCGTGTCCTCGGAGGAGGACGAGCCGGTCACGATGTACGTGCGCAAGCAGGGCCCTGGCACCGTCACCGCCGGTGACATCGTCCCGCCCAGCGGCGTCGTGGTGCACAACCCGGACATGCACATCGCCACCCTGAACGACAAGGGCAAGCTGGAGATCGAGCTCGTCGTCGAGCGCGGTCGCGGTTACGTCCCCGCCGTGCAGAACAAGGCGTCCGGCGCGGAAATCGGCCGGATCCCGGTGGACTCGATCTACTCGCCGGTGCTCAAGGTGACCTACAAGGTCGAGGCCACCCGTGTCGAGCAGCGCACCGACTTCGACCGGCTCATCCTGGACGTGGAGACCAAGAACTCCATCAGCGCGCGGGACGCGCTCGCCTCGGCGGGCAAGACCCTGGTCGAGCTCTTCGGCCTGGCCCGCGAGCTGAACGTCGAAGCCGAAGGCATCGAGATCGGCCCCTCGCCGGCCGAGGCGGACCACATCGCCTCGTTCGGTCTGCCGATCGAAGACCTGGACCTCACCGTCCGGTCCTACAACTGCCTCAAGCGCGAGGGTGTGCACACGGTGGGCGAGCTGGTCGCCCGCACCGAGTCGGATCTGCTGGACATTCGCAACTTCGGCCAGAAGTCCATCGACGAGGTCAAGGTCAAGCTGCACGCGCTCGGCCTCTCGCTGAAGGACAGCCCGGCGTCGTTCGATCCGTCCAGCGTGGTCGGCTACGACGCGAGCACCGGGACGTGGAGCGACAGCGGCACGTTCAGTGACACCGATGGCGGCGAGCAGGACTACGCCGAAACCGAACAGCTCTAGGCCGTCGGGGTAGGCTCCCCGGACCGGCCTCTCACAAGGAGAACCACACAATGCCCAAGCCCAAGAAGGGTGCCCGCTTCGGCGGGTCGGCGACGCACCAGAAGGCGATCTTCGCCAATCTGGCCACGGCGCTCTTCGAGCACGGCCGGATCACCACCACCGAGGCCAAGGCCAAGGCCGTGCGCCCGTACGCGGAGAAGCTGATCACCAAGGCGAAGGCCGGCACGCTGGCCGACCGTCGCGAGGTGCTCAAGGTGATCCGCAACAAGGACGTCGTGCACTCGCTCTTCGAGCAGATCGGCCCGTCGTTCGAGGGGCGCGAGGGTGGCTACACCCGCATCACCAAGACGCTGCCGCGCAAGGGTGACAACGCGCCGATGGCGATCATCGAGCTGGTCCGGGAGAAGACCGTGACCAACGAGGCCGATCGCGCTCGCCGCGTCGCCGCGTCGAAGAAGACCGAGGAGGCTCCGGCCGCCGAGGTCGTCGAGGAGAAGGTCGACGAGGCCGTTGCTTCGGTTGGCGACGGGGTGGCCGAGTACAAGAAGGACGCCTGAGATCCTCCCCGCGCGTTGTGCGGGGTGGTCTCCGACATCCCGTCGGAGTTCTCGAACGAGCCCGCCCACCCGTTCCCGGGTCGGCGGGCTTGTTCGTGTTGTCGAGGAGATCGTTGTGGGCGAGCGTCAGCGAGTGAACCGACGGCACAGCGTCCGGTCGCGCACGACGGAGCTGAGCGTCGGTGAGGGGAGGTCGTGAGCGTGGCGGATACGGTGGATTCGATCGTGCCGTCGGAATCGGCTCCCGGGTCGGCGCTGTTCGACGCAGGGCGAACGCCGGATGCGGCCGCAGCGGCACAGGATGCCATGCGATCGACGGCGCGGGTTCGGCTGGACATCTCCTACGATGGCACCGATTTCCTCGGATGGGCGCGACAGCCGGGCCTGCGCACCGTGCAGGGGGTCTTGGAGGACTCGCTGAGCAAGGTGTTCCGTGAGCCGATCCAGCTGACCGTGGCGGGGCGCACGGACGCGGGCGTGCACGCCGAGGGACAGGTCGCGCATTTCGACACGTCCGGCGACCTGGACGCGGACAAGCTGGTGCACCGGATGGCGCGGTTCCTCCCGAAGGATGTGCGGATCAGGCAGGCGCGGCTGGTCCCGCCGGAGTTCGACGCCCGGTTCTCCGCCGTCCGCCGCCACTACGTCTACCGATTGACCACCGCACCGTACGGCGCGGAGCCGTTGCAGGCGCGCAGCGTGGTCGCGTGCCGGTCGGGCGTCGACTTGGCGGCCATGCGCGCTGCGTCGCGAGAACTGCTGGGTCTGCATGATTTCGCCGCGTTCTGCCGCCGCAGGGACGGCGCGACGACGGTCCGCGAGCTGCAGCGGTTCGACTGGGTGCGGGAGGGTGAGCTGCTGCTCGCCTACGTCAGCGCCGACGCGTTCTGCTGGTCGATGGTTCGTAGCCTGGTCGGCGCGGTGCTCGCGGTCGGCGAGAGGCGCCGCGGTCCGCAATGGGTGAGCGAGCTGTTGCGCCAGACGGAGCGGTCCAGCGCGGTCACCGTCGCTCCCGCCCACGGCCTGAGTCTGATCGGCGTCGACTATCCCGCGGACGGTGAGCTGGCCGCCCGCAACGCGCAGACGCGTGAGATGCGGTCGGTCCCGGTCCCGGACGCGGGTTGCTGCGGCGATTGACAAAGGACTACCCGCACCCATGCGCGGGTGCGGGTAGCGCGGCGGTCACTTCGAGGCTTGCCCAGGTTGCGGCGACTGCTGGGACTGCGTCGATGCTTCGATCGTCCTCGGTTCCTGGGACGCCCCGGAGATCGAGATGCGGCGCGGCTTGGCGCGCTCGGCGATGGGGATCGTCACCGACAGCACACCGTTGTTGTAGGTCGCGCTGATCCGGTCGGCGTCCACGTTCTCGCCGAGGGACAGCTGACGCATGAAGGTGCCCGCGAAGCGCTCGGAGGCGATCCACTGGACGCCTTCCTCACTCGGAACGGTGCGCTGCGCGCGGAGGGTGAGCGTGCCGCTGTCGACACTGACATCGATCGAGCCGGGGTCGACCCCGGGCAGGTCCGCGTTCAACACGTAGTGATCTCCCGCTTTGAAAAGATCCATCGGCATGAATCGCGGTGCGCGAGCCGTTCCGGTTGTTTCGCCGAGCAACTGGCGGGCGACGGTGTCGATGTCATGGAATGGATCGAATCTGATCACAGCGATCACCTCCATTTCCTAGTGGTGACGCCTGCCACGGCGGCGGGCGCCGATAGCTGTGCAATTTTCACGGTAGCTCGCTCCTGTCGAGCTCGCTTCGTCCTGTTGGGGCGAAGTGGCGCGTCGTCCACCGACCCGGAATAGCCGTCCGCGGACCAGTGTTGGCTCCGGACATGGCATTCGAGAGTCTCGGACGGGTCGGAGTGTGGCGCGCGTACAACGGGTTCAGCCCGCAGGACGCGCGGGAGTTGGAGCAGCTGGGTTACGGCACGCTGTGGTTGGGAGCCTCGCCGCCGGCGGATCTGGCGGTGGTCGAACCGCTGCTGGAGGCGACCGAAACGATCACCGTGGCAAGCAGCATCGTGAATATCTGGGCAGTGTCGGCGAAGGAAGCGGCCGACTCCTTCCATCGGATCGAGGCGCGGTTCCCCGGCCGGTTCCTGCTCGGCATCGGTGCGGGCCACCCCGAGCACACCGGTGAGTACCGCAAGCCCTACGACGCGCTGGTGGAGTACCTCGACGAACTGGACGCGGCGGGTGTGCCCGCCGAGCGTCGCGCGGTGGCGGCACTCGGGCCGCGCGTGCTGAAACTGGCCGCCGAGCGGTCCGCGGGCCCGCTGCCGTACTTCGTGCCGTCGGCGCACACGGCGAAGGCGCGCGAGATCGTCGGCCCGGACGCGTTGCTGGCGACCGAGCACAAGGTGGTGCTGACCGACGACGCTCGTACGGCGCACACCGTCGCCGACGAGACCGTCGGGTTCTATCTTGGCCTGACCAACTACGTGTCGAACCTGCGCCGATTCGGTTTCACCGACGCCGATCTCACCACCCCGCCCAGCGACCGGCTGTTCGACGCCGTCATCGCGCACGGCACGCCGGAGCGGATCGTCGCCCGGCTGTCGGAACATCTGGACGCCGGCGCCGACCACGTCGCGGTGCAGATCCTCGGCGACAACTACCTCGCCGCGCTGCGCACCCTCGCACCGCTGCTCACCGCGCGATCCTGAGCGTCGATTCGAGTCTCCTCCGGCCCTCGGCATCCGCCGAGGGCCGGACCTTTTCTCCCGCCTCGCGGCGATCGTCCTAAGGGAGTGTTAGGAACGATCGAGAGCCATTCCGCGGTTCTTGTGACTGCCGACACACTGATCTCGACGACGCGATGGGGCGTCGAAAGAAGGAGATCTTGTGACTACGACACAGCCCGTGGGCGAGCGCCGAGTGGTCGCGAATGTTTTGCGCGGTTCCATCGGCAACCTCGTCGAGTGGTACGACTGGTATGTCTACGCCGCGTTCAGCGTGTACTTCGCGAAGACGTTCTTCCCCAAGGACGACCCGACAGCGCAGTTGCTGTCCACCGCCGCCGTCTTCGCGGTCGGCTTCCTGATGCGCCCGATCGGCGGGTGGGCGCTGGGCCGTTACGCGGACCGGTTCGGGCGCCGATCGGCGCTGACCCTCTCGGTGACCGTGATGGCGGCCGGTTCCCTGCTGATCGCGGTGACGCCCGGCTATCAGAGCATCGGCCTGGCCGCCCCGGCGCTGCTGCTGGTCGCCCGGTTGCTCCAGGGTCTGTCGGTCGGCGGCGAGTACGCCACCAGCGCGACGTACCTGTCCGAGGTGGCCTCGGCGGGCAGGCGCGGGTTCTACTCCAGCTTCCAGTACGTGACGCTGGTGGCCGGACAGCTCGTCGCGCTGGGCGTGCAGATCGTGTTGCAGCAGTTCCTCGACGCGGCCCAGATGAACGACTGGGGCTGGCGGATTCCCTTCGTGATCGGCGCTGCCGGTGCGCTGATCGTGATGTGGCTGCGGCGCGGCATGGACGAGTCCGAGCAGTTCCGCGCCGCATCCGGGCAGACGCCGGCGCAGGCCGCGGAGGCTTCCCCGGGGCGCAACTCGCGCGGTTCGCTGCGCATCCTGCTGCGCTACCCGCGGGAATGTCTGCTCGTGATCGGGCTGACGCTGGGCGGAACGGTCGCGTTCTACACCTACACGACCTACATGCAGAAGTTCATGATCAACACCTCCGGCATCTCCAAGTCGACCGTGGCGTGGATCAACTTCATCGCGTTGCTGGTCTTCGTGGTGCTGCAGCCGTTGGCCGGTGCCCTGTCGGACCGGGTGGGGCGGCGCAAGCTGCTGATCTTCTTCGGCGTGTCGGGCACCGTGCTGACCGTGCCGATCATGACCGTGCTCGCGCGGACCACCAATCCGGTCGCCGCGTGGGGTCTGATGATGGCGGCTCTGGTCATCATCACGGGATACACCTCGATCAACGCGATCGTGAAGGCCGAGCTGTTCCCGACCAGGATCCGCGCGCTCGGGGTGGGGCTGCCCTACGCGCTGACCGTCGCGATCTTCGGCGGCACCGCGGAGACGATCGCGCTGGCGCTGAAGAAGGCGGGCCACGAGTCGCTGTACTTCTGGTACGTGGCGGGGTGCATCGCTGTCTCCCTGGTCACCTACTACTTCATGCGGGAGACCTCGACCTCGTCGACGATCGACGCGGGCGAGCCCACCGCGGACGCCGATACCGGGTCCGGCGGCGCGGTGGCCGAGCCGGGACGACCGTTGGTCACCGTGCGTGACTGACCGCCCGGCACACGCGCCGATCCGCCCGCTGTGGGAGGATCGGCGCGTGCGGCTTGCGGTGGTCGAGGACGACGACGGCGTGGGAGACGCGCTGGTCGAAGCGCTGATCGCCCGCGGTTACCGCGCCGAACGCAAGCGCCGCGGCGCGGATCTGCTGATCGCGCATCGCGAGTACGACGCGGTCATCCTCGACCTCGGCCTGCCCGACGGCGACGGCCTGCAGGTGCTGCGCAGACTGCGCGAGGTGAGCTCGGTGCCGGTGCTGATCCTGACCGCGCGCAGCGACGAACGCTCGATCGTGCGCGGCCTGCGCGGCGGCGCCGACGACTATCTGGTGAAGCCGCCGCGGATCGCGGAGCTGGTCGCGCGGCTGGAGACGGTGACGCGGCGGGCCGCGGCCGCGGCGCGGCAGGAGCGATCGGTGGTGGTCACCGGTGACGTGCGGGTCGACCTCGGCGCCCGGGTGGTCGAGGTGGCCGGTGAGCCGGTGCCGTTGACCCAGAAGGAATTCGAGTTGGTCGAGGCGCTGGTGGAACGGCCGGGCGCCGCGGTGAGCCGTCAGCAGCTGATGGACCGCATCTGGGGTGACGCCTTCGTCGCGGTGTCGCGTTCGCTGGACGTGCACATGACCGGCTTGCGGGCGAAGCTGAATCGGCCGGGACTGATCACCACGATCCGCGGTTACGGATATCGGTGGGGGCAGTGACCGCACTGCCCGCGGGCCGGAGGTAGGTCGTGCGGCGTCGCTTGCTCGTCGCGCTGACGGTGTTCGCGGCCATCGCGGTGCTGGCGTTCGCGGTGCCGCTGTCGCTGACCATCGCGACCAGCCGCACCCAGCAGCTGGTGCTGGCCCGCTCCGGGGACGCCGACCGCTTCGCCACCCTCGCCGACGACGCCGTCACCGCCGGGGACACCCGCGCGCTGGCCGACGAGGTGCTGCGCTATCACGAGCTGTACGGCGAGAACGTGCTGGTCGTCGACGCCAGGGGCGCGACGACGGTCAACGCGGGGGCGGACGTGACCGATCCCGGCATCGTCGCGGCGGTGGCGGCCGCGCGCCGTAATCAGCGTCCGCACACGGTGGACAAGCTGACGCCGTGGGGCGCTCCGACCATGCTCGTCGCGCGGCCGGTCGGCACCGGAGTGCAGGTGAACGGCGCCGTGGTGATCGAAGCGTCCACGGCGCGCGCTCGCGGCGACATCGCGCGGGCCTGGGCGGTGATCGTGCTGGGCGGCGTGGTGGCGATGGCGCTGTTCATGCTGCTCGCGGTGACGCTGAGCCGCTGGGTGCTGCGGCCGCTGTCGGCACTGTCGCGCGCGGTCGCGGAGTTGACCGCGACGCTGCCGAAACCGCGTGCGGACAGCGTCGCGCCGGTGTCGATCGCGGGCAGGTACGGCGGGCCGCCGGAGATGCGGGCGGTCGCGGAGTCCTTCGACGCGATGGCCCGCGCCGTCGCCGATTCGGCCGACGCGCAGCGCCAGCTCGTCGCCGACACCGCACATGCGATGCGCAACCCGCTGGCCGCGTTGACCATCCGGCTCGATTCCTTGGCCCCAGCGATCCCCGCGAGCGCGGCGGGCACCTTCCGCGGCGCGGGCGCCGAAGTCGATCGCCTGACCGCGCTGCTCGACGGGCTGCTCAGCCTCGCCGTCGCGGAAACGCCCGCGGCGTTCGACGTCACGCGCGCCGCCGAGGCCGACAACCAGTGCGACGCCGTCCAGGTGGTCGCCGACCGCTTCGACGCATGGTGCTCGGCGTTCGAGGCGGCGGGGCAGCGGTTGCGCGTCGCGTCCGCACCCGCGCATGCGGAGGTCGCGGTCCCCGCCGATGTGCTCGCGCAGATCCTGGACGTGCCGCTGAGCAACGCGACGCGCTACGCGGGACCGGGCACGCACACCGAGCTGAGCGTCGTCGCGGAGCCGGGCTGGGTCGCGGTCAGCGTCCGCGACGACGGCCCCGGTGTGCGGGCCGACGAGATCGACAAGCTCACCACCCGTTTCTTCCGCGGCTCCTCCGCCGGCGCCGGTGGCTCCGGGCTCGGTTTGCCGATCGCCGCGGCGCTGGCGCAGGCGCGCGGCGGCACGCTCACGGTCGAGGCGGTGCATCCGCATGGTCTCGCGGTCGGTGTCCGATTGCCCGCGGCGGAGGTGCGATGACCAGTCGGGAATCCGGTGCGCGGCGCGGCATCGGCAGGCGCGGTTTTCTCGCGCTGGCCGTCGCGGCGGGCGTCGCGGGCTGCGGTCGGAGTGGTGGCGGCGCCACTGTCCGGCTCGCGTCCGGTGAGGTCGGCGGTTTCTATCACGCTTTCGCCGGGTTGCTCGGCGCCGCCGCCGCGGAGAACGGGGATGTGCGCATCGAGCGGGTCACCACGTCCGGTTCGCAGGACAATCTGGCACTGCTCGCCCGAGGCGAGGTGGATGCCGCGCTGGCGCTCGCGGACTCGGTGCGCGACACCACCGATTCGCTAGCCCAACCGCCGTCCGACCACCCCTCACCGAGTCGCTCCGCGACGCTGGCCCACCCGTCGCCCGACCACCACCCCTCAACGAGTCGCTCCGCGACGCTGTGTGCATTGGGGCGGGTGTACGAGAACTACCTGCAGCTGGTCGTGCGCTCCGACAGCCCGATCGGTTCGGTCGCGGAGCTGCGCGGGTCTCGGGTGAGTCTGGGCGCGGAAGGATCAGGCGCTGCACTCACCGGTGAACGGATTCTGCGGGTCGCGGGCCTGGATCCCGCCGTCGACGTGGCGATTTCGCATCGCCCACTGGCCGAGGCGGTGGCCGCGCTGACGGGCGGCGAGGCGGACGCACTGCTGTGGGCGGGTGGGGTGCCGACCACCCTGCTCGCGGTGCCGAGCCGGATGCGGCTGGTGGACATGGGCGAGCTGGCCGCGCCGATGCGGGAGCGGTTCGGTCCGGTCTACGACCGCGTCGCGATCCCCGCCGACGCCTATCCGGGCGGCGCGGCGGTGCACACCATCGGCGTGGCGAACCTGCTGCTCGCCACCACCACCATGCCGGAAGAGGTGGCCGCATCGATCGTGGAACTGCTGGTGTGGCACGCCGACGCCCTGGTGCCCACCGTGGCGGCGGGCACCCAGTTCCTCGACGGCCGATCGCTGATCAGTAGCGGTTCGATCCCGCTGCATCCCGGCGCGGCCGCGGTCTATCGCCGCTGGCACGGGTGAACGGCGTCAGGAACGGACGAGGCGCGCGATGGCGTCGGTGGCTTCCTTGATCTTGGCTTCCGCCTCCGGACCGCCCGCGACAGCGGCGTCCACCACGCAATGGCTGATGTGGTCCTCGAGCAGGCCCATCGCCACCGCCTGGAGGGCCTTCGTCATGGCCGATACCTGAGTGAGGATGTCGATGCAGTACTTCTCCTCCTCGACCATCCGCTGCAGGCCGCGCGCCTGCCCCTCGATGCGGCGCAGCCGCTTGAGGTAATCGTCCTTGGCGGTGATGTAGCCGTGCGGCGCGTGCTCGGTCGCCGCGTGGTCGTGGGGGGTAGCTGCCACCGGTGTCTCCTCGCTGCCTGCCGGTCCTGAACCGGATAATACCCCCCTAGGGTACAGGTTCGCGCTGGATTTGTCAGGTCGTCGGGACAGGCCGATCGCCTGGTGGGTACTGCGGTGACCGATCCGATACCGCCACGGTCGCGAGCCGAGGGCGATCCCGTCGCGCGACGGCAGCGGCGGGACGAGACAATTGCGGTATGAGTTCGCACCCCCGGCCCGCGCTCGCCGTCATCGGCGGCAGCGGCTTCTACGATTTCTTCGACAACGAGGCCACCACCGTCGAGGTCGAGACGCCCTACGGCGCGCCGAGCGCTCCGATCGCGGTCGGGGAGGTGGAGGGCAGGCCGGTGGCCTTCCTCCCGCGGCACGGCAAGAATCACGAATTCGCCCCGCATACGCTGCCGTACCGGGCCAACCTGTGGGCGCTGCGTTCGCTGGGCGTGCGCCGGATCTTGGCGCCGTGCGCGGTCGGCAGCCTGCGCGCGGACTGGGGTCCCGGCACGGTCGTGGTGCCGGACCAGCTGGTGGACCGGACCTCCGGTCGCCCGCAGACCTACTTCGAAGGCGGCGGCATCCACGTCTCGTTCGCCGATCCGTACTGCGAGGAACTGCGCGCCGCCGCCATCAAGGCCCAGTCCGACGCGCTGCACATGATGCACGCGGCCACCATGGTGGTGGTGGAGGGACCGCGGTTCTCCACGCGCGCGGAGAGCCGGTGGTTCGCCGCACAGGGCTGGGAGCTGGTGAACATGACCGGTCACCCGGAAGCCGTGCTCGCCCGCGAACTCGAGATGTGCTACGCCGCCGTCGCGCTGGTGACCGATCTGGACGCGGGCCTGGAAGAGGGTGAGGGCGTGCACGCCGTCGACGTCTTCGTCGAGTTCAAGCGCAACCTCACCCCCTTCAAGGAGCTCATCCGCCGTGCGGTGGCCGCGGTCGACGGCGCCGACACCTGCGAGCGCTGCCGTGTACACGCGGGCGTGTCGCTACCGTTCGAATTGCCCTGAGGCCGATGCGGGTGCTGGTCACCGGCGCGGCCGGTTTCCTCGGCGGACACCTGCTCCGCGCGCTGGTCGCCGCGGAACACGAGGTGGTCGCGGCGGACCTGCTGCTCGACCGGGTGCACGGCGCGGACGCGCGGCCGCCGGAAGATGTTTCGCGGGTGGACGTGCGCGATGCGGAGGCGCTCGCGCCGCTGCTGGACGGAGTGGATGTCGTCTGTCATTTCGCGGCGGTCACCACGGGTACGGCCGCCGACTTCGCTTCGCACAACGATCTCGGCACCGCCGTGCTGCTCGAAGCGATGGAGCGAGCGCGGGTGGCTCGGCTGGTGCTCGCCTCGTCGGTCAGCGTCTACGGTGAGGGCCGCTATCGCGGTGCGCAGAGCGGGCCGTTCTTCCCGAACCTGCGTCGCAGGGCGGATCTCGATCGCGGCATGTTCGACCATCGCGCTCCGCGCACCGGCGAGCTGCTGACCTGGGAGCCGGTCGGGGAGGACGCGCCGCTGCGTCCGCGCGGCGCCTACGGCGCCAGCAAGGTCGCCCAGGAGAACTACGCGCTGGCCTGGGGTTTGGCGACCGGCGGCGCGGTCACGGCGCTGCGGATGCACAACGTCTACGGCGCGGGAGCTCGTTCGGGATTGGTCGCGCGGCTGCGCGCCGAACTGGCGCAGGGGCGCGCGCCACACGTCTTCGAGGACGGCGGTCAGGTCCGGGATTTCGTCGACGTGCGCGACGCCGTCGCGGCCACGGTCGCGGCGGTCGAGCGCGCGCTGCCTGGTTTCGTCGCGCTGAACATCGCGTCGGGGCGGCCGATCACGCTCTGGGAAGTGGCCTCGATCATGGCCCGCGCCCACGGCGGGCCCGCGCCGCTGGTGACCGGTCAGTACCACATCGGTGACGCCCGGCATCTCGTCGCCGACCCGGAACGGGCCAGGCGCATGCTGGATTTCACGGCCGCGGTGGCACCCGCCCAGGGCCTTGCCGAATTCGCGGCGACTCCCGACTGATCATCTCACCGAACGGGCGCATGCTCTTCGGGACCGAACTCGGGCCGTCATCCGCACCGCCGCCCCGGCGGAGCATCGTCACCTCGCCCGCCGCTTGGACAATGCGTCGTCGCCTGGACCGTCACTCGGATGGTGCGTGGTCGCCCGGACCGCCGCCTAGGCAGAGCGCCGTGACCTCGCCCCGCCGCTCGGGCAATGCGTCGTCGCCTGGACCGTCACTTGGATGGTGCGTGGTCGACGGGACCGCCGCCCAGGCGGAGCGCCGTGATCTCGCCCGCCGTTCGGGAATGCATGGTCGCCTGGACCGTCACTCGGATGGTGCGTGGTCGCCCGGACCGCCGCCCCGGCGGAGCGCCGTCATCTCGACCGCCGCTCGGGCAATGCGTCGTCGCCTGGACCGTCACTTGGGCGGTGCGTGGTCGTCTGGACCATCACCATCGCTCGGGCGGCGCATCGTCACCTGAACCACGGCGAATTCCGGTGCGTGCGCGCTGGGCGCACGATGGGGCAGCGGCACGGCTTCCAGATCGGCGACGATCCAGTCGCCGTCCCTGCCCGCCAGCCGGACCCCGTCCAGCCGGACGCGCTGCCTGCCCGCGCGGAGGTCGGCGCGCGCGGCCAGAATGCGCGGACGGTCCTGTGGATGCGGCACGGTACGTTCGTCCGTCGGGCCACCCCAGCGCACGCCGGGCACCGGCTCGGTGACCCAGCGGATCAGCCGGACCTGCGCCAGATCGACAATGGCCAGGTACCGATTCGACCGCGGGCCGCGCAGCAGGTCCAACGCCACCGACTCCAGCGAGCGCGCCTGCGGGGCAACGTCTTCGGTGACATCGACGGCGACGCCGACCCAGTGCTGACGGTCCTGGTCCGGATTGCGCGCGGCCAGCAGCAGGGTGCGCGGGCCGTCCGCCGAACGCATGGTGGCGGTGTCGAGCCAGCGGACGCCGGGTTCCGCGCGCGCCATGGTGGCGGCGAATTCGAGTGCGCCGTCGAAGCGCTCCATCGTCTGGAAGACTTCCGCGCCGAACCACACCGCCGGATCGTGCTCGCAGTGCGGGCCGGATTCGTCCCGGACCACCTCGACCCGCCTCGCGCGCCCGTCGATGCTGAAGGTGGTCACGCCGACCGGCGGCGGCGGAGCGCCGCTGCCCACCCACAACCGGACCGCGTGCACCCGCGCACCCGGACCGAGCAGCGGCTGCGCACGGATGCGCCGTCTCGACCAGGCATGGCGCGATGGCGGCAGCTGGTGGTCCACCGCGGCGCCGGAGTGGTGAGCCGCGGTAACGAACCGTTGCAGGCGCGGCGGAACCGCGCGCCGATATGACTTCCAGGCCCGCGGCGCGGACCCGGCCGCCAGCAGCGACCAGGTGCCGACCGGGCCGAGTGTTTCGATCAGCAGCCAGTGTCCGATGATCATGCTCCCCCCTCACCCCTGATCGAACCCTACTGCCACAGCCAGGCGGATAGCCAGTGAAATGTGGTCGAAAACCGGTCGCGCGGCCGACCGAGCGCGCCGGTGGTCATGGGCCGACGCTGCGGGGTTAGGCTCGCGCGGTGGACACCCCGTTGCGGCTCGAGGTCATCGTGGCCAGCGTGCGTCCGGAGCGGTTCGCTCCGGTGGTCGCCGACTGGTTTCTGCGCACGCTGCGCGCCCATGCCGAATTCGAGACGGGCGTCATCGATCTGGCGCACACTCCGCTGCCGACCGATCTCACCGAGACCGAGCAGACCGTGGCCTACCGTGCTCGACTGCGCGCGGCGGACGCTTTCGTGGTGGTCACCTCCGAATACAACCACGGCTACCCGGCCTCGCTGAAGACCGCGTTCGACACCGCCAAACACGAATGGCGCGCCAAACCCATCGCTTTCGTCTCCTATGGCGGCCTTTCCGGCGGGTTGCGCGCGGTGGAGCAGCTGCGTCAGGTCGTCGCCGAGATTCACATGGTCTCGATTCGCGAGACGGTCAGTTTCCATCAGGCCAAGAAGCGATTCGACGACGCGGGCGAGACCAGCGACGGCGCCGCGATCGACGCCGCCGCACGGATGCTGCGCCAATTGGCCTGGTGGGCGCGCACTTTGCGGGCCGCGCGGGCCGCCGACCCGTATCCCGGCTAGCTCGTTACATGGCGGGCACGGCACGGCGGCCGCGCGGCTGACCGATATAGGTGGCCTCGCGCGGGATCGACACCAGCGTCAGGTCGACCTGTGCGGTGCCGGTGCGCAGGATCACGTGGTTGCCGATCGCCCCGGGCTGGTGAATGGACAGGTCGGGGCGGGTGCCGGGCCAGCCCATCGGATCACCCGTCACATAGATGGTGGTGACGCCCGCGTGCGGCGCGGGTGCGAGTACGCCGTCCACCACCGTGGCGGTGAATCCCGCATCGGACTGGTGAGTTTCGACCGCGATGGTCAGCCGCTCGGGATTGCCGATCGTCGTGACCAGGTTCTCCCACGCCTGCGCCCGGTCGGTGCGGATGAGGATCCGCTCGCCGACCGCGAGCGCCCGAAACACCAGCTGCTGCGCCAAGTACAGCTCGCCCGCGACGTACACCGTCGAGATGCCCGCGCCGACGATACGGACCGCGACGCCGTTTCCCTCGTCGTCCGAGCCGATCAGCTGGCCGCAGCCGGAGGAAGGCAGGTGCAGCACGTCGAGCACGTCGATGGGGTACTCGATCATCGGAACGGTGTCGTCCAGATCGGGGATGGCGATCGGCAGATGGGCGAGCAGTCCATCGCGGTGGCGTCCGTTCATCGAGACCATGCCCGGCAACTCCGCGCGCTCCGGCAGCTCCCGCGCGGTCAGTCGCCACGCGGCGCCGATGTTCACCGACTCGGCCGAACTGCCCGGGCGCAGCCGCACCGCCACCGTGGTACCGCGCGACGGCGGCACCCACAGCTGGGCGAGCAGGTCGGAGCTGAGTCGCTTGGGGTCGACGCCGCTGCCGATGTTCACGTTGTTGCCGATTTCGGCGTAGCGCCAGCGGTGTTCGAGGGTCCGCGGGTCGTAACCGCCGGTGATCTGCAGGACCGCCTTGCGGATCTCGGGCGCGGTCAGGATGCGGGCGTTGCAGTCGGCGTCCTCGAGCGTGCGCATGATGCGCTGGGTGGCGATGGTGACCGCACGCGAGGCGCCCTCGGCCCCGCCGCCGCGCCGGGCCGTGGCCTCCGGGCAGGCCACGGCGTCGAAGCTGATCGCAAGCCACACCGTGCGGTGCGCTGTGGCGGGCAGCGGGCCGAGCAGCGATTCGTAGATCGGGCCCGCGGGCGTGCCGGAGCGGCTGCGGTGCCCGTGGCTGATGATGTCGATGCCGCTGAGCAGGATGTCGTGCTGGTTCAGGCATTTCGCCAGCTCGGGCAGCGGAAGCAGGTGCGAGGCGTGCACCGTGGTGCGGCCGATCCTGGTCAGGCCGCCCGGCGGGGGCAGCACCTCGACCACCGTCACCACCCGGCTGCCGTCCCAGAACAGGCCGAGCGAACGTCCGTCCGTGCCGCGGTAGTCGATCGTGTCGCCGATCTCGTACTCGCGGTGGGTGAGATAGCGCCACCAGGTGGTGATCCAGTCCAGCAGGGTACGTTTGGCGACGGGGATGAGCGGGATCGCCGTCACGACCACCGCCACGCCGAGCGCGGGCAGTCCCGGCAGACCGGCGAGCAGCGCGACCGTTCCGGCGATCAATCCGATGATCTGCGCGATCAGCAGGTTCTGCATCGAGATGCGCCCGAGCAGCGGTCGTGGTCCCGCGCCGGCCGGTTCCGCCATCATCGTCCCCCATGTACCCGGTGTCGGCCGATTTGTCGTGGCCGAGCTGAACAAGAGTCCTCGGGAACTGTACTGTGTTCGGCGAACGCGAGCACTGTTCGGGGGAGGAATAATGCCTTCAAAACCCACCACACGCTGGCAGGTGAGCGGCTACCGCTTTCTGGTCCGGCGGATGGAGCACGCCTTGGTGCGCCGGGACGTGCGAATGCTGCACGACCCCATGCGTTCCCAATCCCGCGCGTATGCGGCCGGTCTGATCCTGGCGTGTGTCGTGCTGGCCGGTTGCGGCGTGCTGGCGTTGCTGCGCCCGCAGGACAAGATCGGCGACAACAAGATCCTGATCGGCAAGGATTCCGGCGCCGTCTACGTGGTGCTCGACGACGTGGTGCACCCGGCCCTCAACTTGGCCTCGGCGCGGCTGGCCGCGGGCGAGGCGGCCAAGCCCGCGATCGTGAAGGAATCGGAGCTGGGCAAGAAGCCGCGCGGCCAATTGATCGGCATCCCAGGCGCTCCCGGCTCGCTGCACTTCGACAAGGAGGGCAAGGGCCGGGTCTGGACGGTGTGCGACTCGCTGAAGACCGACGGCAGCGACGAGCGCAGCAGCTCGGTGCTGATCGGCGATCTGGAGCTGGGTGACAAGGCCGCGCCGATGGGCAAGGACAAGGCGCTGCTGGTGAAGGGCAAGGACGCGGTTTATCTGGTCTGGAACAAGACCCGCGCCCGTGTCGACATGAACGACCCGTTCGTGACCGGACCGCTGAACATTCGGGGGATGACCCCACGGCCGATCAGCGAGGGCCTGCTCAACGCGATTCCCGAGGTGGATCCGATCATCCCGCCCAAGATCACCGATCCAGGGGGGCAACCGTACGGGTATTCGATCAACGGCTTGAAGATCGGCACAGTCGTCCAGCTCGATGGCAAAGCCAATCAGAATTACGTCCTGCTGCGCGACGGTCTGCAGGCCATCAGTCCGTTCACCGCCGAAGTGATCCGTGGCTCGCAGCGCAACCCCGACCACGGCACCGCCATCGAATCTTTCGACAAGACCAACGCGCCGGAGTCGAGGGCATTGAACGTCGATACCTACCCCGAGACCGCGCCGACGATCATCCAGCCCAAGGCGCGCCCGGTGAGCTGCTTGTCGTGGAAACCGATTCCGGGCGTGGCGGGCAACACCGATGTCGCGGTGCGGGCGGAGCTGTCGTTCATCGACGGTAGCGATCTGCCGATGTCCAGCGACGCCAAGCTGGTTCCGCTCGCGCAGGCCGACGGCAAGGGCGACAACGTCGACTCCGTGTACTTCCGTCCTGGTTCGGGCGCGTTCGTCCAGACCACCGGCATCGAACCGGACAGCAGGCGCAAGGACAGCATGTTCTACGTGGCCGACACCGGTGTTCGCTTCGGCATCAAGGACAATGAGGCTGCGAAGGCGCTCGGCATGGACGCCGAATCCGGTGTCAAACCCGAACCGGCGCCGTGGCCGATCGTCGGCTTGCTTGCCAGCGGACCGACGATGGGCCGTGACGCGGCCATGGTCGCCCACGACGGCGTCGCCCCGGATTCCGCACCCGCCAAGCAGCCGGTCGCCTCAGCGAAGTAGTCGATCCGCCAGCGGTGCCGAGGGGTTCCCGCATGATCGCGTGCGCCAGCGGTCGAGGAGATCGGCGGGGACTGTGGGGTTCACCGGAAGTACCTCGCTGGTTTCATGTGCCCGGCATCGATGAGCACTTCGATGGCTGCGGCTTTGGCGGCGCAAGTGCGGGCGTCGCAGTCCATGTGGTCCTGCGTCACCCAGTGGGCTTCGTCCACCGGGTACGGCCTGCGCGGTGCGGCGTGGGGTCCTACGCGTTCCCGGATTTCGCCGGTGTGGTCGGGCAACCGGGATGCGTTGTCGATCAGCCAGGGCAGAAACCAGAACAGCAGGATGAGTAGTCCGGCGACGGCGGCTGTGACGATCAATACGACTGCGAGTTCTGCGGGCACTACCGCCCACTTCCGTCGGATGGTTTGTAGGCGAGTGCCCAGTCGTATTCCGGGGTGATGGTGATCAGGGAACAGGCTCGGCAGATGCGGCCGGGGCCGCCGATGTGTTCGAGGGTCGGCGTGATCACCGCGGCGATATCGAGGCGGCGCACGACGATCAGCAGCCGGTGCATCGGGTCGTCGATATCGGGGCTCATGCGCACGGTCCGCCCCAGGTCGTAGCCGAGCCTGGTAGCCAGTGACAGGATCGCCTGCTCGTCTCGCTGCCACGCCTGCCCACTCACGTCGTCTCGTAGGTAACCCAGCGCCTTGGGGCGGACCTGTGCGGTGTGCGGCTGGGGTGCGATGCGTGGCCGTGTCATGCGGTGTCCTTCACGTCGACGGGAATTGACCGTCCGGCGCCGCGGGCTTACGCGCATTGAGCGTAACCTTGTGCGGTCGATGTGCCCAAGAGATGGCATCGGCCCGGCGCCGGACCATCGATAGCGTCGGCCGCCGCAGACGGTGCGGCGACAGTGTCGGCTGACCGGCACGATTGCGCGATTTCTGCTGTTTGCGCCACGAGTTGTGGTGCCAAGAGCGGAGTGCCGGGGTTTGCATATCCGGGTGACACGCAAGGCATCGTGGTCTGATGATCGAAAGCCGCTGAATCTCAGGAATATTCATCGATCAGGTGTGGACGCCTTCATCTGATTCCCGGTACTCTCCGGCGTATGAGCGACGGGGGGAGTCCGGGACCTGGTCCGAGCTTGTCGGTTGTGCCGGAGAAGGTGCGCGAGGTAGGCCAGTACGTCTACGACGTGGCCGAAGCCCTGCGCTCGGCGCTGGATTCCGCTGCCAAGGACGTGGATTCGCTGGTCAATGGTTCCTGGACTGGTGATCTGGCAGCTGAATTCGGCCAAGGGTGGACCGAAGTCCGTGACGGCGGCGTCCAGATCATCACCGCGCTGACCGGCATGGCCGAAAAGCTCGGTGTCACCGCCGACACCTACCAGGCCCGCGACGAGAACACCGCCACCGCCCTGAACACCTCCAGCCTGGATCTGCCATGAGCTCGCAGTTCTCCGTCGACCTCGACCACCTCGACCAGATCGTCGCCCGCCTGTCCGGTCTTGCCGGATTCATCGCCGACCACCTCGACGAAATCGACGGCAAAGTCGCGACCCTGCAGGGCAGCGGCTGGGAAAGTGTTGCTGCCCAGGCGTATGCCGACGCGCACCGCCAATGGGCCATCGGTGCAAGGGAATTCGCCGAGGGTATCCGCGACATGAGCATGGCTGCCCGGGACGCGCACGGGCGGTATACCACCGCTGTCGCATTCAACCGGCAGATGCTACGGGGAGGGTAACCGGGATGCGAGTCGACTGGCAGGCGTACTACGACGCCGCCGACAAGTGCCACAAACTCGCCAACGACATCGCCCTCGCGCTCGGGCCGCTACACCGGACCTTGGTGCACGATTGCGCGAAAATGGCCGGTGACTCTCCGGGCTGTAAAGACTGGGGAGAATCGTATGACAAGCGCGCTCGAGATCTTGTGCGTTCGACGGCGACGTTGGCGAATGCGCTCACCCGATATGGCGACGTCCTCGCCGCCAACGGCTACAACTACGGCATCTCCAACAAATCCAACCCGCCACCACCACGCCCCACACCATCCGAGCCGCTGTACGACTCGGGCATGGCAATGCCCGTCAGCTCCATCGGGGACAACGGTGCAGGTATCGAGTCCACACTCGCCGAGCTGCTCAACGAAGTAATCAAGGAGTTCGGCAAACTCCCCAACGGTCATACCGAGAACCTTGGGAAAGCCCACGACGCTTGGAAAGCATTTTCCAGTCACACCGCACTGACCGAGGCCTCCTCGCGAGTAGGAAGCATCATCGCCCTCTTCGAGGCCGTCGATGACGACAATGCGCAGGACATCTTGGGTCACCTGAATGTGCTGAAACGCGGCACCGATGGGATCGCTCAGGCGTCGCTGGCTATCACGGCACCCGTCGGCGAGTATCAGTCCTCGCTACATTCGATGCGCACCGAACTACAATCCGCGGTCCATGCCGCAGAGGCCACGATCGCGGCCACTGTGGTTGCTGGCGTGGTCCTGGCCGCGTTCAGCTTCGGCGCCAGCGCCGTCGCTGCCGCAGGAGGTGTGACGGCAGTCGTCGGCAACGCCATCAATGTCATCCGCACCGTGTACACGGGTAGCCGTCTCATCCGGGTGATCGGCTTGGCCACCGCTGCCGCCGGGGCCGCGGTGGCGGTCAAGGCATTCGACGCCGTCCCCGATTTCAGCTTCGAAAGCGCCCTCGTCACCATCGCGTCGCTCCCCTTCAAACTCTTCGAGGACGAGTACGCGGACAACATCAACGGCGGCGCCGCCGATGGGCCATTCGCCACCGCTACGCTTACGACGGATCCCAAGAAGATCGCCAAGCAGTTCGGCGTCCCCAGGGGAGACGTCAATGATGCGATACATGAGTTGAAGAAAGATGCCAAAGAGATTCGAGCCAACGGCAGGAATAACAATCCAGACGTTGTGGTAGACCTCGAATCGGGAGATGTATACGTGAAACTGCCGGGCGGGCAGGCGTCCGAAGAAAGTATTGGCAACATCCGGGACTACCTGCCGCGCCAGTATGACGACGAAGGTGGCGACGAAGATGGAGAATGACGAGTCTGCTGCAGTAAATCAAGAGATCAGGGCACTGAATGAACGATGGAATCGGGAGATTCGAGAACTCGACGATCGATGGATACTGCGGCCGTTGCGGGGAAAACGCGCCGTACGTGTCGAGTGGCGCTCACAGGACATCGAACTCGTTCTCGACTCATCGGATCGGATCATTATAGATTACCGAGCCGAGCTCTCGCCTCGATCCTTGGCGCCTGATGATCCCGACAGGAGACTGATCACCGATTGGGATCGATCCTTCGTTGAGCAGATCATCACGTCAGAGATTTTGTCGGCTGTAGCGTTCAAATCCGGTGACCTACGACTTGGGTTCCGCAACGGATGGAATCTGTTCACGTACCGGAAGCGTTCTGACAAGCCTACTGTCGTATATTCAGGCGATCAGACGATGTGGAGCATTTCGGGGATCGGAGAAGATCCCGGCTATCCCATACGGTCCGTGAACCGTGATTCGTAAAGTCCATGTAATCAGTCAACGATGTACGCTATCCGGATGAGCGGCCACCGTCATCTGGGCTGAAGACCTGTGGGCAATGCTCGAGCCGGACGATATCGGCAAAGTCCTGGTGTCGCGGGCGCGTGGCGGGCCGGTTTGGATGGGGCATCGGGTGAAGATGGTGCCTTCGGGCGTTGGGCGAATGAGTATGCGGCATTGGGTGTTCAGCAGCATCGGCTGTCGCCAGGAGGAGAACTGGCGTCAGGCATCGATTGCGTGAAATCCGTTGTTTGCTGCCGGGATGGCGTTGGCCGGCATAGAGTTTCGGGTATTGCGTATCGCTTCAGGTAGGGGGCTGGATGTGACCGATTCACCTTTCACTGCTGTGTGGGACTCACCGAGGTTCGGGCAGTTGCTCGCCGCGGGCAAGCCGGGACCGGCGCTGGCTCTCGTCCGTAAGCAGATGGGGTTGTCCCAGGTCGATTTCGGGGAGTTGTTGCACTGGGATCGCACCCATGCCGGGCGGGTCGAGCGGGGTGAGGTCGGCACGATTTTCGATGTGCGGGAGCTGATTCGGGCGGCTGACGCGCTGGGCATACCACGGTCTGCGCTGCTGCCCCTCTTGCTCGGTGACGTCGACGCGGGGACCATCGAAGGCGGGGGCGGCGAAGGAGTCGATGACGTGGATCGCAGACAATTCGTCCAGACAGCGACGGTCGCGGTGGCGGCAACGGGAGCGGCAGCCGACCTGCCGTGGTCGGATCCGATACGCGTCGGGACCGGGCACATCGCCTACCTGCGCAAGGTGACTCAGCAGCTGTGGGAGCACGACAACGTATACAGCGGCGGCAGGATCGCAGACTCCGTAATTCAGCAGTACCGTCTGGTTCGTCGCCTGGTCGACCACGGTGAATACGGCTCCCGCTTGGGTGCGGAGCTGATCGATGCGGCCTGTCGGCTGGCCGGTTTCGCAGGCTGGGTCACCGAAGACAGCGGGCGTGTTGACGTTGCGAGGCGTTTCTACTCGGAGGCAGTTGTTCTCGCCGAACAAACCGGTAAAGAAGATCTTCTGGAGGACGCCATCGCGAACATGTCATTTCTCGCCACGAAACGTCCGACGAGCCGTGAGCCGGTACATCTGGCGCAGCGTGCGAGCGAACTTGCACGCCGCATCCCTTCAGCGCGTTTGAATGCGCTGCGGGTAGCACGAGAAGCGGTAGCGCATGCGGCAGTTGGCGAGAGCCGCGAGTTCGAACAGGCCATGATCCGCGCCTGGCGGGAAGTGGACCGTGGTCTGGATGATCCCGATGACCCGATCTGGTTGCACTTCGTCACTCCGGCCGAGATCCGATCCATCGAGGCCAGAGGCCGGTCCTACCTGGGGCAGCACAGTCGGGCGGCAACCATCTATCGCGAGGCGATCAGCAGTGGAGAAACAATGCTGCCCCGGGACGAGGCGTCATACCGTGCGTACTTCGCGGCGTCGCTTGCTGGCCTCGGTGATCTCAACACGGCAATCACCGAGGGGCACACGGCCTTGTCGCTGCTGGAAGGCCCGGTCAACTCTCCGCGCTTGGTAGAAGAGCTTCGACCGGTGCGAGTCGGTGCCTCGCGATTGCGAGGAGACGATGCCGAACGCTTCCGCCACCGATTCGACGCGTTGTGTGGTTCAGCTACAGGGCACGGCGGATCCGGCCGGTCGACGTAGGCCCACTGGGTTCCGAAATGTAAGCAGAGCGAGGACCGGCACCGAGCATGGCTCGGCTGGGCCAGATGTTCAGTTCTGCGCCAGCGCAATAGGTTTCGGTCAATTACTGATCAACCACGTATCTGGTGGAACCGGATCGGCAGTCGGTGCGTCATAGACTTCGGATGACTTGTGACGGTGGGATGGGAGGCGCTGGTGGGAGGACGGACAGGAGCGGCCGTGATGCTGGCGGGAGCGCTAGCGCTTACCGGGTGCGCGCAGTCTGCCGATGATGCGGCGACCCCGAGCACGAGTATCGACAAGAAGGCCGCTACTGCGGCGCTGTGGGATCCGTGTACGCAGATCAGTGATCAGACGTTGCGCAGTCTGGAGGTTGATCCATCGACACGTGAGTCCGGCGTCGGAGGGGTCGAGACGGAGGGATGGAAGATGTGCAGCTGGAGTCCTTCAGCACGAAGCGACTACTCCTTGACGGTCGACTCCTCCATCTTTACTGTCGACGATTTCAAGAAGAAGGAGGGAAACGTCGACTTCGTCGCGATCTCTGTGAAAGGCCGTGACGGGTGGCGATATCACCGATCCAAGGATCGGAAGAATGAGACATGCGACCTGCTATTCCCGTCGAGTCAGGGTGCACACGGAATTTCTTTCTATAACCTGTCACCCAGCTCTAAGGAGGTGCCATGCGATCGGGCGCTCGCTGCCGCTGACGTTTTGGTACCGTTATTTCCCGAGTGACTTGAAGGGGAGAAACAAATGGCAGTGAACGAAGATGTCACGTTGTGGCGGTATCTTGCCGACGAGGCGAAGGCTGGTCATTTGTATCTCGACGACTCCGTCTCTCGTGACTGCCTGAAGGCAGTAGAGGATCGGATTGGCGTACTCAACAAGTGCCGCAGGTTGCTCCGCAACATGGACAAGGTCACCGGTCTCGGCGACTTCCCCTGCGCCGACGAGCTCGCGAAGATGTTGGGTGCCAAGGCAATCGGCGGTGAGGGCGACTTCGACTCTGCTCTGGCCGAGCACATCACCGTCCTGGAGTTGATCCGGGATACGATCAAGGTGTCTGTTGACCGGTTGGTAGAGCAGGAGCGCATCAACGCGCAGGCTCTGGCGAATGTCCAAGTGAACTGATCGGGGGGAGTGGTTGTGAGTATTCCGGCGCTGGCGGCCGTCATCATCGCGTTGCGGGAGCAGTCGAAGAGTGGTCCGCCGGATTCGTACGCGAACGCCAATGGTGATCAGAGTCCTGATGCGATCGCGGCGCGGAATCGGATCGGTGAAATTCTCAACGGCGGTTCCGGTATCCAGTTCCAGTCCTCGAAGGTTCCGGCGGATTCGTACAAGAATCCCGAGAGTCTGGACGACATCTACGAGCGCGTGCAGAAGATGGATCAAACTGCGATCACCGGCGTGCACCAGATGTGGGAGGGCCTGCGGAACAAGCTTCAGGACAGCCAAAAGGAGTTCGGCCCGGCGATTCTTCAGGCGATCGCCGAGAAGTGGCAGGGCGGTGCCGGGAACAAGGCGGCCGAGGGCATCCGCAAGTACGCCGACGAATCCCAGCAGTTGGTGGCTTCCGCGCAGATCGTGGCGGAGAAGGTGAAGCTGGTGCGGTCGGCGGTGGAGATCACCAAACCGGCGGTGCAGCCGGATTATCAGCCGACCTGGACGAGCGATGTGGCCAGCTGGGTGCCTGGTCCGACGTGGAAGTTGAACGATCACCGCCGCGACGTCACCACCGCCGCGAATGCCCACGTGATCAACAACGTCTTCTATCCGGCCGTGAAGGAAAGCGATACCCAGGTTCCGCTGGCACCACGCCCGCACAATCCGGTGAACGATCCGGGCACGAACACATCATGGACACCGCCGGGCACTTCTGGCCAGCCGGGCGTGCCGGGCAGCCAGACTCCGAACAACCCGGCCTCCGATCAGGCGTCGAACCCGCAGGACCAGGCGACGAGCGAGAATCCGACTGACACGACCCCGGCAGGAGTGGATCCCTCGTCCACACCGGGTTTCGATCCGTCGAAGGCGAACCCGACCGTCCCCGCGGGTATCGACCCCGCCGCGACGACGCCGTCGAGCACCCAGCCGGGCAATCCGTCCAGCTCCGTCCCGGGCGGCCCCGGCGGGCCAGGATCACCGTCCGGTGCTCCACCCGGTGGTCCCGGAAAGTCGGTGCCCGGTGCGCCGGGCACTCCGGTCGCACCGGGCGCGGGTCGGCCCGGAACCGGGAGGCCTGGCGCAGCGGGAATGGGCGGAGTCCCCGGCATGATGCCGCCGGGTGCCCGCGGGCGACGCGACGAGGAGAAGGAGCACAAGTCGAAGATCAGCGAAGCCCTGGTGACGCAGGAAAACGGTGAGGAGTTGACCGGCCTGGACGAGGCGCACCGGCCCAAGGCAGTGCCTCCGGTGCTCGGCGGATGAGCATTATGCGGCAGTGGACGTTCAGCGCCCTGGGTTTTGCGGTGCTGTGGCGCGGTATCGACCGGGATGTGTTGCCGTACCCGTTGCAACAGCAGTCCGGTCACGACACCGTCGATGCCTACGTGGAGGCATGGAAGGCGGAGGCGGCCGACCTCGTCCAACGGATGGACGAGGACATCTACACCGCGCTGCGGCTGCTCGATGAACCGGAAGCCCGCATCGAGGCCGCCGGATTCGCTGGTGCGGCAACCGGATCGACGGACCTGCTGCACGGCGGCGACCCTCGGCACCGGATCCGGGTGCACGTCGCCGTGCACTACCGGCATGCCGTGCTGCTCACCCAGGAGCCGACGGCGAGCGCGAATTCCGGTGGGCGCGTCAACATGTCGCTCATCGATGCCGACGACGTGGCCCGCCATGTGCTCGCCGCGCTACCGCACACCGCACGTGGCACCGGCTCCGCCCTGCAGGTATCCCGGCACGACCTCGCCGACGAGAATCGCCCGTTCACCGCATTCCACGACGACGCCCCACGATCACCCCGCGAACAGGCGCGACAATTCTTCGAACGCCTCCGCGGCACCGTCGTCCACATCGCCGTCCACCCCGGCCCGGCCTGGGACAATCGCCCCTCCGCCGCCCGCGACCTGCACGTCATGGACTTCCCGGACGGCCGATACCTGGTGCGCCACAACGCCCACGAGATCCGCGCCGAACCCGCCGACACCACCGCACTGAACACCTGCCTGCGGCACCTGATCGACACCACGGTCAACGCATACCGCGAAGACAACGACCCCAACTACAGCTATACCTGACAGATCGAGAGATTCCCTCGCGCCAGATGGAATTTCCGTACATATCTGTGGTGCTCCCATGCCTACTGAACTTCCTCGGTCGGGGCACCGTTCTGGGCGAACCATGACTGCCTCCCGGAAACCTGGCGCTAATCGGTGACTACGAGATCAGGAGAGATACCGTTGGAATTCGATATGTCGAAGTTGACGCCCAGGGAACACGACTTCGTGGACTCGGCCTTGGCCAGCTGGGTCGGAGTATCGACAAGCGCACCGATTCCGGTGCGCGCACTGGGTTTTGCCGATCGCGACCGGTTCAATGACGAGGCCGCCAGGCTCCGTCGTGCCGTCCGCGACGGCGCGATGTTGACCGAGGTCGAGACCGCGAGGGTGCTGTTCCTGAGCGAACTGGCCTTCGGCAGCGACCTGTTCGGCGCGGGCGTGGAATTCCAACTGGTCAGCCCGATGCGCGACGCCGAAGCGATCACGATCCTTCGCTCCCTGCAACGGAAACTCTATACCCGCGACGGCGCAAAGGCGCTGTTCAAGCCCGAGTTGTACGCACCCGAATAAGCCCGAGCCACAGTATGGGACAGTTCGGAGCGACTGACTGTGATTGCGCGTCAGCGTGTCAGGAGTAGTTCGACGGGCACTCAGGAGTCGCCGCGGTGTCGGCGGTCGGCCTGGTGAGCGAGGCGATCTCGGCGCGCAGCGCACGGACCTCCTCGGCGAGGATGCCGATCTCGATATCGGCACGTTCGGCGGACTTCTCGACGGACCTCAGCTGGTCCATCACCCAGCTGGTGGTGGTGCCGATGGCGAAGCTGATCAGGCCGATGCCGAAGGTCATCAGGATCAGCGAGGCGAAGCGTCCCTCGGTCGTCACCGGATAGATGTCCCCGTAGCCGACGGTCGTCACCGAGACCATCGCCCACCACAGCGCGTCGCCGAAGCTATCGATCTTGCTGTCTTCGACGCCGTACTCGGCATCGAAGAATGCCAGGCTGCACAGCAGGATCACGAGCGCCGAGCTGGTGGCGACGAACACCGCCATGCGGGCGCGGGTCACGGTTCTGCGGTTCACCGTGTCGATCAGCAGCAGCGCCGCCCGGACCAGTCGCACCGGGCGGAACGGCGGCAGCAGCACGATCAGCAACTCCAGCGGATGGGTGCGGACGAAACGCCAGCGATTCGTGGACAACCACAGCCGGATCGCGAAGTCCGCCGCGAAAACCACCCAGATCGCCACGTCGACACGGGTGAGCCAGGCATCCAGTTCGTGTGACGCGCCGGTGTCGAGCACATACCAGGCGTAGACGCCCACGAAGCACACCGCCAGCATGATCATCGGCGCATTCGTCGCGCGCTCCCATGCCTGCCTGCGGGTGATCGCGGGCGGGTCGGCAGACACTTCCACGCCGGATTCGCTCTGGGGCGTGGCGGTGGATTCGGACGTTAAAGGGGACATGGCAGCTACCTGTGTCGATCTGATGCGGTATTCAGTTACCGCACTGCAACACGTGCACGCTACCTGTCATCTGTGTGCCGTTCGCCCGAATGCGGTGCCCGTCGCAGTTACAGCTAGGCGCCGGATGGGAAACGAGGCGACACGGCCGAGCACCAGACCGGGATCACCCCTCACCTGCCCGGGTCGGTTTGTCGTGTCCGGCCGTGTCGGGGTCGGGAATTGTCACTCGTCCTCGGTGACACCGAATCGGCGGCGGATCGGGAACGACGCGAGCATGCCCAGGACCAGCAGTGCCGCGACGCTGCCGCTGCCGATCAACGCCACGTTGCGGGCGCGATGGTCCGGCGGCGGAGGCGGCAGGGGGACCGGCAGTTGCACACTCAGAGCCGCCGCCGGGCGCTTGGGCGGCAGTGTTCTGGGCACTTCCGCCGTCAGCGCGGCGACCGGGTCGATCGCGCCATAGCCCACGTACGGGTTCCACCCTTCGGCCGGGGCGTGCGCGGTGGCCTGGATACGTTTGATCACGTCGAGGGCGCTGAGCTCGGGAAAGCGCGCGCGGACCAATGCGACCACCCCGGACACATAAGGCGCCGCGAAGCTGGTTCCCTTGAGCGGTGCCAGGCTCTGGTTCTCGTATTTCCCGGTGATGGTGCCGGTTCCGCGCGGGTCGAGCGAGACGATGTCCTCGCCGGGCGCGGCCACGCCGAGCCATGGCCCCGGCACGGTGAAACTCGACGGTGCGCCGTTCTGGTCGATCGATCCGACGGTCAGGACGTAATCGTCGTAGCGTGCGGGCGTGACGTTGGTGGTCAGGTTGTTCCACGGATCGCCGTCCGGCTTCAGCGGGTCGATGCCTGGGTTGCTCGGCTTGCACTTCCCATCGGTGTTGCCCGCCGCGACCACGACGACGGCGTCCATTTCCAGGGCCGCGTAACGCACGGCGGCGCCGACCGGGCCGTCGTTGAAGCTCTGGCCGCTGGGCACGCAGGAGACCAGCGAGATGTTGATGACCGAAGCGCGCCGGTCGGCGGCCCGCCGGATCGCGGAGGCGAGCGATTCGATCCTGCCGTAGCCCTTCGGTGGGTCCTCCGGTCTCTTGTCCTGTTGGCCGGGGACCTCGTACAACGCGCTGGTCTGGCGGATCGAGAGAATCCGCGCCTCTGGTGCTACGCCGGAGAATCCCTGCCCCGCTATGGGTTTCGCGGCGATAATGCCCGCGACCACCGTGCCGTGGGCGTCGCAGTCCTCGCTGATCCCGTCGCCGCCGTCCGCGACGTAGTCGCCGCCCGCTTCCAGATCGGGCAGGCGCGGATGCGAGGCGACCCCCGTGTCGATCACCGCGACGAGCTGACCTTCGCCTCGGGAGAACTCCCACGCGTGCGGCAGATTGAGCGAACGCTGGGGAATGGGAACGGCAGGGCCGTCGCCGCCCTGCTGGGTGGAGTAGCACGGCGCGTTGGCCGGGCGCTCGGTTTTGTCCAACGGCCGAGCCGGATCACCCGACGGCAGTTGGCCGGGATCGACCGGCGCCGGTCGATCGGCGTAGGCGATGCCCTGGCCCGCGCCCACTCCGAATGACACGCTCAGCGACAGCACCGCCGCGGCAGCGCCGGTGCGAAGTACGCGGTTCACAGCCCGCGGACGAGGGAGTAGAGGTCGGCCACCCAGAACACCAGGGGCAGCACGGCCGCCACGAACGCGTACTCGAGCAGTTCGACGCCGCGGCGCATCGGCGGCGTGGCCGACTGGTTCGGGACGATGATGCCGAGAATCAGCGCCGCGACCAGCGCGATCATCGCCGCGCCGAACACCGCCAGCGGCTGGTCCATCGCGAATCCCGCGCCCGCCAACATGATCAGCGCGATCGCCGCGCCGCCCGCGATGAGCACGACGGCCTGCTCCGCGCCCGCGTACGTGCGACTGCGGAACATCAGAACCGCCGCGCAGACCAGCGCGAGCGCGACGCCCTGCCAGTACGGGTCGTCGGCGGTCGGATCGGTGGCCGCCAGCGCGCCGACGGCGGTGACCAGCGTGGTCGCGGCGACCAGACCGGCGAGATACATGCGGGCTCGTTCCGACTTCGCCCGCAGTACGTCCATGGTCGGCAGCGCGCGGTGATCGTCCGGATCGTCCTCGGTCGGATCGATCGGCGTGCCAGGTGAAGGAACCGGCGGCAGCGGCAGTTTCGCGAGCAGCATGGACACCCGCGGCGCCAGCGAGAGACCGCCGAGCCCGAGCGCAGCCGCGCCCGCGCCGATCGCGCGTTCCGGCTGGTCGGTGAGCAGGCCGACCAGCGCGGCGGGCACCGCGTACGCCGCGAGGGTGGCCGCGCCGATGAACAACGCCAGACCGACGCCGGTGACCCGCCAGGCCAGGATCGCCGTCGCGCCCGCCAAGACCGAGCCGAGCAGAATGTGCGCCCAGCCATAGTGATCCGGCACGTAGAGCATGCCCGCGCTGAACGCGGCGGGCAACGCGCAGCCGCCGAGCACCAGCGCGGTGCCGGTGTCGCCGTACATCCTGCTCAGCACCATCGCCGCCACCACGAGCAGGATCGCGACGACCAGCGCGACCGAGCCGCCCACCCCGATCGGCAGCGAGTCGGGGGACAGCAGCAAGCCGAGGCAGCCGACGATCATGGTGATCGCGGCGAGCACCGAGCCGGTGATCCGCGCGACCCGCGGGGTCCAGCTGCGGTAATGGTCGGCGTCGGCGATCGCGACGTTGTACATGATGTCGTCGAACAGCGGCGTCGGCGCGGTGTGCGAGGCACTCTCCAGCATCAGCAGCTCGCCGTCGCGGACGCCGTGCTCGCCGAGGCTGAGCGAGTTGGAGAACGGCGGATGGCCGATGCGGGCGAGCACCCACTCCGCGGGCTCGAAACGCTCGCCCTCGTTGTCGAACTCGTTGGTGCGGCTGTGCTGGGCGACCATGTCGACGACGCTCGGAATCACCAGCGCGACCGGCACGTCCACCGGGATGGCCATGTCGACCTGGGTGTGCTTGGCCAGAATCGTCACACGGGCGAGATCGGGAGCGCGGACGATCCCGCGCGAGGATTCTTCGTCGATGTGGTCAAGTCGCGCGTGCGTCAAGCTTCCCCCAACTCGGTCTGCTACCTCGTGATTCCGCGACGCCGCGGGCCGGGGGCGAGCTTGCGAACCCACGGTCCGGGCAGCAGAATGCTGGTCGAACTGTACGACATGTCGGCTGTGGCCTCTACACTGAGGCCGAATCACAGCGTGGCCGAAGGGGGATTCTCGTCGATGAGCACTGTCCGCTTCCAGCGCCGTGCGCGCCGCGAGATGCCTCGATCGCCCGGTGGCGAGGTCACCCTGCAGCCGCCGCCCGAAATCCCCCGGGTCACACCGGGAAACCTGCTGCTGAAGCTGATGCCGGTCGTGATGGTGATCGGCATGGTCGGCATGATGGCCCTGCTCTTCACCCAGGGCGGCGGCATCGCGTCGAATCCGATGAGCATGATGTTCCCGATCATGATGCTGTTCTCCATGGTCGGCATGTTCGCCGGTCAGGGCGGCGGCAAGGGACAGAAGGCCGCGGAGGCCAACGAGGATCGCAAGGACTACCTGCGCTATCTCGACCAGGTCCGCAAGGACGTCGACGAGACCGCGCGCCAGCAGCGGGCTTCCGTCGAATGGAGTCATCCTGAGCCGGAGTTGATCTGGATGCTCGCGGGCACCAGCCGCATGTGGGAACGCCGCGCGGGGGACAAGGACTTCTGCCACGCCCGCATCGGCGTCGGCGGTCAGCGCCTGGCCACCCGGCTGGTCGCCCCCGAGACCGGTCCGGTCGAGGAGCTCGAGCCGATCGCGGCCGTGTCCCTGCGCCGCTTCGTGCGGGCCCACTCGACCGTGCCCGATCTGCCGACCGCGATCGCGGTCAAGGGTTTCGCCACCATCGCGCTGGACGGCGACCGCGGCGAGGCCCGGGACATGACCCGTGCGATGTTGGTGCAGCTGTGCATGTTCCAGGCGCCCGACCAGGTGCTCGTCGCGATCGTCTGCGGGCCCGACACCGCGCGGGAGTGGGAGTGGACCAAGTGGCTCCCGCACACCCAGCATCCGGACGCGCAGGACGGTATCGGCAGCCAGCGCATGTTCTATGGCTCCATCCGGGAGGCCATGGCGGGGCTACAGCCGTTGCTCGGCAACCGGGTTCGCTACTCGCGCAACCAGCCCGCCAACCCGAACATGGTGCACATCGTGATCGTGGTCGACGGTGGCCTGCTCGAGGCCGAGGACGATCAGCTGCGGGAATCCGGCTACGAGGGCGTCACCATCATCGACCTGTGCGGCTACGCGCCGCGCCTCGCGGTGTCCCGCGGCATCAAGATGATCGTGGAGAACGGCGAGTGCGTCGGCCGCGGCGCGACCGGCAACCAGGAGCGCTTCGCGCTGATCGACCGGATCAGCCCGCAGCAGGCCCAGCAGGTGGCGCGCAGGCTCGCGCCCTACCGTGCGGCGACCCAGCGCAGCAGCGACGTGGAAACCGGTGACTCCGAAGTCATCTCGACCTGGGCGCAGCTGATGGGCCTCGGCGACATCGGCACGTTCAACCCCGAGCACGCCTGGCGCCCGCGCTACGGCCGGGAACGGCTGCGCGTTCCGTTCGGTGTCGGCGCCGACGGCCTTCCGGTGGAACTGGACATCAAGGAAGCCGCCGAGAACGGCATGGGCCCGCACGGTCTGTGCATCGGCGCCACCGGTTCCGGTAAATCGGAGTTCCTGCGCACCCTGGTACTGAGCCTGCTCGCCACCCACTCGCCGGACCAGCTGAACCTGGTGCTGGTCGACTTCAAAGGTGGCGCTACGTTCCTCGGCCTCGACGGCGTGCCGCACGTCGCCGCCGTCATCACCAACCTGGAGGAAGAGGCCGATCTCGTCGACCGCATGAAGGACGCCCTGGCCGGTGAGATGAACCGTCGCCAGGAAGTGCTGCGTGCGGCGGGAAACTTCGCCAACGTCTCCGAATACGAGAAGGCCAGGGCCGCTGGCGCCGATTTGGACCCGCTGCCCGCCCTGTTCGTGGTGCTGGACGAGTTCTCCGAACTGCTCAGCCAGCACCCTGATTTCGCCGAGCTGTTCGTCATGATCGGCCGCCTCGGCCGCTCGCTGCACGTGCATCTGCTGCTCGCCTCCCAGCGCCTCGAAGAGGGCAAGCTCAAGGGCCTGGAAGCCCACCTGTCCTATCGGATCGGGCTGAAGACGTTCTCCGCCAACGAATCCCGCCAGGTGCTCGGCGTCCCGGACGCCTACAACCTGCCGAACAGCCCCGGCGGCGGCTACCTCAAATCGGACTCCGGGGAGATCCAGCGCTTCCAGGCGTCCTATGTCTCCGGCCCTTACGTCGGCGGCGGCTCACAGCGCGATATGTCCATCGCCACCCAGTCCGGCGAAATCGACGTCCGGGCCAGGCCATTCACCGCGACGCAGGTCGGCTTCCGTCCCGCGGACCGCGTTCCGCTGCCGCCCGAGCCCAGTTCGGAACCCGAGCAGCAGGACGAGGACGGCGAGCAGCTGTCCAACCTGAACATGCTGGTCTCCCGGATCCGCGGCCACGGCCGCCCAGCGCACGAGATCTGGCTGCCGCCGCTGGACGAGGCTCCCACGCTCGACCAGCTCATCCCGCGCTCGGTCATCACCGGCGACTACTCTCCGGTGGCCACGCTGCGGGCCCCGATCGGCATCGTGGACCGGCCCTACGATCAGCGCCGTGACCCGATGATCGTCGACCTGTCCGGCGCCCGCGGCAACGTTGCCGTCGTCGGTGGCCCGCAGTCCGGCAAGTCGACCGCGCTGCGCACCATGATCATGGCGATGTCGTTGACCCACACAGCCGAGCAGGTGCAGTTCTACTGCCTCGACTTCGGTGGCGGCACCCTGGCCAGCCTGCAGGGTCTGCCGCACGTCGGCTCGGTCGCCAGCCGCTTGGACGAGGATCAGGTCCGGCGCACGATCGCCGAGATGACCACCATCGTCCGCCAGCGCGAACTGCGCTTCCGCCAGCTGGGCATCGAATCGATGACCGAGTTCCGCAGGCTGCGCGCGGTGGACCCGTCCAGCAGCCCGGCGGCCGCCGGCGCGCACGAGGACCCGTTCGGCGACGTGTTCCTGGTGATCGACGGCTTCGGCTCGATCCGCCAGGACTTCGAGATGCTCGAGCAGACCATCATGAACCTCGCGGTGCAGGGCCTGTCCTACGGCGTGCACGTGGTCATCGCGCTGAACCGCTGGGCGGAAGCGCGTCCGGCGCTCAAGGACCAGATCGGCACCAGGATCGAGCTGCGTCTCGGCGATCCGATGGACTCCGACCTCGGCCGCAAGTTCGCCTCGCTGGTCCCGCAGGGCCGCCCGGGCCGCGGTATGACGCCGGAGTGCCTGCACATGCTGACCGGCCTGCCGCGCATCGACGGCAGCGCCGACCCGAACAACCTGGGCCAAGCGGTCGGCGACGCGGTCGCCACCATCGCCAGGCTCACGCCGGGCCGCCCCGCCCCGCAGGTCCGCATGCTGCCCGAGCAACTGCCGCGTGAGCAACTGCTGTACCTGGCGGGCGACTGGCCCGCGCAGGTCGACCCGAACGCCAAGTGCCTGCGAATCCCCTTCGGCATCAACGAGTCCGAGCTGGCCCCGGTCTACATCGACTTCGTCGAAAGCCCGCACTTCATCATCATCGGCGACACCGAATCGGGGAAGACCACGCTGCTGCGCTCGCTGATCGAGGGCATCGCCGCGTCCAACACCCCCGACCAAGCCCGCTTCATTCTCGGCGACTACCGGCGCTCCATGCTCGGCCTGGTTCCGGAGGGCTATCTCGCCGGTTACGGCTCGACGGCGCCGCAGTTCACCCAGAACATGAACGATCTCGCCGCCTACGTCAACCAGCGCACCCCCGGCCCGGACGTCACGCCGCAGCAGCTCCGCGATCGCTCCTGGTGGAGCGGGCCGGAACTGTACGTCATCGTCGACGACTACGACTTGGTCGCCACCTCCGCGGGCAACCCGGTCCAGGCGCTGCTGGAACACCTGCCACACGCCCGCGACCTCGGTTTCCACGTGATCATCGCCCGCCGCTCCGGTGGCGCCAGCCGGGCGATGTTCGAGGCGACGTTGGCCAGGATGCGGGATCTGGGTTCGGCCGGTCTGATCCTGAGCTGCAGCAAGGACGAGGGCGTGCTGATGGGCACCAAGCGCCCGAGCCCGATGCCTGCCGGACGCGGCACCTATGTCACCCGGAATACCGAGGGCCTGGTCCAGACGGCGTGGATGCCGTCGCCCTGATGTCCGAAGTCGAGCTGGTCATCACGGAAGCGCGCCTCTGGGCGCGTGGCGCTACCACGCACTGGGACCTGCCGCCCTCGATCGTGCTGGGCAGCAATGGTTTCGATCTGGTCGTTGGGCAGCCGCTGACGCCGCCCACCCAGGTCGGCTCGGCGGTCCAGTTCATCCCCGCCGACGCCATCGCCCTGCCGCCGCGCACCCCGTCGGTGGTGGACGCGATGGGCGCCGTCTTCGCCAGCGTGCTGGACAACCTGCGGGTCACCACCCCGTGCCAGCGGATCACGCTGATCTGCCCGACCGAGTGGGGCGCCAAACGCCGAAGTGTGCTCGACCAGGCGGCGCGCCGCTGCGCAGCGGATGTGGTGTTCGAGGACATCGCGGTGCGCGCGGTCGCTGCGGACGAGGGCACCAGCCACAGCCAGCGCACGCTGGTGCTGGAGTTCGGCTTGCTGACCACCACCGCCTCCACCGTCCTGCGAAGTCATCGCGGCATCCACATCGAGTCGTGCGAGTACGAACCCTCCCTCGCGCTCGCGGAAATCACCGCGGAATCACCGGGATTCGTTGTGTTCCGCGCTCTCATCGACCGGCTGCTGGACGGTCGGCCGGTCGACCTTGCCCAGGTGGTCGGCGTCGCCGATTCCGCGAAACTCGACCTCCTCGGTGCCGCGATCGAGCAGGCCGTAGGAACCGCGGTCGAGCTGCGTCCGGTCGCGGGAGCCGATCTCGTGCGTGGCCGCCACACCGAGCCGAGCACGCGAGAGGCGGCACCGGCCGCGCCCTCGCCTACCGAGTGGATGCAACCGCTTCGGGAGCGTGCCGCGGCCCAGCAACCGGGGTATCGCAGGACGGGCGTCGCGCTCGCGGGGATCGCCGCCCTGGTAGTCGTCGCGCTCGTGGTGGTCGCCGCGGTGATCCTGGTGAACCGCGAGGACGAGGCTACGACGGCCGCGCCGAGCGTGAGTGCGACGCCGACCAGCGCCGCGGTTCCGTCCGCCGAAAGCACGTCAGCTGCCGAGCCAGAGACCTTCGGCCGCCTTCGATTTCGCGTTCCGGCAGGGTGGCGCGTCGCCTCGGCACCGGACAGTGGGCGGTCACGCATCGATTTGGTGCCGGAAGACGCTGCCAAGCAACGTATTACGGTGGTGCAGACGCCGCTTGCCGCGGGTTCCGGTTATGAACAGGTCGCCGCGAAGCTGGAGGCGCAGATCGCGCAACGCCCGTCCGGCGTGCTGACCGATCTCAAACGTGATGTCGTGTTCGGCGGCCGTTCCGGCCTGGCGTACTCGGAACGTCCCGGTGACGGATCGACTGTCCGCTGGCATGTCCTGCTGGAGTACGGAATTCAGGTCAGTATCGGTTGCCAGTACGCCGGAGACGGCTGGGCTCAGTTGGAGACCCAGTGCGCGAATTTCGGTGACTCGGTGCGCGTCATTCCGTGATTCGTCAGTGGCGATGCGTCGCCACCGACGTGTTCATATGATTCGAGCCCCCGGTACGAGTACCGGGGGCTCGAATCGGCCGAGACGGGATCTCAGAAGAGGCCCGCCAGGCTGGTGTCGGTGGCCTGCAGGTCGGAGTTGCCGCTGCTGACCAACCGGCCCGCGCTTTCGAGCGTGGTGTTGAGCTGGGTGATGTTGGTGTTCCACTGCGCCTGCAGCGACGCGAACGCGTCGTTCGCGTCACCCTTCCAGTAGTTCGTCACGAAGTCGGTGACCTGCTTGTGGAAGTCTTCGAGCATGGACATGACGTTGCGCGCCTCGGCCACGATGGCCTGGGCGCCCGCGTCGACCTCGCCGAAGTTAGAGGCAATCCGTCCGGGATCGTTCGCTACCATGAGGAGCTCCTTGTTGTCTGTGGTTCAGCGGCGGAATCAGGGAAGGTCCAGGCTGGAGGCCTGCGCGGCCACCTGCTGGGCGAACTGCTGGTCCTGATCCGCGAACTTCCGTCCAGCGTGGGCGAGCTTGTCCGAGGTCTGATCCAGCTGGTCGCTCAGCTTCCGAGCCTGGGCGAAGTAGCTGTCCATGAACGTGTCGAACGCCTGACGCGCCGCACCGCTCCAGGTGGCGGTGGTCTGGTCCGACTTGTTGTTCAGTGCGGTGATCGCGGTCTGCAGATCCTGGTGCCGCTGCCGGCAGTTGTCCACAAACTTCGTGATCGCCTCTTCGCTCGCTTCGAGCTGTCCTGCCATTTCGGCTCCTTTCGGTTCCCGTCTCGGCCAACGGCGGAAGCCTCAGTTGGCCTGTACATCTGGTTGGACGCGGTGTGGGTCTGATCGGTTCCATCCGACTCGGAAAAAGTTCGGCATCGCCCCGCGAGATCAGTGCCCTGCGTCATCGTCCGGCTCGTCCATGGTTTCGGCGGCCACCCGCGGGCCCGCGCGGAAGACCACGGTGCGACCGGGTCTGCATGACTTGGTAACGCCAGCGCTCGGCTCCCCTCCTTCCCCCTGCTCGCTGCTGTAATGATCGGCGAGTGGGCTGGCTGGGTACACCTTACCGAACCCCTATGTCCGCCGCTACCAGCAGATTGCAGTTCACATGCGACGAAACACGTTAGCCCCGAAGCGAAGAGCTGTCGCGCGTTTGCCAGCAGTGCGCAGTGCGCCGCCGCACGCTGCTGAGCGTCCGGTAGCTGAGTTCCCCGGACATAGCCGACGTACTGGCGGTAGCGCGCACACGAAGTCGCTGACGCTGTTCGCCGTCGGAATCGGATGCGTTCGGCGTCAGGGCTCCCAGCGGCCACATTGTGGCGTCACGATGCACGCACCCACGACATCGACCAGGCGGCATCCCTGATCGTGCTGAATGGCATACCGTTGCGAGCGGTTACTTGACCCGGTTGCGCAGCACTGGAAGCAGCCGCTCGAGCAATGTCTGCTCGGAGGACTGACTCCAATTCCGTACGGCGGCCACGGCAGCGGGATCGTCCAGCGGGATCACCGTGGCGCGGGTGCCCGCGACCTGATAGGGGAGACCGAGCAGACCACCGCCGCCCGCCTTTTCGTCGCTGCGTACGGCCAGCACGTAACCGTCCGGCGCGACCTCCAGTTTCGCGGTGGACGTCAGTTCCCGCGGCGACGCCTCGTCGCCCTGCTTGGCGTAGTTCAGGTTGTAGACGAACCCGAGTTCTTCCAAGAACTTGGCCTGCGGGGTGCCGCCTAGGAAGATCGAGACCTGCGTGCCGCGCGGTACGTCCACCATCGTGATGGTCTTGCCCCGGAACACCGGATTGTTCGCGCGTGCCTGTTCCATCGGCGACAGCGAGCTGGGCGCGGCCGTGCTGCTCGTCGCGACGACGGCGGGGGCGGACTCGCCCCGGTTCAGCGCCCAGATGCCGATTCCCGCGGCGAGGGCGACGATGACGACGCCGATACCCGCCATGAGCAGGGGCTTACGGCTGGGCGATGGCGGGGTCGACGCGGCGTCGACTCGTGCGGCGGCCACGCGTGGGTCGGTCGCGGGCCGTGGGTCGAAAACCTGAACCGGGTAGGTCGGGGAGGTGTTGGTGGCGGTCGGGTTGTAGCCGGGGGTGAGGGCGCTCGCGGCCGCGTCGGTGAATTCACGGCAGCTGTTGAAGCGTTCGGCCGGGTTCTTCGCCATGGCGCGCGCGAAGACGTGGTCGATGGCCGGGGGCAGGCCCGGGTTGACCGCGGTGGCCGACGGCGGCGGCTCGTGCAGGTGACCCATCATCACCAGCGCGGGTTGCGTTCCCGGGTAGGGATTCCGGCCGGTGAGCAGTTTGAAGAACGAGCACGCGAGGCTGTAGACGTCGGCGCGGTGGTCGAGCGGGCTGCCGGTGAGCTGCTCGGGCGGGGCGTAGGCGATGGTGGCGACGAAACTGCCGGTCTGGGTGAGTTCGGTGGTGTCGTCGTTGGATTTGGCGACGCCGAAATCGGTGAGCAGGACGCGTTCTTCTTCGCCGTCCGCGGGCGAGGAGAGCAGGAAATTGGCCGGTTTGACGTCGCGGTGCAGCAGGCCTTTACGGTGCGCGTAATCGAGGCCTTTGCCGACCTCGGTCGTGATGCGCAGTGCGCGAAGCGGATTCATCGCATGCGGGTCGCGGGCGAGTTCGGCGGCGGCGTCGGTGCCGTCCACGTACTGCATGGCGATCCACAACTGGCCGTGTTCTTCACCGCGGTTGTACACCGAGACGATATTCGGGTGGTCGAGTCCGGCGGCGAGATTGGCCTCCCGCTCGAAGCGGGTGCGGAACTCGTAGTCGCGGCTGAGTTCACCGCCGAGCACCTTCAGCGCGTCGGTCCGCGGCAGGCTGGGATGCTTGGCCAGATACACGGTGCCCATACCGCCCGCACCGAGCACGCGCAGGATGCGGTATCCGCCGACGATGGTCCCGGGGCTCATCGCCATCTTTCACGATCTCCTGACTCGACGCGGGGCCACTGCGTTCGCCACGCAGCAGCATAGTGGACTCGGGTCGTGCCGAAACTGCGGCATTATCGGCTGTTCGCGAAAAGGGAATACTGTGCGGCCGCCCGCTGCTGGGCGTCGAGCAGCTGATTTCCGGAGACGAATCCGACATATTCTTTGTACGCCACGACGCAGGTGAATCGTTTGTCGTCGAATAGCCCGGACTTGTTCTCCACGCATGCCGAGTCGGGCAGATGCGGAGGCGGCTCGGCCGTCCCGGCCGTGAACGTCGGCGTCATGCGTTCCGCGGCGACCCGGCGCGCCGCCTCCGGGCCGGATGTGCGAATCACGAGTGTGCCATTGGACATTGCGAATTTCTCGGCGCCCATCGCCGTGAAACGTTCTTTCGCGTAGTTCCGGTCTTCGGCGTAATGCATGATCCCGCGCAGACCGAACAGCGCTTGCGTCGCGTCGAAACTCGGGGTCTGAACCTTGTTCGGGTTCAGTGTGCGGCTCAGCAGATGGTCCGGATCCCAGGGCAGCCGCAGCATCTGCTCCTCGGTCAGCGGTGGCAACTGGTCGAGCAGCGGAAGCTGGGTGTCGTACGCCTTCTCCGTCAGCGCGATCAAAGCGTCCCGGTCCGGCGCGTTGACCGACACGAGGAAGGCCACCAGGTACGGCCCGTGTGCGAGCACCGCGCGCAGGAAGGGCGAGCCGGGACGCCAATGCGCGCGTGCGTGCGGGTACTTGGGCAGCGCGACCGGCTCGTTCCGGTCGCGGTACGCGCCGAAATCGGCGTCGTGGAACTCGACCGCGGCTTGCCGGGCGCGATCCGGATCGGGGAATTGCATGACGACCGTGCTGACGGTTGTCGAGTTGGCCCGCGGTTTGGTCGGCCATCCCGAGGCGAACATGCTGATGTTCTGATCCGAGCCGTTGGTCCGGAATCCGAACATCATTCGGTTGCGCTGCGCGATCGGCTTCATGTCCTCCGGTCGGCCGAGTTCGTCGGGCAGGACCCCGCTGCTGACGCTCGATGACGACCAGCCGTACTTGAGCCGGGGGTCGATGTCGTAGGCGGAGACGACGTGATCGGCGAGCCGCATCGCGGCGATCTTGTTCATGTGGATGAACTGCGGCAGATAGTCGTCGTCGTGCGCGTTCGGGGGCTCGGTGGGGTAATTGCCGGTGTCCAGCTCGCGGATGTCGATTTCACCGGGCCGTGCGGTGCCCGTCATCGTGGAACCACAGGCGGCGAGGATCGCGGCGGAGACGACGCAGACGAGCACGGCCGAGACGGTGCGGATCGATCTCATGCGGCATTCACCAACAACGCGTACTGGGCGGAGATTCGTTGCTGCGCGTCGAGCAGCTGATGCGACCAGGCGAAGGCCGCGTAGCGGTCGTAGGACACCGAACAGTAGAACCGGACGGCGACGGTCTTGTTGCCGATGTACTCCTTGCACTGGGCGACGGGCAGACCTTTCGGTGACTCGGAGCCGCGGAACTTCTTGGTGAGGCCGCCACGCTCCTCCCGCAATCGCCGTGCCGCGGCCGCGTCGCGCGCCCGGAACAGATCGGTGCCGTCGGTCGCGAACCGATCCACTCCCGCCGCTTCGATCTGCCTGCGATCCTCGGCCGGATCGGTGCTGAAGTGCAGGGCGCCCTGGCCGGTGTACGCGCCGGGCGGGTCGATCCAGGAGTCTTCCCGTGGCCGTGGAAGGGCGCGATTCAGCATGCCGTCCATGTCGATCGGCAACGTCATCAGCTGGTCGACCGGTGTCGGGGTGAACCGGTTGATCGACGCGACCACGGTGTCGAGGCTCTTCTCGACCAGGCTGAGGAGCTCGGAAAGATCCACCTTCTCCAGGAAGATCTTCAGGTAGTCGTACACCCAGGTGTAGACGACGAATTTTCCGGTGGCGAACCAGGATCCGATCGATTGCTCCTGCGGCTGCCAGTGCGCGTGCGCGGCAGGGTACTTCGGTATCTGCACCGGCGTGTTCCGCTGATTGGCCTCGAAGTCGACCCGCTCCAGCGCGGCCGCCGCCGCGGCCGCCTTCTGTTCGTCGGGGAAGATCAGGACGGCGTTCACCAGGTCGGTGCCGCGGTTGTCCGGCGCGCTGCCCGCGTTGCTGAGGAATCCCGCGACGAAATCCGGTGCGGCCTCGGCGAACCGGGAGACATCCATGATCCGCCCGAGCGCGTTCTTGGGCTCGATGAAGATCTTCGAGATGGACGGGTTCGCGTGGACGAACGCCGGGTCGATGTCCGAAGGCGCGGGAACGAAGTTCGCCAGCCGCTCCGCCTCGACCATGCGCGCCTGCTCGGGATTCTTCACCGTCCCCAGCGCGCGCGGCTCGGTCGCGTAGTTGCCCACGTCCAGCTGGGCCAGGTCGACCGGAGGCGACGACTGCTCGGTACCGGCCTCCGAGCCGCCGCACGCGCCGGTGCCCGCGGCCACGACAGCGGCCACGATCAGGGCACAGGCGGTTCGGGTCGATCTCGATATCACGCCGGGCTGCACTGACTTCCCTCCCCTGACTGCGGTGGTTGCGGCGGAATGCTACTTCACCCCGCCGTGCGATCCGCCGATCGCACGGGTGACGACCGTCACCGCCGCGTGCTCAGAAACTGTTCGCCAGCAGCGCGTACTCCGCGGCGACCTTCTGTCGCACGTCCGGTTCCTTATCACTGGTGACGACCCCGACGTAACGCTTGTAGGCGACGTAGCAGCGGTACTTGTACTCCCGTTCCGGATCGCCCTTGCCGTTGAGCTGGAGACACTTGGCGCCGGGAACGTCCCTGGGAGCGCCGAGCGGGTCATAGTGCCCGCCTTCGCTTTCCAGCAGGCCGGTGACCAGCTTCTGCGCGGCGTCCGCGTCGCGGGTGCGGGCGACATAGCTGTCGTCGGCGACGGCGGTGCGGTCAACGCCCGCGTCCTCGATCAGGCGCAAGTGCGCGTCCTCGTCGTCGGCGCGGTGGACGGTGTGCAAGCCGCCGTACACGGCGAAGGTCGCCGGGTCGGGGGTGCGGTTGGCGCGGTCGGCGACCGCGACGCGAGCCAGCAGGCCGTCGGGGTCGACCTTCAGGGTGTCGAGTCGGGCGACCGGGGTGGGGGTGAACTTGTCCAGCTGCTGCACCTGGGCGGCGAGGGTCTTGTCGACCCATTTCACCAGGTCGTCGCCGTCGGCCCTCGGCCGCTGGATGAACAAGGAGATGACGAATTCCTTGTAGGCCATGAAGGTGCCGACGGTGGGAACGCCAGGGCGCCAGTGGATGAAGGCGTCGGGAAATTTGCTGGACGGCAATTTGCGGTTGTCCGGCGACACGGCGATGTCGACGTCCTCGAGCTCCCGGGCGGCGAGCTTCGCGGTGGCCTCGTCGGGGAAGCGGAACACGACATCGGTGACCGCCGTGGCTTCGGGGCCCGGGTTGTGCTGCCCCGCCGGATCAGGGCGGTCGGCGCCGCTGACGGCATACCCGACGACCAGCTTGCGATTGTCGAAGACCGGCTTGGACACCTTGGCCACGAAGTCGAGCGCCTGCTCGCCGTCCGCGACGACGGTGCTGCCGCGCCCGATCTTCAGGGACGGATCGATGCGCACGGTCGGGACCACCGCGTCGGACATCCGCATGCCTTCCAGCAGCGCCCCTTTGCCGCCGGACTCCTGGTCGTACGCGTGGCGGTCGACGGGATAGGTGCCGACTTCCAGCATTCGCACGTCGATTTCCCCGGCGGTGGGGGTGCCCCGCACGCCCGCGCAGCCGGTCAGCAATCCTGCCAATGCGAGACATGACGCGGTGAGCGCGATGCGTTGCGTCCGAACCATCTCAGGGCCCCTCGTTCCTCCCGTTGCTGACACTGAAGTTACCCGACGGACGCCGGGCAGGGGGACCGATGGTGTCCGTATTGCAATACCCTTGTCGGTGTGGCGACGACCCTGCACCGCATCCCCGGTAGAGGCCGATTCCGGTGATGGATCGGCAGGTCGAGGTCGTCGGAGGCAGCCATGCGGTGGCCAGGGTCGCCGGCGCGGTCATCGTCGTCGCGCACCGTAAGCCGGGCAGGCCGACCCACGATTCGCCCGCCGTCGTCGCACTCGAAGCACTGGCCGAACTGGTACGCGAGGCCACCGATCGGGAGCCGGACGGGCCGGGCGCCGTGGTGGCGCGGCAGGCGACGCGCTGGCTCATGAAACATGCCGAGCGGATCAGCCCTGGCGAACCGATCGACTTCGGCATCCTGTCCACCGCCGAGAACGGCGGCGTGGCGATCTTCCTGCACGGCGCGATCACCGCCGTGCTGGCCGATGACGGTTCGATCGAGCGGTATCGCGGCAGCGACGCGGCATTCACCGTGGACCGGGTCGCGAACGTCCCCGCGCGTGCGGTGGCCTTGTTCGTCGACGACGCGAAGGGCCGCATCCCGGATCTGCCGCCGGAGCGCGGCATCGGCTGGCTGGTCGAGGGTGTCGCGCAGGCCGGTGGTGCGATCGTGTGGTCCGACGGCGCGCGCGTCCGGATCCCGGCGCACGGCCGGGCAGCCCGCCCGGAAGGCGCGCATCGCCGCCCCGAAGCGCCACCGCTGCCGACCGCGCGCATCGAACACGAGCCGCCCGCCGAGTCCGACCGGCAGCAGGCCCAACCACATGCGCACGACCGGTCGGCGCCGTCCACCACAATGCGCGACGGCGAGTCCGAGCAGGCGCCGATCGACCCGCACCAGGCGCCGACGCAATTGGGCGGCACCAACCCCGCGCCGCGTCCGGACCCGGAACTACAGCGTCGTCTGGAGGCGACCGCGCGGGCCACGGCGCTCACCGTCAAGGTCATGGGATTCAAATGCGCGCGTGCGCATCCCACCGACCCGCGCGCCGCGTTCTGCACCGTGTGCGGAATGCCGGTGGACCAGACGCAGCCGCTGATCGAGGTGGTACGCCCGCCGCTGGGCATGCTGATCCTCGACGACGGCATGACCTACATGCTGGCCGCGGACGCGGTGATCGGCCGCGACCCGGAGCATTCCGCGGCGGCCGAGCGCGGCCTGGTACCGCTGCGCGTCGACGACTCTTCCGGCGGCATGTCCCGTGCGCACGCCGAGATCCGCCTGGTGAATTGGGATGTCACCGTGGTGGATCGGGGCTCCACCAACGGCACCCGCACCCGCCTGCCCGGCTACCGGGACTGGATGCGCCTGGCGGCGCACCAGTCCATGGTGCTCGTCCCCGGCGCCGAGATCATGCTCGGCAACCGGGTGCTGCGCTTCGAACTCGCCGCGCCGCCACCCTTCGGCCGCTGATCGCGCGCTGTGCGTTCGCGCGAACCATCCGGGGTCAGAGCCCAGCCATTGCGGATCAGGAATAGCGCGCCGCACAAATGCTTTCGCCGTTCAGGACTCCCGCGCGGAAAGCCTCGACCCGGGAGAAGCCGCTCGGCACGGTCTTGCCCTCGGCATCGCTGGCGGCCAAGCCGTCGGTGAGTAGACCCGAGACCGCCTCGTCCAGATCGCCCGCGGCGAGCTTGATGTCGCCCTGACTGACCGGCCGCCCGGATTCGGCGAGCTTGCCGGTGACCACTCCGGACAGGCAGGCAGCGCGAAGCGCGGTTTTGGCGCCGAAGAGACTCTGGCCGCGGCTCTGCTGGACGGCCAGGGTATATCGGGAGATGAACACGACGTAGCCGTTGTAGTCGCCGGTCACCTTGAGGGGTAGCGGGTCGTCCTCGTCGGAATTGGAGGTACCCCGCTCGGCGAGGCCGGGTATGTCCGTGGCGATCGTGTTCTGCGCCGGGCAATACGTGACCGGTTCGGTGACAACGCCGTCGCGGCAATCGATCGTCGCCCGGGAGTAGTCGTAAGTCGGCTCGTCGTCGACCGGCAGAATCGCTTTGAGCGCCTTGGTGAGCTCGACCAGGGCTTCCTTCGTCACGGGGAACTCGCCGCGCCCTTCGTCGCCGCTGAAACTCTGTGGCAGGTTGGCGCGGCGCTGGTCGATCTCGTCTTCGTCGATGCCCTTGCAGGCGCGCGGCCCATCGGTGAATCCGATCTGTACCGCGGTGACCCGTTCGAAGGCGGAGCCGTGCACGCTCTCCGGGTCGTCGGGGTCGGAGTCGCGGATGGCCACGGTGGCGGCGAGCACCGAGTTGAGGCCGTCGGAGGTGTTGATGGTGAAGTGTTTCGCCTTGCCCTCGGCGACGTGGCGCATGAACGCGCCCGCGAAGCAATCGGCCTGCTGCTCCTTGACGATCACCGGGTCCTTCGGTCCGACGATCTTGGCCATGGTCTGCACCGCGTGCCCGTACTCGTGCGCGAGCACCATCACCACGGCCATCTTCCCGAAGGTCTCCTCCATGGTGGGAAGCAGGACGGCGCGATCCCAGCCGATGGAATTGTCCAATCGGCAGTAGGCCGCGTTCACCAGACGGTAGGTGTTCTCCTTGCAGAACTCGATCGCCTCGCTGCGTCCGGACTTCGCGCTCCAGGAAACCAGCTTCTCGACCGGCTTGAACTCGCCTTGGAATTCCTTGCCGAACTCACCGCGCCAGTAGGTCTGGATGTCGTCGACAGCGTTGAGCGCGAGGGTGTCCATCGGGCCGCGGTCGCCGTTGGTCGCGGTCAGCGCGCTGTCCGGGACACCAGCGCGCGGTCCGCTCGGCCCGCTCGTGGTGGGCAGTCCGGCGACCTTGAACGGATCGTCGTAGATGGAGACGGCGTGGCCGTCCACGAATCGCGTACAGCCCCCGACCAGCACCAGAACGCTGAGCAGCGCCGTAACGAGCGCGGTCGCTTTGGCTGTCGGCATGGCTCCCCCTAGTCGGCCGGTAGCACGTTCACATCGGTCGCCGGATCGGGGCAAAGGCGCGTCGGGGGCACCGCCGATGTCCGGGTGATGGAATAGTATCCGCTGCATGTCTTCACCGGGGGCGCAGACCATCACCGTGCGCCATGATGGAAACGAACGAGTATTCGATTCGAGCCAGCAGGTCACCATGGGCCGCGCGCCGGAAGTGACGCTGTTCGTCGACAGCCCGCTCGTCTCCCGCGTGCACGCGACGCTGTCCTGGCAGGGCAGTGCCTGGGTGTTGACCGACAACAGGAGCACCAACGGCGTGTTCGTCGACGCCAGGAGGGTGACGCAGCCGGTGTCGATCGACCGGCCGACCCAGGTCCGGCTGGGTGACGCGATCAGCGGCCCGCTGCTACACCTGCTGCCCGCCAACCCGCAACCACCGCAACGGCCTTCGATGCGTCCGCCGCAACCGGTGCCGACGCCGGGACCGCCGCCGCAGGTTCGGCCACTCGCGCAACAGTTTCAGCGCCCGCACTATCCGCCGCCGCAGGACGCGCCCGCGCCCGTGCTGAACGTCAACATGACGACCAGGGCCGACACGTCGAACATGCCGCCGGTCCGGGCCAGGGCCGCCACGGCGCCGGTCGCCCGCGCGGACCGGATTCCCCCGACCGGTCTCGGCATCGGCCGCACCACCGACAACCAGATCGTCGTCAACGATCCGCTGGCCTCCCGCAAGCACGCCCGCCTCGTCGCCTCCGCCGAGGGACTGACCATCGAGGACCTCGGTTCGGCGAACGGCACGTTCGTCAACGGGCACCGGCAGCAGCGGGCGGTGCTGCGCGAACGCGACATCATCACCATCGGCAACGTCGACTTCGTCGTCCAGCAGGGCGCCCTGGTGCACCGGCAGAAGCCGGTCGCCGAGCAGGGACTGGCGGTGCACGGTGTCGGATTCACCGTCGAGGGCAACAAGCAACTGCTGGTCGACGTGAACATGTCGGCCAGCCGCGGGACGCTGACCGCGCTGATCGGTCCGTCCGGCGCGGGCAAGTCGACGCTGTCGCGGCTGATCGCGGGCACCACCCGGCCGTCGGGCGGCGTGGTCACCTTCGAGGGCCGCGACCTGCACGCCGAGTACGAGGCGCTGCGCTCCCGCATCGGCATGGTGCCGCAGGACGACGTGCTGCACCGCCAGCTCACCGTGCGCCAGGCGCTCGGTTTCGCGGCCGAGCTGCGGCTGCCCCGCGACAACAGCAAGGAAGACCGGCAGAAGGTGATCGACGGGGTGCTGCAAGAGCTTTCGCTCACCGAGCACGCCGACACCAGGGTCGACCGGCTCTCCGGCGGTCAGCGCAAACGCGCCTCGGTGGCGCTGGAGCTGCTGACCGGTCCGTCGCTGCTCATCCTGGACGAACCCACGTCGGGCCTGGACCCGGCGCTGGACCGGCAGGTCATGGTGATGCTGCGCGAGCTCGCCGACGCGGGCCGCGTGGTGATCGTGGTGACCCACTCGGTGGCGCACCTGGACATGTGCGATCAGGTGCTGCTGCTCGCGCCCGGCGGCAAGACCGCCTACTGCGGCAACCCCGCCGGTGTCGGCGCGGCGCTCGGCACCAGCGATTGGGCGGAGATCTTCGCCAATGTGGCGGCCAATCCGGATCAGGCGTTCGCGGCCTACCGCTCCCGGCAGGCGTTCGCGCCGCCGCCCCCTCCGCCACCGCAGCCGTACGGACCCGCGGGCAGTCCACCGCAGTCCAGTCGCGGCAAACAGTTCTCGACCCTGGCGCGCAGGCAGATCCGGCTGATCCTGGCCGACCGCGGCTACCTGGCGTTCCTGGTCGCCCTGCCGTTCATCCTCGGCCCGCTGGCGTTGGTGGTGCCAGGCAAGAACGGCTTCCAGCGTGGCGCGCTGAAGGCGCTGCCCGACGGCACGTTCGTGCCCGAAGGCGGCGGCGAGAGCCAGCAGTTGCTGGTGGTGCTGATTCTCAGCGCCTGCTTGATGGGCTCCGCGCTCACCGTCCGCGACTTGGTCGGCGAACGGACCATCTTCCAGCGGGAACGCGCGGTCGGACTGCTTCCTTCGGCGTATCTGATGGCGAAGATCGCCGTGTTCAGCTTCACCGCGCTGCTGCAGTCGGCGGTGCTGGTCGGCATCGTGCTCGCGGGCAAGAAGCGGCCGGGCGAGGGCACGGTGCTGGCACTCGGCAGCGCGGAGCTGTACATCGACATCGCGCTGACCGCGGTGTGCTGCGTGGTCGTCGGCCTGCTGCTCTCGTCGCTGGCGAAGTCGAACGAGCAGGTGATGCCGCTGCTGGTGGTGGCCGTCATGTGCCAGTTCGTCATGGCGGGCGGTCTGATCCCGGTCACCGGCCGGGTGGTGCTCGAGCAGGTGTCCTGGTTGTTCCCGGCCCGCTGGGGTTACGCCGCGGGCGCGTCGACGGTGAACATCCGCGAGTTGTTCCTCAGCGCGCAGCCCGACACGCTCTGGCAGCACAAGCCGGAGATCTGGGCGCTGGACATCGGCGTGCTGCTGTTGATCACCCTGGTGCTCGCGATCGTCACGTGGCGCCGGTTGCGACTGAAGAAGTCGGCGGCGTGAGGCCTTCCGCACGGCTCGCGGTCGCGCCCGCGCGGGAAAACGGCGACGACCGGGGGCGGGCCGCAACGGCGAGCATCTCGGCCGCGAACCGGGCAGACTAATGCCTGTGACGGTGCGAGTAGGGGCAGTGCATCTCGGCTGGGATGTGGTGTCCGTTGCGGCGGGCGGCGGTGGCGTTCCGATCCGCCCGGTGCAGGTGGAGGGTGTGTGGACGCCGCCGGCGTATTTGCTTGCGGATTCGTCGGGCCGGCTGCATACGCCGGGTGTGGAGCGCAACCGGCCCGATCTGGGGATGGCGATCGCCGACGTGCGCGACATCCTGGGTTATCCGCAGATCGTGGTCGCGGGCGCGACGTGGCCCGCCGAGCTGGTGTTCCGCGCGCGGATGTACAACCCGCTCGCGGAGATCGGCAAACACTTGCGCGGCAAACCGGACCTGGTGGCGCTGCCCTTCCCGGACGGCTGGCCGGACGAGAAGGTCGAGATCTACGCCTCGATGGTGGAACAGCTCGACGTCATCGTCGAGCCGCTGCCGGAGAGCGTGGCGCTGTCGGGTTACATCCGCGCGCTCGGGCTGGTGCGGCCGCCGGACCGGGCCAGGCCGAACGGCATCGGCGCGACGGGCGTGTACTCCGACGGCCGCACCATGCTGGTGGTCGCGGTGCACGGCGACGACGAGCAGCCCACCGAGTCGGTCGAGGTCCCGGTCGACGCGGAGGCCATGCGCGATGCCCGGTCGGCGGACAACGTCGTGATCGAGGCGATGGCGGCCGCCCGCTCGATCGGCGCGGACACCTCCACGGTCCTGCTGTCGGGCAACGTGCGTTTCAACGACGCGTTGCGCCTGGCTTTCCAGAACCATCTCGGGCACCGCTTGCACGTGGCCGACCATCCCATGCACGCGCTGGTGCTCGGCGCCGTCCATCTGCTGGTGAGCGACACCGAGGCCGCCGAACCGGAGCCGCCGGGCCGACCCGTCGCCGAACCCGCTCCCGTCCCGCAGCGTCCGGCGGACCCCCGCCAGCAGGCCGAATACGCCCAGCGGCAGGCGGAGGCCATGCCACGGCCGGAGACGCAGCAGCAACCGGCCCCCGGCCAGCACGGTCCTGGGCAGGGGTCGTCCCGGCCGGTGCCGGGCGTCCAATACGGTCCGGGATATCCCACCCAGCCCGACGAGGCGCCGCGCGGTCTCCCGCCGAACCTCGCCGAACTCGGCAGCCGGTTCACCCGGCCACCGAGCGCGCCGGACGATCAGCGCGGCAGCGCGCCCGGACGTCCGCAGGGCGAGTTCGCCGGGCCGCCGCCCGGTGGCCCGGTGCCGCCGCTCGGGCCGCGGCCGCCGTATCAGGGAGCCCCTGATCAGCAGGGCGCGCAGCAGCCGTACCACGGCGCGCAGGAGCAACCGGGCCACGGTTCGTGGCAGCCATCCGACGCCGATGACGCCGAGGAGCAGCGCCGCAAGGGCAAGATCTGGAACAAGATGAAGGGCAATCTGTTCGGCGCCAACACCGTCGTCGGTGCGGTGGCGCTGGCCGTGGTCGCGCTTCCGGCCGGGACGGATCAGGCCGAGCTGACCGCGCGCCCGGCAGGTTTCGACGCGGGCTCGGTCACCCGCCTGGACGAGGTGGCGGCGCGGGGCGAGGCGGAGCCGATCGCATGCCCGCTCACGCCCTACGCCATCAACCAGCCGAAGCCGGGGATCGCCACCACCAAGGGCAACCTGTCCGAAGACCACGGCGGCGACCCGGACTGCGGGCGGCCGGGCATCGATACCCTGCGCTACCTGGTCCCGGGGCCGCCCGGCGCCATCGACCTCGGCCCGCCGATCGAGATCTGACGCGATTTCTTTCCGGCGCTACCCCGCTGGTATCGTGGCCCGTTGGTGTGTGGAACGCCCGGCCGATCTCCTGATGAATCGTGCCGGTCGTCCGCCGAGTCCCGGGTCTCCACCGGCCGCCGGGATCACCTCGACCACACGCCGGGCTGGCAACACCGACGACAGACAGGGAAGCACTGTGCCTACGTACAGCCCCAAGGCGGGTGACGTGACCCGTCAGTGGTACGTCATCGACGCCACTGACGTAGTGCTCGGCCGTCTCGCCGTCCAGGCAGCGAATCTGCTGCGTGGCAAGACGAAGCCGACCTACGCTCCGAACGTCGATGGTGGCGATTTCGTCATCATCATCAACGCCGACAAGGTCGCCATCAGCGGCAACAAGCGGCAGGACAAGCTGATCCACCACCACTCCGGGCACCCGGGCGGCCTCAAGTCGCGGACCGTCGGTCAGGTGTTGGAGACCCGGCCCGATCGGCTCGTCGAGAAGGCCGTCAAGGGCATGATCCCGAAGAACAAGCTCGGCAACGCGATCGCGAGCAAGCTGAAGGTCTACGCGGGCCCGACGCATCCGCACGCCGCCCAGCAGCCCATTCCGTTCGAGATCAAGCAGGTGGCCCAGTGACCGCTCCCGAGGAATTCAACGAGGACTACGCCGAGGAGTTCGACGCCGAGGCCGTCGAGGACGGCGCGGGCTACGAGGAGACCGAGGTCTCGCCGTCGTACTCGCCGGTCGTGATCGACCGCCCGGTGCAGACCGTCGGCCGCCGCAAGGAGGCCGTCGTCCGCGTGCGCCTGCTGCCCGGCACCGGCAACTTCGTGCTCAACGGCCGCACCATCGAGGACTACTTCCCGAACAAGGTGCACCAGCAGCTGGTCAAGTCGCCGCTGGTGACCGTCGAGCGCACCGAGTCCTTCGACGTGCACGCCCGCCTGGTCGGCGGCGGCCCGTCCGGCCAGGCAGGCGCCCTGCGGCTGGCCATCGCCCGCGCGTTGATCGAGGTCACCCCGGAGGATCGTCCCGCCCTGAAGCGGGCCGGCTTCCTGACCCGTGACCCGCGCGCCACCGAGCGCAAGAAGTACGGCCTGAAGAAGGCGCGCAAGGCGCCGCAGTACTCGAAGCGCTGATTTCGGCAGCGTCGACCACGGCATCCGGCGCCCCCGCGGCACCGGATGCCGTGGACGTGGACAGAAAGCGAAGCCCGCGCAACCGGTCGAGGGCGCCGCTTTCGCCGCGTCCATACGGTACGGTCGACGCGGCAGCTGTACGAGAGCAGGCTCCCAGCGAACAGCTGGTCGCCTGCTCTCGTGCTGTATGAACTCGCGGTGTTCGCGGTGCCCCACGTGGTGACACAATTTGCCGTCTCCCGGGCCGTCGCTCGCATCGCGGATCCACCGATGTAGGGGCGAGGAATGGGACGTTTGTTCGGCACCGACGGAGTCCGCGGGCTTGCCAACGAGTCGCTGAGTCCGGAGCTCGCGCTGCGCGTTTCCGGCGCGGCCGCGCAGATCCTCAGTCGCGGCAAGAATCGCGCGCTCGCGGTGGTCGGACGCGACCCGCGGGCCAGCGGCGAGATGCTGGAGGCCGCCGTGACGGCGGGGCTGACCGCGGCGGGGGTGGACGTGCTCTCGGTGGGGGTGTTGCCGACCCCGGCCGTCGCCTACCTCACCGGTTTGTACGACGCGTGTCTGGGCGTGATGATCTCCGCCTCGCACAACCCCATGCCCGACAACGGGATCAAGATCTTCGCCGCTGGCGGGCACAAACTCGACGACGCGATCGAGGACCGGATCGAGGCGCTGATCGCCGCGGACACCCCGTTCCGCCCGACCGGCGCGGGCATCGGCCGAGTCCGCAACGCGGCGGGCGCACGCGATCAGGGCCTGGTCATCCCGGACCAATACAGCCTCGCGGGCACCCATGAGCGCTACGTCGAGCACCTGGTGGAAGCGACCGGACAGGATTTGTCCGGACTGACCGTCGTGGTCGACTGCGCGCACGGCGCCGCCGCGGAGGTCGGACCCGCCGCCTATCGCGAGGCGGGCGCGACCGTCATCGCCATCAACGCCGAGCCCGATGGGCTGAACATCAACGACGGCTGCGGCTCCACCCATCTCGACCAGGTCCGGGCCGCGGTGCTGGAGCACGGCGCCGATCTGGGTCTCGCACACGACGGCGACGCCGACCGCTGCCTGGCCGTCGACGCCGACGGCGCCGTCGTCGACGGCGACGCCATTCTGGCGATTCTGGCCCTGGCCATGCACGAGGCGGGGGAACTGGCCCACGACACCCTCGTCGCCACGGTGATGAGCAACCTGGGCCTGCACATCGCCATGCGGGCGGCCGGAATCACCGTGCGCACCACCGCCGTCGGCGACCGCTACGTGCTGGAGGAGTTGCGGCGCGGCGGGTTCACCCTCGGCGGCGAGCAGTCGGGACACGTGGTCTTCCCGCGCTACGGCACCACCGGCGACGGCATCCTGACCGGCTTGCGCCTGATGGCCCGGATGGCGCGGACCGGGCGCACCCTGGCCGATCTGGCGAGCGTGCTGCACACCGTGCCGCAGGTCCTGGTGAACGTGCCGGTGGGCGACAAATCGCTGGTCGCGCGCGCACCCGAGGTGCGGGCGGCGGTGCAGGAGGCGGAGCGGTTGCTCGGCGACTCCGGCCGAGTCCTATTGCGTCCCAGCGGCACCGAGGAACTCGTGCGGGTCATGGTGGAGGCCACCGACCTGGCGCAGGCGCGGCAGCTGGCGGACGATCTCGCCAAGCGCGTCGCGGCTGTGTAGTTTTGGCAGCGCCTGTGGCGCTGCGTGTTCGCGGCCCCTCTGTGGCTCGCGTCCGAGCGACCGCCGCTGGCGACTTCGTCGCGGACGCGGCGGCCGCTCGGACGCGAGCCGGGCCGCGAACGGGCAATGCTCGGTCTCGCTGCGCTCGAAAACGGGAGTTGGGCCGACGTGGCCGCGTTCTGCGGAGAGAAGCGGCGTTGATTGCCCGCCTTCTATGTCCGCCGTCTTCTGCTGGAGGTTCCGGAGCCGTGCCGCATTTTTGCGCGGCGTATCTTGGTTCTCGGCACTAGACGCGATCAGATCCTTTCGGTGAGGACGCCCGCGCTCATGTGCCAGCGGCGTGTCGCGCGGACGGTGTCGAGCATGCGGCGGTCGTGCGTGACGAGCAGCAGTGTGCCGGTGAAGGATTCGACGGCCTGCTCCAACTGTTCGATGGCGGGCAGGTCCAAGTGGTTGGTCGGCTCGTCCAGCACGAGCAGGTTGACGCCGCGGGCTTGCAGCAGCGCGAGGGCGGCGCGGGTGCGTTCGCCCGGCGAGAGCGTGTCGCAGGGACGCAGCACGTGCGTACCGCGCAGGCCGAATTTGGCCAACAGTGTGCGCAGCTCCGCTTCCGGCCGGTCCGGCAGTTCGGCGCCGAAGGTCTCGGCCAGTGCCGCGGTTCCGCGGAACAGTCCGCGCGCCTGATCGACCTCGCCGATCGCGACGCCGGACCCGAGGCTCGCGGTTCCGCCGTCCGGCTGGATCCGTCCCAGCAGCACGGCCAAGAGGGTGGACTTTCCGGAGCCGTTCGCCCCGGTGAGCACGATGCGGTCGGCCCAGTCGATCTGGGTGCTGATCGGGCCGAGCGTGAAATCGCCACGGGTGACGGTCGCTTCGGACAGGGTGGCGACCACCGAGCCACTGCGCGGGGCGGCGGCGATGCTCATCCGCAACTCCCACTCCTTGCGTGGCTCCTCCACCACCTCGAGCCGCTCGATGCGGCGCTGGGTCTGCCTGGCCTTGGCCGCTTGCTTCTCGGTGGCTTCGGCGCGCATCTTGCGGCCCGCCTTGTCCGAATCCAGCTTCCTGGGGTCGCGCGCCTTGCGGCGTGCGGTGCGGACGCCGTGTTCGAGCCAGTTGCGCTGCATCTGCGCGCGTGCTTCCAGGCCCGCCTTGGTGTCGGCGTACTCCTCGTAAGCCTCGCGCGCGTGCTGCCGAGCGATCTCCCGCTCCATCAAATACGCCTCGTAGCCGCCGTCGTACAGCCCGACCTGCTGCTGGGCCAGATCCAGCTCCACGACGCGATTCACCGTGCGCGCCAAGAACTCTCGATCGTGGCTGATCACCATCAGCGGAACCCGGACACCGGCGACGAACTGCTCCAAGCGCGCCAGGCCGTCCAGGTCCAGATCGTTGGTCGGCTCGTCCAGCAGCAGGATGTCGAAGCGGGACAGCAGGACCGAGGCCAGTCCGGCCCGCGCGGCCTGGCCGCCGGACAAGCCGGTCATCGGAGTGTCCAGGCCATTCGGGAGGCTGTCGGCGAGGCCGAGGTCGGCGGCCACCTCATGGGCACGCTGGTCCAGGTCGGCGCCACCGAGGGCGAGCCAGCGCTCCAGCGCGGGCGAGTACTCGTCGGGGCCGCCTTCGGCGAGGTGCTCGGCCGCCGCGTCCATCGCTTGCTGCGCCGCGGTGACTCCCGTTCGCCGGCCGAGGAACTCGAGCACGGTCTCGCCGGGCACCCGCTGCGCCTCTTGGGCCAGATAGCCCACCGTCGCGTCCGGCGGACTGAGCGTGATGCTGCCCGTCGGCGTGTGCCGATCGGCGAGCATCCGCAGCAGCGTCGACTTGCCCGCGCCGTTCACGCCGACCAAGCCGATGACGTCACCCGGCGCCAGGGTCAGATCGAGGTCGGCGAACAGCGTGCGCGCGCCGTGACCGGCCGACAGGCCGCGGGCATGCAGAGTGGTGCTCACCAGCAAGAGTCTGCCGTGCTCGGGGTTGCACCCTGAGGTCGGCCCCGGGAGAAATCAGGGTTGGTATCGGTCGTCGTACCGATGCCACGGGGTGCGGAGGCGGGCACAGTGGAGGTCGTAGCGATCATCGCCAGAGAGGGAACACCATGACCGCCCCCACCCGTCGTTTCGCCCGCTCCACCCGGGACAAGTGGATCGCAGGCGTCTGCGGCGGCATCGCCGAGTACCTCGGCTGGAACGCCAACGTCGTCCGGCTGCTGTTCGTGGTTTCGTGCCTGCTGCCGGGGCCGCAGTTCGTCATCTACCTGGTGCTGTGGCTGCTGATGCCGAAGCAGTGAGCCGGAGGGCCGCGCCGGTGGATCGCGCGTCGTCTGTGAGCCGGAAGGCCGCGCCGGATGCGCGCACAGGGATGCGTCGAGCGCGCGCGGGTGTCAGGATGGAGCAATGCCGCTGGTGCGGCACCGCACCATCGCACGAGTCCCGCTGAGGAGTTGCAATGATCACCTCGGAATTCCCGGGTCTGGACATACCCGGGATCGACGCGTCCTCGTCACTGAACGGATTGGGCGCGGTCGAACTGCACCACCCCACCCAGGACATCGACGGTGACGGCACTCTCGACACCATCACCACCACCGGCGACGAGGCGATGCAGGTCTGGACCGACTACGACCACGACGGCTTCGCCGACCACGTCACGGTGGTGGAAAAAGACGGCGACTACGCCGCTTGGGAATTCCACCGCCACCCCGACGGCACCTCCGAATGGGTCCGCACCGACAAGGGCAGGATCGGCTAGCACAACTCGCAGTTGTGATTTCGGCGTTGATCGCTCGATAGCCGCAGTAGCGATCGATGGCGAGCGGACTGGTGCGCGCGCTGACCCTCCGGACAGTGCGGGCTCCGAGCCAGGCAATCGGGAGTGCTCGCCGCGCTGGAACAGCTCGACGCGGCCGTGTTGGCGGCCCGGTGTTGCCGGGCAGCTGGTCGAGTGGAAACAATTGCGGCGCTGAGCATTTCACCGATTCCTGGTTGGTGGGTCACCGTCAGCTATCCACCGCGACCCGACCTGGTTGTGGCCGCTCGGTGCGGACAGTAGGTTTCTACCGATATCGACTCCGATTCGGGGGAACCGAATGTCGGTGGGTTGCGTCGAAGGAAGTATGGCGGCAATCGGCGCGAAGGGGATTCGGCGCGGCGAGTCGAGACTACGAGGACGGAGGGGATCGTGGGCGGGTCGGAGATGGTCGGGGTTCGGACGGGGGAGCTCGGTGCGCTGGGCGATGACTATCGGCGATCGGCGAACGCCGTTCGAGATCAGTCCAAACGGGTTGCCGAGCATATGTTCGGTGACGGTGGAGATGCTGGGCGCAACTACGCGCAGCAGGGCATCGCGGTGCATCAAGGGTTGCAGCGGATCAGCGCGTGGCTGAAGAACTGGAGCGATGCCACGACCGCCACCGCTGACGCGCTGGGTGCTGCGGTCGTGGCGTACTCGGATACCGACCAGCAGCGTGCGGCGGAGACACCCAAGACATGAGATCGCCGGTGCCGACACGTTTTCCACTGAACGCCAGATATTCGAGGAGCCGGAATCATGACCGTTTCCTGGCAGGGTAAGGCGATCGACGCCATTCTGGACGAAGGCAGCTACGGGCTGCAGTACTGGATCCAATTCATGCCGCTGTACGAGGCGGCGTTCGACAACAACGGCGGCCGCGGCGATCTGAACACGTTGCTGGCGATGTACGACGAGCAACGCGGCACGCGGGTGGAGAAGCTGGAGCAGGCGGGGGAAGCGCTGAAAGCCGCGCTGGCCGAGGTGGATAGCCAGTGGGACGCGCAACGCGGCTACACCGGCCGCCTGCCCGCGCTGTGGCAGGGAGCGGCGGCCGACGTCGCGCTCGACATGCTCACCAAGCAGTCCGTCCTTGCCGACGAGGACCGGCAGCACACGCGTGATGCGTGGAAGGTGATCGAGCCGATGGCGAACTCGCTGCGTCAGTCGGTCGGCTGGAAAGCCGATATGGTAATCGGGCTGCTGGAGGACTCGGGCAAGGGCAGCAGGGTCGTGAAGATCGACGGCAAGACTCCGGAAGATGTGAAAGTCATCGTCGACGTGCACAAGGCGCGCGAGTGGATCAACAGCAAGCAGGCAAGAGACCTCTATCGGATCTTCCCCGCACTCGATTTATCCGGACAAGTCGGGGGAAAGGTCCGGCTGGACACCCCGCTCGGCGAAAAGATTCGCAATACCGTCGACGATTGGCTGCGCGACCCCTTCAAACGGGACTTCGATGCCAAGCTGACGCGCTACATCGACGCCTGCAAACAGACCGACGATCACTTCGAGCAGCAGTACCAGAACCTGGCCAACGCGCTGGCGGCGGTGTCGGACCGCGCCTACCCGCGCCCGGAGGGGCCGACGAAGCCGTCCCAGGACAAGCCGGGCAACCAGAACCAGCCCACTCCTTCGGCGCCGCCGGGCCCTCCCGGCACGCCGTCGCCCTCCACCGTTCCGGCGAGCACTACACCGAGCACAGTACCGGCGAGCACCACGCCGACAACGCCGACCACGCCGACGACCCCGGCACCTCTTGCTCCCAGGCTGCCGGGACTGGATGGCCTGGCCGCGATCAGCCAGGTGGCCGGGGGACTGTCGCCATTGGTGTCCGGTCTCACCCAAACGGTCCAGCAGGGCATCTCCGCGCTGAGCGGAACCATCAAGAGCGGAATCGACGACGCGATCGAAAAGCTGAAAGAGAGCGTCGATCCGAAGAACGCCGACAACGACGGCAAGCCGAAGGCCGAGTTCGATATCGCCGGAAAGCATGTGACGTTCGAGATGGGCCCGGACGGCCAGGTGAGACTGGTCCTGTCCGACGAGGCGGGCAAGCGACAGGAGTTCGAACTCGAGCTGGACGAGCATGGCATGCCGGTCATCTCGATGACCGAGCCGAAAGAGCCCGTGCCTCCCACCGACACCCCGGCTCCCGAAACGCCGGACAAGGACAAGCCGGTCGACGCCACACCCGCCCCCGAACCGAGCACCGGCCAGCCAGGTGTGCCCTCCGGAACTCCGCCGACCACACGACGCGAAGAAGACGGCGAGCATTGGCCGACGCCCATACCGGAGCACAGCGAAACGAAACCGGAGCAGGGCGAACCCGCACCGGCGGCTCCCTTCGACAGCGGCGCGGAACTGGCCGAGGCGGGACCGCTGTGATCCCCGTCACCGGGAGCGTGACCGCGCAGGATGAGCGAGGAGAGGCCGCATGGTGAACTACGCCGAGGAGGCGAGGCGACTCGCCGAAGAGAACCAGCGCAGGATGGCGCTGCTGATCGACGAGATCCAGGAGATCAACGAGCAGACCGCGGCGCGGGGCCGCGTATTCGCCGACAGTCTGGCGGCCGACATGGGCCGGTTCTGGGCCGAGCATGCCGCCGAGCTGGAGCGGGCCCGCGCCGAGGCCGAGGAGAAAGAGCGGCTGGAGGCCGAGGCACGCGAGCAGCGGGAGGCGATCGCGCGATCGATGGCCGCTCGCAAAGCGAATCAGACGGTCACGCCGGTCGACGAGGAGGACGAAGAGGCGAAGTTCTACCAGCGCAAGAGCTGGCTGATCTGAGCCGCGGTGATCAGCGCCGCAGGAGCCCCACCAGCTGGCCCACCTTCAGCTTCGGCGGCTCCTCTTCGTGGGGTGCTCGGGGGTCGATGACCGTGGTGTGCGGAATCGCTTCCTCGGGCTCGGCGAAGGGTCGGTAGGTCTTGTCGCCCGCCAGCGTCGCGAGCAGGTAACCGGCCAGCAGCGCGCGGGTGAGGCGGGCCGCCTTGGGTTCGTGCTTGCCCGCACCCACCGCGGCGAGGACGCGGCGGCCCTCGATGATGCCGTTGTGCGAGGCCTTGTCGATGACGCGCAGGATCGCGGGGCCGTCCCATGCCGTGGCCAGTGGGATGGCGTTGGAGCTGACCGAGGTGATGTCTGTCGCACCCGCCAAGATCAGCGTGGGCAGGTCGAGCTTCGGTGCGATGTCTTCGGCGGACGGGGCCGTCGGCGCGGGGAACAGGGCCGCGACGGTGGCGACCCTGCGCTGGGCGGCGGCGATGACGGCGGCGCCGGCGCCCATGCCGTGTCCGGCCAGGGCGAGGCGCTCGGGATGCACGCTGATCTCCCCGTCTCCGAGCCGCACGCCGGTGCAGATGTCGAGCGTGGTGAGCAAATCGGCGGCCAGTCCCAGATGTGACGGAATCGGCCCGCGCTCGGTGTCCGGGGCGGCGGCCACGATGCCCCAGGAAGCGAGGTGTTCCAGCAGGCCGCGGTAGTGTCCGGCGCCGGTCAGCCAGCCGTGGCCGAAGGCGACGGCAGGGAGATTGCGACCCGCCTCGGGAGTGAACACCACTCCCGGCTGCCCGGCGATGGCCAGGTTGCCGCGCAGCACACGGTGCGGGCCGCGGCTGGTCAGGGTGCTCAGTAGCGATTTCACAGACGCCGACACGACGTGAACGTTATCCGATAAGTAGTGTGGTGAGCCATGTGCGGAATCGTGGGGTACGTCGGATACCGAGACGCGCTCGGCGTCGTCGTTGACGCGTTGCGCCGCATGGAATATCGCGGCTACGACTCCGCGGGCGTGGCGATCCTGGACGGCGCCGGCGCCCTGGCGGTGGAACGCAAGGCCGGTCGGCTGGCCAATTTGGAGGCCGAACTGTCCGAAAACGGGATCGACCGTTTCGCCGGTACCACCGGCATCGGGCACACCCGCTGGGCCACGCACGGCGCGCCGACCGACCGCAACGCGCACCCGCATCGCGACCTCAGCGGCAAGGTCGCCGTGGTGCACAACGGCATCATCGAGAACTTCGCTCCGCTGCGTCGTGAGCTGGAAGATGCCGGGGTCGAGTTGCGCAGCGACACCGACACCGAGGTCGCCGTGCATCTCGTCGCCCGCGCGTATGCCGAGGGCCCGACCGCTGGTGACTTCGCGGCCAGCGCGCTGGCCGTACTGCGCCGCCTGGAGGGTGCGTTCACCCTGGTCTTCACGCATGCCGACCATCCGGGCATGATCGTGGCCGCCCGTCGCTCGACACCGCTGGTGGTCGGCGTCGGCAAGGGCGAGATGTTCATCGCCTCGGACGTCACGGCGTTCATCGAGCACACCCGGGAGGCGGTCGAACTCGGCCAGGACCAAGCCGTGGTGATCACCCTGGACAGCTACCGGGTGACCGACTTCGCGGGCGAGGACGCCGGTTCGCGCACGCGCCCGTTCACCATCGACTGGGATCTGGCCGCCGCCGAGAAGGGCGGTCACGACTACTTCATGCTCAAGGAGATCGAGGAGCAGCCCGCCGCCGTCGCCGACACGCTGATGGGGCATTTCAGCACCGATCAGGACGGCGCGGGCCGGATCGTGCTGGACGAGCAGCGTCTGGCCGACCAAGAGCTGCGTGATTTCGACAAGGTGTTCGTCGTCGCGTGCGGCAGCGCCTATCACTCCGGTCTGCTGGCCAAATACGCCATCGAACACTGGACCCGGCTGCCGGTCGAGGTCGAGCTGGCCAGCGAGTTCCGCTACCGCGATCCCGTTCTGGACCGCTCCACGCTGGTGGTGGCGATCTCCCAGTCCGGTGAGACCGCCGACACGCTGGAGGCGGTGCGCCACGCCAAGGAGCAGAAGGCGCGCGTCCTCGCGATCTGCAACACCAACGGCGCGCAGATTCCGCGCGAGTCCGACGCGGTGCTCTACACCAGGGCCGGGCCGGAGATCGGCGTCGCCTCCACCAAGGCGTTCCTGGCCCAGGTGACCGCGAATTACCTGGTCGGGCTCGCTTTGGCGCAGGCGCGCGGCACCAAGTACCCGGACGAGGTCGCGCGCGAGTTCGCCGAACTCGAGGCGATGCCGCGGCTGGTGGAGCGGGTGCTGCAGACGGCGCCGCAGGTGCGGGCCATCGCGCGCGAGCTCGCGCATGTGCCGACGGTGCTGTTCCTCGGCCGTCACGTCGGGTACCCGGTGGCGCTGGAGGGCGCGCTCAAACTCAAGGAGCTGGCCTACATGCACGCCGAGGGTTTTGCGGCGGGCGAGCTCAAGCACGGTCCGATCGCGCTGATCGAGGACGGGCTTCCGGTGATCGTGGTGATGCCGTCCCCGAAGGGCCGGGCGGTGCTGCACTCGAAGCTGCTGAGCAATATCCGGGAGATCCAGGCCCGCGGCGCGCGCACCATCGTGATCGCGGAGGAAGGCGACGACACGGTCCGTCCGTTCGCCGACGACCTCATCGAGATCCCGAGCGCGCCAACCTTGTTCCAGCCACTGCTGTCGACGGTGCCGCTGCAGATCTTCGCCGCCGAGGTGGCGCAGACCCGGGGCTACGACGTCGACAAGCCCCGCAACCTGGCGAAGTCCGTCACCGTGGAATAGACCGGCAGCCGCGCACCTTTCCGTGCGCGGCTGCTCGTCATCCTCCGGACGCTATCGCGGCAACGTAGCGGCCACCGCCGGTGCATCGAATCGGAGTCCCTATGCGTGCGCTGGGACCAGAGGCTCGGCCTGGATAGTCGGGGTGCGGCGCTCCAGGTAGCCGGAGAGAACTGCGAGGCCGAGCGCCACCAAGACCAAGGCGACGCCGACCCAGTTGGGCGAGGTGTATCCGAGCCCGGCGGCGATGACCAGCCCGCCCAGCCACGCGGAGACGGCATTGCCGAGGTTGAACGCTCCGATATTGACGGCCGAGGCCAGGGTCGGCGCGCCCGCCGCCTGATCGAGGACGCGTTTCTGCAGCGGCGGGACGGTGGCGAAGCCGAGTGCGCCGATCAGCACGACGGTGATCGCGGCGGCGACCTTGTTGTGCGCGGTGACGGTGAACAGCGCGAGAACGATCGCGAGCCCGCCGAGGGTGAGGTACAGCATCGGCATCAGGTGCCGGTCGGCGAACTTGCCGCCGATCAGGTTGCCCGCGAAGAACCCCAGGCCGAAGAGCACGAGCAGCCAGGTGACCGAGCTGTCCGCGTAGCCGGTGACCTCGGTCATCATCGGGGCCAGATAGGTGATCGCGGCGAACACGCCACCGAAGCCGAGCACCGTCATCGCCATGGCCAGCAGGACCTGCGGGTTGCGGAAGACAGCGAGTTCGGTGCGCAGCCTCGCGTCGGCGGGCGCGGGCTGCCGCGGAACCAGCGCTCCGACGCCAACCAGGCCGATCAGGCCGACGAGCGCGACGAACAGGAAGGTCAGCCGCCAGCCGAAGTGCTGGCCGAGCAGGGTGCCCAGCGGCACGCCGACCATGGTGGCGACGGTGAGCCCGGTGAACATGATCGCGATCGCTCCGGCCCGCCGGTCGGCGCTGGCCAGGGTGCCCGCGACGACCGCGCCGATGCCGAAGAACGCGCCGTGCGCGAGCGACGCCACGATCCGTCCGGTGAGCATCAGGCCGAAGGTCGGTGCGACCGCGGACAAGACGTTGCCGAGGACCAGCAGCGTCAGCGTGCCCAGCAGCATGCGCTTGCGCGACACGCGGGTGCCGAGCGCGGTCATCAGCGGCGCACCCGCGACGACGCCGAGCGCGTACCCGCTGACCAGCAGGCCCGCGGTGGGGATGGACACCGCGTAGGTGTCGGCGACCTCGGGCAGCAAGCCGACCACGACGAACTCCGTCGTCCCGATGGCGAATGCTCCGAGGGTCAGGGCTAGCAGTGCGAGCGGCACGGGGAGCCTCCACATGATTTGCGTGGGATTTTTACCAGCGACCACAATAATTGCAGACGCAATATAATTGCAAGCGCGGGCTATTGTGACGCATGGCTATCCTGGACGGAGGATCCCCCGATGCCGAAGGAACGCCATGACCGCGGATGCCGCCCTGACCGGCCTGGCCGATGGTTGGTACGCACTGTCGCTGCTACACGATCGGATCGAGGCGCACATCGAAAGGGCGCTGCAATCCGGCCACGACCTGAGCGTTCGCGAGTATTCGCTGCTGGTCGTCCTGAGCCGCCAGCACGACGGGCCCGGTGGCCACCTGCGGATGAATCAGGTCGCCGACGCCGTGGTGCTGAGTCAGAGCGCCACCACCCGTCTGGTCTCCCGGCTCGAAGACCGTGGCCTGCTCCAGCGCTATCTGTGCCCCGATGATCGCCGCGGCATCTACACCGACGTGACCCCGGCGGGCCTCGACCTCCTCGCGCAGGCCCGGCCCACGCACGACGACGCCCTCGCCGGCGCACTCGGCCAAGCCGCCGCCGACCCGGAGCTCGCTCCACTCGTCGCCGCCGTCGAAGCGCTGAACACCCGCGGCGCCCGCACCCGCGACTACCGCCCGGTGTGATGGACTCGACGGCCTGCCTGAGATCGTCTGCTGACAGGCGTGCTCCGATCGCCGGGTCCGTCCGCGCTACTCGACGGTGACCGTCCCGCGCATCTCGGGATGCAGCGAGCAGAGGTAGCGGTATGTCCCCGGGGTGGTGAAGGTGTAGCTCCACTCGCCCTTGTCGAAAATGGGGCTGTTGATGCCCATCGCCTTGTCGCCGATGCCCTGCACGGAGTGCGGGACCTTGTCGTCGAATTTCCAGGTGACCGTGTCGCCCGCCTTGATGGTGACCTCGGCGGGAGAGAATTTCATGTCGTCGACCGCGACGGCGGCGGCGGGCTTGCGCTCGCCGGTCTGCTGCGCGGTGGTGGTCGTCGGGCGGGCCGGTTTCCTCGTCGTCGTGGCGGCCGAGCCGGATTCGCCGCCGCATCCGGTCAGCAGCAGCGCGCCGGTCATGGCGATTCCCGTGACCACCTGGATGGTCCTGGTGCGGCGGCGGGCACTTGGCATGATGGCCAAGCGTAGTAGGCCACACCGACGGAGGGAGCGGCGATGTCCACGCAGCGGGGCTATTTCACCGTCGAGGAGGTGCGTGCGGCGGAGGCCGAGCTGTTCACCAGGGTGCCGGAGGGCGTGCCGATGCGTCGCGCCGCGCACGGCCTGGCCACCGTGGTCGCTGGCGAACTGCGGGAGCGCACCGGCGGTATCGCGGGACGCGCGGTGACCGTGCTGGTCGGGTCCGGCGACAACGGCGGCGACGCGCTCTGGGCCGGTGCGCAGCTGCGCCGCCGCGGTGTCGCGGTGATCGCGGTGCTGTTGAATCCGGAACGCGCGCACGCGAAAGGGCTTGCCGCGCTGCGCAAGGCGGGCGGGCGAATCGCCGATCATGTCGGCGACCCGGACCTGGTGATCGACGGCATCGTGGGCATCTCCGGTCACGGCGCGTTGCGTCCGCGCGCGGCGGAAATCGTCGCCGCGCTGGACGCTCCGATCGTCGCCGCCGACCTGCCCAGCGGCGTCGACCCCGATACCGGCGCGATCGAAGGCGCCGCCGTCCGCGCGGATGTCACGGTCGCCTTCGGCGCCTATAAACCGGTGCACGCGCTCGCCGCGGCACAGTGCGGCCGAATCGAGCTGGTTCCCATCGGATTACGCCTGCCCGAACCGAACCTCGCGGCGCTGGAACCCGTCTCGATCGGCGCCGCGTGGCCGGTCCCCGGCCCGGCCGACGACAAATACACCCAGGGTGTCACCGGCGTGTGCGCGGGCAGCGCGACGTATCCGGGCGCCGCGGTGCTGTGCGCGGGCGCCGCCGTCGCCGCGACCTCGGGCATGGTGCGGTATGCCGGAACCGGTGCGGCCGAGGTGCTCGACCACTTCCCGGAAGTGATCGCCACGCGGACGGTCGCCGCCGCCGGACGTGTCCAGTCCTGGGTCTTCGGTCCCGGCGCCGGGACCGACGCCGACGCCAGGAAGCGCCTCATCGAGATCCTCTCCACCGATCTTCCGGTCGTCGTCGACGCCGACGGCCTGACCTTGCTGGCCTCCGAACCGTGGCTGGTGCGCGACCGCACCGCCCCCACCGTCCTGACCCCGCACGCGGGCGAGTTCGCCCGCCTCACCGGCCGGGAGGTCGGCGCGGACCGGGTGGCCGCCGTCCGGGAACTCGCCGACTCCTGGCAGGTCACCGTGCTGTTGAAGGGCCGGGCCACGCTGGTCGCCGCACCGGATCGCCCCGTCCTGGTCAACGACGCGGGCGGTTCCTGGGCGGCGACCGCCGGAGCGGGCGACGTGCTCTCCGGCATCATCGGCGCGCTGCTCGCGGCCGGCCGCGACCCCGCCTGGTCCGCCGCCGCGGCCGCGCGCGTGCACGCCCTGGCCGCGAACCTCGCCGCCCTCGACGCCGCCCCCGCCGGAGCCCCCATCTCGGCCAGCCTGCTCTCGGCCCACGTCCGCCCCGCGATCGGCGTCCTCCGCCGCCTCGCCCACCCGTTCTGACCGGCTGTGCTTCGGTGAGCAATGCGAGGCCGGTGCTGAGGCGAAGCCTGCCGCCCGGTCCAGGCGCATTCGCCACGGCCTGTACGGTGCGGGTCTAGGCGCATCCGCAGAATGCGGTTCACGAGCATCGAGCGCTCGCTGGCCGACGAATAAGGGCCGTGCCGCCGTGCGGCGAGTTCGGCGAGCGAAGGGAGCATGTCTTCGAAGCTGCTCACCCCGTCGAAGCGGGCCGAAACGGGTATGCCACGCTCCGCGCCGATCGCGCTGGCCTGATCGGTGCCCACCGTAAGTTGAGTCGTGCTGGCCGACCGGCCGCGTCCGCAACCGTGCGCGCCAATAGACTGACCGAGGCCAACGCAACAACTGGTTTCGGGAGCACATGGGTAACTCACCGGGCACGCCCAGAACTGAAGCGGCACCCAACGCAGGACCTGTACGCAAATCCCGCGCCACCCAACTGGTACGGCCTGAAGACGCGGAGAGGCGGAAGAGCACTGCCGTGAGTGCGCAAGTGGAAACGGTCATCGACCTGGATGCCATCGCCCATAACGTCCGGATCCTGCGGGAACACGCGGGGGACGCCGGGGTGATGGCGGTGGTGAAGGCCGACGGCTACAACCACGGCGCGGTCGAGGTGGCCAGGACGGCACTGGCGGCGGGGGCGGCCGAGCTGGGTGTCACGACGGTGGCCGAGGCGGTGCAGCTGCGCGCCGCTGGCATCACCGCGCCCATTCTGTGCTGGCTCAACAACGCGGACGCGGACTTCGCGGCCGCGGTGGCCGCCGATATCGAGATCGGCGTGTCCTCGCCGGCGCATCTGCGGGCGGTCGAGGCCGCGGCCCGCGAGACCGGACGCACCGCGACGGTCAGCGTGAAGGTGGACACCGGACTCAACCGCAACGGCGTCCTGCCGGTCGAATACCCGCAGGTCCTGGCGCCGCTGCGCGCTCTGGTCGACGAGCGGGTGGTGCGGTTGCGCGCGATCTTCTCGCATCTCGCGCACGCCGACGAACCGGAACATCCCAACAACGACGTGCAACGCGCCCGGTTCCTGGAAGCGATCGCCGCGGCCAAGGAGTACGGCCTGGAACCCGAGCTGGTGCACATCGCCAACTCGGCCGCCACCTTGACCCGCCCCGATCTCGCCTTCGACCTGGTCCGCCCCGGCATCGCCATGTACGGCCTGTCCCCGATACCCGATGACGACTTCGGCCTGCGTCCGGCGATGACCTTCCAGGCCAGGGTCGTTCTGGTCAAGCGGGTCGCGGCGGGGGAGGGCGTCTCGTACGGGCACCAGTGGATCGCGCCGCGCGACACCACCGTCGCGCTGATCCCCGCGGGCTACGCCGATGGCGTGTTCCGCCCGTTGAGCGGACGGTTCGACGTCTGGCTGGGCGGCGCCCGGCGCCGCAACGTCGGCCGGGTGTGCATGGACCAGTTCGTCGTCGATCTCGGTGACAACGCGGCGGGCGTCCAGGAGGGCGACACCGCGGTTCTGTTCGGAACGCAACCGCACGCCCAGGATTGGGCGGATCTGCTCGGCACCATTCACTACGAAGTGGTGTGCTCGCCGCGCGGCCGGGTCACCCGGCGCTACATCGGCGGGGCACGGTGAGCCGCTTCCGGGTGACCCCGCTGCGCGGCGGGCTGGCCACCCTCGGTGTGGTCGGCGCGCTGGCGGGAGCGCACGCTCTGCGTCGTGCCGGTGCGCGTGTGCTGTGGCCCGCCCGTGGCGACGACTACCGCGACGAGGACTTCGCGCTGCTCGATGGGGACCGCGCGGGCACGGTGCTCGCCGACGACGGCGTGCCGCTGGCCACCCGGACCTGCGGCCCGGACGACGCGCCCGTCACGGTGATCTTCCTGCACGGCTTCTGCAACAGCATGCATTCCTTCCACTTCCAGCGCCGCGACTTGGAAAAGCTCTGGGGCGCACAGGTCCGCATGGTGTTCTGCGATCTGCGCGGGCACGGCCGTTCCGGTACGCCGAGCACCGCGAGCTGCACCGTCGCCCAACTCGGGCGTGATCTCGCCGCCGTGCTGACGGCCACCACGCCGACCGGACCGGTGGTGCTGGTCGGGCATTCGCTGGGCGGAATGGCGATTCTCGCGGCGGCCGCACGATTCCCGGAGTTGTTCGCCGACAGGGTGATCGGGATCGCGCTGCTCTCGACGACGGCCGCGGAGGTCACCGAGACGGGGATAGGCCAGCTGCTGCGCAATCCCGCGATCGACGGGTTCCGGCTGGCCGTGCACGCCTCGCCCGCGCTGGTGCAGGCGGGCCGCGTCTCCGCGCGCCACGTGATCACGCCGATCCTGCACGTCAGCTCGTTCCACGGCCCGGTGAGCCCGACCCTGTCGCGCTTGACGACGCTGATGATCGATCGGACGCCGGTGGAAACCATCGTCAAGTTCCTGCATGCCATCGAACTGCACGACGAGTCGGCGGCGTTGCCCGCGCTGGCCGACACACCGGCCTTGGTGCTCGGCGGCGGCCACGATCTGGTGATCCCGTTCCGCAATTCCCGTGCGCTGGCCGCGGCATTGCCCGGCAGTGAGCTGATCCGGCTGGATGGCGCCGCGCACATGCCGCACATGCAGTACCCGGACATCGTCAATGCCGCCCTCGACCGGTTGCTGGTGCGCGCCGGCGCCATCGAACCGATGCTCGGCGACGCCTCGGAGGTGGCCGGTGGCTGAGCCGCGACAACGGGTGCTGCCCACGGTCGCCGACACCGAGGCCCTCGGCCGCGAACTGGCCGCGGACCTGCGCGCCGGCGACCTGGTGGTGCTGGACGGCCCGCTCGGCGCGGGCAAGACCGCGCTGACCCGCGGCATCGCCGAAGGGCTCGGCGTGCGGGGCCGGGTCAGCTCGCCGACGTTCATCATCGCCCGTCAGCACCCGGCCGGGCACCGTGCGGGCGCGCCGGCGGTGCCGATGGTGCACGTGGACGCCTATCGGCTCGGCGGCGACCTGGACGAGCTCGACGCCCTGGACCTGGACACCGATCTGCATCAGGCGGTGGTCGTGGTGGAGTGGGGACGCGGAGTGGTGGAGCACCTCACGGAGCGGCATCTGCGCGTGCTGTTGGCGCGCGAGCCGGATTCGGATGTGCGCACCGCGATCTGGGAATGGGTGGGTTAGCTACCAGGTAGCTCGCATCGGTGGCGCCTACCACCCGGTATCGTTAGGCCAATCATGCTTGTACTCGCCGTCGACACCGCGACACCCGCCGTTACAGCGGGACTGGTGGACCTGGCTCAGGGCGCCGACGCGGCCGGCCCCGTCCAGGCGCGCACCATCGCCTCCCGGGTGCGGGTCGATCCCCGCGCCCATGCCGAGGTGCTCACCCCGCAGATTCTCGAATGCCTCACCGAGGCAGGTCGTTCCAGGACCGATATCGCCGCGATCGTCGTCGGCGTCGGTCCCGGCCCGTTCACGGGCCTGCGCGTGGGCATGGCGACGGCGGCCGCGTTCGGTGACGCGCTGGGCATCCCGGTGTACGGGGTGTGCAGCCTGGACGCGATCGCGGCCGACGCCGCGGCGGAGCTGCCGCCGACCGGCGAGCTGCTCGTGGTGACCGACGCGCGTCGGCGCGAGGTGTACTGGGCGCGCTATCGAGAAGGCGCGCGCGTCGAGGGGCCCGAGGTATGCAAGCCCGCCGATCTGGACTCGGGACCGGCCACGGCCATCGCCGGATCCGCTTCGCACGTCGACTTCTTCGACCTTCCCGTGCTCCCGGCGGAGACACCCTCGCCCGCCGGACTGGTGCGCGTCGCGGCGGCCGAGTTGCTCGCCCGGACCGTGCCGGAGCCGCTGGTACCGCTGTACCTACGCAGGCCGGACGCCGTCGAGAACGCCTATCGCAAGCTCGACCGGACGGGGGCGTGAGGGTGGCTGTACGAATCGAACCGATGGTGCCCGCCGACATCGCGCGCTGCGTCGAGCTGGAGCAATTGCTGTTCCCGGAAGACGACCCGTGGGCCGCGGTGGCGTTCCAGTCCGAGCTGGCCGGGCCGCACAACCGCTACATCACCGCGCGCGACGACGACGGGCGAATGGTCGGCTACGCGGGCATCGCCCTGCTGGGTGACGCCGAACACCCCGAGGCCGAGGTGCACACCATCGGCGTCGACCCGCGCTGCCATCGCGCTGGCATCGGCACGCTGCTGCTGGAGGCGCTGCTCGCCGAGGCAGGCAGGCGCGGTGGCCCGGTGTTCCTGGAGGTCCGCACCGACAACGCGCCCGCGATCGCGCTCTACGCCAAGCACGGCTTCCACATCATCGGATTGCGCAAGAACTACTACCACCCCAGCGGCGCCGACGCGTACACGATGCGCCGCCCCGCGCTGACCGGCGCGGAGCGGGAGTGGCGTACACCGGACGAGGTGCTCTCGTGATCATCATGGGTATCGAAAGCTCCTGCGACGAAACCGGTGTCGGCATCGTCCGCAGGAATGCCGACGGCACATGCGAACTGCTCGCCGACGAGGTCGCCTCCAGCGTCGACCAGCACGCGCGCTTCGGCGGCGTCGTCCCCGAAATCGCCTCGCGCGCACACCTGGAGGCGATCGTGCCCGCGATGCGCCGCGCGCTGTCGGCCGCGGGCATCGCGAAGCCGGACGCGCTGGCGGTGACCATCGGACCGGGCCTGGCCGGTGCGCTGTTGGTCGGCGTCGCGGCGGCGAAAGCGTATGCGGCGGCGTGGGATGTGCCGTTCTACGCATTGAACCATCTCGGCGGGCACGTCGCGGTGGACACCTTGGAGCACGGGCCGATGCCGCCGTGCGTCGCGCTGCTGGTCTCCGGCGGGCACACCCATCTGTTGCACGTCACGGATCTGGCCGAGCCGATCGTGGAGCTGGGCAGCACGGTCGACGACGCCGCGGGGGAGGCATTCGACAAGGTGGCGCGCCTGCTCGGACTCGGCTTTCCCGGCGGTCCCGCACTGGACGCCGCCGCGGCGACCGGTGACCCGCACGCCATCACGTTCCCCCGGGGCATGACCGGACCGCGTGACCCGCGTTACGACTTCTCCTTCTCCGGCCTCAAGACCGCGGTGGCCCGCTACGTGGAGGCGGCGCAGCGCGATGGCATCGCCGCCGACGATCTGCCCATCCCCGATATCGCGGCGTCGTTCCAGGAGGCGGTCGCGGACGTGCTCACCATGAAGGCGGTGCGCGCGGCCGAGGACGTCGGCGTCGGCACGCTGGTGCTCGGCGGCGGCGCGACGGCCAACTCGCGGATCCGTTCGATGGCCGAGGAGCGTTGCGCCGCCGCCGGTTTGACGCTGCGCGTGCCCAAGCCCCGGTTGTGCACGGACAACGGAGTGATGATCGCGGCGCTCGGCGCACATGTGATCGCTGGTGGCGCCGCACCGTCTCCGCTGACGGTCGCCACCGACCCGGGCCTGCCGGTGTCGGTCAGCCTCGTCTCCTCCGCCGCTCCGGGTCGTTAGGCTCCCCGGCTCTGGCGACGACTCGGGCCGTTCCAGTTGGGCGACGCGGGATTTCGTACGTTGGGTGCCGCTTCGGTCGGCCGCTGCTGCGTGCAGGCGGTGCCGGATGCTTCAGGATGCCGCCGCACGCCTCTTGCGATCCGGTACGTCGGTACGGCGATTCGGCTTTCTCGCGTGGCCGTGACTTGCCATCCGGCAGCCCCGGCTCGAAACCAACAGCGAGTCCGGAAATGCCAGGTCAGTTCGGCATGGTGAGCAGCTCCGGGACGAACTCCGGATCGGCCGCCGACCCCGAGTTCACTCGCGGCACAAGCGGTAGGCGCGAGCGCGCGGGCGCTTGGGGCGGTACCGAATTCGTATCGATCGCGGCGGTGCCGAGCGTCGTGCCCTCGTTCCCGCTCGGCTCCGCATCGGACGAAGCGCCCAGCGGCACAGTCCGATTGCCGTACATCGGGCCGAGCAGTTCCGGGAACGGGATCGGCGGCAGGTTCGGGTCGGGACGCAGGGTGGGCTGGGTCGGCGTGATCGACGGCACTCCGGTGCTGCCCGCCCCTCCTGCGGTGGTCGGCGCGATGCTGGTGGTGGGCCGGGCGGTGCTGTCCTGGTCGCCGCCATTGGTGGTGCTCGCCGGAGTCGGCGGCGGGCCGGGCATCGGCGTCGGCAGGTGGGAGGCGCTGCTCGTGGTCCCCGCGGGGGAGACCTCGTCGTCCGAGGTCGGGGCGAACGTCTTCACGCCGTAGCCGACGATCAGGCCGACGACCACGATCGCCCCGGCCAGCGTGCCGAACACCTTGGTGAACGTCCCCGCGGTCGCGTCGCCGCCGAGCGCCACCGGGAACACCGACGGCTGCACCGAATCCGCGACCAGGGCGGCGCCTTTCGCGGTCACCGCCTCCGGGTCGGGCACCGTGAGCACCGGCACGTCCAGGGCCGCGGTCAACCGGTCGAGCACCGCGGGAATGTTCGCGCCGCCGCCGATCACCGCGACCGCCTCCGGTTGCCGCGGCGCGCGAGTGAAGGCGGCGGTGACGAACGCCGTCAGGTCGCGCAGCAGGTCGGCGATCAACTCTTCGAAGTCGGCCCTGGTCAGCTTCAGCGGGCGACCGGCGACATGGTCGATGGTGACCGCGGGCGCGACGGACAGATGCTCCTTGGCCGCGCGGCCACGGTTGGTCAGCATGCCGCGGTTCGGGCGGGTGCCGCGCCGGGCGAAGTGCAGGTCCACCAAGTGGTGGTAGATCAGGTCGTCGATGACCTTGCCGCTGACGGCCGCGGTGCGATCGGAGCGGAGCAGGGAGTCGTCGGTGAGGTCGGCGACGGTGACGCTGAGCCCGGACGCGCCCAGATCCACGATGGCTACCGTCTCGTACCGGTCGAGCAGACCCGTGTACCGCAGATAGGTCAGCGCGGCGGTGCCCTCCGGGATGAGTCGCAGATCACGCTGTTTCCCGGTGGCCGAGCGGATGACCTGCGCCTGCTCCTTGGTGCGGTAGGCGACCGCGACGCTGGTGGGCGGACGCCTGGTCATGGACTCCAAATCGCGTGGCACACCGGCGAAGCGACCACCGAGCGGCGGGACGATGTCGCGCGGCGGCTGGGTGGTCGGCAGCTGGGTGGTCATCAGTTCGATCGAAGACGCCACCAGGTCACCGAGATCGGAATGGGCCGCGTCGGCGGAGACGACGCGGTAGTCGAAGCTCTGTGCGCCGTTGGACGCGGTGGCGACCAGCGCCGAGCACACGACCTCGGTCCCCGCCGAGATGCCGAGGGACGTTCGCATGTTCACCTCCCTTCGAGCGGATGGTCGTGGTGTGGCCGACCATCGCGAATGAACTGCCGGACCGCCGTATGGATGACGTGCGACCCGGACCGGGAATCGAACCGGCCCTCGTCCGGGTGAGGTCGCGGGGACCGGCCATGGATCACTGTGGGTTGCTCTCTGGTGAAGCTGGTGGTGCGACGATGGTGCTGTGGCGCTGTGTGTTCCGGTGCCGCCGTGGTACCCCTGCGTGGTCTCGGCGTCGCCGGTTGGTGACGAACGACAAGGCCGGACAGCGACCGTCGTCCATAGTGTCACAATCCGTTATCCGAACGTTACTGTTTTCCCGAACTAATCGCCAAGCCGCGAGCACTATGGGCGCGCCGCGCGATGTTGGCACCGCCCAGCCTTGAGCGCTGGCACTCTCATGTATAGAGTGCTAGTCGGCACTGTGTGTAGTGCTTGTGCCAGCAGCTTGACTACTGAGCAGGGGTCCCGGCACCCGCGACGACGGGGCTATGCCCAGGGTCAGCACCGTGACCGAACCGATGAGTCCGGAACAACAGTTCCGGGCGACCGACATCCCCTGAAAGTGGAGGGCTCAACGTGGCGAGCGTGAACATCAAGCCGCTCGAGGACAAGATCCTCGTCCAGGCCAACGAGGCCGAGACGACGACGGCCTCCGGCCTGGTCATCCCCGACACGGCGAAGGAGAAGCCGCAGGAGGGCACCGTCATCGCCGTCGGCGAGGGACGCGTCACCGACAAGGGCGACCGCATCCCGGTCGACGTCAAGGAGGGTGACACCGTCATCTACAGCAAGTACGGCGGCACCGAGATCAAGTACCAGGGCGAGGAGTACCTCATCCTGTCGGCGCGCGACGTGCTGGCCGTCGTCACCAAGTAGCCGATCAGGCACGCATGCGTTCCGCCCCGGTGTCTTTCGTGACCCGGGGCGGAGTGCGTTGCTAGCGCCTTCGGCGTATTGCCTGGCGTGGTTTCCATAGACCACCCGCAGCGCCGCGAACCCAAGGAGCAGAACACATGGCAAAGCAGATCGAGTTCGACGAGAAGGCTCGTCGGGCTCTGGAACGCGGTGTCGACAAGCTCGCCGACGCGGTGAAGGTCACCCTCGGCCCGCGCGGGCGCCACGTCGTACTCGCGAAGGCCTTCGGCGGCCCGACCGTGACGAACGACGGCGTCACCATCGCGCGCGACATCGAGCTGGACGACCCGTTCGAGAACCTCGGCGCGCAGCTGGTCAAGAGCGTCGCCACCAAGACCAACGACGTCGCGGGCGACGGTACGACCACCGCGACCGTGCTGGCCCAGGCGCTGGTCCGCGCCGGACTCAAGAACGTTGCCGCCGGCGCGAATCCGATCGCGGTCGGCTCCGGCATCGCCAAGGCCGCCGACGCGGTCTCCGAGGCGCTGCTCGCGCTGGCCACCCCGGTCTCCGGCGAGCAGGCCATCGCGCAGGTCGCGACGGTCTCCTCGCGCGACGAGGAGATCGGCGAGATGGTCGGCAAGGCGCTGACCACGGTCGGCAAGGACGGCGTCGTCACCGTCGAGGAGTCCTCCACGCTGCAGACCGAGCTCGTCGTCACCGAGGGCGTGCAGTTCGACAAGGGCTACCTCTCGCCGTACTTCGTCACCGACGCCGACAGCCAGGAGGCCGTCCTCGAGGACGCGTTCGTCCTGCTGCACCGCGAGAAGATCAGCTCGCTGCCGGACTTCCTGCCGCTGCTGGAGAAGATCGCCGAGAGCGGCAAGCCGGTGCTGATCATCGCCGAGGACGTCGAGGGCGAGGCGCTGTCCACCCTGGTGGTCAACGCGATCCGCAAGACGATCAAGGCGGTCGCGGTGAAGGCGCCGTTCTTCGGTGATCGCCGCAAGGCGTTCCTCGACGACCTGGCCGTGGTCACCGGTGGCACCGTGGTGAACCCCGACCTGGGCATCTCGCTGCGCGAGGCGGGCCTCGACGTGCTCGGCAAGGCGCGTCGCGTCGTCGTCACCAAGGACGACACCACCATCATCGACGGCGCCGGTTCCGCGGCGGACATCGAGGGCCGGGTCGCGCAGCTGCGCCGCGAGATCGAGGCCACCGATTCCGACTGGGATCGCGAGAAGCTCGAGGAGCGGCTGGCCAAGCTGGCCGGTGGCGTCGCGGTGATCAAGGTCGGCGCGGCCACCGAGACCGCGCTCAAGGAGCGCAAGTACCGCGTCGAGGACGCGGTGAGCGCCGCCAAGGCCGCCGTCGAGGAGGGCATCGTGCCCGGTGGCGGCACCGCTCTGGTGCAGGCGAGCGGCAAGCTGGTCGAACTGCGCGACTCGTTGTCCGGTGACGAGGCGGTCGGCGTCGAGGTGGTGCGCACCGCGCTGCGGGCGCCGCTGTACTGGATCGCCACCAACGCGGGCCTGGACGGCGCCGTAGTGGTCAGCAAGGTGGCCGAGGGCAAGGAGGGCTTCAACGCCGCCACCCTCAGCTACGGCGACCTGCTCACCGACGGTGTCGTCGACCCGGTGAAGGTGACCCGCTCGGCCGTCGTGAACGCGGCATCGGTCGCGCGCATGGTGCTCACCACCGAGAGCGCCGTGGTCGACAAGCCCGCCGAGGAACAGAACAACCACGGCCACCACGGCCACGCGCACTGAGCGGACACTGCTCGAGCAAACCAGAGGAAAGGCCCTCGAACCACGCGGTTCGAGGGCCTTTCGTCGCTTTACTCCATGCGCTCACGAAACAGCACAACTGATTTCGTGAGCACATGGGTAACTCACCGGGCACGCCCAGAACATGAGTGGCACCCAACGCAGGACCTGAACGTGAATCCCGTGCTACCGACTAGTACGGCCTGAAGACGCGGAGAGGCGGGGGAGCTTCAGCTGGCGACCGGTGGCTGCTGCGCGGAGATGGCTGCGAGTAAGCGAGCACGCAGCGACGGCGGCGGGGTGACCGCCGCGGCTGCGGCGAAAGCGGAAAGAGCCTTCTTGGTAATTCTCACCTGTTCGGCGAACTCCGCGCGTAGCACGGGGTCCTCGCTGTCGAGCAGTTCCTGCACTTCGTGACGGTCTTCGTCGGCGATCGATCCGAGCGCGACGGCGTGCGCGAGATCGATCTGGCGTTCGTTCATCTCACGTCACCCCCAAACTTCTTTTCAGTCGTGTCAATCCGTCCCGGATCCGGGACTTCACCGTAGGTAACCCTACGTCGAGGTAGGTGGCCACCTCGGCATAGGTTCGCCCGCCGTAGTAGGCGAGCGAGATGGCTTCCCGCTGGGTCTCCGTCAGGGTGGCGAGACCGGCCAGCACGGCCTGTTGCTCGAACCTGCGCTCCACCTCTTCGGTGACCTCGTCGAATTCGTTGCCCAGAACCCGAATCCCATAGGCGACTTCGCGTTGGGTGTGGGCCTGCTCGGCGCGGACCCGGTCGACGGCGCGCCGATGCGCGAGCGTCATCAACCACGTGACCGCCGAGCCCTTCGCCGGGTCGAAACTCGCTGCCATCCGCCAGATCTGCAGATAGACCTCCTGGGTGGTCTCCTCCGCGTATCCCGGATCATGAAGCACCCGCAGCACCAGACCGAAGACGCGCGCACACGTCCGGTCGTACAACTCGGCGAATGCTTCCTGGTCGGCGTGGCCGCATCGATGCAAAAGGGCGGCGAGCTCGATACTTTCGGCTGCGCGTGCCGTAACCGCAGAATCCACCGTGGGTGGGAAGGCTTCTCTTCGGAACGAGTCGCCCTCTGCGGCTGGCGGCCGCGTTGTCACAACGCTCCATTCTGTGTCATCGGTCACTACCGTAGCGCGTCGCTATGATCTCCCTTCCGGTGGGGTACCCGCGAACTGACGGTAGGCCAGCGGCTGCGGGAAAAACCGCGACACGCCGGACATCTCGGAAGAAACACGCTGATCGTGCCCGCAACACCCCGGATCAACCGGCCGCACGGCTCTCGACCGTGCGCCACGGCGGCCGGCCGATCGATGGTGACCGATCGGAACCCACGCGCCGATTCCCGAGCCGAACCGATCGCCGTGGTGCGTGCGCGGCTCGGCCGGAGCTTGTTGTAGTGGCCCGTTGTTTGCTAGGCATTCGACGCCCGACGGCGGGCGGATGGGAGGGGATTCGGCTCAGACGGCCATGCGGCGGCGGTTGCGCCGCGCGTGCATCTCGCGCTCGGTTTCCGACATGCCGCCCCAGATGCCATAGGGCTCGCTGACTTTCAGCGCATGGGCGCGGCACTGCATGAGCACCGGGCAGGTACGGCAGATCTCCTTGGCGCGCATCTCGCGCGCGGTGCGGGCCCGGCCACGTTCGCCATCGGGATGGAAGAACACCGCGGAGTCCTGCCCGCGGCAAGACCCCCGCATCTGCCAATCCCAGACATCGGCGTTGGGTCCCGGAAGGTGGGTCGGCATGGGCATGGTGAACTCCTCGTGGTGCGAGCTCGTCAGCATTGTCGAGCAGTTGTTCTGCAACAGTTGTGGGCCACGGCGCCGTGTCGGCGAGGGTGGCCCTTGGGCTCGCCCTTCGCGGTCGCTGCAATTTCGCGCGGCGCCGTCCGTGGCGATGAGCTACGTTAGGTCCAGCCGCGAAATTCCGTCAATAGTTCGGCGCAGTAGTTTTCCAAATCTCGCGCTGCCAAATTTAACCTCCGGACTGTTTACTTTTCGCATTGGTTCCGGCGATACTGTTCGGTTGGCCGGTGGTCCGTGGCTTGGCCATGCACCGGGTCAAGTCGGGTTTGCGCAGGTAGAAGCCATTTTGCTGATCGGACGGCGCTCCGATGGCCGGTGTCGGCCGTATGGCGGCGATCACCCCGGCCGTCCGGGGCGTTCGCGTCGTGCAGATCGGAGATGGCGGAAACGGGGCGGCCAGGTTAATTACACGAAACACGCATGAATTCCCGGGGTGGGCGCTCGGCGATTGCCGGAGCGAGATTTACCTAATGGCAACATGGCCTCCACGGCGGAAATGCCGGGAGGTTGCCAGCGGGCTGCTGCGGATCTTTCCCCGCGCCGGGCCCTGGTCGGCCAGGGGATAGAGTGCGCCCGTGTTCGCGCCAGCTCCGCTCGAAGATCCTCGTCTCACCATCCTCGCCGAGGCCGCCTTCGGAGCCGATCCCGGCCGTCCCGCCACCGAGTTGCCGCCCGCCTCGGACGCGCTCGGCTGGTGGTACCGCGCGGTGGTTCTCGGTGGCCAGGGACGCTACGCCGCGGCCAGGGTCGAATTGCGCAGAGTATGCAACCACAGCGCCGACCCGGTGCTCCTCTCACTGGCGGGAAGTACCGAAGGGTCATTTCTGCGCCAGCTCGGCTGGCACCAGCGTGCCTCGGCTCTGGACGGACGGGCCGCCGCCCTGATTCTCGCGACCGATGCCGCGACCGAAGCCGTCGCGCCGCAGAGCGTCGCCGACGCCCACTACCGTCCCGGCCGCGCCGACGCCATATGCGACGCACTCACCGGACTCGCCGCCGACGCGCTCGGCACCGGACGGCTCGCGCTCGCCCATCGGCTGCTGCGGCGCAGCGCGGCGGCGGCCGATCGGCACGGGACCAGCTGGCGTCCCGCGATCCGGCTGCACTGGGTGTCCGCGGAAACGGCTTTGGCCGCAGGCGATTCCGCCTCCGCGGCCGAGCACGCGGCGGCCGCGCTGGAGCTCGCCGAGCGCGCGCCCTCGGTGCGGCACCGGATCAAGTCACGCCTGCTGGTCGCCGCGGCGGGAGACACGCGCGAGCGATCGGTCGCGTTGAGCGCGGAGGTGGCCGAACAGTGCCGCGCGCACGATCTGCTTCCGCTGCGGTGGGCCTGCGCCATGCTCCGTGCCGGGCTGGGTGTCGACGGCGCGGCGGCGGAAGCGGAGGCGTGCGCGGCGATCGTCGCTCGCCGCGGCGGGACGCTGCGCCCCCTCGGTAGCTGGTAGATGATCACGGAGAGCACCGTGTTGCCAAGTTCGCGCCAACGGGTCGCTATTGTTAGATCCGTTCCGCCCCTTCGGTGGAAGCACTGGTCGTCACCGGACCGTGCCACTTGTAACGCCAGGAATATCTCTGACGATGACGCACACGGGCGAAGAGTTGGACCTCGCCGTCACTGCCGCTGCGCAGGGCGACAGATCCGCTTTAGCTCAGGTACTCGGGATGATCCGCCCGCTGGTGGTGCGCTACTGCCGCGCGCGGATCGGAGCCGCGGAGCGTGGGCAGCTCTCCGCGGACGACGTTGCGCAGGAGGTTTGCCTGGCTGTGATGACCGCCTTGCCCAGGTATCAAGACCAGGGCAGGCCCTTCATGGCCTTCGTGTACGGGATCGCTTCGCACAAGGTCGCCGACGCGCATCGCAATGCCGCCCGTAACAAGGCGGAGGCGATGGCCGAAGTACCAGATGTCATATCCACCGACCAGGGACCGGAACAACGAGCTCTCGAGTCCGAGACGAGCAGGCAGATGAACCGTCTGCTCGCGACGCTTCCCGAGAAGCATCGAGAGATCTTGATCCTGCGCCTGGTCATGGGTTTGTCAGCGGAAGAAACCGCAGTCGCCGTGGGCAGTACGGCGGGTGCGATACGGGTCGCCCAACACAGGGCACTCGCGAAACTCAAGTCACAAGTGGCGAGGGCAGGTGAAATGTATGGCTAGGGATGGCGAGCGCGGTCGGGGTGACTGGAAGGCGCGGCTTGGATCGCGGAACAGCGGTCCCTACGCCGAGGCGTCCGGTGACACCGGCCCGGTCGACATCGCCGCGGTACGCCGCGACGATGCTCTGATCGACGCCATCGCCAGCGATGGTCCGGTGCACACCGACAGCGCCGAGGAGTATCAGCTCGCGACGCTGCTCGCGGATTGGCGCGCGGAGCTGATCGCCCCGCCGATGCCGGCGGAGCCGGATCTGGATGCGATCGTGGCCGCGGTCAACCAGGAGATCGGCGCGCGGCAGGCTCGCATCGGAGCACACGCCGGTGGGCGGCTACGGCTGCTTCGCCCGATCATGGGCACCGCGGCGGCACTGGCCCTGGTCATCGGGGGCATGACCGCGTTCTCCTACAACGCTGAGCCGGGCGATCCGCTGTGGCGGGTCAAGGAGGTCGTGTTCAGTGAACAGGCCCAGACCACCGTGGTGCAGCGGGCCGACAGCGACTTGACCCAGGCGTCGGCGCTGGTCTCGCAGAACCCGACGCAGGCCAAGGAGCGTCTGGAGCGGGCCAGGGAGACCGCCGAGCAGGTCAGCGATCCGGAGAAGCGCAGCGAGCTGATGACCGAGTGGCAGCGTTTGCTCGTCGAGCTGCGCAAGTACTCGCCGGAGCTGGCCGACCAGCTCGAGTCGACGGCGCCGAAGACCACCGACCCGCGCGCGACCCCGGGCAACAGCGCGACCACGCGGCCCAATCCGGCGACCGGCGGCCCCGGCACGACGATCCTGCAGCAGCCGACGGAGCAGTCCGGCAAGCCGACGCAACCGACGGATGCGACCACACCGAACGGCGGCGGCGCACCCACTACCGTCCCGCCGGTGACCACCCCGCCGCCCGCGGCGACCACGCCGCCGCAGGCGACCGTGGAACCCACCACGCCGCCCCAGCAGCCGCCGACCGCGCCGACAGTGGACGTGAAGCCGCCCACCGCGGAACCCACGGCGGACACCGGGGGTCCTCCGACCGCGCCGCAGCAGCCGCAGCCTCCCGCCACGCGGGTGCCGCCCCAGGACAACTACACGCCACCGACTGTCGTCGTGCCCGGCGTCCCCCTCAGCCCCGGTACGTTCACACAACCCGGTCGCTGAACAGAAGGAACCTCGAAAAAGACATGAACCGATCGCTGTCCGGCGGTCGGCTTTCTGTCTGTCGCGCTGTCGGCGTGTCGGTCTGCCGACGGCGCGCCGTCCGCCTACCGCCGTGATCGTGTGCGTCGAAAATCACAGTGGCAAGCATCGGATACGCGAGCCTCGAACGGGCCGCGTTCGTCGGTGGGAGGGCTGTCTCAGCTGTCGAATCCGTCGAACCCGTCGCCGTGGAAGGCCTCGTTCATCGAGGCGTCCGCGTAGCCACGGCAGTAGTCCCAGGTGACATACGCCTCCGGCGTCGGGTCGTAGGCGGGCTCGTGCGGGCGGACCGTGCCGTCGACCAGCAACTGCAACAGGTTGGCGCGCAACATGTCCCAGTCGTGGTAGTGGTCCTGCCTGCAGTCTTCGCAGCTGACCACGAGTCCGCGGATACCGCGATGGGCCAGCAGTGCCTCGTATACCGCGAGGTCGGCGAGATCCTCCTCGACCGCAAGGCGCTCGTGGGGATCCAGCGGCTCGCCGGGCTCGATGGCATCGAGCGCGGCGGACGGGTCGGAGGGGTCTCCGGCGAATGGATCCGGCGGCAAGCCAGGTGGTAGATGGTCGCGCACATCCCCACGGTACGCAGAACAGGGCCGTCTGCGCCAGCGATGCGGCCCGCCAGTTTCGGTGGTGGCCTCACTTCGTCGGCGAGTTCACCGGACCGATACCATGGAGCAAGGCTACGGCGGGTCCACCGCACCGCCGCCCACGCCACCGTCCATCCCATCAGCCGTCCCGACGCCGCTCCGTCCGGTGTCGGTCGCTATCGACGTCCAGGAGGGGTCGATCCGAATGAGTAATCCCGTATCGGGCGAACGAATCGCAGTCCGCCCTCCTACGGGTGGCGACGATCCGAACAAGATCGCCATGCTCGGCCTCACGTTCGACGATGTGCTGCTGCTGCCCGCCGCATCGGATCTGATCCCCAGTTCCGTGGAGACTTCCAGCCTGCTGACCAGGGAGATCCGGCTGCGCACCCCGCTGGTCAGCTCGGCCATGGACACGGTGACCGAGGCGCGGATGGCCATCGCCATGGCCCGCGCGGGCGGCATGGGCGTGTTGCACCGCAACCTTTCGACAGCCGACCAGGCCGCCCAGGTGGAGACGGTCAAGCGGTCCGAGGCCGGCATGGTCACCGACCCGGTCACCTGCCGCCCGACCGACACCCTCGCCGAGGTCGACGCGATGTGCGCCAGGTTCCGCATCTCCGGGCTTCCCGTGGTGGACGAGACCGGCGCGCTTGTGGGCATCATCACCAATCGCGACATGCGTTTCGAGGTGGACCAGAACCGCCGGGTCGCCGACGTGATGACCAAGGCCCCGCTGATCACCGCCCAGGAGGGCGTGACCGCCGAGGCCGCGCTCGGCCTGCTGCGCAGGCACAAGGTGGAGAAGCTCCCGATCGTCGACGGCAACGGACGGCTGCGCGGACTCATCACCGTCAAGGACTTCGTCAAGACCGATCAGTACCCGAACGCCACCAAGGACCGCGACGGCCGTCTGCTGGTGGGCGCCGCGGTCGGCGTCGGCGAGGACGCCTGGTCGCGCGCCATGACGCTGGCCGACGCGGGTGTCGACGTGCTCATAGTGGACACCGCGCACGGCCATCAGGCCCAGGTGCTGCAGATGGTGACCAAGGTCAAGACCGAGGTCGGCGACCGCATCCAGGTGGTCGGCGGCAACGTGGCCACCCGGGCGGGCGCCGCGGCCTTGGTCGACGCGGGCGCGGACGCGGTGAAGGTGGGTGTCGGCCCCGGCTCCATCTGCACCACCCGCGTCGTGGCCGGTGTCGGCGCGCCGCAGATCACCGCGATCCTGGAGGCGGTCGCGGCGTGCAAGCCCGCGGGTGTCCCGGTGATCGCCGACGGCGGCATCCAGTTCTCCGGCGATATCGCCAAGGCCATCGCCGCGGGCGCGTCCACCGTGATGCTGGGCTCGTTGCTCGCGGGCACCGCCGAATCGCCGGGTGAACTGATCCTGGTCGGCGGCAAGCAGTTCAAGAGCTACCGCGGCATGGGCTCGCTGGGCGCCATGCAGGGCCGCGGGCAGGCCAAGTCGTTCTCCAAGGACCGTTACTTCCAGGATGATGTGCTCGCCGAGGACAAGCTGGTGCCGGAGGGCATCGAGGGCAGGGTGCCGTTCCGCGGGCCGGTCAACCAGGTCATCCACCAGCTGGTCGGCGGGCTGCGCGCCGCCATGGGCTACACCGGTTCGCAGTCGATCGCGGATCTGCAGGAGGCGCAGTTCGTGCAGATCACCGCGGCGGGTCTGAAGGAGAGCCACCCGCACGACATCACCATGACCGTCGAGGCCCCTAACTACACCGGCCGCGGCTAGCCCGGCCTTGTTCATGTACAAGACCAACCGGTCCGTGCATGATTGAGCTTGCTCGACAAGCAATCGGCGACGAGCAAGCTGTGTGGCAGGGTGGTGCGGAGCGACCTGCGCTGCCCACCTACCACTGGTAACGACTGGAGGCGCGAGTCTTACGAGCGCCGCAGGTGCTGGCAAAACAAAATACAGGCCGATTCAGGCCTCCCAGCCCTGTCGGGTGCGAGTCTTACGAGCACCGTTCGCGGCCCGTCTCGCGTCCGAGTGACCGAAGCGCATGCGCCGCAGGCGCGAGTCTCGGTCGCTCGGACGCGAGACTTCCCGGGGCCGCGAACACGCAGCGCCGCAGGCGCTGCAAATCAGACAGAGCGCCGCAAAAAACTAAGGAGAATTCCCGTGCGCGACATGGTGGAGATCGGCATGGGCCGGACCGCCCGGCGTACCTACGAGCTGGACGACGTCGACATCGTCCCCTCGCGCCGGACCCGCTCGTCGAAGCAGGTCTCGCTGTCCTGGCAGCTGGACGCCTACCGCTTCGAGATCCCGTGCCTCGCGCATCCGACCGACGCGCTGGTGTCGCCGGAGTTCGCCATCGAGTTGGGCCGCCTCGGCGGGCTCGGCGTGATCAACGGCGAGGGCCTGTGGGCCCGGCACGCGGACGTCTCGGCGAAGATCGACCAGTTGCTCGAACTCGTCGGCAAGGGCGGCTACGAGCGCGCCGTGGCGTTGCTCCAGGAATTGCACGCCGCGCCGATGCAGCCGGACCTGCTCGCCGCGGCGGTCGCGCAGGTTCGTGCGGCCGGTGTCACGGTCGCGGTGCGGGTGAGCCCGCAGAACGCGCGCACCCTCACCCCGGCGCTGGTGCAGGCTGGCATCGACCTGCTGGTGGTGCACGGCACGATCATCTCCGCCGAGCATGTCGGCGACGGTGAACCGCTGAACCTCAAGACCTTCATCGCCGAGCTGGACGTGCCGGTGGTCGCGGGCGGCGTGAGCGACCACCGCACCGCGCTGCACCTGATGCGCACCGGCGCGGCAGGCGTGATCGTCGGTTACGGCTCCTACCCCGGTGCGACCACCACCGGCGAGGTGCTCGGCATCGGTGTGCCGATGGCGACCGCGATCGCCGATGCCGCCGCGGCCCGCCGGGACTACCTGGACGAGACCGGCGGCCGCTACGTGCACGTCATCGCCGACGGGGACATCGCGACCTCCGGCCAGCTGGCCAAGGCGATCGCGTGCGGGGCGGATGCCGCGATGCTCGGGGTGCCGCTCGCCGCGGCCGCGGAGGCGCCGGGCCGTGGCTGGTACTGGCCGTCGGCCGCCGCGCATCCCTCGGTGCCGCGCGGTTCGCTGTTGCACGTCGACGATCCGTGGGATCTCGGTGGCGAGCCGGAGGGCGGGAGCGTGCGCCCGAGCCTGGAGCGCGTGCTCTACGGTCCGTCGGACGATCCGTTCGGGTCGCTGAATCTCGTTGGGGGCCTGCGGCGTTCGATGGCCAAGGCCGGTTACTCGGATCTGAAGGAATTCCAGAAGGTCGGTCTCAGCGTGCGTGCCTGAGCTGTGTTCGATGTGCAGCGCCTGCGGCGAACGGTGCTCGTAAGACTCGCACCCCACAGGGCTGGGCGGCGTGAATCGGCTCAGCGCACCCGGGTCGGTTTCGTTCTACGGGTCGGCTTCGTCCTGGTGCGCAGGAATTGCTGAATCGCGTGGTTGACCGGCTCTGGGTGGGTCATCGTCACCGCCAGCCGGGCGTTCGCGATCTCGACGAAGGTGGCGCCGGACAAGCCGCGCGCCAGTTGCCGGGCGCGCTCGCGGTCCATGCCGCTGTCGGTGGGGTGAATCACCAAGGCGGGACAGGCGATTTCGCGGAGCCGGTCCAGCACCGAATCCCGGCTCAGCAGACAGCCAGCGGCGGCCTCGATGCCGCGCCGGTCGCGCACCAGCCAGCGCTGGGTCCAGATCGTGCGGTACCACTCGTCGTCGCCGATCAGCCAGGAGGCCAGTTGCCGCGCGGCCCGTTCGCGGGAGCCGTCGTCGTACCACTGTTGGAGGAACTTCTGCGTGGCGGTGGACTGCTCGGGCGTGGGGCCGTGCGCTTCGGTGCTGATCAGGATCAGCGCGGAGACCCGTTCCGGCGCGATCAGTGCGGTGCGCAGCGCGGTGAAGCCGCCCTGCGCGGTGCCGCCGACCACGGCCTGTTCGGCGCCGAGGTGATCGAGCACGGTCAGCGCGTCGCGCGCGGCGGTCCAGTAGGTGAACGGTAGGCCCTCGTCCCTGGTGCGGCCGTGGCCGCGTGCGTCCCAGGAGACGATCCGGAATTCCGGTGCGAGCGCGGCCGTTTGGGCGGCGAACATGGTGCGGTCCATGAAGAACTCGTGCGCCAGCAGTACCACCGGGCCGTCCCCGCCGCTGTCCTCGTAGTGAATGTCGGCATCGATCGCGCGGGCGAAGGGCACGAGCAGAAGGATAACCAGCGGGGCGGAGGTGCGCGGGACGATTCGGCCGGTCGACTCGGCGGTAGGCGAGGACGCTGTGCCGATGATTCGCTCGTTTCGCCGCTCACTAAACTGGGTGGGTGGCACAAACCCAGAGACCGGTCCTCGTCGTGGACTTCGGAGCCCAGTACGCGCAGCTGATCGCACGGCGGGTTCGCGAGTCGAGCGTGTACTCGGAGGTGGTTCCGCACACCACGACGGTGGAGGAGATCGCCGAGAAGCAACCGCTGGCGGTGATCCTCTCCGGTGGCCCGTCCAGTGTGTACGCCGAGGGCGCGCCGCAGCTGGACCCACGGCTGTTCGAGCTGGGACTGCCGGTCTTCGGCATCTGCTACGGCTTCCAGGCGATGGCGCAGGCGCTGGGCGGCACGGTCGCGCACACCGGCACGCGTGAGTACGGCCGCACCGAGCTCAGTATCGACGGAGGTTTGCTGCACGGCGGTCTGCCCGCCCTCCAACCGGTCTGGATGAGCCACGGCGACGCGGTCACCGACGCGCCGGAGGGCTTCGAGGTCACCGGCACCACCGCGGGCGCCCCGGTCGCCGCGTTCGAGGACCGCGCGCGCCGCTTGGCCGGCGTGCAATACCACCCCGAGGTGCTGCACTCGCCGCACGGTCAGCAGGTGCTGAGCCGGTTCCTGCACGAGCTCGCCGGTATCCCGTCCACGTGGACCCCGGCGAACATCGCCGAGTCGCTGATCGCGTCGGTGCGCGAGCAGGTCGGTGACGGGCACGCGATCTGCGGGTTGTCCGGCGGGGTGGACAGCGCGGTCGCCGCCGCATTGGTGCAGCGTGCCATCGGCGACCGGTTGACCTGCGTCTTCGTCGACCACGGCCTGCTGAGGGCGGGGGAGCGCGAGCAGGTGCAGCAGGATTTCGTCGCCGCGACCGGCGCCAAGCTGGTGACCGTCGACGCGGTGGACAAGTTCCTCGGCGAGCTGAAGGGCGTCACCGATCCCGAGGAGAAGCGCAAGATCATCGGACGGGAGTTCATCCGGTCCTTCGAGGACGCGGTGGGCGAGGTGGTGCTCGAGCACGGCGACGCGGACGGCGCGGCGCCGAAGGTCGAGTTCCTGGTGCAGGGCACGCTGTATCCGGACGTCGTGGAGTCCGGCGGCGGCAGCGGCACCGCGAACATCAAGAGCCACCACAATGTCGGCGGGCTGCCGGAGGACCTGGAGTTCGAACTGGTCGAGCCGCTGCGGTTGCTGTTCAAGGACGAGGTTCGCGCGGTGGGCCGCGAGCTGGGCCTGCCGGAGGAAATCGTTGCCCGTCAACCGTTCCCCGGCCCTGGTCTCGCCATCCGGATCGTCGGTGAGGTCACCGCGGATCGCCTGGACACGCTGCGCCGAGCCGACGCCATCGCCCGCGAGGAGCTCACGGCGGCGGGCCTGGACCGCCAGATCTGGCAGTGCCCCGTCGTGCTGCTGGCCGACGTCCGCAGCGTCGGCGTGCAGGGCGACGGCCGCACCTACGGCCACCCCATCGTGCTGCGCCCGGTCTCCAGCGAGGACGCGATGACCGCCGACTGGACCCGTCTGCCCTACGACGTGCTCGAACGCATCTCCACCCGGATCACCAACGAGGTGCCGGAAGTCAACCGCGTAGTCCTCGACGTAACCAGCAAGCCGCCGGGCACCATCGAGTGGGAGTAACTCCGATCGAATCGGTCAGCGCGGCCGGTGCCACGTGGCACTGTGCAGGACCACATGGCCCAAGAGCGTTCCGTTCGTGGTGAACAGCTGCGGTCTGCCGCGCGGGTCCGGTGGCGCGGGTCTTGCGGTGGCTTCGGCCTGAGCGGCCTTCTCGTCGGGCTTCATCAGTTCTCCTCGGGCAAGAACAATGGGCGCTGCGCGGCGGCTGGATGGTCACGATCGTTTACGCGGGGAGATCACCAGCACGATGCCGATGACGATCGCGGCGAGCACCACGATCCAACCGATCGGGAGCATGCTGGCCGCGGGCAGGGACGCGGGACCGATGAAGCCCCACACGCTCACCGCGAGGGCCAGCAGTCCGGCGATGAGCAGGGAGACGGCCGGGCCGCGGCGGGATTCGCTGGTGTTCTCGTCGTGCTCAGCCACGGCGCACCTCCACGTTTCCGAATCGGACATCGACGTTGAGATCGAGCACCGGCGCGCCGGGCGGGTTCGGCCCGCTGAGGCCGTCGTCGCAGATGGCTTCGGCCATGGACGTCGTGCAGCGGGTGCGGACGGTCAGGTCCTCGGGCAGCAGCACGCGGACTTCGGCCATGTGGGCGTCGATGTCAACGGCGCGGTTCTCGGTCAATTTCAGCGAACGCAGGTCCAGCGTGCCGGAGCCCATGGTCACCTTGTACTGCGGCGCCAGGTCGGCGGCGGAGGCGGGCGTCCAGATGTGGTCGCCCATCGCGCCGCGGTCGAACTCGATCGGGCCGACGACCGAGGCGAGCAGCACGAATCCGGCCAGCGGCGCGGTGAGCACCAGCAGGCCGTAGCCGCGGCGCAGGAACGCGCCGAGCACCAAGCCCAGACCGATCACCGCCAGCGCCGTCGCGCCGATCCGGCCCGGCGTCATCCACTCCACACCCGAGGCCGCCGCGGCGCCCGCCCCGGCCGCCGCCAAGATGGCCAGACCGATCACCACCGGGGTCAGCCGCGAACGCGGACGCTTGGGCGGTGCCGCCACGGCGGTGCGGACGGGGGCGGGTTCCGGCAGGTCCCAGGCCAGCGGGGCGACGCCGAGCGGATCCCAGGACGGAGGCGTTGCGCCCCCGATGATCGCGGGGTGCGCCGCCGCGGGACGGTTCCTGCCGGTCGCGGTGAAGTCCTTGCCGAGCGAGATGGGGCTATCGGTGGGTGACGCGCCGACCTGCTCTGTTTCGAGCTGGGGCGTCATGTTCCCAGCTGGCGGGGCCGGTTCGGGTTGATGGCCAAGGGATGGGTTCCGGCTGCCGTCGGGTGACGTACCGCGCCCGCCTTCGGTGTTCTCCACGGATTCGCCCGGCGCGGAGCCGTCACCGGTGGACGCGGGCAGGTCGGCTCGGTCGCTGGTCTCCGTGCTACCGGATGAGCCCGGTCCGGTCGGCGAGGTCTCCGATTCGGTGGGCCCGGCCTGATCGGCCGGTGGGCTCGCGGCGGACTTGTCGAGCACCACGGTCTCCGCATCGCCCTGCTGGTCGGCCACTCCCTTGTCCAGCGGAACCGTCTCGGCATCGCCATATGCTCGGACCGGCGTTTCCGGCACATACGAATCCGGGAGTTTGGTGTAGGGCGTGTACATGGTGTTCGGCGGTACGTACATGTCGCCGACGGTCCGAGGCGCTCCCTGCGGGAAGACCGCGCCGGGATAGCCGGTGGCGGTGATCCCGCCGTTCGGCGCGAACCCGCCGAACGCTTCGGTGGTGCCCGGCGGCGGCGTCGGCGTGCGCAGGTGCAGCATCCACCAGCCCGCCAACATCAGCGCCAGGCTGATCAGGCCGGACCCGCCGAGACCGACGCCGACCGGACCCATCGTGCTGACCGCGATGGCCAGCGCCACGATCAACACGATGCTCTTGGTCTGCGACTGCGAGCTGTGTCCTTTGCCGACCAGCGACTCGGCCGCCGACGCCTGATCGCCCGCGGCGCTCAGCAGCAGCCACGCCAGCAGATAGAGCACGAGGCCCGCGCCGCCGAAGATCGTCGAGACCACGAACGCGACGCGCACCAGCACCGGGTCGATGTCGTAGCGGCGGGCGAATCCCGCCGCGACACCCGCGATCGGGCCCTGCCGCGGCAACCGCACCGGCCGCGTCTGCCATATCTGCTGGACCTGATCGCCGAAGCTGGTTTTCGTCATGTTTCCCATGGTGAGCCCGATCCGTGCGTCGGCACATCGGGGGGAACCCTGAAAAAATATCCGGAACACTTTGGACCGATCGCCTGATCGAGCAACCAGCTGGTTATAAGGCGAATTTTTGAATATGACCCGGGTTTTTCGGCCTCATGGCCGCTTCTATCTGCGCTGCGTCGACTCAGCAATACTCTGGCACAAGCCCGTGCGGGCATGACCACCGCTGCTGTCCGTGTGCTGGTCCGCGCTGCTACCAGGGCTGTTCAGAAGATCTGGATCGACCGATCGAACAGTCGACGTCTCCTGAATCCGTGGCCTACTTCTCGGCGGATTCCTCGCGGGCAGACGGCGAACGCCCTGGAACGGCGCGCTACCGGGGACGGGCGGCGGACCGGCTACGACCAGCTTCAGGGCCTGATCGAAGCGGTCACCATGGGCGAGATCAGGGTGATTCCCGATGGCTGGCCGTCCGGTGGTCGTGCCAGTATCGAAGACATGTACCCGTCTGTTCCCGCGTTCGACACTCGGGGGTTCGACGCTGCCCGCGGTCCCGCGCCCGCGTTGGTCCCCGAGCCGCCGCAGGCGCGGATGGTGCGCCGATCGGGAGGACGGATCGTCGGCGGGGTGGCGGGTGGTCTGGCCGATCACCTCGGTGTCGACGTGTTCAAGGTGCGGATGGCGTTCGTGTTGCTGTCCGCACTGGCGGGGGCCGGGATCTTCGCGTACGGGTTGCTGTGGATCTTCACGCCGGGTGGCTCCGACCAGGTGAAGCCCTCCGGCGCGGAGCGGCGGCAGGCGATCGGGCTCGCCCTGCTCGGGCTCGGGCTCGCGGTCGCCGTGTCGTGGGTGTTCAGTGGCACGGCGGCCAAGGTGATCGCGCCGATCGTCGTGGTCGCGATCGGCGCGGCGCTGGTGTGGCGGGAGTACGACGTCGACGGCCCGCGCTCGTTGCTCGGGCTGCCCGCGCGGCCGTCGGTGGTGACCTGGTCGCGCGTCGTCGCCGGGGCGACGCTGATCGTGGTCGGCCTCGGTGTGGTGGTGCTGGCCAGGATCGATCTGAGTTCGCTCGGGTCCGCGTTGCTCGCCGTCGGGGTCACGCTGATCGGCGCGGGGTTGCTGACGGTTCCGCTGTGGCTGCGCATGATGCGCGCGCTGAACGCCGAGCGCTCCGCGCGCATCCGCAACGAGGAACGCGAGGAGATCGCCTCCCATCTGCACGATTCCGTGCTCCAGACGCTCGCCCTGATCCAGCGGCAGGCCGACGACCCGCAGGAGGTGGTGCGGCTGGCCCGCAGCCAGGAGCGGGAACTGCGCAAATGGCTGTTCGAGGATTCCGGTCCGGCCCAGTCGAGTCTGGCCGCGGCTCTGCGCACCATCGCGGGCGAGGTGGAGGACCAGCACGGGGTGAAGGTGGCGCCGGTGACCGTGGGAGACGTGTCGATGGACGTCGACGGCTCCGGGGCCGGTTTGCCCAAGGAACATTTCACCGCGCTGCTGGGCGCGACGCGGGAAGCGCTGGTCAACGCCGCGAAGCACGCGGGTGTCCCGGAGATCGACCTGTTCGCCGAGACCGAGCCGCACCAGGTGAGTGTCTTCGTCCGCGACCGCGGCGACGGATTCGACCTGGCGTCGGTGCCCGAGGATCGCCGGGGCCTGGCCAAATCCATCCGCGGCCGGATCGAGCGCCGCGGCGGTCAGGTGGAGATCATGTCCGCCCCCGGCCGCGGCACGGAGGTGCGGATCATCATGCCGCGCAGCGATTCCGGTGGCCAGGATTGCGATGCGAATGCCACCGCCGCATCCCAGGATTCGTCGGTCGCCGCAGCCATGCCTGAACCGGCGCCGATGCCTGAGCAGCCGGTGCGCCCCGGAAGGTGAGGAGCTCGCACGAATGGCTAGGGTGGCAAGGCAAACTGGACAAGCCCGACTGGTACGGCCTGAATACACGGAGAGGCGGGCGAGTGGCGCTTACGCGAGTCTTTCTCGTCGATGATCACGCGGTTTTCCGGTCGGGGGTGCGCGCGGAGTTGAGCCGGGAGGCCGACATGGAGGTGGTCGGCGAGGCCGGTGGCGTGGCCGAGGCGGTCGCCGGGATCAATGCGGCGCGCCCGGACGTCGTCCTACTCGACGTGCACATGCCCGATGGTGGCGGGGTCGCGGTGCTGTCGGGCATCGCGCCGGGGCCGGTGTGTCTGGCGCTGAGCGTGTCCGACGCCGCCGAGGACGTGATCGCGGTGATCCGGGCCGGGGCCAGAGGGTATGTGACGAAGACGATTTCGGGCTCCGAACTGGCCGACGGCATCCGCCGGGTGGCGGGCGGCGACGCGGTGTTCAGTCCGCGGCTGGCCGGATTCGTGCTGGACTCGTTCACCGGAAAGTCCCCGGTGCCCGAGCCGCCGCTGGACCCCGAACTGGACTCGCTGACCCCGCGCGAACTGGAGGTGCTGCGCCTGCTCGCCCGCGGCTACACCTACCGGGAGATCGCCGAATCCCTGTTCATCTCGGTCAAGACGGTGGAGACCCACGCCTCCAATGTGCTGCGGAAAACCCAGCAATCCAACCGCAACGCCCTGACCCGCTGGGCGCATCGCCGCCGTATCGACTGACCGCTCTTCGCCAGACCGTGCGCGTCTGCACGGGTGAAGAGCAGCTACGCTGCTGCTTGCGGTCCGGCGCGAGGCCCGGTGCGCCCTTCGTCTGACTGCGCCACCGATCGTGTGAATTCCCTGCCCGAACTCGCCCAGCGGTCCGGTCGCCGCGCGGCGCCATCGGCTCCGGGGATCGGATCGACGGTGCCGCCCGGGCGTGCGGGGACGTCAGAGGACGGCGACGATGATCGCGATGATGATGATCAGACCGATGAGCAAGCCGACGGCGATGGCCAGCGGGGCGCTGCTCGGCTGGGAAGTTCTGGCGCGCTGAACCGGCGTGGCGGCGGTCGCCCCGGCGTGGTTGCGGTGCGGGCGAGGCAGCGGCGTGGAGTGCGGGCTGCGGATGCCCGACGCCGAATTGCGCGCCGCCCAGGCCGGGATGGTTCCGTCCTCGGTGCGGACGGGTGCCCCGATGATGTACGGCCCGGTGCCGGGACCGAAAGCGGCGGTGAGGATTTCGTCCCGCGCCTCGGCCATGGTCGGGCGACGCTGCGGGGCGGGCTCCATCATGTGCAGCAGCGCCTGGGTGAGCACGCCGCTGCGGCTCGGCGGGATGATCTGCGCCATGGCGGCGCGCTGCACGATGACGTCGCTGTCCTCGTGGAAACCGAACGGCGGCTGGCCCTCGATCGCGGTGTAGAGCGTGGCGCCGAGCGAGAACACGTCGCTGGCCTTGGTCGGCTCCGCGCCGCGCGCCACTTCCGGAGGCAGGTAGGAGGGGGTGCCGGTGATCACGCCGTCCGGTTCGTCGGACACCTCGCCCGCGCCGCGGGAGATGCCGAAGTCGCTGAGTTTCGCCATGCCGACACCGGGACCGCGATCGGCGACAAGGATGTTGCCCGGCTTGATGTCCCGGTGCACGATGCCCACCGCGTGCGCGGCGGCGAGCGCGTCGGCGACCTGCGCGCCGATCTGCGCGACCTCGATCGGCGGCAGCGTGTCGACCAGCGCGAGCGCCTTGGCGACGCTGCGCGAGGGGAGGTGCTCCATCACCAGCCAGGGTTCACCGGCCTCGAGCACCACGTCGTACACGGCGATCGCGTGATCGTGCGAGAGTTTCGCGGCGACCCGGCCCTCGTGCATGATCTGGTTGCGGACCGCGTTGGCCTCCGCCTCGTCGAGTCCGGCCGTGGTGAGGACCTGTTTGATCGCGACATCCCGGTCGAGCAGCCGGTCGTGTGCCAGCCATACCGCGCCCATGCCGCCGCCACCCAGCTTCGACTGGAGACGGTAGCGGCCTGCGACGAGATACTGAGGGCCGACAGTAGGACGAGCGCGTTCGGTCACGGGTGCAGGGTAGCGGAAAATACGGCTAGCTGGCCTGATTCATGCCCGCGCCCGGGACGGCCGGTCAACGGCGATTTTCGTGGTTGACTTCCAACCATGTCGGTCGGTATGCGCGATGTCGAGGTGTTTCAGAACTCGAGGGCACGTTTGGAGGCGATCGCGTACCGGCTGCTGGGTTCGGCGAGCGACGCCGAGGACGCGGTGCAGGATACGTTCCTGCGTTGGCAGGCCGCCGACCGCGAGTTCGTCGAGACGCCCGAGGCGTGGCTGACGAAGGTGCTCACGAACATCTGCCTCAACCAGCTCACCTCGGCACGGGCCCGGCGGGAGGCCTATGTGGGCCAGTGGCTGCCCGAGCCGGTCTTCGCCGGGGACCGGATGCTCGGTCCGGTCGACACCGTCGAGCAGCGCGAATCGGTCTCGATCGCGATGCTCACCCTGATGGAGCGGCTGTCGGCCAAGGAACGCGTCGTGTACGTGCTGCGCGAGGCATTCGGTTACTCGCACGGCGAGATCGCCGGAATCCTCGAGCTCACCGAGTCGAACTGCCAGCAGATCTACCGGCGCGCCAAGCAGCACCTGGCCAGCGACCGGGCCCGCGTGGAGGTCGATGAGGCCGCCGCCCGCAAGATCGTCGAGGAGTTCCTCGCGGCCGCGCTGAGCGGCAAGACCGACTCGCTGGTGCGGCTGCTGGCCGACGATGCGATCAGCGCGGGCGACGGTGGCGGCGTGGTTTTCTCTCTGCCGGAGCCGGTTACGGGCGCGCTGCGGGTGGCGCGGTTCCTGCGCCGCCTGTTCGAGCCCACCGCGGCCAAGTGGGACATGATCGGCGGTCGCGCCGCCCTGTTCGCCGCGGTGGCCAATGGCGTGCCCGCGCTGGTGATCGTGGTCGGCGATCGGGTCGTCGGTGTCATCTCCCTCGAGGTGACGACCGAGGGCATCGCGGCCGTCCACACCCAGGGCAATCCGAGCAAGCTCGAACGCGCCACGCGCCACTGGGCGATGTCCGAGCACGAAGAGCCTCTCGTCGAAAACTGGTGACCTGGATCACACTTCATTTCTGTCAGGGTTCGGGCCGCTGTCCGGTTCAGGAAGCGAACACCACCCAGACAGGAGTGAGACCATGACCCACCGCATCGTCGTCCTCGGGGCCGGATACGCCGGAGCCAACGCCGCCGGTCGCCTGGCCAAGCGGCTGCACCCGGCCGACACCGAGATCACCCTCGTCAACGCCGATCCCGAGTTCGTCGAGCGGGTCCGCATGCACCAGCTCGCGACTGGTCAGGACCTGAAGCGCCGCATGCTGACCGACGTTTTCGCGGGCACGGGCGTTCGTGTGCAACTGGCGCGGGTGACCGCGGTCGATGCCGACCGCAAGACCGTCGGCATCGTCGCCGCCGATGGCTCCCGCGAGATCGCCTACGACACTCTCGTTTACGCCCTCGGCAGCGCCGCCGCTGACTGCGGTGTGCCCGGTGTGGCCGAGCACGCCTACGGCATCGCAGGCAGGCAGTCCGCGCTGCGGGTGCGCGAGCGTCTGGCGAGCCTGGGCGCGGGGGCGACCGTACTGGTCGTCGGTGGTGGTCTCACCGGTATCGAAGCGGCCACCGAGATCGCCGAAGCCCGACCGGACCTCGCGGTCGCCCTCGCCGCTCGCGGCGGCCTCGGCGACTGGCTGAGCGAGAAGGCCCAGCGGCATCTGCGCAAAGCGTTCGACCGGCTCGGCATCACCGTGCACGAGCACACCGACATCGCCCGCGTGCAGCCGACCGGCGCGGTCACCGCGGACGGCCGCGCCATCCCGGCCCAGGTCACCGTGTGGACGGCCGGTTTCGCCGTGCATCCCATCGCCGCGGCCACGACCCTGGCGGTTTCGCGGACCGGGCAGATCGTCGTCGACGAGACGATGCGGTCGGTCTCGCACCCCGACGTGTACGCCATCGGCGATGCCGCACTCGCCCCCGGGGCGAGCGGCAGTCCGCTGCGCATGTCCTGCGCCTCGGGAGTCCCGACGGCATACCAGGCGGCCGACGCCATCGCCGCACGCCTGACCGGCCGCGAGGTTCCCCGCAATTCGATCGGCTACACCGGCCAGTGCATCAGCCTCGGCCGCCGCGACGCGATCGTGCAGTGGGTGACCCCCGACGATCAGCCCAAGCCTTCCGCGCTCACCGGCACAGCGGCCGCGCGGCTCAAAGAGGTGATCTGCAAGAGCGCGGCCTGGAGCATCTCGCACCCGACATCGATGCTCCCGTCCCGCCGCCGTCACATCACCGTCGCCGAGTCGACCCCGGCGATCACCGCGTGACACCGCACCCCGGATGGGCCGTGCCGGACAGGACGAGCCGACACGGCCCGCTCACCGTATCGCCGTGGTCGGGACTGTCCGAGATCTCGCAGGTGGGACGCTGATCCGGCCAGCGAGACGAATTCAGACCTGCTCGAACAGATGCTGATCAGTGACCCGGCCGACTACGCGCGGCCGGGTCACTGTCGGTTCTGACCTCCATCCCACGCAGGTCGGATGCCACCGAATTCGTAGTGGCTGCCGCACCCGGTCTTGGGGCGACACGGACACGGTCCTTGACGAAACCTGGGGGTCGGTTTCTACTGGGTCGGTATCGAACGTATATTCGAGACAGATCGATAGCTGAATCGGTGCTGCTGCTCGAATCGTGCGGGTTGCCCCGCATGCTTCGCCTCGGGTCCATCGTGGAAGTAGGTGGTTGGGATGGGTTCGGATGCGATATCGCAGGAGGGGGGTGCGCTGTCGCGCGGCCGTGGGTGGGAGAGCCCTCCTTCACTGGCTGAACTGCGCAGACGCATAGCAGCGGTACCTGGGCACGGTGAATCGGTCGCGGCCGCGCACGGCCGGTCGGACGCCGGGCGGCGCACCGAGGCGTTGCCGGTGCCCGCCGCGCTCGCGCCATTGTTGCCCGATGGTGGCTTGGTCAAGGGATCTGTGGTGGCGTACTCGGGAGCGAGTTCGCTGCTGGCCGGGTTGCTCGCCGCGGTGACCGAGGACGGCGGGCATGCCGCGGTGGTCGGAATGCCCCGGCTCGGGTTGCTCGCCGCGGTGGAGATGGGGGCGCAGCTGCGGCGGCTCGCCGTGATCGCCGATCCCGGCCCCGACCCGGTGGAGGTCGCCGCAGTCCTGCTCGACGGGCTGGACCTGGTCGTGCTCGGGCTCGGCGGCGGCGCCGTTCCGCCCGCCCGCGGCAGGGTGATCGCGGCCCGCGCCCGCGCCAAAGGCGCCACCCTCGTGGTGGCCGACGGCCGCTGGCCGGGCGCGTCCCTCCACCTCGACGCCCGCATCGCGGGTTACGCCGGTCTCGGCCGCGGGCGCGGACGACTGCGGTCGCTCGGCTTGACGGTCGAGGTGCGCGGCAAGACAGGATCGCCCCGGCGTGGACGGCTGGATCTGTGCCCGAACGCGGGACGCGTCGAATGGGTGCTGCGCGACAAGGCCACGCAGACAGTCGAAGCCATCGACACGCAGGAAGCCGTGTCGTGACCGAGCGAGTGACCGATCGGATTGCCGCATCACCGCGGGATGCTCCTCCGAGCTTGGCCGGGTCCGCGCGGCTTCGAGGGCTCGGTAGTCGTCGGAAGTCGTGGGGAGATGCCGCCGCGGCGCCCACCCACAGTGCTCCATGGGACGAAGGCGGTGCCGCACCGTGACTCGGCGGGGGTCGAAGCGGGTGCTCGCCCTGTGGTGTCCGGATTGGCCCGCGGTCGCCGCGGCGGCGATGGCGGGACTTCCGGCGACGCGGCCGGTGGCGGTGCTGTTCGCCAACCGGGTGGTGGCGTGTTCGGCGATCGCGCGAACCGAGGGGGTGCGCCGCGGGCTGCGGCGCAGGGAGGCGCAGGCGCGGTGTCCCGAGCTCTTTCTCGCGCAGGATGATCCGGATCGGGACGCGCGATTGTTCGAGCCGGTGGTCGCCGCGGTGGCCGCGACGATGCCCGGCGTGGAGGTGCTGCGACCCGGATTGCTCGTGCTCGCCGCACGCGGCGCGGCACGGTTCTTCGGCTCCGAGGAGACCGCGGCCGAGCGTCTGGTCGACGCGGTGGCCGTGGCCGGGCCGGAGGCGCAGGTCGGGATCGCCGATGAGCTGTCAACGGCGGTGATCGCCGCCCGCCGTGCCGCGATCGTGCCCGCGGGCGCGGGCGCGCGGTTCCTCGCGCCGCTGCCGGTGGGCGAGCTCGCGATCGAGCCGAGCCTGGCCGCACCCGAGCGCGCCGACCTGGTCGACCTGTTGCACCGCTTGGGTTTACGGCGAATCGGTGACTTCGCCGCGCTCTCCGCCTCGGACGTCGCCTCCCGGTTCGGCGCCGACGCCGTGCTCGCGCATCGCTGTGCCAGGGCCGAACCCGAGCGTCCACCGTCCGCGCGGCGGCCACCACCGGATCTGGTGGTGGAGTACCGCTGCGACCCGCCGATCGAGCGGGTCGACGCCGCCGCTTTCGCCGGTCGTCTGCTCGCCACCCGGCTGCACACCGCGCTCGCGGACGCCGGGCTGGCCTGCACCAGGCTCTCGGTGTTCGCCGAAACCGAGGCGGGAGAGCGGCTTTCGCGGATCTGGCGGTGCGCCGAGCCGTTGACACCGGAGGGCACGGCGGACCGGGTGCGCTGGCAGCTGGACGGTTGGCTCACCCGGCGCGACGGCGCGCGGCCCACCGCGCCGATCATCGTGTTGCGGCTGGAACCCGTCGAGGTGGTCGCGGCGGGCGCGCTGCAACTCGGGCTGTGGGGCGGGGTCGGCGAGGAGGACGAGCGCGCCCGCCGCGCGCTGGTGCGGGTGCAGGGCCTGCTCGGCGGGGAAGCGGTGCGGGTGGGCGTGCTCAGCGGCGGACGCGGACCCGCCGAGCGCATCACCATGGTCGCGCTGGGTGACGAACTCCTCCCCGCGACCGACCCCGCACAGCCCTGGCCGGGTCGACTGCCCGAGCCCGCCCCCGCCGTGATCCTGCTGAATCGTCCGCCGGTGCGATTGGAGGCCGCCGACGGCGCTCTCGTCAAGGTCACCGACCGCGCCATGTTCGACGCCGACCCCGCACTGCTGCGCTGGGGCAGTAAACAGTGGCGGCTGACCGGCTGGGCGGGGCCGTGGCCGGTGGACGAACGGTGGTGGGCGCCGGATTCCGACGACGCCGGATGCACCGCCCGCGCCCAGGTCCAACTCGACGGCGCCCCGGCGGACAGCCGCGTGCTCCTGCTGGTCTACCACGCCGAAACCTGGCGCGTGGAAGGACTTTACGACTGAGCGTGCTAGCCGAGCTCCGCGAGCTGCCGGACAGCCGGTGCCATGCCGTCGATCCAAGCGGCCGGCGAGCCGGTGGTCGGCATGACGATCACGGTGTGCACGCCGAGCTTCGCGTAGTCCGCCATCCGCCGGACGAACTCGTCGCGGGTGTCCGGGCTCGGCCGCGGGTCGTTCGCGAGAATCGTCTTACGGATCTGGTCGTAGTCCCGGCCCACGTCGTCGCAATGCCGTCGCAATACGTCGAGCTTGTGCTCGACCTCCGCGGGTGAACCGAAGAGGTTGCAGGCATCGGCATACTGCGCCACCAGCCGCAGCGTCTTGCGCTCCCCGCCACCGCCGATGAGTACCTTGGGCCGATTGATCGGCTGCGGCGAGCAGAGCGTCTCGGCCAGCTGGTAGTACCTGCCGTCGAACGCTCCGTTGTCGTGCGGGTCCCACATCTGGCGGCAGATGCGCAGCGTCTCCTCCAGCCGCTCGAACCGCTCGGCGACCGGCGGGAACGGCACGCCGAGTCCGCGGTGCTCCCGTTCGAACCACGCGGCGCCGATGCCGAGCACCGCCCGGCCGCCCGAGAGGACGTCGAGTGTGGTGACGATCTTGGCGAGCAGGCCGGGGTGCCGGTAGGTCACGCCGGTGACGAGCAGGCCGAGGTTTATGCGGGAGGTATGCGCGGCCATGTAGCCGAGCGTGGTGTAGCCCTCCAGCATGTTGGCCTCGGCCGGCAGGCCGGTCGGTGGAATTTGGAAGTAGTGGTCCATGAACGACAACCAGGTGGCGCCGGACTCCTCCGCCGCCGCGCCTACCCTGGCCAGCTCACCGGCGATGGCGGTGGTCCCGCCGTCGATGTCGAACACGGGTAGATGAAAACCGAGCTCCATGAAGCGATTCCCTTGTACTGGACAACCCTGTGCCAGCGAACACTAAGTGCTGGAGTGCGCTCCAGGTCAAGCTCACTTCGGGCGCGACCAGACCGTCGCCATCGTGAACGGATGTCCGCGCAGATGCGCCCATTTCGGCTTGCGGGCCAGCCACGCGTCGTCGACCAGCGCTTCGGCGACCTCGCTCAGGACCCAACCCGCGGCCAGACCCGCGGATAGGTGCTCGCTGATCAGGTGCAGGTGCGTGTCGATCGCGACCGGCTCACCGGAGACGCCGGTGTAGTGGGTCGGCATTCCGGTCACCATGATGAATTGCGGGTGGTAGCTGACCGATACGAATCGGGCGCCAGGTGCGGCGAGCCGTCGGGCTTCGGCGTAGAACGGCGCCAATTCCGGCAGGTGCTCGTCGACCAACGAGGCGATCACCAGGTCGTAGGCGCCATCCGGTAGTCCGGTGGCCCGCACGTCCGCTCGGGTCAGCGTGGTGTGCGCTCCGCGTTCGGCGGCCAATGTCAGCATTCCCTGGCTCACATCGACTCCGTCGATATGCGTGATCCCACGTTCCCGCAGCCAGCTTCCGGTTCGCCCGGAGCCGCAACCCAGGTCGGCCGCGCGCCGCACGCCGCTGAAATCCAGTCGCAGTCGGCCCAATAGGGCGAGATCCATCTCGTCGAGCACCGTTTGCTCGTAGGTCGGGGCCCATCCGTCGTAGCCGGTGGTCACGTCGACGGTGCGATAGTTACGGCGGTCGAAATCGGCGAAGGAGGGCATGCGGCGAGTATTCCCCCGAGTTCGCCCGCCGCGCCAGGCATTTGCGCGCCGCTTCGAACAGGCGGTCCCCCGGTCAGCGCTGCACTGTGGTCACTTCGAGTGATCCACGCGACACCGGGCGGGCCGCCGCATGACGGCCAGTATTCTCGTTGGTCGTGGATCTGACGGTAGGCCAAGTGGCATTCGGAGACGTGCGGATCGCCTATCGGGATTCGGGCATCGGCGCGGTGAGCGACATTCCCGTGCTGCTGGTGCACGGCATGGGCGGTGACGGACACACCTGGGACCGGTTCGCGCGGCTTCTGGTGCAATCCGGGCGGCGCGTGATCATCCCCGATCTCCGTGGACACGGCCGTAGCTCGCATACCGATTCCTACCGGTTCGACGACTTCGGCGCCGATCTGCTGCGGCTCTGCGACGAATTGGCGCTGCCCGCGGTGGATTTGGTCGGGCATTCGCTCGGCGGCTACGCGGTGTCGTGCGTCGCGCAGGAGCGGCCGGAGCTGGCGCGCAGGCTGGTCATCGAGGAATGCCCGCTTCCGTTGCAGTCCGGCGCCGAGGAACTGCGCCTGACCCGGCGCTTTCCCACCGTGCCCGAGTTGTGGCACGCCACCTCCAGTCTGGTCCGGCACCCGCGCGCGGTGCTCGCGTTCGACCGGTCGATGACGAAGACCGCGCTGGAACAGTTCCGCAAGCCCAACCCGGAGTGGTGGGACCGGCTCTCCGACATCACCGCGCCAACGCTGGTGCTGTGCGGCGGTCCCGGCGGCATGGTCGATCCGGCGAAGCTGGAGGTTCTGCGGACCAGCATCCCGGACTGCACGGTGACCACGTTCACCTGCGGCCACAGCATCCACCGGGATCGTTACCGGGAGTTCGCGGCGGCCGTCCGGCCGTTCCTGGCGGGCTGAGCGTTCTCCGTGCCCTACCCGGGGGTGCGCGGCGTCCGGATCCTAGAGTGAGGGAATGTTCGCGTACGACCGTCCGCTGTTCTCCGGTGAACAGCCCTTCCGTGCCCGGCTGAGCGTCGGCTCGCTGCTCAGCCGCGGATTCGCGTCGGAAACGACGGGCGTAACGTCCCTCGACCTCGCGCCACGCCAGATGTTCGCGGGCCGCGCCGGATGCCGATGAGCGACTTCGAGGGCATGGCCTGCTCGGCCGCGGCGGTCGATGTTCCGTTGCCGGGTACCGCGACCCACGTCACCGGTTGGCTGTGTGTGGAGCACCCGGGCCCGTGGGGCCGGGACGTGCTCGGCGACGAAGTGCTCGGGCCGGAGATCACCGCGGAGCTGGCGGCTCGCACCGCGGCGGCGCACGTCCGGCCGACGCTGATCCGGCGCCCCGGACGCAGGGAATTCAGCGGCACCCGAACGGTTCTGCTGGCTGGCTCGCACCGAGCGGAGCCATGGTGCGAGCGGCTCGAGATCACCGACCTGACCCAGCTGCTCGACCTCGACCTCCAGCTGCTGAACGGTCCGGCGCCGGGAATGGGTGTGCCCGTGCGCGGTCCGGTCGTCCTGGTGTGCGCCCACGGCAAGCGCGACCAGTGCTGCGCGCTCCTCGGCCGCCCCATCGCCGCGGACCTGGCCAAGCGATATCCGGGCCAGGCGTGGGAGTGTTCGCATACCGGCGGGCACCGGTTCGCGCCTGCGTTGGTGCTCCTACCCCATGGCCTGACCTATGGTCGCCTCGACGCCGAGGGGGCCGCGGAGGTGGTGGAGGCGGCCCGTCGTGGCGCGGTCTCGATGACCGGCCTGCGCGGCCGCAGCTGCTATCGGCCGGTCGAGCAGGTCGCCGAAATCGCCGTGCGCGAACGCGTTTCCGCTCGCGTGGACGATCTCACCGTCGAGCCCGAGCCGGGCTCGGCCGAAGCCACTGTCGCGGGTGCCGCGGTCGTCACCCATCGCGACGGCCGTCGCTGGCGCGTCACCGTCCGCACTCGGGCTCTTGCTCCCCGGCAGGCCAGCTGCAACGCCGCCCCGAAAGCGGTGACGGCGCTGATCGCGGACGACATCCAACCGCTTACCCCCTGACCTTCACCGTGGCGGCGCGATCGTTCCCCGCGGCGCCATGTCACCAATACGTGCCGGGTACCCAGCGGGCAGCGCGCCGCAAGGCGGTGCCGGTGACGCGGCGTGCGGCTGACCGGGGCCGCGGCGCAGGGGCGGGTTCCGCCTGCTGCTGCTCGGGTTCGGTCTGCTCGCCCTTGGCGGCGGGAGAATCGGGCAGGGCGCGGTAGTAGCGATGCAGGATGCGGTCGCGGAGCTTCGGGGTGAGCAGGGCGCCGTACTCGGCGATGGTGCCCAGCGGCACGTCGATGCGCTTGGGGCGTTCGGTCAGCGCGCGCACGATGGTGGCGGCCGCCCACTCCGGAGACTCGGCCGGACCCTGGTCGCCGCTCGGAGCGATCATCGGCGTGCGTACCAGCGGCATGTGGATGGTGGTGAACGTGACGCCGTCGGCCATCGTCTCGATCGCGGCCACCTCGGTGAACTTGTCCAGCGCCGCCTTGCTGGCCAGATACGCCGAGAACCGCGGCGTGGCCACCTGCACGCCCGCGCTGCTGATATTGACGATGTGCCCGAACTTGCGTTCCCGCATCTGCGGCAGCAGCGCCAGCGTCAACCGCAGCGCGCCGAAGTAGTTGACCGCCATGGTGCGTTCGAAGTCGTGCAGCCGGTCGGTGGAGCGGTGGATGGCGCGGCGGATGGAGCGTCCGGCGTTGTTCACCAGCATGTCGACGTGGCCGTGCTCGTCCAGCACGGTTTCGACCACCTGGTCCACGGAGTCGGCATCGGTCACATCGCAGGGATATCCGTAGGCCGAGCCGCCGACGGCTCGGATCTCGTCGACCACGGCGGCGAGTTCGTCGCCGCGGCGCGCGAGCAACAGCACCGTCGCGCCCTTGTCCGCGACGGCCAGGGCCGCCGCCCGTCCGATTCCGGACGACGCGCCGGTGATGAGGACATGCCGTCCGGTGAGATCGCGATTGCGGCGCCGGTGGCGGACCTGTCCGCGCAGGTCGGCGGTCTCTGCGTCGGTCATGCACTGCTCCTTTGCAGGGTCGTGATGGGGTTGAACTTACTCTGAAGTAAGTTCCCTGCCAAGTGATCGCGGTCACGTTTCGCATCGTCTACTCGCGCCGCGCGGCAGGTCGATCGGCCGTTCGGTCACGGGGGATTCGGGTGTGCGAAACGGTTCGAACAACGCTCGAAACGTTCGAACATATGTGCGATACTCGGCGCATGTCGGACGATCGGATGGCGGAGGTGTTCGCCGCGGTGCGGCTCGGGGGCGTGGACCCGGCGGCGGGGCGGCAGGCGTTGGAAAAGCTCTGGAACGAACTCGGTGAACACGCGGAGGCGTTGCACCGCTGCGTGATCGCCCATCATCTCGCCGACCTCCACGAGGAGGCCGCCGAGGCGCTGCGCTGGGATCAGCGCGCGCTGGCCGCGGTGTTCGCGCCGGGCGTGCCGCTCGACGAAGGCCTGCGCGGCTTCCTTCCTTCGCTGTATCTGAATCTGGCCGACAGTCATCGCCGAGTCGGCGAGTTCGACGTGGCGAGGATGCAGCTGGCCATCGCCCGCGGGCATCTCGACGTCCTCGCCTCCGACGCCTACGGCGCGCTCATCCGTGGGCGTCTGCGTCGGATCGAGGACGCTTTGGCCGCCGGTTCCGTCGCACGTCTCGCAAGTCCCTGACCAGGCTGTACATCTTCATTCTTCGAATGTATGTTCGAGAAAAGGAGGTGGTGTCGTGGGGTGGGGCAACGGTCCGCCGAGCTGGGCGGAGATGGAGCGGGTGCTGTCCGGACGGCCGAGTCCGGACGCGGTGTACCCGGGCGACGGCGGCGACAGCCCGGCGTGGTCGCGCAAACGCGCGGAGTACCGGCCCGAGCCGGTGCGGCGCGACGGCGCACCGTCGGTGCCGTACGCGGAGCTGCACGCGCATTCGGCCTACAGCTTCCTGGACGGGGCGAGTCATCCGGAGGAGCTGGTGGAGGAGGCGGTGCGGCTCGGCTTGGAGGCGATCGCGCTCACCGACCACGACGGCTTCTACGGCACCGTCCGCTTCGCCGAGGCCGCCAAGGAATGGGGTATGCCCACGGTCTTCGGTGCCGAACTGTCGCTCGGTGTGCCAGCCGACGCGCGCGTCCCCGGCGCCGAACGCGGGCACGCCGCCGCCCCCGATTCGGCGCCGCGCACGGGTGCGCCGGACCCGGCCGGGCCGCACCTGCTGGTCCTGGCCCGTGGCCAGGAGGGTTACCGCAGGCTCTCCCGGGAGATCGCCGCCGCGCACCTGGCCGCGGGGGAGAAGGGCATCCTGCGCTACGACTTGGACACGCTCACCGCCGCGTCGGATGGGCACTGGCACATCCTCACCGGCTGCCGAAAGGGACACCTCCGCCAGGCTCTGGAACTCGACTTGCGCATGGGCAACACGCGTCTCGAGCACGCGGAGGCCGCATTGCGCGAGCTGACCGACCGCTTCGGCGCCGATCGGGTGAGCGTGGAACTCACCCACCACGGCGTCCCCGAGGACGACGAGCGCAACGCCCGCCTTATCGCCCTCGCCGAGCGTCTGGACCTGCCCGTGCTCGCCACCACGGGCGCGCATTTCGCCGCGCCGAGCCAGCGCCGCCGCGCCATGGCGCTCGCGGCGATCCGAGCCAGGCAGAGCCTGGACGAGATCGCGGGCTGGCTGGCCCCCGCGGGCGGCGCGCATCTGCGGTCCGGGGCGGAGATGGCGCGATTGTTCGCCGACTGTCCGCAGGCGGTGGCGAACGCGGCGGCGTTGGCCAGGGAATGCGCTTTCGACCTGAAGCTGATCGCCCCGAAACTGCCGCCGTTCGACGTGCCCGCCGGCCACGACGAGCAGTCCTGGCTGCGCGAACTCACCATGACCGGCGCGGCGGAGCGTTATGGGACTCCGGAGCAGAGCCCACAGGCGTACCGGCAGATCGAGCATGAACTCGCGGTGATCAACGCCTTGCGGTTCCCCGGCTACTTCCTGGTGGTGCACGACATCGTCAGCTTCTGCAAGGACAACGGCATCCTCTGCCAGGGCCGCGGTTCGGCGGCCAACTCCGCGGTCTGCTACGCGATCGGCATCACCAATGTCGACCCAGTGCGCAATCAGCTGCTGTTCGAGCGTTTTCTCTCCCCGGAGCGCGACGGCCCGCCGGATATCGACGTCGACATCGAATCCGATCGCCGCGAAGAGGCAATCCAGCACGTCTACCGCAAGTACGGCCGCGAGTACGCCGCGCAGGTGGCCAACGTGATCACCTATCGCGGCAAGTCCGCGGTGCGCGACGCCGCACGGGCGCTGGGGTTCTCGCCGGGCCAGCAGGACGCGTGGAGCAAGCAGGTGAGCCGCTGGACCGGCGTCGGCGCGGAGACGAACACCGACATCCCCGCCGAAGTGCTCGAGCTGGCCGACGACATCGAGGGGTTGCCGCGGCATCTCGGCATCCATTCCGGCGGCATGGTGATCTGCGACCGGCCGATCGCCGACGTCTGCCCGGTGGAGTGGGCGCGCATGCCCGGCCGCAGCGTCCTGCAGTGGGACAAGGACGATTGCGCCGCCATCGACCTGGTGAAGTTCGACCTGCTCGGCCTCGGCATGCTCTCCGCGCTGCACTACATGATCGACCTGGTGCGCGAGCACAAAGGCGAGACCGTCCAGTTGCACGAACTCGATCTGGCCGAGCCCGCGGTCTACGAGATGCTCTCGCGCGCGGATTCGGTGGGCGTCTTCCAGGTCGAGTCGCGGGCGCAGATGGCCACGCTGCCCCGGCTGAGACCTCGCAGCTTCTATGACCTCGTGGTCGAGGTGGCACTGATCCGTCCCGGTCCCATCCAGGGCGGTTCGGTGCATCCCTATATCCGCAGGCGCAACGGGGCGGAAGACGTCGTCTACGACCATCCGGCACTGAAGAATGCGCTGGAACGCACGCTCGGGGTGCCGCTGTTCCAGGAGCAGCTCATGCAGGTGGCCGTCGACGTCGCCGGATTCACCGCCGTCGAGGCCGATCAGCTGCGCCGCGCCATGGGGTCCAAACGCTCCCCGGAACGGATGGAGCGGCTCAGGGAACGGCTCTACCGGGGCATGCGCGAGCGGCACGGCATCACCGGCGAGGTCGCCGACCGGATCTACGAGAAGCTCTACGCTTTCGCGAATTTCGGGTTCCCGGAAAGTCATTCGCAGAGCTTCGCCTCGATCGTGTTCTATTCGGCCTGGTTCAAACTGCACCATCCCGCCGCGTTCCTGGCGGGCTTGCTGCGCGCCCAGCCGATGGGCTTCTACTCCCCGCAGTCGCTGGTCGCCGACGCGCGCAGGCACGGCGTCGCGGTGCACGGTCCCGACGTCAACGCCAGCCGCGCCGAACCCACGCTCGAGGCGGAGGGCACCGAGGTGCGTCTCGGTCTGGCGGCGGTCCGCCAGATCGGCGACGACCTCGCCGAACGCATCGTCGCCGCCAGGGGCGAGCGACCTTACACTTCTTTCCTCGATCTGGCCGGGCGGGTGGAACTCACTGTCGCCCAAGCGGAATCGCTCGCCACCGCGGGGGCGCTCGGCAGTCTCGGCGTCACCCGTCGCGAAGCGTTGTGGGCGGCGGGCGCCGCCGCGGGCGAGCGTCCGGACCGTCTGCCCGGAACCGGCGCGGCCACCACCGCGCCCGCCCTGCCCGGGATGAGCGATCTGGAAATGGCCGCCGCCGACGTGTGGGCCACGGGCGTGTCCCCGAGCAGCTATCCGACCCGGTTCCTGCGCCCGCGGCTGGACGCCCTCGGTGTGATCCCGGCTTCCGGTCTGCTCGACGTGCCCGACGGCTCGCGCGTTCTGGTGGGCGGCGCGGTGACGCACCGGCAGCGTCCAGCCACCGCGGAGGGCGTCACGTTCCTCAACCTGGAGGACGAGACCGGCATGGTGAACGTGGTCTGCTCGGTAGGCCTGTGGAGCCGTTACCGCCGCCTCGCCCAGGGCGCGACGGCCCTGCTCATCCGTGGCCGGGTGCAGAATGCCGAGGGCGCGGTGAGCGTCGTCGCCGAACACCTGCAACACCTGGATCTGCGGATGGGATCCAAGTCGCGCGACTTCCGTTGAGCGCTAGCGCAAACGGCTACTGTGCCAGGCATGAGGAAGCTTGCTGTGCTGTGCGTCGGCGTGCTGGGGTTGACTTTGCTCGTCGGCTGCGGCGACGACGACGAAGCGGCACCCGGCCTGGACCGATCGTCATCGATCGCCACCGGTCCCGCCCCCGCGATCGTGCCTCCCGGGTTCCGGGAGCAGGCGCCGCCGAAGCGGGAGAACTCCGGCGGCGAACCGCTGACCGCGCGCAAAGAAGTCGTCACCGGGAGTGTCGAGATCACCGCCGACGCACCGATCGCCGCGGCGGGCGCGATCACCGATCGGGTGCGCGAGGCGGGCGGGCGGGTCGACAGCCGCACCGAACAGCCCGGCACCGACGACTCCGAGCCGAGCGCCACGCTCGTCGTCCGGCTGCCCGCCGACAAGACCGACGCGTTCATCGCCGGACTCGGCGGCGTCGGCCGGGTCACTCGGGTCAGCACCAACCGTGACGACGTCACCATGCAGTGGGAGGACCTGGACGCCAGGATCAAGGCGTTGCAGGCTTCGGTCGACCGGCTGCGCGCGCTCATCGCGGGCGCGACCACCACGTCCGACCTGATCGCCGCCGAGCAGGCGCTGTCGGGCCGCCAGGGTGAGCTGGACAGTCTCACCGCGCAGAAACGGCGCTTGGACGACCAGGTCGCGTTGTCCACGCTGACCATCGACATCACCACCGACGAGAAGAAGTCCGACGACGACGCCGACAGCTTCTGGGACGGCATCGTCTCCGGCTGGAAGTCGCTGGTGGACTGGTTGCAGGACGCGGTCGTGTTCAGCGGCAAGGCGATTCCGTGGCTCGGCTTCCTCGCGGTGCTGGCCGCCGTGCTGTGGGCGGTCGTGCGACTGGTGCGGCGCGGGAAGGCCGCGCCGAGTGGGGAAGAATCGGCACCGGCTCCCGAGGAGCCCTCGACCGGCGCCGCTGCCGCGCCAGGCGTGGAAACCAGCGCGGGAGGCAAGGGTGCCGACAGTAGTACGGGCGACGATCAAGCCGAACAGCCGTAAGGGTCCGCTGGTGGAAACCCTCGACGACGGCAGCCTGCACCTGTACGTGCGGGCCCCCGCCGTCGAGGGCAAAGCCAACAAAGCGGCCATCGAACTCCTCGCCGAGCACTACGGCGTGCCCAAGTCCGCCGTCCGTCTCGCGGCGGGCGCGACCTCCCGCTTCAAACGGTTCGAGATCGACAACTGACCGAGTCGGCGTGCCGCCCCTAGACCCCGCCGGGAAACCCGAGTTGACGCCAGGCTTCGTACACCGTGACCGCCGCCGCGTTGGAGAGGTTCATCGAGCGGCGGCCGGGCAGCATCGGGATACGCAGCCGGTCGGTGATGTGCGGATCCGACAGCACCGCCTCCGGCAGCCCGGTCGGTTCGGTTCCGAACAGCAACACGTCGTTCTCGCGGTACGCCACGTCGGTGAACCGGGTGGTGGCGTGCGTGGTGAACGCGTAGACCCGCTCCGGGCGCAGCGCCTCCCACGCCGCCGCCAGATTCGCGTGCACCGTCACCGACGCCAGATCGTGGTAGTCCAACCCGGCCCTGCGCAACTTCGGCTCGGACAAATCGAACCCCAACGGCTCGATCAGATGCAGATGACACCCGGTCCCCGCGGCCAACCGGATCGCGTTGCCGGTATTCGGCGGAATGCACGGCTCGTGGAACATCAGATGGAACACCGCCCCAGTCAATCAGGCGCCCCCGCCGCTGGGTCGCCGGGTCTACCGGCGCTGGCTCAGCCGAAACTGCCCGTGCTCGGCTTACCGAGCACGTCGACGGTGACGACGTCCGTCATGGCATCTAGGGGGAGTGACGCCACCATCGCGTAGGGCTACGCACTGTCGTCTGCAAGAATCGGGGCGTGACCGATGCCGATACGCCTTCCGCGCAGGTGCGGGCCGGGCGCCGCAGTGTGGGTGCGGAGTTCTTGCGCTGCCATCTGCCGATGGTGGTCGTCACGCTGGTGATCGCGGTGGCGGTGGTCTTCGTCGCGTCCGATCGGTGGCGGCGCGGGGCTTTCTTCTTCGGTGGGGCGACGTTGCTGGCCGCGGCGTTCCGGCTGTGCCTGCCGACCGAGCGGGTGGGTCTGCTCGCGGTGCGCGGCAAGCCTTTCGACGTGGGCGCGCTGGCACTGCTCGGCTCGAGCATCGTGTTCCTCGCGGCCACCATCAATCTCGGCTAGCGGTCAGCGCGAAACCCGCTGCGGCAGAGGCTTGTTCAGCGTTCTGGTCGGATACCCGCGCGGGCGAGCCGCATGGTCTCGGTCAGCAGCTTCGACACCGCCGGCGCCTCGGTGAGGAACCCGTCGTGCCCGTCGCGGGAGTGCACGACCTCCAGCCCGTCGCAGCCCGGCAGCAGATCGGCGAGCTCCTGCTGGGTCCGCAGCGGATACAGTCGGTCGGAGTCGACGCCGCCGACCACGCACGGCACCGGCGTCGCGGCGAGCGCGGCCTCGACGCCGCCGCGGCCGCGGCCGACGTCGTGGCGGTTCATCGCCTCGGTCAGCAGCACGTAGGTGGCCGGATCGAAGCGTTTGCACAGCTTCTCGGCTTGATGGTCCAGGTAGCTCTGCACCGCGTAGCGGCCGCCGTGCCACGGGTCCTCATCGCCCTGCGGCTTGTTCTCGAACCGGTGGTCGAGCTCGAACTCGGTGCGGTAGGTCAGGTGCGCGATCCGCCGGGCGATGGCCATGCCCGTCATCGGGGCGCGGCCGGTGTCGTGGTAGTCGCCGCCCTGCCAGTCGGGGTCGGCCTTGATCGCCGCGATCTGCGTGGTCTGGGTGCCGATCTGGTCGGCGGTGGCGCGTGCGCCGACGGCGAGCACCAATGCGGCGGCGACCCGCTCGGGCGCGCCCACCATCCACTCCAGCACACGCATGCCGCCCATCGACCCGCCGACGACGGCGGCGAGCCGGTCGATGCCGAGCAGGTCGAACAGCGCCGCTTCCGCGGTCACCTGATCACGGATCGAGATCTCCGGAAACCGGGCGCCCCAAGGCTTTCCGTCCGGAGCCGAGCTGGACGGCCCGGTGCTGCCCTTACAGCCCCCGAGCACGTTGGTCGCGATCACACACCATTCGTCGGTATCCAGCGGCGCGCCAGGCCCGACCATGCCGTCCCACCAGCCGGGCAGCGGATGGAGGGCGTCCGGCCTGCCGACGACGTGCGAGTCGCCGGTGAGCGCGTGTTCGACCAGCACGACATTGTCCAGTTGCGGGGAGAGCTCACCCCAGCGCTGCACCGCGAGGCGCACGTCCGGAATGACCGCGCCACTCTCCAACTGGACGTCCCCGATGGGGATGATGCCGAGCTCGCCGTCCGGGGACGGCAGGGTGGCGGTGGACGGGCGGGCGCTCGATTCGGTACCCACGGTCACGTCGCAGCCGCCGCGAAACGGGCGCACAGATCGGCGCGCATGTGCTCGGCGCCCGCCGCGAGGCGGAGGGGATGCGTCATCGACGCGGGATGAATCACGAGAGAACGCACATCGCCGATGGTAGCCACGCGGGCGTACCGGTCCGATCCGGCGGCGAACGTCCTGCGCACCGACTTCGTCCCGCTCAGGGACCAGGGCGCGGAGGACGGGCCCGCGGTCATCGGTGCGCCGGTGCCGCTCTCGAAGCCCCCGTGGACCTGGGCGGTCACCGAGGACCACTCCGCCGGTGTGGTCTCGGCCACGGACGCGGTCGATTCACTCATGGTTTGCTCCAAAAGAGGTGTTCGCCGGTACAGCAGGGGTTAACGGTGTGACCAATAACACATACCGGCGACCTCCTGATGCGCGCTTGCTCCCGGCTCTCGGGAGCCAGGTCATCACCCGGAGCACCCCACCGCTGCTGGAGGGTTGCCGACCAGCGAGCCGGGGCTTGGCGCTGGTGCTCATGACCTGCCGGGCATCATAACCGGCGCGCGCTCAGCGGTCGAAATCCCTCGTCGAACTCACTGGTCGGCGCCGTTGGGCGCCACGCAGCAGACGCGAACGAACTCGTCGAAGGTCTCGGTGAGCGCGTCGCGTCCCGCCCTGGACGCGGTCGCCACGTCCTCGTCGTCGAACAGCTCACCGGTGCACTCCATGCCGACGGTGCCGATCAGCTGCCAGGTACCCAGGATGAGGCGCACGGCGCGGGCGTCCGGCTCGGTGCCGAGGCGCTCGGCGAGCACGGCCGCGATCGCGGCGTTCTTGTCGTCGGCGTGCTCGAGGCTCCGTGCGCTGACCGAAGGGCTGCCACGGAGGATCCGCCGCATTTGCTGGTATCGCCGGAACGAGATCGGGCTGGTGTCGCCCGCTTCGGTGGCCTGGTCGACGACCTGCAGGAATGCCTCGCGCAACGCGGCCAGTTCGTTGCCGGTGCGGGGCAGCCCGCGCAGCGTCTCGGCCACGGCGATCCCGAAGTCCTGCACGGGGCCGAGCACGATGGCCTCTTTGCTGTCGAAATAGCGATTGATGGTGCGCGGCGAGACGTCCGCGGCGTTGGCGATCTGCTCGATCGTGGTCGCGTCGAAGCCCTGCGCGTCGCACAGGTCGAGCGCGACTTCGATGATGCGCAACCTGGTCTGCTGCTTCTTGCGTTCGCGCAGCCCTGGGGTTGGGGGTGGGCTGCCCTCGGCTGCGCTCACGCCCATCGGCGCTGATGACTCGAGCATTTCCTCATGCTAACGCAACCCGCCGATTTCCTGTCCGGAACAGTCAAATGTCGTGATACGACATTTTTCTCTTGACGACAAATGTCGCTCGATGACAGGATGATCCGGCACATCGAAGGACGAGGAGATGACAGTGACGGAAACTGCGACGGCGGTGGACGCGCCGGGAAGACAGGGCGGTTCAGCGCGCTGGCTCGCGCTGGCGGTAATCGCGTTGGCCCAGCTCATGGTGGTACTGGACGCCACCATCGTGACCATTTCGCTGCCGTTCGCGCAGCGTGATCTCGAGATCAGCGACGGCAACCGGCAATGGATGCTCACCGCCTACACGCTGATCTTCGGCGGCCTGCTGCTGCTGGGCGGCCGACTGGCCGACTACCTCGGGCGACGCCGGATCTTCATCATCGGCCTGATCGGCTTCGCGGGAGCCTCGGCCCTGGCCGGTCTCGCCCAGAACGGCGCGGAGCTGTTCGCTGGGCGCGCGCTGCAGGGCGCGTTCGCGGCGCTGCTCGCGCCCGCCGCGCTCTCCCTGCTGTCGGTGACGTTCACCGAGCCGGGTGAGCGGGCCACCGCCTTCGGCGTGTTCGCGGGCATTTCCGCGGGCGGCGCGGCGCTCGGCCTGATCGCGGGCGGCGCGCTCACCGAGTACGCGTCGTGGCGGTGGTGCCTGCTGGTCAATACGCCGATCGCGCTGCTCGCGTTGGTCGGGGCACTGGCCTGGGTGGTGAAGGACGTGCCTGCGCCGCGCACCGGAGGCTATGACGTGCCCGGTGCCGTCACGGTGACGCTCGGCCTGATCGCCATCGTGTACGGATTCAGCCGCGCCGCCGACGACGGCTGGCTGGCGGGCAGCACCCTGGCGCTGCTGATCGCGGGCTTGGCCCTGCTCGTGGCCTTCGTCGCGATCGAACGGCGCTCGGCGAACCCGCTGCTGCCGCTGCACATCCCCGGAGAGATCAACCGCGGTGGCGCGTTCCTGGCCGCGCTGCTCATCCCGATCGCCATGTTCGCGATGTTCCTGTTCCTGAGCTACTACTTCCAGATCACGCTGGGCTACTCCGCCCTGAAGGCGGGCTTCGCGTTCCTGCCCTTCCCGGCGGGCATCGCGATCTCCGCGGGCGTCACCAGCGCTCTGCTGCCCAAGCTCGGCCCGCGTCCGCTGATGGTGGCCGGTGCGGTGCTTGGTGTCATCGGCTTGCTGCTGCTGGCCCAGCTGAGCTTCGGTGACAGCTACGTCGCCGGCGTGCTGCCCGCGCAGGTGCTCATCGCGCTCGGCATGGGCCCGCTGTTCGTCGGCATGCAGACCGTCGCGCTGCACCAGGTGGAGGAAGAGGACTCGGGCGTGGCCTCCGCGCTGCTGAACGCCGCGCAGCAGGTCGGCGGCGCGGTCGGCACGGCGCTGCTGACCACCATCTCGGTGCAGGTCGCCAAGACCTTCGCGCAGGACAACCCGGGCATCGACCACCTGGCCGCCCGCGCCGCGATCCACAGCTACGACGTGGCCTTCTACGTCGGCGCCGGGTTCTTCCTCGCGGCGGTTCCGATCATCGCGCTGATGATCCGGGACCGGCCGGAGAACCTGATCGAAGGCTCCGAGGACGGCGCCCGGATTCCGGTCGCGGTCTGATCCTCCGCGGGAAAGGTCCGCGCATCGCTTCAGCGGTGCGCGGACCTCGCCGTTTTCCGGCCGGGGCCGGTTGCCGCGCCGGAACGGAAGGCGGATCATGGGGCACGGCGGTTCCGTGGCTCTGCGGAGGCGCCGAGCTACCGATCGGTAGCTGACGTGGTGCGTCTCACTCAGGGGGCTGCCCGTGCGGTGAGGACTTCGGCAGCAGTACGCTTGTCTTGTTTGCACCACATGTCTCGCGGACAACGCGGGACCATATACGTTGTCTGTTGGAACAGCTGGGGTCCGCTCACAAGCGTGTTCGCCTGGCCGTGCAATGAGGGCACCATCCTAGGAGGACACGAAGATCCATGTCCAAGATCAAGGTTGAAGGCACCGTCGTAGAACTCGACGGCGACGAGATGACCCGGATCATCTGGCAGTTCATCAAGGACAAGCTGATCCACCCCTATCTCGATGTGAACCTGGAGTACTACGACCTCGGCATCGAGTACCGGGACAAGACAGACGACCAGGTCACCATCGACGCCGCGAACGCCATCAAGCAGCACGGCGTCGGCGTGAAGTGCGCCACCATCACGCCGGACGAGGCGCGGGTCAAGGAATTCGGCCTGAAGAAGATGTGGCGCTCGCCCAACGGAACCATCCGTAACATCCTGGGTGGCACCATCTTCCGTGCCCCGATCATCATCTCGAACGTCCCGCGGCTGGTGCCCGGCTGGACCAAGCCGATCATCATCGGCCGTCACGCCTTCGGCGACCAGTACCGCGCCACCGACTTCAAGGTCTTCCAGGGCGGCACCGTCACCCTCACCTTCACCCCGGACGACGGCAGCGAGCCGATCGTGCACGAGGTCGTGAAGATGCCCGAGGACGGCGGCGTGGTCATGGGCATGTACAACTTCCGCAAGTCCATCGAGGATTTCGCGCGGGCGTCGTTCAACTACGGCCTGCAGCAGAACTACCCGGTGTACATGTCGACGAAGAACACCATCCTGAAGGCCTACGACGGCATGTTCAAGGACACCTTCCAGGACATCTTCGACGCCGAGTTCAAGAGCCAGTTCGACGCCGCGGGCCTGACCTACGAGCACCGCCTCATCGACGACATGGTCGCCTCCTCCATGAAGTGGGAGGGCGGCTACGTCTGGGCCTGCAAGAACTACGACGGCGACGTGCAGTCCGACACCGTGGCCCAGGGCTTCGGTTCGCTCGGCCTGATGACCTCGGTGCTGCTCACCCCGGACGGCAAGACCTGTGAGGCCGAGGCCGCGCACGGCACGGTCACCCGGCACTACCGCCAGCACCAGCAGGGCAAGCCCACCTCGACCAACCCGATCGCGTCGATCTTCGCCTGGACCCGTGGCCTCGAGCACCGCGGCAAGCTGGACAACACCCCGGAGGTCATCGGCTTCGCGCAGACCCTGGAGGACGTCGTCATCAAGACCGTCGAGGGCGGCCAGATGACCAAGGACCTCGCCCTGCTCGTCGGCGGGGACCAGGGCTACCTGACCACCGAGGAATTCCTCAGCGCACTGGACGCCAACCTGGCTCGCGCGTTGCGCTGAGCTCCGCTCCCCCGCCTCTCCGCGTCTTCTGCCGGTCGTCGGTGCCGCGAGGTGTTCGCTCCGGGCCGCCGGTGACTGCGCGGCTGAGGTCTGGGCGTGCCCGACGAGTTACCCATGTTCGAGCGAAATCAACTGTCGCTTGGGCAGACTGATGCGAACGCCGCGGCTCCATGTGTGATGCGGAGCATCGGTGTTGATCCGGGCACCCGCCCCACCTTCTGGTGGAACGGGTGCCCGGACTGTTTTCGCCCGCGAGTGGCTCACTGGTTCGCCGATCAGCTCGCGGGGACCGCCGTCTCATCGAGCAGGCCCGCGACGGCACGCGTGAAGCTGGCCGTTCCGTTGCCGCGTTCGACCTCCGCCTCGAACAGCCGGAGCAGGGGATCGAGCAGATCGGTCGCCACGCCTTGCTTGCGGCTGGCGGTCAGGATGTTGGCCAGACCCGCGCGGTTGACCGCCAGGTCGGAGAAGTTGACCGGGAACTGGCGGGAGTCGATCTCCGCGGCGAGCACCGGCAGCATGTCCAGCAGAGAGCGGAACCACGGAACCAGGAAGCCGTCGGTGAACTCGCCCGCCGCGAAATCCTCGCTGCCGACCATCGCGACGGCCTGGAAGAACCCGGCGAACATGCCGTACATGCCCGCGAGCACCGCCATGTCGTGCAAACCCGCCAGGCCCGCGTCCGCTCCGAGGTACTTCGCGTTCCCGAGCTCGGCGATGGTGGTGGCGTGCTCGGCGTGCGCGGTGGGGGAGCCGCTGTATATCAGCAGAGTGCCGGATGTGCCGAGAGTCTGCGGAACCCCGAGGATGGCGCCGTCGAGAAAGCGGCCGTCCCGCGCCTCGATCGCGCTGACCAGGTCGCGCGCCTGGTCCGGGCGGCCGGTCGCGACATTCAAGACAGTGCGCCCGTCCAGTTCACCGGGTACCGACCCGAGCAGGGTGGCCGTCGCTTCGGTGTCGGCCAACGCCACCACGACGAGCCTTCCCGCCGCGATCGCCTCGGCGGGAGATGCCGCTCGTGTGGCGCCGAGCTCTTCGAGTCCGACTCCCTTGTCCGCGGACCGGTTCCACACGGTCGTCGGGTGGCCGTTGCGCAGGAAGATCTGGGCGATCGCCGCGCCGATGCGCCCCAGGCCGAGCACGGTCACCGGTGTCCGGTTGTCGTTCATGGATTCCTCCGTCGATACGTGAAGTTCGGGTGTGGGGCGCCCGCAGACCAGTCTCAGTGCCGAAGAGCGGACACGGTGAGTGGCAGGACTGCCCATAACCGAACGATTCCTGCCATACTCGGGCGATGACCGGTCGAGTCGCGATGGCGATTGCCCCTGGGGCCCTGCATCCTTGGGATCTCTACGAGCTGGGCGTGGTGGTCTCGATCTTCGGCACGCCGCAGCCCGATCTGGCCGACCCGTGGTACGACCTGCGGGTGTGCTCGGTGACACCGGAACCGGAGACGCAACCGATGGGCTTCGGAGCGTTCCTCCGCCCGGAATACGGGCTGACCGAACTGCTGGAGGCCGACACGGTGATCGTCCCGTCCGTCGCGCACGACTGCGTCACCGCCGAACGTGAACTGCCACGGGAACTGTTGGACGCCTTGGTCGAAGCCCATCGTCGGGGAGCCCGCATGGTGGCCCTCTGCGACGGAACCTTCGCGCTCGCCGCGGCCGGAATACTGAACGGCCGCCGCGTCACCGCGCATTGGGAGCATGCGCCGCTGCTGGCCAAGCGCTATCCGGACATCGAGGTGGACGGCTCGGTGCTCTACGTCGACGACGAGGACATCCTCACCAGCGCGGGCATGACCGCCGCACTCGACCTCTGCCTGCACCTGGTCCGCCGCGATCTCGGCGCCGCCGTGGCCAACCGGTTGGCACGCCGCATGGTGATCCCGCCGCACCGCTCCGGCGGACAAGCGCAATTCGTCGACCTCACCGTGCCCGCACGTGCCGAGGACGACCTCGGCCCCGTACTGCAATGGGCCGTCGCCCACCTCGACGAACCCCTCACCGTCGAAACCCTCGCCGCGAAGGCGAACATGAGCCAGCGCACGTTCCACCGCCGCCTGCAACGCGCCACCGGCGTGACCCCGATGCAGTGGCTCCTCGGCCGGCGCCTCGCCCACGCCCAATCCCTGTTGGAATCCACCGATTACGGCATCGAGCGGATCAGCCGAATGTCCGGCCTCGGCACCGCTGCCAACCTCCGCCGCCACTTCGCGGCCATAATCGGCGTGACACCAGCGCAATACCGCCGCACCTTCCAACAGCGCGAACCAGCCCTCGGCTCGGCACAGCCCCCAGGCACGTGACCACGAGTGGCACATGGCTGCGGCGTCGACCGAGAAGACCTCTCCGTCGTGTGCCACTCGCCTCGCTGGCCGCCGCGACGCTGGCGCCGGTGGGGCAGCGAGCTGAGGCGGTTGCTGCGGTTATGCTGGGGTTGAGCGCCGCCAACGTTGTCGGCGTTCCCGCAGCTGCCTGGCTTGGGCGGCGTCTCGGCTGGCGCTCATGGTGGTCGCGGTGATCGGTGTGGCGACCGTGCGCCGCGCATAAGCCCTGCACCGGGGTCATCGGCGCATTCCTGGTCGGCTCCACGTTTACCCCTGGCCTGCAAACCCGGCCGAACGGCCGTCGCCGACGCCCTCGACCACGCCGCCCTGAACATCGCCAACGCCGCGGGTGCCTGGCTCGGCGGCCTGGTGATCGCCGCGGGCTTCGGCTACACCGCCCTTTCCCTGGTCGGCGCCGTCCTGGCCGCGAAGGGCGTGCTGCTGCTCACCGCGACGGTCTGGGCCGCGCGCTGAGGCGACGCATAGCCCGACGAAGTACGGCGGCAACTGTTGTAGGCGTCGAGTTCGATCTATTGCGTGCCGGACTTCGCCTGCGTCTTCTCCGTCTCGCCTTCCTTTCGTCTGAAGGTGGCGTTCAACCGATGCGATGCCACTTTCAGGCGGTTCAGCAAGGGGGCGAAGGGGCGGGGATCGATGTCGTGGAGAGCCTCGGTGAGCAGGCGGATGGGTTCGGTGCACGAGTCGTAGCGGGCAGCGGGGTCTTTCGCGAGCGAACGGTGCAGGATCACGTCGACCTCGGGTGGGATCCAATGCTGGCGTTCGGAGATTTCGGGCGGTGGGTCGTGTAGGTGGGCCTCCGCGGTGGCCATGAGGTTCGCGCGGGGGAACGGCGGGCGGCCGGTGAGCAGCTCGATGGCCGAGCAGGCCAGCGCGTACTGGTCCGTCGCCGGGGACACCGTGCCCGCCCGCAGCAGTTCCGGCGCGGCATACGGCACCGATACGACGACGAAACCGTTGGTGGCCAGGGGTGGTTCGGGCCGATGCAGCCAGCGGCCCTGATCGAAGTCCGAGATCTTCACCGTGGCGGGCTCATCCGCGCCGACCAGCACGTTCGCCGGTTTGACGTCGAGATGGACCACGTCGTTTGCGTGTGCGAAATCCAGTCCGGCCGCGATACGGGTCAGCACGTGCAGCACTCGCCGCAGATCGGGGTGCTGGTGCGGCATTCGCACCAACCTCGCCCCCGTCGTGCCCGCCACATACTCGCGCGCCGACCACAGCCTGCCGTCGGTTTCCCCATGTGCGTACATCCGCACGATGTTCGGATGCCGCAGCGCGGACAGGATGTCGAACTCGTGCAGAAATCGCGCACGCGCCTCCGGTGACCGGCTGTCGTCCGGCCCCAGAATCTTCAGCGAGACAGGCCGCGACCGTTCCGGATCCTCGGCCAGATACACCTCGCTGCTGCCGCCATGGCCGAGCCGGGCCTGCACAACGAATCCCGCGAACTGCTCACCTGGCTCGAGTGCCACCGCCTCACCATAGTCAGCGCGGTCCGCCATGGCGGGTTACCCGCCCTCCCTGGCGTGGGAGTGCCCGAGAACCGGCCGCTACCGGCACAACGCTCGGCTCGCATGCTGCACGGGTGCGTTTGCTCGGCACCGCGGAGGATGCCGAGAACGGGCGTCCCACTGCCGGTGCGGCACTGGATCCTTGACGGGGACACTACGTGGTGTTCCCGATGTCCGGCGCAGGACGAGCGGCCTATTCGGCGCGACGGACGGCGAGCGCGCGGCTGGCGATCTCCTGCAGGTGCGCCGAGGCGCGGCGCCAACGGCGAAGGGCGCGTTCGGTATCCGGGTCGATGAAATTGGAGATCAGGATGCCGCGCAGTGCGTCCATGGCCGTGTAGATGAAGTCGCGCGCCTCCTTGCGGCGCACGTCGTCCGGCACGAAACGGGCGACCGCCATCAGGACGGCGTTGTTGACGAACGGCTCCACCTTCTCCATCGCCGCGGCCAGCACCGGATCGGTTCGCCCGGCAACCCACAGTTCGACGGTCGCGATGAACAGCGGCCCTTGGTGCAGGTCCCACAGGAACTCCAGCGCTGCCGCCACCGGATCGTCGCCGGTTTCCACCCGGGACATCTCCCGCATGGCCGTCTCGGCGCGCAGCTGCGCGAGATGACTGATCGCGGCCACTACCAGATCGGTTTTGGAGCCGAAGTGATGCACTTGGGCCCCGCGGGTCACCCCGGCTCGTTCGGCTACCCGCGGCGTCGTTGTCCCCGCGTAGCCGTACTCGACCAGGCAGTCCACGGTCGCGTCCAGCAACCGGGTGCGCATCTCGGTGCTGCGCTGCTCCTGCGTTCGGCGCTGCTGCTTCACGACTACGCTCCTGGCCACCCGCCGATCTTACACTTACATACAGTGTTGTATGTTCCGGTCGCGCGGGATGACGACGGACGGTGGTGGTCCCACAGGCTCACCGAAGCCGATCATCGGAGGGCGGCTGCGGGGGCGGTCCGCTGCGGGACCGGACATCTGATGGTTGCGCGGCCGAAGTGCGATCCGTCCTCCGCGGCCCCGTCTGTGCGCGTTCGAGTGGTCCCTGGCGGTCGATCGCGCGTGCAACTTGCCAGCGTGCAGCCCTGGCGGCCTAGTTCAACTCAGCCGGGGGTGGTGGCGGCACATACGCATCCAACTGTATGTCCGGAAAGAAATGCAATCCGCTGGTTATCTGCGTTCTATCGGTAACCATGCAGCCAACTCTTGCTCAGTTACATACAGTTATGTATGTTTGTTTCCTGCTCGTTCCCGCCCAGCGGTGCACGCACAACCTGAGGAGTTCGATGACGAACAAGGTCTACGTCGTCGGCGTCGGCATGACGAAGTTCGAGAAGCCGGGCCGCCGCCAAGTGGAGGAAGCCGACGGCACCACGCGGGCCTGGGACTACCCGGACATGGCCAGGGAATCGGGCACCAAGGCGCTCGCGGACGCGGGCATCGCCTACGACCTGGTGGAACAGGCCTACGTCGGGTACGTCTACGGCGAATCCACCTCCGGGCAGCGCGCCGTCTACGAACTCGGCATGACCGGCATTCCGGTGGTCAACGTCAACAACAACTGCTCCACCGGCTCCACGGCGCTGTACCTCGCGGCGCAGGCGATCCGGGGTGGCCTGGCCGAATGCACGCTGGCGCTGGGCTTCGAGAAGATGCAACCCGGTTCGCTCGGGTCCACCTGGGACGATCGCGAGCAACCGATGGCCAAGCACATCATGGCGCTCGCGGAGATCTCCGAGGTGCTGTTCCCGGTGGCGCCGTGGATGTTCGGCGCGGCGGGCCGCGAGCACATGAAGCAGTACGGCACCACTGCCGAGCACTTCGCGAAGATCGGCTACAAGAACCACAAGCACTCGGTGAACAACCCGTACTCGCAGTTCCAGGACGAGTACACGCTCGAGGACATCCTCGCGTCCCGGATGATCTACGACCCGCTCACCAAACTGCAATGCTCGCCGACCTCCGACGGGTCCGGCGCCGTGATCCTGGCGAGCGAGGATTTCGTGGACGCCCAGGACCTCGCCGGGCAGGCGGTGGAGATCGTCGGCCAGGCGATGACCACCGATTTCGCCTCGACCTTCGACGACACCGCCAAGAACATCATCGGCTACGACATGAACGTCCAGGCGGCGCGGAAGGTCTACCGGCAGTCGGGGCTCGGCCCGGAGGACTTCCAGGTCATCGAGCTGCACGACTGCTTCTCCGCCAACGAACTGCTGCTCTACGAAGCGCTCGGCCTGTGCGGCGAGGGCGAGGCCGGGCAGTTGATCGACGACAACCAGACGACATACGGCGGCAAATGGGTGGTGAACCCGTCCGGCGGCTTGATCTCCAAGGGCCATCCGCTCGGCGCGACCGGTCTGGCGCAGTGCGCCGAGTTGACCTGGCAGCTACGGGGCGCCGCGGGCAAGCGCCAGGTGGACGACGTCACCGCCGCCCTGCAACACAACATCGGCCTCGGCGGCGCCGCCGTCGTCACCGCCTACCAGCGCGCCGTGCGCTGAATGCGGATCGGCCGCAGACGAATTCGAGGAACAGAACCATGGGACACATCGAAGCCACCAAGGACGTCAACGCCACACCCGAGGCGCTGTGGGCGGTCGTCTCCGACCCGCAGACCTGGGACAAGTGGTTCACCATCCATGAGCGGTTCATGGAGGAGCCGCCCGCCGTGCTGACCGAGGGCGCGAAACTGGTCGCCAAGATCGTCATGCTGGGCATGGCGAACAAGCTGGAGTGGACCATCGTCTCGGTGGCCGCGCCGCACAGGCTGACCCTGGGCGGCACCGGCATGGCGGGCGTGAAGACCGAGTTCACCTTCGACATCCAGCCCAACGGCGACGGCAGCACGATCCTGGTGTCCGGCGATTTCGAGGGCGCGCTGATCAAGGGCGCGCTGGGCAAGGCGGTGGAGAAGGACGGCATCAAACAGCTCGACCGATCGCTGGAACAACTCGACGCCTTGGCGTCGGCGTGAGTGGTCAGGCCCGAAGACGGCGGCGGAGCGTGACCATGGAGGGCCACGCGCATGCCGGAAAGGAGAGGGCGTGACCGCCGACTCCACAGCCGCACGCGTGGTCGAGTTCGACGACACGGGCTTGGAAACCTGGTGCGACGACGAGCGGTTCGAGGTCACCGCCGAGCGCGTCGCGCAGTACGCCGCGGCGACGAACGATCCGATCGCGGCGCATCTCGCGGGTGCGGTCGCCCCACCGGTCTTCGCCATCGTCCCGGTCTTCGAGGCCATGATGATGCCGGTGATCGACGTCGCGCCGATGGACATCTTCGGCCGGGTCGTGCACGGGGAGCAGGACTTTCGCTTCCATCGCGCGATCCGGCCGGGTGACCGGCTGGTGTCGCGCGCCAAGGCGGTCGGCTACACCAGCCGCTCCAACGGCACGACCATCACCATTCGCATCGAATGCCGCACCGACACCGGCGAACCGGTCAACGATCAGTACCTGACCGCGTTCTTCCGCAATATCGACGCGGGCAAGACGGTCGGCGAAGCCGCTCCGTCCCACAAGTTCGACGAACGGTTGCGCGGTCAGGAGCCGATCGCCGTCGTGGCGCAGCACGTCGACCATGACCAGACCTTCCGTTACGCACCGGCGTCCGGCGATCCGGTGCCGCTGCATCTGGACGAGCAGGTCGCCAAGGACGCCGGGCTGCCCGGCATCATCGCGCACGGGCTGTGCACCATGGCGTTCGCGTCGTGGGCGGTGCTCACCGAGGCCGCGGGATCGGACGTGCACCGGCTGAAGCGGTTCGCGGTGCGCTTCGCCAAGCTGGTCTTTCCCGGCGACGACCTGGAGACCCGCATCTGGACGGCCGGTTCGGCCGACGGCGTGACCAGCTACGCGTTCGAGACGGTGCGCGGCGGCGATGTCGTGCTCAGCGACGGTCTGGCCGAGATCGCCGACTGACCCGCCGCCGCACCTATCCCATCGCCGGATTCACCACGACTTCAGGAGACAACACATGGGCGCACTGGCCGGACGGGTCGCCGTCATCACCGGAGCGGGCCGCGGCATCGGCCGCGAGCACGCGCTGCTGTTCGCGAAGGAAGGCGCCGCGGTGGTCGTCAACGATCTCGGCGGCAGCAATTCGGGCGAGGGCGTCGACTCCGGGCCCGCTCAGGAGGTGGTGCGCGAGATCGTCGCGGAGGGTGGCACAGCGGTGGCCAACACCGACGACATAGCCACCTGGGATGGCGCGCAAAAGCTTGTCGCCCAAGCTGTTTCGGAGTTCGGCGGGCTCGACGTGGTCGTGAACAACGCGGGCATCCTGCGTGACGCCTTCATCGCGGGCATGACCGAGGCGCAGTGGGACGCCGTGATCGCCGTGCATCTCAAGGGCCACGCCGCCGTGCTGCACCATGCCGCCGCCTACTGGAAGCAGCAGTCCAAGGCGGGCAACCAGCCCACGGCCGCCGTGATCAACACCGCTTCCGCCTCCGGCACGACCATCCCGAACCCGGGCCAGGCGAACTACGGCGCGGCCAAGGCGGGGATCGCCGCGCTGACCCTGGTCGCCGCCGACGAGCTGGCGCGCTACGGCGTGCGGGTCAACGCGATCGCGCCGATCGCCCGCACCCGGCTCACCCTGGCCACCCCCGGCATGGGCGAGATGATGGCGGCCGAAGCGGAGGCCGCCGCCGACGGCTTCGACGCCTTCAGCCCGGCCAATATCGCCCCGCTGGTCGCCTACCTGGCCGCGGAATCCTGCCCGATCACCGGCAAGGTGTTCGCGGTGCAGGGCGGTGCGATCTCCGAGCTGGCCGGTTGGCACGATGTAAAGACCATCGAGACCGAGGGCCCGTGGCTGATCGACGACATCGCCGCCCGGCTGCCCTGACCTCGGCGGAACGTGAGGAGAACGACGATGTTCGAATGGTCCGAAACCGATCTGCTGATCCGCGATGCCGTGCGGGCGTTCATCGACAAGGAGATCCGCCCCAACCTGGACGCGCTCGACAGCGGTGAAGTGCCGCCCTACCCGATCATCCGCAAGCTGTTCAGTGAGTTCGGCATCGACGTCATGGGTGGCGAGGCCGTGCAGAAGATGCTGGCCAAGCAGCGGGAACGAGAGGCGGCGGCCGCCGCGGGGGAGCCGAAGCCGGAGAAGAAGGCGAAGACCAGCCCGTTCGCCGGACAGGAATCGCTGATGGCGGTGCTGATCAGCGAGCTGTCCGGGGTGTGCATGGGCCTGGTGACCGCGCTGGGGGTGAGCATCGGTCTCGGCGCGACCACCATCATGTCGCGCGGCACGCTGGCGCAGAAGCAGCGCTGGCTGGAGGACGTCGTCACCATGCGGAAGGTGGCCGCGTGGGCGATCACCGAGCCGGATTCCGGCTCGGACGCGTTCGGCGGGATGAAGACCTACGTCAAGCGCGACGGCGAGGACTACCTGCTCAACGGTCAGAAGACCTTCATTACCAACGGCCCCTACGCCGACGTGATGATCGTCTACGCGAAGCTCGACGACGGGGCGGGCGGGGACAGGCGCGAACGCAAGGTGCTCACCTTCGTACTCGACAAGGGCATGCCCGGCCTCACCCAAGGCAAGCCGTTCAAGAAGATGGGGTTGCACGCTTCACCGACCGGTGAACTGTTTTTCGACAACGTGCGCGTCGGCCGGGACCGGCTGCTCGGCGAGACCGAGGAGCACAAGGGCGGCGACGGCAGGGAGAGCGCCCGCTCCAGTTTCACCGCCGAGCGCATCGGCGTCGCGTTCATGGCGCTGGGCATCATCAACGAATGCCACCGGCTGTGCGTGGAGTACGCCAAGAGCCGCAAGCTCTGGGGTCAGGAGATCGGGCGGTTCCAGCTGGTCCAACTGAAGCTGGCGAAAATGGAGGTCGCGCGGATCAACGTGCAGAACATGGTGTTCAACACGCTCGAGCGCGGCCGGGCGGGCAAGCCGCCGACGCTCGCCGAAGCGTCCGCGATGAAGCTGTACGCCTCCGAGGCGGCCACCGAGGTCGCCATGGAGGCGGTGCAGCTGTTCGGCGGCAACGGCTACATGACCGAATACCGTGTGGAGCAGCTCGCCCGCGACGCCAAGTCGCTGATGATCTACGCGGGCAGCAACGAGATCCAGGTGACCCACATCGCCAAGGGCCTGCTCGCTCAGTGATCTCCGGACGGGTGCGGGTCACCGCGAACACAACTCACACCGCGCGCAGGCGGTTGCGGCTGGCGTAGACGTGCTCGGCGATGAGGGTGGCGATGCGGTCGGGAGCTTCCAGCATGGGCACGTGGCCGACGCCGTTGACCAGGATGCGGTCGGCCGATTCGGGCAGTTCCTTCAGGTAGCGGCGGGCGTAGACGCGGTTGGGGATGACCCGGTCGTACTCCGACAGCAGCAGCCGGACCGGCGTGCGCAGCGTGGACAGGTCGTCCTGGCCCGGCGCACGCAGCGCGCTGATGATCATCGGAAGCATGACCGGGCAGTTCAGCGCGGCCGTGATCGCCGCGGCGGCATCGCGCCGCGACACCGCGGACGCGTGCTTGCTCAGCGCGAGCAGGGCGATGCGCTGGGCGAGTGGATTACCGGCCGCGAATCCGCCCAGTAGCTTGCCGATTTCGATGAGCGGAACCATGGAGAGGAATTTCAGGCTGATCCGCAGCTGGGTCAGCGAAGGCCCGTGCCAGCCGCCCGCTGGCGCGATCAGTGTGAGCGTGCGGGCGCGTCCGCGGCGGGCGAGTTCGACGCCGACCCAGCCGCCGAGCGAGTTGCCCGCGATATGGCAGGTGCGCCAGCCCAATTCGTCGAGCTGATCGCAGACCTGGTCGGCGAGGGACCGCACGTCGACGGACCGTCCGTCCAGGGGCGCGCCGCCCCAGTGACCCGCGAACGCGGGCGCGAACACCTCGCAGTGCGTTGCCAGCCGGGCCGCGGTCTGCTCCCAGCAGTGCGGCGACATCATGAATCCGTGCAGCAACAGCAGCGGGTCGCCGGAACCGACGTGCAGCGCCTTGATCGGCTGGAGCGGGTTCGCCTTCGCGGAGCCGCGCGTGGCGGCGTTTCGCGCGGGGGTGCCGGGGCGATCGGCGGCGGAGGAGGACTTGGAGGCGTCGGACGACATCGTCTTCACCCCTTCCTGGACGGCGGTGTCCGGGGACTTCATCAGACCAGCATTGTACGGTCGAGGAGTGCCCTACATCTCGACAGTGAACGTGAACGGTGTCCGCGCGGCCGCGGGCAAGGGCCTGCTCGCCTGGCTCGCGGCCACCGAGGCCGACGTCGTCTGCGTGCAGGAAACGCGCGCCACCGACGAGCAGGTCAGGGCCGCGCTCGCGCCCGCGCTCGACGCGGGATGGCAGCTGTCGCACGCCGAGCCGCAGGCCAAGGGGCGGGCGGGTGTCGGCATCCTGTCCCGGCGCGCACCGCGTGCCGTGCGAATCGGCTTCGGCAGCGGTGAGTTCGGGGCCGCGGGCCGCTACCTGGAGGCCGAGTTCGACGACATCACGGTGGCGAGTGTGTACGTGCACTCCGGCGACGCGGGCACCGTGCGGCAGGACGAGAAGTACCGCTTCATGGCCGAGCTCGGCGCCTACCTGACCGCGCGGACCGGAGATTTCGTGGTGGCGGGAGACTGGAACATCGCGCACACCGAGCGCGATCTGAAGAACTGGAAGGGCAACCTGAAGTCGGCCGGGTTCCTGCCGCGGGAGCGCGCCTGGATCGATGAGCTGCTGGCCGCGGGTTACGTCGACGTGGTGCGCGGCCTGCATCCCGGCGTGGACGGCCCGTACAGCTGGTGGTCCTACCGCGGTCGCGCGTTCGACAACGACAGCGGGTGGCGCATCGATTACCACTTGGCCCGAGGGGACCTGGCCACCCGCGCCAAAGCGGCGGTCGTGGAACGCGCGGCCACCTACGATCAGCGCTGGTCCGACCACGCGCCCGTCACGGTGCAGTATCGATGAACCTCTCGCCGAAGGTGATTCGCGGGCTCGGTGTCATCGGGGCGGTCGCGCTCGCGCTGATCGTCGCGGCGCTCGCCCTGCGCGGCGGCACCGAAGTCACCAGCTCCACCCCGGTCGGCCGTGCGACCACCACCGTGGCCGCGCCCGCCACCGCACCGCGCGGCGCGGACAGCGCGTCACCGGTCACCCAGGCGGCCGGGGTACCGGAGCGCGCCTACGCCACGCTGCGGGAGATCGACGCGGGCCGCTGGCCCGACTCGGCGAACGCCCCCGGCACCAAGGGCGGCGAACGCTGGATGAACCGCGGCGGCGATCTGCCCGCCACCGACGCCGCGGGCAAGCCGATCACCTACCGGGAATGGGACGTCAACCCGAAGCAGCCCGGCCGATCCCGCGACGCCGAACGCATCGTCACCGGCAGCGACGGCTCGGCCTGGTACACCGGCGACCACTACAAGACCTTCACGAGGATGCGCTGATGACAAAGTCCGTCACGCTGTCGCAGTTCCTTGCCCGTCCCGACGCGGACGAAGCACCGCCCAGCCCCGCGCTCGCCCCGCCCGGCGTCACATTCGGAACCCTCGCGCTCGACGCCGCCGAGTTCAGCGCGGTGCGCGACCGGGCGCCGTCCGGGTATCTGGTGCGCGAGGTACGCGGCATGAAGATGCCGACCACGGCGCGGGTTTTCGACGAGTTCGCCGCCGCGTTCCAGTTCCCGTACTACTTCGGCGAGAACAAGGACGCGTTCGACGAATGCCTGCGCGACCTGGACGACTTCATCGGCGAAGCGGCCGGATACGTTGCCGTGGTGCGCGACTCGGCGGGGCTGCTCGCCGACGAGCTGGTCGAACGCGACTGGTTCGCCGAGGCGATGCGCGACTGCGCGGCCTACTGGTCGCGGCGCGACGTGCTCTTCCGGGTCGTCCTGCAAGGTGACGCGCCGGACCTCCAGGACGTGGCGCTGCGCATGTGACGCCCGGCGCTCACCGCAGCTTGCTGGCCAGATCCTCCCCGAGCAGGACGAACACGTCGACGGTGTGCTCGATCAGTTCGTCGCGGGTCAGGTCCAGATCGCCGTGGAGCCAGGCGGTCAGCGTCTGCACCAGCCCCCCGACCAGATACATGGCGCGGAAGTCGATCGCCGGGTCCGGGGCGGCGGCGCTGATTCGGTAGAAGTCGATGCCCTCCGCGGCTACCATCCGCGCGAACACGCGCACTGTTTCGGTGGTGCGGGCGCGCAGCTCCGGCGTCGCCATGCCCGCGATCAGGGCGACCTTCGCCTTGCGTGGGTCGTCGGTGAGCAGGTGCACGCCCGCGGTGATCGCGGCGTGCGCGGTCGCGCGGGTGTCCGGCGGGCGGACGGGTCCGTCCGGGGCGGCGCGCACGGCCGCGAGGATGGCGTCGGCCAGTTCCTCGGCGATCGTGTCGATCAGGGCGGCGAGTACGGCATCGCGGCTGTCGAAGTTCTCGTAGTAGTACCGCTCGTTCAACCCGGCCCGCGCGCACAGCCCCGAGACGGTCAGTTTCTCCAGGCCCTCGGTGCCGATGATCTCCAGCGCCGCCTCCAGCAACGCCGCACGCCGCTGCGCCCGGCGCTCCTGTGCGGAAATCCCCCCGTACGTTCGTTGCGCAGTCACAAGCTGAGTCTATTTGCAGCGCCTGCGGCGCCGCGGGTTCGCCGCCGCCTTGTGTTCGCGTCCGGCCAATTCTGGCAGAGTCTCTTGCCAGAATTGTAATTCTGGTGGATGCTATTGCCAGATGCTCTCGACGAGGAGGCGGCGATGTCCGAGCCCGGCTACTTCAGCGATCACTCGATGATTCGGCGGGTGATGAGCAAGCGCGCGGTGGGGCTCACCTACGGCTTGCGCGCCCTGGTCGTCGGCGCGGTGCATCCGCTGCTCTACGTCGGCACCGCGGAGAACACCGAGCATCGGATGACGCCCTACACCCGGCTCGCGCTGACCGGGCACCTGTTCGAGGCGGTGTTCCTCGGCAGCAAGGCCGAGGCCGACCGCGCGCTGGCGTTCACCAGGAAGAAGCACCTCGAGGTGCGCGGCGCGCTGCCGGAGGACGCGGGCGCCCGGCACCCGGCGGGCACCCGGTATTCCGCGCTCGACCCACACCTGATGTTCATGACCATGGCGTTCACCGTCGACTCGGCCGAGGTGATGTACGACCTGCTGGTGCGCACCATGACCGACGGCGAGCGCGAGGGCCTCTACCAGGACTACGTGCGCTGGGCCGAGCTGTTCGGCATGCCCGCGGACGCGGCGCCGGGCAGCTACCAGGAGTTCCGCGCCTACTTCGACGGCTACCTCGCCTCCGACGAGCTGTTCCTCACCGACGAGGCGCGGCTGGTCGGCTCCTACCTGGCCGGTCAGCGGGTGCCCTACGCGCAGGGTGTGCCGTTGCACCAGGTCACCTCCGCGTTCTACCTGCTGGTCCAGGGCAGTCTGCCGCCGCGGATCCGGCGGATGTACGGGATGCGCTGGGGTGTGGCCGAGGAGGTCGCCTACCAGGCGCTGTCGCGGGGGGTCCGCACCGCGCACGTCTCGGTTCCGCTGGTGCCGCCGGTGCTGCGCGGCACGCTGGCGGGGCCGAGCGCGCCGGTCTACAAGTTGCTCTCCAAACGGGAGCGCGAACTGGTCAGCAGTGGGCGGCCGAGCATGCCCGGGATCGATCCGCGCAACTGGGTGCAGCGAAATTCGGCTTGAGCCGCATGCGAAGATCGGGGGTATGTCCAGTCCTGCGCCCACCCCGGCCGCCGAACGCAAGCAGCGGGTTCTGTCCGGGATCCAGCCGACCAGCTCCTCGTTCCATCTCGGGAACTATCTTGGCGCGCTGCAGTACTGGGTGACCATGCAGGACGACTACGACGCGCTGTATTTCATCCCGAACATGCACGCGATCACGGTGCCGCAGGATCCCAAGGAGCTGAAGGCGCGCACCAAGGCAGCCGCCGCGCAGCTGCTCGCGCTCGGCATCGACCCGAAGAAGTCCACCCTGTTCGTGCAGAGCCAGGTCCCCGAGCACGCCGAGCTGGCCTGGGTGCTCAGCTGTATCACCGGCTTCGGCGAGGCCAGCCGGATGACCCAGTTCAAGGACAAGTCGGTGAAGCAGGGCGCGGAGAACGCGACCGTCGGCCTGTTCACCTACCCGGTGCTGATGGCCGCCGACATCCTGCTCTATCGCGCCCATCAGGTTCCGGTCGGCGAGGATCAGCGCCAGCATCTGGAGCTGACCCGGAACCTGGCCCAGCGCTTCAACACTCGGTTCAAGAAGACGTTCGTGGTGCCGGAGGCGCACATCGTCAAGGGCACGGCGAAGATCTACGACCTGCAGGACCCGACCGCGAAGATGAGCAAGTCGGCTTCCACCGACGCGGGCCTGATCAACCTGCTCGATGACCCGAAGATCACCGCGAAGAAGGTGAAATCGGCGGTCACCGACACCGAACGCGAGATCCGCTACGACCCCGAACGCAAGCCGGGGGTGAGCAACCTGCTCGTGATCCTGAGTTCGCTGACCGCGACGCCGATCGTCACGCTGGAGAAGGACTTCGAGGGCAAGGGCTACGGCGAGCTCAAGTCCGAGGTCGCCGACGCGCTGGTGGAATTCGTCACGCCATTGCGGGCGAAGGTGCAGGAGTACCTGTCGGACCAGGGCGAACTCGACCGCATCCTGGCCGCCGGAGCCGAGCGTGCCCGGGAGATCGCCGGAAACACCCTCGCGCAGGTATACGACCGGGTCGGCTTGGTGGGTCGGTAGGCGCTTCCTCGGCCTGCGCTCGGCTGCGCCCATTAGGCTTCGTGTGAGGTCTGTCTCTCGTTCGAAGGGGCGCAGTGTGCAGGTGATCGACAACATCAAAGCCGGGATCGAACAGCGGATTCAGACGAGGCCGTGGCTGGATCATCTGGTTCGCGCGGCGGGGCGCTATCAGCGACAACGGGGCGACTATTACGCGGCCGGTATCACGTACTTCACTGTGCTGTCGCTGTTTCCGCTGCTGATGATCGCGTTCTCGGTCGCGGGCGTTGTCCTGTCCAGCAATCCGGAGCTGCTCGGCGAGTTGCGAGCCAACATCGTCGAGAACATCCCGGGCTCGTTCGGCGATCAGGTCAACGACCTGGTCGACAAGGCGGTCGAGTCGCGGCGCACGGTCGGCGCGCTCGGTCTGCTCGTCGGCGTCTACACCGGCCTCGGCTGGATGGCGAACCTGCGGGCCGCGCTCACCGAGCAGTGGGATCAGAAAAGCCCGGACGGCAACTGGCTGGTGACCAAGCTCTCCGATCTCGGCGCGCTGGTCGGTCTCGGTCTCGCCTTCGTGGTCTCCCTGGGGTTGTCGGCGCTCGCGTCCAGCGCCCTCGGTAGGCGGCTGCTCACCAACCTCGGTCTCGCCGATCTCCCCGGCGCCGGGGTGGTGCTGACGCTGCTGTCGACGCTGCTCGGGTTCCTGGCCTCCTGGGCGGTGTTCGCCTGGGTCATCGCCAGGCTGCCGCGCGAACCCGTCACGCTGGCCAGCGCGGCCAAGGCGGCGGCGCTGGCCGCGCTGGCGTTCGAGGTGTTCAAGATCGTCGCCTCGATCTACCTGCGATCGGTGCTGAGCAGCCCGGCGGGCGCCACGTTCGGCTCGATCATCGGTCTGATGGTGTTTACCTACGTCACCTACCGCATCGTCCTGTTCGCCACCGCCTGGGCCGCCACCGCCGCCGAGAACGAGCCGGAAGCCGAGATCCCCCCGCCTCCACCCGCGGTGATCGCGCCACGAACCAGCGCGCGCGATGTCTCGGTGGGGGTGGGCGCCGCTTTCTTCGGCGCGGGTGCCCTTGCGGCCCTTGCTCTTTCGGGATTGCGCCGGTTTCCCGGCCGTCGGTGACCGGTAGGCGGGCCGAGTTGTCTTGCGCGCCGGGCTGATCAGCGTCGTCGATTGGCTCGGCGTGCCCCGGCCAGTAGGGCGAGCATCAGAACGACTCCGCCCGCGATGAGTACGGTCCTGGTATCGACGCGGCGCTCTTCGGCAAGAGGCATGGCGGAAGGGGTTCCCGACGCGGGTGGCGCGGCAAGGGCGACTTCGCTCTGTTCACGCTGGGGTACCGCGTTTCTCTGGGGTACCACCGCGCCGGGCAGGTTGCCGACCGACGCCCCGCTGGGCAGCGCGAAGCCGTAGTCGAGCAGCCTGGCCGCCTGCTCCCACGGGCGCAACGGCCGCACCTCGGCCTGCAGCAGGGTGACGACGAGTCTGCGGCCGTCGCGCTGGGCGGCGGCGACGAACGTCTGGCGCGCGTCGTCGGTGAAGCCGGTCTTGCCGCCGAGGGCGCCCTCGTAGTTGTAGAGCAGCTGGTTGTCGTTGCCGATCGGATACCCGGGTCGGTCGGTATCGCCGGGAACCTGGGGGTCGGCCGGGTAACCGGGGAAATCGGCCTGCTCGGTGTGGATCAGCTCGGCGAACAGCGGGATGGTCATGGCTTCGCGGAACAGCACGGCCAGGTCGTAAGCCGAGATGCTCATGCCGGGGCCGTCCAGGCCGGACGGTGTGGCGGCGCGAGTGTCCATGGCGCGCAACGATTTCGCCAGCTCGTTCATCTTCGCGACGGTGGCCTCGTTGCCGCCCAGTTGCGCGGCGATGGCGTGCGCCGCGTCGTTGCCGGAGGCCATGATCAGCGCCTGCATGAGCTGGCGGTTGGTGTAGCGACCGCCGGGACCGATGCCGACCCTGGTGCCGTCCACATCGGCGTCGGCGCGGGTCCCGACCACCACCTTGTTCAGATCCAGTGTCCGCAGCGCCAGCGTGGCGAGCAGCACCTTGATCGTGCTGGCGGGCCGATACCGCCCGTGCGGGTCCTTCGCCGCGATCACCTCGCCGGTGTCCAGATCCGCCACCAGCCAGGCCGTCGCCGAAATGTCCTGCGGCGCGGACGGGCCGGATCTCGGTAACACGACTCCGCACTCGCCGAGCCGGGCGCCGCCGATCGGAGGCGACGGGATCGGCAGGGGAGCCGGTGTCGGCTGCCCTGGCTCGGGCACCTCGGACGCATCGATCGGCGGGGGCGGCAGCGTCTTCTGTGGGCAGCCGTCGGTATTCGGCGTGGTGAACGGCGTGCTGGTGGTCGGCGCGGCGAGCGAGGGCACGGCCGTCGCCCCGATCGCCACGACGGCCAGCACGGCGCCCGCGTAGAACCCGGCGCGGCGACGGAACTCCGTGATCTTCATCGGCAGTGAGCCTAGCGAGGGTTCCGCCGGTCAGCCGCACATATGGCGCCCGCTGACCGACAATTATTGACACCTGCTCCCAACTGAGAGTTACTATCAAAAAGATGTAGCTTTCTTTTCTGGAGGTGTTATGAAGATCGACTCGAGCCGCCGCTGGCTCGCACTCGGCGCGCTGGCGGTCGCGATGCTGACCATCGGGCTCGACGTCACCGTGCTGACCGTGGCCCTGCCCACGCTGGCCGTCGACCTGAACGCGAATACCGCCGCGCTGCAATGGTTCAGCAGTGCGTACACGCTGGCGCTGGCCGCGGTGATGCTGCCCGCGGGCGCGCTCGGCGACCGCTACGGTCGCAAGAAGTTCCTGCTGGCCGCGCTGGTGCTGTTCGGGATCGCGTCGATCGCGTGCGCCGTGGCCACCTCGCCCGGGCAGCTCATCGCGGCGCGCGTCGTGCTCGGGATCGCGGCGGCGGCGATGATTCCGCTGTCGATGTCGGTGTTGCCCGACATGTTTCCCGACCAAGCGGAACGGCAGCGTGCGCTGACCATCTGGATCACCTCGACGGCGATCGGGCTTCCGCTCGGCCCGATCGTGGGCGGATGGTTGCTGCGCAACTTCTGGTGGGGTTCGGTGTTCCTGATCAATGTGCCGATGGTGGTGATCGGCGCGCTCGCCGTCGCGGCGCTGGTGCCGGAATCGCGCAGTCCGCACAGCTTCCGCATGGATCTGCCCGGCATCGTGCTGTCGGCCGCTGGCATGCTGGGGCTCACCTACGGCTTCATCCGGATCGGCGAGGAGGGCTGGGGCGACGGCCCCGCCTGGGCGATCGTCGCGGGCGGTGTGCTGCTGCTCGGCGCTTTCCTGGCCTGGCAGCGCAGAACCGTCTATCCGCTGGTCGATCTCGGCTTGTTCGCCGCCGACGGATTCCGCTGGGGCACGGCGTTTTCCATCGTGGTGAACTTCGCCATGTTCGGCATGTTCTTCACCGTGCCGCAGTACTTCCAGGCGGTGCTCGGCGTGGATGCGCTCGGCAGCGGGCTGCGGTTGCTTCCGCTGATCGGCGGGTTGCTGGTCGGCAGCAGGCTGGTCGACCGGGTCCTGCCGAAACTGGGCATCCGCGTGGTGATCTCCGCCGGTTTCGCGTTGCTCGGCGGCTCGCTGGCGCTCGGCGCGCTGACCACCGTGGACAGCGGCTACGGCTTCACCGCGGTGTGGCTGACGCTGCTCGGCGCCGGCATGGGCCTGGTGATGCCCGCGGCCATGGGCGTGGCGATGGGCGAGCTGACCGCGGAGCGCTCCGGGTCGGGCTCCGCGCTGCTGCAGGCGCTGCGCCAAGCCGCGGGCACCATCGGCGTCGCGGTGCTGGGTACGGTGCTGTCCACTCGCTACCGTTCGGAACTCGGCGCACTGAATCGCGACCCGATTTCCGACGGTGTCAACGCGGGAGTCGCGGTAGCGCATAAGTCGGGCGATCCGGCGATGCTGCACCACGTGCAGAGCGCGTTCGTCGGCGGCATGAGCGCGATGCTGTGGGCTTGCGCCGCATTGTGCCTGCTGGCGGGGGCGCTGGCCGTGGCGTTCGTGCGCACTCGGCAAGCCGGTCAGGCGCCGGAGCCGGGTGCGGCAGAATCGATTCATGTCGGTTGAGCTACCCGCGAACGGGACGGCGCAGGGTCTGCGCGAGCGGAAGAAGGAACGGACCCGCCGGACGATTCGCATGGAGGCGTTCCGGCTGTTCCGCGAGCAGGGCTACAACGAGACGACGATCGAGCAGATCGCCGCGGCCGCCGACGTCTCGCCGAGCACCTTCTTCCGCTACTTCCCGACCAAGGAACAGCTGGTGCTCGCCGACGACCTCGATCCGCTGATGATCGAGTCGCTGCGACGGCAGCCGCGCGACATCTCGCCGTTCACCGCCTTGCGCAACGCGGTGCTCGAGGTCTTCGCCGGTCTGCCCGCCGCCGATCTGGCGTTCGAGCAGGAACGGCAAGCGCTGCTCTATCACGTGCCGGAGCTGCGGTCGGCCATCGGCTGGGAGATCATCCGCAGCATCGATCTCCTCGCGAGCTTGCTGGCCGATCACGTCGGCAGGCCCGCCGACGATTTCGAGGTGCGGGTGGCGGCCGGCGCGATGGCGGGCGCGGCCCTGGCCATGGCGACGGTCACGCCGTTGAACATCGAGAACATCACCCGCACATTGGACTTCCTGGACGCGGGCATGCCGCTCGGGCCGCAGGCCTGACGGCTTCGACCCGGCCCGGCTCGTGTGCCGCAGGTTCTACGCCCCGGCGGGGCTGGCGTGTCGCAATCGATCGGGTGTGTCGTCGTCCATGGTCGCGAAGAAGCCGCCGATCACGTCCTCGATCTCGGCGATCGATTCCGCGCAGTAGAGAATCGGCTGGTAGTGGGTGATGTCGTAGACCGCGGTACCCATCTGAGCGATGTCGAGCGGGCGCAGCTCGGCGTGCCGGAACTCCTCGATCTCGCCGTAGGACGACAGCAGGCCCGCGCCATAGCACCGGACCTCACCCTGTTCCCGGACGACGCCGAATTCCATCGAGAACCAGAAGACGTCGGCGAGGAACTTCAACGCGTGCTCGGTGCTCAGCCTGGCGACCGCCGCGCCGACCTCGGCGTAGATAGCCGCGAAGCGCGGGCTGGCGATCTGGTTGGCGTGCCCGATGATCTCGTGGATGGCGTCCGGCTCCGGCGTGTACAGCGGCGCGGAGTGATGCCGGATGTACTGGGTGGAATGGAAGATCCGGTCGGCGAAGGAGCCGAAGAACTCGCGCAGCGGCACCAGGCCCGCGGCCGGGACGTAGCGGAACCCGGTCAGCGGTGCGAGTGCCGCGGACACCTCGTCCAGCTGCGGGATGTGATCGGTCGGCAGGGCGAGCGCCTCGGCCGCCGCGAGCACCTCCGCGCTGGCGTAGGTGCGATGTTTGCGGGCTAGTTCGGCCGACACGATCCGCCAGACCTGCTGTTCCTCGTCGGTGTAGTCGATGTGGGGGAGCGGCTTTCCCGGCGCGTAGTCCAGTGCCAGCGCGGCGATGGCGTTGCGCCGGGCCCGGTACTCGGGATCGTGCACGCCGGGGTGCTCGTCGCTCAGGTGCACTGTCACGTCGTCGCCGGTGCGGGTGACCGGCGAGTACAGCTGAGCCTCGTTGAACATACTTCGATGCAAGCACCGCTGGCCGCAGTCGACAACAAAAGCCCGTCCAGCTGGGCAAATTGTCCAGTTGGACGGGATTCTTCCTGGCGATGTCGGCAGTAAACGCTGCGCCGCGTGCTGATCAGTGCCCTCCGTGCAGCGAATGCACCACCGCGTGGCCCCTGCCGCGTCCGATCATCCATTTGTTCACCGGGGTGGTCACCGCGAACGCCACCGCGAAGGAGAAGGCCAGGGTGACCCAGAACAGCGCGCTGTCCAGGTGGGCGTCCATCGCGCCGGGGACGGCGAGGATCACCGCGTTGTCCACGATCTCCATGACGGTGATCGACACGGTGTCGGCGGCGAGGGCGGTGCTCACGGCCGCGGCCAGTGGCAGTCCGGCGCGCAGCACGCCGCGCATGGTGAAGGCGTAACCGAACAGGAACGCCAGCACGATCGCCAGGACCACGGTCGCGGCGTTGTTCCAGCCCAGCGCGGTGCCGATCACCATGCCGAGTATCTCGCCGATAGCACAGCCGGTGAGGCAGTGCAATGTCGCCATGACCGCCATGCGCCAGGTAGCCGAGAGGTGTTCCGTGGTGTGCTGCTCGGCGGTGTGCGTCGCGTGTGCGTGCGAGGCGTGGTCGGAGGAGGGGTCGTGCCTGTGTTCCATGACTGGCACTGTACCCCCGTAGGGTACTACGGAAACCCCGAGTTGGCGATTTGCCAGACATGAGCGGGCGTCATGCCGCAAGATGGCGAATGTACGAAGGAGGACGCATGAAATCCGTGCGGATCGATCTCGACCAGAATTTACTCGCCGCGGCCGCCGCCATCATGGGCACGGCGACGAGTGATGCCACCATCAACGAGGCCCTGCGCCGAATCGTCGTGCACGAGCGGCAGTTGCATCACCTGGAGAAGCTCGCCGCGAAGGCACTCTTCGCCCTGCCCGAGCCAGAGGCCGCGGCTGCCGAGCGCTAGGGGCCCGGCCTGAGCGCGCGCCGGTCCGGAGCACTCTAACGCTTGCCGGGACCGGTCTCCTCGAGGGCGCGCAGCCAGACGGTCTCGAACTCGCGAGAATCGACCTCGACGGCGGAATATTCCACCTGGGCGTCGATCTCGTCCACCGTGGGAATCGGCATCTGGCTGATCGCGGTCGTGCCGGTGCCGCGACCGGCATCGGCCCAATCCATGTGGCCGTCGGAGAAGATCTCGACCTTGCGCACCTCGAAGCCGTCGTCGGCGATCTCGCTCAACATCTCCACCGGCTCGTCGTCGAAGTCGTGATGCCATTGCGCCTTCAGGTACCACATCGCCCATCAACTCCCAGCTCACGGACCGACTTGGCTACCGAACCGCCTCCCAGCATATGGGTTGTCCTGCTCTGGCGCATGCCGCTGGACATCGGTTCCGCGCGAGGTGTCGGTGGTGGCTGGCAGAATCCCGGGCACTGTTGGCCGGACCGAGAGGTAGAGTCATGGCGGTCTCTCTTGTCGATGTGCCCGTCGCGCAGCGGCCGCGCGAGCGGTTGCTGGCGCTCGGACCGCAGGCGCTCAGCGACGCGGAATTGCTCGCGCTGCTGCTGCGGCACGGCAGGCGCGGCGCGAGCGCGCTGGATCTGGCCGCGGAATTGCTGGTCGAGCACGACGGGCTGCCCGGGTTGGCGTCCGCGCGTCCGGAGGAGTTGTCGCGGCGGGCCGGGATCGGTGTGGCGAAGGCGGCCGCGATCATCGCCGCGTTCCACCTCGGGGCCCGCGCACGCGGCGGCACGGACTCCTCGTTCCGGCTGACCAGCGCCGCAGACGTGGCCGCAGCGGCCCGTCCGCAGTTCACCGGCATCCGCGTGGAGCGCCTGCTCGTGCTGGTATGCGACACGCGGAACCGTTTGCGCCACAAGGTGTTCGTCGCCGAAGGCGCCGTCGACCAGGTCGCAGTCCCGGTCCGGGAAATCCTGAACACCGTCCTGCGCCACGACGGCCGCGCCTTCGCCGTTGTCCACAACCACCCCTCCGGCGACCCCACGCCCAGCCCCGACGACCGCCACGCCACCACCATCCTCACCGAAGCCGCCCACACCGTAGGCCTCCGCTTCCTCGACCACGTCGTGATCGCAGGCGAGAAATGGGCCAGCGCCCCGGGGTATCCGATGCGGTGACGGAATGGCGAAGGCCGCCTCGATCGAAAAGATCGGGCGGCCTTCGTCGTTCGGTGCCTGGGTCAGCGGGTGAAGAGCAGGGCTCGTTTGACTTCTTGGATGGCCTTGGTGACTTCGATGCCGCGGGGGCAGGCGTCGGTGCAGTTGAAGGTGGTGCGGCAGCGCCAGACGCCTTCGACGTCGTTGAGGATGTCGAGGCGTTCGCGGGCGCCTTCGTCGCGGCTGTCGAAGATGAAGCGGTGGGCGTTCACGATCGCGGCCGGGCCGAAGTAGCTGCCGTCGCTCCAGTACACGGGGCAGGAGGTGGTGCAGCAGGCGCACAGGATGCACTTGGTGGTGTCGTCGAACCGGGCGCGGTCGGCCTGGCTCTGGATGCGCTCGCGGGTGGGCTCGTTACCTGTGGTGATCAGGTAGGGCTTCACCGCGCGGAACGCGTCGAAGAACGGCTCCATGTCCACCACGAGGTCCTTCTCCACGGGCAGGCCGCGGATCGGCTCGACGGTGACGGTGATCGACTTGCCGCCCTTGGGCAGCATGTCCTTCATCAGCACCTTGCAGGCCAGCCGGTTGACACCGTTGATCCGCATGGCGTCCGAACCGCAGACGCCGTGCGCGCAGGAGCGGCGGAAGGTGAGTGTGCCGTCCAGGTAGGACTTGATGTAGATCAGCACGTTCAGGAAGCGGTCGGTCGGCAGGACCGGCACCTGGAAGGACTCCCAGTGCGCGCCCTTGTCGTCCTCCGGGTTGAACCGGGCCACCTTGACGGTGATCATCACCGAGCCCTCCGGGACCGGAGCGGGCTTCTGCGAAGAGGGTGCTTCGGCAACAGCAGTCATCAGTACTTACGCTCCATCGGCTCGTAACGGGTCTGCACCACCGGCTTGAAGTCCAGGCGGATGTCCGAGAGGAGATCCGAGCCTTCCTTGTAGGCCATCGTGTGCCGCATGAAGTTCACGTCGTCGCGGTCCGGGTAGTCCTCGCGGGCGTGGCCGCCGCGCGATTCCTTGCGGTTGAGCGCGCCGACCACGGTGACCTCGGCGAGCTCGAGCAGGAAGCCGAGCTCCACGGCCTCGAGCAGGTCGCTGTTGTAGCGCTTGCCCTTGTCCTGCACGCTGATCCGCGCGTACCGCTCCTTGAGCGCGTGGATATCGGTGAGCGCCTGCTTGAGCGTGTCCTCGGTGCGGAACACCGAGGCGTTGTTGTCCATCGACCGCTGCAGCTCGGTGCGGATGTCGGCCACCCGCTCGTCGCCGTGCTCGCTCAGCAGCTGGGCCAGCCAGTCCTGCACCATCTGCGCCGGGTTCTCCGGCATCTCGACGAACTCGCTGCGCTGCGCGTACTCCGCGGCGGCGATACCGGCGCGGCGGCCGAACACGTTGATGTCCAGCAGCGAGTTGGTGCCGAGCCGGTTGGCGCCGTGCACCGAGACGCACGCGCACTCGCCCGCGGCGTACAGGCCCGGGACCACGTCGGTGTTGTTCCGCAGCACCTCACCGCGGATGCGGGTCGGGATGCCGCCCATCACGTAGTGACAGGTCGGGAACACCGGCACCAGTTCCTTCACCGGGTCAACGCCGAGGTAGGTGCGGGAGAACTCGGTGATGTCGGGCAGCTTCTCCTCGAGCACGTCCTCGCCGAGGTGGGTCACGTCGATGTAGACGTAGTCCTTGTTCGGTCCGGCGCCGCGGCCCTCCAGCACCTCGAGCACCATCGAGCGGGCGACGATGTCGCGCGGCGCGAGGTCCTTGATGGTGGGCGCGTAGCGCTCCATGAAGCGTTCGCCGTCGGCGTTGCGCAGGATGCCGCCTTCACCGCGGACGGCCTCGGAGATCAGGATGCCGAGCCCGGCCAGACCTGTCGGGTGGAACTGGTGGAACTCCATGTCCTCCAGCGGCAGACCCTTGCGGAACACGATCGCCATGCCGTCGCCGGTCAGCGTGTGCGCGTTCGAGGTGGTCTTGTACATCCGGCCGGAGCCGCCGGTGGCGAACACGATCGACTTCGCGTGGAAGACGTGCAGGTCGCCGGTGGCCAGCTCGTAGGCGACCACGCCGGTGGCGACCGGACCGCGATCGGTCTCGGTGAGCACCAGGTCCAGCACGTAGAACTCGTTGAAGAACTCCACGTCGTGCTTGACGCAGTTCTGGTACAGCGTCTGCAGGATCATGTGGCCGGTGCGGTCGGCGGCGTAGCACGCGCGGCGGACCGGAGCCTTGCCGTGATCGCGGGTGTGGCCGCCGAAGCGCCGCTGGTCGATCTTGCCTTCGGGCGTGCGGTTGAACGGCAGGCCCATCTTCTCCAGGTCGAGCACCGCGTCGATGGCCTCCTTGGCCATGATCTCCGCGGCGTCCTGGTCGACCAGGTAGTCACCACCCTTGACGGTGTCGAAGGTGTGCCACTCCCAGTTGTCCTCTTCGACGTTGGCCAGCGCGGCGCACATGCCGCCCTGCGCCGCGCCGGTGTGGCTGCGGGTCGGGTACAGCTTGGTCAGCACCGCCGTCCGAACACGCGGGCCGGCCTCGATCGCGGCGCGCATACCCGCGCCACCCGCGCCGACGATCACGACGTCGTAGCGGTGCTCCTGAATCGGTCGAGATTCACTCATCGAGGGGGCCTGTTCCTAACTGATGTTGGGGTCGAAGGTGAAGATGACGTAGGTGCCCACGCCCATGATCAGGATCATCGAGATGGCCAGCAGGGTCTTGAGCCAGAACCGGGTCGAGTCCTTGCGGGAGTAGTCGTCGATGACGGTGCGCAGACCGTTGCCGCCGTGCAGCTGGGCCAGCCACAGCATGGTCAGGTCCCAGAACTGCCAGAACGGGCTGGACCAGCGACCGGCGACGAAGGCGAAGTTGAGCCGCTTCACGCCGCCGTCGAGCAGCAGCATGATCGCCATGTGCCCGAGCACCAGCACGATCAGCAGCAGGCCGGAGAAGCGCATGAACAGCCAGGCGTACTTCTCGAAGTTGTTCGTCGAGCGGGCACGCGGCGAGCGGGGCAGATCCAGGCTGGCCGGGCGGTCGTACGACTTGCCGAGAACGGGTGCGGTCATTGTCAGTGCTCCGTGAACAGGTAGAAGAACTGGCGCCCGATCGCGGGAACCGCCAGCAGGAACCACGCCGCGAGGACGATCCAGAGCATCAGGCGCTGGTACTTCGGGCCCTTGGACCAGAAGTCGACCAGGATCACGCGGACGCCGTTGAGCGCGTGGAACAGCACGACCGCGACCAGGCCCATCTCCATCAACGCGACGATGGGCGTCTTGTAGGTCTCGATCGCCTCGTTGTAGGTCTCCGGGCTGACGCGCACCAGGGCGGTGTCCAGCACGTGGACGAAGAGGAAGAAGAAGATGGTGACGCCGGTGATCCGGTGCAGCGCCCACGACCACATTCCGGGGTCGCCTCGGTACAGCGTCTTCCGCTTCGGCTGGGCCGGAGCTTCAATCGTGGTCATAGAGTGCGGTGCCTCCAACGTCGTTGATGGACCCGGTTGCAGGTCCGACGCCGGCGGCGTTGGGGGCGAATGCCCAGGTGGCTGTACTCCGGCCCGTCGCGGGGAACCTGAACCGATCTGTTCTGGACTCTAATCCCCCGGCAATCCCGGAACTAATTCGGCGTGCCGTGCGTTGCGCGACAAACGATCGGGTTAGGTTTACCTTTCTCGACATGCGCGGGGTTCTGTCCTGGCCCTCGCGCGGCCATCTTCGGCTCGGTTCGAGAGGGGTTCGCCATGTCGGAAATCGACTGGAATCTGTTGCGCGACAATGCGATTCAAGTTATGCGGAATGCCTATGCACCCTACTCGCGGTTTCCGGTCGGCGCGGCGGCTCTCAGTTCCGATGGCCGAATTGTGAGCGGTTGCAATGTGGAGAATGTCTCATATGGTTTGGCCCTGTGCGCCGAATGTGTACTCATCGGTAACTTGATTTCGGGGGGCGGGGGTCGGCTTCTGGCGGTCTCGGTGACCGATTCTCGCGGCGAAATCCTGATGCCCTGCGGGCGCTGCCGCCAATTGCTCTACGAGCACGGCGGAGCCGACCTGTTGGTCGATCACAAGGCGGGAGCGGTTCCGCTGCGCAGGCTCCTCCCGGATGCCTTCGGCCCCGACGACCTGGACGCCGGTCAGGTCCACCCCACCTCGAACGCATGATGCGCGAGACCGGCGCATGCCACCGACAGGAACAGCGGTGCGAGCCGCGCATGCCAGACTGACGATGTGACGGCACTGGACGCGGTTTCGATCATCAGGACCAAGCGCGACGGCGGGGAACTGTCCGACGCGCAGATCGACTGGGTGATCGACGGGTTCACCCGCGGCGCGGTGGCCGACGAGCAGATGTCGGCGCTGGCCATGGCGATTGTCTGGCGCGGGATGACGCGGCGCGAGACGGCCAGGTGGACCGCCGCGATGATCGCCTCCGGACAGCGCATGGACCTCACCGACCTGCCGCGACCGACCGTGGACAAGCACTCGACCGGCGGGGTCGGCGACAAGATCACGCTGCCGTTGGCGCCGCTGGTGGCCGCGTGCGGCGCGGCGGTGCCGCAGCTGTCCGGGCGCGGGCTCGGCCACACCGGAGGCACCCTGGACAAGCTGGAATCCATCCCCGGCTGGCGGGCGGACGTGCCGGTGTCGCGCATGCGCGAGCTTCTGGCCGATCCCGGCGTCGGCGCGGTGGTGTGCGCGGCGGGCGCGGACCTCGCGCCCGCGGACAAACGGCTCTACGCGCTGCGCGACGTCACCGGCACCGTCGAATCGATCCCGCTGATCGCCAGCTCGATCATGAGCAAGAAGATCGCCGAGGGCACCGCGGCGCTGGTGCTGGACGTCAAGGTCGGCTCCGGCGCCTTCCTGAAGACACTCGAGGGGGCGCGCGAACTGGCCAGCGCCATGGTCGCGCTGGGCGCCGACGCGGGCGTGCGGACGGTGGCGCTGCTCACCGCCATGGACACCCCGCTCGGCCGCACCGCGGGCAATGCCATGGAGGTCGCGGAATCGGTGGAGGTGCTCGCGGGCGGCGGACCCGCCGACGTGGTGGAACTGACCCTCACGCTGGCCCGCGAGATGGTCGCGCTGGCCGGGCTCGACGTCGACCCCGCCGACGTGCTGGCCGACGGCCGGGCGATGGACCAGTGGCGCGCGATGATCCGCGCCCAGGGTGGCGACCCGGACGCGCCGCTGCCCGTCGCCGCGCACACCGAGACCATCCGCGCCGACGCCGACGGCGTGCTGACCAGGCTCGACGCGATGGGCGTCGGCATCGCCGCCTGGCGGTTGGGCGCGGGCCGCGCTCGTCAGGGCGATCCGGTGCAGTTCGGCGCCGGGGTCGAAATGCACGCCAAACCGGGCGACACGGTCACCGCGGGACAGCCGCTGCTCACGATGCACACCGACACGCCGGAGGCCTTCGCGGGTGCCGCTGCGGCCCTGCGCGAGTCCGTCACCATCGACACCGCGCCCGTGTTCACACCCGCGAAATTGATCTTCGATCGCATCGTTGCCTGAGGTACTGAGGGGTCTGTGGCTGCCTCAGCCGCGCCGACGCCCAGCTTCGTTGCACGATGGGACGCCGAGTAAGCAACCGCTCGGGTCCGTCGGCGCACGGACGTGCGCCCGTTCGCGTTGATGCCGCCGCAGCCGCCGTGCGTGGTTCGATCCGGCTGATCGCGGAAGGCGCAGGACCCCATTTGCGGGGTGGCAACTGCCGAGCCGATGGCGTCGGGAGTGGGTGCCATCCCGCAGGGGCACGGGCGCGGTGTCGGTCCGGCTGGTGTCGCGTTGTGGACCGGCCCGCATCCGGTGCGCAACGAGATGGTTGCCACGGCCGAAGTCGGCTGCCGTTTCGGCGTGCTGCGGCTACCGTCGATACATGACTGGACCGATGCCTCTGACCCTTGCCTCGATCCGCCAGGCGCCGAAAGCGCTGCTGCACGATCACCTCGACGGTGGTCTACGGCCCGCCACGGTGCTCGAGCTGGCCGCGCACAGCGGTTACGACGACCTACCGGCCACCGATGAGGCGTCGCTCGCGGCCTGGTTCCGGGACGCGGCCGACAGCGGGTCGCTGGAACGTTACCTGGAGACCTTCGACCACACGGTCGCCGTGATGCAGACCCCCGAGGGCCTGCGCCGGGTCGCCCGCGAATGCGCCGAGGACCTGGCCGCCGACGGCGTGGTGTACGCGGAGGTGCGCTTCGCCCCCGAACAGCACTTGGAGCGCGGGCTCACCCTGGACGAGGTGGTCGAACACACCCTCGCCGGTTTCCGGGAGGGCGAGGCGGCCGCCGCCGAGCAGGGCCACACCATCGTGGTGACCTGCCTGCTCACCGCGATGCGGCATGCCGCGCGCTCGCGGGAGATCGCCGAGCTCGCGGTGCGCTTCCGCGATCGCGGCGTCGGCGGTTTCGACATCGCGGGCGCGGAGGCGGGCTTCCCGCCGAGCAGGCATCTCGACGCGTTCGAATACATGCGCGCCAACAGCGCGCATTTCACCATCCACGCGGGGGAGGCGTTCGGTCTGCCGTCCATCCACGAGGCGCTGGCGTTCTGCGGCTGCGACCGGCTCGGTCACGGCGTCCGGATCACCGACGACATCAGCGTGCCCGGCGCGATCGAGGACGCGCGGCTCGGGCCGGTCGCCAACTACGTCCGGGACATGCGCATTCCGCTGGAGCTGTGTCCCTCGTCGAACGTGCAGACCGGCGCCGTGCCCTCGCTGGACAAGCACCCCTTCGACCTGCTGGCCCGGCTGCGCTTCCGCGTCACGGTCAACACCGACAACCGGCTGATGAGCGACACCAGCATGAGCGAGGAGATGCTCAAGCTGGTCGAGACCTTCGGTTACGGCTGGAGCGATCTGGAACGGTTCACCATCAACGCCATGAAATCGGCGTTCATCCCGTTCCCCGAGCGGCTGCGGATCATAGACGACATCATCAAGCCCGGATACGCGGTGCTGATCGGCTAGGCCGCCGCCCCAACGAGCTCGGTCTCCAGGTTGCGGATCGCGGCGGGTTCCTCCATGGTCCGCAAACGCCCAACGGCTTGCTCCACGGCCAGGTGTTGCACCGGCTTCGTGGCTGATCGTCGCCCCCGAACAGCGCCGGTTCCGCCGTTCGGGGGCGGCCCGCTCCCGCGAGGCGCACAACGGCGGCGCCGCGAGGCCAGGGCCGCCGCGATCGCCGAGGCCGACGCCGAGCGCGCCGCGCTGCACGGTGACGTCGAGGCGATGGAGGTAGCAGGGCAGCGAAGACTCGTGGTTCTCGGCGGGGATGCCGACGCGCCGGGCTCCGTCGCACACGAATGCGATCGAATCGATGCGGAGCTCCTCCGGGAGGTCGACGACCGGTTCGCTAGCGTGGGAACCGTGGCGACATTGCGCATCCCCCGCCGGTTCAACGGTCCGCCCGACTCCGGCAACGGTGGCTACGTGGCCGGTTTGCTCGCCGGGCAGCGCGACGAGGCGACCGTGACCGTGATCCTGCGCAGCCCGCCACCGCTGGAGACGCCGCTCGACGTGCGCGGCGGACGGCTCTTCGACGGTGACACGCTCATCGCGGAGTCGATCAGCGGCGAACTCGAGCGGGACGCGCCGCGTCCGGTTCCGTTCGCCGAAGCGGTCGCGGCCTCGGACACCTATACGAGCATCGAGATGTTCGCGTCCTGCTTCGTCTGCGGCCGCGGTCGCGCGGATGGGCTGCGCATCGAACCCGGCCGGGTGGATGAGGACCGGGTAGCCGCGTCGTGGGTACCCGACGACACCGTGCCGCTGGAGCCGCCGCTGATCTGGGCCGCGCTGGACTGCCCCGGCGGCTGGTCGCTGCCCGGCATGCTCGACCGTCCCGCCCTGCTCGGCTCGATGACCGCCACCGTGCACGACCTGCCCGAGGTCGGTGAGCACTGCGTCGTCGTGGGCCAGTACCACGGCGCGCAGGGCCGCAAATGCTTCGCCTCGACCGCCGTCTACGGCGGCGACCGACGCCTGCTCGGCCAGGCCGAGCAGGTCTGGATCCGGTTGACCTAGTTACTGCTTGTCGAGCCGGGACTCCAGGTTGCGTTCCAGCTCCCGCCACGCCTGCGCCTCGGCGGTGAACGGCGGGTTGGGCGCCAACCGGGTCGGATCGGGATTCAGCAGGTAGGAGACGTACCAGCCGAGCGGGGTCGATTGCGCGAGCGCCCGCTCGACGGTGTCGTCGTCGGCGTAGTCGGCGGCGTCGGTGAACAGCTCGACCGCCAAGTCGAGCTGTTCGATGTCGACCGCCTCCGGACCCTCCGCCAAGTCTTCGGACAGGCCGGGCAGCACGTACACGTTCTCGTCGGTGACCTCGACCTCCAGCGAGCCGTCCACCGCCGCGGTCTGCACGTCGGCGAAGGTGCTCACCCGGGCCAGGTCGTGCTCGTGGTCGTCGGCGAGGTACCGGGCCAGCGCGCGCTCGGAGCCGAACACCGTGATCGCGCCCTTGGCGCCGAGGAAGATCGGTTCGTCGTCCAGGTAGCAGCGCAGCGTGAAGAAGCTGCCCTCGGAGGTGACAATCTTGATCGGGTCGATGCCGACCTCGTGCCAGAACGACTCGTCCTCCTCCTCGTCGTCCTCTTCCTCGTCGTCGAGGTCGACGGGCTCGAACTCCTCCTCGTCGCTGTCGGCCGCGTCGTCGGCGTCGACCACGTTCTCCTCGGCGGCCAGCAGCTCGGCCTCGGCCACCGCGACCGCCTCGGCGTCGACCTCGGGGGTCTGCACGACGGAGTCGATGGCGTCCAAGACGTCGTCCCAGCCCTTGGCGATGGCCGCGCCGATCTGGTCCCACAGCTCCTCGCCGTCGCGGCCGACGAACGCGCTCACCCCACCGGGCAGCGCGCCGAGCACCGGATGCGATCCGAAGAACTTGGTCACCGTCTCCAGTTCGCAGACCTCGCCGATGTTGCGCACCATGCCGAGGGTGTCCTCCAACTCGGCGACGGTGTCCACGTCGGGCTCGCCCGCGGCCAGCTCGGGCACCGCGACCAGATCGAAGGTGAAGTTCTCCTCCGGCTCCAGTTCGACGGCCGACAGACCCGCGACGACCTTCCATGCCGGATGGTCGACGAGGTCGTTGTCGGAGTTGGTGCGGATGAACGCGGCCAGCTCCGCAACGGACTCGAAACCGTAGAGGGCGTCCTCGTGCCCGAGGAACGCCTCCCACTCGTCGTCACCGTCTCGCCAGCGCGGTGCCCACAGGGTGACGAGATCGCCGTCGGTCAGGCCGAGCTCGATCGGGACGATGTCTCCAGAAGCCATGTGCGGAAGCCTATCGACCTTCCGCGTCAGGCACTATCCGGCCCGCCCCCATTCGCCGCTCCGGGCGGCTGCCCGGCCGGTACGAACGACTCGTTCAGTGTCGCAACGACCTTGGACCGCTGTGCGCCGGCGTCCTCGGCGGCCTGCCGGCACGCCCAGACGATCAACTGTCCGACCTCGGCGGGCGGCAGCGACGTGACCGATTCCGCCAGCGTCAGACCCACTAGCGCGCCATCGCTGTTCACCTCGACGCTCACCGCACCGTCTTCGCTGGTGAACCGACCACGCACCTGCTTAAGCCCGTACAGCGCCGCCTCCAGCGCCTCCAGCTTCTGGGTCGCCGACGCGACCAGGGCGTCCATCTCAGCGC
>NZ_BAGF01000016.1 GCF_000308755.1 Nocardia pneumoniae NBRC 100136
AGCGCGAGCCGGGCGCCACGAGTCTGCCGCCGCGCGAGCCGGGCGCCACCGGCTTGCCGCAGCGCCAGCCGGGGTCGAACGGTGCGCCGCAGCGTGAGTCGGCGCTGGGCGGTTTGCCCCAGCGTGACCCGGGCGCCACCGGCCTACCGCCCCGGCAGCCCGCGCCGAACCTACCGCAGCGCGACGCGACGCCCGGCGGTTTGCCGCAGCGCGATGCCGCCGCGCACAGTCTGCCGCAACGCGAATCCGGCAACGGGCTGCCACAGCGGGAGCCGAGCTCCGGTGCGCTGCCCTCGGTCAACGGCCTGCCGCGACGGGATTCGGCCGCCAGCGGTCTGCCCCAGCGTGAATCGGCGTCCGGTGGTCTGCACCAGCGTGAGTCGTCCGGTGGTCTGCACCAGCGTGAGTCGGCGCTGGGTGGTCTGCCGCAGCGTGAATCGCCGCTGGGCGGTCTGCCGCAGCGTCCGTCGGCGCCGACGAGCCCGCCGCAGCGGGAGAGCGGGTTGACCGGCCTGCCGCAGCGGCAGCCGGGCGCCCAAGCGCCGCAGCGTCAGCCCGTGCCACCGGGAGTCGCTCTGCCGCAACGGGGTGGCGGTGGCCAGCACGCCGCGAGCGATGAGCAGCAGTCCACCACGTCCGGCCGTGATCCCGGTAAGCACAGCTACCGGTCCAACCCGGCGAAGACGGCCTCGTTCTTCCAGACCAGGCTGCAGCCAGCGGCCGAGTCGGAGTCGGCGATGGGATCGACGCCGATCTTCGCTGAAATGATGTCGGCGTGGCTCTCGGACCCCAACGCGGATCGGTCGCAGGTGGCCGCCTCCTTCGAGTCTCCGGGCGACGAAGGATGGCAGGCAGCTCGCCGTGCGAGCGAGGCGCAGGCCGAAAAGAGGACGGCCGCGGGGTTGCCGCAACGCAATCCGGGCGGAAGGCTTGTCCCGGGTGGTGTCAGCGGTGCGGCCGATCGGGCGCCGCGTCGCGATCCAGAAACGATCAGGTCCAGCTTGAGTCGTCACCAGCAGGGCGTCCGGGATGGCCGCGCAATGAGAGCAATGAACCTAACCGGAGATAAAGGAGACCGATGAACCCCGATCTAGGTGGTACGAACCGTCAGCTGGATTGGCTGGTTTCGAACTTTGCCAACGAGGTTCCTGGCGTAGCCCATGCCGTCCTGGTCTCGGCTGACGGCCTACTCATGGCCGCGAGTGCCCAGCTGCCTGTCGATCGCGCCGAACAGCTCTCGGCCGTGACGGCCGGTCTGGCCAGCCTGTCAGTCGGCGTCTCGAACCTGTTCGAGGGCGGCACCGTGCTGCAGTCCGTCGTCGAGATGGAGCACGGCTACCTGCTACTCATGGCTGTCGGCGACGGTTCCTATCTCGCGGTGCTGACCAACACCTCGTGTGATATCGGTCAGGTCGGTTACGAGATGGCTCTGTTGGTCGAGCGGGTTGGCCAGACTGTTCAGGCCACGCCACGCGTCACGATGGGTTCCTGATGGTGGGATGGACATAGAAGATCACCGCGTGGGAAGCGCCGAGCCGAGCCTCGTACGCCCGTACTCGCTGACCGCGGGCCGGACCAGGCCTGCGGTCGAGTTGGCGTTGGAAGCCCTCGTCGCATCGCATCCGGTCGCCCTCGAGCGGCAGTTCGAACTGACCAACATCGAGACGTCAATCGTGGAGTTGTGCAGAGAATCGCCGTCCGTTGCCGAGGTAGCAGCCAGACTGGGTATCCCCATTGGGGTAGCCCGCGTGCTCGTAGCCGACCTGATCGAGGCCGGACACGTGCGCGTTTCGGCGACATTGAAAGACGATTCCAGCGACGATGAACGTCGCGAGCTGATCGAAAGGGTTCTCAGTGGACTCCGGCGTATTTGATTCGACGGCACAGGTCGACACCCGCACCAGCAAGCCGACATCGGCGAAGATCGTGGTCGCGGGTGGCTTCGGCGTCGGGAAGACCACGTTGGTCGGTGCCGTCTCGGAGATCGTTCCGCTGCGCACCGAGGCATTGGTGACCAATGCCAGTGCCGGGATCGACAACCTGACCGGCATTCCGATGAAGTCCACCACCACCGTGGCGATGGACTTCGGTCGAATCAGCCTCGCCGACGATCTGGTGCTGTACCTGTTCGGCACGCCCGGCCAGTACCGATTCTGGTTCATGTGGGACGACCTGATCCGCGGCGCCATCGGCGCGGTGGTGCTGGTCGACACTCGCAGGCTGGAGGACAGCTTCGCGGCTGTCGACTATTTCGAAGCGCGCAACCTACCCTTCCTGGTGGCGCTCAACGAGTTCGACGACGCACCGCGATACCCGATCGAGGACATTCGACAGGCGCTGGCCGTGCCCGCCGATGTGCCGATCCTGTCCATCGACGCCCGGCGGCGGGAACCCGCCAAGCAGGCGCTGGTCGCGCTCACCGAGTACGCCCTGCGCAAGGTGATGCAGGGCTACTGAGTGCTCGCGCGGCACGCCGGCGCACCGGGTAGGGCCGGATAGGCTCGCCCGGTGCGTACTTCGGCGCGGGAGTTCCTGGGGCAACTGCTCGATACGGACTCGTTCGTCAGCTGGGACCGGCCGCCGGTGACGGTGGCCGCGACCGCCCGGTATCGCGAAGCCTTGCGGACGGCGGCGGTGGCGGCGGGTACCGATGAATCCGTGCTCACCGGGGAAGGGCTGCTGCGCGGTCGTCGCGTGGCCGTGATCGCCTGCGAGTTCGCGTTTCTGGCCGGTTCGATCGGCGTCGCCGCGGCGGAGCGGATCGTCGCTGCTGTCGAGCGCGCCACCGAACTCGGGCTGCCGCTGATCGCTTCACCGACCTCCGGCGGCACCAGGATGCAAGAGGGCACCGTCGCGTTCGTGCAGATGGTGAAGATCGCCGGTGCGGTCGCGGCCCATAAATCGGCTGGTCACCCCTATCTGGTCTACCTCCGCGATCCCACGATGGGCGGCGTCTTCGCCTCGTGGGGCTCGCTGGGGCACATCACGTTCGCCGAGCCTGGTGCGCTGATCGGGTTTCTCGGCCCGCGGGTCTATCAGGCCCTGTACGGCAAACCGTTTCCGGAGGGCGTGCAGACCGCGGAGAACTTGTACCGTCGCGGCGTCATCGACGGCGTGCTGCCGATACCCGTTTTCCGTCGCATCGCCCACCGCGCGCTGAGCGTGTTCAGTGGCGTCCAACTGCCCGATCCCACCGCGGTGGGAGATGCTGCCGGATTGCCGCCAACGGCAGCGTCGGCTCGCGATTCCGCTGCGGTGCAACAGGTCCGGCGTGATGATTCGACGAATCCACCCCGGGACAATCCGGTGTGGCAGTCGGTCGTGATCTCGCGCCGCCCGCAGCGGCCGGGCATTCGCGACCTGTTGCGTCATGTGACGCAACGGGTTCCGCTCAGCGGCACCGGCCAGGGTGAATCGGATCGAACCGCGGTGCTCGCGCTGGGACGCTTCCGTGGGCAGCCATGCGTGGTGTTCGGACACGACCGAAGCGGCCAGCAAGGCGAGAACACCATGGGTCCGGCCGCACTGCGTGAGGCGCGGCGCAGTATGGCGCTTGCTCAGGAGTTGCGGCTGCCGCTGGTGCTGGTCATCGACACCGTGGGCGCGGCTCTCTCGAAGGAAGCCGAGGAACGGGGTCTGGCCCCGGAAATCGCACGCTGCATAGCGGATCTGGTGACCCTGGATACCCCGACCGTCTCGGTGCTGCTCGGTCAGGGCACCGGCGGAGGCGCGCTGGCGCTGCTGCCCGCCGACCGGGTACTGGCCGCGACGCACGCCTGGCTGGCTCCGCTGCCGCCGGAAGGGGCCAGCGCCATCGTGTTCCGCGACACCGATCACGCTCCGGAACTCGCTGCGGCCCAACGAATCAGCGCCGCCGACCTGCTCGCCGACGGTGTGGTCGACCGCATCGTGCCCGAGCTTCCCGACGCCGCGGACGAGCCGGTGGACTTCGCCCGCCGAATGGTCGCCGCGATCGCGAACGAACTCGCGAACCTGCGTGCCCGGCCGGAACCGGAGGTGCTAGCGGCACGACAGGTGCGCTACCGGAGACTCGGACTGCCCGGCGACACGAGCTGATCTTCGCGAAGCCCTCGACAGCCAGGCTCCCCAGCAAATTGCAGGCCAACACACCCGAGCGCGTGATTGACGGTTCGGCGCCGCACTTCTACCGTCGGAATGTGACCTTCAGAAGCGAGACCAGCACCGTTCCCTCGATCGTGCTGAACGACGGGAACGTGATCCCGCAGCTCGGTTTCGGCGTGTTCCAAGTGCCCGCCGACGATGCCTTCCCGGCGGTCACCACCGCGCTCGAGGTGGGTTATCGCAGCATCGACACGGCGGCGATCTACGGGAACGAAGAGGGCACCGGTCGTGCGATCCGGGAATACGGACTGCCCCGGGACGAGATCTACGTGACGACCAAGCTGTGGAACTCCGAGCAGGGCTACGACGCCACGCTGCGCGCCTTCGACGCCAGCCTGGCCCGGCTCGGTTTGGACTACCTCGACCTCTACCTCATCCACTGGCCGGTGGCCGCCGCGGGCCGGTTCATCGATACGTTCCGCGCCTTCCAGGCGCTGAAGTCGCAGGGGCGGGTGAAGTCGATCGGCGTCTCGAACTTCACGGTCGAGAATCTGCAACGGCTCATCGCCGAAACCGGCGAGATCCCGGTGGTGAACCAGATCGAGCTGCACCCCCGGTTGGCGCAGCGGGAACTGCGTGAGTTCCATGCCGCGAACGCGATCGCCACCGAGGCCTGGAGCCCGCTCGGTCAGGGCACCGTGCTCGACGACAGCACCGTCACCGCGGTGGCCGCCGAGGTCGGTCGCACTCCGGCGCAGGTGATCATCCGCTGGCACCTGCAGCTGGGCAATATCGTCATCCCGAAGTCGGTCACGCCGTCGCGGATCGCGGAGAACTTCGACGTCTTCGACTTCGAGCTCACCCCGCAGCAGATGAACGCGATCACCGCGCTGGACAGCGGCGCGCGCATCGGCCCCGACCCGGATACGTTCACCGTGGGTCTGATCAACTGACCTCCCCGCCTCTCCGGGTCTTCAGGCTTCCCCGCCTGTGGCAGAGTGAAGAGACCAGACGGACCGTTCAGCTGGGGAGGTCGCATGCTCGGCGTCAGCCGCGATGGTGACGTGGTCACCATCGAACTTCAGCGGGAGGAGCGCCGCAACGCGCTCGATTACGAACTCGTGACATCGCTGCGCGAGGCCGTCCTCGCCGCCGTCGCCGACCAGGCGCGGGTCATCGTGCTGACCGGACGTGGTCCGGTGTTCTGTGCCGGGGCCGATCTGTCCGGGGTGTATTCCGGTGATTTCCTGTCCGGGCTGCTGGAGATGTTGCACGCCATCGAATCGGCGCCGATCCCGGTGATTTCGGCGATCAACGGCGCCGCGATCGGTGCTGGCGTGCAGCTGGCGCTCGCCTCGGATTTGCGGGTGATGTCGCCGGAGGCGTATCTGGCGATCCCGGCCGCGAAGCTGGGCATCACGGTGGACCGGTGGACCGTGCGCAGGCTGGCCGCGCTGATCGGCGGCGGTCCGGCCAGGACCGTGCTGCTCGGGGCGGAGCAGATCCCGGCCGAGGACGCCTACACCTTCGGGTTCGCCAACCGGATCGGCGGTCTCGCCGACGCGCAGGCCTGGGCGAAGCACATCGCGGCCTTGGCGCCGCTGTCGCTGCGTCACATGAAGCTGGTGCTCAACGACGATGGGACGCGTGATCCGGACAACGCGCAGCAGCGCGCGGCGCTGGAGGCGGCATGGACGAGTGAGGATGCCAAGGAGGGACGTTTGGCCAGGCAGGAAAAGCGCGCCGCGAGGTTCGTGGGGCGATGATGGGCATTCGACGTATCGCGGGCGCCGCCGCGGGCGCGCTCGGCATCACGTGGGTGGTCCGGGCGGTGTGGGACATCCCGTCGGCGATGGGCGCTTCGATCTCGGCGATCCAGCCCTACGCGGCGGGGGCGACCAGCTACCGAAATCGCCAGTTCCACAACACCGAACCCAGCAGTCAGGTGGTCGCCGGCTCGGCTCCGTCGCTGTTGATCTCGGCACTGACCCAGCGCAACGCGGGCAGGCCGCAGGGAGCCATTCCGCTGCGCACGCCACGGCCGCCGAGTGAGGCGGCCGCTCTCGCCGTCACCTGGTACGGCCACGCCACCACGCTCATCGAGGTCGACGGATACCGGATTCTCACCGATCCGGTCTGGAGCGAACGGGTTTCGCCCTCGGCGCTGGTCGGGCCCGCGCGCATGCATCCGGTGCCGCAGCCGCTGTCCGAGCTGCCCCCGGTCGACGCGGTGATCATTTCGCACGACCACTACGACCACCTGGACAAGGAGACCGTCCGGGAACTGGTGGCACTGCAGAGCGCGCCGTTCATCGTGCCGATCGGCATCGGCGCGCACCTGCGGCACTGGGGCGTCCCGGAGTCGCGGATCGTCGAATTGGATTGGGGCGCTTCGGTATCGCTCGCCGAGCTGGGCCGGGAACGGGGCGGCGCGGATCTGACCCTCACCTGTACCGAGGCGCGGCATTTCTCCGGGCGCGGCCTGCTGCGCAACACCACACTCTGGGCGTCGTGGTCGATCGCCAGTCCGACGCGGCGGGTCTACTTCGGTGGCGATACCGGATACACGAAGGCGTTCGCCGCGGCGGGCGCGGCGCTCGGTCCGTTCGACTTGACGCTGCTGCCCATCGGCGCCTACGACGTGCGCTGGCCGGACGTGCACATGAACCCCGAGGAGGCGGTCCGGGCGCACGCCGATCTGTGCGTCGGCGATCCCGGCCACGGCCTGTTCGTGCCCATCCACTGGGCGACGTTCAATCTCGCCTTCCATGGCTGGTCCGAGCCGGTCCGGCGGATGGTGGCGGCCGCCCGGTCGGCGGGTACGGCCGTCGCGGTGCCGATGCCGGGTCAGCGTGTGGACCCGATGAACGCGGCACCAGGGGATTCCTGGTGGGAGAATGTTGGTTGAACGACTCCGGCTAGTTGGCGACAGGAAGGATGGACGGCGATGAGTTTCGCGGACACGCTCAAAGGCCTGGTCGACAAGGGGAAGGACGCGGCGGCCAAGAACGCCGACAAGATCAACCAGGGGATCGACAAGGCCGGTGACTTCATCGACCAGAAGACCCACGGCAAGTACACGGACAAGATCGCCAAGGGCAAGGAGGCCGCCAAGAAGGTGGTCCCGCCGGATCAGTCCGGGCCGCACGCCTGAGCCCGCGGCGGAGACCGTCGCGGGTCTCCGCCGCTAGACTTGCGAATATGGTGGCCCGCCGAGAGTTCGGTGGTATCGAGGTTGAGCTGAGCAACCTCGACAAGGTGCTGTACCCGGCCACCGGCACCACCAAAGGCGAAGTCATCGCCTACTATTCGGCGATCGCCCCCGCGATGCTGCCGCACATCGCGGGACGAGCGGTCACCCGGAAGCGCTGGCCCAACGGGGTGGACGAGCCCTCTTTCTTCGAGAAGAATCTCGCCTCGCACGCGCCGTCCTGGATCGAGCGTCGCACGATGCGCCATTCCGGCCGCAAGGTCGTCTACCCGCTGATCGATTCCGAAGCCGGTCTGGCCTGGGTCGGTCAGCAGGCATCGCTGGAAGTCCATGTGCCGCAATGGCGTTTCGACGACGATCAGATGGGTTCGGCGACCAGGCTGGTCTTCGACCTCGACCCGGGCGAAGGAGCCGGGCTCGCCGAATGTGCCGAGGTGGCGCTCATGCTGCGCGACATGGTGGAGGGGATCGGGTTGCATGCCTTCCCGGTCACCAGCGGCAGCAAGGGCATTCACCTCTACGTGCCTTTGGATCGGGAACTCAGCCCGGATGGCGCGTCCACCGTGGCCAAGCAGGTGGCGACGAATCTGCAACGGCTGCATCCGGATCTGGTCACCGCGACAATGGCGAAATCGGCTCGGGGCGGGAAGGTCTTCCTGGATTGGAGCCAGAACAACCCGGCCAAGACCACGATCGCGCCCTACTCGATGCGCGGGCGTCAGCAGCCGAACGCCGCCGCCCCACGTACCTGGAAGGAGATCGAGAACCGGAAGAAGCTGCGGCACTTGCGATTCGACGAGGTGCTGGCCAGGTATCGAGCGGATGGCGATCTGCTCGCGGAGCTGGATCCACCGCTCGCGCAGGATGACTCGGCACGGACGGGTTCGGACGCGCTGACGAAGTACCGGTCGATGCGGGACCCGTCCCGGACGCCCGAGCCGGTTCCGGCCGAGCCTCCCGCGCCGGGCGCGAACAACCGTTATGTGGTGCACGAGCACCATGCGCGCCGCCTGCACTGGGACGTGCGGCTGGAGCGCGACGGGGTGCTGGCGTCCTGGGCGGTGCCGAAGGGCCCGCCTACCTCGCCGGATCAGAACCGGCTCGCGGTGCACACCGAGGATCATCCGCTGGAGTATCTCGATTTCCACGGCGCCATCCCGAAGGGCGAGTACGGCGCCGGTGAGATGACGATTTGGGATTCCGGCACCTACGACACCGAGAAATGGCGTGATGACGAGGTCATCGTCCAGTTCCACGGCGCGCGGCTCACCGGTCGGTACGCGCTGATCCAGACCAACGGCAACCAGTGGCTGATGCACCTGATGCGTGCTCAGAACGGCTCCGAGGCGAAGGAGGAGCCGGGAGACAGGCAGGCCTCCGGCCGGATCATCCGGCCGTCGAGCGCGCCTTCGCCGCTTCCGCGTGGGCTGTCGCCGATGCTGGCGACACCCGGAGACGTCGCCGAACTCGACGCCGACGAATGGTCTTTCGAGACGAAATGGGACGGTTTCCGGCTGATCGCCGAGATCGAGTCCGGTGCGATCACCTTGCGCAGCCGGGCGGGGAACGTGGTGACCGCTCGCTATCCCGGGATCGCGGAGCTGGCCCGCGAGCTCTCCGGGCACAGCGCGGTGTTGGACGGTGAGGCGGTGGTCTTCGACGACCACGGCGTCGCCAATCTCGGTCTGCTGCAGGCCGGTGCGGCGCGAGCGGTGTTCGTCGCCTTCGACGTGCTGTATCTGGACGGCACGTCCCTGGTGCGCAAGCGATATGCCGATCGCCGCCGGGTGCTGGAGGCGCTGGCCGCGAACGCCCCCTCGATGGTGGTGCCGCCGCGACTGGACGGGCCGGGCGCGCAAGCGGTGCGCTACAGCCAGGAGCACGGCCTGGAGGGCGTGATCGCCAAACGCAAGGATTCGGTGTATCTGCCGGGCAAGCGCGGGCATTCCTGGGTGAAGCAGCGCAATTGGCGTACCCAGCAGGTGTTGATCGGCGGCTGGCGGCGCAGTGGAGCGCGGAACTTCAAGTCGCTGCTGGTCGGCATTCCGCACGACGGCGGGTTGTACTACGTGGGGCGGGTCGGCACCGGTTTCAGCGAGCCGGACATGCGAGAGCTGGCTGCCCGGCTGCGGAAGCTGGAACGAAAGACCTCCCCGTTCGACAACGAACTCACCGCCGAGGAGCGCAAGGAGGCGGTGTGGGTGACGCCGAAACTCGGCGGCCGAGTGCGGTTCATGAATTGGACCGAGGCAGGCCGGTTGTGGCATCCGGCGTGGGTCGGCGACGCACCGGGGAAGGCGCTGGGTCGGCAGTGACGCCGACCGGGACATGGCCGCGTGGCAGGGCCATGTCCCGGTGTGCGGTCAGTTGGCGCCCGCGAGCAGTGGGGTGATGGTCGCGGTGTCGGTCACCAAGGCGTGGCCTTGGAACTCGAAATCGTCGTAGGCGCGCGCCATGGCCGATTCGTCCCTGCCGCCGCAGGCATCGCTGATCACCACGGGGACGAAACCGAGATCGGTGGAGTGGGTCACCGTGGGGGCGATGCCGATCTCCAGCGCGACGCCCGCGATCGCGTAGACGCCGATGCGCAGGTCGCGCAGCATCGAGGCGAGCGGGGTGCCCTCGAACGCCGACATCGAGGTCTTGTCGAACACCACCTCGTCGGCGCGCGGCCGCAGTTCGGGAACCAGTTCGAAGGCAGGGGTGTCGCGCTGCAGGATGAACCGCAGCTTGTCCGGCGAATCCACCTGCTGCCAGTTCATCGCCATGCGCAGCGCGAAGGCGCCGCTGAGTCGCTCGGGCAGGAAGAAATGGCGCAGGAAGACCACCGGGTAGCCACCGGAGCGCGCCGCGTCGACCACCCGCACCACCCGCTCGACGATCTCCTGGCCGTCCGGCAGCTGGCTGAGCACCCCGACCTGCATGTCGTAGACGAGCACCGCCATCCGGTCCGGGGCGCACACGTCGGCGAGTCCTTCGGGGATGTCCAGTCCGTTGCCATGTCGCATGCTCGGCTACTCCTGTTCGTCGCGCCCACGCCGCGGGCGGGGCGGTATCTGACGGCTATTGTGTTGCGCTAGGGGCATTTTCAGATCACTGTAACCAGTCCCGGCGGACAACCGCGGCGATGGGCGTGACCTGCGATCGACCGTTGCCGGGCGGGTGATACGGCAGTAGCGTTGATGACCAGAGGCGGGAGTGCGTCGGCGCCGACGGCACCCGCGCACTTTGGCCTCGCTGGAGTGGGGAGGCCCTGATGAAGGATATTCACGCGGCGCCTGTCACCGAGCAGACGCGGCATCGGCCTACGTGCGCGGCCGTTCTGCGCGCCCTTCTATCCGTCCTGGTCGTTCTGGTCCTCGGTTCGGTCTGCGCCCCGGCGGCGTCCGCGCAGCTGCCGCCCCCGGACTACGACCCGTTCTACGCGGCCCCCGCAGACCTAGGTTCGTTCTGGAACGGTGCTGTCATCGACGCTCGTCCGATCGCCTTGTTCGGTCTGGCCCTGCCGATTTCGGCATGGCAGGTGAAGTATCGGACCACCGACTCCAGTGGCCGTCCCGCGGCCTATGTGGCGACCGTGATGGTGCCGACGTTGCCGTGGTTCGGCCCAGGAGCGCGGCCGTTGCTGTCGTATCAGGTCCCCGAGGACAGTCTCGGCACCCGGTGCGCGCCGTCCTACGCGCTGCGCGGAGGCTGGGATACCGGCGCGGTCAACACGCTGATCGATACGCCGTTCATGGCGGAGGCGCTTCGGCGCGGGTGGGCCCTCGTGGTCAGCGATTACGAGGGGCCGCAGTCCCGGTTCCTGGACGGGGTCAACTCCGGGCGTGGTGTGCTGGACGGCATCCGGGCCGCCCGCGACTTCCCGGCAGCCGGGCTCGGACCCGACACTCCTATTGGCGCCTGGGGATATTCGGGCGGGGCCTTCGCCACGCTGTGGGCCGCGCAGCTGCAGCCGGAGTACGCGCCGGACGTCCGGTTCGCCGGGATCACCTCGGGCGGCGTTCCTGCGGATTGGCCCGCCATCGCCCGCCGCGCGGACGGCTCCGTGCAGGCCGGGCTGGCCTTGCTCATCCTGTTCGCCATCGCCCGCAACGATCCCGCGACGGGCGTGCTGGATTTGCTCAACGATCGTGGGCAGGCGGCGCTGATCGAGAACAGCGCGGCCTGCGGGTCCGATCTCGTGCCCAAGTACGTCGGAGCGCGTGTGGACGACTTCACCACGGTTCCGGACGTGCTGTCGCATCCGGCCTTCCGTGCCGCGACCGACGCCCAGGAACTCGGCGGCAGCGCGCCGGCCGTGCCGACGTACCTCTACCACAGCATCACCGACGACGTGATTCCCGTGGCGGGCTTCACCGAGCTGATCGGTCGTTACTGCGCCCAGGGCGCGAGCATCACCTCGGTGCACTCGATGCTGCCCACCCACAATCCGGCGGCGATCGGCGAGGCGCCGGGGGCGATGAACTTTCTCGCGGACCGGTTCGCGGGAGTGCCGGTCGCTCCGGGGTGTCAATCGCGATAGAGGATACGGTCCCCGGCATAGACGAAAGCGCACCGAATCGGTGGGTGATTCGGTGCGCGTCGTCCCCGGGCTCGGGGCACTGTCTCCGGGTGAGCGAGTCAGTTCCGCGGACGGCCGGTGGTGTCCGCCCACTTGGTGGTGCCCGGCGCGGCATTGAGCGTGCTGAGCAGGTCGATTCCGGCGACGATGAGGGTCGGTCCACCGGCGACGATGGTGCCGATGATGGCGCCGACGCCCGCGCCCGCGATGACGCTCGCGATCACGGTGGGACCGCCGATGACTCCGGTGAGTCCGACCAGCGCGCCGATGATCGTGCCGATGAAGCCGCCGACCGCGGTGGCGATGCCGAACTGGGAAAGGAACGCGTCCATCGCCTGCTGGTTCTCGTACGGCGAGGCGACCGGCGTTGCGGTCGGGCGCGCCTGCGCCGCGTCCTTGACGACGGTCAACTCGAGTACTCGGCCCGCGTCACGTACGGCGTGCGGCAAGGGGTACTCGAGCCCGTCCTGGCGGAACGCGAGCGGCAGTGTGAGCGCGACGTTTCCGGCCTGGTCCTTGATGGCGACGGCGTCGTCGCGCACGTCGAACGTGCCCGCGGTGAGCGTCGTGACGATCCGGTTCCCGACCAGTTGCGCCTCGTACCCGATATTCGGGACCGGCGCCGTGGCCGGTTCCGCGTGCGTGGCGCCCGCGCCGACCGTTAGCGCCGCGACGAGTGGTACAACCGCGGCGGTGACTTTCCGGAGAATCATTTCCCTGGTTTCCAATCTTCATCAGGTTTGTAGCAAAGAGAACGCGGCACGCGCTGAAATTCCTTCCCCCACTGGCGTGTACATCCGTGATGTGATTCAGAAGACAGTTACTTCCGAGTGATAACTGTACTGCGACGGAAGGGTTTAGATCACGAATTGAGAGGGTATTCTTCCCTCCTTTTCGGTCCCCGATCTACTTATAGCTCTTAGCTATTCGATGATTGATGCGCTCCGTGGAACCGGTCAGCACCACCCTGGCATCGCGGAGTCACTGCGGGCCGCCGGTAATCGACCTGCCCCTGTCGGTTCGGCGACGACCGGCCCCACGGATTTCGCCAGGAGTCAGCAAACATTCAGATACCTGGCTTTCCGACTGACGCATACCCGGCGCTTTCCAGCGCCCGGGCCCCGGCTCAGACCAGCAGGTGCAGGGCGACCGCGCCGAGGCAGGTCGCGACGACCACGGCCAGAGCGAAGACGTCGCGACGGCCGGGAGAGCCGGGATGTGCGGTGAGTTCCCCGGTTCCGCCGCGCGCGGTGATCGCCTCGCCCAGTTCACCGGCGCGGCGGGTGGAGACCGCCATCGCCGCGGTGAGGATATCGATGAGGGGGTTGTCGGCGGCGCGATACAGCAGGCTGTCCTTGGGACGGAGGCGGCGAGCCGCCCGCAGCACCCGGATCTCCTCGATGAGCAGGGGAAGACCGCGGAGGGTCAGTGCGACGACGACGGCCCATTCGTCCACGGGGATCCGGAGTGTGCGCAACGGCGCGCCCAATGTGGCCAGGGCGGGCGCGATCTCGCTCATCGGCGTGGTCCACGCGATGAGGAACGAGGCGAAGAGCAGAACCAAGCCGAACGCGACGATCTGCGCGTACCGCAGCACAGCCGCGCTGCCGACCGGCACGTTGATCAGGGCGCCTGCCGCGAGCAGCACCCAGAACCACCACGGCAGCCGGGGCAGTGTGCCGAGCGGCAACCGCGCGACCAGGCCGACGCAGACCAGGAAGACGATCATCACCCCGAGCACCGGCCAGGACGGCAGGAACATCGGCAACAGACTGATCAGGAAGACCCCGATCATCTTGGTACCCGCCCACAGCCGGTGCACCGGACTGTCGAGGGGAACCTGGCGCAAAAGGACAGCACTCATGCTCGCGCCTCCCTGGCGCTCGGCTCGGGCAGGACCGCAGGGGCGGCGGTGGCGCTCATCGGGAACCTCCGTGCTCGAGCCGCCACGCCGCGTCGCTGGGCGGGCGCAGCGCCGCGGACCGGGAATCGGCGGGTGCGGCGGCGCTGCTGGACATGGCTTCGCGCACCGACTCGGCCGCCAGAACGCGTCCCGACCGCAGTTGCACCGTGCGGTCGCACACCGCCGCCATGTCGGCCACGTCGTGCGAGATGACGATCAGCGTCAGCCCCGAATCACGCAGCCGCGCAAGCAGTTCCACGATGTCGGCGCGGCCCTCCGGATCGAGCCCGGCGAGCGGCTCGTCGAGCACGACCACCTGCGGATGGCTGGCCACGATCGCCGCGAGCACCACCCGCTTGGCCTGGCCGCCGCTGAGTTCCTCGATGGAGCGGGCGGCCAGCGCCCGATCCAGCCCCACGGCGTCCAGCGCTCGCCCGACCGCGCCCGAGCCGGTCGCCCGCCCGCCCCAGTCCGCGATCTCCGCGCCGACGGTCTGTTTCTGCAACTGCAGGCGAGAGTGCTGGAAGGCCAGCGCCACCCGCCCGATCTGCTTGCTGATCGGCTTCCCGTGCAGTTCACAACGGCCGGAACTCGGCTCGATCAGCCCGGCCATGATCCAGGCCAGAGTCGATTTGCCCGATCCGTTCCCGCCGACCACCAGCAGCGCTTCGCCGCGCCGGACCGACAGGTCGACGCCGTGCAGGGCGGCCGCTTCCCACGGCGTCGCGCGGTTGTAGGTGTGCCGGACGTCGCGCAGCTCGAGGATCGGCTCGCCGATCGGTCTGCGCCGCGCGTCGCGCACCGGGCGCGGCCAGGCGGGCAGGTGCGCGACGGACCGGCCCGCGGCCAAGTGGACGACCCGGTCGGCCGCGGCGGCGTCGGCTTCGTGATGGGTCACCAGCACCACGGCCATCGAGTGCCGCTTCGGCAGTGCCGCGAGCAGTTCCACGAGTTCACGGCGCCCGTCCGGATCGATCATCGAGGTCGCCTCGTCGGCGATCAGCAGCGCGGGGCGGCGGGCCAGCGCCGCGGCGACGGCCAAGCGCTGCTGTTGTCCGCCGGACAGCGTGGCGGTCTCCTTGCCGCCCATCCCGGCGAGCCCGACTTCGCCGAGCAATCCGTCCACATCCACGTCGGCGGCGAGTTCGGGCGGCAAACCCCACACCACGTCGTCGGCGACGAGCACGCCCAAGGTCTGGCTCTCCGGCCGCTGCATCACCAGCGCCGTTCCGCCCAGGCGCCCGAGCCCGGCCGACCCGGGACGCCGCACCGATCCCGAGGTGGGCGGCAGTCCGGCGAGCAGCCGCGTCAACGTCGACTTGCCCGATCCGTTGTGCCCCACCACGGCGACGAACTCGCCGACGCCGACGGTCAGGTCGATCTCGCGCAGGGCGTCGCGCGCGGCACCCGGATAGCGGAAACCCGCGGCGCGCAGGGTGACCGGTAGCGGTGCGATGGGCCGGTCGTCGTGCGGCGCGTCGAGCCGGTCTCGTCCGGGCAGCCAGGCGAGCCGGTCGAGCACCGAGCCGAGCACGTACCAGGAGAACAGCCCGGTGGCGACCATGCCGAGGGCGACGCTGCCGCCGACCCACGCCCACCACCAGCGCAGCGCGGAGTCGGCCAGGTCGGCCGCGGCCTGCCCGAGCGGTTCCAGCTGCGCTTGGCGCGCCGCCAGTTCCTGGATGCCGCGTGTGGTGTTGCGGATGTTGTCGAACAGCAGCTCGCGCGCCGCCGAGAGCAGCAGCAGTGATCCGACCGCGAAGGCCGCCCAGACCAGGCCGGTCAGCAGGGCGAGGCCGAGCACCCCGACGACACCGCCGCCGCGCCGCTTCACGATGCCGATGATGCCGCCCATCGTCGCCGAGGCGACCACCGCGGTCGCGGGCACCACACCGGCCGCGACGAAGGTGACCAGCGTGGCGGCGATGGTCGCGGTGACCAGCGCGCGCAACCGGTAGCGGTGCGCGATCAGCCCCATCGGCACGGCGGCGACCAGCTGCAGAGCGGCCGCGAACGGAATCACCGATCCGATGGTGACCAACCCGACGGTGGCCCCGCCGAGCACGGCGCCGGTGGCCAACTCGATCGGGCGCAGCGGTCCCCGCTCAGCCGGTTCGCCCGCATGGGCCAGTCCACTCACAGCACAAGTCTGCCAGCCCGGCGACCCGCGCCGGGTTTCGGTGAATTCGCGCTGTTCAGCAGTGTCCGGTGGATCAGGAGACCGGCGTGAGGGTGTAGTGCGCGGGATCGAGGTGACGGGTGCGGCGGCGGTAGCTGGTCTGCGAGCCGGGCCAGTTGTTGGTGATGCGGCCCGCGGCGTCGCGGTACCAGCTGGCGCAGAAGTTCCACGGCGTGCGGGCCAGCCGTCGCTGGAGGACGGTGTTGTAGTCCTGCTCCAGATCCGCGCGCACGTCCAGGCAGTGGCCGGGGTGGTCGGTGAGCAACTGGACGGCCTGACGGATGTAGCGGGCCTGCGACTCGAGCATGTAGATGATGGAGCCGACGCCGAGATTGGTGTTCGGCCCGTAGACCAGGAACAGATTCGGGAAATCCGGCACGGCGATGCCGTAGTACGCGTGCGCGCCCTCGGCCCAGGCTTCCGAGAGCGTGCGGCCCGCGCGACCGCGGATAGTCATCGGCCAGAGGAATTCGGTGCCCTTGAAACCGGTGCCGTAGATGATCACGTCCACCTCGTGCACCGCCCCGTCGGCGGTGCGCAGGCCCTCCGGGATGATCTCCGTGATCGGCGTGGTCTCCACCCGCACGTTCGGCTGGGTCAGCGCAGGGTAGTAGTCGTTGGAGAACAGGACGCGTTTGCAACCGATCGGGTAGTCGGGGGTGAGTTTGTCCCGCAGGTCCGGGTCCTCGACCTGTCTGGCCAGGTGCCAGGCGGCGATGCGGGCCATGAACCGCGTGATCGCGGGAAGCTCGACCAGCCCGAGGGAGAAGAATTCGGCGATCGACCACCAGCCGAACCGTTCGACCAGCAGCGCACCGGGCACCCGGGCGAACAGGTTGTGCTGGATCGGGGAGTAGTCGGTGTCGAATTTCGGGATCACCCAGGCAGGGGTGCGCTGGAACAGCGTCAGGTGGGCGACCTTCGGCTGAATTTCCGGGATGTACTGGACGGCGCTGGCCCCGGTGCCGACGCAGGCGACGCGTTTGCCGGTGAGCTCGACGTCGTGGTCCCACTCGGCCGAGTGGAACGACGGGCCGCTGAAGCTGTCCAGGCCCGGGATGGCCGGCATGGCCGGGCGGGACAGCTGGCCGACCGCCGAGATCAGCACGTCCGCGGTCCGGGTGTCCTCATCGGCGGTGCGGACGGTCCAGTGGCCGGTGGCGTCGTCGAATTCCGCGTCGGTCACGGTGGTGTCGAACTGGATCGCGTCGAGCACGCCGTGCCGTTCGGCGACGCCGCGCAGGTAGCCGTGGATGGCCGCGCGCCCCGAGTACCGCTGCGGCCAGTCCGGCTTCGGTTCGAACGAGTACGAGTACAACGGGGACGGCACGTCGCAGGCGGCGCCGGGGTAGGTGTTCTCCCGCCACACCCCGCCGAGGTCGGCCGCGCGCTCGAGGATGGTGATGTCGTGGAAACCGTGGCGGCGCAATTCGATCGCCATCCCGATGCCGCCGAAGCCTGCGCCGATGATGAGGATCGCCGGCCCATTGCGCGCTGTCACGGGGCACCACACTCCTCATTGCGACCGTAGATGACTCCACTGTAGGAGCCCGCGGTCCGTCGTATCGAGAAATTCGGCCATACTGTCCGCGTGGAGCGCGTGCAGGATCCGGAGATCCGCGATTGGAACTTCCCGCGCGGCGTGGCCAGCGTGGCGCTGATGGTCGGCTACGCGGTCGAGCACGGCGTGCCCACCGCGCGCATGCTGCACGGCACCGGGCTGACCGAGCAGCAGCTGCGGGACCCGGACGCGCAGATCGACGCGCATACCGAATTGGCGGTGATCCGCAATCTGGCCCGTGCGCTCGCCGACCGGCCCGCCCTTGGCGTCGAGGTGGGCCGCCGCTATCGGATCACGACGTTCGGCATTTTCGGGTTCGCCTGCGTCAGCAGCCCGACGCTCGGGGAGGCGATCGACTTCGCGCTGCGCTACCTGGACCTCAGCTTCACCTTCTGCCTACCGGAGGCCCAGTTTCGCGAGGACGAGTTCGTCGCCGTGGTGCACGACGAGTCGGTGCCCGCGGACGTGCGCCAGTTCCTCGTCGAACGCGACGTCACCGCGATGCACCAGGTGATGAGCGACCTGCTCGGCACGCGGCTGCCGCTGACCAGGGCCGAATTCCGGTTTCCCGCACCGAGTTACGCGGACCGGATCGAGGAGGTCACGGCGGTGCCGCCGCGATTCGGCATGCCGGACAACCTGTTCGCCATCGAACCCGTCCTGCTGGAACGGCCGCTGCCCCAGGCCAACGAGCACACCTGGGCGATGTGCCTGGCGCAGTGCCGTGAGCTGGTGCACCGGCGCAGGGCCCGCACGGGCATCGCGGCCGAGGTTCGGGAGCGCTTGGTGCCGCGCGGTGGCGTGGACGGATTCGCCGCGCCGCCCGGCATCGACGCGGTGGCAAGCGATTTGAACATGAGCACGCGCACGCTGCGCCGCCACCTCGACGCCGCCGGCACCAGTTATCGCGCTCTGCTGGACGAAGTCCGCCGCGCCTTGGCCGAGGAAATGCTCACGGCCACACCGCTATCGGTGAGCGATGTCGCGATCCGTCTCGGCTACGCCGAAGCCTCGACATTCATCTTCGCGTTCAAGCGGTGGACCGGTAACACCCCCGCGGCCTATCGCCGCGAACGCGCCGCCCGACGTTAGCCCCCTTCGCCGCGCCCGCTCCGGCTGCCGGTATAGGCCAGCTCGCGGATCTTGCCGATCGCTTTGGGGAACAGTTCTACTTCCGATGGGTGATTGAGCATCGGATCGAAATAGTCCGTCCGGTACTCGGCCGATTCGGCATGCCGCAGCGTGATGTGGGCCAGTCGCAGTCGTGGCCCGCCAAGACGGCTCGCGGTGAGGGTGAAACTCACCATGCGCTCGTCCAGAAAGGAGTCCATTGCCTCGAGCGATGCCGACGCGGGCTGCTCGCCGTCGGGCTCGGCGAAGAACCAGGTTGGCGCGGAATTGCCGATCCGGTAGGGCTGCAAGGAACCGTAGCGGGCGCTGGCCCAGCCGCGGGCCGGGGTGAACACCAGTCGGCCGAGCAATCCGCCTCCGGTGGTGGCCAAGGTGAAATCCCACGGTTCGTCGTCGCGATCGAGCACCCGGAACGCGAATCCGAGCACATCGGGCAGGCCGCCCGGCATTCCCGCCCCCTTGGACAACCGCGCGATCACCGCTCGCTCACCGGCTCCGAAGAGCGGCTCGAACTCAGTCTCCGCGTGCAATCGGCCGGACAGGTGCAGACCGTTGGGATGGAACACCCGAGCATGCCGGATACGCGCTCCGGTCGCGAACGCGCCTTTCACCATTGCGGCTGGTAGGTCGACCATGGCGGTGCCTCCGGGTAGACGTCCGTTGTGTCTCCCGATTGCCCCGGCACGCGCCGGGTAAACCGCGCTCAGCCCGGCTGCACGCCGATCCGGCCGCCCATCGGAACCGTACGGAAATGCGTGGTCAGGCGGTAATCGTCATCGATGACGTGCAGCGAGACCGCCGGGTCGGGCGCGTAGTCCATGACGTGGTCGGGCAGGTCCAGTTCCCATTCACCGGCCAGCACCGACGCCGTGCTCGGCGCCACCAGCAGCGGGCGCCCCGCGAACGTGGTGGTCGCCGCGGAGTGCGCGTGCCCGGTGAGCACCGCGACGATCCGCTCGTCGGCGGCGACCAGGTCGGCGAGCCGCTGCGGGTCGGCGAGTGCGATCTCGTCCACGATCGGGCTGTGCAGACGCGCGGGCGGGTGGTGCAGCGCGAGCAGGATCGGCTTGCCCGCGGGCGCCGCCGCGAGTACGTCGCGCAACCAGCCGTAGGTCTCCTCGGAGAGTCGTCCACCCGCCTCGCCGGGGATGCTCGAATCCAGCAGGGCGATGGTGAGATCACCGATCCGATGGACCCGGTTGATCGGGGCGGCGGAGGTGTGCTCGCCGAGCAGCGCGGTGCGGAATCCGGCGCGGTCGTCGTGGTTGCCCGGGATGGCGTACAGCGGGATCTCGGTGTCGAACGCGAGCTTGGCCTCGGCGTACTGCTCGGGTTTACCGGAATCGGTGATGTCGCCGGTCACCAGAATGGCATCGGGCCTGCGGCGCAGGCCGGCGAGGAATGCCAGCACCCGCTGCACACGTTCGGCATTGCGGGTGCCGAGATCGAAATGTGTGTCGCTGACCTGAGCCACCAGGATCATCGGCATTCGCTTTCGCTAGGGGTTCGCTGCGTTGCGTCAGAGTGTGCCCGGGTCGCGGCCTCGGCACTTCCTCAGGCTAGTTGACCTGCGTATTACCCGTCGTCATGACGCTCGCCACCCGCTTTGTCGTGCTCGTTGATTTGTGGTCGCAGTCACAATGGGGGCTTCGCTTCGCTTCCGTCTCGAGACTGCTCGGCTACCGCGTCGGACAGAATGCGCAGGGCGCGCAGGAACACGCGCCGGTCCGCGGTGGGCAGCCGCTCGAGCAATCGGTCTTCTCGGGCCTGGATATCGCGCTGGGCGCGATCCCGCAGCGCCCGGCCCGCCTCGGTGAGCGATACCAGGTTCACCCGCCGGTCCGCCGGATCCGGTTCGCGGGCGATGAGACCGCGCCGCTGCAACTCGTCGAGCACGCCGATGATGCGGGTCTTGTCCGCGCCGATCGCTTTGGCCAGCGCCGCCTGGGTGTAGACGGGCTCGGCGCCGAGGCCGAGCAGGACGGCATACCCCCACATCGACAACTCGTATCGGTCCAGGACGGGCAACTCCGCGGCCATGAGCGCCCGCCCGAGCGGCACGATCATCGCGGCGAGATCGGGACGGGCGTTCGGCATGGGTCGACGATACTGCTTGGCATATCGTACGCAGGCGCTTACGATATGCTCATGCATACAATTAACCCAGAGGAACTCCGCGGTCGGCACGCCCGCGCCGTCGACCTGAGCGTGGCCGCCGTCGCCCGTGTGCGACGTGATCAGCTCGGCAACGAAACGCCCTGTGCGGCTTGGCGGCTCCAGGATCTGCTGGAGCACATGATCGCGCAGAACCACGGCTTCGCCGCCGCCGCGCGCGGCGGCGATGATCCCGCGCTCTGGACCGTCCGCCCTTCCGCCGATCCGGTCGCGGACTATCGCGCCTCGGCCGACGACGTGCTCGCCGCGTTCGCTGCCGAGGACCTCTTCGAGCGCACGCTCGAGCTCGCGGAAATCCTGCCCGGCTACGGTTTTCCCGCGGCACGCGCGATCGGATTCCACTTGGTGGACAGCGTCGTCCACGCCTGGGATGTCGCGCGATCGATCGGCGACACCATCACTCTCGACGCCGACTTGGCCGAGGAGGCGCTGCGAGTCGCCCTCGCGGTCCCCGACGGCCCGGAACGCTCGGCGCCCGGCGCCGCCTTCGCACCGGGACTGGTCGTCGCGGAAGGAACTCCGAAACTGGATCGAATGCTGCTCGTCCTCGGCCGCTCACCGAACTGGCCGGACGCCGCCTGATCGCTGCTGGTTCGAAAACGGCAGTGCGCCGCATCCACGGGCAGTTCGGGACTTTCACCCCGCCGGGAGATTTGCGCCGCAGTTCGGCGATGCCACCTCCACTACGGGCGCGCGGTGCTCGCATAGGAACGCTCGACTGGCCCGACCGAGCTCTTCGCATAGCGTTTCCACTCGTCGGAGGGGGTGCTGAGGAAACGAGACGTATGCGTGGAACTCGGCAGCGGGGGACTACTGGATCGTGCGGAGCAGTTCGGCTGTGCGTTCGAGGACGGCCTGGTCGGCGGCTAGGCCCATCGGTCGCCAGAATTCGGCGTCGGGGTCGGCGGTCAGCGTGAGTTCCGGTGGCGTCCGCCAGGAGGCCGAGAGGCCGAGACGCCAGGAGTGCAGGTAGGTTCGCTCGTGCGTGCCGGACCGGTCGAACAGGGGGTCGCCGACGATCGGGTGTCCGGTCCAGGCCAGGTGAACCCGGATCTGATGGCGTCGGCCGGTGATCGGGCGCAGGGCGAGCACGGTGTGCGCCGGGGCGCGCAACACCGTCGCGAAGTGGGTGAGCGACGGATAGTGCTTCGCGGGAAGCAGATCGGCGTCGTCGACGAACCACCGGCCCGCCGCGTGCTGGATGCGTTCCCGGGGCGCGGCGATCCGCACCCGGTTCTTGCGACCCACGCTGAGCGGCAGGTCGATCACACCGGTGTCGGGCAGTCCGGTCGCCGCGACCACCGCGAGGTACGCCTTGTCGGCGGTCTGCTTGTTGAACTGCCTGGTCAGCTCGCCGTGCGCGCCGAGTTCCTTCGCGAACAGGATCAGGCCGGAGGTCACCTTGTCGATCCGGTGCACCGGATACAACGTCTCACCCGCGGCGGCGGCGAGTTCGACGATGTCGGTGTCGTGCCGTTCCCCGGTCACCGAAATCCCGGCCGGTTTGTGCAACGCCAGAATGGCGTCGTCCTCCTCGACCAGGGAACGCGCGCGCAGCTGTGACCAGTCCGTTTCCACCGGACGAGCATAGGGGCGCAGCCGGTCGCGGTCCGTCCGGGGATCGTGCTGGGCTGGGGGCAGCCGCTGAAGGGCAGGCGGGCGGAGTCTGTCTATGGCCGGTGCTGGGCTGAGTGGAGGTAGGGAGCCGCAGGAGGGGTGTAGGCGGGTGGAGTCCGTCCGTAGCTCACGCCGGGCCGAGTGGAGGCGAGGCGGCCGCTTACTTGTCGTTTCTGCCGTTGCGGCGCAGCAAGTGTGGACGCAGTCGGTTGAAGCCGCGCACGCGCACGCTGCGCAAGTGTTTGATGCTGAATTGCGGGTCGCCGTCCAGCGCGGTGGCGGCCCGGTCGTCGATGAGTATGGTGCCTGGCCGCGCGACGCCGGTGAGCCGGGACGCGATGTTCACCACCGAGCCGTACAGATCGCCGAAGCGTTGCAGCACCGGGCCGTACGCCACGGCCACGCGCAGGTCCGGGGTGCCGCCGACCATCATGGTCGACTCCTGGATGGCCAAGGCGATATTGGCGGCATCGGCGGCGCTCTCGGTGGCGAACATGACTTCGTCGCCGACGTTCTTGATCACCCAGCCGCCGTTCTCGGTGATGGCGGCCGTGGTGGTGGACTCGAACGCCTCCAAGAGCATGGACAGCTCGTCGGGGTGCAGGTGCCTGGTCAGCCGGGTGTAGCCGACCATGTCGGCGAAACCGACGGCCAGTTCGCGCACCGATTCGCCCGCGGTCGTCTCCGGGTCCAGCGATCGGGACAGCGCCGCGGCCAGATGCCGCCGCCACGCATAGATGTTCAACTGCTCCAGCGTGGCGATCGCGCCCTCGGTGGCGGTGCGCACCGTCTCGGCCGGGTCGGCGCCGGGGTCCGCAGCGGCGACGCGCTCTTCGATCTCCGCGAGCACCAGGTCGATCTGCCATTCCGCCAGCCGCGCCATGCCCTGACCGAGCGTGCGCGCGGTGGCGGCCTGCTGCCGTTTGTCCGCGGAGGACAAGACATTCAGCTGTTGGAAGTTGCGGACCGCCGCGATGTCGGCGTCGGCGTAATCGACCTCGTCGTCGCCCATGCTCGACGGGAAGCCGAGCGCCATCCACAGCCGCCGGGTGAGCGCCGTCGTCGTCCCGGACCGCTCGGCGACTTCGGTGCGGTTGTACCGGCGCGCTCCGTCGAGCAGATAGGACTCCACGACCGATTGCACCAAGTCGGACATCTCGGTGGGCACCATGATCCGTACCTTACGGGCAGCGCGGCTCCAGACGGCCGACCTTGGGCGAGTTCACATATTCAGTTGCTCCGCGTTGCGTCTTCGCCATGCCATCTCTGCCGCGGCTGGGTCTCGCTGGCTGTCAGCGGGTGGGTGTGCGGCCGCGGAAGGTCCGGCGGAGGTCATCGATCCACAGGTCGGGGATTTCCCACGGGATGAAGTGGCCGCCGCGATCGTGCGCGGTGAGGTTGACGTGGTTGTACCAAGCGGCGCGGTCGCTGGTGAGGAAATGCTCGACGCGCTGGGCGGTGGTGACGCCGGGTGGGTTCTCGTGGCCGACGAAGGTGATGCCGGTGGGCGCCTCGATGGCTGGTGTCCGGTTGTGCGACGGCGTCCACGGGTATCGGTTGTTGTTGGCGTAGGTGCGGATCGAGGTGCCGATGGAATTGCCGACCCAGAAGATCATCGCGTGGGTGAGCAGGTCGTCCTTGGTGAACACGGACTCGAGGTCGCCGCCGCTGGCGCTCCAGCTCGCCCAGCGCTGGAGGATCCAGGCGAGCATGCCGACGGGCGAGTCGGACAATCCGTAGGAGAGGGTGCTCGGTTCCAGGACGTGCGCGGCCAAGTGGACGGCGAAACGGCGTTCCAGTTCGATCATCCTGGCGCGGACGTCGGTGGGTAGCCCATCCGGGATCGGCCTGCCGCCGCTGATGTCCCAGGCGCGATCGCCGTCGAACAGCGTCAGCTTCTGACCCGACCCGATATGGATGCCGTACAACTCGTCGGCGTACTTGTGCCCGAGCTGACCGGTGACCAGCGCGCCGACGTCACAACCCGCCGCGGCGTACTTCGCATGGCCCAGCGTCCGGGTCATGAGGACATGCCAGAGGTCCGCGACCTTCCAGAAATTCATGTCCGGTTGGGACAGCGGTGCGGAGAACCCGAAGCCGGGGAAGGACGGGACGATCACGTCGAACGCTTCGGCGGGATCGCCGCCGAACGCCCCCGGGTCGGCGAGGGGATCGACAACCTTGGCCCAGTGCCAGAAGGTCCAGGGCCAACCATGGGTCAGGATCAGCGGTGTCGGGTGCGGTCCCGCACCCGGTTTGCGCATGAAATGCACGGGGACACCATCGATATCGACGAAGTAGTGCTCGTAGGCGTTGATCGCGGCCTCGGCCGCGCGCCAGTCGTAACCGGTGCGCCAGTATTCGACCAGCTCCTGCAGATAGCCCCGAGACACACCGTAGGACCAGTCCTCGTTGCCCGTGTCCAGCGGCCAGCGGGTCGATTCCAGCCGTTGCCGCAGATCGGCGAGCACCTCGTCGGCGACATGAATGGGCCTGGGCTCCAGCGGGAACCGGCCCGAGACTGCACGCGAGGAAACGGTCTCATGGCTCATCAGGCCAGTATGCTCCGTGTGCTCGTCGGGGCCGGAGTCGGTTCACCGAGCCGGACGGCTCCCAGCAGACGCGGTTGCCCACACTCAGCGACGAAACCGAGTCACGGCCTGGGTGTGGGCGTCCAATAGCCGGATCGGCGGCCCTGGGCACCTGCTCGGGCGGCCGTGCGGATGCGTTGGAGCAGATCGGACGGGGCGGCCAGATCGTCCCAGGTCCAGCGGACCACCGTCCAGCCGAGAGCGTGGAGTTGCTCGTCGCGCCTCTTCCCGTCGGCTATCCGTCCGGGGAAACGGGGGCCGCCTAAAGCGTGGGAATGCTCGGACCTTCCTTCGAACTCGCCGATTACGCCCAGCTCGGGGAACAGGAAGTCGACGCGCGCGACGCAGACTCCGCTATCGGAGAAGACGCGTGCCTGTATCTCGGGTTCGGGGATTCCGCAGTGGTGCAGCGCGATTCTGCTGCGGGATTCGCCGACGCTCTCGCTGCGGCCATCCAGGAAGTCGAGCACTCGGGCAGCTCTGCGGCGGCCCGGTCGGTGCCGGGCCCGCCGCAGGTGCTCCCGCAGCTCGGCGGTGGTCGTCAGACCGCGGCGCAGCGCGGAATCGCCGAGGGCGACGGATTGCTCGAAGCCTTCCGATCGGGCGATATCGATGACGGTACGGGCCGGAGTGGTCACTCCGATGCCCTCGACGAAGGTGATCTCGTCCGGCTCCACCTGCGCGGAATGGACGACGACCCGTTTGCTCAGGCGGCCGCCGTTGATCCGGTTCCTGGTCAGATGCACGCGATGGAGCGAGATATCCCAGGTCGACATGCCGTGCAGCACCGCGGCGGAGCAGTGGCTGGTGATCGCGGCATCGGACGTGGTCTCCGCGGTCGCGAAAGTGAGCAGCAGATGCCGATCCGTCGCGCCGAGACCGGAGCCCGATGAGTTCAGATAGCGCCCGGCCCGCAGGCGATGCCACTGTCCGGTGCGGCACAGCCGCCGCAGTTGCTTGTCGGACAGTCCAGTGGCCAGCGCTTGCCGACGCGAGATCAGTTGCGGTGCTTCCATACCGACGATCGTGGCGGACGCCGAAGTGCGGAACAGCCGTCCGAGCACCGAATGTGGATAACACGCCCGCTGTGGATAACGCCGCACATCCGGGCTCACCCCATGTGGGTCATTCCCGCCGCGACCACTTGCGCGATATTGAGTACTTCGTCGGCGGTGGGCAGCGGGACGCCGTCGAGCGCGTGCAGCCGGTCCGTGCTGGCGATGGCGAACATCGCCGAGACCCACGCCGCTGCGCATGCGCGCAGGGTGCCGGGGCGGACCGGGACCGGCGCACTCGCTTGGAGCACTTTCGCGGTGACGTCCAGCATCTGGTCGCGCAGGCGGCGCAGCTGACGTCGCACGTCGGGATGGGTGTCGGCCTCCCGCCACATGATCACCCGCAGCACCGACGAGTGATGGTCGCGCAGGTTGAGGGCGGCGTCCAGGTTGACCAGGCTCGTCGCCGGATCGCCCGGCGCGACGACAGTGCCGATGTCGTCGATCGGGTGCGCGGGCATGCGCTCGGACATCAGCGCGGAGAGAATCGAGTCCTTGGTCGGGAAGTAATAGAAGACGAGTCCTTTCGGAACGCCGGCCGCGGCGGCGATGGACGCCGTCGCGGTCGCGTCGAATCCCTGTGTCGCGAAAAGCTTTTCCGCGGCATCGAGGATGAGCTGCCGTGCGTCGCCATCGACTTTCGCGCTACGGCGACGCCCGGCGTGCCGGGATTTCGGCATCTGCATCAGTGATGCGGAGCCACGCCGTGCAGACGATCCGACACCGTCGGCAGCGCCGCCACCGCGACCACCGCCGTCACTACTCCGACTACCCATGCGGTCCAGGATGCGGCCCGGTACTCGGTGAAGTCCATGACCCAGGGGGAAATGAACAGCAGCACGGCGCACAGGCCCATCACGTAGTCGGCCGCCGCCATCGCGGGACGGGCCATCTGGGCGAGGCCGGTGAGGGCGATGAGCGCGCCGAGCACGATCAGTGACCACATGGCGTTGTCGTTGGTGTCCACCCAGATGGGTGACAGTGCGGTGAAGACCCCGAGCACGACAGCCAGGAAATCTTGCGCGCGGCTCTCGGTGAACATTGTGTGCCTCCTCGGGCTGTGGATTGTGTCCCAGTTCTCGGTATAGTCCTGATTGACCGCCCGATCAATAGCTGAACGGACACGATTTCGCGGCAGCGAGGCGCGCGGGTTCGACGTGACAGTCCTCACAGAATGGAAAACCAAGCAAAGGTTAGGGTTGCTGTCACCGCCGGTTCACGCAACGGCGGTCGGGTTCCACGGAAGGGATGGCCGCATGACCGCGCCGATCGTGATCGTCGGAGCCGGCCTCGCCGGCCTGCGCACCGCGGAGGAACTGCGCCGCGCGGGTTACGACGGTGAGCTGGTGCTCGTCGGGGACGAGGCGCGCCTGCCGTACGATCGCCCGCCGCTGTCCAAGCAGTTCGTGCGCGGCGAAACCGACGACACCACGTTGCGGCCCAGCGAGTTCTACGCCGAGAAACGCATCGATGTGCGACTGAGCACCGAAGCGGTCGGCGTCGATACCGATGCCCGCCGCGTCCGCCTGGCCGACGGCAGCACGCTGGACTACGACCAGTTGGTCATCGCCACCGGCCTGCGCCCGCGCCGCCTGCCCGGCCTGCCGGAGCTGCGCGGTGTACATGTGCTGCGTGGCCACGCCGACGCGGTCGCGCTGCGTGCCGATCTGGCCGACACCGCGACGGCGCTGGTGATCGGCGCGGGCTTCATCGGCTGCGAACTGGCGGCGAGCTTCCGTGCGAACGGCGTCGGGGTCGTCCTGGTCGAACCGCAGGCGACGCCGCTGGCCTCGGTGCTCGGCACCCAGGTGGGCGAACTGATCGCGCGGATGCACCGTGCGGAAGGCGTCGACCTGCGCTGCGGGACCGGCCTGGACACCCTCCACGGCGACGACGCGGGCCGGGTCCGTGGTGCGCGGCTGTCCGATGGCTCGGAGATCGCCGCCGATCTGGTCGCGATCGGGGTCGGCTCGCGGCCGGTGACCGAGTGGCTGAGCGACTCCGGGATCGCCCTCGCCGAGCCGTCGGCCGGTGGCGGGGTGCTCGCGGACGAGGTCGGACGCACCTCGGCGGCGGGAGTGTGGGCGGTCGGCGACGTCGCGGCCTGGCTGCACGAGACCGGATCGCGCAAGCGGGTCGAGCATTGGACCAATGCGGGGGAACAGGCCAAACTTCTCGCCTGCGCGTTGCTCGGGGCCGCTGCGCCCACCGCGGCCCGCGTGCCGTACTTCTGGAGCGACCAGTACGACGTCAAGATCCAGGCCCTCGGCACCCCGACCGCCACCGACGACGTGCACATCGTCTCCGACGACGGCCGGAAATTCCTCGCCTACTACGCCCAGGCGGGCACCCTCACCGGCGTGGTCGGCGCGGGCATGACCGCCCAGGTGATGAAGGTCCGCGCCAAGATCGCCGCGGGCGCCTCCATGACGGAGCTGCTCGCACCGAGCTGAGTCCCTCCCTCGAGGCCGCGATCGTCGTGCGATGCGGTCCAGCCGGTACGGGCTGCCGGTGGACTGGTACGGCCGGAAGACCGGGGAGGCGGAGGAGCGAGGTGGGGGAGCGTAATACGGTGGTCCGGTGATCGTCGCGCTCATCGACTCGGGTCTGGGGTTGCTGCCCACCTCCGCTTGGTTGCGTAAGTTGCGGCCGGATGTGGATCTGCTGCTGCAATTGGACCCGGATGGCGCGCCATGGGGGCCGAAGCCGGAGGAGTGGGTGGTCGACCGCGTGGTGGACGCCGCGCGGACTTCCCTGCGATCGGGCGCCGAGGTGATCGTCCTGCCGTGCAACACCGCCAGCGTCACGGCGCTGGAGCATGTCCGCGCGGAAGTCGGGCCGGGCGTTCCGGTGATCGGCACCGTGCCCGCGATCAAACCCGCGGCCGCCGTGTGCCGCTCGGTAGCGGTCTGGGCCACCGCCGCCACCACGGCGAGCCGGTATCAGGCCGATCTGATCGCGAAGTTCGGCGGCGATGCCGAGGTGGTCGGCGTCGCGTGCCATGGGCTGGCGGACGCGATCGATCGCGGCGACTTGGCCGCGGCCGGTGACGCCATCGCCAGCGCCGCCGCGCGGACTCCGGCGGGGGTGGAGGGCGTGGTGCTCGGCTGTACGCACTATCCGCTGGTGACCGACGCGATCGTGGCCGCGCTCCCGGACGGTGTGCGCCTGTTCGACAGCGCCCAAGCCGTTGCCGCGCAGACCGTTCGGCGCATCGAGGCGCTCGGTCGCCCGAGTGCCGGGAACGGCGAGGTCCGGGTACTGAACAGCGGAAGGCCGGGCGCGTTGCCCGCCAGCGCGGCGGCTTTCGAGTCGGGCCGCATTCTGGGCGCGCAGAGGTTGAACGCACAGCCGCTCACCTAGCGCAGGCGAAGCCGAAGGGCGGTTCGATGGTCGCGCGGCCGGGCCGGGAGCCGAGCTGGCGGCGGCAGGTTGGAACGGAGGGTTGTGCGATGACCGAGGTGGCGGTGAGCGCCGCGGATGTGCAGGCGGCTCTGCGGGCGATCGCGGACCCGGCCGACGCGGTGCACTTGCAACGGTTCTTCAAGACCGGGCCGGGGGAGTACGGCGAGGGTGACGTGTTCATCGGCGTCCGAGTCCCGGCGAGCCGAGGTGTCGCGAAACGGTTCTCGGGGCTTGCGCTCGACGAGATCGACCGGCTGCTCGACAGCGCGGTGCACGAAGATCGCTTCGCCGCACTGGTCATCCTGAATGCGCGATTCGCCGCGGCGTCCAAGCCGCGGACCTTCGACGACGCCGCCCGCGCCGCCATGGTGGAGTTGTACCTGGCGGCGGTACGCCGGGGCCGGGTGAACAACTGGGATCTGGTCGACGTGTCGGCCGAGAACATCGTCGGCCCGTGGTTGCTGGACAAACCCCGCGATCTGCTGTTCCACCTGGCACAGGCGGATTCGCTGTGGGAACGGCGGGTCGCCTTGCTGTCCACGTTCGCGTTCATCAAAGCGGGCGACGCCTCGACCACGTTCGCGCTGAGTGAACTGTTGCTCGATGACCGGCGCGACCTGATCCAGAAGGCGCTGGGGTGGATGCTGCGCGAAATCGGCAAGCGCATCGATCGAGCGCTGCTGACCGGCTTCCTCGACCAGCACGCCACGGCCATGGGACGTACCGCGTTGAGCTACGCCACCGAGCATTTGCCGCCCGAACTCCGCGCCGATTACCGCGCTCGATAGCTCGGCCGCGAACACGGCCCGCAACCGGCCTCAGAACTGGATCTTGAGGTGATCGGTCACGGGATGCGCCTGGCAGCCGAGGATGTAGCCGTTCTCGATGTCTTCGGGATCGAGGATTTCGGCATTGTCCATTTCGACCTTGCCCTCCAGCACCGTGCACGCGCACGATCCGCATTCGCCTTCCTGGCAGGAGTACGGCACGTCCAAGCCTTCGGCCAGCATGATGTCCACCAGCGTCCGCTTGCGCGGCCACTTCAGCTCGTGCACCTCGCCGTCGAGTTCCACCTCGACGGTCGCCGCGTCGGCGGCATCCTCGTCGGACACCTCGACCGGCGCCTGGTCGGCGAAGGGGTCTCCGGCGAGGGAGTTGAACACCTCGGCGTGCGTGCGCGACCGCGGGACGCCCAGCTGCGCGAGCGCGTCGTGCACCCGATCCATGAACGGCTTCGGCCCGCACATGAACGCGTCGTAGCCCCGATACGGCGCGACGAGCGTGGCCAGCGCGTCGGCCGTCGGCAATCCCTGCAGGTACTCCAGCCAGTGGATCACGGTGAGCCGCTGCGGGTGCTTGTCCGCCAGCTCGCGCAGCTCACCGGCGAAGATCACCGATTCGTGATCGCGGTTGGCGTAGACCAGCACGATGCGGCCGGTGCCGCGTGCGAGCGCCGACTTCAGGATGGACATCACCGGTGTGATGCCGCTGCCCGCGCCGAACAGCAGCAGATCGTCGTCCAGGTCCTTGGGCGTGAAAACGCCCGAAGGTGGCAGCACTTCGATCTGGTCGCCCGCTTTGACGTTGTCGCACACCCAGTTCGACCCGTAGCCGCCCTCGGTGCGCTTGACGGTGACCTTCGGGCGGTCGTCGGTGTAGGGCGAGCTGGCCAGCGAATAGCAGCGGGCCACCGAGCCGGTGCGGTCACTGGGGATGCGCAGCGTGAGGAACTGTCCCGGCTGGTAGCGGAACTTCTCGGCCAGTTCGTCGGGGACGTCGAAGACCAGCGAGCAGGTGTCGGCCGTCTCGGCGATCACCGCGGACACCCGCAGCACGACCGAGCGCGAGCCGTGCGGAACCTCGACAGTGGTCATGTCGTCCTCTCGAACCGTAAAACTAGAACGTGTTGCAATTTTATCGTACGTCGGTCGCCGCCTGCCGGACAAGCTGGGCTTCCAGACCGGCGATCAGCACGTCCATGCCGAAGTCGTAGGAGTACCGGCCGCGCAGGTCGCCGATGTACCGGGTGGCCCGCTCGACGACGGGGGGCAGCGTGACGTCGGCCGGTGCGGACCGGTCTCGGGGGTTCACCCGGCTGCGGCCGAAGAGATAGGTGTGGATGGTCGCGTAGGCGGCGAGCACGTTGCGGTCGTCGAAGCCCGCTTCGGCCAGGATGTCCATGATCGCGGCGATCAGGTCCAGCTGTTTGCCGAGCATCTGCTCGATCAGGATGTCGCCCAGGCCGGGATGCTTGCGCAGCTTCTCGTCGATCTGATCGACGAGGTCGCGCAGCCGGTGCTGCCACGGACCGGTTTCGGGCGGTGGCGTGCGAACTCCGGTGAGTGCCGCGCTGGCGACGAGGTCGAGCAGCTCGCGTTTGTCGGCGACGTAGTAGTACGGCGCCATGGGGGAGACACCCAGTTCGCGGGAAAGTCGCCGCATGGACAGCTTTTCCACGCCGTCCTGCCGGACCACCCGCAGTGCCGCCTCGACGATCTCGGTCTCCGACAGTGTTTGATTCGTGGTGCTCCCGGGTCCTCCGTGGTTACGCAAGCTTCCGCCTCCGGACCTTCTGCTCACACCGCTGTGTTCGATGTGCGGCGCTCCCAGGCCCTCCGTGGTTGCGCGAGCTTCCGCCTCCGGGCCTGACGCTCGCACCGCGTGTGCTCTCGCCCCCGTTCGCCTGCATTCGTCCGACTCCCATGCCACCTCTACCGCTGCGGGCGTATGTCACCCGTCACATTCTGTTCAGCTGCCTGCCACCCGAAGTCTAGAGCGCCGCGTCCGGGCACTGGTCGCCGCGCGCTCGACTCGGCGCGCGTCCGGAATGGCGGGTGGTCCCGGCCGATGACGGCCGAATTCCTCCGGTCTCCCTCCGGATGGGTGGAACATGTTCCATTTTGTCAGCTGATGACGTTATCGTGTGAGCGCGGACCGCGCCGGGCGGTCCCGCGCACCGATCGTCCCCCGCGGAGGTAGGCATGCCGGAATACGGATCCATCGGACACAGCGACACCGACAACACCGGACGGGTGGAGACCGCCGCCGCGCGGTCGGCCGAGGAGACGCCGCTGGTGGAGGAGAGCCTCATCGAAGAGGTGTCCATCGACGGTATGTGCGGCGTCTACTGACGGGCGGCCGACGATGTTCGATCTCGATACCCGCTGGCAGCTGCACCCGCGAGTGGCGCTGCGGCCGGAACCATTCGGCGCGCTGCTGTACCACTTCGGCACGCGCAAACTCTCGTTCCTGAAGAGTCCGCGGATTGTCGAGATCGTGCGGTCGCTGCCCGAGCACGATTCGGCTCGTGCCGCCCTGGACGCCGCGGGCGTGCCGGAGACGAGCGCCGAACCTTACCTGAAAGCGCTGACTCAGCTGGCGGATTCGGAGATGATCGTCGGTGCCCCGGCGTCCGGCGAGGGTCGGCGAGACCGCGCGCCACTCGCGCGTGACGGCGTCGAGCGGCAGCGCGGGGCGGCGGGGTCGAACCCGCGCTCGGACCGGGCGGTGCGCCTGGTCGACCGCTTCGAATCCGGTCTCGCCGCGCCGATCTGCCTGACCTGGGAACTCACCTACGCGTGCAATCTGTCCTGCGTGCACTGCCTGTCCTCGTCGGGGCGCAGAGACCCGCGCGAGCTGAGCACCGAGCAGTGCAAGGCGCTGATCGACGAGTTCGAGCGCATGCAGGTGTTCTACGTCAACATCGGTGGCGGCGAGCCGACGGTGCGCCCGGACTTCTGGGAGCTGGTCGACTACGCGACCGCGCACCACGTGGGAGTGAAGTTCTCCACCAACGGGGTTCGGATCACGCCCGAGATCGCGGCCCGGCTCGCGGCCAGCGACTACGTCGACGTGCAGGTGTCGTTGGACGGCGCCGACGCGACGGTCAACGATGCCGTGCGCGGCCCCGGCTCCTACGACATGGCCATTCGCGCGCTGGAAAACCTTGCCGCGGCGGGCTTCCGCGACGCGAAACTGTCCGTGGTGGCGACCAGGCACAACATCGGGCAGCTCGACCAGTTCCGCGCCATCGCCGACCGGTACGGCGCCACGCTGCGCTTGACCAGGCTGCGGCCGTCGGGGCGGGGCGCGGACGTGTGGGACGAACTGCACCCGACGCCCGACCAGCAGCGCGTGCTCTACGACTGGCTGCTGCGCAACGGGACGGGTGTGCTCACCGGCGACTCGTTCTTCCACCTCTCCGCGTTCGGTCAGGCGCTGCCGGGGCTGAACATGTGCGGGGCGGGTCGGGTGGTCTGCCTGGTCGACCCGGTCGGCGACGTCTACGCCTGTCCATTCGCCATTCACGACCGGTTCCGCGCGGGCAATGTGGTGACCGATGGTGGTTTCGGCGCGGTATGGCGATCCTCGGAGCTGTTCGCGGAGTTGCGCGAGCCGAGCGGCGGCGGCGCGTGCGCGTCATGCGCTCACTACGACGCCTGCCGGGGCGGCTGCATGGCGGCGAAGTTCTTCACCGGGCTGCCCGCCGACGGGCCGGACCCGGAGTGCGTCCAGGGCTACGGCGAGGCGGCGCTGGCCGACACCGCCCGGATGATCCCGCGCTCGTCGGTCGACCACTCCCGCCGGGTGGCGCCGCGGGCGAGCGGGCGCGGAACCGCACCGGTCCCGCTGACCCTGAGCGCGACGCGCCCGGCCGGTTTCACACCGGAACGCCGACCCGGACGGGCCTGCGACGAGAGTCCGCTGGCGTGATGCCATGAGATTTGCTGACAGGATGCTGAACGGTGGGGTTTGGCTGCGGCGCGGTTCGCGACCGGGCAATAGCCACTCTGTTGCCGAATGCTGGGCAAGCCGCGTAGGCGAATTGTCGGCATCGAATCCGGCGCGCGGGGTGCCCGACTCCGGCGCGGCTCGGGCCGGAATTCTGCCGAATTTTGCGCACTGTTGATGTCCGCGCGCGAATCTCCGCCTAGCATGCCAGGAATGCGCCATGATCGCCTGCCCGATGGATTCGGGGTGCGGATCGATCCTCGGGTACGCGCATACTCCGGAGGGCGGGTCCTGATCGGCGGTTCGCCGGCCCGGTTGCTGCGGCTTGCCCCGGAGGCCGCCGAGATGATCGGCGACGGGTACCTCGAGGTGACCGACCCGAAGTCCGCCGTCGTTGCCAGACGGCTGCTCGACTCCGGAGTGGCCAATCCGCGTCCCCGCCTGCTGCCGTCGCCGGAGGACGTCACCATCATCGTGCCGCTGCACAACAACGCCGAGGGGCTGGCGCGGCTGCTCGCCGCGCTGCGCGGGCACAACGTCATCGTGGTGGACGATGGCTCCGATCAGCCGGTCCGCATTCCGCGCAACCGCGGCACCCGCTGCCGGGTCACGGTGCTGCGGCACGACCGCAAGCAGGGACCGGCCGCCGCGCGCAACGCCGGTCTGCGGGCGGCGACCACCGACTTCGTCGCGTTCTTGGACTCCGACGTGGTGCCGCGCAGCGGCTGGCTGGAGGTGATGCTCGGCCACTTCAGCGACCCCGGGGTGGCGCTGGTCGCGCCGCGCATTGTCGCGCTCGACCCGGAGTCCACCGCGCTGGCGCGGTACGAGCACACCCGCTCCTCGCTCGATCTGGGCAGACGCGAGGCGGCCGTGCATTCGCGCGGGCTGGTGTCCTACGTACCGAGCGCGGCGCTGCTGGTACGCCGCAGGGCGCTGCTGGCGCAGGGCGGTTTCGACGAGTCGATGCACGTCGCCGAGGACGTCGACCTGTGCTGGCGGCTGGAACGGGCGGGCTGGCGGCTGCGCTACGAGCCCGCCGCGCACGTCGCGCACGACCATCGGGTCTGCTTCCGCGCCTGGTTCGGCCGGAAGCTGTTCTACGGCACGGGCGCCGCGCCGCTGGGCGAGCGACACGCGGGGATGGTCTCGCCGCTCTCGGTGCCGTCTTGGACGGTGCTGGCCGCGTTCCTGTTCGCCACGCTGAGCAAGTGGGGACTGCTCGGCGGGATCGTCACCCTGATCACCGCGCTGGCTCGCCTGCGCCGGGTCTTCGGCGAACTGGACAACCCCACCCGGATCGCCGCGATCTACCTCGCGCGTGGCTTCTTCGCCGGACTCTGGCGGCTCGCCTCGGCCATGTGCAGGCACTACTGGCCGATCACGCTGCTGGCGATGCTCGTCTCACGGCGGATCCGGCGGATCGCCGTCACGATGGCCGTCGCGGACGGCCTGGCCGACTGGTTCACCCATCGCGACGCGGGCGGTCTCGATCCGGTGCGATACGTGGCCTACAAGCGGATCGACGACATCGCCTACGGCACCGGGTTGTGGCTCGGCGCTTACCGCGCACGCAGCCTGGAAGCGCTGAAACCCACGACGCCCCGCTGATCGAACGCTCCTCCGCCGCTCCGTGTCTTCAGGCCGTACTCGGAAAACCCGAGCAGAACGAAAGGCCACCTATGGTCGACACACTCATCGTCGGGGGCGGCACCGCCGGGAGTGTCCTGGCGGAGCGGCTGAGCGCGGACCCGGCGCACACGGTGCGGGTGCTGGAGGCGGGGCAGCTGTGGGACGACCCCGCCGAGGTCCCCGTCGAGCTGCTCGACGCGACCGCGATGCCACTGCGTCCAGGGGCGGAGTGGTTGTGGCACTACGAAGTGGTCCTCGCCGACGATCCTCCGGTGCCGGCGACCATCGTGCGCGGCAAGGTGATCGGGGGCTCGGGGGCGATCAACGGCGGGTATTTCGTCCGGGCCACGACGACGGACTTCGACGCCTGGAGCCGAGCGCTCGGCGGCTCGGCCACCTGGTCGTTCGACGAAGTGCTGCCGATGTTCCGCCGCACCGAGCGCGACCTGGATTTCGGCGATCGCCCCTGGCACGGCGACCGCGGTCCGGTTCCGCTGCACCGCACCACGCATCCGGCCCCGGTCAGCGCGGCGTTCACCGCGGCGTGCCTGGACGCCGGATTCGCCGAGGTGCCCGATCTCAACGCGCCGGACTGCGGTGACGGCGTCGGCGTCGTGCCGTGCAACTGTGACCGGGGCAGGCGGACCGGCACGGCGCTCGGCTACCTGCTGCCCGCGCTGTCCCGCCCGAACCTGAGCGTCGCGGCACGCACGTATGCCACCCGCATTCGCTTCGACGGGTCGAGGGCGGTCGGAGTGGACTGCGTACGCGAGGGCAAGGCTCATACCGAGTGGGCGGACCGGATCGTGCTCAGCGCCGGTGCGATCGAGTCGGCCGTGCTGCTGTTGCGCTCCGGTATCGGTGATCCGGAACAGCTTCGCGCCCTGGACATTCCGGTGGTGCACGCGGCTGCGGTCGGGGCCGGGTTCACCGATCACCCCGAGATCGGCATCTCCTATCAACTCGAGCTGGCCGGGCGGCAGACCGTTCCACTGGAAACCGTTCTGGAGGTGGACGATATCGAGATCCGGCCGTACGCCGTGTCGTTCACGCCGGGCGTGCGCAGGCTCGGCGTCGCGCTGATGCGCCCGCGATCCTGCGGCGTGCTGCGCCTGCGCTCGGCCTATCCCGCCGACGCGCCGCTGATCGACTACCGCTACCTCGCCGATGAGGAAGACCGCGCCCGCCTGCGCGACGCGGTGTCGACCGCCGCCGATCTGCTGCGCCGGATGAACGCGCGCCCGGTCGATCCCATTCCGGCGCGTGCGAATCTCGACCCCTGGCTCCGCGTGAATCTGGCTACGTCGCAACATCTGTCCGGAACCTGTCCGATGGGTCGCGAGGACGACGCGGCGGCCGTGGTGGACGAGACGTGCCGAGTGCGTGGAGTGACGGGGCTGTCCATCGTCGACCTCTCCGTCGTGCCCGTGCCGCTGGGACGTGGCCCACAGGCCACCGTGGTGATGCTCGCGGAAAAGGTGGCCGCGCACCTCACCTCGTAGCGTGGAGCGCAGGGGATGCGGGGGCACGCCGGTGGGGCGAGAATGTGGTCGCGCACACGCTTCGGGCCTCGGTTTCCGGCAGCCCGGAGCCGTACCTGCACGTCCGTCCAGAATTTTTTAGAGTAAGTAGTTCCCTTTTATTGACGGAACGCCTAAGGTTCGCACTGCACGGATCACCTCCGTGTGATGTAGCTGACATAGCCGTGGATCCACGGCCGTGACGTTGGAGGAATCTGGCGCAAATCCGTGCGCGGGCGGTGACACCGCTCGCGCTTTCTCGTCGACTCGTACGTGGTGAAACGCCATGCACCCGGGTTGGGCAGCCGGGAGCAGCGGCTTGTTCGTGCTGCCCGGAATCGTTCGGACGGCGGATGTTTCGCCAAAAGTAGGAGGCTCTGGTGCACGGTGCGGAGCTCGTCGGCCAGCAGGTCGCGCGCCGGGCCTCGCTCGTGCTCGCCACCGGCGCGGCGCGTTGCGTCGCGCTCGGCCAGGGGCTGCGAGTGCCGATGCGCACCGATACCCTCTCGGTGCCGATCGGCACCAGGCACGACACGCTCGGTACACGGCTGCGGCCGGTACCGGTCGCGGCGCCGGGTGAGCTGTATCTGTCGGGGGTACAGCTCGCCCAGGGCGACATGGCGCGATCAGAACTCGCCGAATCCGTGACGGCCGTCGCGCAGGTGCCCGGTAACGAGCGACTCGGCGGCGACGACGACTTCTGCACATCCGGCGGCAACAGCTCCGTGGCGGCCCAGGTCGTCCGGCCGGCCGCCGAACCGAACTGCCCGCTCGGGGTTCGCGATGTGTCCACCGCACGCACGGTGGCCGAACGCGGCGAACTCGTCGAGCGGGCCGGTGGATCCGGCGGCGCGTCCTTGGTCGCGCAGCTGCGGGCATGGCCACGGCCGCCGCTGGTTCCGCTGTCTCCCGCGCGGCGGCGCGTCGACAACCCTGAGGCAATCGCGTTCGAACTGCCCGAACTGTCGGTGTCCAGCAGTACCCTGGACACCGGAGCGACCACGCTGGATGTCCAGCTCATGGTCACCGAGAACCCCGCCGGTGCCGGACTCGGGGAAGGTTCGGCACCGGCGGGAATTCGGGCGGGATTCCCTTCCATCACCCCTCTCGACTATGGCGGCATCGTCGCGCGCTGCGCGTGCCGCCCACCGCGACCGGCGCAGGCAGCCGATCTACTCGACCCGTCCACCGATCATCGGCAATCCGCCCGCGGAGTCCTCGGGTACGCGGCCGGAAAGACGGCGTTCGCCGACTCGGCGCAGGGTGTCGACTCGGAAGGAAAACGCTGATGACCCAAGCGGATTCGGTCGAGTCCGGCCTGATCGGCGCCCAGCCCGCCCCCGGCGATCGCGCGAACCCGCGCCGTCCCTACGGCATCGACGAGCTGCCCGCCTTGATCGCCACCGTCGCCGAGGGACAGCCGTGGCGGGTTGCGCTGCGCGATGACGGAGTCGTCGTCACCTATGCGGCGCTGGCTGCCGAACTGGCGGCGCTGTCCGAAGCCATGGATCCGGAACTCGGGCCCGACGACCTGGTCACGGTGGTCGTCTCGAATGCCCTTCCCGCGCTGCTCGACTCGGGCGAGAGCGCGCTCGCCGGAGTACTGGACGCGCTACTCGACGACGCGCGCACGGCGGCGCGCGAGGTCCTGTCCGCGCCGACGCCGGTCGAGACGCTGGTAAGCCGATTCGAGGAGCAGGCGCGCCGGACACCGGACGCGGTCGCGCTGGAATACGCGGATGCGACGCTGGCCCACCCGTCACCCGACCACCACCCCTCATCGAGTCGCTACGCGACGCTGGCCCACCCGTCACCCGACCACCACCCCTCATCGAGTCGCTACGCGACGCTGGCCCACCCGTCACCCGACCACCACCCCCCATCGAGTCGCTACGCGACGCTGGCCCACCCGTCACCCGACCACCACCCCCCATCGAGTCGCTACGCGACGCTGACATATGCCGAATTCGGCGCCCGGGTCACCGTGCTGGCCCGGCAGCTGATCGCGCTGGGCGTCGGGCCGGAGACCCTGGTGGCCCTGGCCATTCGGCGCTCGTTCGACCTGGTGGTCGGCATGTACGCGATCATCGAGGCCGGTGGCGCGTATCTGCCGATCGACCCCGGCGAACCGGCCGATCGCATCGCGGCCGTGCTCACGGTCGCCGAACCGGCGGTCGTGCTCACCACCACGCGGGACGAGCCCGAGCTCGGCGCGGACATCCCGACGCTGCGGATCGACCGGCTCGAGGATCTGCCCGCGCCGCCCGCACCCGCGGTCGCCCGATCGGCCGACGACATCGCCTACGTGATGGTCACCTCCGGTTCGACCGGACGACCGGAGGGCGTTGCCGTGTCACACCGGTCGATCGCGGCGAATCTGCGCTGGCGGCAGCGACTGTTCCGGCTGCGGCCCGACGACGTGGTATTGCAGCAGACGCCGTGCACCGTCGACGTGTCGGTGTGGGAGTTCTTCTGGCCGTTGTCGATCGGCGCGAGGGTGGTCATCGCCGCGCCAGACGGGCACCGCGACCCGGCTTACCTGGCCGGGGTGATCCGCGAGAGCGGTGTGACCGTCGCGCATTTCACGCCATCGATGCTCGCGATGTTCCTCGCCGATCAGCACGCGGCGGCGCTGGACTCGTTGCGGATGGTCTTCACCTCGGGCGAGGAGCTCCCGGCCGCGACGGCGGCGGCCTTCCGCGACGTCAGCGGCGCGACCCTGTACCACCTGTACGGACCCACCGAAGCCGCGATCGACGTGACCGCCCACGAGGTGACCGCCGAGGACGTCGTCCAGGTGCCCATCGGTGTCGCCGCCGACGACACCGAACTGCTGGTGCTGGACGACCGCCTGCGGCCGGTGGCACCAGGCGCGGTCGGCGAGCTGTACCTGTCCGGGGTGCAACTGGCCCGCGGCTACATCACCAGCCCGGGTTCGACCGCCGAGCGATTCGTGGCCAACCCGGAAGGGCCAGCAGGGGAGCGGATGTACCGCACCGGCGAAAGGGTCCGCTGGAGCGACGACGGGGAGCTGATCTATCTGGACCGCGGAACGGTTGCCGTCAGCTCGCCGGACACCGCACAGGTCTTCGCCAGCCCGAGTGAGACTGCCGTCGGGCGGATCCCGGCGCACCGGCTTTTCGACGCGACCACGGTGGACGGCGTCGCCATCGCGGGCGAGCATCCGGGTGCCGCCGCCCCTCCGTGGTTCCGCCGCGCGCCGGAGCCGATTGCGCTCTCGCCCGCGCAGTGGCGGCTGTGGTTGCTCAACCGGATCGAGACCCAGGACGGCGCCGACAGCGTCCACAACCTTCCGATCGTGCTCCGGCTGACCGGACGGCTGGACGTCAAAGCGCTGGAGCGCGCGGTACTCGACGTGCTGACCCGGCACGAGACGCTGCGCACCGTCTACCGCGAGACCGGCAGCGGCCCTCACCCGTCCGTCATGGACGCCGCCGACATCGGCCTGAGCCTGCGCGCGGTGCCGATCAGCCGCTCCGCGGTGGACGATGCCGTGGCGGAAATCGTCCGCTCCGGATTCGATCTCACGACCGAGCTGCCATCGCGGGTGGCGCTGCTGGTGGTCGACCGGGGAGACGGGTCGCGGGGCGTCATCGGCGACGAATACGTGCTGGTGTTCGTCGTGCACCGCATCGCGGCCGATGCCCGGTCGGTCCCTGCGCTGGTCACCGATCTGATCAAGGCCTATCTGGCCCGGCTGACCAGCAGACGACCGCAGTGGGACGCGCTGCCGATGCGGTACGCGGACTACCTCCGGTGGCACGCTGACCGGCTCGGGGCCGGGAACGTCCCTGGTGACCTTGCCTATCGGCAGTTGCGCTTCTGGCGCGACGCACTCGACGGCGCACCCGCGCGCCTGCCGCTGCCGACCGATCGGCCGCGTCCCGCCGTGGCGTCGCAACGCGGCGCGGCCGTGGATTTCCTGATCCCACCCGAGGTGACCGCCGGACTGCGCGCGCTGGCCCGGCGCAGCGGCGCGACGCTGTTCATCACGCTGCACGCCGCGTTCGCCGCCACGCTGGCGCGGCTGAGCGGCAGTGCCGATATCGTCATCGGCTCGCCGGTCGGCGGGCGCGGGGACCGTGCGCTCGACGCGCTCGTCGGCTTGTTCGACAACACCGTCGCACTGCGCACGCGGGTCGACCTGGACGCTTCGTTCTCCGCGCTGCTCGCGGAGGTGCGGGAGGGTGACTCGGCCGCGTTCGCCAACGCCGATCTGCCGTTCGAGCGCCTGGTGGCCGCCTTGCCGGTGGATCGTTCCTCCGGTGCGCACCCGTTGTTCCAGGTGATGTTCAGCCTCGATGCCGCGACGCCCGCGGTCGGCGGCAGGGCGCTGGAGGTGCCGTGGCTCTCGGTGCGACCGGTCGAGATCGCCGCCACGGGAGCCGAATTCGACCTGCACCTGGTGGTCGGCGAGCAGGCCGGATCGGCGGGGCTGACCGGAAGCCTCCGCTACGCGACAGATCTGTTCGACGTCGCGACGGCCGAGTCGTATGCCGCCCGATTCCGGAGGCTGCTGGTCGCCGTCGCGGTCAACCCGGACGTGCGCATCGGCGACATCGAGCTGCTCTCGGACGCCGAGCGCGCGCGGATCCTGGGCGAGTGGACCGCCACCGCGCACCCGGTCGGCGAATCCGGCACGCTTGCTTCACTTTTCGCCGCGCAGGCCGCCCTGACACCGGATGCGCCCGCGATCACCTTCGACCGGACGACGTTGTCGTACGGCGCGTTCGCCGGGCTGGTCAACCGCCTGGCACGGTATCTCATCGCTCTGGGTGTGGGGCCGGAATCACTGGTGGGGCTGTGTATTCGGCATCCGTTCGACTTGGTGGTGGGCGTATACGCGGTCATCGAAGCGGGCGGGGGCTACCTGCCGCTGGAACCCGGCCGATCCGCCGAGCAGATCATCGCCATGGCGGAGCCTGTGTGCGTGCTCACCGACGGGTCCGGCGCGGATTGTGGTGCCGCCGAGATACGGATCGACCGGCTCGACCTGACCGGCTATCCGGACAGCCCGCTCACCGACGCCGATCGTCGCGCGCCGTTGCGCCCGGCGAACACCGCGTACGTGTTGTGCACCTCTGCTTCCACCGGCGTGGTGCTGAGTCACGGCGCGATCGTGAACCGGCTGCGCTGGATGCAGTCGGCGTACGCCGCGCTGGGGCCGGGGGATGTGCTGCTGCAGAAGGCGCCCGGCACCGACAACGTATCGGTGCCGGAGTTCTTCTGGCCCTTGCAGGTCGGCGCGCGGATGGTGCTGGCGCGACCGGGCGGTCATCGGGACCCGGCCTACCTGGCCCGGCTCATCCGGAGCGAGGGCGTGACGGTGGCGCATTTCGTGCCGTCCATGCTCGCTGCCTTCGTTGCCCAAGGGGTCGAGGTGCCGTCGCTGCGGGAGGTGTTCTGCTCCGGTGAGACGTTGCCCGGCGCGGTCGCCCAGCGGATGCGCGCGCTGACCGGCGCGGCGGTGCACAACGGCTACGGCCCCACCGAGGCGGCGGCGGAGGTGACCTTCCACGAGGTCTCCGACGCCGACTTCGAGACCGTGCCGATCGGCAGGGCGATCTGGAACACCAGGGCCTACGTGCTGGACGCGCGGCTGCGGCCGGTGCCGGTGGGGGTGCCCGGCGAGCTGTACCTGGCGGGCGCCCAGCTGGCGCGCGGCTATCTGGGCCGCGCCGGACGCACCGGCGACCGGTTCGTCGCCGACCCCTTCGGTCCGGCGGGCGAGCGAATGTACCGCACCGGGGACCTGGTGGCGTGGACGGCCGCGGGCGAACTGGAGTTCCTCGGCCGCGCCGACGTCCAGGCCCGGATCCGTGGCCTGCGGATCGACCTCGGCGAGATCGAGTCGGCCCTGCTCGCGGTACCCGGCATCGGGCAGGCCGCCGTCCTGGTGCGCGACGATCGCGGCACGGGCGAGCAACTGGTCGCCTACCTGGTGGCCACCGAGCCGATCGAGATCACCACGGTGCGGGAGGCGCTGGCCGAGCGGCTTCCCGGCTACCTGGTGCCGGAGGCATTCGTCGTGCTGGATCGCTTCCCGGTGGACGTCTCCGGGAAGCTGGACCGCACGGCCCTGCCCACGCCCGCATTCGAACCACCGGTGTCACAGGCTCCCTGCGGTCTGACGGAAACACTTGTCGCCCAGGCTTTCACCGCTGTGCTCGACGTGCCCGAGGTCGGCGTCGACGACGATTTCTTCGCCCTGGGCGGCGACTCCTTCAGCGCGACCCGGCTCGCCGCGCGGCTGAGCGAGACCACCGGCGCAGAGGTGGCTTTACGCACGATCTTCGACGCACCGACGGTGCGCGAGCTGGCGCGGCGAATCACCGTCAACCGTCCGATCGAGGTCGCACGAGTTGCGCCGCCGAGGAGCGATGGCAAGCAGGCGGGGACCGGAGCTGTAGCGTCCCCGGGCGAGGGCGAGCCGGTGGCGTCTGCGCCGGTTGAGACGGGGCGTGTGGCGTCCCCGCTGGCTGGGAGCGGGCGTGTGGCATCCCCGAAAGAGGTTGAGTCGACGGCGTTGTCGCCTCTAGGGACCACGCCTGTTGTGTCGGTGCCGACTGTGGGCGAGGGTGCGGCGCTGCCGGTGGGGTTGCCGGGCGAAGCTGAGCCGGTGGCGTCGGCGCCGGTTGGGGGCGCGCCTGTCGTGTCGGTGCCGACTGCGGGTGAGGGTGTGGCGTTGCCGGGCGGGGGTGAGCACGGGGTGTCAGCGCCGGTGGAGACCGGGTCCGTCGTGTCGCCGTCGGTCGGGAGTGGACCAGTGGGCTCGCCGCGCGATCCTGAGGCGGTGGCGTTGTCGCCCGTCGGCAGCGTGCCTGCCGTATCGCTGCCGACCGAGAGCGGGCGTGTGGAATCGCAGTCGGGCGAGGCGGAGGGGGCCGCGTTGTCCCCGGTAGGGGCCGGGTCGGTTGTGCTGCCCGCGACCGGCACCGAACCCGTCGTCTCACCGCTGAGCGAGACCGCCGCCGTTGCGCTGCCGCCGCTCACGCCGCAGGAACGCAGCGGGCCGACGCCGTTATCGATCGCGCAGCAGCGCATGTGGTTTCTGAATCGGTTCGATACCGCGAGCGGTGGATACAACATCCCGTTCGCGCTGCGTTTGACCGGGGTGCTCAATGTGTCTGCCCTGGAGGCGGCCGTCTGCGATGTGATCGCACGGCATGAGACGCTTCGCACGCTCTATCCCGAACACGACGGTGTGGCAACGCAAGTGGTGCTGCCCACAGGGACGAAGCTGGTCGAGCTGGTCGCGCGGCCGGTGCCCGCGGCGCAGGTGTCCGAGCTCGTCGGCGCGGCGGCGCGGGCCGGTTTCGATGTGACCGCCGAGGTGCCGCTGCGCGTTCGACTATGGCGTGTGGACGACGAAGCGCCGACCGGTGCGCAGGTCCACATCTTGCTGTTCGTCGTGCACCACATCGTGGCCGACTGCTTGTCTTTCGCCCCGTTGGCCCGGGACTTGATCAATGCCTATGTCGCGCGCTGCGCGAGCATGGCCCCGGCTTGGGGATCGCTGCCCGTGCAGTACGCCGATTTCGCGATCTGGCAGCGCGCCGCGCTCGGTGCGGCCGATGACCCGAACTCCGTGCTGTCCGGACAGCTGGCCTACTGGACCGATCGCCTGGCCGGGCTGCCCGAGGTGCTGACCCTGCCGTCGGATCGGCCGCGCCCCGCGGTCGCCACGAACCGGGGCGGTGTGCTCACCGGACGGCTGGATGCCGAACTGCACCAGCGGATCCGGGACTTCGCCGCCGCGCATGGCCTGAGTCCGTTCATGGTCCTGCACGCCGCGCTGGCCGTGTTGCTGAGCCGCTATGGCGCTGGCGCCGACGTGGTGATCGGCACGCAGGTCGACGGACGCGGCGCGGAAGCGCTGGACGGCCTGGTCGGTCCGTTCGTCAACACGCTGGTGCTGCGCACGGAGGTCCGCCAGGACGCCACCTTGGCCGAGTTGCTCGCGTCCGTGCGCGCGACGGACCTGGCCGCGTTCGACCATGCAGCGATGCCGTTCGCGCAGGTGGTCGAGGCGGTGAACCCGGTGCGCTCGCAGGCGCACGCGCCGCTGTACCAGGTCGCCCTGACATTGCGAAACCCGCTCACCCCCGAGTTCCGGCTGCACCGCCTGGCCATCGCCGCGTTCCAGGTCGGACCGGCGCCGATCCACCTGGACCTGGACTGGGCGCTGACCGACCGCTACACCGCCGACGGCACGCCGGACGGCATCGAGGTGCACCTGCGCTACGCGCTCGACCTGTTCGACGCGCCGACCGTCGCCGGATTCCTCGCCGCGTTCGACCGCGTGCTGCGCGCCATGGTGCGCGACGTCCGTGTGCTGGTCGGCAATGTCGAGCTGATGTCGCTGGCCGAACGCGGAATGCTGCTGTCGGACCGCAACGCCACCGCGCACGCCGTGCCCGGTGGGACGCTGGACGACCTGCTCACTGCCCGCGTGGCGGCCACACCCGACGAGATCGGCGTGCGTTACGAGGGCTCCGCGGTTACCTACGCGCAGTTCGCTTCCCGAGTGAACCGGCTGGCGCGCGCACTCATCGGGTTGGGTGTGGGCCCGGAGATCATTGTCGGGCTGGCCGCGGTGCGTTCGATCGACATGCTCGTGGCGATGTACGCGATCGTGCGTGCGGGCGGCGTGTACCTGCCGATCGACCCCGCGCATACCGCCGAGCATCTGGCGCGGGTCGTCGCGAGCGCCGCGCCGCGGCTGGTGCTGACGGCGGGCGGCGCGGCGTTGCCCGGCCTGGACGACGTGCCGGTGCTCGACCTCGCTGATCTCGACCTGAACGGCGTCGCCGAGAGGCCGGTGTCCGACGCGGAGCGGATCGCCGTGCCGCGCCCGGACAACACGGCCTACGTGTTGTTCACCTCTGGCTCCACGGGCCTTCCGAAGGGTGTCGCGGTAACCCACCGTGCGATCCGGAACCAACTGCGCTGGCTCGAATTCCGCTACCGAGTCACCGCGTCCGACCGGATTGCGCAGCACGCGCCGTTGACCTCGGACGTGTCGGTGTGGGAGTGCTTCCTGCCCATCGCGGTCGGAGCGCCGCTGGTGATCGCCCGACCGAGCGAGCACTTGGACCTCGGGTACGTCGCCGGGCTGCTGCGCGACCACGGAATAACCTTCGCCGAGTACGCGCCGTCCATGCTGGCCGCGCTGATCGGTCAGGGAATGGGCGACGCGTTGCGGTCGCTCCGGCATTTGCGCTGCGGCGGTGCGGCGCTCACCCCGGCTCTGCTCTCGGCGCTTCGCGGCAGCGTGAGCGGCGCGCTGCACAACGCCTATCGCACGTCCGAGACGGCGATCTCCGCGATCTGTCACGAGTTCACCGACGCGGACATCGAATCCGGCCGGAGACCGGCGATCGGCCGCCCGTGCTGGAACACCAGGGCCTACGTGCTGGACGCTCGGTTGCGTCCGGTGCCGATCGGCGTCACCGGCGAGCTGTACCTCGCGGGCGACCAGTTGGCGCGCGGCTATCACGCCAACCCAGGGCGCACCGCGGAACGATTCGTCGCCGATCCGTTCGGTGTGCCCGGCCGGTTGATGTTCCGGACCGGCGATCTGGTGCGCTGGAACCGCGGCGGCACACTGGAATACTTGGGCCGCAGCGACTTTCGGATGATTCGTGGCCAGCGGATGCAGCTCGGCGAGATCGAGACCGCGCTCGCCGCCGCGGCCGGAGTCACGAACGCCGCGGTGCTCGCTGTCGAGAACAACGAAGGCTCCGCACACCTCGTCGGCTACGTCACCGGCACGGACCGTACACCCGAAGCAGTGCTCGCCGAGGTGCGTGCCCACCTGCCCGCCGCCGAAGTACTCGCCCACTTGGTGGTGCTCGACGAGATGCCGCTGACCGCCGCGGGCGAACTCGATCGGTCTGCCCTGCCCGCTGTCGAATACACAGGGGCGACAGCGGGTTTCCGTGCACCGCGGGGTGGGGCTGAGGCGGTGCTCGCCACGTTGGTCGCCGAGCTGGTGGGCGTGGCGCGGATCGGCGCGGACGACGACTTCTTCGCACGTGGTGGCAATTCGCTGCTGGCCGTGCGGCTGGTCGCACGGGCCAACGCGGCTTTGGGCTGTGCGCTGACCGTCCGCGAGGTATTCCAGGCGCCGACCGTGGCTCAGCTGGCGCGCCGGATCGCGCCGTTGCCGGAACCGGATGCGCCATTGACCCCGCGCGAGCGGCCGAGGCTGGACACCGCCGAACGCGCGCTGGTGCTGGACCGGTGGAATGACACCGCCGCGCCGGTCGATCCCACGGCGACCCTGATCTCACTGTTCGAGGCACAGGTGGCCAGAACGCCGGACGCGCCCGCGGTCACGGTCGAGAGGACGCCGATCCTCTCGTCGCCCGACCACTACCCCTCGACCAGCCTCCACACGACGCTGGCCGACCCGTCACCCGACCACTACCCTTCAACCAGTCGCCACACGACGCTGGCCGACCCGTCACCCGACCACCACCCCTCATCGAGTCGCTACACGACGCTGACATATGCCGAGTTCGCGGCCCGGGCGCGGCGCCTGGCGCGCTGGCTGGTCGAAGCGGGCGTCGGCCCGGACGCGCCGGTCGCGCTCGGCATGCGACGCTCGCTGGACCTGGTGGTCGGGATCTACGCGGTCACCCTCGCCGGTGGCGCGTACGTCCCGCTCGATCCGGCCGATTCGACCGATCGGCTGCAAGACGTGCTGCGAACGGTCCGGCCGGTCTGCGTGCTCACCTCTGGCCTCGACCTGGCCGCGGGCGAGGCGCGGCAGGTCCGGATCGACCGGCTCGATCTGCGCGGATACTCCGCCGAGCCGTTGACCGCGCTGGACCGGCTCGGCGCACCGCGACCGGCCCACCTCGCGTCTGTGATCTTCACCTCGGGACACCCCGAGGGCATGGCGGTCCCGCACGCGGCGATCGTGAACCGCCTCACAGGAATGCAGTCGGCCTATCCGCTGTCCGCGGACGACGTCGTGTTGCACAACTCCCCGGCCACATCCGCTGCCTCGATATGGGAGTTGTTCTGGCCCTTGGTATTCGGTGCTCACCTGGTTGTCGCGCGACCGCACTGGGACCGCGACCCCGCCGATCTGGCCCGGGTGATCATCGAGCAGCGTGTCACCACGGTGCACTTCGTGCCACCAATGCTGGGGGTATTTCTGGCCGACCCGCGCGCCGCGGACTGCATTACGCTCCGCAACGTCTTCACGTCGGGGGAGGCGCTGCCCGCTTTGGTCGCGCAGCGCGTGCGAGAGGTGATCGGAGCGCGGGTGCACGACCTGTACAGGCCGACCGAGGCCGCGTTGGATGTCACCTATCCCGAGGTGACCGAGCACGATGTGCACCCCGAGCAGATGCTGCGACCACGCCCCGCGCGCGTTCCCCTCTCGCCCGCGCAGCAACGTATGTGGTTCCACAACCGGTTCGCTCCGCCCGACACTGTGCACAACCTCGCGGCGGTGGTGCGTCTCACCGGCTACCTCGACTCGGACACGCTCGCCGCCGCCGTCGGTGACGTGGTCGGCAGGCACGAGACGCTGCGCACCGTGTATCCCGACCTCGACGGCACCAGTTACCAGCACATTCTCGATCCCGCCCGGGTACAGGAGATCCGCGCGCTGGACTCGGTGGACGCGCTGCGCGAGTTCGTCTCCGGCCCGTTCGACCTGACCGCGGAAGTGCCGCTGCGCGTCGGCCTCGTCACCCGCTCCGACCGCGACCATGTGCTCGCGCTGGTGACCCACCGCATCGCGGCCGACAGCTTCTCGATGGGCGTGCTCGTCCGCGACCTCGCCACCGCGTACGCGGCCCACGCCACGCGCACCGAGCCGGTCTGGGCCGAACTCGACGTCCAGTACGCCGACTACGCGCTGTGGCAGCACCGAATGCTCGGCGCAGCGCACGACCCGGACTCGATGGCCGCGCGCCAGCTGCGGTATTGGCGAGAGACGCTGCGCGGGTTGCCCGTACAACTCGGCCTTCGCGCCGACCGCCCACGTCCTGCCGCGGCCTCCCACGCCGCGGCGAGCGTGACGCTCGCACTCCCGGACGACCTGCGCGACGCCATCGCCGCGGTGGCCGCGCACTACGAGGCGACCCCGTTCATGGTCCTGCACGCCGCGCTGGCGACTTCGCTCGCGCGGTTGTCCGGCGCGACCGACATCGCCATCGGCGCGTCCATCCCGGGCCGGGGCGACGCGGCGCTGGCCGATCTGGTCGGCCCGTTCGGCAACACCCTCGTGCTGCGTGCCGAGGTACTCGCCTCCGACACTTTCGCCGCGATACTGCGCCGGGTGCGCGAGAACGATCTGGAAGCCTTCGCCCACGCCGACGTGCCTTTCGAGCGCGTGGCCGAGGCGCTCGACCCGCCGCGCTCGCAGGCACGGCAGCCGCTGTTCCAGGTCGCGCTGTTGTTCGGTGACCTTGCGCCGGTCGCCGCGGACATGGCTGGGGTCGCCGTGTCGGAATACGAATTCGACTGCCGGACAACGACTGTCGATCTGCAACTGGCCGTCGCCGGTGGAGCGTTGTGCTTCACCTACGCCACCGACCTGTTCGACGCCTCCACCGTGGAGGCATTCGCCACCCGCTTCGTCCGCCTGCTGGCCGCGGTGCTCGCCGATCCGGACCAGGTGGTCGGCGACATCGATCGGCCCGGCGCGGATGAGCCGCGCCGCGGCGACCGAAAGAACTCCGCGTACACCGCTTCCTGACGAGAGGCGCACGCCGAGCCCCCTGGATTCCCCCCGAACCCTGACCCGACCAGGAAGAAGGAAAACCGAATGAACAACCCGTTCGACGACGACGATGCCAAGTTCTACGTCCTGATCAACGAGGAGGGTGAACACTCCCTATGGCCGGTCTTCGCCGCCGTCCCCGGCGGTTGGGCCGTCGCCTACGGCGCCGCCAACCGCAAGTCCTGTCTGCAGTACGTGGAGAACCACTGGCTGGACATGCGTCCCAAGTCGCTCATCGACGCGGTGTCCAACGAGGCGAACTGACCACCTGAATGCGCGGGGCGCGCTGGTCGCACCTCCCCCTGCCGACCGCGCGCCCCGCCTCGTCTCACGCCTTGGCGCGTGCGTCGATCACCCCGTGGGCCTGTTGCCGCCACTCCGTGACGGCCTTCGTGCGCAGGCCGCCCAGCGCCGCGTCGAACTGTTTGGCGCGCTTGGTGACGGTGAGCCCGACGTAGGTGTGCGCGTTGGTGAGCGCGCTGGTCGCCACCGCGCAGGCTTCGTCGACCTCTCCGGAGGCCAGCAGCGCCGTGGCATGCTCGAAGCGGACCAGGGCGGGTTCCATGGTCTCCGACGGGTCGTACAGCGCCATCGCGTGGGCCGCCGCGGCGGCGGTCTCGTCCGCCCTGCCGAGGCGGGAATATCCGATCGCCTGATAAAAGGCGAGTTTCTCGGGGCGGAAAGAGAAAATACCGACCGAAAGGTCTTCCGGGCCGACGTCGTCCAATGCCGCCGCGGAACGTGTTATACAGCGTGCGAATTCATCGGCATGCCCGAGACTGGCGTGGGCGCGCGCCGCCATTCCCCACAACCATGCGGCAGCGGGGCCATACGACGGATTTTCTTGCAAACGGCCGTCGAGTAACTGCAAAACTTCCTTCGGTTTATCGCTATAGGTCGGCAAATACGCGAGTCCGGCCAGGGCGATGTCTTCCGAATAGCGGTCGCCGATGTCCTGTGCGGCGTGGATCGCGGTGGCGTACCACATGCGAGCCTGACCGAAATGCCCTTCGTTGAACAGGATCTCGCCGACCACGTTCGCCAGCCTGCCCGCGGTGCGCACCAGTCGGACCTGCTGATGCGTGGGTTGCCGTGCGCCGAGACAGCCGCGGACCATGCGGAATTGCTCCAGGCTGGTATGCAGCAGCTCGTGCGGCGGCACCTGCACCACCCGCGTGCCGAGTACCTCGGCCGACTGCTCCAGGAACACCAGTCGCCGCTCGCTGATCGACCCGGCGTCGAGGGTCGCGAGCATCCGCTCCGGTTCGCTTGCCACCAGGTCCGCCGCCTGGCCTGCCAGGCCTGCGCCGATGCAGGCCAGCAGTTCTCGCCTTCTCACGTCGTCTTCCTCGACTTCCTTGTCGAGCCCGATTTCCCTACCGAGCTTGCTCTGCCTTTCGGGCGCCGGATCGGCGCTTTCGCGGTCCGAGGCCGATTCCCGCAGTGCCGTGATCGCGCGCTCGAATCGCGCGACGACGAGTGCATCGGCTTCTGACACGACCCTGTCGAGAAGACGCTGGCTAGCAGCGTGCATCCGGGTTGTCCGGCCGTTCTCCCACAGGACCACGGTGCGCGGGGTGACGCCCACCAGACGTGCGAATTCGTAACGGCTTCGCTTCATCGCCGTGCGAAGCGCAAGTACGGCTTCGCCCGTCCAGTCGACCTCCACGATAGGTCTCGCTTCCTTGCTCCAGGACGATACAAACGGAAAGTACTCGCAATTACCGCATTAGGGACTGTTATCTACCGAATCGCAACGCGCACTGTTGAATCTGCACCCGGCATCGGGGGTCACGCCCAAACCCTGTCGAGGGCGCCCGTTGCCCGGAGCCCGGCGCACGGTCCCGACACGGCCCGATCCATCCGTGTCGAGCGCGGTTCCGGCGGCGCCTTCTCGGTGCCGGGTGCACGCACTTGTGGAGGTGAACGATGGACGTGTTGCACTCGGATGTCCGGGAGCTGTGGCTGGTGCAAAGCCGCGACTGCGCGCAGGAACCGCTCGGCCTGAGTTACGAACGCGCGCTATTCATCCGCGCTGTCCACGGTGGGCACGGCGCGAGCTGCCGCCAGTACCTAGCCGCCTCCGCGTTCTGTGTCCGGCAGGCCGCTGACCAGTGATCGGCCGTGGAACCGCTGCTGGCCATGCTCAGCGCGTGCCTGCTGCTGGTGGCCGCGATCATCGGCGTCGGCTCCTGCTTGCCGCGCAGTGGCGCCTCGGACGCACACCGGCCACCCGACAAGCCGTTCACCATCGAACAGGCGCACCGAGTGATGCAGTGCCACCTTCCTTGCCGCGCCGACGCCTGCCCACGTAAGCAAGCGGCGTTCCGCACCCTGGTCGCCTCAGGGCGCGTGGTGCCCGACAACCGGGCCGACGGGTACTCGCGCTGATCGTGGACGTAGCGAACTTAGTGTGGCCCACAATGTTTCGCGTCGACGTGGTCCGCGCACTGCTCGGGATTATCGTGAGGGAATCCCGATCACGCCGAAGTCCTCGTATCTCCACGCGGGGTGGAGATACGAGGACTATCGCGGTGACGTGTCGAGCCGACGGAGGTGGCGAGCCGCCCGAGCGCCGCCATCGCCGCGCCTCTGCGCCGCCATTGCGAGCGCATTTCCAGCGCCGACTTACTCGTCGCAATCAACATGACCCGCAACGGATTCCGCGACTTCCGAGGCGGCAAACGATGACCAGTCCTCGCCCTACCGAACCAGATGTCCACCTGAGCGTCTTCCTCCACGGCCTACGGTTCGACTACATCGCCTGCGCCAGCGCCGCCGCCACCTTCATTCGGGAATGGTGCGAGAAATACTTCGACGGCGCCGTCACGGTGGTTCCCGGGGCGCCCACCGGCCTGCGCCGTTTGCCGAACGAAAGGCTGTACCTGGACCGATGATGCGTCCCTCTGGCGTCCAGCCGGACGCCTTACCCGTCCCGGGGCTCGGTCATCCGGCGAGGGCTCGGCCGAACAGGATGACCTGCATGAGGCGCATCACCCGCAGCCGGGAGCATGCCGGGTCCTGCGAGCCGAAGCGCTCGCCCAGGTCTACAACCAGCGCCAGTGCGGCGTGCACCAGCAGGCGCGACTCGGCGGCGGAGAGCTCCGGACGCGCGGCGCCGAGCAGTTTTGCCCACTCTTCGACATTGAGCCGCTGGATATTGCGCAGCACGGTGCGCTCCTCCGGCGGCACGTTGCTGATCTCGGCGTAGTAGACGAAGGTCAGCTCGCGCTCGGCGAACGAACCGGCCACGTACAGTTCGACCAGCGTGCTCAGCGCTTGCCCGGGGCTGTCGGCGGCCGCGACGGCGGGTCCGATGGCGGCCGACACCCGATCGGCCGCCCGGCGAAACGCGGCCGCGAGGATATCGCCCTTGCCGCGGTAGAAGCGGTACACCGCGGAGGAGGTGGGCAGACCCGCGGCGGTCGCGATGTCCTCCACGCTGACATTCGGGTAGCCGCGCCGATGGAACAGTTCCACCGCGCGGACGAGCAGCAGCTCGTGGGTGAATGTCAGCGGAATCTCGGTGGCCGTCAGGGTTTCGGTTTCGGCTCCGCCGGGCGGCGGCAGCGTGCAACCGGCGATCGTGCGGCAGGCCTCGGTCAGCCGCGCGGCCAAGGCGCGGACCGGAATCGCGACGTGGTGATCGCCGATGCTGCTGAGCACGCTCAGCAAGGCCGCGGCGAGCACGGCGCGGTCGGCCTTGCTCAGCGCGGGCCTGGTTTCGGCCAGCAGCGACATGAGCGTCGCGTTCACGCTCGCGAGCTGTCCGGACAGGGTGGCCGCGTCGGCGTCCGCCAGATAGCGGCGCTGCCAGCGCAGCAGCGCCGCGCTGCGCCGATTCGCGATGGCGGCCGCGATCAGGGCGTCGAGTACCTGCTCGAGCCTGCGCTCGGCGGGTAGCTCGTTCGCGGTGTCCGGCAGCCGGGCCGCCTCCTGGCTGACCGCGCCCAGCCGCAGCACTTCCTCGCGGAACAGCGCGTACTTGCTCGGGTAGTGGCGATAGAGCGCGGCGGAGCTGATGTCGAGCCGGGAGGCGATGTCCTCCATGCTGACGCCGTGGTAACCCAGCGCGCCGAACGCCTCCGCCGACGCCGCCGCGATCTGGGCGCGGCGATCGCGCGGCCGGCGCCGGATCTCTCGTGCCGGTTTCTCGCCCGCCGCCTTGTCCGCAGCGCGGCGTCCCTCGGCACTCATGCCGCGATGGTAGCCCAACCGGTCACTTGGTTCAGTGATGTTTCCCCGCCTCGGGAATGGCTGAAAGTCGGATCACAACCAGCGGCGAAAGCGGTCAACACTATGCGTTATACATCAATCCCGAAGCGAATGGTCGGTAACATAAAGCCAGCGGGGCAGTGCCTACTGCACGCCCTCCCGCGCGGGACGGCCGAACAGCACCAGCTGCATCAGTAGACGTACCCGATCCTGCGCGGCCAGTGGCTCATTGCCGAAGGCGCGACCGAGATCGACGACCAGCGCGAACGCCGCGTGGACGAGGATGCGTGCCTCGGCGGGGGTGAGTTCGGTGCGCACCTCGCGCAGCAGCCTGGCCCACTCCTCGACACTGAGTCGCTGGATATTGCGCAGCACGGTGCGTTCCTCGGCCGGAACATGCTGGAACTCGGTGTAATACACGAACGTGAGCGCGCGTTCGGCGAACGAACCCGTGACGTACTGCGCGATCAACGCGGTGAGCGCGTCCTCGGAATCGCCGGCCGCCGCGACGGCGGGGCCGATGGCGCCGGAGACCCGTTCGGCGGCGCGGCGGAACGCGGCGGCCAGGATGTCGCTCTTGCCGCGGTAGAACCGGTACACCGCCGAGGCTGCCGAAAGCCCTGCGGCGGTGGCGATGTCCTCCACGCTGACGTTCGGGTACCCGCGCTCGTGGAACAGCTCCACCGCCTTGCGCAGCAGCAGTTCGTGTTTGAACGAATCCGGGATCTCCACCACGGCCACCGGTTCGACCGGGCGTTCCGCGGGCAGGTCCGCGTCCGCGATCGACAAACACGCCGAACTCAGCAAGCGCGCAAGGGCTTTCGCGGGAAGGTTGGCGTGATGATCGGCGATGCTGGTGATCGTGCTGAGCAATGCGGTGCGCAGCACGCGCAGGTCGTCGTCGGTCCGCTGCGGGCGCAGCGCGGCCAGCTGGCTACCCAGGGCGCCGAGGACCGTGGCCTGCTGCTCATTGAGCGTGGTCTGGTCTTCGGGCTCGAGGTATCGGCCCTCCCAGCGCACCAGGGTGACGGTGGGGCGGTTCTCGATCGTGACGGCGATGAGCGCGTCGAGGACGTGCCGCAGCCGCCGCTCGGCAGGCCAGTCCGCCGCCTCCTCGGGCAGCTCGACCGATTCGGTCATCGCCCGGCCCACCCGCAGCAGTTCCTCCCGGAACAGCGCGTATTTGCTCGGATAGTGCCGATACAGGGCGGCGGAGCTGATGCCGAGCCCGGAGGCGATGTCGTCCATGCTCACACCGTGGTATCCGAGCGCGCCGAACGCGGCCGCGGACGCCGCCGCGATCTGGGCCCGCCGGTTCTTCGGCCTGCGCCGGACCTCCCGAGGTGCCGAGTCGCCGCTGCTCGCCTTCCGCGCCGTACGGCGATTGTCGACACTCATGACGAACATCGTAACGACCTGCTGCTATGCGCACCCTCGCCATGTCATGGGATACGCCTGGAGCCGCGTGCTTCTGTCAGATCGTACGATCCGCTACGCGGTCGGACCGCATCCTCCGGATTGTTCGCGTCGAACGTTGCCACCCCAAGCGTGCGCCACGCATCCAGCAGGCGCTTGTCGCCGGACGCTGCGACGAGATCGTGGTCGTCGAGTTGTTCCGCGGAGGAGCAATGGATGGCGTCATATCCCCGTAGTGCACAACGATCAGCCAGCTCGGCCGCCCGCAGCATCAATGCCTCGTCGATCTCGATGACCTCGATCTGTGGCCAGAGTTGGTCCAAAAGGCGTCTGCAGGCCGAATAGGCCACGTCATCAAGGCGCCTCATTCGATGAGCTTGCGCGACCGCCGCTGTGGTCTCCACGTAAAGGAGCCTGTTCGATACGACCGCGTCGGCATCATCCCAGAAGCGGCGGCAGCTCCGGCTGCTCGGCTCGTCGACCAGTAGCGGAACAAAGGCCGAGGTATCGAGATATCCGATCACCGACGCTGCTCATCGATCAGATCACTGACGATGCCGTTCCCGTGGACCGGCTCAGGGGCTGGCTGCTTCCTCTTTCGGGCGGGTTGAACGCGTCCTTCGCTGCGGAGCTGTTCCAGCCGTGTCAGGCGGCCCACCGGAACGATGCGGGCGATCGGCTGCCCATGATCGGTAACCGTCACCGTGTGTCCTGATCGAACCTCGGCTAGGTGCCGACTGAGGCTATCTCGCAGCTCTCGGATTCCGACGTCCATGGCAGCAGGCTCCTTTTGTGGCCACATATCAGTATGAAATTATAGCCACAATCTTCTCACTCCGTCGTACGTCGCCGCTGGGTCGCGTACCAATCGAGCAAATCCGGGTGATCGACCGCGCTGCGCTCGACCACGTGGGCCGGGTCCGCGCCCTGGAAGAGCTTTTTGATCGGGACCTCCAGCTTCTTGCCGGTGCGGGTGTGCGGGATGCCGGGGGCCGGGATGATCTCGTCGGGGACGTGGCGGGGGGACACCTCGGTGCGGATGGTGTTGTTGACGCGGGCTTTCAGCTCGTCGGTGAGTTCCGCGCCGGGGGCCAGCACCACGAACAGCGGCATCCAGTACCCACCGTCGGGCTGTTCGGCGCCGATCACCAGGGCTTCGGCGATCTCCGGCAGCCGCTCGACGGACTGGTAGATGTCCGCGCTGCCCATCCGGATGCCGTGCCGGTTGAGCGTGGAGTCGGAGCGTCCGTGCACGACCACGCTGTGGTGGTCGGTGATGGTGATCCAGTCGCCGTGTCGCCATACTCCGGGGAACATGTCGAAATACGCGTCGTGGTAACGCTTTCCGTCTTCGTCGCGCCAGAAGTGGACCGGCATCGACGGCATCGGCTCGGTGATGACGAGCTCGCCGACCTCGCCGCGCACCGGCTGCCCCGCCGGGTCGTACGCGTCCAGCGCGACGCCCAGATAAGGCGCCGAAAGCTCGCCCGGCCACACCGGCACGGTCCGCACCCCGCCGATGAACGCCGACACCACGTCGGTGCCGCCGCTGATCGAGGACACCTGCACGTGTTCGCCGACGTTCTCGCCCAGCCACAGCGCCGAGGAGGTCGGTAGCGCGGAGCCGGTGATGCCGACCGTGCGCAGCGCCGAGAGGTCGTGGTCGGTGCGCGGCACGGAGCCCGCTTTGATGCAGGCCAGCACGTATCCCGGGCTGGTACCGAGGACGGTGGCGCGGACCTCGGCGGCGATGCGCCACAGCGCGTCGGGTGCGGGATGGGTGGGGCTGCCGTCGTAGCAGACGATCGTCGCCCCGGCCAGCAAGCCCGCGATCTGGAAGTTCCACATCATCCAGCTGGGGCTGGTGTACCAGAAGAACGTGTCCTCGGAGCCGATATCAGATTGGAGGGCAACGGCTTTGAGGTGCTCCAGCAGCACGCCGCCGTGACCGTGCACGATGCCCTTGGGCAGTCCGGTGGTGCCGGAGGAGAACACGATCCACAGCGGATGGTCGAAATCCACCGATTCCGTGGTGATCACCGGGGGCGCCGCCGCCGTCGTGGTGATCGCTTCACTCCACGGCATCGCGTCCGGCACGCGCAGGCCGAGCCGGGGGATCGCGATCGTGCCCTTCAGGGAATTCAGCCCCGCACGCAGCTCGGCGATGTCGGCGCGCTTGTCGTGCGTCTTGCCGCCGAAACGGTAGCCGTCGGCGGTGACCAGCACGGTGGGCTCCAATTGACCGAGCCGGTCCAGCGCGGCCTTCGGCGAGTAGTCCTGACCGCAGGCGCTCCAGGTCGCGCCGATGCTCGCGGTGGCCAGGAACGCGACCACCGCTTCCGGGATGTTCGGCAGATAACCCACGACCCGGTCACCGGGCCGCACGCCGAGCGAGCGCAGCGTACGGGCGAAAGTGGCGGTGTGGTCGATCAATTCGGCCCAGGACACCTCGCGGATCGGGCCGTCCTCGCTGACCGCTTTGATCGCGGGCCGGTCGCTGCGCAGTTGGCGGATCACCTGGTCCACGTAGTTGAGCCGGGTGCCGGGGAACCACCGCGCGCCCGGCATCTCGGCGTTCGCCAGCACCTCGCCGGCGATATCGCCGAGCTCGAAGTAGTCCCACAGCGCGTGCCAGAACCCGGCGAGATCTGTGATCGACCACTGCCATAGTTCGTGGTAGTCCGCCGCCCGCACCCCCGTGCGCTCGGCGACGAATCGCGCGAAGTCGGTGATCCTGGCAGCGGCGATGTCTTGTTCGGTCGGCACCCATTGTGGCTGCATGGCGGTCCTCCTCGCTGTGGAAACTCGGTGCTCAGACGCGGTCGGCGCGTCGCACGATCTGCTCGGCGTGCCGGAGTACGGGGGCATCGACCATCCTGCCCTCGAAAGCGAACACACCGCGGTGCTTCGGCGCCTCCGCGAGCAGCCGCCGGGCCCAGGCGGTGTCGTCCTGCGACGGCGCGTAGGCCGCTCGCAGCACCGGCACTTGGCTCGGGTGGATCGCGACCTTGGCGTCGAAGCCGACCGCGACCGCGTCCTCGGCTTCCGCGCGCAGACCGTTCAGATCGCGAATATCCAAATAGACCGAGTCCAACGCGAATTTCCCGTGTGCTTTGGCCGCCAGCAGCGCGGTGGACCGAACGTGCCTGGCCACGTCGCGATAGCCGCCGTCGGCGTGCCTGCTCGCGTTCCCGCCCAGCGCCGCCACCAGATCCTCGGCTCCCCACATGACGCCGATCGCGTTGCGCGCCGTCACAGCCGCACCGACCGCGAGCGCGCCGAGCGGCGACTCGATCAGCGCGATCACCTCATAGTCCGCCAGCGCCGTGATCTGTTCGGCGGATTCGCATTTCGGCAACATGACCCGGCGATAGGCGGTGGCGGCCAGCGCCGCGAGATCGAGCGCGTGTTCCTCGGTACCGGCCGCGTTGACGCGCACCACCGTGGTGTCAGGGTCCAGCGGAGTCTCGGCCAGCGCGGTGCGCGCGGCGGCTTTGTCGGCTGCGGCGACGCCGTCCTCCAAGTCGAGGATCACCACGTCGGCCGCCGCGGCGGCCTTCGCGTAGCGCTCCGGGCGATCGGCCGGGCAGAACAGCCAGGCCGGACCCGCCATCCGCCAGTTCACGCCGACTCCGGAGCCTTGCGGACCAGCGTCTTGCGGACCGCGGTGGCGACGATGTCGCCGTGCTGGTTGCGCGCCGTGTGCGCGAAGGTGACGATGCCCTCGCCGGGGCGGCTGTTCGACTCGCGCTTGTCGGTGACCACGGTTTCGGCGTACATGGTGTCGCCGTGGAACAGCGGCTTGGGGAACGCGATCTCCGAGAAGCCGAGATTGGCCACGATGGTGCCCTGGGTCAGCTGCGCCACCGACAGCCCGACCAGGGTGGACAGCGTGAACATCGAGTTCACCAGCCGTTGGTTGAACGGGGGCAGCTGTTCGCTGAACGCCGCGTCCAGATGCAGCGCCTGGGTGTTCATGGTCAGCGTGGTGAACAGCACGTTGTCCGCCTCGGTGATGGTGCGGCCGGGCCGGTGCTCGTAGACCACCTCGGTGTCGAACTCCTCGAACCAGAGTCCGCGCTGCACCACCGCGCGCCGGGTCACAGCCCCAGCTCCCGACCGATCAGCATCAACTGCACCTCCGTCGTGCCTTCGCCGATTTCCAGGATCTTGCTGTCCCGATAGTGCCTGGCGACCGGGTACTCGTTCATGAAGCCGTAGCCGCCGAAGATCTGTGTCGCGTCGCGGGCGTTGTCCATGGCGGCTTCGCTGGCCACCAGTTTCGCGATAGAGGCCTGCTTCTTGAACGGCTTGCCCGCCAGCATCAGCGCCGCCGCGTCGTAGTAGGCGGTGCGTGCGGCGTGCGCCCGCGCCTCCATCCTGGCGATCTTGAAGGCGATGGCCTGGTTGCGGCCGATCGCCTGCCCGAACGCCTCGCGCTCCTTGGCGTAGCGCACGCTCTCGTCCACACAACCCTGCGCGGCTCCGACGGCCAGCGCCGCGATGGCGATGCGGCCCTCGTCCAGGATGCGCAGGAAGTTGGCGTAGCCGCGACCGCGCTCGCCGAGCAGGTTCTCCTCGGGCACCCGCACGTCGGTGAAGCTGAGCGGATGGGTGTCGGAGGCGTTCCAGCCGACCTTGTTGTACGCGGGCTCGGCGACGAAACCGGGGGTGTCGGTCGGCACCAGGATGGTCGAGATCTCCTTCTTGCCGCCGGTCTGCCCGGTCACCGCGGTCACCGTGACGAGCACGGTGATGTCGGTGCCGGAATTGGTGATGAATTGCTTGCTGCCGTTGATGATCCACTCGCCGCCGTCGGCGACGGCGGTGGTCCTGGTGCCGCCCGCGTCGCTGCCCGCGCCCGGTTCGGTGAGCCCGAACGCGGCGAGATGGCGGCCGCTGGTCAGCTGGGGCAGCCATTCCTGCTTCTGCTTGTCGTTGCCGAACCGGTAGATCGGCATCGCGCCGAGCGAGACGCCCGCCTCCAGCGTGATCGCCACGCTCTGGTCGACCTTGCCCAGTTCCTCGAGCGCGAGGCACAGCGCGAAGTAGTCGCCGCCCATGCCGCCGTATTCCTCGGGGAACGGCAGGCCGAACAGACCCATCTCGGCCATCCCCGCGACCACCTCGTACGGGAAGGTGTGGTTCGCGTCGTGCTCGGCCGCCACCGGCGCGACCACCGACCGCGCGAAGTCACGCACGGTCAGCGCGAGATCGCGGTACTCCTCCGGCAGCGTGCCGGTGGACAGGAAGTCGGTCATGTCGGGATTCCTTCTCGTTCAACGTGTTCCGGTTCGGCCCGCGCGACGACGCGCGCGAGCACCTGATCGAGGCGCACCTGGGCGCCGGGCTCGACCAGCAGTTCGACGGTCCCGGCGACCGGAGCGGTGAGGGAGTGCTCCATCTTCATCGCCTCCACGATCACCACCGGCTCGCCCGCGGCGACGGCGGCGCCGGAAGCGACCGGCACCGCGATCACCGACCCCGGCATGGGACTCCGGATCTCGGCGTCGCCGACGTGTTCGTCGTCGCCGCGCACATCGACCTCGGCGACTTCGCGCAGCGCGGCGATGCCGGACGGTCCCGCTACCCACAGCAGGCCGTCCTGCTCGGCGACCCGGTAGGCGCGCCGCAGGCCGTCCCTGGTCAGGGTGAGCACACCGGCGTCGCCGCGGCGGGCGAACGCCGCGGCGAGCGACGACGTTTCGCCGTCGCCGAGGCGGACTACGCCGTCATCGGGGGTGCCGGAGAGGTAGACGTGCTCGATCCGGTCGCCGCCCGCGAGCCGGATCGGGGTCGGCGCGTCCGCCCCGATCCGCCACCCGGACGGGATCGCCCACGGATCGCCCGGTGTCGTCGGCCAGCGGCGCAGCCAGTGCCAGACGGCGGCGGCGATGAACTCGTCGTCGCCGACGGGAGCGGGATGGAAGTCGGCCACTCGCCGGTCCAGCAGATCGGTGTCGAGCCGTCCCTCGGCGACATCCGGGTCGCCCAGCAGGAAGCGCAAGAACTCGATATTGCTGGTCACGCCGAGTAGCACGGTGTCGGCCAGCGCCCGGTCGAGTTTGGCGAGCGCGGCGGTGCGATCACCGGCGTGCGCGATGACCTTCGACAGCATCGGGTCGTAGTCGCTGCCGACGCGCGTGCCGATCCGCAGCCCCGAATCCACCCGCACACCGGGGCCTTCCGGCTCGTCGAGATCGAGCACGGTTCCGCCGGTGGGCAGGAACCCGCGCCCCGGGTCCTCGGCGTACACCCTGGCCTCGATGGCGTGCCCGACCATGCGGATGTCGTCCTGCGCCACCGCGAGCTTCTGCCCGGCCGCGACCCGGATCTGGCATTCCACCAGGTCGACGTCGGTGACCAGCTCGGTCACCGGATGCTCCACCTGCAGGCGGGTGTTCATCTCCATGAAGAAGAACTCGTCGGGCCGGTCGGCGGAGACGATGAACTCCACGGTGCCCGCGCCAACGTAGTCCACGCTGCGGGCGGTGTTGCAGGCGGCGGCGCCGATCCTGGCCCTGGTCGCCGCGTCGAGCAGCGGCGAGGGCGCCTCCTCGATCACCTTCTGGTGGCGGCGTTGCAGGCTGCATTCGCGCTCGCCCAGGTGCAGCACGTTGCCGAACTGGTCGGCGAGGATCTGCACCTCGATGTGCCGGGGACGGGTGACGAATCGCTCCAGGAACAGGGTGTCGTCCCCGAACGCCGCGGCGGCCTCGCGGCGCGCGCTGCGCAGCGCCTCGGGGAGGCGTTCCGGATCGTCCACCCGGCGCATGCCCTTGCCTCCACCGCCCGCGGACGGCTTGACCAGCACCGGATACCCGACCTCGGCGGCCGCGGCGATCAGCTCCTCGTCGGTGAGGCCGGGCGAGGCGATGCCGGGCACCACGGGCACGCCGAACGCGGCCACGGTGTTCTTCGCGGCGATCTTGTCGCCCATCACCTCGATCGCACGCGCGGGCGGCCCGAGGAAAACGATGCCCGCTTCGGTCAGCGCGGCGGCGAAAGCGGCGTTCTCCGAGAGGAATCCGTAGCCGGGATGCACGGCCTGCGCGCCGGTGCGCACGGCGGCGGCCACCACGGCGTCGATGGACAGGTAGCTCTCGCGCGCGGGAGCCGGGCCGAGCCGTACCGCCGTGTCGGCCTCGTGGACGTGGCGGGCGTCCGCGTCGGCGTCGCTGTAGACGGCGACCGAGCGAATTCCCATGGCGCGCAACGTGCGGATCACCCGCACGGCGATCTCGCCGCGGTTGGCGACGAGCACGGTGTCGAAGTCGACGGGAACGGATTTGTTCAGCATCGCCATCACATCCGGAAGACGCCGTAGGAGACGGGTTCGAGCGGGGCCTGCGCGCAGACCGACAGGGCGAGGCCGAGCACGGTCCTGGTGTCGGCCGGGTCGATGACGCCGTCGTCCCACAGGCGTGCGGTCGAGTAGTAGGGATTGCCCTGGCTCTCGTATTGATCCCGGATCGGGGCTTTGAAAGCTTCTTCGTCCTCGGCCGACCACGGCTGCCCGGTGCTGTCGAGCTGGTCGCCGCGCACGGTCGCCAGCACGGACGCGGCCTGCTCGCCGCCCATCACGGAGATCCGCGCGTTCGGCCACATCCACAGGAACCGCGGCGAGTACGCGCGCCCGCACATCGAATAGTTGCCCGCGCCGTAGGAGCCGCCGATCACGACGGTGAGCTTCGGCACCCGCGCGCACGCCACCGCGGTGACCATCTTCGCGCCGTGCTTGGCGATGCCGCCCGCCTCGTAGTCGCGGCCGACCATGAAGCCGGTGATGTTCTGCAGGAACAGCAGCGGGATGCTGCGCTTGTCGCACAACTCGATGAAATGCGCGCCCTTCATGGCGGATTCGCTGAACAGCACGCCGTTGTTGGCGACGATGCCCACCGGATGGCCGTGGATGCGGGCGAATCCGGTGACCAGGGTCTTGCCGTATTCGGCCTTGAACTCGTGGAACCCGCTCTCGCCGTCACCTGCCCCGTCGACCACACGGTGGATGACTTCGCGTACGTCATAGGGTGTGCGCAGATCGACCGGTACCTCGTCGTAGAGTTCCGATTCCGGCGCCGCGGGCGCGATGGTAGGACGCACGTCCCACGGGCCGGCCGCGCGGGGTCCGAATGTGCCCACGATGCGGCGCACGATGCGCAGCGCGTCCTGGTCGTCCTCGGCCAGGTGGTCGGTGACGCCGGACGTGCGCGAGTGCAGTTCGCCGCCGCCGAGTTCCTCGGCCGTCACCACCTCGCCGGTCGCCGCCTTCACCAGCGGCGGCCCGCCGAGGAAGATGGTGCCCTGGTTGCGCACGATCACGGCCTCGTCGCTCATCGCGGGCACGTACGCGCCACCGGCCGTGCAGGAGCCGAGCACCGCGGCGATCTGCGGAATTCCCTTGGCGCTCAGGGTTGCCTGGTTGTAGAAGATGCGGCCGAAATGCTCCCGGTCGGGGAACACCTCGTCCTGCCGCGGCAGGTACGCGCCGCCGGAGTCGACCAGGTACAGGCACGGCAGCTGGTTCTGCAACGCGATCTCCTGCGCGCGCAGATGCTTCTTCACCGTCATGGGGTAGTAGGTGCCGCCCTTGACGGTGGCGTCGTTGGCCACGATCACGCACTCGCGTCCGGACACCCGGCCGATCCCGGTGATTATCCCGGCGCCGGGGGACTCGTCGCCGTACATCCCGGTCGCGGCCAGCGGCGACAGCTCGAGAAACGGGCTGCCCGGATCGAGCAGCTGGTCCACCCGCTGCCGCGGCAGCAGCTTGCCCCGTGCCACGTGGCGTTCGCGCGCCTTCTCGGACCCGCCGAGCGCCGCGGCGGCCAGCCGGGCGCGCAGGTCGTCGACCAGTGCCGCGTGCGCGGCGCGGTTGCCGACCTCTTCGGTAACGGTCATCACGCTATCCTGTCGCCTGAGTTAGTCGCCGATAACTGGAATTCAGGTTAGTCTTGGTTAACCGAGATGTCCAGACCGGCGGAAAGGACCACGTGTGACCAGTGCCGAATCCGTCGCGCCCACCCGCCGCGAGCAGCTGAAGGCGCAGCGCAGGGCGCAACTGCTGGAGGCGGGCGCCAAGCTCATCGCCGACCGCGGCTTCCTCGGCATGCGCCTGGACGACCTCGGCGCCGCCGTCGGCATCAGCGGTCCGGCGGTCTACCGGCATTTCCCGAACAAGGAAGCGCTGCTGATCGAGTTGCTGGTCGGCGTGAGTCAGCGACTGCTGGACGGTGGCAAGGCGGTGGTGGCGGCGGCGAATTCGGCCGAGCAGGCGCTCGCCGGGCTGGTCGACCACCACCTGGACTTCGCGCTTGGCGAGCCGGAGCTGATCCGCATCCAGGACCGAGACCTGGACAACGTCCCCGCCCCGGCCCGCCGGGAGATCCGGCGCACCCAGCGTCGATACGTGGAGATCTGGGTGGCGGTGCTGCGCGAGCTGCATCCGGAGCTACCGGAGGAGACGGCACGGGTGCAGGCCCACGCCGCCTTCGGCCTGATCAACTCGACCCCGCACAGCGCGAGCAATGCGACCGCGGTCCGGGCCCGGCCCGTGTTGCGCCGCATGGCGCTGGCCGCCTTGGGTTGAGCACCCCCTCATCGAGCGCTCCACCCGCCGTCCATCGTGTACGACGCGCCGGTGACCATGCCCGCGTTCGGTGACGCGAGCCAGCCCACCAGCCCCGCCACCTCCTCCGGCTCGACGAGACGTTTGATCGCGCTCTCGGTGAGCAGGATCTTTTCCACCACCTCCTGTTCCGGCACACCGTGTGCCTTGGCCTGATCGGCGATCTGCTTGTCTACCAAGGGTGTTCGCACATAGCCCGGGTTGACGCAGTTGCTCGTCACGCCGTGCGGGCCGCCCTCGAGGGCGGTGACCTTCGACAGCCCTTCGAGTCCGTGCTTGGCCGTCACGTAGGCGACCTTGTACTCGGAAGCGCGCAGGCCGTGCACCGAGGAGATGTTGACGATCCGTCCCCAGCCGCGCCGGTACATGTGCGGCAAAGTCGCGCGCACCAAGAGGAACGGCGCCTCCACCATCAGCGTCAGCAGGTCGCGGAACCGCTGCGGGGCGAAGTCCTCGATCGGGCTGATGTGTTGCACTCCGGCGTTGTTCACCAGGATGTCGGCGTCGAGTTCCAGCGTTTCCAGCGACGCGACGTCGAGCAGGTCCACCGCCCACGACTTTCCACCCAGCTCACGGGCCAGGGCCTTCGCGCCGACGTCATCGATATCGGCGACGGTGACCACCGCGCCGCGGGCAGCGAGCGCACGGGCGCAGGCCGCGCCGATGCCGCTCGCGCCGCCGGTGACCAGGGCGGTGCGCCCCGCGAGATCGGTCATCGCACAGTCACTTCGGCGGTCCGCGCACCGAGTTTCTCGGCGTCGGCGCGGTCGATGCTCGCCAAGCTGAGTCCTTTCGTCTCCCGGGCCACGAGCACGGCGATCGCGCTGATCGCCGCCGCACCGGCCAGGTACCAGGCGATCGGCACCGCGGAGTCATAGGTGTTGAGCAGCCGGACGGCGATGATCGGCGCCAGCGACCCGGCCGCGATCGAGGTCACCTGATAGCCGAGGGACACACCGGAATAGCGCATCCGGGTGGGAAACATCTCGGCCATGATCGCGGGCTGTCCGGCGTACATGAAGGCGTGGAAGACCAAGCCGATGATGATGGCGGACATGATGATCGCGTTGTGGCCGCTGTCCATCATCGGGAAGGCGAAGAAGCCCCAGGTGCCCGCGGTGAGCGCGCCGACCAGGTAGACCGGTCGGCGGCCGAAGCGGTCGGACAGGTTGCCCACCAGCGGGATGGTCACGAAGTGCACCGCGTGCGCGGCGAGCAGCCACCACAGGATGACCGAGGTGTCGGCGTGCACCTGCACCTTGAGATAGGTGATGGTGAAGGTGACCACGAGGTAGTACATGACGTTCTCGCCGAAACGCAGACCCATCGCGGTGAGCACGCCGCGCGGGTAGCGGCGCAGCACCTCGACGACGCTGAGCGAGGTCGCCTTGATCTGCTCGGCTTCCTGTTGCGCCGCCACGAAGATCGGCGCGTCGGTGATCTTCGTGCGGATGTAGTAGCCCACCAGCACCACCACGGCCGACAGCCAGAACGCCACCCGCCAGCCCCAGCTGAGGAAGGCCGCGTCCGACAGCGTGGAGGTGAGCACCAGCAGCACCACCGTCGCCAGCAGGTTGCCCGCTGGCACGCCCGCCTGCGGCCAGCTCGCCCAGAAACCGCGGCTGCGGCTCGGACTGTGCTCGGCGACCAGCAGCACCGCGCCGCCCCATTCCCCGCCGACCGCGAAACCCTGGATAAAGCGCAGGATCACCAGCAGCGCGGGCGCCCAGTAGCCGATCTGCCCGAACGTCGGCAGGCAGCCCATCAGGAACGTCGCCGCGCCCACCAGCACCAGGCTGAACTGGAGCAGCTTCTTGCGGCCGTATTTGTCGCCGAAATGCCCGAACACCACGCCGCCGAGCGGACGGGCGGCGAACCCGACGGCGTAGGTCACGAAGGCGGCCAGGATGGCGTCGAGGTCGCTGGTGCCCTTGGCGAAGAACACCTTGCTGAACACGAGCGTGGCGGCGGTGCCGTACAGGAAGAACTCGTACCACTCGACCACCGTGCCCGCCATCGAGGCGGCCACTACACGCCGCAAGCCGCTGGTTTCGCCCGGATCTTCGCCGTGCGGCTCTGCCGGGTTCGCCCCGGCGCTGTGCACCCTCATCGCACATCTCCTTCGTGCCCGGGGCCACACTTCGGGTCTCGATGTGACGGCCCCCACAATGCTTTGGCTGAACCGAGTATTCGTGCAGACGAATTGCGCCGCAATGACCATTAATGCAGCACACATCTGCAACGATGCAGATATGAGCCCGACTTTCGCGGGGTCACCCCGGCGCCCCAGCGCCGATGACCTGCTCGTTCTGCTCGCGGTCGGACGATCCGGCCGCTTCGTCACCGCGGCCGAAGAGCTCGGCATCAACCACACCACGATCTCGCGCCGGATCGCGGCACTGGAACAAACCCTCGGCGGCCGGGTGCTGACCCGGGTGAGCGGTGGCTGGGAGCTCACCGACCTCGGCAAGGAGGCGCTCGCCGCGGCCGAGGCGGTGGAGTCGGCGGTGAAATCGCTCGCCGCGGACGCGGGCGGCAACCGGGTGCTGGAAGGCGTGGTGCGGATCTCGGCGACCGACGGCTTCAGCGCCTACATCGCCGCGCCCGCCGCCGCGGAGGTGCGGCGGCGGCACCCGAAGATCACCGTCGAGATCGTGGCGACCACCCGGCGCGCGTCACAACAGCGATCCGGGCTGGATCTCGAAGTGGTGGTCGGCGAACCGCAAGTGCACCGCGCCACCGCCATCCGCCTGGCCGACTACTGCCTCGGCCTCTACGGCTCCCGTGCATACCTGCGCGAACACGGCACTCCAGCGACGATCGATGATCTGGCCCGGCACCCGCTGGTGTACTTCATCGATTCCATGCTTCAAGTCGACGATCTGGACCTCGCCTCCAGCTTCGCTCCTGCCATGCGCGAATCCGTCACGTCCACCAACGTCTTCGTGCACGTCGAAGCCACCCGCGCCGCCGCGGGCTTGGGACTGCTGCCCTGCTTCATGGCCGACCGCCACGCCGACCTGGTCCGTGTTCTCGCCGATTCGGTGACGGTCACCCTCGGGTACTGGCTCGTCGCCCGCGCCGAAACCCTCCGCCGCCCCGAGGTCGCCGCCGTTGTCGCCGCGATCCGAGCCATGGTCGACGACCAGCGCGACACTCTCCTCGGTCGGCCGCAGTGAGTTCGCCGTAGGTCGCAACCACTGTTCTGGCCACGTGAGCGGCTGTCATCGAGCATGCGGATGAGGTCGCTCGATCGTGTTCCGGGCACGTGCCCACACTTCCTCTGCCTCGAACCGCTCGGCTCGCCACGAGTCCACCGCGACACCGACCTGTCCGCGCCACTTCCGCATGATGTCGGTGTGCACCGGCCATCGCACGAAACGCCGCATATCCTGCTCGGTTTCCCACACGGAGATCGAGCCGCCACGTAATTGCGAGGGCCGACCCCAAAGCCACAGGCCGACGGCACCGTGCATCACGGGCCAGGTTCGCCCCAACTTCATTCCGGTCTTATAGATCAGCTGAACGTCCTCGTCGGAGGTGGCCAGGAAGTCCGTCACGCTGACGAATACCGGGCCGGAGATGTTGTGCCGTGGTCCGGCTTGCCACGGCATGAGCACAGTGCCTTCTGAAAATGGCTGGTCGTCCGTCATGGCCGCGCCTGCTCGGCCGAGGGGATGCGCCTTGGAGCGCATATAGTAAGCATACATTGATGATACGCAGATGCGTATGATCTGATCAACAGTCGTAAATCCTTATTCCGCTGGGGGTTGCGGGGATGCCTTCTCGCCGTGCGCATGGTAGCTTCGTTTCATTGAATGATCGTTTAGTCAATTAGGTTGTGATGGGTAGCCGACGAGAACAGGCTGAGTGGCGGCGTGAGCGCTTGCTCGACGCGGCGTTGGACGTGTTCGCCGTGAAGGGGATCGACGGGGCTTCGGTCAAGGACATCGCGGCTGCGGCCGGGGTGACGCCTGGCTTGCTGTATCACTATTTCCCCGGCAAAGAAGCGCTGGTGACCGCGTTGCTGCGGGAACGAGGGTTCGCGCGGCAGTTGCGCGAATTGCTGGAACAAGCGCGGGGGCGATCGGCGAGCGAGGTCCTTCCCCGGGTGATGCGCGAGTTCGACGGCCTTCTGGCCGACAACGCCAAGCTGCTCAGGCTCTTTTTCGCCGCGGGCCATTCGCACGAGAACGTTCGGGCCGTGCTGGCGGAGTTCGTGGCCGAAGGACAGGCGGCGATGGCCGACTACCTGCGCTCCCGTGTGGCCGCGGGGGAATTGCGCGACCACGATGCGCACACCACCGCGACCGCCCTGTTCGCGACGCTCGCCGTGGGGCGCAGCGCCGGAAGCCCGGTCGATGTCGATGAGCTGGCCGGTCTCGTCCTCCACGGCCTCATTCGACCCGATGGCGGCACGCCGCCCGAAGGAGAGATTGCCGGTGCATGACATGACGGTGCAATGCTGCGTGGTAGGCGGCGGCCCCGCCGGGCTGATGCTGGGGACGCTGCTCGCCCGGCAGGGCGTCCAGGTGACCGTGCTGGAGAAGCACGCCGACTTCCTGCGCGATTTCCGCGGTGACACGATCCATCCGTCCACCCAGGAACTCATCCATGAACTCGGCTGGCTGGACGAATTTCACCGACTCCCGCACAGCACCATGGACCGGGTCACCGTCGCCGTCGGTGGTACGCCGGTGACATTCGCGGATTTCCGGAAGCTGCCGGTCCGCAGCCCCTATATCGCGTTCATGCCGCAATGGGAATTCCTGAATTTTCTCGCGACGAAAGCCGCGGGGTTTCCCGGGTTTTCCCTCCTGCGGCGCACCGAGGCAACCGATCTGCTCATCGAGAACGAGCGCGTCGTCGGCGTACGGGCGACCACCGACACCGGTGCGCTCGAGATCCGCGCCGATCTCGTCGTCGCGGCCGACGGTCGGCACTCGCGCATGCGAGACCGAGCCGGTTTGCGTGCCGAGGCGAGTTCGCCACCCATGGACGTCCTGTGGTTCCGGCTGTCGCGGCGGGAGTCCGACCGGGTGGAGTTCTTCCAGGGCGGCAAAGGGGCCATGGTCGCCATCGACCGCGGTGACTACTGGCAGGTCGCGTACACCATCCCGACGAATTCCTATCAGGAGCTGCGGACACTCGGCATCGGCGAATTGCACCGCAGGATAAGCGAACTCGCGCCCGCGCTGCATGATCGCGTCCACGAACTGGCCAGCTGGGACGACATCCATCAGCTGACGGTACGTGTCGATCGGCTCGGCAGCTGGTATCGACCGGGCCTGCTCTGCATCGGCGATGCCGCGCACGCCATGTCACCGGCGGGCGGTGTCGGAATAAACCTGGCCATCCAGGACGCCGTGGCGACCGCGAACATCCTCGGCCCGAAACTGCGCACACACAGCCTCACCGACGCCGACCCGCCCCGCGTGCAAGCGCGCCGCCAACTGCCGGTCAAACTGACCCAGCTGTTCCAACTGGCCATCCTGCGCGACCTCTACCCGAAGAACCTCGACGACAACACCGCCACCCATCTGCCACCGGTCTTCCGGGTTTTCCGGCGGGTACCGGCGCTACGTCACGCGGTCGGCCGGTTCATCGGACTCGGCGTTCGGCCGGAACACATCCGGAGCTGAACGCGGGTGGCGGATACGGCGAATTCCGCTTCGGAATATCGCTGCGTACCTCTGAGTCCGCCCTCGACTCGATACGTGACCTCCGCGCGTGAAACCCGCTGCGGTTAGGCCGCTGGTCAGCTTCGCCCGTTTGGAGTCGTCCGCATCCGGCTCGAACTCGATCCCCGATCCGGCGGACCATGGACGATACCCGCCGAGCCGACATGATGAAGTGGGCACGAGTTCCGCCGCACGGGGCGATCACGCCTCCGAAGTTCCAACGCTCCACGCGGACAGGACCTGAACTCCAGGCGAGTGTCAGCCGAGTCGCAGAGGCCGGTCGGATTGTACTGTGCAGGAAGAGAACTGCGACACCCACAACAGATGGTTGATTCAACGAGCTGGAACCGAAGGGGAGCTGAGCCAATGAAACTCCGTAACGTCGCGGCCGGCGTCGCGCTTGCTGCTGCCGCGTTTTCCCTGACCCCCGCTGTTGCTTCCGCCGAAGACCCGGAGTTCCCGCGCAACGGGATCGTCCCGCCCGGGACATATCAAATTTCTCGCAACCCAGCGAATGTCGTGGGCACACCGCTGGAGAACTGCGCGCTGCAAGTCTTCGTGGACGGCAGAACAGTGGTACTGGTCTGCGGGACCTCCAGCCGGGGCGGGCGTCAGACCCCTGTCGGCCCCGACGAAGCCTACGTAACCTTCGATTCCTTGCCTTTCGGGCTGGATCTGCGCGACATCGATCCGCGCCAAGGGCAGTGGGTCGGCACGGTCAACATCGCGGGAACCCCGATCATCGCTCCATACCCGTTGGCGGGAGTTTGGCTGATTCGCCGCTAGCTCGCGCCGCGCGCTCCACGGTGTCGATCCGGACGCCGAAATTTCGGCATCGCCGCGAGCGCGAACAGCGACGCGTCGGCGTAATTAGGCCGCCGAAGATTCCGCAGGCGACGGCGGCAGCGAGCTGGCGGGTCAGCCGATGACGAGGTAGGGCCGGTGGACTCGGATCGCCGAATCCAGCACGCGGGTGACCGCGGCGCGGGAGACTCCGAGTTCGTTCGCGATGGCAGGCGTCGTGCCGCCTTGGTCGGCGAGCGTGAGGATCTCCCTGACCTCTTCGATCGGCAGGTTCGACAGGCGTCGGCCGGTGATGGCACGGGCGATTGCCGAGATCTCGTCGTCGTCGGTGTCGGCTTCGTCGGTGTCGGTGCCGAAGTCGTCGCCCTCGTCGTCTTCGTCGAGGATCGGCATCGGCTCGGCGCGCAGGTGTGGGCGCGTAGGTTCGGATGACTCGCCGAGCGCGAGGTGTTCGCTCTCCGCGTCGGCCGAACGGTCGCCCTGTTCGGCGGACAGGGACTTTCCACGCGCCGCCGCGCGCGGTGCGGCGGAATTCGACTGAGTGGCTTTGGTGCTCGCCGCACCGGACGTGCGAGTGGGCTCGGTGATGCCGGTGCTCGGGTGCCCTGTGCTGTCGATTCCGAGATGCGCTCGCTCGGCCCGATGGCCGCCCAGATCCGAACTCGGTTTCGCATGGCTGTTCATGACCGGCGCATCGACCGGCGCGGCCGACCGCTTCCCGAGCATGAACTCGCCATCCAGGTCGTCTATCGAGATCTGGTGTGCGGCAGACGCTTTCGTATCTTCACGGAGTGTCTCGGCAACCGGTGCTTCCGAAATGCCGAGAGCGTCGCCCGTGCCGGATGAAGCCTCGACCGGGAGGATGGCGTGCCCGTTCGTGGCGAGATAATTCCCGTTGCCGTTGCCGTTGCCGTTGCCGTTGCCGTTGCCGGGCGGCGGAGCGGTGCGCCCGCTGGTGTTCGGCGAAGTGTCGTGCCCGTCGGCCGGGATGTCGCGAGCGTAGCCGTGGCTGGAGGTCTCCACTGTGTGCTCGTTGGTCGCTTGCGGGACTGCGCGGCCGTCGGCAGCTTCCAAGGGGTGTCCGTTGGTCGACGGTCCGTCGGCTGGACCTGAGGTGGCGGAGATGTTGCGGACCTCAATGTCCGGGTGGGTGTCCGCGTTGCCGGTGTCGGCGGCGCGATCGGTGGGGGCGGCAGCGGCATGCCCATTGACCAGGTTGCGAGGACGGCCGCTGGCCGAGGTCTCCACCGGGTAGCCGTTCGTGGCCTGCGGGAATACGTGTCCGTTGGCATGAGGCGGGACGGCGTGACCGTTGGTCGATGGTCCAGCGGTTGTGGCGGACGTTTCGCTGACGTGGCCGTCCGGATGGTGGAGTGGGTAGAAGCTGGCCGTGTGGTGGTTGTCTACCGAGTGGCCATTGGTCCGCCCGTGGGTGACTTGGCCGTTGGTCGGCGACGGCTTCGCATGGTCGGTCGGTGCCGCGGCGGGCTGCCTCGCGGACGTCGAGGCGGCACTCTCCTCGTGCCCGGCGTCGGTGCCGGTGAAAGCCGCGGTGTCGTTGCCGGAGTGATTACGACTGCCCGGCCGATCGGTCCACGTGGAGCGGGAGCCCGCACCGGCACCGCTCAGGCCCGGCGCGTCCGAAGCTGCGTCCCAACGAAATCCACCGCCTTTCGCCGGACCGTCGAGGTGATAGTCGGGCCTCCCCGCGACCTGTTCCGCGTCGATCCGGATCATCGGCGCGTCGCGGTCGACCACCGGCGCACCATCGATCAGCACCGCGTACCGTGCGGAAACCCAAGCGTGCAGCCAGATCACCACGCCGACCATCACCGGGGCGATCGCGTACTCGGCCGCGCGGCCGAGGTCGCCCGCGGCCAGATGCGGTCCGGTGTTGAGCGCGACGGTCGTGCCGAGCAGCGCCGCCTCGAAGAAGATCACTTTGCCGCGCGCCAGTTCGCGGCCCCATCGCGCCGCGGTCGTCGCCGCGACCATGATGGTGATGATCGGGATCGAGATCATCGCCTCGATGCCGTAGCTCAACCAGTACAGCGGATCGGACATGTCACCGCTGGGCACCAGATTGTGCTGCACATTGACTCCGGCCCACACCATGCCGAGCACGACCACCGCGATCAAGGCCCGCGACGACCACTCGGCCCGCCGGTAGAGCTGCGCCAGCCGCGCGTCCTCGCTGGACACCCGCCGCCGCGCCGCCAATGCGCGCCGATGCCAGCGCGCGTCGGCCTCGTCGGCGCGGCGCAGCGCGGCGGCCGACTTGCGGTCCCGCTGCTCGGCGGCCAGCTCCGCTTCGATCTCCCTGCGCCGCTGCTTGCGCCGCTGGGCGCGAATCCACTCCGCGAGTTCGCGTTCCGCGGCGACCTCCCGCTCGGACAGCACTTCCAGCAATGCCGGGTCGTATTGCAGGGGCAATTTGCCGCGCGCTGTCTCGACTTGCTGTGCCAGCGCGGCAATCTCGGAACTACCGTTCGACAGTGCGTCGGACATCGCGAGCCTTCCCGAGAGCAGGTGTCATGTCGAGTGGTGGAGACATGAGTGCTCGAACATATGTGTGATCGGAGTGAGACTAAACCGGCCGCTGCGCGTGGTCAATGTCGTCGACGGGGGCCGAGGGGCGACACGCCGAAACAGGGAAATCCCCGGTACGACCCGAATATCCGGATGAGCGGCTGTTTTGCCGATGCCTCCGCGTGTCGAAACTCCGTTCGAATTCACAGAGCATCCAGTGACCGGAAACGGTATCGTAGGCGTTCGCTATCCGGCCGACCGGGGTGACGCCATGCGCTTGCGCGCAGGGAGCATTCCCGGATCCGCCCGGCTTGGAAGCGTGGCAGAACTCGGAGCGGCCGCGGCAACGCGGAAACGCCGATCGATGAAACCATTCCTCGCCGAGAAATTCGATTCGATCCTTCGTCGCGCCCACACCCTCCAAGGCGAACGCAATTCGTCCCCCGCTCAGGTGAGCGTGGTGTGCCACACGACCGCGGCGGCCAATGCTCCTGCACCGTTCACCGACCAGTGCAGGGCGATCGGGGCGAGCAGGCTGCCGCTGCGGTGGCGCAGCCAGGTGAATACGACACCGGCCGCGGCCGTCGCGACGACGGCGAGCATGATCCCGATGACCTGCCCGGCGACGCCGCCGCCGATGACTCCGGTCAGGCCGCGGTTGCCGGAGGTGAGCCCGAGCGAGGACGCGATGTGCCAGAGTCCGAACAGCAGCGAGCCCGCCGCGAAGACGCCGCGCGCACCGTAGGCGCGGTGGAGTGTGCCGTGCAGCACACCGCGGAAGGCGAGTTCCTCGGGGATGACGGTCTGCAACGGGATGACGATCATCGAGGCGATCAACGCGCCGGAGATGGTCGCATACCGATCGGCCAGGAAGAACGGACGGGTGATCGGCAGTGCCGCGCCGATCGCCACGACGGCGAGGACCAGTGCCACCGCGGCCAGGCCGTAGACCGAACCGCGCCGCCAGTGCCGCGGCGAAAGGCCCAGTTCCGACCAGCCGAGCCCGCGCCTGCGCATCAGCGCGAGCAGCACCACGGCGGCGACCGGCACCGTCACGATGTTCGCCCACGCCGTGGTGAAGTGCGCGATCAGATTGGTGCCTGCCAGGACGACCACGACGACGGCGACGTCGATGTAGGCGTGCATCTTGTGGCGTGGATGGGGCGCTGCTGCTGCTCGGTCCGGCTCAGACATCCGGACCAGTGTACGAATCGGTGCTGGGCCCGCTACGGGCCATGCTTCCCACTGCCAGACAGGTCACATTTCCCGTCGTCTCCGAGGATGCCGACGTCCGCGCAGGGCACAAGTGCGCGGCAGCGACGCCGGAGGCCGAACGGTCACATTTTCGGGTCGTGTCCGAGACCCGAGATCCGCGCGATTGACAAGCGGCGAATTGCCCGGCGCGAGCCGGAGTCGGACGATCACGTTTCTCGGTCGTCTCCGAGACCGCCGAGGGTGGCGTACATAAAACCGCACATCATGCGGTGCGATCGGACAGGCACCCGGCCCACCCGTGCGGATCGGTCCAGGCCTGCAACGTGCGGGTGGTGTCGAAGCGGCGTGGTTCCCGGGTGACCGGATCGGTGAACTCGAGCGAGGCGGCCAGCAGTTGCAGCGGCTTGCGGAAGTCGTCGACCGGCTTGTCGGTGAGGACGGGATAGAAGTCGTCGCCGAGGATCGGGATGCCGAGGCTGTTCATGTGCAGTCGCAACTGGTGGGTGCGGCCGGTATGCGGGCGCAGCCGATAGCGACCGAGCCCATCGCGGTGCTCGAGCAGTTCGATCTCGGTTTCGGCGTTGGGTTCGCCCGGCACCTCTTGGGCCGCGAGCACGTGCTTCTCTTTGATGATCCGGCTGCGCACCACGCGCGGCAGCGCGAGGCTGGGATCGAACCGCGCGATCGCCTCGTACTCCTTGCGCACGGTGCGCTTGTGGAACATGGTCTGATACGCGCCGCGCCGGGCGGGATTGATCACGAACAGGACCAGGCCCGCCGTGCCGCGATCCAGTCGATGAGCCGGGACCAGATCGGGGAGGTCTAGTTCCCGGCGCAGCCGCACCAGCGCGGTCTGCAGGATGTGCTTGCCGCGCGGGATGGTGGCCAGGAAGTGGGGTTTGTCGACCACGAGCAGGTCGTCATCGCGGTGCACGATGGGGATGTCGAACGGCACCACGGTCTCCTCGGGCAGATCGCGGTGGAACCAGATCGCGCCGCCCGGCACGTATGGCGCGTCGGGGGCGATCGGCCCGTCCAGGTCGACGATGCCGCCGGTGTGCAGCAGTTCGTCGATCCGCGCGGCGGGCACCCGGGGCAGGCGCTCCACCAGGTGGTCCCGGATGGTCGCCCAGTGGCCCTGCTCCGGTAATCGCAGCCGGGCCGGGTCCAAGCCGTGCCGCTTCGGCAACGGCGGTTGTTGCCGCCTTCTCATCGGTAACGACCCTAGTAGGCGGGTGAACAGGGCATATCCGAGGCCGCCGGTTCACCGTGCGCGGACCGCGATCCCTGGGTAGTCCAGCACCAGTCCGGACTTGTCGTACTCGAGGGTGCAGCTGAAATCGAATTCGGGTGCCGAATACGCGAACCGCGGTCCGTGCTCGCCGTCGGCTATGCGGACATAGCGCTGTTCCATCCGGGCCACCGCGGCCCCGGACGCCAGCACGTACGCCGCGGGTGCGTCCGCGTCGTCGCCGATCTCCTGCGCCAACCGATGCACCGGCAGCGCGTTGGTCAGTGCGGAGGACTCCAGATCCACGTCCAGGCAACCGTCGAGCAGCGATGCGGGCATGCCGTCCAGGAACCACGATCCCGCGCCGTCCGACTCCAGCACCAGCGTGTTCCAGCCGCCTGGTTTGCGGATGGCCACCTGGGCCCGGCGCGTCCGCCATTCGGTGTCGAGCGCGATTCGGTAGTCCACCACCCACGCCGCGCCGTCCTCGACGGCCGTCGTGCAGCCGTCGATGAGCACGCCGAGTTCGGTGACCCGGAAGTAGGCCACCTCGAACCCTTCGCGTGCGGTCCGATGCCGCCAGGCGGCGGTGGACGGCGGCGGCGCGAACATCATGGGGATCAGAACCCGCGCAGCCGATCCGGGGTGACGCGCAGGACGACCGAGTACTCGGCGTAGAACTGCTCGTCGGTCATGTTGATCGAGCGAAGGCCGTCGGTGTACTTCGCGGTGAACGCCGCGATTTCGTCCGCGCCGGGCCGCTGTTCGTCGACGCGCGCCGCGCCGGTGAGCACGACGACGTCGCCGCCGGTGGCGGTGCTGTTGAGGTTCAGCGCGACCCGGGGATTGCGCAGGATGTTGCGGATCTTCGGCTGGCCGGGCTTGCTGAAGATCAGGAATTCACCGTCGCGCCACTGGAACCAAACGGGGTTCGGCTGCGGTGTTCCGGTGGGGCCGACGGTGGTCAGCCAGAGAATGGATTCACGGTTCAGGCGTTCGGCTACCTTCGCGCCGAACTCGGTCGCGGTGTCGACGACGGGGGCGGATCGGTCGGATGCCGTTGTGGTCATGGCAGAGACAACACCGCGCCTCCCGGGACGATTCCGCTCGACACAGAAAAAGCCGATTCGCGGCGCCCGAGCGCACGCCCGCGGGACGCGCGCCATTACGGCGTTGCCCGCTCGTCCAGCACCATCAATCGGGCCTCGACCAGCGTCCTGCGTGCGCGCCGCCGGACTCGGCACAGTTCGACGCTGCAATCCAAGTGCACCTGCATGGCCCGGTGCGCTTGGCCCGCGGTGAGTTCGCCCGGGTCCCGCGCGCAGTTGGTCAAAGCCGAAAAAAGGTTCGCGCCATACATATTCGCCACTCCTATGTGGTCAAGTGGTTCGCTTTCCGTCGAAGTTAGCGATGCACATGCGCTATCGGACCACGATTCGGCACCGTTCACGGAGGTTTACCCGACCCGTCGACAGCTCGAAAACCTCAGGTTCGGAGCAGTTTTCGCACATTGACGGAACACGTCCCGCAGGACAACGCCGGGTTCGCGAGCCTTTCCATGCGGCCGCGCGGATTCGGCGTCGATCGAGTGGTCGCGCACGAGGTCGTCCTCGGGAATGACCGAGGGTATGACCTACTTCCAGTAGGCCTGGTACTTGATCGAGGTCTTGGGCAGGCCGTGGGTGGTCTTGAAGGTCTTCACGATCGACCGGGTGGTCTGGCCGCAGCAGGCGACCCACGCGAAGGCGTCGTCGGCGCAGGTGATCTCCTGCGCCTGCTCACGCAGCAGGCGACCGTCGTCGATCCGTTGCAGCCAGGTCACCTGGTGGTGCGGCTTGTTGCGCACCGGCAGGGTGACGTCCGATTCGTGCTGCCACTCCAGCCAGACCCGGGCCGGGACGTCGCCGATCGCGTCGAGCAGCGAGTTGATCGCGGGCAGGGAAGCCGTGTCGCCGAATACGAGATACTCGCTCGGCGGCCGTTCGGGCAGTTGGAAATCTGAGCCGAGCACCGTGACGTCGAGGTGGTCGCCGACGGCAGCGCGCTGCGCCCACCGGGTGGCCGGACCATCGTGCAGCGCGAATTCGATGGCGAATCGGTCATTCGCCGGGTCGGGGTCGACAAGGGTGTAGCCGCGATGGTGCAGCTTGTCGCTCTCGCCGTCCGGAATCCAGCAGCGGATCCACTGCGTGGGATGCACCGGATGCTTTTCCAGCAGCCCGCCCGCGGTGAAACCGATGCGCAGATAGTTGTCGGTGATCTTCTCGGTGGAGGTGACCGTGATCCGGTAGTCGTCCCCACCCCAAGCCTTGACCAGCAGACCGTTGAATCCCTTACCCATGGCAGTTAGGTTAGCCTAACGGAAGTGGATTGTCGCGTGTGGCGCGTGTCACGCCGAACGGCCCCGCATCGCGGGGCCGTTGCCCCTGAGGCGCAGGCGATTACAGGTTGCAGGGCAGGAACGCCACGCTGGCGATGGTGCATTCGGCGTCTCGGGTGAGCTTCCAGGTGCCGTCGATCTGCTTCCAGGTCAGGTCGAAGTAGAACGGGTCGAAGCCGTCCACCGCGGTTTGCAGCTGTGCGCTGAGGATGTTGCCGTTCACGCTGACCGGGCCGAGGATGGTCCAGCGGAAGCTCGGCGGAGCGCTGGCCATGGCAGCGCCGACCTGGTCGAGCAGCGGCAGGCCCGCCTCGCCCGCTTCGAGTTCGGCTGCGCGGACCGAGCGCGCCGCGCCGGTGTTGATGGCCGTCTGCAGCTTGGCCTTCAGCTCGCCCGGACCGGGCGCGGCGGCTTGCGGCGGGGCGGTCAGCGGTGCGGCGGTCGCGGGGGCGGTGGCCGCGACGGTGCCGAAGGCGCCGAATAGTGCGACAGCGGCGAGCATTGCGGCCTTGGTGCGGGTGGTCCTGAACATGCGTGTCCATCCAATCGTTTTGCGAGGCGGGTTCGGTGATGCCGATACCCATCGAGCAATATAAGGTAAGCCTATGCAAACTTGGAGGCCAGGTTGCTGCTGTACCGGCAGGCGGAGGGGCGGGTGCAGCGCTCGCGAGAGAGTGGGAGAGCGGAGTGGAGACCCTACTGGTAGTCGGCGCGGGGCCGAAAGCCCTTGCGGTAGCGGCGAAAGCCCATGTGCTGCGGAAGCTGGGGCTGTCCGCGCCGAGGGTGGTCGTGGTCGAAGCGCACGCGGTCGGCGGCAACTGGCTACCCAGCGGCGGCTGGACCGACGGTCGGCACCGGCTCGGCACCAGCCCGGAGAAGGACATCGGCTTTCCGTACCACTCCACTTGGGCACGAGGACACAACCGCGCCATCGACGAGGCCATGATGGCCTACAGCTGGACGTCCTTCCTGGTCGAGCACGGCACCTACGCCGAGTGGATCGATCGCGGCAGACCGAGTCCGCAACATCATGTCTGGGCCAAGTATCTGCAGTGGGTGGCTCGGCAGATCGAGCTGGAGCTGGTGCTCGGCACGGTGTGCTCGATCCGGCAGCGCCACGAGATAGCGGGCGACGGCTGGGCGGTCGAGGTACTCGGCGCCGACGGCGCCCGCACCGAAATCGACGCCGACGCCTTGATGCTCACCGGACCTGGGCGCAGCGGCAAGGCGCTGGCCGAGCATCCTCGGGTGCTCAGCATCGCCGAGTTCTGGGACCTCGCGGGTAGACGAAGCCTTCCGGTCTGCTCGCGGGCCGCGGTGATCGGCGGCGGCGAGACCGCGGGCTCGGCGCTGGACGAGCTGGTTCGGCACGAAATGCTCACCATCTCGGTGATCTCGCCGATGGCCACTATTTATACCCGCGGCGAAAGCTACTTCGAGAACTCGCTGTTCAGCGATCCGACCAAGTGGAACGCGCTGAGCATCCAGGAACGCCGTGACGTCATCCGGCGCACGGACCGCGGCGTGTTCTCCGTTCGGGTGCAGGAAAGCTTGCTGGGCGACAATCGAGTCCATCACTTGCAAGGGCGGGTGACCCGCATCGCCGAGTGCGGCGAGGGCGTCGCCGTGACGTTGCGCAACGAACTGCGCGCCGACCAAGTGCACAACTTCGACCTGGTGGTGGACGCGACCGGCGGCCAGCCGCTGTGGTTTCTGGAACTCTTCGACGCCGAAGCGGCGGATCGGCTGGAGCTGGCCGTGGGCGGGCCGCTGACCCAGGCGCGGCTCGAGGCCTCGATCGGTTACGACCTGGCGGTGTCCGGTTTGGCGGCGAAGCTGTATCTGCCGAATCTGGCGGCGCTGGCGCAGGGACCCGGCTTCCCGAATCTGAGCTGCCTGGGCGAACTTTCCGATCGAGTGCTGCGGACCGCGCCGTCGCGTGCTGGAGGCATGCGGCGGAGCGCGATGACGGGCCACGCCGGAAGCGCAATCAGATAGGCTAGGCTAGCCTTAGCTTATCTGAGATGAGGTTCGTTTCATGCGTATCGTGTCGTTCGGCTTCCAGACCTGGGGGCGCAAAACCCTGCAGGCTCTGATCGATTCGGAGCACGAGGTGGTGCTCGCGGTCACCCATCCGGCCAGCGCGCAGTCCTACAAGGCGATCTGGTCGGATTCGGTCGAGGAACTGGCCCGCGAACACGGCATTGCGGTACATCTCACCGAACGGGCCGACGCCGAGACCATCGACCTGGTGAAGCGGGCCGAGCCCGATGTCATCGTGGTCAACAGCTGGTACACCTGGATGCCCGCCGAGCTGTACAACCTGCCGCCGCACGGCACGCTGAACCTGCACGATTCGCTGCTGCCCAAGTTCACCGGCTTCTCTCCAGTGCTATGGGCGCTGATCAGCGGCGAATCCGAATTCGGCCTGACCGTGCACCGCATGGACGACGGCTTGGACACCGGCGACATCCTGGTTCAGCACTCGCTGCCCATCGGTCCCAACGACACCGGCACCGATCTGGTGCTGCGCGGCATGGAGTTGATTCCCGGCGCGCTGAACGATGCGCTGGCCGCGTTGGAGTCCGGCACGGCGGTTTGGCGACCACAGAACAAGGCCGAACGAACCTACTTCCACAAGCGTTCCGAGCGCGACAGTCTCATCGACTGGAGCTGGACGGCCGAGGATCTGGAGCGTTTCGTCCGCGCGCTGTCCGAGCCGTATCCACGCGCGTTCACCTTCTATCGGGGTGAACGGATCGAGGTGCTCGAGGCGCGCGTGTCGCAGGCGCGCTACGGCGGCACCCCCGGCCGGGTGATCGTGCAGGAAGGCGGTGGCGCGGTGGTCGCCGGACCCGACGCTCATCGCGGTGGCAATCGCGGCCTGGTGATCACTCGCGTTCGCACCGCGGCGGGTGTCGAGCACTCCGGGGCCGAGTTCTTCACGCGTGGCGGTTATCTCGCGGACCGGTGACGGAGCACCCGGCGACACTCTCGCTATTTAGGGTAGCCTAGGCTAATATTGGGCGTCCGACCAAAGACCATCATCAGTCAGTGCAGCGAGCGGGGGGTGTTGTACGCCGCCGACAACAGTAGCGGCTCGTGGTGCGCGTAGTCGCGCCGCGGGACGTCCGGCGGGAGCAGGAGTCAAAAAATGCCAGCAAATCTCGGATGGATCCGACAGTTCCACAAGCCACACTCGGTGGACTGCCCACCGCTACTGATCTTTCCGCACGCAGGCGCGGGCGCTTCCGCGTATCGCACGGTCTCCAAGACGCTGAGCGCGCACTTCGACACGAAACTGCTGCAGTATCCCGGTCGTCAGGACCGCGCCGCGGAACCGGCCGCGGCGACGCTTCCCGAGATCGCGGCCGGTGCGTTCGAAGCCTTCCGGTCCGAGCCCGCCGCCGACGTTCCGCTGACCGTCTTCGGCCACAGCATGGGCGCGATCATCGCTTTCGAATTCGTCCGCTTGGCCGAGGCCGCGGGCGTGCCGATCCGGCTGCTCGCGGCATCGGCCGCCGCGGCGCCCGGCCTGATCGCTGCTCTGCCGGGGCATCCGACCGACGACGAAGAACTGCTCGACCATATGACGGCGCTCAACGGTACGGGCGCCGATGTGATGTCCAGCCGCGACGTCTTGCGGATGGCGCTGCCGGTGATGAAGGCGGACTACCGCGCGTTCGACGCTTACGCCTGTGCCGAGGACGTCCGGATCGAGACGCCGATCCAGGTGCTCGGCGGTGACGACGACCAGTTCGTCGCACCGCGCGATCTGTACGCGTGGTCGGCGCACACCCGGTCCGGCGCCGAGGTGACGCTGTTCGCCGGTGGCCACTTCTACCTGCACGACCATCTCGACGGCATCGCGGAATTACTTGTGCCGCAGGCCAGCCCGGTCGTCTAGCGACCGCGCGGAGGACATGATGAGCACAACCGAACGCGCCGATCCGATCGTCATCGTCGGCATCGCCGTCGAGGCCCCCGGCGGCATCGATACGCTGCCCGACTTCTGGGCGATGCTCGCCGAATCGCGCGAGATGATCGAGCCGTTCCCACGTGACCGGGAGTGGCCGATCGCCGAATTGCTCGCGCTGGGTCGCCTCGACGGCTGGTCGGCGGTGCCCGATGCCGGTGGTTTCCTCGACGGCGCGGCCGATTTCGATCCGCAGTACTTCGGCATCACGCCGCGCGAGGCGGTGGCGATGGATCCGCAGCAGCGGGTCGGCATGCGGGTGGCATGGCGGGCGCTGGAACACGCGGGCATCAACCCGGACGCGCTCGACGGGCACGCCGCCGGATGCTGGATGGGCGTCTCGATCACCGAGTACGGTCCGCGCGTCACCGGCGTCAACGAGTACAGCGGCTACCGGGCGACCGGTACCGCGCTCGGCGCCGTCGCGGGCCGGATCTCGCACGGACTCGGCCTGATCGGTCCGTCGGTGAGCGTGGACACCGCATGCGCCTCCTCGCTGACGGCGGTGCATCAGGCCGCGGCCGCCATCCGCGCGGACGAATGCGACTGGGCGCTGGCCGGGGGCGTGTGCGTGATGGGCACCCCCGGCGCCTTCTTCGAGTTCTCCAAGAACAACGCGTTGGCCTTGGACGGGCATCTCCGTGCCTACGCCGCCGACGCCACGGGCACCCTCTGGGGTGAGGGCGCGGGGGTGATTGTCCTGGAGCGGGAGTCACGGGCCCGCGCGCAGGGGCATCGCGTGTATGGACGGCTGCTCGGCTCTCGGGTCAATCACAATGGCAAAGGCGCGCCGCTGGCCGTGCCGAGTGCCGCGGCCCAGGAACGACTGGTCCGCGACACTTTGGGGATCAGCGGTGTCGCGCCGGAACTGGTGGGGCTGATCGAGGGCCATGGCACCGGCACCCCCGTCGGCGATCCACTGGAGCTCGCGGCGCTGAGCGCGACCTATGGATCCGCGGGCGGCCGGGCGTTGCTGGGTTCGGTGAAGTCGAATGTCGGTCACGCGCAAGCTGCATCGGGCATGCTCGGCCTGATCAAGGTACTGCTGTGCGGCGCGCACGGACAGATCGCCCCGACGTTGTGGTCGGACAACCCGACGACCGAAATCGACTGGGATGCCTCGGGCCTGAGCCTGGCCGCGAAATTCGAACGATGGGAGCCCATCGACGGAATGCGTTATGGCGCCGTGTCCTCGTTCGGTGTCGCCGGCACCAACGCGCACGCGATCGTCGGCATGCCCGTCCTGGAGGAGGACACCGATGTCTAGCTACCGGATGCCGGACGGCACGATCCCGGTTCTGCTCTCCTCCGACCGCGCCGAGGGTTTGCGCGCGGAAGCCGCAGCGATCCTGCGTTACCTGGAGACCCGCCCTCGGATCGATCCGGATCGCGTGGCGGACACGCTGTTCCGTACCCGTACGCCGCGCCGCCACCGAGCGCTCGCGCTGGTGACCACCCCCGACGAACTGCTGGATGCGCTCCGGGCGGTCGTCGCGGACACCCCGCACCCGGCGGTCGTGTCGAGCGAGGGACCAGCGGTCGCGCGGCGTATAGGCTTCGTTTTCCCCGGCCAGGGCAGCCAGCGTCCCGGTATGGGCACGCTCTATTACGAGAGCTCCCCCGAGTATCGGACGACGGTCGACCAGTGCGCCGCCATCCACCTGGATCGGTTCGGTCACTCGAAGCCGTTGCACTACCTGCTCGGGCACACGGGCGAATTCGATGATGCTGTCTGGGAAGTCCAGCCCGCGCTGATGTTTCACATGACCGGCTTGGCCGCCATGTGGCGAGCCGCCGGTGTCGACCCGGACGCCACCATCGGGCACAGTCAGGGCGAGCTGGCGGCGGGTGCGGTCTCGGGCGTCATGACGCTGCGCGACGCGGTCCTCGCGGTGACGCACCGCGCGCGATGCGTCGCCCGTCTCTCGCCGCGCGGCTACTCGATGGCCGTGCTCGGCATGGATCGGGACGCCTGTGAGGCTCTGCTGGCCAGGCACTCCGGCTGGGCCGAGCTGTCGGTGGTGAATTCGCCGCACATCCTGGCGATCTCCGGCGATCGCGACACCATCGTCGAGATGGTGGAGCTGGCGAGCGCCCGCGGCCAGTTCGCCAAGGAGATCCGCGTCGCCTACCCGGCGCACACCTCCATCGTCAGCGAGTTCCGCACCGACTTGGAGGCCGCGCTCAACGACGAGATGAGCAGCAGTCACTTCACCGCCACGGACATCCCCTGCTACGGCGCCACGCTCGGCGCGCCGATCACTCCGGACCTGCGCCACGATCAGTATTGGTACTGGAATCTGCGTAACCGTGTGCGGTTCGATCGCGCGGTGGTCGCCGCCGCCACCGACGGGATCGACACACTGATCGAGATCGCCGAGCACCCGACGTTGCAGCTGGCGCTCCAGGAGAATCTGACTCTGGTGCCGAAGAGCTTGCCAGCCAAGGACTTCCGCGTGATCGGAACCTCGCTGCGGACCGCGGAGTCGTTGCGCGAGTTCGCCCGCAACGTGGCGTCGGTGGCGGTGCACGACGCCGAATACCGCTGGGATGCGCTGCGCGTCGAGTCCAGCGGTCCGCCCGCACTGCCGCTGCGCGATTTCCCGCACACCGTGCTCAGGGCCAAGAAACTGTGGGCCACGCCCGAGATCGGCGCGCTCGGTCCGCTCCAGGCGGCGCCCGAAGCGCCGAAGCCGCAGCGGCTGGTGGAGCAGTGGCGTCCACTCGAGCGCCGCACGCTGCTGCCGCCGCGCCGACTGGCCGTCGTCGACCACACCGGCCGCTGCGCGGAGCTGGCGAACGCGCTGGTCGCAGCGGCAGACCGGCACGGCGCGAGCGCGGTCCGCTTCAGCCCGGCGGACGCCACCGACTTCGACACCGCGGTCGTGCTGCTGCCGCCCGGGGTGGCCACCGACGGCGCCGGAACGATTCCCGACTTCGTCGAGTTCTTCGCCGAGCGCGCCTGGCAACCCGCATTGGATCGGTTGCGGCCCGGAGCCGAGTCGGAATGCTGGCTGGTGACCGTCGGCGGCGAGGCGGTGCGCCCAGCCGATCCGGTGCCGCACCTGTTCCACGGCGGTGTCGCGGCCGGATACCGCAGCATCGGCATCGAACGAACCGGCGTCCGCCTGCGCCATCTGGACCTGCCCGCGGACGCCGCCGGGCCGGATCAGGCGGCCCGGATCATCGCGGCGCTGCACACCGCGGGTGAGCCGGAGCTGGCGCTGCGCGACGGCAAAGTCTTCGTGAAACGCTTGGTCCCCGCTACCCCGAGCGAATCGGACGCGGCGGATCTCGCACACGTGTTGATCGTCGGCGGCACAGGTCAACTCGGCCTGCGCTTCTGCGAGCACTACGCCAAGACGGGCGCGGGTCGCGTCACGCTGCTGAGCCGATCGGGTGAAACCAACACGAACGCCGCGCAGCTGCGCAGGCTGCGCGGGCTCAGTGACACCGAGATCGTCGTGGCCAGCTGCGACATCAGCGACCCCGCCGCGGTCGGCCGGTTCGCGGCCGAGCAGGCCGACCGGCCGGTGAGCCTGCTCATCCATGCCGCGGTCAACTATGTCGACGCCGAATTGGCCGATATCACCGCCGATCTGGTGACCCGGGCCGCCGCATCGAAGGTCCTCGGCCTGGACGCCGTGCTGGCGAAGGTACCCCGCACGGCCGGGTGCCGGGTCCTGCTGTGCTCGTCGACCGCGGCGACGCTCAGCGGTCGCGGCCAGATTCTGTATGCCGCGACCAACCGCATGCTCGACGTAACGGCCCGCGCACTGCGGTCGGAGGGCATCGACTGCGTCTCGATCGAATGGGGTCTCTGGAGCGCGGCGGGTCCGCTCGACGCGGCTGGTTTCGACCGAGTCGCGAGTGCGGGCGCGATTCCGATGAACCCCGAAGACGCCATCGCGGCCGGACTCGCCGGGCCGTGGAGCGACGGGCTCGTCATCGCGGCCGATTGGGCGTTGCTGTCCGAGTTGCTCGAGGTCTACGGCCAGGCCGCGCTGCTGTCGTCGCTGCTCGTCTCGTCCGAGCAGCCGGTCACCGTCGCGTCCGAGCGGCCGGTCACCGTCGCGGCCACGCCGCCGGTCACGACCGCGCCCGCGCCGCAGGCGGTGCCGAGGGCCGCGTCGTCGGCCGACCGGCCTGCCTTGGCCGACCGCGTGCTCTCCGAGCTGCGCAAGGTCATGGGGGACGACGGCTCCGAATTCATCGACGGCTCCGTCCCCCTGGTGGCGCTCGGGCTGGATTCGCTGCAGGCATTGGACTTCCGCAAGCGAGTCAAGGCCGAGCTGGACCGGGATCTGCCGGTCGCGGCGATTCTCGGCGGCGCATCGCTGGACGATGTCGTGCTGCTGATGGCAGAGAACACCAACTAGGGCTGAGGGGCCAGATTCATGTCAGACACCGATGCCACGAGACTTTCCGTGCTCGAGCGCCGCAAGCTGCTTTTACAACAACGATTACGCGAAAGCGGTGTGACCGCGACGGAAGCGGCCGGGAAGCCGCGACCGACGGTGCGAGCCGGGGAACGGTACCCCCTATCGGCAGGACAGCGCAGGATGTGGTTCCTGCAGACCAGGGATCCTGCGGACACGACGCTCAACATCTGCCTCGCCTACCAGTTGACCGGCCCGCTGGACGAGGCGCGGTTGCGCGCCGCGGTCGGTGCGGTCGTCGCCCGCCACGGCATCCTGCGCACCACCTACGGGGTGGACGCGCAGGGCGAGCCGTTCCAGGTCGTCCAGGACGATGCCGAGACCGCTTGGCAGTCGGTGGATCTGACCGATCTGCCCGAGTCAGGTCGCGGGCATCGGGTCGAGGTGCTGACTCGCCGGGAGTTCGGCAGGCCCTTCGACCTGGCCGCCGATGTGCCGTTGCGGATCACCCTGATCAGAACCGGCGCGGCGGAGTTCGTACTGGTGCTCGTCGTACATCACATTTGCTGGGACGACGATGCCTGGGGCGTGTTCTTCACCGAGCTGAACGCCGCGTACAACGACGACGCCGAACGCGTGGACGGTCCGGCGCAGTTCGTCGCGGTCGAGGTACTCGACCCGCCCGCCGAACCGAGTGCCGCCGACATCGAATACTGGCGTACCGCGCTGCGCCCGCTGCCCGAGCCGCTCGAGCTGCCGGGATCCGCTGCCGCGAGCCCGTCGAAGCAGGTCGAACGGCGCACCAGGCGGTTGCCACGTGACGTGGCCGACCGGCTCGACTCCTTCGGACGCGGGCATGCGGCCACGCCGTTCATGGTCCTGTTCGCCGCCTACAGCGCACTGGTGCATCGCTACACGGGAGCAGCCGATTTCGTGGTGTCCGTTCCGGTGACCAACCGAAGGGCCGGAACCGAGCGATCGATCGGCTACTTCGGCAACACCCTGCTGTTGCGCGTCGGCGTGAACAAGAACGACAGCTTCGCCAGCCTGGTCGACGCGGTACGGGAAATCTGTGTCTCCGCCTTCGCGCATCAGAATGTCGGCATCGATCGTGTCATCCGCGAGGTGAATCCGGAGCGTGTCGCCGGTCGTGACGGCATGGATCAGCTGGTGCGGCTGGGGTTCAGCCTGCGCAAGAGTGCCGACGGCTTCGCGCTGGCCGGAATAGAGGCTCGCCAGCTGGATCCGGGCGCACCCACCGGTCCGGTGCCGCTGGCCTTCGCCGTGGTCGTGGACGAGTCGGGCGCGCTGGTCGAGGCCGAGTATCAGGTCGACGTTCTGGCCGAAGCGCTCGTCGAGCAGATGCTCGCGCACTTCGTCCAGTTGCTCGACAGCGCGCTCGCCGAACCCGATCGCCGCCTCGGCGACCTGGACATGCTGGGCGCGACCGACCGCACCGCGATCCTGGAGCAGTCGCACGGCGAACTCGTCGCGAACGAACCGACGACCTTGGTCGCGCTGTTCGAACACCGTGCGGCCGTGGTGCCGGACACCCTGGCGCTGGTCTCGGATACCGCCGAACTGACCTACGGCGAGCTCAATCGCCGGTCGAATCGCCTGGCGCGCTGGCTGATCGGCCAGCGCATCGGCCCCGAGGACATCGTCGGGCTGCGGATGACCACATCGGTCGAGTTCATCGTCGCGATGCTCGGTGTGCTCAAGTCCGGTGCGGCGTACCTGCCGATCGATCCCGCCTACCCCGACGACCGGATCGAGTATCTGGTCGAGGACGCTCGCCCCAGGCTGGTCCTCGGCCGGGTGGAGCTGGATGCCGCGGAATCGGTAGCCGTCGGCGAGCCGGACACCGACCTCACCGATGCCGACCGCGTGCGTCCGCTTCGGCCGGGCCATCTCGCTTACGTCATCTACACCTCGGGCTCGACCGGCAAGCCGAAGGGTGTTCCGGTGCCGCACGCGGCGATCGCCGAACACATCGAGGGTTTCATCGCCGAATGGGGCATGACCGCGGAAGACCGGCTGTTGCAATCGTCTTCGGTGAGCTTCGACGCGTCGCTGCTGGACATCTTCGTCACGTTGGTGCTCGGCGCGCGCTTGATCGTGCCGAAGCCGGACGCGTTCCGCGACATCCGTTATGTCGCCGACCTGATCACCCGTCGCGGGGTCACGGTGCTGCACATGGTGCCGTCGATGCTCAGCACCTTCCTGCTCCTGCCGGAGGTGAGCGAGTGGCGGGCTCTGCGCCATGTTCCCGTGGGCGGTGAGGCGTTGCCGGGCGAGGTGGCCGACAAGTTCGCCGGTGTCTTCGATGCCGAGCTGCGCAACCACTACGGCCCGACCGAGGCGGTGGTCTGCTCGACGCACATGGCGGTGGAAGGGCCGCAGGGCCCCGGAGTCGTACCGATCGGTGTGCCGAACCGCAACGTGTACACGTATGTGCTGGACGAGGCGCTGCAACTGGTGCCACCGGGCGTCGTCGGCGAGCTCTACCTGGGCGGCGACCAGCTGGCGCGGGGTTATCTAGGCCGGTCGGCGCTGACCGCCCAGCGCTTCGTCGCGGATCCGTTCACGCCGGGCGCTCGGCTGTACCGGTCGGGAGATCTGGTGCGCCGGAACGTCTTCGGTGAACTCGAGTTCGTCGGCCGGGCCGACGAACAGGTCAAGGTGCGTGGATTCCGGATCGAGCTGGGCGAGGTCGAGGCCGCGATCGCCGCGCATCCGTCCGTCGGTCGCTGCGTCGTGGTGGTCGCGGAGGACCCGGCGGTCGGCGCCCTGCTGGCCGCGTACCTGGTGCCCGCCGTCGATGAAAGCGGCGCGGCGCACGTCGATCTCGAGCAGATACGCGCGCACGCCGCCGCGGTGCTGCCGGAGTACATGGTCCCCAGCGCCTTCGCGGTGATCCCGGAGATCCCGTTGACCGTCAACGGCAAGCTCGACAAGCGGGCGCTGCCCATGCCGACTCCGGCCGTGGTCCGCAGCTACCGCGAGCCCGCGACGGCCACCGAACGCCGGATGTGCGCGAGCTTCGGCCAGCTGTTCGGCATCGAGCGGGTCGGTGCCGAGGACTCCTTCTTCGAACTGGGGGGCCACTCCCTGCTCGCCGCTCGGCTGGTCGCCCTGATTCGTTCGGACTTCGGTGTGGAGCTCGACGTCCGCGTCGTCTTCGACACCCCGACCCCGGCCGGATTGGCGGCTCGTCTGGTGGCGCAGTTCCACGACCGATTCGGCATCGATCTCGACGCGATGGACGTCGAGGACTCCGCCGCCCCCGAATCGGTCACCGCGCCCGCGTCGGATCGCCCCGTGCTGGCCGAACGCGTCCGACCCGACCGCGTTCCGCTGTCCTACTCGCAGCTGGCGATGTGGTTCCAGTATCGGATGGAGGGCGCGAGCGAGGTCGGCAACCTGCCGTTCGCGCTGCGCTTCGAAGGGCCGCTGGACCGCGCCGCCCTCACCGCGGCGGTGAACGACGTGGTGGCCAGGCATGAGGCGCTGCGGACCAATTTCCCCGAACACGAGGGTGTTCCGTATCAACTGGTGCATCCGGTGCTGGAGGTGCCGGTGCCGGTTACCGCGATCGCGCCGGAGCAACTCGACGCGACGCTTGCCGAGCTGCGCCGCTATCGGTTCGCGGTCGAGTCCGAACCGCTGGTCCGGCCGACGCTGCTCGCGCTCGGCCCGCAGACCCATGTGCTGTCACTGCTGGTGCACCACATCGCCGCCGACCACGCTTCGCTCGGCATCTTCCTCGACGATCTGATCACCGCGTACCGGGCCCGGATCGATGGCCGGGCGCCGGACTGGGCGCCGCTGCGCATCCAGTTCGCCGATTACGCGCTGTGGCAGCGGGAGGCATTCGACCAGGACGGCGCGGGCAATCGGCATCCCTTCGGGCAGGCCGAGATCGAGCATTGGCGCCGGACGCTCGCCGGTCTGCCCGAGGAGATCTCGGTGGCGCCCGATCACCCACGGCCGCCGGTGCTCGGCAAACGGGGTGAGGTGGTGACCTTTCGGGTGCCGGCGGCACGGCGCGAGGGCATCACGTCCCTTGCGGAGCAAAGCGGAGCCAGCGAGTTCATGGTCTACCAGGCCGTGGTCGCGACCCTGCTGCACAAGCTCGGCGGCGGCACCGACATCGCACTGGGTACGCCGGTGGCCTGCCGGGTCGACAAGGCGGCCGAGCCGCTCGTCGGTCTGTTCGCGAATATGGTCGTGCTGCGCAACGATCTGTCCGGTGATCCGACTCTGCGCGAAACCGTCAGCCGCGCCCGCGACGTGGTGCTGGACGCGTACGGTCATCAGGACCTGCCCATCGAGCGCCTGGTGGAGGCGCTCAATCCCCCCAGGACGCGGTCACGGAACCCGCTGTTCCAGAGCATGGTCCACTTCCGGGGCGCGGATTGGGCACCGCAGGAGCGCGATCTGACCGGTACGGGTGCCGCGACCGTCTCGGTGCTGCCGGTGGACTTCGACGTCTCGTTCCTCGACCTGAACCTGAGTCTGAACGTGACCGCGGACGGCGGGCTGGACGTGCGCGTCGTGGTGAACGCCGATCTCTACGAACCGGCGACGGCCCAGCTGATCGCCGACGCGCTGGCGGCGACCCTGGACGCGTACGCGGTCGCCCCGGATCGCTCTGTCTCGGAATTGACGGTGTTGCCCGCCGCCGAGCTGGCGCGACTGCTGGCGCCGCCCATCGCCGTGCCGGTCGGCGATCGGCCGACGGCGGCAACCGGGGGCTCCGCGACCACCGTGCGCACGCTCATCACTCTCCTGGAGGAACTGCTGGAGATCACCGATGTCGAGGCCGAGGACAACTTCTTCGCTCTCGGCGGCGACAGTGTGATCTCGATCCAGTGGTCGGCCCGCGCCGCCGCGCTCGGGCTACCGCTGACGCCGCAGCTGGTATTCGAGCACATGACCATCGCGGAGCTGGCCGCGGCGGTCGATGCGGCCGCGGGCCGGTCCGCGCTGGAATCGGATGACGCGGTGTCGGCGCCGCAGCAGGAGAGCTTGCCGATGAGCGCATCCGGCCTGGACGCCGACGCCCTGGCCGCGCTCACCGCTTCCTGGCAGGCGCAGTCGTGACCGCCGTACCGCCGCAGATCGAGGACGTTCTCGCGCTGAGCCCGTTGCAGGAGGGGCTGTTCTCCCTGTCCCGGCTCAGCGGCGACGGCGTCGACCTGTACACCATGCAGTTCGTCGCCGACATCGATGGCCCACTCGACGTCGGCCTGCTGCGCCGCAGCGCCGAGGCCATGCTGGTGCGGCACCCGAACCTGCGCGCCGCCTTCTGGGACCGGGACGTGCCGAAACCGGTCCAGATCGTGCCGGCCCACGTCGAACTGCCCTGGACCGAACGCGTCGCGGCGCCATCGGAATTCGACGCCATCGCGGAGTCGGAACGCCGCCGCCCGTTCGACCTGAGCCGGGGCCCCGCACTGCGCATCGTGCTGATCACAGTGCCCGGCGCGGGCACACGCCGGATGATCCTCACCGCCCACCACATCCTGATGGACGGCTGGGCGGTGGCGGTGTTCTTCACCGAACTCCTCGCGCTGTACCGGGCGGGCGGATCGCTGGACTGCTTGCCCAAGCCGCGGCCCTACCGGGACTACATCGGCTGGCTGGCGGCCCAGGACACCGCCTCGTCCACCGCCGCGTGGGCCGAGTACCTCAGTGGACTGAGCGGACCGCTGATAATCGCCGACGGCGCGGCCGTCGGCCGGACCGCCATGCCGGAGACGACGAAACTGCGACTGCCCGCGACCGAAACCGCGCAGCTGCGGCAGTGGGCGCGACGCAACGGCCTCACGCTCAACACCGTCGTGCAGTTCGCCTGGACCGTTGTGCTCGGCAGACTCACCGATCGCCGCGACGTCGTGTTCGGCACCACCATTTCCGGGCGGCCCGAGCAGCTGTCCGGGGTGGAGGGCATGGTCGGCCTGTTCATCAACACCGTGCCGGTGGTGCATCATCTCGATCGCACCGCCTCGGTGCTCGAGCAGTGCACGCGGCTGCAACGGGAGTCCGCGGCCATGCGCGATATCGGCTACCTGAGCCTGTCGCACCTACAGCGCGTCGCGGGACACGGCACACTTTTCGATACCCTCTTCGTTTTCGAAAACGCACCGATCGATGAGGCGATTCAGGAGGTCACCGCGCCGGACGGCGCGTGCTTCCGTCCGATCGAGATGGAAAGCCCGGCGCACTATCCGCTGACCGTGGTCGCCCATCTCGACGACAGCGATCTGGTGGTGCTGATCGAGTCGATTCCCGAAGCGCTGCCGCATTTCCCGGCCGCGGAGATCGGCGAGCGACTGCTCACGGTGCTACGGCAGCTGCCGACTGTCGCGGACCAGACAGCGGACGCGCTGAATGTCCTCAATCCGGGCGAGCGCGCCGCATTGCGGGCTGTCGCGGGGCAACCCGATGCCGCCGCCCAGTCGACGGTGTGGGAGCTGTTCGAACGCCAGGCGCGCGCGACCCCGGACGCGCCCGCGCTGACCACCGGCGCGGGGGAGCGGTACACCTACGCCGAGCTGCACGACGCCGCGAGCCGTCTGGCGTGGGAACTCGGCGAGCACGGCGTCGGCCCGGAAACGGTCGCGGCTCTGGTGCTGCCGCGCTCCGCGCAATCGATCATCGCCATCCTGGCGGTGCTCGCCGCGGGCGGCGCCTATGTGCCGGTGGACATCTCGTTGCCTTCCGCACGTATCGAATCCATTCTGCGCCAAGCGCAACCGGTGGTCGCCGTCACCGTGGACGCGTGCCGCGACATGGCCCGGCCGGGGTTGTCCACCCTGGTCCTCGACGACCCCTTGGTGGCCGAGCGCGTTTCCAGCCGTCCCGCGGTCGCACCGCGGGTCCCGCGTCATCGGGAACACCGCGCCTACCTGATCTTCACTTCCGGCTCCACCGGAGAGCCGAAGGGCGTCATCGGCACCAATGCCGCCGTGGCAGCGTATTTCGCCGACCACCGCGACCGCGTCTACCGTCCCGCGACGGCACGCTTGGGCCGCCCGCTGCGCATCGCGCACGCGTGGTCGCTGAGCTTCGACGCCTCCTGGCAGCCCATGGTCGGCCTGCTGGGCGGGCAGGCGCTACATCTGTTCGACGCCGAGGAGATGCGCGATGCGCACCTCTTGGTGGAGGGCATGATCGCGCACGGCATCGACATGATCGACACCACGCCGTCGATGTTCGCGCAGCTGTCCGCGGCCGGGCTGCTCGAGGGCGGGCTGCCGGTGCTCGCGCTCGGCGGCGAGGCGATCGACACCGCGCTGTGGTCCCGGCTCCGCGCACTGCGGGGCACCATCGTCTACAACTGCTATGGACCGACCGAGACCACCGTCGAGGCGGTGGTCGCTCCCGTCGAGGAGTACGCCACGCCGACTATCGGCACTCCGAACCGCGGAACATCCGCTTACGTCCTCGATTCCATGCTGCGTCCGGTGCCGAACGGCGCGGTGGGTGAGCTGTATCTGTCCGGCGCCCAGTTGGCTCGCGGCTATGTCGGCAAGGCCGCTGTCACCGCAGATCGTTTTGTGGCGGATCCGCTGCGGCCTGGTCTGCGCATGTACCGCACCGGGGACCTCGTGCGTCGTCTACCGCATGGCGGCTTCGCCTACCTGGGCCGGGCGGACGCGCAGATCAAGATTCGCGGATATCGCATCGAGATCGGCGAGATCGAGACCGCGCTGCGCAGGCTGCCCGGCGTGACCAACGCCGCGGTGACCGTGGTGCGCCGTGCCGGTGCCGCGAGCCTGGTGGGTTTCGTGGTGCGCCAGCCGAATCGGGACGATGATGTGATCCGGCTGCGGGCCGAGCTCACGGAACGTCTTCCGGCATACATGGTTCCGGCTCGCATCGTCCCGATACCCCGGCTGCCCGTGAACGCCAACGGCAAGCTGGACGGCCACGCGCTGGCCGGGCTTGCCGAGCAAGCGCTGTCCGGCGGTGCGTCCGATGCCGGACACGCCACCGCGTCCACCGGCACCGAGCGGGCGCTCTGCGAAGTGCTCGCCGAGCTGTTCGCGGGCAAGGCTCCCGGCATCGACGAGGACTTCTTCGCGCTCGGTGTGGACAGCATTGTGGCGATCGCACTGGTCAACAAGGCCCGCAGGCGCGGCATCACGGTGAGTCCACGCATGGTGCTGGCCACTCCGACCATTCGCGACCTCGCCGCCGCGATCGACGCTGCCGCCATAACCGCACCTGCCGGGCGCGAGGCCGATTACGGCGAGGTTCTGCCGCTGCCGGTGGTGTCCTGGATGTACGAATACGGCAACTACCGCCGATTCACCCAGACGGCGCTGCTGCGGCTGCCAGCCGGGATCACCCGCGTGGCGATCGAATCGGTCCTGCAAGCGCTGCTCGACGGCCACGACACCCTGCGGGCCGTGCTGCGCGACACCCCTGAGGGGCCGCGCCTGGTGACTCGCGAACCCGGTATGGTCCGCGCGGCCGGACTGCTCACCACCGTCAGCCTGGCGGAGCACACCGGCGCCGAAGTGAACTCGGTTATCACCGGGGCCGCGCGCACGGTTCTGGACGAGATCGATCCGCGCGCCGGCGACATGGTGCGAGCGGTGTGGTTCACCGGCGCGCAGGAGGGTGAGGTGTTGCTGCTCACCGTGCACCATCTTGCCGTGGACGTCGTCTCCTGGCACATCCTCCTGGACGGGATCGCCGAGGCGTGGCGAGCGATCGAATCCGGCGGTGCGCCGAAGACCTCGCCGGAGTCCACTTCCTACCGGCGGTGGTCGAAGCTGATGTGGGAGCGGGCCGCCGCGCCGGAGGTGCTGGCCCAGCGCGGCTACTGGGCCGAGCAGGTCCGTGACCCCGATCCGGCGCTGGGACAACGACATCCGGTGCCCACAATCGACACCTGGTCGACCCTGCGGGTGACCTCGTCGGTCACTTCGGTGTCGCTCACCGAACGCATCCTGGCGACGCTCACCAGGGAAGAAGGCGTGCGCGAATTCCTGCTCGCCGCGTTGACGATGACGATCGCGAGCTTGCGGCGCGAACGCGGGCAGGACCCGGCGTGTGGCGCGCTGATCGCGTTGGAGGGCCACGGCCGCGCGGATGCCACGCTGGACACCGACACGACGAACACGCTGGGCTGGTTCACCAGCGTGTTCCCGGTCCGGCTCGGTGTCGGTCCGGTGGCGGTGGACGTCGCACGGGCGGAAGCGGATCCGGCGGCGGCCCGGTCCCTGCTGGACTCGGTTACCGCGCATCTCGGGGCGATCCCGCAGCAGGGTCTGGACTACGGCCTGCTTCGGTACGTGTCTCGTGTCCCGGAATTGCAGGCGGCCGCCGAACCTCAGGTCGAGTTCAACTACCTGGGTCGTGTGGACCTGAGCGGGGCTGTCGATCAACCATGGTCGCTGCTCACCGGCCCGCGCAATGACGCGCTGCCGCTGGATCCAGAACCGGATCTGCCGCTGCGCTACGCGCTGGACGTGATCGCGGGTATCGGCAGCACAGCCGACGGCCCGCAGCTCACGACGAATTGGCGCTGGAGCGCGGCGCTGTTCAGTGGTGCCGACGCCGACCGCCTGACCCGGCTCTGGCAGCGCAGCATCGCCGCGCTGGCTGCCGCGAGCGAGCAGTGACCCAGGACGCACGACGGCCCCTCCGGATCCGGAGGGGCCGTCGCGGCAGATGACCGTAGTGGCGTCGCTCAGGCAGGTGACCCGACGATGATGCTGCCCACGTTGCATTCGGATAGTTCGTCCACGCCTGCCGCGACGCCGAACGCTGCTGTATCACTGAACCCTTGCGCGACTACGCCCAGGCCCATGGCCGTTGCGGCCAGGTAGACGGTCTGCATGAAAACGCCGACGTGCTTGAGGATGTTGGCGTAGCCGACCTGCTCGTACCCCCACATCACCCGGCCCGCCCTGGCCGAGACCAGCAGCAGGACCTGTGGTTCGGCGCCCTCGGCGAGGGTTGCCGAGGTAGTGCGCAGCAGTCGCTGCACCGCGGGCGAATCGGCGGGCGCGACGGGGCGAAGCACGTGGTCGAACGAATCGTAGTGGTACATGCCTTCGCTGAGCCCGGCGACGTGGCGCACCACCGGGTAGACCTCCAGTTCGTGCACACTTCCGCCAGAAGGGTAAGGACGCGAGGTCAATTCCTCACCGCCGACGGTTTCCACGGCGCGGGTGCGCGCCGTGCGATAGAGCAGTTCGGCCAGCTGATCGAGGGTGATGGGCGCACTGTCATCGAACGCGCGACAAGAGGTCCGATCCTCCAGTACCGCGGTCAGGCTGGGATCCTCGGCGCGCAGTGCCGCCAGGTCCGGGACCGGGAGGGTCACCGGCGCGCCCGGATACGTCGACTTTCGGGCCGGCGGCGACGGAAACTGGCCCTTCGCCCACTTGGTCGGGCCGAAGTTCTCCCACGTGACGGTGCGTTCACCGAGCGTGCTGCGCCGGTGGAACCACAGATCGGGCGCGCTCCAGCTGCGGGTGGTGAACTCCCGGTCCTCCGCGTCGGCGTCGGCGACCAGGAATCCACACCAGTGCAGGTCCTCGGCGAACTGTGCCTTGACCGCGATCGGCAGGTTGGCATCGGCGGCGCCGGGGCCGTCCAGTAGCGCGAGCAACCGCGGGTCGTGGATGCGCAGATCGCACCACGCTTGCGGGTGTTCCAACACGAAACCGATCGAGTCCCGATGCAACACAGCGAATTTCGACAGCGTCGCCGACCAGGGCAGCGCTGTGGTCGGCCGCGCGGGCGGCTGCCCGAACGGCTGGATGGTGTAGAGGTCGCGGCCGCCGTCGCGCACGGTGACCGCCAGCCAGCCGCCGTCGGCCAGCCTGTCCATCAGTCCGGCGACGTCGGCGTCGCCCGCGCCCGCGGACATCTCGGCCACCGTGGCGGGGCCCTGGTTCAGCGTTTTCAGCGCCTGGAGCTGACCGGTGGCCAAGCCGGTCAGCTTCTCGTTGTGCGGCGGATTCAACAGCACCGCGCCCGCCGGGGTGGTCAGACAGGTGACACCAGCCCGCAGCGCGAATCGGGTCTGGTCTGGATATGTGAGCGCGGGCACGACTGCTACCTCCGCTTGTCGAATCGATGTGATCAGAGCGCTATTTCGCCGCGTTGGCGAAGGCGGGCTCGAGTTTGTCCAGCAGGTACGGAACCGAAAGCGCGGTCGGCTGGTTCACCGCGGAGATCTCCATGGTGGTGAGGAAGACCACAGCCCCTTTCCGTACCGCGGGCAGTTCCGGGTAGCCGGGCAGCTGTCGGTACTTCTCGTCCAGGCCCGGGGAGTAGCCGGCGAGCAGCAGATCGGCCTGCAACTCGTTCACGCGCTCCGGTGACAGCGCCAGCCTGCCCTGGTTGGCGGGCTGCTCGGAGAGATTCTTCGGGATCGTCATGCCGAGCTGAGTGAACAGCTTGCTGGAGCCGTCATTCGGATCGGTCAGCACCATGAGCTGCGACGGACCGGCCAGCCAGGTGCTGGCGAAGGTCTTGCCCTTCAGTCCGGGATTCGCCGCGGCGATGGCGTCGAGCCGCTGGCGCACTCCGGCGATGACCCGGTCCGCGTCGGTTTCCTTGTGCAGCACCTTGCCCAAGGTCGTCACCTGGTCCTGCCACGGGGTCACCGCGTCCTTGCCGAGGGCGGGCAGCGTCGGCGCCAGCTTGGACAGTTCGTCGTAGGTCTTCTGATCGGCGATGAATGGATCGGCGAGGATAAGGTCCGGTTCCAGGGCCGCCACCTGCTCGGCGAGATTGCCTCCGGTGTTGAGCGCCTTGGCCGATGCCAGCGTCGCGGGCTCCCACGGGACCGCGGTCTTGGCCAGCACGCCGATGTTGTCGATGTAGCCGACCGGGGTGATGCCCAATGCCAGCGTGGCGTCCAGCCATTGGTTGCCCAGGGCGACGATCTTCTCCGGCGTGCCGCTGATCGTCGTGCTGCCCCGCGCGTGGGTGACGGTCACCGGTGCGCCACCGGCATCCGCGTCGTCGCTGGACGACCCGCATGCGCTCAGCCCCAGCGCGAGTACGCTCGCCACCGCGGCGACCGCCGCCCGGGACCAGCGGGACTTCCGAATCGACCTCATTGCCTCACCTCTCTGCACCGAGTGATCCCCGATGACTCGACCGAGCCCAGATCAGCATAGGTCAGCCTTGCCTTACTAGATACCGCTGGGTGGTGGGCAGGTCGCTTGCCGAGCGGCTTCGCGAGAGTTGGCGGGGGTTCATCCCACGCCCTACTGTCGGCGGCGATGAACACTGTTCCGGTCTCGATACTGGTGTCGGTCGTCGTCCTCGCCGCCGTCGTAACGGCCGGGCGGTGGCTTCTGGTCAACGAGACAGCGGCCGATCGGCTGATCAATCGGGCGTGGAGCTGGAATCTGCTCGGTCTCCTGCTGTACGGCGTCACATCCGCGGCGCATTGCCCCGACCTCGGGCGGCGGCTGTTTCTCGGCGGTGGTCTGATGGCTGTCGGCAACATATTCGGGCTGGCCCGGCTCGTCGACGGCGCCGATACGGAGACCGCCCGCCGACGGCAGCGCCGGTACGATGCGGCGTCAGCCGCGGCCGCCATTTCGGTGTTCATCGGTGAACCCGTCGTGCACGGTGCTCTGCCGATGGAATACACCGAATTCATCTGGGCAATGACCGCGGTTCCGATGGCCTTCAGTGGGTTCCTTGTCGGCCGTGCCGCTTTCCGGGAGCTGCGCATCGGGGACTCCTCGACGAAGGAGAGACTCACCTACACGGCGTTGCTCGCGTTTTCGGTCTACTGGTCGGTCTCATCGGTGATCGCACTGGTCCGGTCGATCGCCGGCACTCCGCCGAGCGAGCCGGGGAGGGTGTGGGCCGTGTTGGCCTTCCTCATGCTCGCCGTCGTGACCCTGCTGACCGCGATCCCGCTGATCACCGTCCTGCTCGCGCGCGCGGGATGGGATCGGACCGGACGGGCCTGCCGTCGCCTGCGGCCGCTGTGGCTGGACCTGACGGCGGCGGTGCCGGAAGTCGTTCTGTTCGACGATTATTCGCTTCCAGGGGAGTCTGCCTCTCGGCTGTACCGGATGACCGTGGAGATCTGGGACGCCCTGCTGCACCTGAAGCCGTACCTGCCGATGCCCGCTGAGCGCGGCGCTCCCGCTGAGATCGACAACGACGTGCGCGGCTACGCGCTCCGGCTGGCGCAAGCCGTGCGGGCGAAGCGCGACGGACGCGGACCTACCCCGGACCTTCCCGCCCGGAGTGTGGCGCAGGCGCAACCGCGCGATCGAGCGGCGGAACTGCGATACCTGCTCGAACTCGCACATGAATGGCCGAAAGCCGCTGCGGTGGGCCGGTGCTCTGCTCGGGGTGGTGCCACGCGCGACACGGATCTAGGCTCGGCCCTCGATGAACGCTGTACCCGCGTGGATCCTGACCGTGGTGGTCCTGTCGGTGGGGATCGTCACCGTGGGCCGCTGGTTCCTGGTGAACGACATGACCATTGATCACCGGATCAACCACGCGCTGACTTGGGATCTCGGTGCGCTGGCGCTGTATGGGCTCGCCCGCGGCCTCGGCCTCGACGGCCTGGCATGGCAGTTGTTCGCCTGCGGCGGCCAAATGGCGTTGGCGCATGTGTACGGCTTCGCCAGATTGCTCGACGGAGCCGATCCGCAGACAGCCGACCAGCGTCAGCACCGCTACAACCTGGCGGCCGTCGCGGTGGCCGCTGTCTCCGTGCTGCCGTCGGTGCCGGGCATTCCGATCGATCGCGCCGTCGACTGGAGTGGAGTGGCCTGGTTCGCGTCGAGCATGGGCTGTACGTTGTGCGGGGTGCTCTTCGCTCGCGCCGCGCTGCGTGAGCTCCGCACGGCGGATCCACCGAGGCGGGAACGGCTGGCGTACTTCGCGCTCTGGGCGGTCGGCGTATACGTCATCGTTGCCTGCGCGGTCGCGGCAGTGCGCACGGCGTTCGGGATTCGGCCCGAGGATCCTGGGGCGGCGTGGGCAGCCGGCGCTTTCATCGTGCTGGTCGTTCTTGCCGCTCTGGCCGGGATACCGCTGCTGAAGACCATTCTCGCGCGGACGGAGCTGGACCGCGCGGGGCGGCGCTGCCGCCGACTGCGCCGGTTGCACCGTGATCTGACAGCCGTGGTGCCGGAAGTCGTCCTGGCTCGAGTGGACTCGGCACCCTCGGAGTCCAGTTCCCGCCTGTATCGCATGACAGTCGAAATCAGAGACGTCTTGTTGCATCTGAAGCACTACACGACCACTGTCGACGAAGCCGATCCCCACCGCTATGCCCGCCAGATCGTGGTGGCGGCGCGGGCCAAAGCTCTCGGGGTACGACCGATCGCACAGGCTGGACACAGCGGTACCGGCACCCGTTCCGGCGCCGACCGGTCCGCCGAGTTGCGGAGCATGCTGGATCTGGCCCGAGAATGGCCGAAAGCCGTTGCGGCCGAGAGTTGCCAGCGCACCATGCGCTCAGTTGACGGCTGGACCACGGACCACCCGGTGACCTACCGTCGAGCGCGATGAACGCTGTTTCTGCTTCGGTGGTGCTGTCGGTCGTCGTCTTCGTCGCCCTGACGACCCTGGGGCGGTGGCTCCTGGTGAACGAGACGAGCACCGATCGGCTGATCAACCGCACCTGGAGCTGGGATGTCGTTGCTATCCTGCTGTACCAGGCCGCGGTCGCGTTGCATCATCCCGCCCTTGGGCGGTCTCTCTACCTTGGCGGTGCGCTGATGGGAATCGCCAGTTTCTACGGGCTGTCCCGGTTGCTCGACGGCGCCGATCCGGGGAGCGCGCGCCGACGTCAGCGCCGATACGATTCGATATCCGCAGCCGTCGCCATCTCGTTGATACTCGGCACGCCGGTCGTCCGGGGAGCGTTCGGGATCGACTACACCGAAGTGGTCTGGATGCTTTCGGCGGTTCCGGCGGCCTTCTGTGGATTCCATTTCGGGCGGGCCTGTATTCGCGAACTGCGGGCCGAAGGCTCTCCGACGCGCGAAAGACTCACTTACGCCGCATTCTTGGCGTTCTCGATCTACTGGTCGGCCTCGTTTGCGATCATGATCGGCCGCGCACTGGCCGGCACGTCGCCGAGTGAATCCGGCACAGCGGCGGCTGTCGTGGCCTACCTCATGCAATTCCTGCTCACACTCTTGACCGCGATCCCCCTGGTCACCGTGCTGCTGGCGCGGACAGGATGGGATCGGACCGGACGCACCTGCCGTCGCCTGCGTCCACTGTGGCGCGACCTGACCGCCGCCGTGCCGGAAGTCGTCCTTCGCCACGACGGTTCGACGCCATTGGGCTCGGCCTCCCGGCAGTATCGGATGACCGTCGAAATCTGGGACGCACTGCTGCACCTGAAACCGTATGTGTCCGAACCCGCTTCGTCCGTCGCGATGGAGATCGACGTGCGCGGCTACGCGCGCCGATTGGCACGAGCCGTCCGAGCGAAGCGTGCGGGCAACGCACCGGCAGCTGCCTTCCCCGCTCGGGGCCCGGTGCAGGAGCCTCGCGATCGTGAGGCGGAGTTGCGGTACCTGCTCGAACTCGCCCACGAGTGGCCGAAAGCGGTCGCGGCGGTGGGCTACGAGTCCAGCACTCCGCATGCAGCCGCGATTGCCGCGGTGTCCCAGTAGAAGGGGTACACCTCGGCGATACGGCCGTCTGCGAAGGTGATGGTCTGCAAGATCGCGAAGGAGAGCTCTCGACCGGTCGCGCGTGCACGCGCGTGCACTTCGGTATGCACCACCGTGGCATCGCCGGTCGCCAGGAAGCGCTGATCGAGCAGGTCGAACTTCTCCCAGGTGTCGCTCATCGCGAGGAAGAAGCGCTCCATGCCGTCGTGACCGCGCCAGGTCCCGCCGTACGGCAGGCTCTCGGCCTGATAGAGCACCACGGTAGGGGAGAAGAACGGGGCGAGCAGGTCGAACGAGGCGGAGCCTGGACCGCCTGCCGCCAGGTATTCCGCCTCGGCCTCGTACATTCCGGTCAGCACGGTCATCGGGTCGCTGGCAGTCCGCGTCATGTGGCCAGTCTCGCGATCGGCCTGTCGCGGCACCGGCGGTTATCGGACGTTGAGCTGCCCAATCCGATTTCCGCCCACGCATCGCGTGTGAGATGCGCGGGAACCGGTGCGCACTGTTCCAGTGGGTGCGCGCCCGCGCCGGGCACGTCGATCCGCCCGTAGTCGAATGGTGGTTTGTGCGGCCGCCCGAACAACCTTTTCATTACGTTCGCTGAGGAATCCACACCCGGCTGGGTATCCACAGGGGCCGGGGAAGTGCTGGTGGGGTGCGGTGGGTGGAGCGGGTGGTGAAGCAGGCTGGGTGCATGCGACCCGGCTTGGAGCAGTTGCGGGACAAGCAGTTCGGCGTGTTCACCACGCGACAGGTGCTGTGCGAGTACACCGGTGCCGAGCTACGCGCTCGGATCGACCGCGGGCAGTGGGTGCGGGTCTTCCAGGGGGTGTACCGCGAGGCAACCACCCCGCCGGGCCCCGAACTCCGCGTCGAGGCGGCACGTTTGTCCATAGGACTGGTGTCACTGGCCGCGGCCTACAACACCGCCGCCGAGCTGCACGGGTTCGCGGTCCTCGCGGGTCAGCCGACCGATGTTCTCGGCGTCCAAGCCTCGCGCTCCGCCCGGCTCGTCGTGCACCGCGATCGAGTCGATCCCGCGGAGCTGGCGTTGGTCCGCGGGACGGTAGTCACGAATGCCGTCCGTACCGCCGCGGACCTCGCCCGCGTCCTGACCCGCCTGGACGCGCTGGCCACCCTGGACGCGGCGCTGCGCAGCGGGATCTCGCGCACCGCGATCGCCGACGAAATCGACAAGCACACCGGTCGGCGCGGTCGTCGACAAGCCGCCGAGTTGATCGAGCTGGCGGACGGCAGGGCCGAGTCGCCCATGGAGTCGCGCGCCCGGCTGTGCTGCATCGACGCGGGCCTACCGCCGCCCGAGCCGCAACTCGAGGTGCCGACCCGGGACGGACTCCGCCGCATTGATCTCGGATGGCGGCATTGGCGGATCGGCCTGGAATACGACAGCGCCGCATGGCATTCCGGGCCGAATGCCGCGATGCGTGATAACCCGCGTCACAACTGGCTGACCACCGAAGGCTGGACCATCTATTACGCCACCGCGGCCGACGTTTACCACCACCCGCACCACTTCACGGCGCCCATCCGGTGCGCGATCGATCGAGCGCAGCGAAATCGTGGCTCGGAGGCTCACCTGAGCCGCCACTCCACTCCGCTCGGCTATCAGAACGTGACGCGTTGATCGGCGGGCAGGAAGAGTTTGTCGCCTTCCTTCACGTCGAACGTCTTGTAGAACTCCTCCAAGTTGCGCACGACCTGGTTGCAGCGGAATTCGGCGGGCGAGTGGGTGTCGGCCGCGAGGTAGCGGACGGTGAGTTCCTTCGTCTGCTTCTCCCGCCAGCTGCGGGCCCAGGACAGGAACATGGTGCGGTAGTCGGGGTTGTCGACCCCGCGGCGTTTTTCGGCGATGCGGAAGGCGGCCAGCGTGATCTGGAGTCCCCGGAGGTCGGCGAGGTTCTCCCCGACGGTGAGCTCCCCGTTGACGTGCTGGTTCGGCTCGAGCCCCTCGGGAACCAGCACGTTGTACTGCTCGACCAGCTGCTTGGCTTTCGCGTCGAACGCGGCGCGGTCCTCGGGAGTCCACCAGTCGCGGCGATTGCCGTCGCCGTCGTACTTGGAGCCCTGGTCGTCGAAGCCGTGGCCGATTTCGTGGCCGATGGTCGATCCGACCGCGCCGAAGTTGACCGCGGGCAGCGCGTCCTTGTCGAAGAACGGCGGCTGGAGGTATGCGGCCGGGAAGACGATCTGGTTGGAGGTCGCCGAGTAGTAGGCGTTCACCGTCTGCGGCGACATGCCCCATTCGGTCTTGTCGACCGGGGTGCCCAAGCGCGCGAAGGCCCGCTTGACCTCGAAGTCATTGATCGCCAGCAAGGATTCGATCAGCTTGCCCCTGGTGATCTTCAGCTTGGAGTAGTCGATCCACTTGTCCGGGTAGCCGATCTTGGGATCGATCTTGTCCAGTTTCGCCAGCGACGCCGCCCTGGTCGCGGGCGACATCCAGGTGGAGTTGGTGAAGTTCTCCCGGTACGCCGCGATGACATCGGCGAGCATTTCCTTGGCGCGCTCCTTGGCCTCCGGCGGAAAATGCTTGTCCACATAGAGTTTCCCGAGCTGTTCGCCGAGCCGTTCGTCGACGATGCCGACCCCGTACTTCCAGCGTTCCGGGCGCTCGTCCTGACCGTTGAGCACCTTGCCCTTGAATTCGAAATTCGCGTCGTTGATGGCTTTGGGCAGGTAAGGCGCGAATTCCCGCAGCACGTACAGCTTGAGATAGTCCCGCCACGTGGCGATGTCGACCTCGGTCCACAGCTGACCCGCCGCCGTGATGTAGGACGGCTGGTTGACGACGATCGTCGCGAACAGCTCGCGCGGGCGGTCGGTGTTCCCCGCCAGCCACGGGTCCCAGTCGAACCCCGGCGCGAGTGCGGTCATATCGGCCCAGTTGTAGAGGTTGTACGTCGCGTCGGTGTCGCGGTTGCGCACGTTGTCCCAGTGCGCGGGAGCGATGCGCTTCTCCAGGTCGAACACGCGCGCAGCGATACCGGCCGGATCGGCGAACCCGGCGCCCGCCGCGATGCGCTCGAGGAAGATCCGATACTGCGCGAGCACCTCGGCGTACTCGGGCTTGCGGTAGTACTGCTCACCGAGCCCGAGACCGGACTGGCCGACGGAAGGAATGTAGGCGTCGGAGTTCTTCCGGTCGACGCCGATGCCAAGGCCGATCAGACCACCGATCGGCAGCTCGGCCATCACCTTCGCCAGGTCCGCCTTGGTCGCGGCGCCGTCGATCTTGGCGAACAGCCCCGCCAGCGGAGTCATGCCGAGCCGCTCGATCTCGTCCCAGTCCAGGCGCGCGTCGTACAGGTCCTTGATCTGCTGCGCCTCCGAGCCCGGCTTCGGGTCCGCGATGCCCTCGATGATCTCCCGCAACTGCTGCTGGGTCCGCTCGGCGGCCTCGCTCGTGGAGCCGAAGGCGACCTTGTCCGGCGGCAGCTGGTATTCCCGCAGCCACTTGCCGTTGACGTGCCGGTACAGGTCGTCCTGCGGCCGGATCGTCTCGTCCGCCCCGCCCATGTCCACACCGGTGAGCGTCCGGCTCGTCGGTTCGGCATCGTTCGAGCAGGCGACCAGCGCGGCGGCGGCCGGGACGGCCCCGAGCGCGATCAGGAACGCACGACGGTCCAGCTTGCCTGGACGACCGGTTGATGTCACGAGAGTCCTCTCCCCGACGCGGCGTTGCCGCAGATGTACGTAAGGCAGCCTTGCAGGACATCGAGGCTACCGGCGTGGGGCCGGTCCAGCCCGGAAACGTGGCCCAGGTGGGACGGCCCGCGCCTCGGCGACCGCCCGATTTGGGAACGACCTGCGGATTCCCATACACTAGACCGGTTGCCTGCGGGAGCTGTGCCCGCAATCCGGCAGTGAACCCCCAGTGGTTGGTTCCGCGTTATCGCTCAGATCGAGGAAAACCGCTGGCAGGCGCGCGTCCGGAGGGCAACCGACCATGCCCGTCGGGTCGGCAATCCGGCGTGCTAAACGTCCAGGTCAAGGAGGACGCTGAAGTGATTCAGCAGGAGTCGCGACTGCGCGTCGCCGACAACACGGGTGCGAAGGAGATTCTCTGCATCCGCGTTCTCGGCGGTTCGTCGCGTCGCTATGCCGGTATCGGCGACGTCATCGTCGCTACCGTGAAGGACGCCATCCCCGGCGGCAACGTCAAGCGGGGTGATGTCGTGAAAGCGGTCGTCGTGCGCACCACCAAGGAGCGCCGCCGTCCGGACGGTTCCTACATCCGTTTCGACGAGAACGCGGCCGTGCTCATCAAGGCCGACAACGACCCGCGCGGCACTCGCATCTTCGGCCCGGTCGGCCGCGAGCTGCGCGACAAGAAGTTCATGAAGATCGTCTCGCTGGCCCCGGAGGTGCTCTGACATGAAGGTGCACAAGGGCGACACCGTGCTCGTCATCTCGGGCAAGGACAAGGGTGCCAAGGGCAAGGTCATCCAGGCCTACCCGAAGGAGAACCGGGTTCTCGTCGAGGGCGTGAACCGGATCAAGAAGCACGTCGCGAACTCCGCCACCCAGCGCGGCGCCTCCTCCGGCGGCATCGTGACCCAGGAAGCTCCGATCCACGTGTCCAACGTGATGGTCGTCGACTCCGACGGCAAGCCGACCCGGGTCGGCTACCGGACCGACGAGGAGAGCGGCAAGCGGGTCCGGATCTCCCGGAAGAACGGGAAGGACATCTGACATGACCACGACCGAAAAAGTGCAGCCCCGGCTGAAGCAGCGCTACCGCGAGGAGATCAAGGACGCGCTGAACAAGGAATTCAACTACGCCAACGTGATGCAGATCCCCGGCGTGGTGAAGGTCGTCGTCAACATGGGTGTCGGCGACGCCGCCCGCGACGCGAAGCTGATCAACGGCGCGGTCAACGACCTGGCGCTGATCACCGGCCAGAAGCCGGAGATCCGCAAGGCGACCAAGTCGATCGCGCAGTTCAAGCTGCGTGAGGGCATGCCGATCGGCGCCAAGGTCACCCTGCGTGGCGACCGGATGTGGGAGTTCCTCGACCGCCTGGTGTCCATCGCGCTGCCGCGTATCCGTGACTTCCGCGGCCTGTCGCCGAAGCAGTTCGACGGCAACGGCAACTACACATTCGGCCTCAGCGAGCAGTCGATGTTCCACGAGATCGACGTGGACAAGATCGACCGCCCGCGCGGCATGGACATCACCGTCGTGACCACCGCGACCAACAACGAAGAAGGCCGTGCCCTGCTCAAGCACCTCGGCTTCCCGTTCAAGGAGAACTGAGCACATGGCAAAGAAAGCACTGGTCAACAAAGCCAACGCCAAGCCGAAGTTCGCGGTCCGCGCCTACACCCGCTGCCAGCGGTGCGGCCGCCCCCACGCGGTCTACCGCAAGTTCGGCCTCTGCCGCGTGTGCCTGCGCGAAATGGCGCACCGGGGCGAACTGCCGGGCGTGCACAAGAGCTCCTGGTGAGCTCGCGCTCCTCGTGAGCGCACCCGGATAACAAGACGGCGAGGGCACGGACTCACATCGAGTCCGTGCCCTCGGCGTCTATAGCGGACTGTCGGCCCCCGCAACCGGGCCTTCGAGTCGCTCGAGGCGATCACCGCGTCAACCGCCCTGGAACGGCGTCTTGCCAGTCCTTCCCCTGACTGTGTTCGGACTCTTCGGGATGTGATGTGCGGCCGGTCTCGGCTGTGATTTGTCCCGGATATCCGGTTCGATGACACGTTCTGTGTCGACACCGCTTAACGTCTCGGGGGCACAACATTTGGTTCGGAAGGTGGCGGCGAGCGTGACAGGTACCGAGGCGAAGCTCGAGGAACTGGTCAAGATCCTGACGATCGCTGCGGAACCGGCGGGTGAGGCCGGTGCCGCCAAGCGGGAGAAGAAGGGCGTTCCGAGCGTTCGCCAGCGTGTGGACATGCTGCTCGACCGCGGGACGTTCATCGAGACCGGTGCGTTGGCTCGTCAGCCCGGCCGACCGGATGCTCTCTACGGTGACGGGCTGGTCACCGGTCGCGGTCTGATCGGGGGCCGTCCGGTAGTGGTGATCGCCCACGATCAGACAGTGTACGGCGGGTCGGTCGGTATCACGTCCGCCCGAAAGTTCATGCGGGCGCTGCAACTCGCGTTCGACAACGCATGCCCGGTGGTGACGATCAATGATTCCGGCGGTGCGCGTATCCAGGACGCGGTGGGTTCGATCGCTTCGTTCGGTGATATTTCCCGGGTGTTGGAGAAACTGTCCGGGTATGTGCCACAGGTGTCGATCATTCTCGGCAAGTGCGCAGCGGGTTCGGTGTACGGGCCGATCAACACCGACGTGCTCATCGGCACCAAGGATTCCTACATGTTCGTCACCGGGCCGGAGGTGATCAAAGCCGTCAACGGTGAAGACGTCACCGCCGAGGAGCTCGGTGGCGCCGAGGTACAGGCCGAACGCGGCACCCTGCATCACGTGGCCGACACCGAGCAGGAAGCCTACGAGTGGGCGCGGAACTACTTGAGCTATATGCCGACGAGCTGTCTCGAGCAGCCGCCGATTGTGAACCCCGGCCTGGAGCCGGAGATCACTGCTTCCGATCGGGAGCTCGACACGATCATCCCGGATTCCGATCGCGCCGGTTACGACATGCATGAGATCCTGCTGCGGATCTTCGATGACGGTGAATTTCACGAAATCCGCGCCGCGTTCGCCCCGAATCTGATCACCGGGTTCGCCAGGGTCGACGGCTATCCGGTCGGTGTGATCGCCAACCAGCCGTTGGTGCTTGGTGGTTCCATTGACGCCGCCTGCTCGGACAAGTCGACCTACTTCATCCGGCTCTGCGACGCGTTCAACATCCCGCTGGTGTTCGTCGCGGACACCCCGGGCGTGCTGCCGGGCCTCGAGCAGGAAGCCAGCGGTGTGATCATCCGCGGCGGGCGGGTCCCGCGTGCGATCATCGAGGCAACGGTCCCGATCATCAACCTGGTCGTGCGCAAGTCCTACGGTGGCGCCTACGGCATGATGGCGGCCCGACAGGTGGGCGCCGATATCAGTTTCGCCTGGCCGACGGCCCGGATCGCTGTGATCGGCGCCGAAAGCGCGGTCGACCTCATCGGCAAGCGGCAATTGGAGGCGGTGCCGGAGGAGCATCGGGCAGCGGCGCGCGAGTTCATGATCAACCAGTACAACGAGACGATCGCCACCCCGTGGATCGCCGCCGAACGCGGCTACATCGACGCGGTCATCGAACCGGCGCGCACCCGTCTGGAGATCCGGAACGCGCTGCGCCTGTTGCGGGACAAGCCGAAGGTCAAGCCGGAGTTCAACCCGCGCAAGCATCCGGTGTACCCGATGTGATCTTCCCGTTGACTCCCGCGCGGCGACGGTGTGACCATCGAGCCTGCGCCGAGTAGCGAATCGCAGACGACCCGAAGAAAGGCGCTGCGGCGGATCGTCTCCGCCGCAGCGCCTTTCGCGACTTCAGCTCAGCAGGTCAATCGCTGATTGTCAGGGCAGCACCTGCGGAATGACATCGGGCGCGACCGTACCCACGACCGCGCCGACCACGGCGCCCAGGATGGCGGTGGTCACCACGCCGACCGCGGCGCACAGCACGTAACCGACGACGAAGGCCGCCACGGTCGGAATGCAGGTGATGAGGGCGGCGATCGCGCCGACGCCCGCGCCCGCGGCCGCACCGTTCATGACCGGATCCGGGTACTGCGCCCCCGGATTGGTCGCGATGTCCTTCAGTTCCGCGCCCGTCGCGGCCGAGACCTCAGGTGTCGTCACCGACAGCGTGCGGCCGTCCTCGGACACCTTGGCATCCAGGGCGATAGTGGTACCGGACGGCGTGGCCAGCGTGCGCGGAAGCTCGGTGACCGCCGCGCCGGCCTTGTCCACGACCTTGATCGAGGTCTCACCGAGCTGGAACGTGCCTGCATCGAGCGTGGCGGACACGCTGCGCAGGTCCGGCGCGACCGTGGTGTGGTAGCCGATGTCCGCGGACGTGCCCGATGTCGACATCGCCTGGGCCAACCGCGCCTGCTGATCGGCGTAGTTGGTGGCCGATGCGGCTCCGGCGCCGGCGAATGTAGTCGCCACGGCCAGCGGCAGCGCACCGATGAGCGCCTTACGACCGATACGCATTGCAGCGCGATAGAACATTGAATTCATTCTCCCTCCCGACCCCCGATCCCCCCCGACGTGGACGAATCGAACGTCGCATCGTGTGAACCGAACGCACTATTGGTAGCGACTGCACGCCCGTCAAGGCAAACCTTGTGACATTGTCCACAATGTGGAACCGATTGAGCAGCAGGGTATTTCGATACGACATGAGGTTCGGCAAACTGAGAGCGAATGCCGCCGCCGACCCCGCCGCCGCATCGGGCGACTGCCGCGAACTGGATCGGCGGCAGTTCTTTAAATCCGTGCTCGGGTGCTTTCGTCCCACCACCGCCGGAATATGTGCCTGAACTGATGAACATTCCGGCTGCACCGCTTCGAACCGCCTCGATGTGCGGCGATTTCGCGGCTTCACTGCCGACAGTTACCCGGCGGCGCGACGAGTCGAACGCCGGTGCTCTCTCGGGCTCCACCCTCGACCTGGCTCCGTCGCACATCCCGCTCGTCGTCGTAGCCGAGGAGTTCGTCCTGTCGCGATCTGCTCAGCGGGCCCTACGTCGTGGTGGTGTTGTCCTGTTTCCGTCGACGTGCCTTGCCCAGCTCTTGGCTCCACGTTGTTCCTTCGTCGGCCAACCGGCGTTGCAGTGTCCGTGGCCCGACCTCGAGGCGGCGGGCGACCTGCCCCAGCGAGAACGTACCTTCGGCCAGGGCGGCTTCCAGGGCGGTGCCGACCTGATCCGACCAACTCGGAGAGCGCGGGGGCGGCGACATTGTGGCGTAGCGGCGCATCGTCGCCTCGGCTGATTCAGGTCCTTCGATGCCCGATGCCGGTCGATCGGTCAATTCCCTCGACCGGCGTTTCTGGAAGTCTCGGGGTGTTTCGCCATATCGGGTCTTGAATGCTTGGGAGAACCATGTTTGGGTGAAACCGCAACGTGCCGCCACCTCGCTGATGGTCGTGGTCTTCCCTGGTTGGGAGAGCAGGTCACGCGCGGCGCGCAGCGCTTCGTCCTGCCGCACCTCCCGGTAGGTGGTCCCGGCCTGATGGAGGGCGAGCCGCAGCTGACGAGGTGACCAGCCGAGAGCTGAAGCCACCGCAGGCAGCCCCAAGTCCCCGACACCGACATGCTCCCGCACGTACTGGCGGACAGCCGCGGCCGTTTCGGTCAGGTGGCTTTGTTGCGGGCCCATATCGCCGAGCAACATCATGCACAGCAGCTCGATGATCCGATCGCAGACGGCATTGAATTCCCAATCCGTGAGGTTGGATTTCTCGGAATGCGTTTCACGGATCAGGCTTTGCACGATCCGGCCGAGGCCGGACTCCATATCGGGTGCCGTATGTGGGGGTCCGGCGGACGACAGGCGATTATCCAGATCAGTACGCGGTATGCGAACTGCGTGCACCACCATGCGTGGCATGTAGTACCGAAACGGCCGATCTGGGCGTATCAGCAGTGAGCCACCGGGTGTAACACGCGTTACCGTGTCGTTCATTTCGAAGATATGCACACCCCCGACACCCCGCTGTGGCAGAACGAACCAATAGTCGTTGCCGCCCTGCCGGGTGTGCGATGGAGTCCGCCATGCCAGACGCTCACCGCGTTGGTCGATGCGCAGGAGGGTGTGAGCGGCCGTGTCCTGCACGGTGGCACGGATCCACCAGTTGCGCGGATCACGAACCCGGGCAATAGCCGGTAGAAAGCCGTTGCTGAGCGCCTCCCACTCGTCAGTGTCCTCCATAACAAGATCGGAATACATCATGATGATGCCTTGGCAGATGTCTCATTCGGAACTTTACTATTCAACACCGTTTGGCGGTGACGCGTAGCGTCTGGCAGATCCCAGCGTTGGGAGGGGAACAGCGGGATCCGTCCTACGCGCTGGGTTCGAGCAGCACGGGAAGTGTGAGTGGCCCGCAGGTGATGAAATTCGGACCGTAGACCTGGGTGGGGTCACAAGCCAGGCGCAATCGCGGGAATCGGTTGAACAGCGTGGACAAGGCGATGTGGCTTTCCAGCCGGGCCAGATGAGCGCCGAGGCAGACATGTGGTCCCCGGCCGAACGCCAGCTGGTCTCGGTGATCGCGGTCGATGTCGAAGGTACCGGCGTCCGGATAGTGTTCCGGGTCCCGCCCGACGCCGCCATACCACCCCACCATGGCTCCCGCGGGAATTTCTACGCCGGCGATGGTGATGTCTTGCAGGGCATACCGAGTGGGAAGAATAGCGGCGACCGAAGAGCGGAAGCGCAGCATCTCCTCCACGACGTCCTTCCACCGGTCTTCGGCCTGGGCTTTGGCGAGCTCCTCGGGATGGGTGCACAGCGTGATGACCGCGTTGCCGAGCAGGTGCACGGTGGTTTCGTGTCCGGCCATGAGCACCAACCACAACATGTTGACCAGTTCGTCGTCGGTCAAACCGTTCGCTTCATTGGCCTCCAGCAGAGCGGAGGTGAGGTCGTCGCCGGGTGTGCGCCGTTTGCGGTCGAGGAGTTCGGCGAGGTATCCGAGCATGCCCGCCATCGCGGCCTGAATCTCGTCGCCGGTGCTCAGATGCGACATGACCGTGGACGCCCAGATCCGGAATTGTTGTTGTTCCGATGCCGGTACACCGAACAGTTCGCCGATCACCCGAACCGGCAGAGGGGTGGTGTATCTGGAGACGATATCGATTTCGGCGTTGTGGTGGGGAATATCGTCGATGAGCTCGGTGGCGATCTGCTGGATTCGAGGCTCGAGCGCGGCGACTCTGCGGGGGGTGAACGCCTGGCTGATCGTCTTCCGCAGCCGTCGATGTTCCGCACCGTCCATGTTGATCATGTGATCGATATCGGTGAGCGCGCGCAACGGCCAGTCGGCTGGAATCGTGCCGTCCTGCAGCGCAGGACAGTTGCGCGGATTCTTGCTCAACACGGTGCCGTCACCGGCGAGAACTTCGCTCACCGCCTTGTGGCTCACCGCGACCCAGACCACGACCTTGCCGGGCAGTTCGACCGGAACGACCGGACCACGTCGGCTGATCCTGTCGAAGGTATCGAAAACCACCTCTCCAGCGGTAGGCAGCTGAGCGACGGGCTCGGTCATGATGTCTCCCATGGTGCGTTCGGTCCCACACGGACACGGCTGACGTGTGCCCGCACAGTGTCGGCCACAGCGGCATACCGAACGGCCGGAACCGGGAATCGCTGCCTCACAATAAAACTGCGACGCAAAAGAACAAACTTTGGAGCGAGATGTGAATGGGATGCCTCGGCATGTGGAATCCACGGGGCGGTGGGCCAGAAGTCGAGACTGGCGCAGCAGGTGATCGGGTTGATACCAAGCAGGGCGCTGCGGCGGATCATCTCCGCCGCAGCGCGTTTCGCGACTCAGCTCAGCAGGTCAACCGCTGATTGTCAGGGCAGCCGTGGACCCGGCGGCGTCCGGCCGTTCGTGGGGCCCGGGGGTGAACCTGCCGTTCCATCATGAGCTTCCCGGTACCGATCCGAACATCTTCGACCAGTTCAGGACGTACCAGGAATACCCGGGTGATCAGCCTCCCGGCTTCCCGGTGACGACTGATCTTCCAGGCACTGCGGCTGGAACGCCGGACAAGGCTCCGTCGGTTCGCACGATTACCGAGAACGATCATCCGTTGGGCCGGTGAGCTCCGCCGTCCGATTCAGCACCAAGGGGCTGCGGCTCATGTCTCAGAGGAGTGTGAACGATGGTTGGCCTCCGCGCTCTGCGGACGGGTTCCGGGTATTGGACTGCCGCGACTTGGACTACTTCGCTGTGGTTCATTCCTCAGCTGATCGCCGTGGCAGCCGCGATGGCGGTGGCTTACCCGGATCGCAACGAGCCACCTGTCGGCTGTTACTTAGCTATATCCGCTGTCGGCGCGCTCGTTGGAGTTGGACTGGCATGGTCCAGTTCTCCGAGATACAGAGGTGTCGCGCTCGGCGTGATCACAGCCTCCTCGGTGCTGCTTTGCGTACCGGCACTGCGGTTCTTTCCCCTGGAACTGCCCCTGGTTGCGATCTGGATCGCGGTCGCTTCCGCTGACGAGGACGAAAGTTCGACCTCCGGATTCGGCCGAGCGTTCTTCGCCGGATGCTCGGTGGCCATGCTGGTCAACGCGGTTCCCCTGATCGCCACGGCGTACTACCTGCTCTTCCTATACGCCTTCGTCTTGGCTGCCGAGGTAGTGATAGTCGTCGTCCTGCTGCTGTTGAAGGGCAGGGCTCGGCAGTTCGGAACAGGCGTCGCGATCTCCTGGCTCGGCCTGGGCGTTTCGATCCTTGTGTCACTGCCCGTGTGGTGACGACAGCGCTTGTAGCAGCGGGCGCTCCGCGGGTTAGTGCCTATGTGGTCAGGCGCAGGACGGAGGCGAGTTTTTCGGCGTCTGGTCGCACGGTCGCGCCGCCGTGCTCTACCAGATCGGGTACAGCCGATCGAGCGAAGAGGGAGAAGCCGAACGTGTCGGGGGATTCCTTGTGCGCCTTGGTAAGTAGTGAGACGGCGGCTAAAGATTCGTCCCGCATGTGGTGTGCGCGTGCGATTTCGGCGGTGTGGAAGCTGCGCCTGGTCGCGGAAGGCATCGTGGTCAAATCGACTTTGCTGGCTTGCTGGATCGCGTAACCGGGATGCATCAAATCGGCCTGGATGGTGATCATGTACGCGTCGACCATGGAGCGGCCGAAGATCAACCATGGGTGGTTGTACTCGTCACCGAGGGCACGTGCCGCCCTGTCGGCCTCATCCCAGTATCGCAGCGCATCGCCTTCTCGGCCGACTTTCGCGTACGACAGTGCCATCGCGAGCCTGAGCAAACCCCACAGCGCCAGGTCGTTGCCAGCCTTCTCGGGGCTGAGTAGACCGGAAACCTCATGTGCGAGCGCGACACGGGCATCGTGCTGTTCGCCAGCGTCTCGGTAGACGTGATTGACGTACCAGGCCGCTGCGGCCATGGCGTACGGGTCGTCGGCATCCTGCGCGGCGGTCATCGCGCGGTCACCGGACATCAATATCAGGGACGCAGGCGGCTGAAACGACAGATAGAGCTGAGTGAGGTGGTAGACCTGCGCCAGCGTGGAGAGCGCCTTCCGCCGCTCGTTCCCGTCGTGTTGGCGCACGGCGATCCGGGCATCTCGCAGGAGGTCCGGCAGGACCGTCGCCACGGCCGAGCGCTGGTAGGCCGCTCCGTGCCACAGTGTCCACGCCTGTCGAGTGCGAGCCGTCAGCGCTGCGGGAGATAGGTCGGGATCGTCGCTGCTCGTCGCGACTGGATAGGACGCCAACGCCTCGGTCACCTTCGCAAGAGCGGGATGCACAGTCTTGCCGTAGCTTGCCCGCGAGAGCGCTTGCTCGCCCGTCAACTCCCTCAGGTCGTTGATATCGAGGATGTCCGCCAGCCGGATCAGCATCGGAAGACGTGGTTGCTGAAGTCGCCCGTTCTCGACCGCCTTCACCCAGCTCGCGGAACGCCCAGCGAGTTCACCCAGAACCGCACGGGTCATCCCGGCCTGCTCGCGCAGCCGCCGCAATCGCTGACCGAACTCGTGATGAACCATGGCGGGCTCTCCCTAAGCCGTTGGCCAAATGAAGGTTTCGCTGCTCAGGCTACTCGGACAACGGCAACTCCGGGTTTCGAACAGGGACACGGTCTGTGCCTATGCGGTCGCTTCGCCTGAGCCAACCTCATGTACAGCCCCGGCGCCCGGTCGAGTCCTCGAACTCTCGGGCGCCGGGCGCTACCCAACAACACACATAGCGTCAGGGGGTTCAGCGAATGTCCGAACTTGCGGTTGTCCTGGTCGTCATGGCTGCGGTCGCCGGGGTATTGATATTGCTCTTTTGGGTGTTGCCGTGGGTGATCGACCTCGGCGGCGATCCGGATGAGTCGGTACCGGCCAGCGAGATCATTCAGCGGATCGAAGACGAGCAGCGATGACAGGGCCGCATGGCTGGGTCGCAATACCGCAGGCTGAGCTGCGTCTGCCCGGTACTCGCACCTTCTTCGACCTCTTCAACGCTCGTACCGAGCCTACGGACGCGATGATGGTGGCGGCCGTGGGGCTGCTCGGAGTGTGGGTTCGGCACTACGAGAACGGGAGGCCGGGGCGACCGATGAGCCGTCGGCTGGCGGATCTGATGGATCTGCATATCTGGGCTATCGACCGGCACGTCGAGGACATGGTTGCGGCGGCACTCCTGCACGGCTACCAGCCGGGCCCGGATGCGCATGAGCTGCACTATTCGTACGGGGAGATGGTGAGTCTGCTTACCGCGGACTTCGTGCGATGCCGACGTGAGGAGCGGCAATCCGGCGGAATCACCGAAGACCAGGTGCTCCATCACGTGCGGCACTGGGACGGGTTCAACGCCATGGTGGAAGCGGTGGCGGCTCGGCGCGTACGGTTACGGATTCCGCGCGGCATCGCGCGGCATACGCATTCGGAGCGGGGCACGAACGATCTGGAACCGTGACCAGCCCGTGCCCACACGAGCCAGACGTTCACATACGCGTCCTGCTCGGCGGCATCAGCCTGGACTTCGCCGCTTGCCACACGGCGGCCATGCGGTTCGTGCGGGAGTGGTGCGCTGTTCGCGCCGCCGCCGATATTGCCGTAATTCCCGGCAGTGCAATTGGATTGGCGAGATTGCCGTGCGAACGGCTGTATGTGGAACCGTGACGTGTGTATCGGCCGGTCGAATCGTCGCTGAGAAGGTCGTCGACGCGTTCGGCAAGCTTGGGATCACCGCTCGCGAAACGCCTCAGACGTCACGGCTTCGAACGACGGCGCACCCGCAGCGCGGCCAAGTGTATTGCGTGGCGGATGATCTCCGCCTCGCTTACAGCGCTGCGCGCTGCTGCGTCCTTGATGACGGCCAAGTCGTCGGCATCGGCGTAGACGAAGGTGCGCACGACAGGCATGTGAGCACTGTGGCATATGGGCCGTCCGTCCGAGAACGAATCTCGAAGTCGACGCGCCAGTGCTATGCCGCGCTGCTGTGTGGTGTGAAACTGACGCGGGCGTCGTCGGCGTCGATCGCGATGTTCAGCGAAGCATCCAGTGCTCGTGCCAGCTAGGCTCTGATCATGACGATCCAGGCGCCGGACCACCTGCCGCATGAGATGACCGAGGAGCAGTACCGTCAGCTGCCCGAGGGTGTCGCGCGCGAGATCGAGGTCGTGCACGGGCACGTGATCGTCTGCGAATCGCCGGTGCCCGAGCATAATCGCGTGGCACGCCGCTTGGCTGGCTCGATCGAGGAGTTGCCGAGCACTGAACCGTGCATCCGAGTCGAGACCGATATAGACGTGGTGCTCTGGCGGGTACCGAAGTTCACCTTTCGGAGACCGGATGTGACTGTGTATCGCTGCTTGCCTGAGCGCGGAGCGAAGCCGGAGGCTAGTGATGCGCTGATCGTCGTGGAGGTGTCTTCGCCGTCCACTGCCGCCGAAGATCTGCTGGACAAAAAGGCTCAGTACGCCCGCGCAGGTATTCCGCTCTACCTGGTTGTCGTTCTCGACACCAAGTTCGATATCGAAGAGGTGCGGGAATTCCGGCTCGACGCCCACGCCGCCGAATACCGCCTGCACCGGCTGCACCGCGACGGGTTCGTCCGTTTGGAGCATGTGGTGCTCGGGGATATCAGTTTCGCCGACTTGGTCCGCTAGCCGTCGGCTCGATCACTCAGAATTCGAGGTCCGACCAGGGGATGTGGATCGGGAACGGGAAGTCGATGGTGATGGCGTCGGAATCCTTCGGGGACCACTCGCCGGTCATCAGGTAGTTGGCCGGGCGCAGTGGGTGCACGCCGGAAGGAAGCTTGCCGTGGGTGGTCTCCAGTGCGAAAGCGCGGACCACCGCGATGGCGCTCGCCGCGCGCTCTAGCGTCACCTCCCAGTACCAGGGGATGCCCGCCTTGGCGTAGCGTGCCTGCTTGTCGTACATGTCGGTCTGAGTGTTCGACGGGGAAAGAACCTCGCCGACCAGAAGTACATCAGCTGCACGAACATCTTGGTACGGCTTCGGAAGGCAGCGGTGTACCAGGAAGCCCGGTGTCACGAAATCGGACTTTCCGGATGATCCGAAGAATATGTTTGTCTCGGTGTGGACGCGCCAGCACTGCTTCGGGTCCGCGGCCATCTCCTCGCGCGCGCATCGGCGGAGTCCGCTCCAGAGGAGGTTGGTGAACTCTTGATGTTCGGCAGGCCCGCGTCGTAGCCAGACAACGCGCCCCTCCCACAGTTCGATCTGCCCCGCGATCTCCTCGGGCAGCTGCTCGAGCTCCTCCCAGGTCATGTACTCGGGGAGGTCGGGTCGTTCGATGCCTGGACTCGACATGGTCCCATGCTAGCCGGGCGGCGGGCTGTTTCTGCTGGTCATCAGCCAGGCGCGAAGACGTCCCCGCTGGACCCCGATTTTGTCCTGATGACGCCCTTGCCTACACTAGAGCGGTTGCCTGGGCACCTCCATGCCTGCATGCGTGCGCTCGGGCGATACATACCTTATCCGGTCGGCAAGTGCAGGCCGGACCATCCGAATTGTCGTAGGCCCACCGCTGACCTGCCCAAACGCATGTCGGCGCTGTATGGGAACCGCGGCGAGAAAGGTGTCTAGGTCGAACCATGACCATGACTGATCCGATCGCAGACTTTCTGACACGTCTGCGCAACGCCAACTCGGCGTACCACGATCAGGTGAAGGCTCCGCACTCGAAGCTCAAGGCGAACATCGCCGAGATCCTCAAGCGCGAGGGCTACATCGCCGACTACCGGACCGAGGACGCGGCCGTGGGCAAGACCCTCGTCGTCGACCTCAAGTACGGCCCCAGCCGCGAGCGCAGCCTCGCCGGCGTGCGCCGTGTCTCCAAGCCCGGTCTGCGCGTGTACGCGAAATCCACCAACCTGCCCAAGGTGCTCGGCGGCCTCGGCGTGGCGATCATCTCCACGTCCTCCGGCCTGCTGACCGACAAGCAGGCGGCTCAGCAGGGCGTGGGCGGCGAAGTCCTCGCTTACGTCTGGTAAGGGAGGTCAGGACTATGTCGCGTATTGGTAAGAAGCCCATCGCCATCCCGGCCGGTGTCGATGTCACCATCGACGGCCAAGACGTGTCGGTGAAGGGGCCCAAGGGCACCCTGTCGCTGACCGTCGCCGAGCCGATCACCATCGCCAAGGAAGACGGCCAGCTCCAGGTCGCCCGTCCGGACGACGAGCGCCGCAGCCGCGCGCTGCACGGCCTGACCCGCACCCTCGTGTCGAACATGATCGTCGGTGTGACCCAGGGCTACGAGAAGAAGATGGAAATCTTCGGCGTCGGTTACCGTGTCGCGCTGAAGGGCCAGAACCTCGAGTTCGCCCTCGGCTACAGCCACCCGGTGCCGATCGAGGCGCCCGAGGGCATCACGTTCGCGGTGGAATCGCCCACCAAGTTCTCGGTGTCCGGAATCGACAAGCAGAAGGTCGGCCAGATTTCGGCGGTCATCCACGGCCTGCGCAAGCCCGACCCGTACAAGGGCAAGGGCATCCGCTACGCCGGCGAGGTCGTTCGCCGCAAGGTCGGAAAGACGGGTAAGTGATCATGGCGCAAACCGCAAACCAGAAGGCCAAGCGCGTCCCCCTCGGCAAGGACGTGTCGACCCAGCGCCGCCTGTCCAGGGCGCGCCGTCACTTCCGCCTGCGCAAGAAGGTCGTGGGCACCCCCGAGCGTCCGCGCCTGGTGGTCAACCGCTCCTCGCGGCACCTGCACGCACAGCTGGTGGACGACTCGGTCGGCAAGACCATCGCCGCCGCCTCCACCATCGAGCCCGATGTGCGCGCGGTGGACGGCGACAAGTCGGCCAAGAGCAAGCGGGTCGGCGAGCTGCTCGCCGAGCGTGCCAAGGCCGCCGGTGTCGAGGCCGTCGTGTTCGACCGTGGTGGCCACGACTACCACGGCCGGATCGCCGCACTGGCCGACGCCGCTCGCGAAGGTGGGTTGAAATTCTGATGATCGTGACCAACAAGAACGGAAGGAACGTCTGATGCCGGGACGTCAGAGGCGTGACGGCGGAAGCGGACCCGCCGGACAGAATGGCAGTGCCCCCGAGGGCGGCCGCGGCGATCGTCGCGGTGGCGGCGACCGTCGTGGTGGCGGTGACCGCCGCGAGAGTGCCGCCGAGAAGAACCAGCTCGAGCGGGTCGTCGCGATCAACCGCGTCTCCAAGGTCGTGAAGGGTGGTCGGCGCTTCAGCTTCACCGCCCTGGTGATCGTCGGTGACGGCAACGGTCTGGTCGGCGTCGGCTACGGCAAGGCCAAGGAAGTTCCCGCGGCCATCCAGAAGGGTGTCGAGGAGGCTCGCAAGAACTTCTTCCGCGTCCCGATGATCGGCTCCACCATCACCCACCCGGTTCAGGGTGAGGCGGCCGCCGGTGTGGTCATGCTGCGTCCGGCCTCGCCGGGTACCGGTGTGATCGCCGGTGGCGCGGCTCGTGCCGTGCTGGAATGCGCCGGTATCCATGACATTCTGGCGAAGTCGCTCGGCAGCGACAACGCCATCAACGTCGTGCACGCGACTGTCACTGCCCTCAAGCAGCTGCAGCGTCCGGAAGAGGTCGCGGCTCGCCGTGGCCTGCCGCTCGAGGACGTCGCTCCTGCCGGCATGCTGCGTGCGCGCGCTCAGGCTGCCGGAGGTGTCAAGTAATGGCAGATCTCAAGGTGACCCAGATCAAGAGTTCGATCGGCGCCAAGAAGAATCAGCGGGACAGTCTGCGGACGCTCGGTCTGCGTGGTATTCGCAAGACCGTCGTCCGCGAGGACAACGCCCAGAACCGTGGGCTGATCAACGTCGTGCGCCACCTCGTGACCGTTGAGGAGGTCTGACATGACCATCAAGTTGCATCACCTGCGTCCGGCTCCCGGCGCCAAGACCGAGAAGATCCGAGTGGGTCGCGGTGAGGGCTCCAAGGGCAAGACCGCGGGCCGTGGTACCAAGGGCACCAAGGCGCGCAAGAACGTGCCTGCCGCCTTCGAGGGTGGGCAGATGCCGATTCACATGCGGCTGCCCAAGCTCAAGGGCTTCACGAACCCGTTCCGCACGGAATACCAGGTCGTGAACGTCGGCGCCATCGCCAAGCTGTTCCCCGAGGGCGGCGAGGTCGGCAAGGCCGAGCTCGTTGCCGCCGGCGCGGTTCGGAAGAACCGGCTGGTCAAGGTCCTCGGCGACGGTGAGATCGGCGTCGCGGTCCAGGTCACCGTGGACAAGGTCACCGGCTCGGCGAAGGAGAAGATCACCGCCGCCGGTGGCACCGTCACCGAGCTGGGCTGACGGTACTCTGCAAGTAGTGGCACCGGACGAGTGAAGGCTCGTCCGGTGCCACTGTTAGAGTTCAATTGTTGTCTGCCAAGCCTCGTCATGGTTTTTCGGCGTCCCTCCTATGACCAGCAGGGACTGATATAGCTGAACAACCCATGTCATGACCATGTCGTTCGCGCCAGGAGGATCAGTGCTTTCCGCCTTCGTATCGGCCTTCCGGACTCCGGACTTACGGCGGAAGATTCTCTTCACGCTGGGGTTGGTCGCGTTGTACCGCGCCGGTGCGTCGCTGCCCTCCCCCGGCGTCGACTACAAGGCGGTCCAGGAGTGCATCGACCTGGTCTCCGGTGGTGAATCCGCCGGCATCTACCAGCTGATCAACCTCTTCTCCGGTGGTGCGCTGCTGCAGCTGTCGGTCTTCGCGATCGGCATCATGCCCTACATCACCGCGAGCATCATCATCCAGCTGCTCACCGTCGTCATCCCGCGGTTCGAGGAACTGCGCAAGGAAGGCCAGGCAGGCCAGAACAAGATGACGCAGTACACCCGGTACCTGTCGATCGCGCTGGCGATCCTGCAGGCAACGGGTCTGGTCGCGCTGGCGGCCCGCGGGCAGCTGCTGCAAGGCTGCCAAAAGGACATCCTCGCCGACACCAGCATCTTCGGCATGATCATCATCGTGCTCGTGATGACCGCGGGTGCGGCGCTGGTGATGTGGTTCGGCGAGCAGATCACCGAGCGCGGCATCGGCAACGGTATGTCGCTGCTGATCTTCGCGGGTATCGCCGCCCGCATCCCGACCGAGGGCAAGGCCATCCTGGACAGCCGGGGCGGCCTGGTGTTCGGCCTGGTGTGTGTCGCCGCGCTGGCGATCGTCACCGCCGTGATCTTCGTCGAGCAGGGCCAGCGCAGGATCCCGGTCCAGTACGCCAAGCGCGTGGTCGGCCGGAAGATGTACGGCGGCTCCTCGACCTACCTGCCGTTGAAGGTGAACCAGGCGGGCGTCATCCCGGTCATCTTCGCGTCGTCGCTGCTGTATCTGCCCAACCTGGTGGCGCAGCTGACCTCGTCGCAGAACGACCCGAATCCGAGCTGGTGGCAGGAGATCATCCAGAAATACCTGGTGAATCCGGGCAACCCGGTCTATATCGCGATCTACTTCAGTCTGATCGTGTTCTTCACCTACTTCTACGTCGCGATCACCTTCAACCCGGAGGAGCGCGCCGACGAGATGAAGAAGTTCGGCGGCTTCATCCCGGGCTATCGCCCCGGCAAGCCGACGGCCGACTATCTCAACTTCGTCCTGAGCCGTATCACGCTCCCCGGCTCGATCTATCTCGGTCTGGTGGCTGTGCTGCCGAACGTGTTCCTCGATATCGGTGCTTCCGGTGGCGTCCAGAACCTCCCGTTCGGCGGTACCGCGGTGCTGATCATGGTGAGCGTCGGTTTGGACACCGTGAAGCAGATCGAGAGCCAGCTGATGAATCGAAATTACGAAGGGTTCCTCAAGTGAGAGTTGTACTGCTCGGTCCGCCGGGCGCCGGTAAAGGCACCCAGGCTGTCCTGCTGTCGGAGAAGCTGGGCGTTCCGCACATCTCCACCGGGGACCTGTTCCGCGCGAATATCAGCCAGCAGACGCCGCTGGGTCGGGAAGCACAGAAGTACATGGACGCGGGCGATCTGGTGCCCAGCGACGTGACCAACCGGATGGTCGAGGCGCGGGTCAACGAGCCCGACGCCGCCAACGGTTTCGTGCTCGACGGCTACCCCCGCACGGTGGACCAGGCCGACGCGCTGGAGAAGATCCTCAAGGACATGGACACCAAGCTCGACGCGGTGCTGTGCTTCGTCGTACCGGAGGACACGGTGGTGGAGCGGATGCTCGCCCGCGGCCGCGCCGACGACAACGAAGACGTGATCCGCAACCGGCTCCGGGTGTACCGCGAGGAGACCGAGCCGCTGCTGCAGCACTACGACGGCCTGGTCGTCTCGGTGGACGGCGTCGGCGAGGTCGACGACGTCAACACGCGCGCACTGCGTGCGCTCGGCCACTGATGCCGCTCACGATGGAGTACTGAGGCCGCATGGTCTTCCACCGCAAGAAGAAGGTCGTGCCGTTCCGGACGGCTGGTGAACTGGATGCCATGGCGGCCGCCGGCGCGATCGTCGGTCAGGCCCTAGTCGCCGTGCGCGCTGCCGCCAAGCCCGGGGTGTCCACCCTGGAACTGGACGAGGTCGCCGAGCAGGTGATCCGGGACGCGGGCGCGGTGCCCTCGTTCAAGGGCTACCACGGTTTTCCCGCGTCCATCTGCGCGTCGGTGAACGACCGCGTGGTGCACGGGATTCCGACGGGCGAGGAGATTCTCGCCGAAGGCGACCTGGTGTCCATCGACTGCGGGGCGATCCTCGACGGCTGGCACGGTGATTCGGCCTGGACCTTCGGCGTCGGCACGATCATCGAGGCCGACCGGTTGCTCAGCGAGGCGACCAGACTGTCGATGGAGGCCGGTATCGCGGCGATGCTGCCCGGTAACCGGCTGACCGACGTCTCGCACGCCATCGAACTGGGCACCCGCGCGGCCGAGAAGGAACACGGGCGGGCCTACGGCATCGTCGACGGTTACGGTGGGCACGCCATCGGCCGGGAAATGCACCTCGATCCCTTCCTCGCCAACGAAGGCGAGCCCGGCAAGGGCCCGAAGCTGGTCGTCGGATCGGTTCTCGCGATCGAGCCGATGCTGACGCTCGGCACCACCCAGACCAAGGTGCTCGACGACGACTGGACCGTGGTCACCGTGGACGGCAGTCGTGCGGCACATTGGGAGCACACTGTCGCCGTCACCGAGGACGGGCCGCGGATCCTGACTCCGCGTCCCGAGTAGCTCCCGGCGAAGCCGGTCGGACGTCCCGATGCGGTGACGCTGCGCGGCGAGGATCCGAGCCGCACCGACGCCAGGCATCCTGGTCGATCTCGCCGCGTGCGCGGTCTCGGCACCATGCGCCGACCGCGGATCACCGGACGATACCCAGCTCGCGCTGGATCGGTGACGTCGTTCCTTGCACCCGCGTCCTGTGCGTCCGACCGAAGCGGTATGCCCGCGGCGGTGCCGGTGCGGGATGTGTTCCTCCTTCGTGCCGAACCTGTCCTGAACGATGCCGTCAGCGTATGGCCGGTCCGGCCAGGGGCACGTGAGTAGATCGCTACTCGAATCGGCTTGGCGCACCACGCGGTTCGAGTCGGTGCGGCCGGTGCGCCGGGCCGTTGGCAGCGGCGGAAACCGCTGTGGAGTGCGTATTTCGTATGCGTAGGTAGCGAGTCGGCCCATGACATGCGGACGGCGTCCCACCCTGTGGATGGGACGCCGCCGCGGAGCCCTAGGAGGCGCCCGGTAGTCGCCGGACGCCCGCGCAGACCTCGGCGGCCAGGTCGTCGTAGCCGACGGCGAGTTCGGCCAAGCGCTGCCAGGCGTCCCACAGATCCCATTCCGAGGAGCTGGTCAGCGCCGCGTAGGCGTGCGCGGTGAGCTGGGCCAGGCGGTCGATCACCGCGCCCATGGTTTCGGTGTGCACGTGCGCCGCGCCGTGCGCTGGCGGCAGCTGCACCGTGATCCAGCGGTCGATATCGCGAACCAGCCTCGCGCGCAGCGCGTCGATCTCGTTCAACGACTCGCATCCCGCGCTGAGCCTGCGCTCGTGCAACGTGGTGAGCTCGTGCGCACAGCGCAGCAACGGGTTGCCTTCGTGGAGTTCACCTCGGCATGCTTGCAGCACCTGATGCTTCGCGGGCAGTGCGCCGGTGGTCATCGCTTCCCCGCTTTCGCGCAGGACCGGATGGCCTCGACGATGGACGAGCCGGAGGGGCGGAAACCGTTGCGCGGTGCAACGATCCAGTGCCGATACCGCGCGTTGGCATCGTCGGGCGATGGCAGTGCGATCTCGCCGCCTGAGGGCACGATCGAGACGTTGTGGCGGAACAGTTCAGCGAACAGCCGAACGTCGTCGGATAGGTCGGGACGGATCAGGAAGGTCCATCGTTCGGACCGTTCGTGGCAGATGATCGGACCGAGTGCGATTCGGCGGTCGGCGAGATCATCGCGAACCCTTCGGCCGAGCGTGGCCGGCATCGTGATCGCGCCGACGAATCCGGCGCGGACGGTGATTCGGCCGATCTCCGGATGGACTCCGGCGGGCAGGTCGCAAGTGTGTCGATAGTAGGCGCATCGGGCGGTCGGGGTATCCGCCAACGCCATCTGGTCCATGGGGGCCCTCGGGTAACTTCGTCTGACTGTTTCTGAGCCGCCCGGCCGGTGATGTGGCATCAGTGCTGTGATCCGACTCACCTTTGGGCGCTGTCTCAGTAGAGCACTCCATGGTGGAAGATAAACGTTCCGTTCAATTAGTTCGCGAGATTTGTACACATACCGGTTACCATTAGTTTCGGTAATTGGTACGCGGGGGGTCGCGAAGTGCCATATCTACGTCGGACTACGTACTACCTGGTCAAATGACCTGTGCGGAAGAGGAGTCCGGACCTCCGGCAGTTTTGTTCACGCCGACCCGACCGGCGCGCCGTTTGAGCGAATCGGCCGCACCGGGAGCTTCCTGAGGTCAGGGAGTCGTGCGGAAGAACAGCACACGGTCGCCGTGCTCGGACAGCGGCGTGTGGACACTGATTTGGCGCAGCCCGCTGTCGGGCAGATAGGTCAGGTTGGCGAACGCCTTCGTGTTGCCGAAGGCCGCGCGCAGTTTGCTCTCGGTCGCCCGATCGGGGTTGTAGAGGGCCAGCGTCTCGAAGTCCAGTGGCGCGAGCGGCTTGTCGAGGGGGGCCTGTCCGGCTGGACGACCGAGCGCGGCGTACTGGGTGGCCGCGCCGTGCTCGTACCAGCACAGCTCATAGGCCACGTTCTCGGTGACGGTGATGGCCGCCACCGGCCAGTCCTGCGACAGCCGCAGTGCCAGTGGGTGTTTCGCCACCGGCGTGAGCTCCCAGTTCAGGCTCAGGACCGTCACCCAGCCGCCGTAGGGCTGATCGATCAGCACGATGTCGTCGCCGAGGGTGGCCGAGGTGTTCAGCTCGGGCTCGCCGGTCGTCAACTTCGACTCGTGCTTACCGAGATAGCTCTCGCGGTCGAGGGGGTAGGCGTCATCGATGGCGTATGCCGCGATGATCGCGGCGCGCACCTGGGAGATGGCATCCCGTTCCGGGCAGTAGACGCTCAGCGCGCCGAAGGTGGCGCCGATGTGCACCGGCATCGACGGCTGGTCTTGCTCCGCGCCGGGTGCGAGCGGTCGCAGCCCGACCAGGGCCAGCTTCCAGTTGATCTCTTCGACGGTGGACAGATCGCCGGAGGACTTGAACATGATCTGCTGCTGGGTCAGCCTCCCGGCCTGCTCCAGGGTGCGGCAGTTCAGCTCGACCAGCGCCCGGTGCGACTTGGGGGTGAGATCGAGGTCCTGGATGCCGCACGCGCGCAATCGGATCGACATGCTGGTCGAGGTGAGCGCGGCATACCGTTCCCGATACATGGCGATGGCCTGCTTGCGCGAACGACCGATCATCAGCGTGCGCAGCAGCGTGCTCAGGCTGGCCAGGTACTTGCCGGACAGGTCGGGGTTCGCCGCGGCGAGACCGGCGCGAATGCGGGCCGCCTCCTCGGTGGCCGCCACCGCTGCGTCCTGGTCCAGCCGGCCCAGCCAAACGCCGCACTTGGACAATCCGTCCGCGCACGGACCCGCGACCTCCGGATGTGCCCGCGCCACTTGCCGGTAGACGTCGCAGGCGCGGCGGATCGTCGTGGTCGCCAGTTCCCGGCGGCCACTGTGCCGCGCCGCCTGCTCGAAGGAGCGCAGCGCGTCGTTCAGCTCCCCGGCCAGGCGCGCGGTCAGCACCTGGCCCCGGGACAGCAGGCGCAGGCGGATCGCCACCGCTTCCTCGGCGGGCGCCAGCGCTTCCCTGGTCCGGTCGCGCACCGACCCGTTGGTCTTGGTGGCGATCAAACCCTTGGCGAGTTCGCCGAGAGAGGTGGCCAGTCGCAGCTCGGATTCGACCGAACGGTCGAGTGCCGCATACCGATCCGCCGCGATCTGGCGCTCCAACGCGTCCAGATCCATCGCGCTCCTCGTTTCCAGCATGATCCTCCGCCACCGCGCCGCCGCGCACCCATACTTCTGCGCACCGAGTTTGTCATGGTTGCCGCCCGTGCGCACCTGTATCCGTCGTGGTAGGTCGGCAGGTACGCACGTGCGGGGCGACGCGCAGACACCCGCACGGAAGTTCGCGCCAGGTGGCAAGGCATGATCGAGAGTCGTGCGAGCCCTCGTGCAGCGCGTCGTTTCGGCGCAGGTGACCGTCGACGACCAGGTCGTCGGCCGCATCGACGCGGCCGCCCACGGCATCCCGCACGGATTGCTCGTGCTGGTCGGCGTGACGCACTCCGACACCGAGGCGACCGCGAGGACCTTGGCCGATAAGGTCTGGCGGCTGCGGATACTCGCGGACGAGCGCTCGGCCGCGGATCTGCGCGCACCGATTCTGGTGGTCAGTCAATTCACGTTGTATGCGGACACCACCAAGGGCCGGCGCCCCTCGTGGTCGGCGGCCGCTCCCGGCGTCACCGCGCAACCACTGGTCGATGCCTTCGCGCAGGCGCTGCGCGCATTGGGCGCCACGGTCGCCACCGGCCGGTTCGGCGCGCATATGCGCATCGAGCTGGTGAACGACGGTCCGGTCACCCTGCTGCTGGAGAATTGAGCCGATCGGCGGTGCTTCGGACCGCTATCACTCAGGAACTTCAGGCGACCACGACCAGCGCTGGTAAGCCCGGCACGCCCGTAGTCGATCGGTAGCCGTGCAATAACCCTGACCGTCCACAGTTGCCGAGGCCGGGGAGCCCCGCTGCATGCTATCCCGAAGAGCTCCAACTTGCCGCGCCGGTGAGGCTTCCCGCTCGTGAGAATCTGTGGTCGAGACGTTTGCGGAGGTCGTGTAAGAATGCGGGAGGCAGGGAAGGGCGTAGGCCGGATGAGGACGACTGGCGGAAGCGAACAGTGAGCGATCAGAACAAGGAAAACCCAGGCGGCCCCGGAGAGGACAACGAGGCGCCGGACGTCGGTTTCAGCCTGACACCGGACGGTACCGCTGAGCCGGGCGGTGCGGCCGAGCCGGGCGAGGAGGACACCGCCGACAGCCGGGATCGGGTGTTGGCGCGGCAGATCGCCGACGCGCTGGGCGAATCTGGTCCGTCCGGGTGGCAGCAGTTGGACGCGGTTTTCGTGCTGACCACAACCACTGGAGTCGCCGAAGTCGTCTACACCGACCGCGAGCGTTCGATGCGGGCCGAGCCGCCCGCGCCGGTGTTGGAGCAGGTGCGCGAACACCGGGCGCTGGTCGCGGAGTTGGACGGGGAGCCGTGGTGGCGGCTGCTGGTGCGGTTGAGTTCCGACGGCGAGTTCGAGGTCGACTACGACTTCGGTGACGAGCCTTTCCCGGACGGGCAGTTGTTCGACCCGGAGGCCTATCGCGCCGACTTGGCGGAGTATCCGCGTGACACGCTGCCGGTGTGGCTGGCAGCGTACATCGGTCACGGTGACCGTCAGACGCGCACGCCGCAGGACGCCGCGGTCGCGGCCAGGGCGGACAAGGCCGCGAAGGTGTGGCCGGTGCTGGCGGAGAACGAGTTCCCGGACTTCCCGGAGATGTGGGCACGGTGGGCGTGCATCGCCGCGGCGTTCGTGGCCGCGCGATCCGATTGGGGTCCGCGGGTGTTGCCGTCGATGGGTTGGTTCGAGAGTTCGCGCCGCGGCGGTTCCACGCTGTATGCGCTGCCGAACGGCCGGGCGGTGCTGTCCGGTGGGGTGTGGGAGGCTCCGAATTTGGACGCCACCTACAACGACGGTGCCCCGATGCCGAAGTTCTATGCGGGCGCGCCGGAATGGGTTGCCAACCCGGTGCTGAACCCGCGTGCGGCGACTGGATTGATGTCGTTCGTCTACTGGTGGGAGGGTGGCCGCTGGTACCGGGGTGAGTCCCCGCCGGCGGAGCAATGCGCCACTGCCGTGCCCGGGGTGTGGACCGCGAGTGCCGTGGTCGGCATCGTCGCAGGTCTGGCCGCGCAGCCACCGAGCGCCGAACATCGTTCCGCCGCAGCGGCTCTGGTGTCGGCTGCTGAGGTCGGTGTGGTCACCCGGGAGACCGTGGTGAATGTGTTCGGTGACGAAAGCCGGTTCGACATCGACGGTGCGATGTACCAGCTGACATTGGCTGGTGTGGTCGCGTCGCTGCCGCAGCAGATGCCCGAGGAAGAAGCCATCTTCCGAGTGCGCAGCTACATCGAGGGCCGTGGTCTGGACACCACCGGGTACCCGTTGGACCAACTGGTCGCCGACCGGTTCAGCTGCGGCTGGATGGTGTATGTGCCGGTACCGCAGGGCGAGATCGCGATCGGCCGCGCCATCTTCTACATCGCCGACGACGGCGTGTTGGAGCACTCGTCCTCGTCGATCGCCCCGACGACGTTCGTGAAGGGCTTCGAGCAGCGCTTCCAGGAGCGTCAGGGTGCCCAGGCATGATGACATCGCTTGACGCGCTAGGAAGATGAGGTACCGCTATGCCGAAGAAGGTTGAGGCCGATTACGACGGCCTGGAGCTCGCAGCCAGTGTGCTCGACGAGCTGCGCCGCGATTTCGAGGAAATCGCGGCTAGCACGAAGGACGTCATGGGGCATATGACCGTGGCATGCGGCAACGATCACTACGGCCACCAATTCACCGACGGTGAAAAGGGGTTCAAGAACAACTGCGAATCATCTGCCCATGCCTCTGAGGCCGTATCCGAGTCGTTCCGCCGGTACACCGAAGGGGTCGGCGGCAAGAAGGGCGCCAAGACATTGTTCAGCGGGACCGATCACACGTCCGGCGAGAACATCCGGCGAACGGTCTGACTCCATGTCTGCACCATATTCCGACGCCGCCGCGTCGGCGATGGAGAGTTACCAGCGGCAGATGCGACTGGTCGCGCAGCTGCAACAGCAGCGCGCCCGGCTGACCGCGACCGCATCGGTGCGAGACAAGAAGGTCACCGTCACCGTCAACGCCAACAGCGTGGTCATCGAGACCGTATTCGCTGACGATATAGACGAATTGAGCTATGACGAGATCGCCGCGGCGGTGACCGAAGCCGCACAGAAAGCGGCCGAAGAAGTCACCCGCCGAGCATACGATTTGGCGAAGCCGCTGATGGCCGAGCGCGCGAACCGACCGAAACTGTCGGATGTGCTCGAGGGCTTACCCGAATTCCAGATGCCAGCGGAGCCGGAAGTGTCCACTGCCGCACCGGGTTCGGCCGAGCGCGCGGCTTTCGACATGGAGGCGGAAGAATCGACGATGACGTTCACCGACGTCGAGCATGTCGACCTCCGTCGGGGTACCTCCGGCCGAGGCCCGGGGGTTTCCGAATCCAGTTGGTGACCTTGCGATGGCGTTACATGACCGCTGAACGGTCGTCGAGCAGGGTGAATCCGGGTTCGACGACCCCTGCGCGGTGCGATACCTGCGATACCGAAACGGCTATGAGCTGAAATGGCTATTCCGTTTCCTCCCGCCGATCTAGCCTGGTTGCTCGGCTATGTGGCCGGTTCGGAGATTCCGATCGGCAATGAAGATTTCGCCGATGTCATGAAGACGGGATTCCAAGATCTGCAGAAGCAGATCTTGGAACAAGAGCTGCCGAAGATCGACGATGCCATCCGCATCATCAAGGCTGCCCTCCCGACGGACGACGGTGGTGCGGCGATTGTCGCCGGGTTGGAAGATCTTCGGGCGCAGGCCGAGGAGATGGCCAAGGGCTACGGCAGCCTGGCGGACGGTATCCACAACTTCGGAGGCCAAGTTGTCGGCGCCAAACTGAATGGAATCATCAGTTTGGCCTGGCTGGCGGGGGAATTGGCTTGGGCCGTGGTGATGGGGCCGGTCGGTCCCAGCATCGAAATCGCCGCGATTTCCTACGCGCAGATGCAGTTCCGCCTCATCGGCAGCCGGTTGACATCGGCGATCGAATCGCTGCTCGGCCGGGTGATCACCAACACCGTGGTGGCCAATATCAGCGCCAAGGTCGTCTACGAGATGATCCAGGAAGGTCTCGTCGAAATCTTCCAGGGCACCAGCCAGGAAGCCGCGGTGCAGGCGGCGCTGCAGGGGATGGACTACCAGGACGGTTGGAACCTGCAGCAGCTCTGGCAGAACGCGTGGATCTCCGCCGTCGCCGGTGCGGCGGGTGGTGGCGCCGGGTTCGGACTGCATTACGCGGTGCGCGGGCTGCCGTGGCGACCGAACCGATGGGGTGGGCTCGGCCGCGGAGCGATCGTCGGCGCAGGCGCTGGCTTGGCGGGCGCATTCGCGGCGTACGTGGCGACCGGATGGGGCACGGGGAACTGGGAGTTGGACCCGCGCTCGATCACCGGTGGCGTGCTCGGTGGTATCGGGCCGAGCATGTACTACGGCTGGCACGGCGGCTCGGACTACTCCGGTGCGCCGATGACCCAACGCGATTACTTCCTGATCGGCAGGCAAGGCCCCGGCCCGGGCGTCACCGGCGACGGCACCACGCCGAATCCGCGCACCACACCCGCCAGCGCGGACCCGTCCGCTTCGGGCGCGAACGCTGGGACGGCGGCAGGCACGGCAACCAACGGTGCTGCGGATGGGCGTGCTGCTGCGGCTGGCGACGGTGCTGGGGTTGGGCATGGAGCTGTGGATGGCCGCGCCGCTGGGGCTGGGCGTGACGCTGGGGCTGGGCGTGACGCTGGGGAGGGGGCGGCGGATGGCCGCGGCGCTACGGATGGCCGCGGCGCTACGGATGGCCGCGGCGCTACGGATGGCCGCGGCGCTACGGATGGCCGCGGCGCTACGGATGGGCGTGGCGCAGGGGATGGGGATGGCCGCGCCGCTACGGATGGGCGTGGCGCAGGGGATGGGGATGGCCGCGCCGCTGGGGATGGGCGTGGCGCTGGGGATGGGGATGGCCGCAGTGCTGGGGATGGGCGTGGCGCTCGGGATGCGGATGGGGTTGGCCGCGGTGCTGGGGATGGGGTTGGCGGTGGTGCTGCGGATCCGAACGCGACTGCTCCCACGAACGCGACTGCTCCCACGAACGCGACTACCGCCACGCACGCGAGCGCCCCTGGAAGCGCGAATTCCACTGCGGCAAGCACGGTTTCCCACGGTACGCAGAACTCTGGTACCGGTGACGCGAGCACGAGAGCCCGATCGGACAGGCAGACCGACGCGTCGAGCGACGACGCGCGCCGCGCGAGATCCCGGATGGAGAGTGCCGCACGCACGCCCATGCCGCGAGTGGGCAGGCGGCCGAGTTCGACACCGACTGCTGACCAGGCCGGTACCGCCACGGGCGACCAGACAGCTGGGGCTGCACCGGCAGCCGGGCCGGGTGTAAGCACCGGATTGGGTGGCGGTGTCGTCGCCGGGCACGCGGACACCGAGGCGCAGCGGGCGGAGATCCCGAACTCGCACGGCGATGCCGATACGCAACAGGTCACTGTGCCGCCGGACGAAGGTGACGCCGCCCAGCAGCTGGTTTCGCCGCAGGCGGATACCACCGATCCCGCACAGCCGCAGCAGACGCCGGAATCCACGGCGCGAGACGAGAACAACGTTCCCGACACGGCGTCGGATGACCCAGACCCGGCAACGCAGCAGCCGGATTCCGCTGACCCGGACCAGAACCAGACGACTCCGGATGAGGAGACCCGGACCGACTCCGACGACGATGTCCGCGGCACCCGGGACGACTCGGACAGCGACACCACGGCACGCCCTGACGTGGATGAGCCGGTAACTCCTGCGCCACAAACTCATTCGGACGACGGCGCGAACCGACCCGCGCCGGATGACGACGCGAACCGACCGGCGCCGGACGACGATGCGCAACAGGACCCGGATAGCGACGACAGCGACTCTGCCGACCCGGACGCCGATGACGAGCCCGGAACCCCGGACCCGGAAGGGGAACCGGACGGCGACCTCGGCGAATCGGATATGACCAACCAGTGTGCTCCGCAGCTGGTGGCCAAGGCCCAAGCCCGGCACCCGGGTGCGGATATCAAACCGATGGGGCATGTGGGCCTGGGTGGCACGTCCACTCAGGACCTCGAGAACCACATGGGCGCGCATCTGGTGGCATCCGGCACCAACCGGGGGGTCACGCCGCGGCAGGAGTCGATGCGGTTGCGGCTGGAGGCCGACAAGGAGCATGAGCGGCTGACCAGCATGGGCCACGGGATTCTGGGCCGGGCTCGCAGGCGCCTCAAAAGGGGCACCAGGCGGGCGAACAAGACCCAGCAGCAGCTTCGCGAGCAGCAGCGCCAGCTGGACCAGGAAATACAGGACCGCGACGCGGCGATAGCGGAGCTGCGAGGCAGGCAACGGCAGGCGCAGGTACAACTTCAGCGGCAGCAGGAGCTGTTGGACCATCGGCGTACGGGCCTCCAGCGGCAGCAGCTAGTGCTCGAGGGGCGGCGCAGGCTTTTGGAGGCGCAGCAACAGTCGCTGCGGCTCGACCCGGACGCCGCATTGCAGCAACCGGGCAGGCAACCGACGCCGGAAAACGATCCGGCGGCGTTGGCGGCGGCGTTGGCACAGGTGGACGTGGATGCGGCGGCGCTGGTGGAAGCACAGCGCGAGCTGGATCGGCGACAGCAGCGAGTGCAGCGAGAAGCCGAACAGCGTATGGCGGAGCTGCAGCAGCGCATCGAGGAACTGGAGAGTGCGCAGCAGCAATGCCTCGGGCGGCGGCAGAAGCTGCAGGGACGATTCGACCGGTTGAACAAGGTGGGCGAGCGGCTGCAGGCGCAGCAGCAGGCCGCCACCGCACAGGCGCAGCAGCTGACGACCCAGGCGGAATCGGAGCGGGATCGGTTGCACGCGTTGGCCGCCAGACGCAGGCAGCAGGACAAGTCGGAGTGGAAGCAGGTCTCGCCCGACGAGCATTTCATCGAACAGCTCGAGGAGCTGGGCGAAGGCGGCACGATGATCACGGTCTACGCCTTCGCCGAAGCGGACGAGCACGGGGTGATCGGCCACGGAGTCCTGCTGTACTTGGAAAACGGCGTGGTGATGGTCGATGACCCGGCCAAGGACGGGCCGGAAATATTTGATCCCGCCAATCCCCCCGCGCGCCTGCGTAACAAGAAGAACAGATGGGTTCTGAAGATTCGTCCCGACGGTTCCATGGTGGATCCGCTGGCCGCCGCGTCGGGTGCGGAAGAAGACGACGACGAGGATGAGCGGAAGCGCGGGGTGCGCTTCCTCCAGGGCCAGCAGCAGCGTGACGTCCAAGCGGCGTTGGAACGCGGGCTGGCCGCGCTGCGTGCCGAACACAGCCGTGCCGTCGACGATTTCGCTGCCGCGGCGCAGGCGGCTCGACTGACCCCGGAGCAACTCGACGCGCTGCGGGACCCGGCCAGGTTCGCCGACACGCTGGACAACCTGGGCGGAGTGACGGTCGACGACGACGCGTCCGTGGACGAGATGGTGCGGATCATCGACGCCAGGGACCGGTTGCGTACGGTGGTGCCGCACTATCACGAACTCAACCGCGCATTCGAGACACTCGGCTCGTTGCAGCAGCAGGGCGTCTCGCCGCAGCGGCAGATGCTGCTGCACGCGCACACCACCGCAGTGCTGGCGTGGGCGTCGTCGCTGAACCAGCTGGATACTTTCGTCGGGCGGATCCCGCAGGCACAGCTGCACCAGCTGCTGTCGGCGGATGCGGATCTCGACGCAGAACTGACCCGGCTGCGTGCCGAGGGTGTGCCCGCTGCGCAGCTGCGGCAGCTGGAAGCCGCGGTCGGGCGGCACCAGTTGATGACCGAGCGGATGGCGGCGGCGCAGGAGCGGCTGTCCCGGATCCCCGACCCGAGCACGCAGTCCGCGCGGGACCGAGAGGCCGCGCAGCAGCGCGCGAAGGCGCAGCAGCAGTTGACCGCGACGGTGACCCAGCTGACCACCCAGCTGGACACCGCGCGTCAGGAGATGGAAGCCGCCGCCGCGGCGTTGGACGTCGATGACGACACCCGCCTGGCGTTGTCGACGCCGGAATTCGACACGGAACTGACCCGGCTGCAGGACTCGTCGCACGAATGGCAGGTGCTGTCGGCGAACGTGCACTTCTACCATGAACTGGCCGCCCTGGTCGACCAGTGCACCGTCCTGCTCGCCCAGGTGCGCGACAGCGACCAGCATTCGCCGCGGTGGCTGGCCGCGGCCGCGTGGCATGCCACCTTGGCCACGACGTGGCTGACGGCGATGCGCGAGGCACGCGACGCGACGCTGGCCCGAGTGTCCGACTCCGAACTTGCCCAGGTCATCAGCGACGTGTTCGACTGGGCCGATTCGCTGCAGGCCAACTGGGCACGACTCGGCCGGGCGACGCTGGACCGCGGTTCGGTTGCCGGAGTGAGTGATCGGGGGCCGCAGCAGGATGCCAACCAGGATGCGATGGCCGCCGACGTCATCGTCGTGGACGGGCGCCCGATCCGCATGGCCATCGCCGCCGGTGGGGTGCCGGATTCCATCGACGGCCACCGCGCTGCCGAAGTGGCGGCCGCGGCGGCCCGGGCGAGCCTGCGAACGGCCTTGCAGCAACACGAGCCTGGTGCCCAGCTCACTGAAGAAGACCGGGCCCGCATGGTGCGCAAGGCCATCGACGCGGCGCAGACGGCGGTGCTGGAGCTGACCGAGCGGGAGTACGCCGATGACCGGGACCGGGCGCAACGGGCGATCGACGAGGGCGCCCCGATAGTCGTCACGCCGCCGCAGGCTTCCATCGCGGTGGTGTTGGTCGACCCGGGCCGCGACGGCGAGCCCGGGAATTACACCGCAGGCTGGGTCGGCAATAGCCGGGTCGACGTGCTCGACCCGGCCGACCCCGACGCCGCGCGGACGGTGACCTTCGACCACTCGCCGGTCGGGAACTTCATGGCCGATGCCGCGGGTGCGGCCGGGCATGTTGTCGCAGGCAGCGAAGCGGACGCGAACGTGCAACTCGGCCGCGACGGCCGGAAGCTCGAGCATGCACTCGGCTTCGGCGCGCAGAACGAGCAGGGCGACGGCACACGTGGCGGTCCGCCGGCGGAGGCGGGCCGCTACATCACCACCGGTGAGGTCTCCGACACTCAGGTACTGCTGGCGCGCACTGCCGGTCTGGGGGATGCCAACCGTGAAGCGCCCACGCTCGCCCAGGCTTTCGCCGACAACCCGGGCAACCTGCCCGCCGCGCTGGCCGACCTGGCCGATGGCGCCCGGGCCGCCGGGGCGGCGGGCAGCATCACCGGTGTCGCGGTGCTGTGCGCCACGACCGAGCCCGACCCGCCGGCCGAGCCGGAACCGGAGACCGGGCCGGAACCGGAGACCGAGCCGGAACCCGCGCCGCCGCGGCCGACGCGGGTTCTCGATGCGGCCCGGGTGCAGGTGGGGCTGGCCGACCTGGTCGGCTATCACGCTGCGCGCCAGACCATGACGGACGCGGCCGGCCAGGTGCGTGCGGCGCGTCAGCTGGACGAGGAGAGCTACGAGGACGGGCTCGCGGAACGCCCCGAAGACGACGGGCCGGGCCCGGAGGAGCGGCGGGTGCGGGGGGCGGCCCGGTCGGCGGTTGCCCGCTATCGGGAAGCGGAGCGGCGAGTCGGCGCATTGTTCGATCTGCTGGGTGCGGATACGCGAGACGGGCTTTCGGCGCATCAGCGGCAGCGGTTGCTGGACTTCGGCGCCGCGGTTGCGCAGTGGCACGCCGCGAACGATGAGATGTCGGCCGCGGACCCGGACACCGAGGTGGACGAGGCGACGACGCGACGCTACGACGAAGCCACCCGACAGGTCCACACCGCCGCACAGCGGCTGGCAGCCGATTCCGCGCTGCGCCCGCTCGCCGAGTTGGACGACGGGTGGGGCCCGGTCGCCCTTCCCGAGAACACCACGGTTACCAGCGATTCCACCGATCCAGTCGACCATTTCGACACCGACCTGGGGTCGATCTTCGGGGTCAGCGACAAGGGCGCGAACGCGAACAAGCAGCAGAACCAGGACTGGATGGACTCGGAGGTGGTCGACACCCCGGCGGGGCCGATCCGGATTTCGGTGGTGTGTGACGGCGTGGGATCGACGACCGACGCCCATCGCGCCGCTCGGGTTGCCGCGCGCGCCGCCCGTGCCCACCTGGCCTTTTTCGCGTTCCAGAGGCAGGGGGATTTCACCACCGCGCAGGCGGATCAGGCGATGCGGGAGGCAATCGACGCCGCGCAAGCCGCGGTGGTGAAGCTGACCGACGACGACTACGCCGACGACCCGAAGCCGCCCAAGACCACGATCGCGGCGGTGATCGTCAAGCCGGGACGTGACGGCAGGCCCGGGCAATACACGGCCGGTTGGGTCGGCGACACCCGGGTCCAAGTGCTGCGTGCCGACGGTGCGTCCGAGGCGGTGTCCCAGGACCATTCGGCGTTGCCGTACTACGTGCAGGCCGAGGGGATGACCCAGCGTCAGGTGCTGCAAGACCCGTACGCGCACGGTATCGCGTACGCGCTCGGCCCAGACGCCGGCCCACCGCCGCCGGACGACACCATGCACGCGAACTACGTCACCTCCGGTGAGGTGTCGGAGAAAGACATCGTGCTGGTCAGCACCGACGGGCTGTGGGGCACCAACCCGGAGCCCGACGAGATGGACATCGTCCTGGACGGCGGCCGCAACAGCGACCTGCGGAACATGGGCACCCGGCTGCTGAACCGGGCACTGCTCAACGGCGGGGACGACAACATCACCCTGGCGCTGGTGTCTTGTGCTCCGTCCGCCCCGCGCAGGCTGCCGCCGCCGCCCCTGGGGATTCCGGTCGGGTTCCGGCGGGCCTACCGCGTCTTGGCCGACGAATACGAGCGTGGCAGGGCCGACCTGTGGCGGCTGGCCGCGCAGGCGGGGGCGAACCCGGAAAACATGGCGGCGCCGGACCGGTTCGTCGCCGAGATGCAGCGGCTGGGCGACGACCTCGCCGAGGACGTGGAATTCCGGTTGGAAGTCGCGGCGCGTCATTTCCATGCGCTCGCCGGGCAGCTGCGCGGGTTCTGGCGGTGGCTCGACACGGTCGGCGACCGGCCGCCGGCGCAGTGGACCGATGACGACGCGGATTACCTTGCCGCGCTGTCGAATTGGTCGGCTTCGCTGGGAGAGTTGCGGACGGTGACGCTGTCCGGCGTCGACGAGGCATTGGCCGAGCAGCGCTACGATGAGTTGGCGCTGCTGCTGGAGCTGCCCCGCCCGGTCGGTGACGACGATCCGACCCTGAGCAACCCTGACGTGGCGGAGGCGGTGCGCCGCCATACGGAGGCGTGGCGCGATGTCCGCCAGAGTGTGCGGCAACTCGGCGACACCCGGTCGCTCGACGGGAGTCTGGAGATCCCGCCCGGGTTGCGGCGCGGGTACCGGATGTTGCTCGCCGAGCGGGACAGCGCGCGGGACGCGTTGCAGGGGTTGATCGGCTCACTGCCGGTCACCGTCGAGGACCTGGTGGGCGAGGACCACCACGGCGCAGTCGACGCGCTGCGCCAAATGGTGGCCGAGGCGTCGAGTGACCAGGACGTGCTGCGGCAGCTGATGGCCGAGGTGTCCGACCACCAGGATGCGCTGCGGCAGCAGATCGCCGAAGCGGCTGACCACCTACGTGTGCTGCGGCAGCAGATGACCGAGGGGTCCGACGACCAGGACGCGGTGCGGCAGCTGACGGCCGAGGTGTCCGACGGCGAGGACGCGCTGGGGCAGCTGACGACGGAGTTGTCCGACACCCAGGAGACGCTGCGGCAGCTTGCGACCGACCTGTCGAAGAGCGCGGAACTGGAACGCAGGCTCGACTGGCTGATCCACACCACGCAGCGATACCACCGGGCAGACGGCCGGGTGCGGGCCCTGGAGCAGCGCATCCGTACGCACGGCGACGGGGCGGACACGCTGGACGCGCAGCCGCGGCCGACGCTGGATCCGGATCACGGGTTCACCGATGAGCAGCGTGAGCGGGCGATGCGACGGTGGCGGACCATTCAGGCGTTCGCGCAGTCGCCCGCCGATGTCAGGGTCATGTGGGCGTGGACCGACCACGTGACCCGGCGGGCACTGATCCAGGCGATGCCCGAAGCGATCGCCCACATCGAAGGTCTCCCGCACGAGGTGCGTAACGAGGCGATGCGGTTGGTGTTGCACCGCGGCCGGGAAAGGTTGCGGCAGCAGACCGATGCGGATCCGCGTCAGCTGGCGATGGTGAATTTCCGGGTGGACCTGGTGACCGCGGCCGAGCGGTGGGCGGCGCAAGTGCCGGGGCATCCGGCGGTGCACCTCATCGGCCAGACCGGATCGATGATGGTGATCGGTGATCTGGACGCCGCGGAAGAAATCCGCTTCCACGCGGTGGACCACAACACCCAGGACCCGGTATCGACCTTGATGCAGGCTACGGCGGCCGCGATCGACGGCGTCGCGGTGGCCGAGCGGCCGACCGCGGCGGTGGTGTGGGTCGGGCCGGACGGTCCCGCCCTGGCCCAGGACGTGGCCGGAATGTTGAAAGACCGTGCCGATAGCGGTCTTTCGCTGCCGGATGTGGTGTTGGTCGGCCACGATGACCTGACCCCGCCGGATCAGCGGTTCGATGGAATCCCGCAGGTCGACCCGGACCTGGTACTGCGCGCGTGGGATGACGAGGCGCTGGCGGCGCATCGGGACCGTGTCGACATCGACGCGCCGGACCCGGGGGTCTCGCGCTGGGAACCGTCGCATCGGGTGGAAGGCGTTGCCAACAACTGCTTCCCGGAAGCGGCCCGGTTCGGGTTGGCGCGAGTGCTGGCGGCGCTGGAGCGGGATCCTGACGCCGATCCCGCGCTGATCGCCGATCTGCGCAACCGGTTGGCGATGGTGGAGCTGTTCGGGGTGCCGGAGCACGGGGTGCGGGGCGATCTCGGTGCGCAGCTGATGGGCGCGGACTGGGATCCGCGGGGGTTCGCGGACTTCGATGAGCTGGCGGCCGCGGTGCCCGAGGGTGGGGTGATGGTCGCGGCGGTGGCGTTCGACGGTTTCCAGCACCAGGGTGTGGTTGGTGCGCATGCGGTGGCGATCTACCGGGAGAACGGTCGGATCATGGTGCGCGATGGGAATCGGCCTGCGGTCGATTTCCAGTTGTGGCGGCAGGGTCTGTCCGGTGTGGTCGGGTTGCACGGCATCGTCATCAACGCCGACGGGTCACCCGCGCATCAGCTCGACGACAGCGGCCGGACGCAGGGGATGGCGGGTGCCGCGTTCCCGGTCGCGAACATCGGTGCACGGCCGGATGCTGCGGGCTTCGGAGCGGCTGCGCGCCTGGGTGTTCCGCGTGCCGAGCCCCCGCCGACGCCGGAGCGGACACAGCGCCTGCTACGGCAAGCGTTGGCCGACCTGACCGTGCAACGGGAGGTCGCGCGCGGCGCGATGGAAGACGCGGCGAATGCGTTGAACCTGGACGATGCTTCGCGGGTCACGCTGCGTTCGAAGAAGTTCGTCACCGAACTCAACCGTCTGCTGGGCCCCTCGCCCGAACTGCCGGCTGACCCGCCGAACAGCGTGCTGGACAATCCGTTGTTCAACCCGACGCACAGCCCGCCGCCCGGATGGGTCGAGTTGGCCGCGCACACGAACCATTACCACGAGCTGGCCGGTATGGCCGACCAGGTCGCCGTGCTTCTCGCCGAGGTGCGGGAGCGGCAACAGCATGCACCGGAGTGGCTCGCCGCGGCCGGACGATTTGCCGCCGCACTGCCGGAATGGTCCACTGCGGTGCACGCCGTGCGCGACGCGCACCTGAACCCGGTTGGCGAGGCCGAAGGACGCGCGCTCATCCGCCGGGTGAGCGCCGCGATCGACCCGCTGCAGGCGACGTGGGCGCAACTCGCCCGGGAAACCATGGACCTGGGATCCGTTGTCGGGGTGAGCGATCGCGGCCCGGACAAGAACGGGAACCAGGACGCGATGGCTGCCGACGTGATCGTCGTCGGCGGTCGTCCGATGCGGTTTGCGATCGTCTCCGACGGGGTGTCGCGGTCGGTGGACGGCCACCGCGCCGCGTCCGCGGCGGTCGCGGCGGCCCGCGAAAGCCTGCGCGCCGCACTGGCAGCGCACGACCCTGCCGCCCCGATCACCGACGGGCAGCGCAGGGACATGGTGGCCAAGGCTATCGACGCGGCACAGGCCGCGGTCATGGCGCTGACCGAGCGCGAGTACGCCGACGTTCTCGCGAAGGCTCAGGCAGATATCGCGGAGAATGCACCCTCGGACAAAATCACGAGGCCGCCGCAGGCCACCATCGCGTTGGTGCTGGTGGACCCCGGGCAAGACGGAAAACCGGGTCGGTACACGGCGGGGTGGGTCGGTGACAGCCGGGTCGACGTGCTCGACCCGACCGACCCGGGCAAGTCGCGGACGGTGACCTTCGACCATTCGGCCGTCGGGATGGGCATGCTCTTCGACGCGGCCGTCGCGACCGGTGCCGATATCGAGGATGTCGGTCATGTGGTCGGCGAAGCGGCGGCGAGCAGCGGCCCGTTGATGAACGCGCTCGGCTTCGGCATGCAGAACGCGGAAGGCTATGGCGCGCGCGGGGGCCCGCCGGTGCAAGGCGCGCAGCGCCACTACCGATATCTCAGCGACGGCGATGTCTCAGAGACCGACATCCTGTTCGTGCACACCGACGGTATCGGCGGCAAGAACCGGCAGGCACCGTCTTTCGCCCAGGCCTTTGCCGAGCACGACGGCGACCTGACCGCCGCGCTGGGCGCACTGGCCGACCTGGAATTGGACCAGGGCGAAACCGACAACATCACCGGTGTCGCGGTGCTGTGCGCGCCGACCGAACCCGGAGCCCACGGGCGGCAGCCGGTGGTCCCTAGGGACGTTGTAGGCAGGGGACTCTCGGATCTGGTCGAGTACCACCACGCGCAGCAGGCCGTGGCGAACGCGGCCGCGCAGGTGCGGGGTGCACGCAGGGCGGACCGCGACCAGGGATACCCCGTGGACGACAGGCCGGGGCCGCAGGAAAAGGTGGCTCGCCCGTTCGCATGGTCGGCAGTTCGCCGTGTTCGCGAACTGAGGGTTGGCGTCGACGCATTCGTCGACTTGTTGGGCGCCCAGGTGCCGGAAGGTCTGTCACCGCGACAGCGGCACGAGTTGCTTCGCTTCGCCGCCGTGGTTGCGGACTGGAGGCAGGCGCGCGCGGAGCTGCGGTTGACCGCTGCACCGGATGTCGCGCAGCGCTATGCCGAGGCCACGCAGCAGATTCAGCTGGCCGCGCAGCGGTTGGCCGCCGATCCCGTGTTGCGTCCGGTCGCCGAGTTCGACAGCAGGTGGAGTCGAGGACTTCAGCAAAGTCGTGAGACGCCCACGGGGTTCGGCGCCCAACCCGGCTCGACCGCCGACCTACCTGCCGATAGCGCGAATCCCGACCCGCGGTTGAGTTGGGGGTTGCGGGCTGCAGCCCCAACCCCCGATGTCGTCGCGGATACCGACCCGCTCGACCAGGTCGACATCGACCTGGGCTCGGTCGTGGGGGTCAGCGACCGGGGCGCGGCTAAGGAGCGCAACGAAGACAGCATGGCCGCGGCGGTGATCGAGACCCCTGAGGGGCCGGTCCGCATCGCGGTGGTGTGCGACGGTGTGTCCTCGTCGACGGACGCCCATCGTGCTGCCGAGGTCGCCGCGAAGGCGGCTCGGGATCACCTGGCGGAGTTCGCGAAACGGCTCGGCACCGAGCAGCGGCTGTCCACCGCCAACGCGGATCAAGCGATGCAGGGTGCGATCGCCGCCGCGCAGGCTGCGGTGGTCACGATGTCCGATCGCGAGTACCCCGACCACGACAACCCGCCGATGACCACGATCGCGGCGGTCATGCTGCAGCCGGGTCGGAATGGGCTGCCGGGCCACTATGTCACCGGATGGGTCGGAGACAGCCAGGTCCAGGTGCTGCGGACCGATGGCACGGCGGAGACCGTCACCACCGACCACAACGTGCTGAATCTGTACCTGCTGGCTGGGTGGACCGAGGAGCAGGCGGTAGATCGGCTACGTCGGGAGGGCCGGAATCCGTATGCCATTGCTTACGCCCTCGGCCGCGGTCAGGGCCCGCCGCCGCCGGATGCCCCGAACGGGCAGGGGACGTATGTCCGTTCCGGCACATTGTCGGAGACCGACGTCGTAGTTGCCCACTCCGACGGGCTATGGGGTACCGGCCGGCCGGACAGGATGGTCCAGGTGCTCGAAGGTGGGCGCGTCGGCGACCTGCCGACGATACGCGACCGCTTGCGGGACCGCTCGCTGGTCAACGGTGGCCACGACAACATCACCGTGGCAGTGCTGTCGTGCGCCCCGTCCGAGCCGCCGCCCCACAGGCTGCCCAGCCCAACAGGGGCGATTCCCACCGAAGCACGCGGTCTATACCAAATGCTGGTCGACGACTACGACCACGCTTGGTCGGAGCTTCGGGAACTCGCCGCGCAGATGCCGCCGGCGAGCCCGGACCATTTGGCGTCGCCGGACCGGTACCAGGACGAGCTGCGGTTCTTGACCCGCCTGCGGTCGGCACGCGCGGATGTGCCGATGCGGCTGGAGCTGGCGACCCGCAGTTTCCAGCAGTTCAGCGAACGAATCCGCGAGTTCCGGACATGGTTCGACAAGGTACGCGCCCAGCCGGTCTCGGCGTGGACCGACGCCGACACCGATTATGTTGCCGCGCTGTCTGAATGGTCTTTCTCCTTGCGGCAGCTGCGGGAAGCCGAGTCGGCTCACCTGCTGCGCGCGGATCATCCGGAGGTGACGGCTGCGCAACGCCGTCTCGAGGCGGCCGCGGACGATCTCCGGTCGGCGCAGTGGCAGCTCACCGCCAGCGTGTCCTCTGAAAGGGGCAGGGAGATCCCGCCTGGGTTGCGCACCGGGTACCGCGCGCTGGTCGCCGACCGGCGCAGCGCGGCGCGGGCATTGATGGACGCGATCGGGCTGCTGCCCGCTGACACCATCGAGCAGCTGTCGGTTCATGACGCGGAGCTGGCGGGTGCCAACTACCACGAAGCCCTGGGCAGGCTGAGGCGATTCCTGGCGGATAAGAGCCAGTTGGCGGCGGCCCTGGCACCGGGTCAGGAACTGCCCGCCGCGGACCGGGAGCGCATCAACCGGGTGCAGTGGTTGGTCAGCGCCGTGCGCCGATATCACCTGGCCGTCGATCGGGTACGGGCCTTGGAACAGCGCATCGAAGCGCAGCGGGGCGGGGTGGATTCCGTACGCGGCCAGCCGCGCCCGGCGCTGCCCGAGGACCCGGGGTACACCCAGCGGCAGTACAACCGGGCGCTGGATCGGATGCGCGGCATCCGGAGGTGGGCGCAATCGGCGCACGATTACGCGGTCGCGTGGGAATGGACCGACCCGGACACACGGCGGGCGCTGATCCAGGCGACGCCCGAAACAGTGGCCAGCACCGAAGGTTTCCCGCGCGCGGCGCGCGACGAGGCGATGCGGCTGATGTTGCGCCGCGGCCGGGGGGAACTGGCGGCGCCGGGCTCCCGCACCCCTGAGCAGCAGCAACAGTCGACACTGGTGAACTCCCGGGTGGACCTGTTGGCCGCCGCCGAACGATGGGCCGCGCAGGTGCCGGGACATCCGGCGGTGCAGATGATCGGCACCACCGGCACGCTGCTGGTGATCGGCGACTTGGACGCGGCGGAAGTCGTGAGCTTCCATGCGGTGGACTGGAATTCCTCCTCGCCGGACGATACGTTGCAGCGGGCCACCGCCGCCGCGGTCGGTGATGTCGCGGCATCCGAGCGGCCGACTGCTGCGGTGGTCTGGATCGGACCGGACGGCGCAGCCTTGGCGCGGGCGGTGGCCGATATGCGGGCCACCCGGGCCGAAGCCGGACTGCCCGCGCAGACCGTGCGACTGGTCGGCCACCACGACACCGTCTCTGCCGATCCTCGGATGCCGACCCGCGCCGCGGACCCGGACCTGGTGTTCCACGCCCGCTCCGACGAGGCACTGGCGGACCATCGCGACCGGGTCGTCGCCGAGCACCAGGACCAGGGCATCGCGGCGTGGCTGCCCTCGCATCGGGTGGAAGGCGTTGCGAACAACTGCTTCCCGGAAGCGGCTCGATTCGCGCTGAACCGGGCGCTGGCGGCCCGATTGCGGGTTACGGGTGTGCACCCCGATACCGACCCGGTGGTCGCCGATCTGCGTAGGCGGATCGAGATGCTCGAGTCGATGTCCGCGCCGCGGAACGGGGTGACCGGCGAGCTCGGCGCTTTCTTGGTGGGCGCGGACTGGAATCCGCAGGGGTTCGCGGACTTCGACGAGCTGGCCGATGCGGTGCACGAGGGTGAGGTGATGATCGCGGCGGTGGCGTTCGACGGTTTCCAACGCGAAGGTGTGGTCGGTGCGCATGCGGTGGCGATCTACCGGGAGAACGGTCGGATCATGGTGCGCGATGGGAACCGGCCTGCGGTCGATTTCGAGTCGTGGCGCCAGGGCCTGTCCGGTGTGGTCGGGTTGCACGGCATAGTCTTCAATGCCGACGGGGCCGCGGCGGTGTCGCTCGGCGTGGACGGCCGCACCCGGGGGGTGATGGGTAAGGCGTTCGCAATCGCGAATATGGGCGCGCGGATGCCCCGCGGTCCCAATGCCCTGCTGGAGCGCGGCGACGCCGGTCCGGGGCCGGGGCTGGCCCGGCTGCTGAACGAGGCCGAAAACCGGGTACCGGGTTTGGCTGCCGCTGTTCGCCTGCAACTGGAGTCGCGCCGTGCGGACCTCACCGCGCGTGGGGAATGGGTGGACCCGCGTCTGGTGCTGTGGCCGGATTCCTCGGCGCGGGTCACCTGGGATGCCCAGCTTGTCGCGGTGCGCGGGCGGTTGGCCGAGCTGCTCGGGGTGTCGCCAACGGTGTTGGCCGACGACGTGTTGGTCACCCAGGAACTGGCGGATCTGCGCGACCGGACCGACAAGTCCCCGGAACTCGCGGCGGCGTCGTGGGAATTCCGCTGGCGGCACGAGACCACGCGACTGCTGCATCGGATCGACCGAATCCAGGCGCGGTCCAGCCGGATCGCGGAACTCCAGCGGCGACTGCGTGCGACTGAAGCCCAGGTCCGGGCAGGCGCAGGCACCGAACCGTACCGCCGGTTGGCCGCCCAAGTAGCCCGGCTGGAGGAACTCGCCGCTGACCGGAGACGGTTGGACGTCGAGGCGACGGCGTGGGGTGAGCACCTGAGCCGAGCGGCGCAGCGCCGGATGCAGACGGAGCTGGGCAGTGCCTACGAGAACACCGGCATGCTGTTGTGGGCATTACTGGACACCGACACCCCGCCGGCGCGACTGCCCCGCGCGGAGCTGATGGCCCTTGCCCAGGTACCGGCCGAGCTCGCCGGTCGTGACGTGCTGAACCCCGCCGAGCAGGTCGTGGTCGAGCGTGCCCGGTTGGCCACGGAATTCCTGGAACTGCGCGACCAGCTCGAATGGGACCGCGAACTCGACGGGCACGCCACCACCGCCCGGGTACTCGACGACCTGCTCGACAGCGGCTTGGCCGAGGCGCTGCGCGACCAGGAGCGGACCCCCGTCGCGCGACGCGGCGAGGTGGGTCCGGAACTGGTCCGCGCCCGCCGCGACGCCGCCGCCGACCGCTTGTGGTATCGGCAGACCCAGATCGCGAAGAATGGTGACCAGGACGTTGCTTCGGTGGGTCCCGATGCCGCAGGCCAGGACTTGGACCAGGTGGCCGAGAAGCACTTGGCGGCCTTGCGCGCCCAACGTCCGCAGCTTGCCGCACCGGTCGAGGCACTGCTGCGGGACCTGGGTCTGAATATCCCGACCGAGGCGCAGCTGCATGGCGGATTCCGTGCCTTGCTGCGGCAGGTGCACGAAGCCGCGGCGAACCGGCAACCCGGACCGGACGGGCAAGCGCGGCCGACCGAGCAAGAGCTGCATCAGCTTCGGGCGCTGCGCGACCACGCCATCGCCGTTGGTGAACTCGAGCAGTTCCTGGCTGCTGGTAAGCGGATCCGCCGGATCGAGGCGGTCTCCGCGGCGCTGCGTCAGGCCAGAGCCGAACATGCCAGCGCGACTGTGCGATTCCGTGATCTATCGCGGACCGCTTCCTTCGACGCCTCGATCGAACTCGCCGGACTGACCGGGCTGACCAGTCTGAAGCCGGATTGGGAGAGTCCGATGTGGCGCAGGGAGCTGCGCGAGGCCGCAACACTACTCGGCATGTCCGAGCGGGATCCGCAGCGGCTCTGGTTGTCTCGCGTTCTGCTCGAGTTCGCCGATGCCGCCGATGCGCGAGCGGACTGGGCGCGGCGGGTGCGCACCCTCGACCGGCACACGCAACAACTCGACAGCGCGGCCGGGAAACTGCGGCGCGCCAAGGAGGAACTCGCCTCGCTCGCCGAACGGCACGCTGGTGATCACGTCACCGTGGCCGCTCGCCGCCGGGAATTGTCCGCGCAGATAACGGAACTCGACGCAGCGCTGACGGACACCCTGGTCCGCGTTGGTGACGACATCGAGCGGTGGCGACCCGCCGACGCCAACGGCGGCGCCCGCCCACCCGCTGACCCGACCAACGGGGTGCGCCGCCTACCCGCTGGCCCGACGGACACGGTGCGGCGCCGCCCGCCCGGCCGGTTGTCGGCCGATCTGTCGGCCGCCGATTTTGCCGACGGCTCGACACCGCCGCAACGCCCGGCCATGCCGCAGGTACGGCACCTGCTCGGGGATACGCCGCAGCTGTGCGCGGCCGAAGGATTATGGTTCGGCGCGAAAGTTCTGCGGCTGCCGGTGCATCCGCCGTCGTTGCAGGACAAGAAGCTGCAGCTGGCAGGCATGAGCCCGAAAGCGGTGGCGCTGGCTGCCGGCGCGAAGTGGCAGCCGGGCGGGTTCGATTCGCTCGACGAGATGTACGCGATCGCCGAACGTGGCGGGGCTGTATTCGGAGCGGTGGACTTCGGGGATGCCGGCGCGCACCTGTTCGTGGTGTACCGAGGATCCGACGGGCACGTGCGGGTGCACGAATTCGTCGGGAACGCGGTGCACGACGTGCGGTTCGACGAATGGGACAAACCCGAAGGCCCGCTGTACGGCATCGTTTTCGACGAGCACCGCAGGCCCGTGCACAAGCTGCAACCGGGCGAGCAACCTGCGGACAACCCCGGCGTGGACCACCCGGCCCGCAACCTGGGCGCTCGCTTCCCTCCCGGCGACGACCCGCCGGAACCCGACGACGACGGCGCGGCGGATCCCCCGCCGAAGTTGGGCGCCGGCCTTGCGGAGCTGCGACGGTTGGCCGGTGTCCAGCACCGGATGATGCAACAGCAGCTTCCGTCGCTGTTTGCGGAGCCCGTGGATGTTGCGGCCTTGCTGGAGGATCCGGAGGGGGAGCCGCCCTTCGAGCGGGATCGCTGGCTGGCCGCCCGCGACGAAGCACATCGGATGCTGAACGCGCTGATCGAGGTCGTTCCGCTCAGTGCGCAACAGCGCGCGGCTTTCCTGCTGCCACCGAACCTGCACGACACCCTGTCGGTGCTGCGCGCACTGGCGAATTTGGCCGAGTGGGCTGAGAAACCACCCGAGGTGGCAGAGGCAGAAGAGAACTTCAGCGCGCTGTACCGTGCGATGACGTTCGTCGACGACGCCCGGCGCTTCCGCGCCTGGGAACGCCGTATCGAGGCCGCGGACAATGCGTTGCAGGCTGCCTACACCCGCCGCGAACTCGGGGAGATCTCCGAGCAGGAGTACACCGCGACAGCCGCCGACCTGGTGCGCTTGGACGACCTGGCTCGGGCCGTGCTGGCGGCGGAGCCGGTCGGCGTGCCCACCGTTGCCGGACAGCCGGTCAACCTGCAGTTCTACGGCTTGACCGCCGATGATCTGCGGACCGTGGTAGGACAGCGCAAGCGCGCCGAGTTGCAACAGCGGCAGAACGTGGTCGAGCAGCAGTTGCTCGATCAGCTCGGCCGGGACACAGCGCCGACCAATGCGGAGCTCGAGCAGCTGTTGTCGGACCGGATGGACTCGGTGCGCAAAACGGCGCTCGAGTACGCCGAACTACGCGCGTTGACCGATGCACTCGTCGCTGTCGAGCAGTCGATCCACGAGGCCCAGGAGGCTACCGAGACATTCGACGCGGCATTGGAATTGGCGCAGACTCCGCAAACGGATTCCGGTGTCACAACAGGTGAGAACCTCGACCGGTTCGCCGCGGACATCACCGTGGAACACGACCGCGCCGCGCAGTTGGCTGCCTTTGCCGCCGACGAGCTCGCCGAGGCGTCCCGGGGGCGACTACAGCCGTCCGAGTTCAGCGAGGTCCGATTGTTGACCGAGTTGAATCGTGCGAAGACGAGAATCGCCCGAGCGGAAGGGATACCGGCCGCCGCGGTGACCCCGGCCCTGGTTCAGGAGATACTCGACCGGGCGCAACCGGGGTCCGCGGAGGTGCCCGCCCAGACCTACCAGCTGTTGCAGCAATTTCTCGAGCACAGGAACCGAGCGCGTCGGCTGACGACCTGGTCGACGGGATTGGACGCGCTGGCCGCGGCCCGGCGGCATGCGCACGCGCGACAGCAGGCCGCCGCCGACCGGTACACGGCCGCGCGCGGCCTCTATCGGCTGTGGTTCCCCGATGCCCCTGCCGCCGAGCGGATCCCGGTGGATCCCGAAGGCTATCGGGATTCGAAGAGCCTGCAGGACATGAAGCAGGATGTGTACGTGCGCCGGGCCCGCCTGGATCAGGCGATGGGGCGGAGCGGCAAGACCGCTGCCGAATTGGCCCGTCACCGCCGGGTGCTCGACGAACTGCAGAAATCCGCCGAAGAGTACCGCCGCTGGGCGTTGACCTCCCTGCGTCTGGATGTGCAGGTGCGCCAGGTCGATGATGTCGTCGGACGGCGCGTAGCCGCGCTGGAGAGATTCCGCTACATCGACGCGCGGGTGCTCGAGCAGGCCAAGGCCAACGGCATGTCCGAGGCCGAGCTCGGACCTCCGTTACTGTGGCCGCACCAGGTGCGTCGCCTGCGTGACCGGGCGCTCGCCGAAACTCTGGACCTGTTGGTTCAGCAGGGCTCGCAGATCCATCTGGACGCAGCGCTGGCCCAAGCGGGCCAGCTCTCCAGCCTGGTGCCCCTCGCCGACGAATACGTCCGGCTCAACCGGGAACTCGACGATCTCGAAGGCCAGTTGGACCAGGCGCTGTCCGTTGCGACCACCGAGGATGCGCTCGCCGCAGTCGATCGGGGTGCCGGGCCGGGGTTGGTGTCCTATCAGCGTCCGGACACCGGAAGCTGGGTCACCCCGGTGGGTTCGCTGCTCGCCCATGAGCTCAACCAGTGTGCGCGGGCGACGCTCGGTGACATCGCCGAGGTGTACGGGATTCCCGTCGAGACGCTGTTGTCGAAGCTGGGCGAACCCGACATGGCGGGGACATTCGTCAGTCGGGTCGAGCAGGCACTGGGGCAGCTGACCCCACAGCGTCAAACGCTCAAGGCACAGCAGGTGGCCGATGTCGCCGACCTGGACGAGATGTTAGGCGAGTGGGCTGCCAAGCGCGAGGCTGTTCGCGAGGGCAGCGGCAACAAAGTCGGTGCGGTGGTGTTCGTTCCGACCGTGCCCGGTACGAGCGGCAACGGGGAGCTGGGCCACACCTACTGGCTGCTGCGGTGGGTCGACGACAACGGTGACGCGCATATCCAGCGCCGAGACCTTGGCATGGGGGTGTTCGAGGGCGATCTCACTGTCTCCCCGGACGAAGTGGGCCGCGGCGTGTTCGCCCTGTTCCTGGACAGCGAAGGCGCGCCGCACCATGTGTACGCCCGCGACCGGGTTCTGCGACTGCGTGACAACGACGAGGACTTCCGGGTCGGGGCCGCTCCGGGCTTGCCGCCGGACATGCAGTCGGCCGGGATCGACGCCGCGCCGCCCGAACTCCGATCGATGCTGCGGGAGGTCTTGACCCGGGCGGGAGCGCCGAGCCTGCAGGCCGTGTTGTTCCCCGGGGACAGCGACGAGAGTGTTGTCGAACTGGCGCAGCGGCGGGGCCGGGTCGTGACCGAAATCTGGGACACGGCAACCCGAATGGGTTTGCAGGACGAGCTGCTGGATCACTACCCCGAGCTGCTCGGCGCGGTCGGCGAGCTGTCCGCCGAGCCGTTGCCCACCCATCTCCAGGAGATGCTACGGCAGGACGTTGTCCGGCACCGCGTGCGTGGGATCGACTGGGACGACGCGCAGCGCCTGCAATCCGAGCAGCTGGAATTCGCCGACCAGGTTCTCGTCGACCAGGTAACCGAGATCGCGGAGGAGGTGGCAGGCGAACACGGCCTGCCGCTGCGGCTACGGTCAGCCGAACACCTGCCGGATATCGGCTCGGACGGCGAGCAGGTCGCGCACGGTGGCCGGTTCCAAATGCGGCTGGAGATCGGCGACGCCGCCACCGCGGACACCGTGATCTACTGCCAGCCCGGCGCCATGACCGACCCGGAGGACGTGCAGCCGATCGTCAGCGGTGCGGTTGAGGATCTGCACGCGCAGCAACGGAAATCGTCCGGCACTGTGGCGGTGGTCGTGCTGGTCGACTACGACTTCCGTGACAGCAACCCGCCCCAGGGATCCTGGCACGATGTCCTCGACGCACGGCGGCGCGCAGACGTCACAAGGCTGGTGCGACACGTCGCGGCGGCGAACGCGGCCAGACAAGCCCGTGGGTCGGGACGCGCGCACACCGTCCTGCTCACGGGCGAGTTCGACGGCGGTGACGTGGTTGCGGCCGCGAGCCTGGTGCCCGGCATGCGCGCCGAGTTCGACGGCGAGCCAGCCGTCAGTCGGCGACCCTGGGACCTGCTCGTGGAACGCACAGAGTTCACCGACGAGCAACAGCGCAACGCCGACGAGGTGCTGGTCGCGTTGCTGGCGCTCGAACCCGGATTCGAACCGCGCGCGTGGCAGGTCGCGCGGACGTTGGCGGGCAAGGCCGGGATGCTCGACGACCTCCTGGCTGTCGCACCGGAGCAGCTGGGCAATCTCGCGGGCGCGCCGCTGTCTGCGCGTCATACCGCCACCATGATCCTGCTCGCCGAGGAATTGCGCCGTGCCGAGCAGCAAGCAAGCGGACACCGGGTGGAGTCGCTCGCCGACACCCACCGGACCCTGACCCGGCTGGTTCGCTCGGCGCATTTCCTGCCCGGTGCGCCGAAGATATCGGTGCTGTCGCTGGATTTGCCGGCCTACCAAGGTGCGGGTGCGGACTTCGTCGTGGTCGGCGATGTCCAGGAAGCGCAGCACGTCGAGGTCCACATGGCGGCGGGCAGCAAGAATCCGGTGTCGCTGGAGGAGATCGGTCGAATAGCGCTGGCACGGCATCAGCAGCTCGCCGACGCCAACCCGGGCAAGTCGGTGGCGACAGTGATCTGCCGCGGCCCGAACACCCGCAATCTGGTCGACCACCTCGCCGGTGTCTTCGAGTCGCGGGCGCTCGCCGCTATCGAAAACGCGCAACCGATGCCCGCGGTCACCTATCGGGTGCACGACCACGACAGCCCGCGGACGGCGGACCCGGATCTCGGCACCGCCCTGGTGGCCTCGGCAATTCGAGACGCGGTATCCCGCGCGAGCCGGATGGCGGCCCTCGCGCAGCGGGTCGCACCGCGGAAGTTGGCCGATGCGCTGAATCCGGAATCGGCGCTCCGCGCGAAATGGCGCGAGCAGTACCACTTCGTTCGGAAACAGGTCGCCGAGCAACTCGGCGTGCCTGTCGCGGTGCTGGCCGACGAGGTGCTGGTTGCCCAGACGGTGGCCGACCTGGCCGCCAAACCGGATCCGACCCCCATCGAAGAGGACTTTCTCTGGCTGCAGCAGACGCTGGGGATGATCACGGACATCGAACGTGCCGGCACCAGAATCGCGCACCTGGTCACCCTGGAGCGGGCGATGCGGGCTGCTCGGGATCACGCCGATCATGGGCTCGACCCGGAGGCAAGACTCGACGCCGAGGAGCAATCCCAGCGATTGGCTGCTGCCGCACAGCATCTGGATGAACTGGCACGGCGGCTGTTTCTGAAGCAGGACGAGCCGGTGCCGCGGCCCGGACAGGTCCGGGGTCGAAACGTCGACTCGACCGTCTACGGCCTTGACGCCGGACGGCGACGGCAGACCAGCGCGTCCCTGAAACAATTGTCCGACCGGTTCGAATCGAGCCGGCTGCTGCTGAGCTTCTACACCGGCGGCGATCCGGCGGCGCTGAGTGCCGACGAGCTGGCGCCGCTGGACACCGCCCCACTGCCGGATGATGCGATCGCGACCCTGGAACAGGACCGCGAACAGGACCGCGCCCGGTTGGTCCGGGAATTCGAGGACACCGGTCACCTGCTGAAGCTGGCTGCCGGGATCGACGCGCACGACGTCACCTTGTTCCTGCTCGGTGGCCTGCTGGACAACGAACTGGGCGATATCGCCCGAGCGGCGCAGCCGCGCCCGCGTTCACCTCGGCCCGGGCTCGGTGACGACCTGATCGCCCTGCGCCGCGACAACGAAGCGGCGCTGGCGCGAATGTGGGACCGGGTGAACGCCGAGGCGCACCGCGCGACCGCCGATCAGATCACGAAGATCGACGCGGCGGCCCGGGCGTTGCGCGACGCGCATCGGCAGCGGGCGGCCGCCAAACGGCGGTTCTCGAGTCGGCTACGCGACTTCGGGCATCTGTACCCCGACGACATCGTCGGCATCGACGGCCTCGGGTGGGGGCCGGATGTGCTCGACCAGCTGCGCGATGCGCGTGCCGACTTGTTCGGCGTCGGCCCCGACTGGGCCGCGCGTGATGCGCTGCTGCGGCAGCTGATCAAGGCCGCCGAAGACCACGCCGGATGGCAGGACCTGGTCGACCGGCTCGATGACCGGGCCGGTCAGGTCAACGAGCTGGCCCGGCAGCGGCGCGAAGCCGACACCGACCTGGTAGCGCACATCGCCGAGTTCGAGGACCTGCTCGACAAGACCGGGACCCGGGACCAGTTGGGCACGGTCGAGCCGCGACCGGAACCGGCTCGGCAGTTGCGCACGGATCAGGCCGGGCAGCTGCTGGCGCTGCTACCGGACGAGCAGCGGGTGGCAACACCGGAGGAGCTGACCGCCGAGCAAGTGTGGCTCCTGGATCTGGCACCGGACCAGACCGAGGCCCGGCTTGCGGCGCAACGGTTCTTGCAATTGGACAAGCTGGTCGACACCGTGGTGGCGATCGCGGACCGAATCGACGCCATCGCCCGGCGCGACCGGGAACTGAACGACGGCTTGGACGAGATCGCGTCGCTGGTCGTCGAGGAAGCACCGGGCTACGGCACGCAACCGCCGTCCGCGCCCACCGACGGAATGGGGATTCCCACTCAGCCACCGCCCGCCGCACCCACCCCGAACGGTGCCGGCGACGCGCTCTGGGTCGGTCCGTCGAGCGAGGCTCAGCAGATTCACCTGGCCGGGGTGCCGAAGATCTGCGCCGTCGACGCGCTGTGGTTCGTCAAGGAAGTCCTCGGCGTGCAGATCACTCCGCCGTCGATGTTCGACACCGCGATCCATGCCAATGGCATGATGCCCGCGGATATCGCGAAAATACTTGGTGCGCAATGGCATCCGAACGGGTTCGACGATCTCGAATCGATGCGCAAGCGGGCCGCGCGCGGCGAGGTCGTGCTGGGCACGGTCACCCATGGCGCGGTCGGCGCCCATATGTTCGTGTTGTACCGCGGCCCCGGCGGCGCGGTATGGGTGCACGAGCGCAGGGGCCACGAGGTCATCGACAAGCCGTTCACCGAGTGGGACAAGCCGAGTGGGCAGTTGCACGGCATTGTGCTGGAGCGCCGTCCGGACGTGCGCCTGGCGCCGCAGCGGCCGCTGGGCGAAGGCGATCTCCCCGGTGAGCCCGGGCGGGACATGCCGGGGGTGCCGGTGGCAGGCGACCCCGATCCGCAAGGGGAGTCCGCCGCCCGCCGGGAAGCGGTGCGCGCCGCTGTGGCGCGGGCGGGTCTGTCGGACGTAGGGGAGCTCGTCCATCCCGCGGGCGCCCGGGTCGACCCGGCCGCTACGCGGGCTATGGCGCGGGGGGCGGTCCAGTTCTGGGATCACACAACCAGCGCGCATCAGAACACCGATATCCGTGAGGTTTTCGCCGCCGAACACCCGGAGATTTTCGGCGCCACCGAAGTCGTACCGAGCCAGTTGCAGAACCGGCACAACCGGACCGCGCTTTGGAACGAAGTCGAGGTGCTGCGTGAGCGTGCACGCCACCGTGTGCTCGATGCCGACGGGCATGCTCGGCTAGAGGAGTTGCAGGACATCCAGCAGGCGTTGAAGGTCGCCGACGCCCGCGGCAAGGCGCTGGGCCTGCCTGTGCACCTGGTCTCCTACGGCGACGGGGTCCTGCAGATCGAATTCGGCGACCGCAAAGCCGTTGCGCAACACCAGGTCTGGTTCGTGCCACGCAATGCTGCCGGACCCGCTGAGCTGATTGCGCGGGTGAACGAGGCCGCCGACCTCGCACAAGTGGAGAACCTGCCCGACCGGGTCACGGCCACGGTCGCGGTGCTGCGGTACGGCGACAGGGGCGCTTCGGCGGATACGGTCACCGCGGTCGGTGAGAACCTGGTGCACCGGATCGTTTTCACCCAGGTGACGCACGAAATCCGGGCGCCCCGGCAACCGGCGCCGACGGTCGAAGTCGTCTGCCGCGAGGACGGGGTCGCGGTGTGGGATTCCGTGGCGGACCGCCTGCCGGACGCAGGAATGGACCCCGAACACGTCCTGGCTCGGGCCCGGCAGTGGACGCGGGCGCTACCCGGTGTCCCGGCGCTCGCCCTGCGCTCGACTGGGCAAACAACATTCGCGACCGTCGGCGACCCGCGCACCGCCGACCAGGTGGTGGTGTTGGTGAACGGGCAGCCGGGCGCACTGTCGCTGCGCATCGGCCTGCGGGACGCGACCGGGGTATACGCCGAAGAACGCAGGACACACCCCGACCGATCAGTGGCAGTAGTGGTGTTGCAGGCCGACGACCCGGCCCTGCTGGCCGCCGATCTCGCGAACCTCGCCGCGGAGCGGACCGGGGCGGGCGCGATCCGGCTGCACGCCGACCGATCCGACCGTGCCCTGGTCCGGGCAGCGCTGGCCGATGAGCGGGCGGCCCAGCACCGCAGCGCCTTCACCCGGCCGGTGCCGTTCGGCGCCCAGCGGCGCACCCGCCGGATCATCGATGCGGTGGCCGCGATGGGCCGCAGGATCGGTGGCGACCGGTCGGAGCAAACGATTGCCGTCGCACCCCAGTCGGGTGTCTACCTGGACGAGCTGCGCGCGGTGGCGCCGCCCGCGCGTGCGGCGAAGATCGACCTCGTCGAATCCGCGATTTTCCGGGCTCAGGCCCACTTCGAGCTGAATCTGTTGACCGGCGCTCAGTGTGAGCTGCTGCTCGACGGGTTGTCCGAGTTGCGTGAGCAGGCGGCGACGATCGACGACCACCGCAGGTCGATGCGGACCGGGGATGACAGCGAACTCGACACCCTGAGGCGGCTCATAGCCGACTTCGACACCAGGTTGGACCGGCTGCTGCGGACCGCGCGGGAGTTGGGTGTGCTCGACGAGCGCACCGCAGCGCCGGCCTCGGCAACCGGCGGGATGTGGTTGTTGGGGCAGATGCTCGAGCGGCAGCGCACCGACCTGCGCACGCTGCTCGGGAATGAGGGCGTGACCCTCGGAGCCGTCAGCGGGAAGGTCGCGGAACTGGCGAAAGTCCGCCTCTCGCGCGGCATCTGGGCCGAGCGGTTGGCGTCGGTGTCGGGAGTTCCGGTGTCACGGCTCACCCCGGCCCGGGTTTCGCAGTTGGCCCAGCGGTTCGACGACCAACATGAACTCGGTGAGCGCATCGCGATGGCGCGTTTGTGTGCGTTGGTAGACAACGAGATCGCGGAGCTGGAACAGATCGTCGCGATCGCCGACCAGATGGACGGCCTGCGCAACATGCACGCCGCCCTGCGCCAGGCACAGGCGCGTGCCGAGGTGGCCGAGGAGCACCTGGCCAGACGCCGGGACGACCTCCAGCAGCGCTATTCCGTCGACTGGTTCCAGCTTCTACCCGACCGGCTCGAGGTCGCCCACTTGACCGCGGTATACCAGGACGTCCTGGCCTACCGGCCCGAGAGTGGTGCGGCGGGAACGGTCGCGGAGATCAGGCACGACCTGCAGCAGTTGATCCGCCACGCCGAGCTGCGGGACAGGTTGGCCGCACAGGTGCGCCGGCTGCAGGAGCATGCCGAGCGGCTCGGAGTGTTGGCCGCAGAGCGGCTGCGGGTGGAGGAAGAGCTCGACCGGGCCAACGACGCGCTGGCCGAATACCCGGTGAGTGTGGAAATGCGCTGGCAGCAAATACAGTCCGGGCGAACCGGACAGCTGCTTGCGGCGCACGACCAGGCCCGGGTCGCGTTGGCCGACACAATCGGCGCATCAGTGCTGGCCGAACTCGGGCTGTCGGCCGAGCAGCTCACCGTGGCGCAGGTCGAGACCTTGCCGATCACCCGCCGCACTCCGCGGGAGCAGTCGGCGCTCGATGCGCACATCGAATCGTTCCGGCAACTGGATACCGCACTCGCCACGTCGGTCGCGGCCGATGCCGCCACCGAGCAATTGGCTCGCATCGACGCGGCGCTGGCCGACGGGTTCGGCGCACAGCTGACCGCCCTGCTCGTCGAAGAACGCCCGGCTGATGCCTTCGACCACGAGCCTCCGGATACTGCCACCCGGAAACATCTGCGCGGCGCGGATCAGAACACCTGCCTGCTGCAGGCCACCGACGCCGCCTACGCGAAACTCGGCAGGCCGGTGCCGGAGGAACGGCTGCGGTACCGGTCCCGCCTGCCAGGGACGGACGCCAGGCAGGCGCCGGAGATCGTCGGATCGGACTGGGAAAAGGACGGTTTCGGATCCTTCCGTGCGCTGCACGACCGGGTGCTGTCCACCGGTGACGTGGTGGTCGCGGTGCTCGGCTACCGCGGTTTCGACAACCCGACCGAGGTCGGTTCGCACGCGGTGACCGTGTACCGGGATGGCGACACCGTGATGGTGATCGACAACGGCGAGGAGACTTCGTTCTGGGATTGGGCGTCCCGCCAGCGCGGCGTGGACAGCCTGGCCGGCATGGCGCTGAAAGCCGACGGGACCCCGGCCCGGCCGCTCGGCCCGGACGGCAAGTCGCAGGCGGTCGCGGGCCTGGACTTCAAGAACGTCCGCATCGGTGCCAGATCGGCCGAGCTACCCGGGTATGTCCCGCCGCGCCCGGGATTGCCGACCATCGACCCTCGCTACACCGACGAGCACTTGAACGCGGCGCAGGACGCGTGGCGCGATCTGCTGCGGCTGGCGGACGAATCGGTCGCCGCCGCCGATGCCGCAGGCCGGTTCGACGCGCTCGAGCCTGCCGAGCGGGCGCACGCGCGCCGCAGGCTGCGCCTACAGCAGATCGAACAGCGGTGGAACGCACACAGTTTCGCCGACGACCGGGACGCGATCCTGCACACCATGGCCGACGAGCTGGTTGGCCAGGACCTGCCGGATCCGTTGCGCGACGCGGTGAACCGGATGCGGCTGGTCCGCGAACGCGACCTGCTGCGCGCTGCCGACCCCACCCCGGAGAACACCGCGCGGCTGGCGGAACTGGACGCCTGGGCCGACCGGCTGACAGTGGCCGAACGCTGGGCCGCGCATTTGCCCGGACATCCGCCGGTGCGGTTGCTGGCGTTCCCGCGGGCCGGCGAGCCGGGGCACCCGATGCTCGCCGTCGGTGAGGTGCGCCGGGCGCGGAAGCTGTTCGTGCAGGTCGCCGAGGGTACGGTTCCGCCGCCGCCGGTTGCCGACGAAGACGACTACCCGGTCACGGATCCGGATCTGGCTCGGATGATGAACGAGGTGACACCGGTCTATCCCGGTGACTCGTTTGCGGCGGTATTGAGTTACCCGACCGATGACGTCACCCTGGCCCGGCAGCTCACCGAACTCGTCGTGACCCGTGACGAATCCGCCGAACCGCCGGACAGTATCAACCTGTTGGCAGCCAGCACACAGACCAGGGCTCTCGCCCTCGCGACCATCCGGATGACCGGACTCGACAGTCGGCTGCAGTCGCTCGCGGTCTCGGTCGTCCGTGCTGAGCTCGCGGTCGAGACACTCGTGCCGCCGCCGCATCCGCACAGCTCGCTGCTGGTGCAGGATGGGGAAGGGTGGCGCGGGGTACAGAAGGACCCCGCCGCGGTGGTGCTCACCGCGCTGGAATGGGCCGGGATAGGCAGTATCCGCGGCATGCTGCCCGCCCCCGACGCGGACCTGGCCGAGCTACGCCGCTTGGCGGCGGCCAACGACGAAGCCTGGCGCACCTGGCCGCCGTACGTGCACAGGATCCTGTTGGAGCTGCACCCGGAGATCTTGGCCGAGGCTCCCGGGCTACCCGTGGCGATTCGCGACGTGGCCGGACAGGTTGTCCTGTTCACCGAAGGCTTTTCCGATCGGACGGACCAGGATGAACAGTGGGCTACCGGTCACAAGGCCATCCACGGGATGCTGTCGGCCGTGGTGCGCAGCGGAGTTCCGGTGCAGGGACTCTCGCACCGGGTGGACGGTGACACCCGGGAAGTGACCATGGCGTTCGGGGACCCGGACACCGCAAAGCAGGTGTACTGGGCGGTATTCGACGACGCCGTGCTGAGCTCCGGAGTGCGCTCGGCAGTCCGGGTATTCCAGAACCTGGACGACGGCGACACCGCGTTCGTCGCACTGGTTCGTGGCCATGGGCGCAACCCGGTCACATCCGCCGAGGACCGGGCCGCCGCTGCCGCGGAGCAGCTGGAACGCCTGATCGCGGAGCGCAACGCCGTACGCCGTGGGCAGGACCCGTACGGCCGCCGACCGGAAAACCACCTCGACAGCACGGTGACCGGGTCCGAGGGCATGTCGGTCGCTGCGCTCGCCTCGGTACGGCCGGACCGGATGTTCGACGACATCGACACGGTGATCGCCGACGACGACGACAACTCCTGGTACGGAAACCCCGAGCGGCAGCTGCGGGTCGAACTCGACGCCGCACGTATTCGGCGCCAGAGCTCCATCGATGACATCGCCCGGCTGTTGCGCGCAGCCGGCCATCGCGTCGGCAAGGCCGAGCTGGCGCCCGATCGCGTGATGGACACTGTCCGCGAGGTGCTGCTGCGCGCCGGCGATCTGGATGACCGGACCAGCAATGCCCTATTGCCCCTGGCGCTTCGGGTGGTGATCGCGGACGCGGCAGAGCGCCGCTATAAGCAATATCTCGGCACTGCCCGCGATCGCGGACACTGGGTGGCGTCCGATACGGATGCGACCATGGAATTGGTTGCGGCGCAGGTTCGTAGGCTGCGTCAGCGGCAGTCGACCATCGAGCTGATCGAGTCGCTGGCCGAGGAGATGGCTCGAGAAGACCCGACCCCGTACACGCGCGATGAACTGCGTCGGGCGCTGGATCTGCCGTTGACTCTGGACCACATGGACACCGAGCTGCGCGCGGCCGCACAGGAAAGCAGGCCGGACCCGGTCGAGATGCTCACCGCCCTGGTGTTGCAGTCGAACGACGAAGGCCACCAGGCCCGGGCCGAGGCGCTGCTGCGCATGATTCCGGAGTTGGTGATCGCGGACGCCGAAGTCCGGCACTTCGCGCGCCGGGCGCACGTTCCCGGAGTCGACACGCTGCTCGAGCAGTTGCGCGCGATGCCAATGGAATTGGCGATGCAGCGGATGAATCTCGCCGACCACGATTTGCAGCCGGATCAGGTGGATTCGAGCACGCTGCGCGAGGCGCGACGGCAGCGCGCGCAGCTGCACCGAGACGTGGCCATGGCCCTGGGTGTGCCACAGTCGCAGTTGACCGTGCGCTACCTGCACCAGGAGCAGGAACGACTGCTCACCAGCCCCGGCTTGATGGAGGCCGCGGCAGCGGATCTGATCCGCCGGTATCTGCAGCAGCGCAACCTGACCGCGGTGATCGACAGCCACCTGCAGGCCGCACGCCGCAACCGGCTGCTGTTGGACCAGGCCGATCGGTTGTACACGTTGGTCCAGCGGCGCGACGACGCGACCACCGTCGCTGCGCGCGCCGACATCGACACCGAGATCCACGCCGTGCTGGCCGAGATCACCGACAGGTTCGAACCGGTCGTCCCCACCACACATGAGCCGCAGCGTCCGTTGCACGACGGTGCGCCCAACTGCGTTCCGGTCGGGGCGAACCGATTGGTGGGCTTCCGGCAGCGGCGCGGCAAACTGCCGGACGACTGGCCGGAGCTGCCCCGGATCACCGACCCGGGTCTGGCCGGGGTGCCGGAACTGGATGCGGCCGAGGCGGTCGACGCCGACTGGCAGGAATTCGCCTCGCTGGACCACCTCGTCGAGCATGTGCGGGGTATCCGTGGCGCCGCGCTCGGTGCCATGATGTTCCGCCACGGCGGCCGCGCCGGCGGGCACGCCTTCGAGATCGAATACGAAGACAACCAGCTGGTCGTCCACGAATGGGTCGACGGCGAAGAAGAGATCATCCGCGGCGATCGCGCCGTGTGGCGGTGGGTGCGAGAACGCAAGGAACTGGGCATCCTGCGGGTGCACGGCATCGTTATCGACGAAAAAGGCGACGCCGCCATCCCGTTCGTGAAAGACGACCGGATGGCGGTCGGCGACGACCGGCCGAACGTCCTGCTGGCCGGGCTGCCGCGCGACGACCGCGGCCCGCCGAACCCGAATGTAGAACGTGATTCCCGCAACCGGGCGGTGCTGCGCGAGCAGATCGAATCGCTTTCCGCGCAAAGGCTATGGGAAAGACACCGGGAGCTGCACAGTATCGAGCGGCTCTGGGAGGTTATCGGCGGCTATGCCGATAACCGAGGGCTCGAGCCACCGCGGCTGCTGGAGTTCAACCAGGACGACCGGGACGCGGATCGCGGCCGGATCGTATTCGAATACGGCGACACCGCTACCGCTGAGACGGTGCTCGGCGTCGTGCTGGACACCTCGACCGATCTGTACATGCTGTGGGACCAGGCCGAGATGATGCTCGACCTGCTGACGGATGCGGAACGGCCTGGTTCGGTGGCCCTGGTCGTGGTGTTCCGCCACGATGACACGACTGCTGTCCGGGGCCGCGCGCCCTACACCGTCGACCTGGCCGCATCCGACGCGGAAGCACTGGTCCGGGAGCTGGACCAGGTGCGGCAGCTCCGTGGGGAGACGCCGCCTCGGTTCGAACTCGTCGGCTACGGCGACGGTGTCGAGGTCGTGCATGCTGCGCAAGGGGCATGGGCGCAGGAGGTTGCGGCCATCCGGGAGCTGCCAGCCGTGGAGCTCGCCCCGTCGGCCTTCCGGCCCGCCGAGTTCCAGCTGCCGCCGCACCAGACGCTCGACACGGCGGCGCAGTCCGCAGCCGATGAGCTGCGCCGGGTATTCGAGCAGCGCGGCCTCACACCGCTTGACGTGATGGCGCTGTGGGCGGAAACCGGTCGCCCAGATCTGCTCCTGGCGGGGGCAGCCGAATTCGTCGCCGAGCTCGACGGTATCCCCGAAACCGCGCGCGAGCAGGCGCTGCGGCAGTGGTTCGCGGCGGCGCTGCAGGATCCGCGCGGTCCGGTCGACGCGTCGCGGCTGGCCGCTTTCCGGCGGGGCCTGGACATCGCCGCAGAGGTCACCAGCGGTTTCGGCTTGCGGCTGCATCCACTGGCGCTGCCGGTGCGGGAAAATTCGAACAGCCGGACTTTCCTGCTGGCCGACCACCCCGAAGACCCGCCGACTGAGATCACGGTGTTCGTCGCCGATGCGCCACCGACTCCGGAGATCTTGCGAAGCGAGGTGCGGGGAACCCTGGAGCGGGCGACTGCACAGATGCTCGATTTGCCGCATGCGGCCGGGCTGTGGCACGGAACCGATGCCGGCCGGCTTGCCGCGGACCTGGCCCGGCTGGCGCTGGCCCATCCCGGGGTGACGATCCGCCTGGCCGCTGCCGTGGATGCCGACGCAGACGCGGGGTTGATCGGCGCCGCCCTGGCCGATGAGCGGCTCGACGACTTCCGGGAGCAATTCGAGATCGGCGAGAGCGAAGCCACCGCCAGGAGTCCGGAACCGGAAGGTCCTTCCTGGCCGCGTGACGCCACCCCGGCGATGCCGCGCGAACAGGTCCTGCCGCAACCGATGCTCGACCCGGATGTGGTGGCCCGGGCTCAGGCGTTGTGGCGCAGCATGTTCGGCGACGCAGCCGCTGCCCGTCCCGACGAGCTGGCGGACAAGTGGGAGACACTGAGCCGCGAAGACCGTTGGCTGCTGGCACGGGGTTTGCCGTGGAAGATCGCCGAACAGCCCGGAATTCCGGCGCGGTGGCGCAATCGTGCCAACCGGATGATCCTGGCGCAGGAACTGTTCGCCCTGGAATGGGATCTGGCCGCCCAAGAACAGGAAAGCGGCGGCGAGGAAGATACCGGCCTGCGCGCCCGGTGGACACAGCTGCACAACCGTGTGATGGAACTCGAGGCTGCCGAGCAGATGGCCGCGCAGTTGCCCGGTCACCCGCCGGTGCACGTGTTGAGTTTGGGGCTGGGTGCGAGGCCCGACACAGAGCTGGACTTCAGCACCGGGGAAGCGGTCGTGACGTTCGGCGACATCGACATCGCCGAACGGGTCAAGCTGACTGTCGGCGGGCGAATCGAGCCGGACAACGCAGGCCAGCTGCTGTCGACCCTGGACCACGCCGGAAGGCTTTTCGTTCCGGGCCAAGCCTCGGTCGCCTATCTGAGTTCGTTCGACCCGAGCGTGGTCGAATCGAGCGAGTCAGCGGGCCGCGCGCTCAACCACAACCTCGTCGAGATGATGACGGTGCAGGGCCGGTATCGGAAAGTCGAGCTCGGGCGGAGTATCGCCGGACTCGAAGTGGACGCGCTGCCCGCAGGCCAGGACATTTTCGATGACGCGCTGAACGACAGATCGATCCTGGAGCGGAGCGTCCTCGGTGTGGAATGGGGATCCGCTCCGGTCGTTCCCGGCGAAGGCGAGACGGCGTACATGTCGCCGGAAACCGCCGACCTGGCCTCGCTGGAACTGGAACTCGAGGGCATCTCGGCCAACTGCACCACCCACGTGGCCCGCTCCCAGCGGGCAACGTGGATGGGTTTGGACCTGCCCGAGCCGGCCGACGCCGGCGCCGACGGCCGCCGGGATACCCAGCTCGCTGCCCTGCTGCGGGCCGGCTATCACCCGGAGCCCGTCGGCCCCGAGGTGATCGACGGTCGCACCGCGCACGACCGGATCGCCGACATGCTGGACCCGATGGGCCCCGGCGCCACTGCCGTGGTTGTCGACCGGAAGGCGCACTTCGACCCGGACAACCCGAACAGGATCGGCGCACACGCCTACGAGATGTACGTGGGCCGGAACGGCGATGTGCGGGTCCGCTCCTGGAGCCAAGAAGATTCGACCGATAGCGCCGCCCTCGAGCCCTCCGCCGTCACCGAGAACGACGAGCTCTACACCCCGGAGGTCGCGGCCCGTCTCCGGGAAGAAGTCCTGGAAACTGTCGTCATCTTCCGCCACGGCAATGGCGAACCGGCAGTGCGGTACACCGCCGCCACAGCCAAGGCCCCGACCAGCGCCGGGGAGAGACTGCCGAACATCGGGCTGGCGCAGGAGGAACAACAGGAGGTTTCGCCGGTCGGCGACGGCGCGGCCTCCGGCGGGCCGGTGCACACCCTGCCGTCCGGGAAGCCCGACCCGACGGCGATGCCGGAAGGAGAGCCGACCCCGTACCCGGCGAAGGCCGGCGAGGCCACCTTGGAGCAGCTGCGGCTCGAGAACGAGGCTGCCGGGCTGTTGGCGAAGCTGGGCTTCCGGATCGAGCAGAACCCGGATGTCAAGGGCGACAAGAACCCCGATTACCGCATCGAAGGCCGGATCTTCGATCACTACGCGCCGCGCACCGAGACGCTGCGCAATGTCATGTACCGGATCTGGGAGAAGCTCGACGAAAAGCAGGCCGACCGGTTGGTGGTCAACTTGTCCAACACCACGGTCACCGCCGACCAGATCCGGGATTGGTTGCGCCGCCGTGGCATGCGCAAGTTGCGCGAGCTGATCGTGATCGACCAGGAGCACCGCGTTATCCACGTCTTCCCGACGTCCACGGTGACCGGACAGGATCGGCCCCGGGCACCGATGCGGCCGCCGGCGGGTTGGGGGATGCCGCGGCAGCGGCAGGGCGACCAGACGGTTGACGACGTGGCCCGGTTCGAGAAGCCGAAACCCGATGCGGCGCTGGAACATCTGGACGGATCCCACCCGAAGATCTGCGGCCCGGCGGCATTGCGGTTCGGCCGCGACGACCTTGGCCTGAACGTGAACCCGCCCGCCTCGGACGATCCCCGGATCAAAGCCGCGGGCATGGGCTGGACCGAGTTCGCGCGCGCGGCCAACGCCGACTGGCACGAGGACGGGTTCGAGTCGGTGGACGCCATCGCCGACCATGTGCGCGAACATGGCGGGGCGGTATTCGGCGCGGTGCAGTTCACCGGGCGCGCCCGCCGCGCGGTCGGCGGCCACGTCTTCGTCATCTACAAAGACAAGAAAACCGGCCTGGTCATGGTGCGCGAGCAACTGGGCGAGCGGGTCGTGCACACCACGTTCGCGAAGTGGGCACAGCCGCGCAACATCTTGGGCGTGTACGGCATCGTCTTCAACGCCGACGGTACCGCGGAACACCCGCTCGGCGCCGACGGGAAGCGGGTCGATGGGAAGCCGACCGCGGTCCGGGCCCGCGACTTCGGCGGCCACGGCAATCTGGGCGCCAGGGCGCCGGACGACAACGCGTCGCCCGGGGAAATCGACGCGCGCAACCGAGAACGATTGCGGCAGGAACTGGAGCGGCTGGACGCCGTGCGCGGCCCGCTCGATCCGGCAGATGCGCAACGCAAAACCGAGCTGGAAGCGGTGCAGCTCACCCTCGATGAGGTGCACGCCCGTGCTGGGACCGTACCCGCGCTGTTGTTGTCCTTCGATGAGGAGGCCGACGAGGGTGGTCGGGGACGAATCGTGCTCCAGTTCGGCAACCCGGCCACCGCACAGAACCTGCAGGTGCACGTGGCGCACACCGCGCGTAGTCGCGCCGGGGTCGTCCACAACGCTGGAGCGATTGTCGATGTCTTTGCCGCCGAACAGCTGTGGGATCCATCCACGGCGCTGATCGCCGTGCTGCCGGTCGACGACGATGATGCGGTCAACGATCGGGCGCCGCACAACGTCGGCATCGACGATCTCGATGCCGCCGCGCTGACCCGCCACTTGGTGACGGCGATCGCCGACCGGCCCGACGGGCCGCCGCGGATCACGCTGGTCGGCCACGGCGACGGCGTCGACGTGATTCAGATGGCGCACCAGCAGCTGGTGACAGAGCTCGACGTGCCGATAGCGGTCGTGGAAGAACGGCCGGTCGCGGTGGGCGCGGATGGGGCAGTGCCCGCGTTCGACCTGACGGAGTACGAATACCCCCAGGCCGAAAACCATCCGGCCGCGCCGTTGCGGCGGATGTTCGAGCGGGAAGGCCTCACACCGGCTGCGGGCGCGGGACTGTGGAATAGCTTGAGCCAGCCGGAAAAGCGTGCCCTTGCCGAGCACGCCGCGGACCTGATCGCCAACACCGATGGCATTGTCGACACGCACCGCACGACGGCGGTGCTGCGCAGGCTCGCCTGGATGATGCGCGCACGGCACGACAACTTCGACTGGGCCGAGGTGCGGCGCCTGAAAGCCATTGTGGCGGCGCTGAACCGGGCCGACCGGTTGACCGGCCAGTTGAGCGGATCCGCGTCGATCCGGCCGATCGCGTTGCCGCTGGGCGAATTGATCGACGACCGTTCGTTCGTGTCGATCGATGAACTGACCACCGCCGACGAGATCACGGTGTTCGTCACGGCGGGCACGCCGAGCCCGGAGGCGCTGCGCGCGGGCCTGCGCCGGGCCAACCACCACCTCGCCGAACAGGAAGGCCTGCCGCAGCGCGGCGGCGGCCGCCGATCGCGCGCCGCAGCAGTGTGGCAGGGTACCGATCCGCAGCGGCTGGCCCGCGACCTGGCCGGGTTGATCGAAGACCGCCGTGTGCGTGCCGAACGCCGTCCCGGCCTCGCGCCCGAACCGGAGATCCGCATCGTGGTCGTCGACGACGCCGACACCGCCTTGGTGCGCGACGCGTTCGACGACGACCGATTCGCTTCCTACCGTGGCGGATTCGAGCCGGACGCACCGGGCGGCGGCCACCGGACCCGGACCGATATCGCCCCCCGGGCGGAGCAGGCTCAACCGCCACAGCCGGACGCCGGACAATCGCAGCGGCAGGTATTGCCGGAAGACCCGCCCAACCCCGAGGCGTTCCCGCGGGCAGCGCACCTGTGGGAGCGGAAGTTCGGCGACTTCGGCAGCTACACCGCTGCCGACATGGCCCCGCGATGGCAGCGGTTGAGCTGGGACGAGCGTTGGATCCTGGTGGAAGGCGCGCCGGAGAAGATCGCCGACCAATCCGGTGTTCCGGCCCGGTGGCGTGACCGCGCCAACCGCAGGCTGCTGAGACGGGAAATTTCGGCGTTGGAAGCGCTGGAGCAGCAGGACGCGCTCACGCCAACCGAACGCGACCGGCTTGCGTTGCTGCGACAGCGGGTGCGAGAGCTGGAAGCCGCCGAACAGCGCGCCGCCTCGTTGCCCGGCCATCCGCCGGTGCACGTGCTGTCGCTCGGCCTGCGCGGATCCGGCCGACCCGATCGGTTGATGGTCGCGTTCGGCGATGTCGACACCGCCAACCGGGTCACCGTGACCGTGGTCGACCGCGTGACCGGCGGGTCGCTGCCGGAGGGCTTGGGCCATGCCGCCGACGACTTCGACGTGAACGCCCGCAGCGATTCCTACCGCAAGCACGCGTCGGTGGTGTATTTCGCCGCCCAGCTGCCGGACGACAGCGCTGGGTTGGAGCTGATCCAAGACTTGCCCGGCCTCGTGCAGCCTCGGCGAACGCTCGGCATGTCCGCGCCGTATGTCGAGGTCTTCGCGTTGCCGGAAGCGGCAGGTTTGACGGATGCCGCGATGAACCTGTCGCGGGCGCTGTACGTCTTCGAAGATGTCGATATCGTCTGGGACGCACATGAACCGGTGGATCGTGCCAACCTGGCCGCCTACCGGGTGCCGGACACCTCCTACGACCTGCCGTTGCTGGAACACGAGCTGGAGGGCCATCCGGCGACCTGCACCACGAACGTGGCCCGCTCCCAGCACCGCAGGTGGCCCCACCTGGTCCCCGAGCCATTGGACGTGCAGACGCTGGACGGCCGCTCGGCGGACGAATACCAGGACATGCTGCGAGCTGGTTGGCACGAGAACGGTTTCGAGTCCGACCAGGATGCGACCGCCCACGACAAGATCGCCGATCACCTGCGTGCCCTCGGCCCCGGCGCGACCGCCGTGGTGGTCGATGAATACCAATCGTTCGACGAGAACAACCCGAACGCGGTCGGCTCGCACACCTACGAGATGTTCGTCGACGCCGACGGCACCGTGAAAGTTCGCGACTGGACGTGGGCCAAAGCGCTGGAGCGCAACCACATCCAGCGTCCCGAACCCACGGAGGAAACCCACGACCACGTCGAGGGTCAACGGAAAGAGGGGGTACGCAAGACCTACGCCATCATCCGGAAGGCCGACGGCACTCCGGAGGTCCGCTACCAGCCGGAAGCCGGAGTTGCGGGCCGGGACAAGCCGGGAACCCTGATCGGCCGACAGCAACAGCCGGGGCGCGGTGAGGTGGCGCAGTTGCTGGCCGCGGCGCGCGCGGGTGGCTCTGCCGCGTCGAGCGCGTCGAGACGCCTGCAAGAAGTTTTCGGTCGACAGATCTTCCCGGAAGTGCGGGCCATGACCGGCAGCATGGAAGCCGTGTCGTTGGCGCGCGGCGCCGTCGACGACGTGCTCGCCACTGCGGCGCACTACAACTGGAACCCGCCTGAAGGTCAGGATGTCCGCGACTGGCTGCTCGGTATCGCGCGCAAAGCGGTGGATCGCAGGATTGCGGAACGTGTTCGCGCGGCTGCCCTGGAGCGGGTGCGTGCCGATGCGGGCGGGGACGATAGCTACGCGGCAGCCGCATCGGAATGGCGCGCCCAGGTTTTGGTCTCGGCGCCGCCGGTCGCGATCGAACATGCCTTGAACAGCAGTCTCCGTGACTCACACCGGGAGTGGCTGCGACAGCGCTACGGTCTCGAGGCTCCCGAGAAGGCCGCGCTGTCCCGGGCTATGAGACTGGGTGCGGGCTCGTCCGCGGAGATCTTGGACAAAGCCGCGGCGCGCACGCTGGCCGACGCCGTCTTCGCTGAGTACCGGATCTCGCTGCATGAGCTGCCGCCACCAGGCACTCCACAATACGAGTTGTTGAACAGGTTGGTGGCCGCCCGCTTTCCTGCCGAGGTCGTGGCGGCCTTGGGAGGCGACCTCGAGAAGCTGCGACGCGCGGCGGAGGAGATTCCTGCCCGCTCGCGTGAGTACTTCAACCTCAGGTTCCTGCGGGGGCTTCCTCCCGAGCGGGCCTTGCGAATCATGGGAGTCGAGGCCACTCCCAGTTGGTATGAGACTGTCGCGACGGATTATTTGATGATTTCGTTGCTCGACGTGCCGGAGCCGCCGGTTGTCGATATCGAAGGATGGTTGAACGGACTTCCGGAACCGGGCCCGGCCTACAGTCGACTGGTTGCGGATGTGATAGAGCGGCTGTCGGCGGTGTCTCCGACACTCGGGCAGGCGATTGCCGGGGACCTCACGAAACTGGCGCGTGCCGTCGCCGCTCTCCCCGCACAGCAGAAGGCCATCACCTACCTGACAATCCTGCAAGGGCAGCCGTTGCTCGAGGCGAGCCGGGCAATGATGGTGACTCGGAACACCGCGGCTTCCCATCGACACGCCGCGATGACGCACCTGGCCGAATTGTTCGCCCCATCCCACCCCGATGCGTCGATGGCGGAACAGGCCCAGGGGCAACAAAATCAGGCGCCGAGCCCGGGTATCGATGCTGCCGAGGCGGAGACACCCCAGGAAAAGCAGGACAAGGCTGTCGCAGCATTCCTCGATGCAGGTAGGCCGCCCACCGAAATGGATCTGGCCGTTGTGGCCGACTTGCCGCTGCGAACGGTCATTCTTGTGCTGAACAAGAAAGCGGTCAGCCCACGGGTGCACGACCAAGTGGTACGGGCCGCGAATCGGATCGGATACGTCCTGGCGGAGGATGTCGCCAGGCCGCAGCGTCGGCCCGATCAGGTCTCGCCGCACCGCGTTGCGCATCGCGCGAGAGTGTCGTATCGCGTTGTGCTGCGGGTGGCCAGGGGAGAGTCGGTTCCCGATTCCATTCGGGAAAGAGTGATGGCCGCGATGACGGAATTCGAATACGAGTTCCGAGACGGTGAAATAGTCTCCATCCACGAATCCGCTCCGAAGTTCGAGTGGACCATTTTGGCCAAGCAAGCCGGAGTGGACAGGCACACTTTGCGGTTCATGCTCGACGGCCGTCCGGTGTCCGAGGAGACTCGACGGAACGTCGCCGAAGCGGCTGTTCGGCTCGGGCTCGAGCTTCCAGAAGCCATTGTGGTGTCGCCTCCGGTAACGCCGTCTCAGGCACGGTTGGCTCGCGAGGCCGGTGTGTGGCGCGGCACCATCGCCAATCTGCTCAACGGTGGTCGGGTCAACTACTCGACATGGCGGCGGATCGCCGAGGCGGCTGCGCGGATCGGGTTCGAGCTTCCGGAATCGATTGCGCGACCGCCGGTCGAGTGGCCGATACGGAGGATCGCGAGTGCCGCCGGGTTGTCCAAAGCGTCGGTACAGCGGGTGCGCCGGGGGCTCTGGGTGGATCCTGATACCCGTGCGCGCGTGATCGGCGCGATACGACGGATCGCCCCCGAGCTCGTGGATGAGATTCCGCCAGCGCCGCATCCGTCGAAACGAAAGGCCACCAAGCGGGATGTTGCGGCCTTGGCCGAGGTGTCCTACACGACAGTCAACCGGATCTTCGCCGACGTGGACTACGAGGTGTCCGCTCAGCTGCGACAACGGGTATTCGCGGCGGCCGACATGCTCGGAATTGCGGTTCCCCCGGAGATCAGGTCCCGCCCGTCCGCGCCGCACAAGGTAACGCTGACGGAAGTTGCCGGTGAAGCCGGGGTGGCGATCAGCAGCGTCCACCGGGTATTCAATGGTGACCGCGTGGGAGCGGACGTGGTGTGGGCGGTACTGCGGGCGGCGACCTGGCTCGGGTTCCCGCTGCCGCCGCAGGTTCTGGCCCGAATCCAGCTGCCCCAGCAGTTCGTAGCCGACCTGGCCGAGTCGGCGGGCGTGTCAGAAGACACTGTGCGTCGCGTGTTCGCGCGCGAGGACGTGAACGTGGCGTCGTGGCGGCAGGTACGGGATGCGGCAACCCGGCTCGGCGTACTGCCGAGGCGGCCCTCGATCGCCGACGTGGCCGCATTGGCCGATGTTCCCCGCAATCACGCGGGCACGATACTGAGCAGGCGGGGACCGGTCTACACCGAAGTCGAACAACGGGTTCTCGTCGCCGCACGGATTCTTGGGTATCCGATGTCGTCCGCTCTCGCTGCGGCCGTTGATCCGCGGTTCGTGGCGACGAAATTCGTTCCCGCGCATTTTGTCAAAGGCCGTTTTGTACCTGCGTACTTCCACCCGCAGCCGACCCAGGCGGCGGTGGCGCGACGAGCAGGCGTCACCCAGTCCGTGGTCAGCGACGTGCTCAGCGGAAAAATCCCAGCGGACAGCGACCACGCGCAGTGGGTGCGCACAGCTGCCGACGAACTCGGCTATTGGTACGCACGTCCGCAGGTCGCCGATGTGGAACAGGTTCGAGTACTGCGGCTGGAATTGGCCGAGCTGCTGGGAGTGCCTACCGAACAGGTCGATCGTGCTGCGGTGGTGGCCGCGATGCACCGGATCGGCGACAGCACCGACGCACAGCACACTCGGTTGGCCGAAGCAGCACGTCGTTTCCTCGCCCTCGACGAGTGGCAATCGGTGCAACCGCCCACGCTGTTCCATGTGGCCCAATTGGCCGATGTCGGCCAGGCCACTGTGCGCAGGGCACTGGACCGGGCCTGGCCGTCGTACACGGAAGAAGAGCAACGGGTCCTTGTCGCCGCCCAGTGGTTGGGCTACCGGATCCCGGCTCGCCTCTTGGGCGCTATCGACGCCGCATTTGCGGAGCGATTCACGCCCGGACATTTCGTTGACGACCGTTTCGTGCGAGGACACTTCCGCCAACAACCGTCCCAGCAGCAGGTGGCGCGTCGAGCAGGTGTCACCCAGTCAGTGGTCAGTGCGGTGCTGCGTGGCGAGCCCGGGCATTCCGCGGAGGTCGCGCAGCGTGTGCGGGCAGCGGCCAACGAGCTCGGCTACTGGTATTCGTCGATGCGCGAAGGAGGGTTCGAGCAGCTGCAGGCACTGCGGGTCCAGCTGGCAGACCTGCTTGGGACCTCTCCGGAGAGCCTCGACCGCGCCGGGGTGGCGGCCGCATCGCAGCGGGTCGACTCCGACGAGGCGGCAGACCTGGTTGCTGCTTTCCTGGGCCTCGACGATAGAGAGTTGGCACAGCAACCCACTGTCGTCGATGTAGCCAAGTTGTCCGGTGTGCCCAGACAGACGGTCGACGCCGTGCTCGGTAGGCGTAGTCCGGTGTACACCGAAGAGGAACAGCGCGTCCTCGTCGCGGCTCAATGGCTCGGATACCAGCCGATTCCAGATGAACTGCTGGCAGCGATCGATCCGGACTTCGTCGCGGAGAGGTTCACACCCGGTCACTTCTCCAACGGGCAATTTGTTCCAGGCGAGTTCGTTCCCCAGGCCAAACAGGTCGACGTGGCCGCGCGTGCGGGCGTATCGCAGACGGTGGTCAGCCGCGTGCTTCGAGGGGGCGGCAGCGCCGAGGCGCGGCGCAAGGTGGCCGAAGCGGTCGAAGATCTCCGTTACTGGTATCACCGGAGCAGAGGTTCGTCGACGACGGGATCGCCGGCACCGGCCGACGGAGTTGCGGGGCAGCGCCGTCGGGGTCGTGGGGCGACAGCGACGACGGAAGCGCAGTCCGATTTTGTGGCGATGGGCGGGCGGCCGCAGGCCCGGGGGGCGGCGCAGGTGCAGGGGCGGCCCGCGGCGGGGGACATCCCCGATATCGAGACCGCCACGGCCGATTACGACTACACCGACAACCATCCGCCGCAGCGGCTGTGTGGGGTCAAGGTGCAGCGTGTGGCCGTGGCCTTTGCGGGCCCGGAGCAGTCGTCCAAGATGCGGCCGGAATCACTCGACGACCGCGAGATCGCCTCCCAGGGCCTGTTCGGCACGCGGTTCGCGAAGGGTTTGGCCGCGAACTGGCAGCAGGAGCCGTCCGGGGCCGGGGTCGAGGGCTTGGATGCGATGGTGGCGCGGGTGCGTGACCGCGGCAACGATGTGGGCCTCGTCGTCGGGGCGTTGGAAGTCGGTGCTGACTTCGCTCATGCGGTTGCGGTGGTGGAGGTGAACGATGCGCTGGTCGCGGAGTTCCCGCAGCTGCAGGACTTCCTCGGCGAGGTGGTGGCGTTCGACGATGCGTATCCGGGCGCCGACGAGGACGGCTGGATCGTGGGCGCTGCGGCGGTGGATGAGTGGGTGCAGCGCGCTGGCGTGGCTGTGGGCGATGTGCACGTCATGGCGTTCTTCAAAGATGGTCGAGCGGAGTTGCCGCTGGCGCCTGAGGAGGAGCCCGCGCCGCGGGGGCCGGTCAAGCCGTTGGGGGCCCGGCCGGATTGGCCGGGCAGGCGTGGCGGTGAGGACCTGGCGGCGCTGCTGGAGGCCGCTCAGAGTCGCGACGAGACGGCATTCGCGCGGCTGCGTGGCCTGTTCGGTCAGCAGTTCTTCTGGGAAATATTGGACATGCTGGGCGATCGAAGTAACCGTCGCCTGGCACGGTTGGCGCAGCAGATCAACATCGAACTGTTCGAGTTCGCTGAGCGTGAGAGATGGCTCGTTCCCACCGGTGTGGACGCCAGGCAGTGGCTACGCGGCGTTGCCCGAGACCTGGTCGAGAGCACCAGGTTCAACCGCATTCGTGCCGGGATCTTGGCTACATTGCGCTCGCGCGACATACCGGAGTCCGATCCCGGGTATCAGGCGCTGGAGCAGGTTCGTGTCGCCGAGTTCAAGCGGCAGTTCGAAGCGATGACCGCCACCCAGCAGGGATGGCTGTCAGCGAGATTCTGGTTCGACAGGAGCCTCGCGGCGGTTGCGGCGAACGAGCTTCCCTCAGGTCTGGCGGAAAGTGAGATCTCGAATTTCGAGAACAGAATCGTAAATAGATTTGTCCGCAACATAGCCGATAGTCTCGACGAAGAACAGCAAGTCGTACTCTTCGAATCAGAGTATGAACCGGGAACCCCGA
>NZ_BAGF01000015.1 GCF_000308755.1 Nocardia pneumoniae NBRC 100136
CCACATCCGCCGTGGCGGCAAGATCTGGATCAACATCTACCCGGATCGTCCGCTGACCAAGAAGCCCGCCGAGACCCGCATGGGTTCGGGTAAGGGTTCGCCGGAGTGGTGGATCGCGAACGTGAAGCCGGGTCGGGTCATGTTCGAGATGAGCTACCCGAATGAGGAGACCGCTCGTGAGGCGCTGCGCCGCGCGATGCACAAGCTCCCGATGAAGTGCAGGATCGTCACCAGGGAGGAGCAGTTCTGATGGCTACCGGAACACCGGCCGCAGAGCTCCGCGAGCTCACCGAAGATGAGTTGGTGGCCAAGCTGCGCGAATCCAAGGAAGAGCTGTTCAACCTGCGCTTCCAGATGGCGACGGGTCAGCTGGACAACAACCGTCGTCTGCGCGTGGTCCGTCACGAAATCGCGCG
>NZ_BAGF01000014.1 GCF_000308755.1 Nocardia pneumoniae NBRC 100136
CCGCCGCCGCAAGACCGGCAAGAAGCGCTGAAGGAGGAGGTAAGAAATGCCACGCAGCCTCAAGAAAGGCCCGTTTGTCGACGACCACCTCCTCAAGAAGGTGGACGTGCAGAACGAGAAGGGCACC
>NZ_BAGF01000013.1 GCF_000308755.1 Nocardia pneumoniae NBRC 100136
GGGTTTGTCGTTCCAGAACCTGGCGCAGGCGGCGTTGGAGCTGCCGGGTCTGAGTGTGTCGGGGTTGGATATCGATACCGAGTTGTCGCAGTTCGATCTGCACCTGATCGCAGCCGACCACTACAGCGATGCGGGTGAGCCTCTTGGCGTCACCGGTGTATTCACCTATGCGACGGATCTGTTCGATCACGAGACGGTGCAGGGTTTCGTGGATCGGTTCGCGCGTCTGCTCGGTGGGATCATCGCCGCGCCGCGTACGCCGGTGGGTGATCTCGAGCTGCTGGACGCGGCCGAGCGGACCGTGCTGATCTCCGGGCGTAATGCGACCGAGCAGGCGGTGGACACGTCCGCGACGTTGGTGTCGCTGCTGGACGCTACCGTCGCCGCTGATCCGAAGGCCGTGGCACTGGTCGGTGATGCTCCGGCAGACGCCGGGCGCGTGGAGTTGACCTACGCCGAGTTGGATGCTCGCGTCAATCGACTGGCGCGCAATCTGCTCGGGCGGGGGATCGGTGCCGAGGACCGGGTAGTGCTGGCTCTGCGCCGGTCGGTGGATCTCGTGGTCGCCATGTACGCGGTCGCGAAAGCCGGTGCGGCGTATGTTCCCATCGATCCGGGTCATCCGGCCGATCGGACCGACTACATCCTCGAGACCGCGGCACCGGTCTGTGTGTTGACCAATGCGGACGCGGAGTTCGTGACGGATGTCGCGCCGGTGGTGCGGATCGACCAACTCCAACTCGATGAGGTCGATGCTTCGCCGGTGACTGATGCGGATCGTGTGGTGCCGTTGCGGCCGGAGAATACGGCGTATGTGATCTTCACGTCTGGTTCGACGGGGCGTCCAAAGGGTGTGGCGGTGCCGCACGGTGCGATTGCCAATCAGTTGCAGTGGAAGTCCGTCGAGTTCGGTCTCGACGCCGCGGACGCGATTCTGTTGAAGACAGCCGCGACGTTCGACTTGTCGATGTGGGAGTTCTGGTCGGCTGCGGTGTGTGGTGGTCGGCTGGTGATCGCCGCACCGGATGGTCATCGTGATCCGGCGTATCTGAACGAGTTGATGGCTCGGGAGTGGGTGACCACGCTGCATGTGGTGCCGTCGATGCTGGATGCGTTGATCACGGCCGGGATGCCGAATTCGTTGTGGCGGGTGTTGGCGATCGGTGAGGCATTGCCGGGTGCGGTCGCGCAGAGGTTGCTGCGGGAGTATCCGCGTACGGAGTTGTTCAACCTGTATGGTCCGACCGAGGCGGCGGTGTCGATCACTAGCCATCGGGTCACCCTGGCCGATGAGACGTCGGTGTCGATCGGTGTGCCGGAGTGGAACAGCCAGGTCTATGTGCTGGACTCGCGGTTGCGTCCGGTGCCGGACGGTGTCTCCGGTGAGCTGTATTTGGCGGGCGCACAGCTGGCCCGCGGTTACTTCGGTCGTGCGGATCTGACCGCTGACCGGTTCGTGGCCAACCCATTCCAGCCCGGTGCGCGCATGTATCGCACCGGTGACCTGGTCGCGTGGAACGCCACCGGCGAACTCGAATACCGGGGACGTACGGACTTCCAGGTGAAGATTCGTGGTTTCCGTATCGAGCTGGGTGAGATCGAAGCGGCGCTGTTGGCGTTGCCGCAGGTCGCGCAGGCGGCGGTGATCGCGAAGTCCGATCCCAAGACCGGTGACCGGCTGGTGGCGTACCTGGTCGCGGCCGATGCCGCAGCGGGTGTCGATGTGGGGCAGGTGAAGTCCGAACTCACTGCGGGTTTGCCGTCGTACATGGTGCCGTCGGCGTTCGTGGTGTTGGATGCTCTGCCGTTGAATGTCAACGGCAAGCTGGATCGCAAGGCGTTGCCGGAACCGGAGTTCGAGGTTCAAGCCTTCCGTGCCCCGTCGACCCCGATCGAGGAGATCGTGGCCTCGGTGTTCGCTGAGGTGTTGGGTGTCGAGCGTGTCGGCGCGGATGACGACTTCTTCGGTCTGGGTGGTAATTCGCTGTTGGCGACGCAGGTCGCCGCGCGAATCGGTGCGGCGTTGGATGCCAGGGTGCCGGTGCGGGTGTTGTTCGAAGCCTCGACCGTGGCTGGTTTGGCCGCGAAGGTGGAGCAGCATGCGGGTGCTGGTGGGCGTCGTGCTCTGGTGGCTGGTCCGCGTCCGGAGCGGATCCCGTTGTCGTTGGCGCAGCAGCGGATGTGGTTCCTCAACCAGTTCGACACCGCTTCGGCGGTCAACAACATCCCGGTAGCCGTCCGGCTGACCGGCGACCTCGACGTCGCCGCACTGCAATCGGCGATCACGGATATGGTCGCGCGTCACGAGATCTTGCGCACCATCTACCCGCAGACCTCCGATGGACCGGTGCAACGGATCCTGGAACCACGCGAGGTTCCGGTCGACCTGACGCCGGTGCCGCTCGGCGCGGACCGCGTTGCCGAAGAAGTGCAACGGTCTGTCGTCGCAGGTTTCGACGTGACGGTGGAGGTTCCGTTCCGCACCGAGTTGTTCCAGCTCAGCGGAACCGAATACATCCTGGTGTTCGTCGCGCACCACATCAGCGCGGATGGCTGGTCGATGGGGCCGCTGGTCCGTGATCTGATGCTGGCCTATGCCGCCCGAAGCGGCGGCGCGGCACCCGGTTGGGCGCCGTTGCCGGTGCAGTACGCGGATTTCAGCATCTGGCAGCGCGAGGTCCTCGGTGCGGAAGGCGACCAGGAGAGTCTGATCTCGCAGCAGGCGGACTACTGGCGCACCGCGCTGGCCGATCTGCCCGACGAGCTCAATCTGCCGACGGATCGGCCTCGCCCGGCCGCGCAGTCGTTCGCGGGCGGCAAGATCGGTTTCACGATCGACGCGCAGGTGCACGCGGGACTCGCCCGCTTGGCTCGCGAGCACAACGCCACCATGTTCATGGTCGTGCACGCCGCGCTGGCGCTGTTCCTGGCCCGCATGTCCGGCACCGGTGACATCGCCATCGGCACGCCGATCGCCGGTCGCGGCGAGGCCGAACTCGACGACGTGATCGGCATGTTCGTCAACACCTTGGTGCTGCGCACGCAGGTGCGGGGCGACGACGCCTTCGGCGACTTGCTCACGCGGGCCAAGGACGCCGACCTGGAGGCATTCGCGCACGCGGACATCCCGTTCGAGCGGGTGGTGGAAATCCTCAACCCGGAACGCTCCACCGCGCGGCATCCGCTGTTCCAGGTGCTGCTGTCGTTCGAGAACCTGCCGAATTCCGGCTTCGAACTGCCCGGATTACGGGTCGAGGCCGTCGATTTCGATGTCGAGACCGCGAAGTTCGATCTGTCGCTCACGATCCGGGAGGCAGGCGACAACGGCGACGGCGCGGGCATGTATGCGGAGTTCTCCTTCGCTCGTGACCTGTTCGACGACGCCACGGTGCGAGTGTTCGCCGAGCGGTTCACCCGGCTGCTCGAGGGAATCACGACCGCGCCGCACCGCGCGGTCGGTGATCTGCCGCTGCTGGACGACGCCGAGCGCGCGTCGCTGACCCGCGTGCACGGCGAGCACGTGCTGACGCCTGGCTTGCTACCGGATCTGTTGACCCGCGGTGCGCAGTCCAGCCCGGGGCGGATCGCGGTCCGGGACCGGGGCCGGTCGATCACCTATCGCAAGCTCGACGAGTACTCGTCTCGATTGGCGCGGGTGCTGATCGATCGTGGCGTCGGACCGGAGAAGCTGGTCGCGGTGTCCTTCCCGAGGTCGTACGAGATGGTCGCCGCCGTGTGGGCGGTGGCCAAGGCCGGTGGCGCGCATGTGCCGGTCGACCCGGCCTATCCGGCGGATCGGGTGCGGCACATGGTGACCGATTCCCACGCGGTCATCGGGCTCACCGGCGCCGAGTACGTCGACCGGTTGCCCGACGATGTCGCATGGCTGGTGCTGGACGACCCGGCCACCGACGAGTTGCTGGCCGACAAGCCCGCGACGCCGGTCACCGACGCGGACCGGATCGCCCCGCTGATGACCGGTCATCCGGCGTACGTGATCTACACGTCCGGATCGACGGGTCTGCCGAAGGGCGTCACGGTCACCCACGCCGGGCTTGCCAGCCTGACCGAGTACTCGACCGAGCTGTACGGCGTCGAGCCGCACCACCGGTTCCTGCATGTCTGCTCGCCGAGCTTCGACGTGTCGGTGCAGGAATGGCTGTGCGCGTTCGCCAACGGGGCGACGCTGGTGATCGTGCCGCCGACCATTCTCGGCGGCTCGGATCTGGGTGAGCTGTTGCAGGCCGAAGCGGTGACGCACGCGATGACCACGCCCGCGCTGCTCGGCACGGTCGCACCGGACGGGCTGGACGACTTCGAGGTCGTCGAGGTCGGCGGCGATGTCACCACGCCCGAGCTGCTGGCCAAATGGCAGCCGGGGCGGCGGTACATCAACGGGTACGGCCCCACCGAGGCGACGATCACCGCGTCGTTCGCCACCTTGACCCCGGGGCGACACATCACGATCGGCAAGCCGGTGCCGGGCATGTCGGCGCTGGTGCTGGACGAGCGGCTCAACCCGGTACCGCCCGGTGTCGTAGGAGAGCTGTATCTGGCCGGTGGCGCCCTGGCCCGCGGCTACCACAACCGCATGCGGCTGACCGCCGAGCGGTTCGTCGCGAACCCGTGGGGTGAGCCGGGGAGTCGGATGTACCGGACCGGTGACCTGGTGCGGTGGTACGCCGATCCGGCCGCGCGGACCGGCGATCGGGTTCCGGCGTCGGAGTGGGAACTGGACTACGTCGGTCGCTCGGACTTCCAGGTCAAGATCCGCGGCTTCCGCATCGAACTCGGCGAGATCGACGCGGTGCTCAGCAGCCACGACGATGTGGAGTTCGCGGTCACACTCGGCCGCGACACCGCCGGTGGGAAAACGCTCGTGTCCTACGTGCTCGCCGCCGGGGGCCGCTCCATCGATTCCGCCGAGCTCACCGACTACGCCGCGCGGACGCTGCCGTCGCACATGGTGCCCGCCGCGATCGTGGTGCTGGACGAGATCCCGCTGACCCCGGTCGGCAAACTGGATCGAAAAGCGTTGCCGGAGCCGACGTTCGAGAAGGCGGTGTTCCGCGCCCCGACCACGCCGATCGAACAGATCGTCGCGGACACCTTCGCCGACGTGCTCGGGCTCTCGGACGGGTCCAGCTACCTCGGCCGCGACGACGACTTCTTCGCGCTCGGCGGGAACTCGCTGCTGGCCACCCAGGTGGCGGCCCGGTTGGGCGCGGCGCTCGACGCGCAGGTGCCGGTGCGGCTGCTGTTCGAGGCAGCCACGGTGGCCGGGCTGGCACGGAAGGTAGAACAGCAGGCCGGTGCGGGCGGACGCCGTGCGCTGGTGGCCGGACCGCGCCCGGAGCTGATCCCGCTGTCGCTCCCGCAGCAGCGCATGTGGTTCCTCAACCGGTTCGACACCGAATCCGCGGCCTACAACGTGCCGGTCGCGGTGCGGCTGTCCGGTGACCTCGATGTGCCCGCGCTGCGGGCCGCCATCGGGGACGTGGTCGGCAGGCACGAGATCCTGCGCACCATCTACCCGCAGACGGACTTCGGCCCGGCCCAGGTGATCCTGCCCCCGGCGCAGGCTGTTCCGGAGCTGGCCGTGCGGAGGATCGCCGCCGCGGACATCGAATCGGCCGTGCTGGAGGTGGTATCGACCATCTTCGACGTCACCAGCGACGTGCCGCTGCGGGTCGAACTCTTCGAGATCGACGATGCCGGAGCCGAGCGCGCCTACGTGCTGGCCATGGCCGTGCACCACATCAGCGCGGACGGATGGTCGGTCGGCCCGCTGACGCGCGACGTGATGACGGCCTACACGGCGCGTTCGAACGGAGCGGCACCCGATTGGGCGCCACTGCAGGTGCAGTACGCCGATTTCAGCGTCTGGCAGCGGGAGCTGCTCGGCAGCGAGGACGACGCGGATTCGCTCGCGCGCCAGCAGATCTCCTACTGGCAGACCGCGCTGGCCGGGCTGCCGGATCAGTTGGATCTGCCGTCGGATCGACCGCGCCCGCCCATGCAGTCCTTCGCCGGTGGCAAGGTCGGCGTGCAGATCGACGCGCAGACCCACCGGGCGCTGCTGGAGCTGGCCCGGGCCGAGGGCGCGACCCTGTTCATGGTCGTGCACACCGCGTTCGCTGTCCTGTTGTCCCGCTTGGCGGGCGCGGAGGACATCGCGATCGGCACGCCGATAGCCGGTCGTGGCGAGGCGGTCCTGGACGAGCTGATCGGCATGTTCGTCAACACACTGGTCCTGCGCAGCCGGGTCGACTCGGCGGAGTCGTTCGCGGATCTGCTGGTCCGCCAGCGCGAAACGGACGTCCAGGCCTTCGCCAACGCGGATGTGCCGTTCGAGCGACTGGTCGAGGTGCTGAATCCGGTGCGCTCGACCGCGCGGCATCCGCTGTTCCAGGTGGGTCTGTCGTTCCAGAATCTGGCCAGGGCCACGCTGGAACTGCCGGATCTGTCGGTCGAGACCGTCGCCATCGACACCCAGCTCTCGCAGTTCGATCTGCATCTGATCGTCGCCGACGGCTACGACGAGGACGGAAACCCCGCGGGCATCGGTGGCTTCATCACCTACGCCACCGACCTGTTCGATCGGGACACGGTGCAGGACTTCGTCGACCGGCTGTCGCGGATCATCCGCGCCGCGGTGGCGGATCCCACGCTGCCGGTGGGTGATCTGCCGTGGCTGGACGAGACCGAACTGACCGAGCTGGTGTCGGGCCGCAACGATACGGACCACCAGGTCGATGCGTCCGCGACGCTGGTGTCGTTGCTCGAGGCCTCGGTCGCCGCCACACCCGGGGCCATCGCCCTCGTCTCCGATGCGGAGGGCGACGGCACGCTCACCTACGACGAGCTCGACCGTCGGGTCAACCGACTGGCCCGGTACCTGATCGCGCAAGGCATCGGCGTGGAAGCACGGGTGGCGCTGGCCATCGGCCGCTCGGTCGGTCTCGTGGTCGCCATGTACGCGGTCGCCAAAGCCGGTGCGGTGTACGTGCCGATCGATCCGGACCATCCGGCCGAGCGGATCGAGTACATCCTCGCCACCGCGGCCCCGGCGCTGGTGTTGACGACGAGCCGCGACCCGCTGGACGCCGCCGTCATCGAGAACGCTGACGGGTCCGCCGCGGCTGCTGTGGCGCGCATCGACGAACTCGACCTGTCGGGCTACGCGGACGGGCCGATCGCTCCGGAGGAACGCCGCGGCGCTCTGACGGCGGCCAACACGGCATACGTCATTTTCACGTCGGGCTCGACGGGTCGGCCGAAGGGTGTCGCCGTCTCGCACGGCGCGATCGTCAACCAGTTGCTGTGGAAGCAAGCCGAGTTCGGGTTGGGATCCGACGACGCGATGCTGTTGAAGACGGCGGCGACATTCGATCTTTCGGTGTGGGAGTTCTGGTCGGCGGCGGTGTCCGGTGGCCGTTTGGTCATCGCTTCGCCCGAGGGGCATCGCGATCCGGCGTACCTGAACAACCTCATCAGCGACGCCGCGGTGACCACGTTGCACGTGGTGCCGTCCATGCTCGACGCGCTGCTGACCGAATCGGAGGGCCGCCTGCCCGCGTCCTTGCGGCGGGTGCTCGCCATCGGCGAGGCATTGCCCGCCGCGACCGCGCGGCGTTTCCTGTCCGCGAATCCCGAGGTGGCGCTGTACAACCTGTACGGGCCGACCGAGGCGGCGGTGTCGATCACCAGCCATCCGGTCACGCTCGCGGACGAGACATCGGTGTCGATCGGTGTCCCGGAGTGGAACAGCCAGGTCTACGTGCTGGATTCCCGCCTGCGGCCGGTGCCGGACGGCGTGTCGGGTGAATTGTATTTGGCTGGTGCGCAGTTGGCGCGGGGTTACTTCGGTCGTCCGGATCTGACTGCGGATCGTTTCGTGGCGAATCCGTTCCAGCCGGGTGCTCGGATGTATCGCACGGGTGACCTGGCGGCGTGGAACAGCAACGGTGAGCTGGAGTATCGGGGTCGTACGGACTTCCAGGTGAAGATCCGTGGTTTCCGCATCGAACTCGGTGAGATCGAGGCGGCGCTGCTGCGCCAGGACGCGGTCGCGGCCGCCGCGGTGGTCGCCCATTCGGATCCGAGCGCGGGTGATCGCCTCGCCGCCTATGTCGTCGGCGCCGACGACACCATCGACACCCAGCGGCTCGGCGCGGCTCTCGCGGCGGAGCTGCCGTCGTACATGGTGCCGTCCACGATCATCGAACTGCCCGCGCTTCCGTTGAACGCCAACGGCAAGCTCGATCGGGCGGCGCTGCCGAAACCCGTGCTCGAGCAGGCGCGATTCCGTGCGCCGGGCACACCGCTGGAACAGGCCGTCGCCGGAGTGTTCGGCGAGGTCCTCGGCGTCGCCGAGGTCGGCCTCGACGACGACTTCTTCGGACTCGGCGGCAATTCCCTGGTCGCGACGCAGGCGGTGAGCCGGTTGCGCCGGGTGACCGGCGCCGAGGTCCGGGTGCAGTGGTTCTTCACCGATTCCACCGTCGCGGGACTCAGCGCCCGGATCGAGGCGGCGATCGCGCAGGGCTACGACTTCGGCCCCGATCCGGACGACGGACTCGGGGTGCTGCTGCCGATCCGGGCGGAGGGGACAGCGGATCCGCTGTTCTGCCTGCACCCGATGTACGGATTGTCGTGGAGCTACGTGGGTCTGGCCCGGTTCCTGCCCACCGAGCAGCCCATCCTCGGCATCCAGTCGCCTGCCCTTTCCGAAGACGGGTACCTGCCCGGCTCGCTCACCGAGATGGCTCGCCGCTACGTCGCCGAGATCCGGGCCGTGCAGCCCGAGGGGCCGTACCGGCTGCTGGGCTGGTCGTTGGGCGGGGTCGTGGCCCACGCGGTGGCGACCGAGCTGCAAGCGGCGGGCGAACAGGTGTCGCTGCTGGCCATGCTGGACAGCTACCCGGACGTGGACGTCTCCGACTTCCGCGGCACGATCCGTCAGGGCTTGGCCGAACTCGGCATCGGCGGGGACGCGATCTCCGAGGACGGCGACATCCACGAGCTCAGCGAGGAGGCGCTGGACTCGTTGCACGCGTCGATCCCGCCCGAGCTGGCCGTGCTGACCAAGGAGCGGCTGCGGCGGATCTACCGCAGTGCGGTGCGCTCGGTCGAGCTGATCGCCGAACACCGCCCCGAGGTGTACCGCGGCACGCTCGAGTACTTCAGCGCCGGTATCGGCGGCCCGGGGCAGACCGAAGCCGATCTGCGCGCGGCAGCGACCCAATGGCAGCCGTATGTGGCTGGGGACATCATCGACAGACCGATCAACGCGACTCATCAGCAAATGGCCTCTCCCGAGGCGCTTGCCGAGATCGGTCCCCAGCTCGCCGGTCTGCTTGATCCGCCGGAGTAGGCGCGGCGGCGCACCTGTCGCCGGGCCGGGCCACCGCTGGGCCCGGCCCTGACGGCTTCGCGACACCAATCCCGCGCCGGGAGGGAATAATCGTCGCAAGCACTCGCCCGCTCTCCGGGAGCTCGTGGGTCCGTCGCGCTCGGCCGTGCCGCGGCGGATTACGTAACGATCGGTATGCGCGCGTTCGATGATCATGAGGGCGGGAGTGCGTGGCAACAACAGACAGGGTGAGGCATCTCGATGGTTCGGGCGGTCCGGCAGCGGTATGACGAGACTGCGGGAGCGGTGCACGCATGACCCGCCCGGCCCGTGTGCGCCCGACCCGGACCCGCCGACCACGCGTCATCACGTTGCCGCAGCTCATGGCCACCGCGGTGGAGGCGAACCCCAGCGGAACCGCGGTGCTCTTCGCCGACGCCACCAGCACGCTGGCCACGCTGAGCTACGCCGAGTTGGACGAGCGGTCCACCCGCCTGGCCCGGCTGCTCATCGATCGTGGCGTCGGCCCCGAGGACCTGGTCGCGGTCGGGATACCGCGGTCGATCGACTCCGTGGTGGCGGTCTGGGCGGTCGCGAAGACCGGCGCCGGATTCGTCCCGGTCGATCCGAACTACCCCGCCGATCGCGTCGAGCACATGATCGTCGACTCCGGCGCGGTCTTCGGACTGACCGTCGACGAGGTCCGCGCCGACTTGCCCGACCGGGTGGAGTGGCTGTCCATCGACACCGCCGAGTGCGCGCGGCGGCTGGAGGAGTTTCCCGCCGACCCGGTGACCTACGCCGATCGAGTGCGCCCGCTGCGGGCGGAACATCCGGCCTACGTCATCTACACCTCCGGGTCCACCGGCAAACCGAAGGGCGTGGTCGTCACCCAGGCGGGGCTGGCGAGTTTCTGCGCGGAGCAGCGCGACCGGTATCGAGTGACGAGTGCGTCGCGCACATTGCATTTCGCGTCGCCCTCGTTCGACGCGTCGGTGCTGGAGCTGCTGCTCGCGCTGGGTGGCGCCGCCACGATGGTGGTCGCTTCCCCCACTGTGTTCGGCGGCGAGGAGTTCTCCTGCCTGGTGCGCAGGGAGGCGGTCACCCACGCCTTCGTCACGCCCGCGGCGCTCGCCTCGGTGAACCCGGCCGGGCTCGACGAGCTGCGCGTGGTGGTCGCCGGTGGCGAGGCGTGCCCGCCCGAACTGGTCCGGCGCTGGGTGCTGCCGGTCTCCGGTGGGCGGACCCGCGAGTTCTTCAACGGGTACGGGCCGACCGAGACCACGATCATGACCAACATCAGCGCGCCGCTGGTGCCGGGCGAGCCGGTGACCATCGGTGCGCCGATCCGGGCCGTCACCGAATACGTGCTGGACGAACGCCTGGTCCCCGTCCCGAGCGGCGTGGTCGGCGAACTGTACATCACCGGCGCCCAGCTGGCCCGTGGCTACCACGAACGACGCGGACTGACCGCGTCCCGCTTCGTGGCGAACCCGTTCGACGCGAACGGTTCGCGGCTGTATCGCACCGGCGACCTGGTGCGCTGGACGGCGGACGGCGAGTTGGAGTATCTGGGTCGCAACGACTTCCAGGTGAAGATTCGCGGTTTCCGCATCGAGCTGGGTGAGATCGACGCGGTGCTGGCCGCGCACCAGAGCGTCGACTTCGCCGTCACCGTCGGGCACGACCTGGACAGCGGCGCCACGATTCTCGTCTCCTACGTGCACGCCGCGCCCGGAATGGTCGCCGACGCCGTCGAACTGGCCGCCTTCGCCGAGCAAAGCCTGCCCGCGCACATGGTGCCGACGGTGGTCATGGTGCTGGAGAAGATCCCGCTGACGCCGGTGGGCAAGCTGGACCGCGCGGCCCTGCCGGTGCCGCGTTTGCAGACCAAGATGTACCGCGCGCCGGTCGGCCCGCTGGAAGAGCTGGTGGCCGAGGTGTTCGGCGAACTGCTCGGTCCGGGTGCGCCGGTCGGCGCGGACGACGACTTCTTCGAGCTCGGCGGCAATTCGCTGATCGCGACGCAGGTCGCGGCCCGGATCGGGGCCGCCATCGCCGCGCGGGTGCCTGCCCGCCTGGTGTTCGAGACGCCCACCGTCGCCGGGCTCGCCGCGCGGCTGGAGCCGATGAAGGGCGCGGGAGACCGGCGTGCGCTGGTGGCGGTGGAGCGTCCGGATCGGGTGCCGTTGTCGCCCGCGCAGCAGCGGATGTGGTTCCTGAATCAGTTCGATACCGATTCGGCCGCCGACAATATTCCGTTCGCGGTGCGGTTGTCCGGTGCGTTGGACGTTGCGGCGTTGCAGGCGGCGGTCGCGGATGTGATCGAGCGTCACGAGACGTTGCGGACGATGTATCCGGCGGTGGACGGCACGGGCTATCAGGTGGTCGTGCCCACCTCCCGCGCCGTGCCCGATCTCGCGCCGAAACCGGTCGCCGAGCACGAACTGCTGGACTGGGTGCGCGGATTGGCGCTGACCGGTTTCGATGTCGCGGCCGAGGTGCCGCTGCGTATCGCGCTGGCCGAGCTCGGCCCAGCTGACCACGTGATCGTGGTGGTGGTGCACCACATCGCAGCCGACGGCGCCTCGGTCGCGCCGTTCCTGCGGGATCTGCTCAGCGCCTTCCTTTCCCGGCGCAACGGTGCGAAGCCCGCGTGGGCCCCGCTGCCGGTGCAGTACGCGGACTACACGCTCTGGCAGCGCGCCGTGCTCGGCGACGAGAACGACCCGGATTCGGTGGCGGCAGCGCAGATCGCGTACTGGCGTCGCACCCTGGCGGGCATTCCCGACCGGATCGACCTACCCTCGGACTGCCCGCGCCCGCCCGTCGCGTCCGGGCGGGGCGCCGAGTACACCTTCGCGGTGGACGCTTCGGTGCACCGCGGACTCGCCGAACTGGCGCACAGTGCGGGCGCCTCGGAGTTCATGGTGCTGCACAGCGCGTTCGCGGTGCTGCTCGCCCGGCTCACCGGCACAGACGACATCACCATCGGCACGCCCGTCGCCGGTCGCGGCGAGCGGGAACTCGACGGACTGATCGGCATGTTCGTCAACACGCTGGTTTTGCGCACCAGGATCGACCAGGGCGCGTCCTTCCGCACCCTGCTCGAGCAGGCGAAAGCGACGGATCTGGCCGCGTTCTCGCATGCCGAGCTGCCGTTCGAGCGACTGGTCGAGGTGCTGGACCCGGTGCGGTCGCAGGCGCACCACCCGCTGTTCCAGGTGGCGCTGTTCTTCCAGAACATGAGCAGGCCGGAGATCGATCTGCCGGGCTTGTCTGCGCGGACGGTGGAATTGGGTGCTGCCGTAGCGAAATTCGACCTGCAATTGACGGTGGTGCCGGGCGCGGAAGGCGACGCCGCCGGGTTCACGGCGATGTTCACCTACGCCACCGACCTGTTCGACGAGGCGACGATCGCCGAGTTCTCCTGGCGGTTGCAGCGGTTGCTCGCCACGGTCGCCGCGGAACCGGATCAGCCGATCGGCGCGATCGATCTGCTGGCTCCGGCCGAGCGCGAGCGCATGCTGCTCGAATGGAACAACACCCGGTATCCGGTGCCGGAAGAACTACTGCTGGACGGCTATCGGCGGATCGTGGACGCGTATGCGGACGAGGTCGCGGTGGTCCACGAGGGCGCGGAACTCACTTATCGCGAGTTCGACGCGCGGGTGAACCGTCTGGCCCGGTTGCTGATTTCGCAGGGCGTCGGCGCGGAGTCGCTGGTCGGTTTGGCGGTTCGGCGGTCGCTGGATCTCGTGGTGGGGATGTACGCGATCGTGACGGCGGGTGGGGCGTACGTGCCATTGGACCCGGATCATCCGGCCGAACGCATCGCGCATATTCTCGAGACCGCCCAGCCGGTCTGCGTGCTCACCACCTCCGCCGACGCGGTCGACGTGCCCGAAGGCACCGCGGTCTTGCTCCTGGACGCCGTGAACCCGGATCGATTCGACGATTCGCCGGTGCGCGCCGAGGAATTGGTGCGTCCGGTGTTGCCGCACCATCCGGCGTACGTGATCTTCACCTCGGGTTCGACCGGCCGCCCCAAGGGCGTCGCGATCTCCCACCATGCGATTCAGAACCAGATCAGCTGGATGCTCGCGGCGTATCCGCTCGATCCCGATGACGTGTACCTGCAAAAGACGGCGACCACGTTCGACGTGTCGCTGTGGGGCTACTTCATGCCGTTGCGCGTGGGCGCGAAGCTCGTCATCGCGACCCACGACGGACATCGCGACCCGGTCTACGTCGCGGAAACCATTGCGGCACATGGCGTCACCGTCACCGATTTCGTGCCCTCCATGCTGACGGTATTCGCCGCGCACACCGCGCCCGGTTCGTGCCCCAGCCTGCGGGACATCTTCGTGATCGGCGAGGCGCTGCCGCCGGAGACCGTCGCCGCGGTGCGTGCGATGTCGGACGCGGCGGTGCACAACCTCTACGGCCCGACCGAGGCGGCGGTGTCGGTGACCTACTGGCCCGCCATGGCCGCCGACAAGCGGTCCGTCCCGATCGGTGTGCCGCAGTGGAACACCCAGGTGTACGTGCTGGATTCGCGCCTGCAACCCGTGCCCGCGGGTGTTCCTGGCGAGCTCTACCTCGCCGGTGACCAATTGGCCCGCGGTTATGTGCGTCGTCCCGATCTCACCGCCGACCGCTTCCTGGCCAACCCGTTCGGCATCGGTGAGCGGATGTACCGAACCGGTGATCTGGTGGTGTGGCGCGCCGCGACCGAGGAGCTGCCGCCGCGGCTCGATTATCTAGGCCGGACCGATTTCCAGGTGAAGTTCCGTGGTCAGCGGATCGAGCTGGGGGAGATCGAGACGGCGTTGCTGGCGCAGCCGTCGGTCAGCCAGGCGGTGGCGGTGGTCGCGTCGTCGTCGCTGGGCGACCAATTGGTGGCGTACGTGGTTCCCGCGCCAGGCGAATCGATCGAGCAGGCCGCATTGCTCGCCGCGATCGGCGAAATGCTGCCCACCTATATGGTTCCGGCCGCGATCGTCGCGCTGACGGAGTTCCCGCTGAATCCCAGCGGCAAGCTGGACCGCAAGGCGCTGCCCGAACCAACCTTCACCGCGCGGGAATTCCGTGCGCCGGTCACGCCCGTCGAGGAGATCGTGGCGGGAGTGTTCGGTGAGGTGCTGGGGCTGGGGCGCGTGGGCGCGGATGACGATTTCTTCGCGCTCGGTGGCAATTCGCTGGTCGCCACGCAGGTGGTGGCACGGTTGGGCGCCGCGGTGGGCGCCAGGGTGCCGGTGCGGGCGTTGTTCGAGACGCCAACGGTCGCGGCGCTGGCGGCGGCGATCGAGTCGCGGGCACATGGCGAGCGCGGTGTCGAGCTGGGCAGTATCGCGCGTCCGGAGCGGTTGCCGTTGTCGTTGGCGCAGCGGCGGATGTGGTTCCTGAACCGCTTCGATCAGTCCGCGGACGCCGGCGACCGGATCGGTTCGGCCGCGTACAACCTGCCGTTCGCGTTGCGGTTGACCGGTGCGCTGGACGTGCGGGCGCTGGGCGCGGCGCTGCACGACGTGGTCGCGCGGCACGAGGTGCTGCGGACGGTGTACCCGGAGACTCCGGATGGCCCGGTCCAGGTGGTGCTGGCCGCGGGACAGGTGACACTGGACGTGGCGGCGCACCCGATCGGCGCCGCGGAGGTCGCTGGCGAGGTCTATGCGCTCGCGGCCACACCCTTCGATGTGACGGCCGAAGTGCCGGTGCGCGTGCGGCTGCTGGACGTCGCTGATGCGCCGAACGAATACGTGCTCGCCGTGGTGGTGCATCACATTGCCGCCGACGCGTCGTCGATGGGTCCGTTGGTGCGGGATGTGATGACCGCTTACGCGGCGCGCACCTCGGGTGCGGCGCCGGGGTGGTCGCCGTTGCGGGTGCAGTACGCGGACTACGCGTTGTGGCAGCGTGCGGTGCTGGGGGAGGAGACCGATCCGGAGTCGATCGCCGCCCAGCAGATCGGGTTCTGGCGTGCGCAGTTGGCGGATCTGCCGGACGTGCTGGAGTTGCCTGTAGACCGACCCAGGCCCGCTATGGCTTCGCTGGCCGGTGCGCGGGTGGATGTCGGGATCGACGCGGCGACGCATGCCGGACTGGTCGACCTCGCCCGTGCGCATGGCGCCACATTGTTCATGGTGGTGCACACGGCCTTCGCGGTGTTGCTGGCCCGGTTGTCCGGCTCGGACGACATCGCGGTCGGTACGCCGGTCGCCGGACGTGGTGAGCGCGAACTCGATGATCTGATCGGCATGTTCGTCAACACGGTCGTGTTCCGCTCCCGGATCGACCGAGGCGTTTCGTTCGCGGAGGTACTCGCGCGACAGCGGGATATCGATCTCGAGGCGTTCGCGCACGCCGACGTGCCGTTCGAGCGGTTGGTGGAGGTGCTGAATCCGCCGCGGTCGACGGCGCGTCATCCGCTGTTCCAGGTGGGTTTGTCGTTCCAGAACATCGCGCGTACCGCGTTGGAGCTGCCCGGTTTGACGGTGGCCGGTGTCGACGCCGATTTGGCTGTGTCGCAGTTCGATCTGCACTTGATCGTCGGCGATGCGTATGACGAGTCGGGTGCGCCCGCCGGTATCGGTGGCTTCTTCACCTACGCGACGGACCTTTTCGACGCGAGAACGGTACAGGGATTCGCCGACCGACTAGCGCGAGTTCTGTCCGCCGTGGTCGCCGACGCGACGGTCCCGGTCGGGGACATCGACATCCTCGCCGATACCGAGCGCACCGACCTCGCCGGATGGAACGACACGACGCACCCGGTGGAACCGGCCGCGACGCTGGGATCGCTGCTGCGGCGATCGATCGCGGCGGCGCCCGCGGCGGTCGCACTGGTCGCGGACCGCCCCGAGGGCGAACGCGCGGAGCTGAGCTACGCCGAGCTGGCCGCCCGCGTGAATCGCCTAGCCCGCCACCTGATCTCGCTGGGCGTCGGGCCCGAATCCCGGGTCGCGCTGGCGTTGCGCCGATCGATCGACCTGGTCGTGGCGATGTACGCGGTGTCGGAGGCCGGTGGCGCATACGTGCCGGTCGACCCCGGCCAAGCCGCGGACCGGACCGAGTACGTCCTGGAGACCGCTCAGCCTGTGTGCGTGCTGACCGATGCCGAGTCCGCCTTCGAGACCGATGTCGCCCCCGTGGTGCGGCTGGAAGACCTCGAGCTGAGCGAGATGGCGAGCGGGCCGATCACCGACAGCGAGCGGATCGCGCCGCTGCGGCCGGAGAACACGGCATACGTGATTTTCACGTCGGGTTCGACCGGCCGCCCGAAGGGTGTCGCCGTGCCGCATGCCGCCGTTGTCAACCAATTACTGTGGAAGACCGCCGAATTCGAGCTGACACCCGACGACGCGGTGTTGCTGAAGACGGCGGCGACATTCGATTTGTCGGTGTGGGAGTTCTGGTCGGCCGCCGTGTGCGGTGGGCGGCTGGTGATCGCGGCACCGGATGGTCATCGGGACCCGGCCTACCTGAACGAGCTGATGGCGCGGGAGTCGGTCACGACGTTGCATGTGGTGCCGTCGATGCTCGATGCGCTGCTGGCGCACCGGGCGTCCGCGGGTGACGCGGCGGCGGGCTGGTGGCCGCGACGGGTGTTGGCGATCGGTGAAGCTCTGCCGGGTGCGGTGGCGCAGCGGTTGCTGCGGGAGCATCCGCGTACCGAGTTGTTCAACCTGTACGGTCCGACCGAGGCGGCGGTGTCGATCACCAGCCACCGGGTCACCGCGGCCGACGAGGTGTCGGTGCCGATCGGTGCGCCGGAGTGGAACAGCCGGGTCTATGTGCTCGACAGCCGACTACGCCCGGTTCCGGTGGGTGTGTCCGGTGAGTTGTATTTGGCTGGTGCGCAGTTGGCGCGGGGTTATTGCGGTCGGGCGGATTTGACGGCTGATCGGTTTGTGGCGAATCCGTTCGAGTCGGGTGCGCGGATGTATCGCACGGGTGACTTGGTCGCCTGGACGAGCGCGGGTGAGCTGGAGTATCGGGGTCGTACGGATTTCCAGGTGAAGATTCGTGGTTTCCGTATCGAGCTGGGTGAGATCGAAGCCGCGCTGCTGGCCTTGCGGCAGGTCGCGCAGGCGGCGGTGATCGCGAAGTCGGATCCGAAGACCGGTGATCGTCTGGTGGCGTATCTCGTCCCAGCTGACAGCGATGTGGACGTGGCGGGGGCGAAGTCCGCGCTGTCGGCGGCGCTGCCGTCGTACATGGTGCCGTCGGCGTTCGTGGTGTTGGATGCGTTGCCGTTGAATGTCAACGGCAAGCTGGATCGGAAGGCGTTGCCGGAGCCGGAGTTCGAGGTTCAGGCTTTCCGTGCGCCGTCGACGCCGATCGAGGAAATCGTCGCCGCGGTCTATGCCGAAGTGCTCGGTGTCGAGCGTGTCGGTGCCGATGACGATTTCTTCGCGCTCGGTGGTAACTCGCTGTTGGCGACGCAGGTCGCCGCACGGATCGGCGCTGCGCTGGACACCCGGGTCCCGGTGCGGGTGCTGTTCGAGGCGTCCACTGTCGCCGGTTTGGCGATCAAGATCGAACGGGCCCCGGGTGAGCGCAAGCGCACTCCGCTGGTCGCCGGGCCACGGCCCGACCGCATCCCGCTGTCGTTCGCGCAGCAGCGCATGTGGTTCCTCAACCAGTTCGACACCTCGGCCTCGGTCTACAACATCCCGGCCGCGATCCGCCTGTCCGGTGACCTCGACGTCGACGCGTTGCAGCAGGCGGTCGCGGATATCGTCGCGCGCCACGAGATCCTGCGGACGGTCTACCCGGAGACGCCGGACGGCCCGGTGCAGCAGGTGCTCGCGCCGCACGAGGTGCCGGTGGATCTGGCCCCCGCGCAGATCGGCGACGAGCACGTCGCCCACGAAGTGCAGCGGATCGTCGCGGCCGGTTTCGACGTGACCAGCGAGATCCCGTTCCGCGCCAAGCTGTTCCAGCTCGCGGGCACCGAGTACGTGCTGGTGTTCGTCGCGCATCACATCAGCGCGGACGGCTGGTCGATGGGCCCGCTGACCAGGGACCTGATGGTGGCCTACGCGGCGCGCGGCGGTGGCGAGGCCCCGTCCTGGTCGCCGCTGCCCATCCAGTACGCCGACTTCGCGCTGTGGCAGCGCGAGGTGCTCGGCGCCGATGACGACGCCGACTCGCTCGCCGGCGCGCAATTGGCCTACTGGAAGACCGAACTCGCCGACCTGCCCGACGAGCTGAACCTGCCGACGGACCGCCCCCGCCCGCCCGCCCAGTCCTTCGCGGGCGGCAAAACCGATTTCGTCGTCGACGCGGACGTGCACGCCGCGCTGGCGGAGCTGGCGCGACAGCACAACGCCACGCTGTTCATGGTGGTGCACACCGCCTTCGCCATCTTCCTGTCTCGCTTGTCGTGCACCGAGGACATCGCCATCGGCACCCCCGTCGCGGGCCGCGGCGAAGCCGAACTCGACGATCTGATCGGCATGTTCGTCAACACGTTGGTGCTGCGCACCCGGGTCACGCCCGGTCTGGGCTTCACCGATTTGCTGGCCGCCAACCGCGAAACCGATCTGCGCGCCTTCGCCAACGCCGACATCCCGTTCGAGCGTCTGGTCGAGGCGCTGGACCCGGAGCGCTCGGCGGGTCGCCATCCGCTGTTCCAGGTGGCGCTGTCGTTCGAAAACCTCGCCGCCACCAGCTTCGAGCTGCCCGGGCTCAGCTTCACCGCGCTCGACGCGTCCGCCGACACCGCCAAGTTCGATCTGCTGCTCACCGTGCGCGAGCAGCGCACCGAGTCGGGCGCCGAAGCCGGTCTCGCCGCCGAATTCACGTACGCTCGTGATCTTTTCGATGAGCGGACGGTAGCCGGGTTCGGCCGCCGGTTCCGCCGCATGCTCGCCGCCGTCGCACGGCACCCGGCCACCGCCGTCGGCGATCTGGAGATCCTGGACGACTCCGAGCGCGTCGATCTGATCACGCGCACCGGCGGGCCCGCGGTGCCGCCGAGCACGCTGCCGGACCTGATGGCCGCCGCCGTCGCCGCGAACCCGGCCGGGGCCGCCGTGGTCGCGGGAGGCCGCAGCTTCAGCTACGCCGAACTCGACGCCGCCTCCGCGCAATTGGCGCGCGCGCTCATCGACCGCGGCGCGGGACCGGACGTGGCGGTAGCCATCGCGATCCGGCGCTCGGGCGAATACGTGCTCTCGCTGTGGGCGGTCGCCAAGACCGGCGCCGCGTTCGTCCCGATCGATCCGACCTATCCCGCCGACCGCATCGCGCACATGGTCGCGGACTCCGGCGTCGCGCTGGGCGTGACGCTCACCGCCGAGCTGGTCGACCTGCCCGCCCTGGCCCGCGGCGGCTGGGTCGCCCTGGACGATCCCGACTTCACCTTCGACGTCGCGTCGCGGCCGGACCGGCCGCTGCGGCCCGCTGAACTGCGCGGACCGCTGCGCGCCGACAACGCCGCGTACGTCATCTACACCTCCGGCTCCACCGGTCTGCCCAAGGGCGTCGTGGTCACCCACGCGGGCCTGGCGAACTTCAGCGCCGAGCAGGTGGAACGCTACCGGCTCGATCGGTCCACGCGCGCACTGGCGTTCGCGTCCCCGTCGTTCGACGCGTCGGTGCTGGAACTGCTGCTCGCGATCGGTGCCGCGGGCGCGCTGGTGGTGGCGCCACCGCTGACCTTCGGCGGCGAGGAACTGGCCAGGTTGATTCGCGCCGAGGACGTCACGCACGCCTTCCTCACACCGTCCGTGCTCGCCTCGCTCGACCCGGACGCGCTGACGGGAATGCGGGCGATCGTGGCGGGCGGCGAAGTGGTGCCCGCCGACCTGGCGGCCAAGTGGACAGGCGCGGCGGAGCGCGCTTTCCACAACGGCTACGGGCCGACCGAAACCACCATCATGACCAATATCAGTGACCCGCTGCGGCCCGGCGAAGCCGTGACGATCGGCGGTCCGATCCGCGGTATGCGGTCGCTGGTGCTGGACAGCAGGCTGCGCCCGGTGCCGGAAGGCGTCGCGGGCGAACTGTATCTGGGCGGCATCCAGCTCGCCCGCGGTTACCACGCGCGCCCGGGACTGACCGCCGCGCGGTTCGTCGCCGACCCGTACGGCGCGCCCGGCGAGCGCCTGTACCGCACCGGCGACCTGGTGCGCTGGCGTCGGGCCGAGGGCGTGCCGGTCGTGGAGTACGTGGGCCGCAACGACTTCCAGGTGAAGGTGCGCGGCTTCCGTATCGAGCTCGGTGAGATCGACGCCGCGCTGGCGGCCCAGCCCGAAGTCGACTTCGCGGTCACACTCGGCCGCGAATCCGGTTCCGGCGCGACGATGCTGGTCTCCTACGTGCTCCCGGCCCAGGACGCGACGGTGGACCCGGCCGCGCTGGCCGGGCGAATCGGGCGCACGCTGCCGGAGTACATGGTGCCCGCGGCGATCATGGTGCTCGACGCGATCCCGCTGACCCCGGTCGGCAAGCTGGACCGCAAGGCGCTGCCGGAACCGGCCATGGAAACCCGCGCCTATCGCGCGCCGCTGACCCCGGCCGAAGTGGTGATCGCCGAGGTCATCGGCGACGTGCTCGGCATCGACCGGGTCGGTCTGGACGACGACTTCTTCGCTCTCGGCGGCGACAGCATCGTGTCCATCCAGGTGGTCTCCCGCGCCCGCGCCCGCGGCGTCACGTTCACGCCGCGCGATGTCTTCGAATGCCGCACCGTCGCCGCGCTGGCCCGCGCCGCCGCGGTCGAGGGCGGCCCCGGTGACGAGGCGGGCGAGCTGCCCCTCACCGCGGAAGCGGCGCGGATGCTGGAGCAGGGCATCGAGGTGCGCGCCATCGCCCTCGACGTCCCGGAGACCTGCTCCGCCGAGACGGTGCGCGGCGCGGTGGCCGCCTTGCTCGACCAGCACCCGATGCTGTGGGTCCGGGTGGAGTACGACGACGGCGTGCCGATGCTGCGTATCCCACCGGTCGCCGAGCGCACCGGCGAGGCGTTCCGCCGGTTGGACCCGCGGCGCGGCGAGACTTCGCTGCCGATCGATGACGTGGTTCAGGCGGCCGCGGCGGCGCTGGACCCGGAACAGGGCCGCAACATCCACTTCGTGCTCACCGGCGGTCCCGAGGCCCGCTCGACGCTCATCGTCGTGGCCAGCAGCCTGGTGGTCGACGACGTCTCCTGGCGCGTCATCGTCGACCAGCTCACGGCGAGCTGGAACCGGGCCCGCCACGCCGCGCCCGCCGCGCCGGAATCCGGCGTGGGCATGCTCATTCGCGCGTTGTCGGCCAAGGCGCACGATCCGGCCACGGTCGCCGAAATGGACTGGTGGCGACGGGCTCTCGGCACCATCCCGGAAGGCGCGGGCGCCGATGGCCGGGATCTGCGCGCACGCAGCCGCGTTTCGCTCACCATCACCGCGGAGGGCGCGGAGGCCGTCGCCGCCGCGGCCGAGGCCTATCACACCGGGGTGGACGACATCCTGCTCACCGCGCTGGCCCTGGCGCTGCGGACCTCCGCGGGCGAGACCGTGACGCGCGCGATCGGCTCGGTCGTGCGTCTGCCCGCCGACGGCCGCGCGGCCAGCCACGCCGACGCGGAGAACATGGTCGGCGGCTTCGTCACCGAGTATCCGCTTCCGCTGCGGCTGACCAGAATCGACATCGAGGACGCCCTGATCGGCGGCCCCGCCGCGGGTACCGCGATCGCGCAGATCAAGGAGCTGCGCCGGTCGGTGCCCGCGCGTGGCGTCGGCTACGGCCTGCTGCGCTACCTCAACGCCGACACCGCCGCCGAACTGCGCGAACTCGGCCGCGGCCGGTTCGCGCTGCGCTACCGGGATCTGCGCCCGGCCCGGGTGCACACCGACCTGCCCTCCGACGACCTGCTGCTCGTGCTGACCGTCGACGCCACCGACGACGGCCTGCTGGCCCGGTTCGATTTCGCCGCGGCGGCGTTCCGCGGCGAGGACGCGAAGGTCTTCGCCGAGCATTGGATTCGCGCGCTCGGCGGCCTCGCCGAACATGGATTGCGGCCCGACGCGGGCGGATTCACGCCATCGGACTTCCCGCTGGTGCGGCTGAAGCAGCCCGACATCGACCGGTTCAGTCGCGCCTACCCGGACCTGTCCGACGCCTGGCCGGTCACGCCGCTGCAATCGGGCATGCTGTTCCACGCACTGCTCGCGGAGTCCTCGGTGGACGTCTACACCACCCAGTTCGTGCTCGAGCTCAGCGGCGCGGTGGACGGCCGCCGGATGCACGCCGCCGCGCAGGCCGTGCTGGATCGGCACGACAACCTGCGCGTCGCCTTCGCCGACGACAGCGAGGGCAATCCCGTGCAGATCGTGCAGGATTCGGTGGAGGTGCCGTGGCGGCTGATCGATCTGCGGCCGCTGGAACCGGCCGCGGCCGCGGCCGAGCTGGAGCGGATCAAGGCGGCCGATCTGGCCGACCACTTCGACATGCGGACCGCGCCGCTGCTGCGGTTCGCGCTGATCCGGACCGGCCCCGGCGCCTACCACCTGCTGGTGACCAGCCACCACATCCTGATCGACGGCTGGTCCATGCCGCTGTTGATGAAGGACCTGCTGACGCTGTACGCGCTGGGCGGTAACTCGCGGCACCTGCCGACGGTGCCGTCCTACCGCGACTACCTGGCCTGGCTGGTGGCGCAGGACGCGGAGGCGGCGCGCGCGGCGTGGCGCACCGCCTTGGCCGGAATCACCGAGCCGACACCGCTGGCGCCGGTGGACCCGGGACGCGAGATCTCCGCGGGCGTCGGCGAAGTCGGTTTCGAACTGTCCCAGGCCGACACCACCGCGCTGACCCGGCTCGCCTCCGGTCTGGGCGTCACGGTGAACACCGTGGTGCAGGCGGCGTGGGGTCTGCTGATCGGGCGCAGCATCGATCGCGACGACGTGGTCTTCGGCGCCACCGTGTCCGGGCGTCCGCCGCAGCTGGACGGCGTCGAGGCGATGGTCGGCCTGTTCCTCAACGCGATCCCGGTTCGGGTGCGACTGGGCGCGACCCTGACCCTCGGCGGCCTGCTGCGGCAGTTGCAGGCCGAGCAAGCCGCGCTGCTGGATCACCACTATTTGGGCCTGAGCGATATCCAGGACGCGATCGGGGTGGAAGGGTTGTTCGACTCGCTCGTGGTGTTCGAGTCGTTCCCCGTCGACCGGGAGGGACTGGACCAGGCCAGCGCCATCGACGGCATGAGCGTCACCGGCGTCGGCGCGGTCAACGGCACCCACTACCCGATCACCGTGATGGTGGTGCTGGACAGCCAGCTGCGCGTCTCGGTGAAGTACCTCCGCGACCTGTTCGACGAACCCGCGGCACGGAAACTCGCCCAGCGGCTCTCGGCGCTGATCGGCCGCTTCGTGACCACACCGCAGGCGCGGGTCGGCGAGATCGACGTGCTGCTCGACGACGAGCGCGCGGAGCTGGCCGCGCGCAACGCCACCGACGCGCCGGAACTGCTCGACGACGCGACGCTGCTGTCGCTGTTCGACGCGCAGGTGGCCCGCACGCCGGACGCGCCGGCGGTGCGCTACGGCGATGTCACCCTCAGCTACGCCGAACTCGACGCGCGCGCACGGTCGCTGGCCGTCGAGCTGATGCGCTGGGGTGTCGGACCGGAGACGCTGGTGGCCGTGGCCATGCGGCGCGGCATCGACCTGGTCGTCGCGATCTACGCGGTGCTGCGGGCCGGTGGCGGCTACCTGCCGATCGATCCGGACCATCCGGCCGAGCGCAGCGAGTACGTGCTCGACAGCGCCGCCCCGATCTGCGCGCTGACCACCACCGCCGACGGCTTCGACACCGCGACCGGCATTCCCGTGGTCGCCGTCGACACCCTGTATCTGCCTCCCTACCAGGGGCCTTGGCCGCAGCAGCAGGTGCACCCGGACACCGTCGCCTACGTCATCTACACCTCGGGCTCCACCGGTCGCCCGAAGGGCGTGATGATCACGCACCGGCAGATGGTCAATCAGTTCCGCTGGGCTCAGCTGGCCTATCCGCACGACGTCGGCGACGTGGTGCTGCACAAGACGCCGATCGCCTTCGACATCTCCACCTGGGAGTTGTTCTGGCCCTTGCAGACCGGTGCCGCGATCGTCGTCGCGGCGCCCGACGGTCATCGCGACCCGGCCTACCTGGCCCGGGTCATCAACGAGAACGCCGTCACAACCGTGCATTTCGTGCCCTCGATGCTGGAGGCGTTCCTCGACCCGGTGGCCAACCCGGCCGCGCAGTACCCGTCGCTGCGGCGGGTGTTCGCCGCGGGGGAGGCGCTGTCCGGGGAGACCGCGGCCACCTTCGCCGCCACCGCACCCGGTGTGGCCCTGATCAACTGGTACGGCCCCGCCGAAGCCACCGTGGTCACCGACCATCCGGTGCGCGACACCGCCGCGGTGGCGATCCCGATCGGCGTCCCGGTGGCCAACACCCGCGTGCACGTGCTCGACCGGCAATTGCGGCCGGTCCCGCCGGGCGCGGCAGGCGAGCTGTATGTCGGGGGCATCCAGCTCGCTCGCGGCTATCTCGGGGCCGCTGCCCTCACCGCCGAGCGTTTCGTCGCCCACACCGGCGGTATCCGGCTCTATCGCACCGGTGACATCGTGCGCTGGCGCGGCGGAGCGCTGGAATATCTGGGGCGCAGCGACTTCCAGATCAAGCTGCGCGGCCAGCGCGTGGAGCTGGGCGAGATCGAGACCGTGCTGGTCGCCCACCCGCAGGTGCGGCACGCGGCGGTGTCGCTGGTGCGCGGCGCGACCGGGGACCGGCTGGTCGCCTACGTGGTCACCGTGCCCGGAGCGACCATCGACGAAGCGGCACTGCTGCTGCACGCGCGCGGCGCGCTGCCGTCCTACATGGTGCCCTCGGCGGTGGTCGCGCTCCACGAGCTCCCGCTGAACGCCAGCGGCAAACTCGACCGCAAGGCGCTGCCCGCGCCGCGACTGGCGGCGCGCCCGTACCGCGCGCCGAGCACACCGCTGGAGCGCACCGTGCTCGACGTGTTCGGCGAGGTGCTCGACCTCGGCGACGGACACCGGGTCGGCATGGACGACGACTTCTTCGAGCTGGGCGGCAACTCGCTGGTCGCGACGCGCGCGGTCAGCCGACTGCGCGCGCTCACCGGCGCCGAGGTGCGGGTGCAGTGGTTCTTCACCGATTCCACCCCGGCGTCGCTGGCCGCCCGCATCCTCGCGGCGCTGGCCGACGACCACGACTACGACCTGGATTCGAATGCCGCGCTCGGGGTGCTGCTGCCGATCCGGACGATGGTGCCGCACGACGTGGCCGCGGAACAGCCGCTGTTCTGTCTGCACCCGATGTACGGATTGTCCTGGTGTTATGCGGGTCTCGCTCGCTACGTGCCCGCGAGCACGCCGATCTTCGGCCTGCAATCGCCCGCGTTGACCGAAGACGGCTACCTACCGGCGTCGCTCACCGACATGGCGCGCCGCTACGTGGCCGAGATCCGCGCGGTGCAGCCGCACGGGCCCTACCGCCTGCTCGGCTGGTCGCTCGGCGGTGTGCTGGCGCACGCCGTGGCGAGTCAGTTGCAGGCCGCGGGCGAGGAGATCGGGCTGCTGACCATGCTGGACAGCCATCCGGACATCGACGTCACCGACTTCCGGGCGGCGATCCGGGAGGCGCTGGCCGAACTCGGCATCGGCGCGGACGCGCTGCTGCCCGGCGACGGCGACATCCACGATCTGAGCGAGGACGCGCTCGCCGCGTTGCACGCCACGATCCCGCCGGACATGGCGGTGCTCACACCGGAGCGGGTGCGCCGGATCTACCGCAGCGCGGTGCGCTCGGCCGAGCTGATCGCCGAGCACAGGCCGCAGGTCTTCCGTGGTCGCCTGCACTATTTCAGCGCGGCCGGGCACGACACCGCGGCGGCCGGCTGGCAACCGTACGTCGACGGCCCGGTCGACGATCATCCCGTCGCCGTCGCGCACGACCAGATGACTTCTCCGGAAGCTTTGGCGCAGATCGGTCCTCAGTTGTCCGAACTACTCCGTCCCCGAGGGTGGGAAACTCTACCGAACCTGGACCGGTCATGATCGAATCCAATCGGTTCGGGCATGATGGGGCAACGGTGCGGTAACAATGTCCCCTGTTGTCACGACTACATAGGCCGTATGGTCGGGCGTGGTGTCCAGGGCTCCACCCCGGCGCGTGGGGCATGCAGAGCGAATCTCGAGACGAAGCGAAGGTGCGAAATTGATACGTCGACAGACCCGGCGCGGCGGCCTGCGTGCCGCGGCAGCGATCGCGGCAACGGCAGTGCTCGCGGGAGTCATGACCGGTCTCGGCGCGTCCAGTGCGACAGCTGACCCGATCATCGATTCGAAGACGCTGCTGGCCAACCCGGTCGCCCCGGACGGTTCGCGTATCACCAAGGCCGAGTACAAGGACGCGCGCAGCATCCGGCTGTACGTCTACTCGGCGGCGATGGACGAGAAGGTCATCATCGACGTCCAGCGCCCGGCCGACGCGTCCGTGCCGCGTCCCACGCTGTACCTGCTCAACGGCGCGGGCGGCGGCGAGGACGACGCCTCCTGGCAGGCGAGGACCGACGCGCTGCAATTCCTGTCGGACAAGAATGTCAACGTGATCCAGCCGATCGGCGGCAAGTGGAGCTACTACACCGACTGGATCAAGGACGACCCGGTACTGGGCCGCAACAAGTGGAAGACCTTCTTCACCGAGGAGCTGCCCCCGCTGATCGATGGCGCGCTCGGCACCAACGGCGTGAACGCCATCGCGGGCCTGTCCACCTCGGGCACCACGGTGCTCGCGCTGCCGATCGCCAAGCCGGGCCTGTACAAGGCGGCCGCGGCCTACAGCGGCTGCGCGCAGACCAGTGACCCGGTCGGTTCGCGATTCGTGAAGCTGACCGTGGAGACCTGGGGCGGCGGCAACACCGAGAACATGTGGGGTCCCGAGGGCGGGCCGGAGTGGGTGGCCAACGACCCGTACGTGCACGCCGAGGGGCTGCGCGGGCTCGACCTCTACATCTCCACCGGCAACGGCCTGCCCGGCGAGCACGACACGCTCAACGGCCAGTACGCCCTCCCCGGCCCCTACGGTCTGGCCAACCAGATCATCATCGGCGGCGTGATCGAGGCGGGCACCAACTACTGCACGCACAACCTGAAGACCAAGCTGGACCAGCTGGGTATCCCGGCCACCTACAACTTCCGCGACTCGGGCACCCACTCGTGGGGTTACTGGCGCGACGAGTTCCAGCGTTCGTGGCCGGTGCTCCAGCGCGGCCTCGGCATCTGAGCCGCTGACCCGATCGGGATCACCCGTCGCCAACCACGCCGACCGCCTGGTTGCCCACCTTAGGCAACCAGGCGGTCGGCTGTTTCAGACCCAGTTCTCGATCCAGTACTTCCAGATCCGCGGCGCGTAGGCGTCCAGGGGCGGGACCTTGATGTCGCTGCCCGCGAGCGCCGCGCTGGTGTGGCGGCAGTCGAACCAGCAGGTGAATTCGCTGTGCTCCAGGACATCCAGCGGAACGCCGACACGGGGCAGCAGCCAGTTGGCGCCGGGGACGCGCAGCATCATGTCGAGGGTGCGTTTGGGCATCACCTCCACCAGGTGCGGCGCGCCCGCCTCGTCGGCGAACAGGTTGAGTGCCTCGACCGCGCTCTGCCTGCGCGGGTCCACCAGGTGGTAGGTGATCTTGTCCGAGCCGGGCTGGTGCGCGATGTGGTCCAGGGCACGCGCGACGAAATCGACCGGGACCATGTTGGTCTCGCCGAGCTTGGGCACCAGCACCGGCAGCAGCCTGGGCAGTTGTGCGCCCATGCGCAGCAGGCGGAAGAAGTAGTAGGGCCCGTCGATGCGATCGATCTCGCCGGTCCTGGAATGGCCGATCACGATCGACGGACGATAGATGCGCCAGCGCAGCGAGGATTCCCGCACGATCCGCTCGGCTTCGAACTTGGCCCGCTGCATCGGCGTTGCCAGCGACTGACCGCGGTCGAACATGTCCTCGGTGAACAGGCCCTCGCTGGACCCGGCCACCTCCACGGTCGAAACATGATGCAGCAGCTCGGCGTTCAGCTCCTCGGCGACGTCGACCAGATGCCGGGTCCCGCCGCCGCGCTCGGTCAGGTCGTAGCTGGCCGCCAAGTGGAAGACGTGCTCGATGCCGCCGCGATGCCGCGCCAGCCACGTCGGGTCGATGCCGAGCCCGGGGGCGCCGAGATCGCCGCGCACCATGCGGACGCGATCGCCGCCCGCCCATTCCTGTGCGCAGCAGGCGAACCGGTCGGCCGAGGCGTCGCCCGGCCGGACCAGTACATGGATGTCACCCTCGCGTTTCAGCAGCTCGGGGATGAGGAACCGACCGATGAACCCAGTTGCCCCGGTAACCAGGTAAGTCATAGCCGATGAACATAGTCGCCTGTCGCCGGGTTCCTCGCGGCGGGCCGATCAGTCGGCGAAGACGGGCTTGCGCTTGGTGAGCATCGCCGTGGCGCCCTCGACGAAATCCGCAGACCGCAACAACTCGGTCTGCCCGGCCTTTTCGGCGGCCAGCGCCGCGTCCAGCGAGGTCAGCGTGGCCTGGTTCAGCGCCTGCTTGGTGAGTTCCAGCGCGCGGCGCGGTCCCGAAGCGATCTTCGCGACGGCTTGCGCGACCGCGTCGTCGAGTTCGTCATCGGGGACGACCGCCGTGAACAATCCGGCCGCCTTCGCGGCAGGAGCGGGCAGCCGCTCGCCGAGCAGCGCCATCCGCGCGGCGAGCGGGCGGCCCGCCGCCGCGGCGACCAGCGCGGCCGCACCGCCGTCGGGCATCAAGCCGATGTTGATGAAAGCCAGCAGCAGGTAGGAATCCTCGCTGGCATAGACGAGGTCGGCGGCCAGCGCGATGCCGACGCCGACGCCCGCGGCGGCGCCCCGGATGCGCGCGATCACCGGGACCGGCGCGTCGACGATGGCGCGGACCAGCCGGTTCGCCGCGTCCATCACCATGTCGGAGGTGATGCCGCGGCGCGCCTCGTCGGCGCTGGCCGACAGGTCGGCGCCGGTGCAGAAATCCCCGCCCTCACCGGTCAGGACGACCACGCGCACCGCGCGGTCCTCGGCCGCGGCGTGGAAGGCGTCCCCGAGCGCGACCATCGTGTCGTAGTCGATGGCGTTCTTGCGCTTCGGCTTGGTGATCGTGACCCGGAGCACCTTGCCGTCCTTGACCGCGGTGAACCCAGCCGCGGCCACCGGCACGTCGGCGGCATCCACGGAATCGGTGTTGCTCATGTTCGCTCCTACGCTGGAATTCGGCGGCTGCCGGGCCATGAATACTGGTTAACTTTGCGAATTGTGGTTAACTTAGGTTCCATTGTCGGGCGCTGTCAACCAGCGCCGCCGGAGAACGGAGAGGTGCATGGTCGCGGATCGCAGCGAGATCGGTCTCGCTCCCGCGCGGCCCGACCCGGGAAGCCGGGCGGGTGCGGAGGGCGCACCGCGGGTGCGGCGCCGCCCCAAGGACCGCAAGGTGCAGATCATCCGCGCCGCCGCGCGAGCGTTCAGCGAACGCGGGTACTACCCGGTGGGTGTGGACGAGATCGCCGCGGAGGTCGGGATCTCCGGTCCCGCGCTGTATCGGCATTTCACGAACAAATACGCGCTGTTGGTGGCGGCCGCCGAGGAGGGCGCACGGCATCTGCTGACCGTCGCCCGATCCGCCGACGACGCACGTCTCGACCCAGCGCAGCGCCTGGACGCCCTGATCCGCGCGATCAGCGAGCACACCATCGAGATCCGCCGCGAAGCCGGGCTCTACCGCTGGGAACGGCGTTACCTCGAACGCGACGACCGCGTTCGGATCAAGCAGATCTACGACGACCTGAACAACACCCTCGCCGCGCCGATCGCACTGCTGCGGCCCACCGCGCCGCCCGCGGATGTGGCGATGCTGGCCGCGGGTGTGCTGAGCGCGATAGCGAGCATCGCGGCGCACCGCACCGCGCTGTCGAGTGCCAGACTGCTTCCCCTGCTGCACGAGATGGCCTGGGCCGTCCTGCGGACCGAACTGCCTGCCGCCCCGGCCGAGCCCGACCCTGGTTCCCCGGTCCGCGGCATCCCGGTGACCTCGAAGCGGGAACAGCTGCTCACCGAGGCGATCCGGATCTTCGGCAGGCAGGGCTACCACGAGGCGAGCATCGAGGAGATCGGCGCCGCCGTCGGGATCAACGCCTCCAGCGTGTACCGGTACTTCGCGAGCAAGTCCGACTTGCTCGCCGCGGCTTTCTACCGCACCGGCGACCGGCTGGCCATCGCGATCACCGAGGCGCTGGCCGAGGCGACCAGCCGGGAGGACGCGGCCCGGCGCCTGGCCGACCGCTACGCCAAGCTCAGCTTCGCCATGCCCGAGATCATGCCGGTCTACTACGCCGAATTCAGCAACCTGCCGCAGTCCGAACAGCACAAGCTGCGCGCCATCCAGCGCCAGAACGTGCTGGAGTGGGCCAACCTGCTCGACGGCGACCCGGTGGAGGCGCGCTTCCGCGTGCACGCCGCGATCGGCCAGGTGATCGACGTGGGCATGCTGATCCGATTCGATGCCCGCCCAGCGCAACTCGCGCGCGTCACGGCGCTGATGGACGCGGTGCTGCTCGGCTGAGCCCGCGGCTCAGGTGCGTGCGTGCCGGATCCGGAAGATCGTTCGGGCCAGCCGCAGGTGGCGCGGGTGCCGGTCGAACGTGGACAGGTTCACCGGCGCCTGGTATCGCTTCCGCGCGATGGCCAGTGTCCTGCTGAACTCGCGCAGGCCCTGGTCGCCGTGGCTGTGGCCCTGCCCGTACTCGCCGACGCCGCCGAAGGGCAACGCCGGGATGCCCGCGTAGGCGGTGGAGGAGTTGATCGTCACCACCCCGACCCGCAGCCGCTCGGCGAACGCCTCGATCTCGTGCACGTCCCGGGTGAACACCGACACCGCGACGTCGGTGCCGACCGCGTTGATCCGTTCGGCGGCGTCGTCCATGCTCGCCACCTTGTTCACGATCAGCACCGGGCCGATGCCCTCGCCGGTGATGGCGCTGCTCTCCTCCGGCACCTCGGCCAGCACGATCGGCTCGATGTAGGGCTCGCGGATCGAGTCCAGCCCGCCGACCACCGCGCGTCCGCCGCGGGCCACCGCGTCGCGCACCTGCCTGCGCACCACGTCGACCTGTGACTCCATGATCATCGGGCCGTAGGACGCCTTGCGGTCCGCGCCCGGCCGCAGCCTGCGAGCCTGGTCGGCGACCAGTTCCAGGAAGCGGTCGTAAACCGACTGGGCGACGTAGGCTCGCTGGATGCCGGTGGCGTTCTGCCCGGCGTTGGCCATCGCGCCGAACACCGCGGCCTCGGCGGCGTCGTCGAGCTTCGCGTCCACGTGCACGACCATGCTGCCCTTGCCGCTGCGCTCGACGACGACCGGCGTCATGGTCCGCGCGCACGCCGCGATGACCTCGCGGGCGCCCGCCTCCGGGCCCGCGTAGGCGATCTTGTCGACCTTGGCCCGGCACAGCGCCGTGCCGGTCGCGCTGTCGCCGGTGACCACCTGCAGCACCGGTTGATTCGGCGCCAGCCGGGCCCAGCTGTCGGCCAGCCACACTCCGACGCCGGTGGTGAGCTCGTGCGGCTTGAAGACCACCGCATTGCCAGCGGCCATCGCGTAGGCGATCGAACCCATCGGAGTGAATACCGGATTGTTCCACGGCCCGAGCACCCCGACCACGCCCAGCGGCAGGTAGCCGACCGAGGCCCGCTGATTGCGGCTCAGCCAGCTGGAACCGATGCGCCGCCGGTCCAGCGCGCGGGCGGCGTTGCGCGCGGCCCAATCCAGGTTCTCCACCGCGAGCATCACCTCGATCGCGGCGTCCACCTCCGGTTTTCCGGTCTCCTCGCACAGCAGGGCGACCAATTCGCCCGAGCGCCGGGCGATATCGCGCTTCCAATCCAGCAGCCAGCGCCTGCGAGTGCTGAATCCCAGCTCGGCCCACCACTTTTCGGCGGCGCGGGCGGTGCGCACGGCGCGGTTCAGTTCACCGCTGCCCATCACGGCATAGTTGCCGACGACCTCGCCGGTGCGCGGATCGTAAGACGTGAGCACGTTCGTTCGGCCCGTTCCTCCCGGACGCGCCGCCACCCATGGCTGCGCGGACTCGGCCATGATCACCTCTCGCAGTGTCGAAACCAGCGTGCGGACCGCTCAGCGGGGCGCAGCCGCGGACGAGTGAGTGTGGTCCCCCACAGTGCAGACTATGGGCAGGTGCGGCGGGCCGACAAGGCTGCGCCCCCAGCACTTGGACGCCCCGGATCGTCCTCACCAGCGTGGATTCCTTGCGTGACGAACTGGGAGCGGGAAATGTGAGTAAGGACACAATTGATGGGCGCCCGAGTGGGCCGCCGCCTCGCCTTCGCTCGGCCCGGCGCGGGCTGTGGACGGACTTCGTCCGGCCGCGCCGCCCAGGTATCCGCGCGAGGCGAAAGCCGCGGCGAGCGGGCCGGTAACATCACGCCGAGCGCGACGGATCACCAATCCGAGCGCAAGCATGCGCTCGGGCGACCTCGTCGCCGCACCGGCCGATAGTGGAGAGTTGATGCCGAGTTCCAACCAAGCAGATTCGCGTGCGGGTGAGCCAGCGGTCCGGGTAGCGGACGTCCGCAAGTCATTCGGCGACGTGCATGCGCTGCAAGGCATCAGCTTCGTCGCCGAACGCGCCTCCGTCCTCGGCATCCTGGGCCCCAACGGCGCGGGCAAGACGACCACGGTCAAGGTCCTCGCCACCCTGTTGCGCCCCGACTCCGGCACCGCCGTGGTCGCCGGGCACGACGTGCTGAAGGACCCGGCCGGTGTGCGCCGGTCGATCATGATGACCGGGCAGTACGCGGCGCTGGACGAGAACCTCTCCGGCCGGGAGAACCTGGAGTTGTTCGGCAGGCTGATGGGCCTCGGCACGCGCGCGGCCCGCAAGCGCGCCGACACGCTGCTCGAGGAATTCGATCTGGTGAGCGCGGGCCGCCGTGCGGTGCGCCACTATTCGGGCGGCATGCGCCGCCGCGTCGACATCGCCTGCGGTCTGGTCGTGCGGCCCGAGGTGGTGTTCCTCGACGAGCCGACCACCGGCCTCGACCCGCGCAGCCGCCAGGGCGTCTGGGATCTGGTGACCGGGCTGAAGGAGCAGGGCATCACCGTGTTGCTCACCACGCAGTACCTCGAGGAAGCCGACGTGCTCAGCGACAACATCATCGTGATCGACAAGGGCACGGTGATCGCCGAGGGCACCGCCGACGAACTCAAGGAGAAGACCGGCGGCAGCTACTGCGAGGTGGTCCCGCTGGATCCGACCAAGCTGCGCACCGCCGCGTACGCGCTCGGCGACCTGGTGCCGCCCGCGGTCATGGCCGACCTGAACGGCGGCGATCGGCTGTCCATCCCGGCGCCCGAGGGCGCGGTGACCCTGACCGAGGCGTTGCGCAGGCTCGACAGCGCGGGCGTGGAGCTGGCCGACATCGCGTTGCGCCGCCCCTCGCTCGATGACGTGTTCCTGTCCATCACCGGCCACTCGGGCGGTCACGCGTGACCGCTGCGACCGCTCCGGAGAGCACACCGGCCGCGGCGATGCTGTTCGCCGACCTGCCCGCGGCGCGGCCCTCGGCCTTCGCGCAGTGGCGCGCGCTGACCGGCCGCATCGTGCGCACCATGGCGACCAAAGGCGAGCTGATCGCCGCGGTGATCACGCCGCTGGTCTTCACCGTCGGGTTCTACCTGCCGCTGCGCTACGTGATGAAGTTCCAGGGCATCGACTACGCGCAGTACGTCATGCCGATCATCGTGCTGCAGACCATGGCCTTCACCATGATGTCGAACGCGCAGGTGGCCGCGTTCGAGGCGATGACCGGGCTGAGCACCCGATTGCAGACCATGCCGATCGGCACACTGGTGCCGTTCTCCGCGCGCATCAGCGCCGGGCTGGTCCGGTCGGTCACCTCGCTCACCGCGGCGGTGATCTTCGGGCACGTCATCGGGTTCCGCTTTGTCGCCGGTTTCGGCCAGGCGGCGCTGTTCTGCGGCTTCTCCCTCGCCATCGGCACGGTGTTGGCGATCGGCGCCGACGCGCTCGGCAGCCTGACCAAGAGCCCGGAGTCGCTGAGCCAGGCCCTGACCCTGCCGACGCTGATCTTCGGCATGCTCTCCTGCGGGTTCGTGCCCGAACGCAGCTTCCCGGAGTGGATTCGTCCGTTCGTGCGCAACCAGCCGATCTCCCAGTTCTCCTTCGCCCTGCGCGATATGGCGGCGGACGGCGTGACCTGGCAGGTGTTGTGGGTTCCGCTGGTGTGGGTGATCGGGCTCGCGGCGGCGTTCGTTCCGTTGGCGATCTGGGCGAGTGTGAGGCGGTCATGAGTTCCGTGCAGAGGACCGTGGTGCCCGCGGGCGACGCCGAGCGGCTCGGCCCGTCGGCGCTGCCCGAAGTGCCCGCGCGCCGGGAGGGGTCGGTCCGCAGCTGGGCCACGCACAGCCTGATCCAGTGCAAGCGACTGCTGCTGGTGTGGGCGCGCGATCCGGCGACGACGATCCAGACGCTGCTGTATCCGGCACTCACCCTGCTGATGTTCCGCATCGTGCTCGGCGACCCGGTCACCCAGTTCAGCGGCCAGCCGAGCGTCTACGGCACCGTTCCGCTGATCACGCTCGTCGCGGCCATGTCCGGCGCGGTGGTCAGCGCGCTCGGCTTCAAGATGGAGAAGCTCACGGGGCTGCTCGGCCGGTTCTGGACCATGCCGGTCCATCGCGCGGCTGGCTTGACCGGTCGGTTGCTCGCCGAGGCGATCCGGGTGCTGGTCACCACGCTGTTCGTGATCGCGGTCGGCTTCACCATCGGCTTCCGCTTCGATCAGGGACCGCTGGCGGCGTTGGCACTGATCGGCATTCCGGTGCTGTTCGGTGTGGCGTTCGCCGTGCTGGTCACTGCGGTGGCGACGGTGTCGGAGGGCGTGATGCTGGTGAACACGATCGGCCTGATCAGCACCCTGATGATGTTCTTCAACTCCGGGTTCGCTCCGACGTACGCCTACCCGATATGGTTGCAAAGCGTGGTCGGCAATCAGCCGATGACCTGCGCCATCGACGCCATGCGCGGCCTGTCTTATGGCGGCCCGGTGGCCGAACCGCTGCTGAAGACACTTGCCTGGACCCTCGGCATCATCGCCGTCTTCGGCTATCCGGCTATCCGTGGCTACCGCCGCGCCGCCGAAACCGGCGCTTGATTCGCCAGAAACCACGTGAGGGCGGGCACGCAGCCCGCCCTCACGTGGTTCACATCCGACCTAACGCAGGTCGGCTACGTGCCCGTCATATTGGCCGCCGACGCATATGGCCCACACGACCCCGTCCCTCTGGACGTGGCCTCCGCCTGCCTCGCACTGGGCGGGCGTGACGGGCCGATCGGCGTCCTGCGGATGTGCCTGGGCGAGCGGTGCCGATATCACACCGGCAATTCCCGTGGCGGCGAGGACCGCCACGAAAACCGATGGAACCTTACGCGAGCGTGTCAAGATTACCCCCCTGTTTGTCGGGTCATTCAATGACCTTGCCCTCCAAGTCCTTTGGACTTACATGAGGCAAATCAGACGTTAATGGACGACCGTTGTCGACGCAATGGAGATCGGTGGCCGCGGATCACCGCACCGGGGCGACCGGGGTTTCGGTGAACTCGTAGCCGAGCCAGCGATTCCGGTTGGTCCAGCCCACCAGGTCATAGCGCCAGTGGAACGGCCAGGTGTGCGCGACCGTGTTGAACAGCACGGCCCCGAGGGCGGTGTAGTCGTCATGCGCGGACAGCAAAGCGCGCTGGCCGCGCGGGGAGGCGCTGAAGAAGGCGTCGAACATGGCGATGGACTGTTCGGTGGTGAGTCTGCCCAGGCCGTAGAGGCCGCGCATGCGCATCCAATACACCAGTCGGGCCCGCGGCGGCCACAGTGCGGCGATCGGGTCACGGCCCTGGCGCAGCGCGGTGATCGCGGTGTCGGCCAGCGCCAGTGAGTCGGCCACGCTGTAGCCGGTGCACGGGTGCATCATGCCGCCGCGCGAACCGAACGGAATCGCCCTGGCCTCGCCTTTTCGCGGCGGCGGCTGGTCGAGCGGATAGTGCGCCGCCTCGTTGGGTTCGCCGCCGGAGAGCCGGATGCCGTGCGCGGCGAGGCGGTGGAGCGTGCGCTTGCGCAGTTCGTGCTGCGGCATGCCGCCGCGCAGGCCGAGACTGGTCTCCTCGAAGATCACCGTGCCGTCGCCGAGCGGCACCGCGTAGAGGAACGACGGCGGCTCGCCGGGGCCGGCGCCGTTCTCCGGCCGCCAGTCCAGCAGCAGACCCTCGCCATCGGAGATCATCGGCGCGGCCGTCTCGGCGTCGACGAAGATCCCGTGCGCGCTCGCCGCCCTGCGACGTCCGAGCGAGGGCAGCCCGCGGGTGTCGAATACCGCTGCCGCGGTGTGCACGGTGCCGTCGGTGAGCTCCACCTCATACGCGTCTACCCGGGTGGCGCGGCCCGCGATGACGGTGGCGTCGTCGAGCGGGAGCGCCGCGCGCAGACCGGGTTTGGACAGCACGCAGTAGGGCCGGTCGATCCGATGCTCGGTTTTCGTCCAAACCGTTGGCGCCGGGATCGTGGTCGCGATGGCGCTGGACGGCAGCCAATCCGGCAGTTCGTCCACCCAGCAGGAGAAGGTCGGCGGCCATATGCGGTCGGGGCGTGGGTCGATCGCGGTCACCGACAGTCCGGCCCGCAGTGCGCGGTGCGCGAGTGCCCGCCCGGCCGGGCCGAGTCCGACCACGCACACATCGACTTCCCGGACCGCGCTGACACCCATAGGGGCATTCAATCCGCTGGGCCGACGCGAGCGCAACTATTCCGATGACGCGAGCCCAAGGAATTCGGGTCTCGCGATATCCGTCACATAACGGTGTGTGTCCCGGTGCGCGAATTACATTTCGCGCGTGCCCCCAGAATCAGTGGCCCAGCAACTTCAGTCATGAAATGCGTTGCGGCACACCATAGCCTGAGCTCGGAACGCGAGGCGTTCCGGGATTCTGGATAAGGGGCATGATGAGAAGAAGCCACCTCCGCTGGCTCGTGTTGTTCGCCGCCATTGTCGGCGCGGCCGCGTCGGCGGTCGTACCGGCGCAGGTGAACGCGGCACCCGCGGGGTCTTCTATCGTTTCCGTGCAGGAGCACAGCGCTCGCACTCTGACCTTGACGGTGCATTCCGCCGCCATGGATCTCGACATTCCGGTCGAGGTGCAGCGTGCCGCGGATACCAGTGCGCCGCGCCCGGTGCTGTACCTGCTGCTCGGCGCGGGGGGCGGCAGTGACGGGTCCACTTGGGCCACGAAAACCGATGCGATGCAATTCCTGTCGGACAAGAACGTGCACGCGGTCACGCCGATCGGCGGGATGTTCAGCTATTACGCGGATTGGCAGAAGGACGACCCGAGGCTCGGGCGCCAGAAATGGAAGACGTTCCTCAGCAGCGAACTGCCGCCGCTGATCAACGCGTATCTGGGAACCAGCGGCCGCAACGCGGTCGCGGGCTTCTCGATGTCGGGTACCACGACGCTCGCGCTCGCCGCGACCACCGGTGACCTGTTCTCCAGCGTCGCGGCCTACAGCGGTTGCGCGCAGACCAGCGACCCGGTGGGTCGCGAGTTCATCCGGCTCACCGTCGAGGAATGGGGATGGGCGGAGATGGACAACATGTGGGGCCCCGCGGACGACCCGCAGTGGCGGGCCAACGATCCGTACGTGCAAGCGGAGGGGCTGCGCGGAAAATCGATCTACATCTCCAGCGGAAATGGGCTTCCCGGGGTCTACGACGTGTACGGCGGAAAATACTCGCTGCCCGGGGCGTGGGGTTTCTCGAATCAGATCGTGCTCGGCGGGGTCATCGAGGCGGCGACCAATTATTGCTCGCAGAATATGAAGGCCCGGCTGGACAGCCTGGGAATACCCGCGCGCTACAACTTCCGTCCGGAAGGCACCCACACCTGGGGCTACTGGGAAGACGCGTTGAAAGACTCGTGGCCCACGCTGGCCGCCCCGCTGGGAATCTGATCCCGGGACGTCGAGATGACTGTTCGCTCGTACGCCGCGCGGATCGCCGGTCTGCTGGTCGCCGCCGCCTGCGCAGCGGTGCTGCACATGCCGAACGCGGTCGCCGCGCCGCAGCTGCCAGCGCTGGACGGCGCCAACGATTGGTCCTGCCGTCCCACGCCCGCACGGCCCGAGCCGGTGGTGCTGTTGCACGGGTCGGGCACCGATGCCGTCCGCAGCTTCCCCTTGCTCGCGCCCGCATTGCGGGCTGAGGGGCACTGCGTGTTCGCCGCGAATCTCGGCGCCGCGCCGGGCGTGGTCGACGCGGTGAGCGGCCAGACCGGTTCCAGCTCGCCCGGCATGGGGCCGATCGGCGCCGCCCTGCTGGGGCGCGTGGTCTACGGCGTGGCCGACATCGACCGAATGGCCGCGGAACTCGCCGATGTGGTGGAAGCGGTACGGACCGCGACCGGGGCGAGCCGGGTGGCGCTGGTCGGGCATTCCACCGGCGGCACCGTGATCAGGCAATACCTGCGCGCTCGCGGCGCGGACGCGGTATCGCAGGTGGTGACCATGGGAACGCCCTATCGCGGTTCGACCTGGGCCGGGTTGCGCGGCAGCTACCCGGACCTGGCCTCGCTCGGCCTGGGCAACGCGCAGATCGCCGCCCAGGTCTACGGAACTCCGGGACAGCAGCAGGTGGTCGGGTCACCGCTGCTGAACCGGCTGAACGCGGGAGGCGAGACCGTGCCCGGTCTCCGGTACACGGCCATCGCCTCCCGCGCCGACGAAGTGATCACCCCGCAGGACACCGCCCTGCTCGCCGCCCCCGCCGAAGGCGACCGCAACGTGTGGCTCCAGGACGGCTGCCCCGGCAACACCGCCGACCACAGCGGATTGCTGTCCGACCCGCGTACCGCCGCGGCCGTTCTCTCGGCACTCGCAGGAGACTCCCGCTCCCTGCCCTGTTGATTTGCGGCGCCGCGAACAGACAATGCTCAGTCTCGCTGCGCTCGAAAGCGGGGGCGGGGCCGTGTGGTTGCGTCGGTGGCGAACTGCCCTTACCCGATCGGCGGCCGTCACGTCTATTTGGGCGTGACCCAGGTGGTGATGTCGGCGTGCACGACCTCCACGTCGTGCTTGTCGTAGATCGACACCGGCACCACCAGTTCGCGTCCATCGGTGCAGGTCGCGAAGTCGGGTACCTCGGTCAGCTTCGCGACGGCGCGCAGACCGGTCTCGGCCTTGGCCAGGTACTGCACGTTCATCGCCTTCGGAATCCACCGGTGTGTCGCGGGAACGGTAGCCTCGCTGAGCATCCCCATCGCGACCTCGGCCAAGTTGCACGCCGCGATGGCGTGGAACGTGCCCAGATGGTTGTGGATGCCGAACCATTTCGGCGAGGTCACCTCGCACAGCCCCGGTTCGAGCCGGACGACGTTCGGCAGCACCGTGCCGAAGTACGGCACCCTGGCCACCATCCCCAGGGAGAACAGGGCGTGGCCCAGCCGGTTGTCCGGCAGCTTCTTCCAGCCGCGATAGGTGGCGGTCTCGTTCGTCATGGGCGGTATCTTACTCAGAAGTAAGTTCTCCGTCGGCACCTGATTTGAAGTGTCGATGGGGCGTCGGGCATACTGTTCGGGTTGCCCTGCACCGGGCCGTGTCCGTTTCCCTGGGAAACGGGTGGCTGGGCGGGGCGAGCAGTACCCCATCGTGTACCTCGCCGGGTTTCTGGCGTGGGTACGTCCGGGACAGTGTTCCAGGCCTGAGATACGTTGCGATCCGGAGCCGAGGAATGAGCGGACGGGCGACACGCCCGACCGCGTGGACCGGAGAACCATGACAGATGAACAGCGGCGAGGATCGGGCATGCCCGGTCGCGGTCTCGACTGTGTCGGATCTAGCCCGACTGGGGGCCCTGCGTGGTTACGCAGGCTGCCTCCTCCGGGCCTGACCCACTCGGGCTGGGACGTCTTCGTGTGTTCGGGCTGTGCAAATTGAGGGTGGTCCAGATGGCTGGTGTAGCCGGCTTCCGGACCACGAAGGAAAGCGGAGAAAAGGACACTTAGCGTGGCGGGACAAAAGATCCGCATCAGGCTCAAGGCCTATGACCACGAGGCGATCGACGCATCGGCGCGCAAGATCGTGGAGACGGTGACCCGCACCGGGGCACGCGTCGTCGGCCCGGTGCCGTTGCCGACCGAGAAGAACGTGTACTGCGTCATCCGTTCGCCGCACAAGTACAAGGACTCGCGCGAGCACTTCGAGATGCGCACGCACAAGCGGCTTATCGACATCCTCGACCCGACGCCGAAGACGGTGGACGCGCTCATGCGCATCGACCTGCCGGCCAGCGTCGACGTCAACATTCAGTGACGGGGACTCGAGAAATGACTGACAACAAGAACCGGCCGGCCGCCGGCATCCTGGGCACCAAGCTCGGCATGACCCAGGTCTTCGACGACAACAACCGCGTCGTTCCCGTGACCGTCATCAAGGCGGGGCCGAACGTCGTCACCCAGATCCGCACCGTGGAGCGCGACGGCTACAGCGCCGTCCAGGTCGCCTTCGGCGCCATCGACCCGCGCAAGGTGAACAAGCCGGTCTCCGGCCAGTTCGCCAAGGCAGGTGTCACTCCGCGCCGCCACATCGCCGAGATCCGGGTCGCGGACGCGTCCACCTTCGAGGTCGGCCAGGAGATCAACGCCGACGTGTTCGAAGAGGGCAGCTACGTCGACGTCACCGGCACCAGCAAGGGCAAGGGCTTCGCCGGCACCATGAAGCGCCACGGCTTCCGTGGTCAGGGCGCCTCGCACGGTGCGCAGGCGGTGCACCGCCGCCCTGGTTCGATCGGTGGTTGCGCCACCCCCGGCCGCGTGTTCAAGGGCATGCGCATGTCGGGCCGGATGGGTAACGACCGGGTCACCACGCAGAACCTGTCGGTGCACAAGGTGGACGCCGAGAACGGTCTGCTGCTGATCAAGGGAGCGATCCCGGGTCGCAAGGGCGGCGTCGTGATCGTCAAGAGCGCCGTGAAGGGTGGTGCGCACGCATGACCAGCCTCGAGAAGAAGGCCAACCTCACGCTGCCGGTCAAGGAGATCGGCGGCAAGACCAACGGCACCGTCGACCTCCCCGCGGAGATCTTCGACGTGACCGCCAACATCGCGCTGATGCACCAGGTCGTCGTGGCCCAGCAGGCCGCGGCCCGCCAGGGCACCCACGCGACCAAGACCCGCGGCCAGGTGCGCGGTGGCGGCAAGAAGCCCTACCGGCAGAAGGGCACCGGTCGCGCCCGCCAGGGTTCGACCCGCGCGCCGCAGTTCACCGGCGGTGGCACCGTGCACGGCCCGCAGCCGCGCGACTACAGCCAGCGCCTGCCCAAGAAGATGAAGGCCGCCGCCCTGCGTGGCGCCCTGTCCGACCGGGCCCGCAACGAGCGCATCCACGTGATCACCGAACTGGTGGCCGGCCAGACCCCGTCCACCAAGACCGCCAAGACCTTCCTGTCCGAGCTGTCGGACCGCAAGAAGTTCCTGGTCGTGGTCGGCCGCGAGGACGTCGCCGCGTGGAAGAGCGTGGCGAACCTGGAGAACGTGCACCCGATCGCTCCGGACCAGCTCAACACCTACGACGTGCTCAACAGCGACGACGTGGTGTTCAGCGTCGAGGCGCTCAACGCGTTCGTGCACGGCCCGGCCGAGGCTGCACAGGAGGAGAGCAAGTGACCACCATCGCCGACCCCCGCGACATTCTGCTGGCGCCGGTCATCTCCGAGAAGTCCTACGGACTGATCGAGGAAGGCACCTACACCTTCCTGGTGCACCCGGACTCCAACAAGACGCAGATCAAGATCGCCGTGGAGAAGGTCTTCGGTGTGAAGGTGACCAGCGTCAACACCGCCAACCGTCAGGGCAAGCGCAAGCGGACCCGCTTCGGTTACGGCAAGCGCAAGAACACCAAGCGCGCGCTCGTGACCATCTCGGCCGACAGCAAGCCCATCGAGATCTTCGGAGGCCCGGTCGCGTAAGCGCCCGGGATTCCAGAAAGCAGAGAAGAACTCATGGCAATCCGTAAGTACAAGCCGACAACGCCGGGCCGTCGTGGCGCCAGCGTCTCGGACTTCGCCGAGATCACCCGGTCGACCCCGGAGAAGTCGCTGCTGCGCCCGCTGTCCAAGTCCGGCGGCCGCAACGCCCACGGCCGGATCACCACCCGCCACCGCGGCGGCGGTCACAAGCGTGCCTACCGTCTGATCGACTTCCGTCGCCTGGACAAGGACGGCATCCCGGCCAAGGTCGCGCACATCGAGTACGACCCGAACCGGACCGCGAACATCGCGCTGCTGCACTACGTGGACGGCGAGAAGCGCTACATCATCGCCCCCAAGGGCGTGTCGCAGGGCACCCGCATCGAGTCCGGCCCGACGGCCGACATCAAGCCGGGCAACAACCTGCCGCTGCGCAACATCCCGACCGGTACCACCATCCACGCGGTGGAGCTGCGTCCGGGCGGCGGCGCCAAGCTGGCCCGCTCGGCCGGTATGAGCATCCAGCTGCTCGGTAAGGAAGGCCCCTACGCCACGCTGCGTATGCCCTCCGGCGAGATCCGCCGCGTCGACGTGCGCTGCCGCGCCACCGTCGGCGAGGTCGGCAACGCCGAGCAGTCGAACATCAACTGGGGCAAGGCCGGCCGCATGCGCTGGAAGGGTCGCCGCCCCACGGTCCGTGGTGTCGTCATGAACCCGGTCGACCACCCGCATGGTGGTGGTGAGGGCAAGACCTCCGGTGGTCGCCACCCGGTCTCGCCGTGGGGTCAGCCGGAAGGCCGCACCCGCAAGCCCAACCGTCCGAGCGACAAGCTCATCGTCCGCCGCCGCAAGACCGGCAAGAAGCGCTGAAGGAGGAGGTAAGAAATGCCACGCAGCCTCAAGAAAGGCCCGTTTGTCGACGACCACCTCCTCAAGAAGGTGGACGTGCAGAACGAGAAGGGCACCAAGCAGGTCATCAAGACCTGGTCGCGTCGTTCGACCATCATCCCCGATTTCATCGGGCACACCTTCGCCGTCCACGACGGCCGCAAGCACGTGCCGGTGTTCGTCTCGGAGTCCATGGTCGGGCACAAGCTCGGTGAGTTCGCGCCGACCAGGACGTTCAAGAGCCACGTCAAGGAAGACCGGAAGAGCAAGCGGCGATGACGACTGAGACTCAGAACCCGACTGCGCGCGCGACCGCCAAGTACGTTCGCGTCACCCCGATGAAGGCACGCCGTGTCGTGGACCTGGTCCGCGGCAAGCGCGTCGAGGACGCCCTCGCCCTGCTGAAGTTCGCGCCCCAGGCCGCGAGCGAGCCGGTCGCCAAGGTCGTCGCCAGCGCCGCGGCCAACGCCGAGAACAACCTCGGCCTGAACCCGGCCACGCTGGTCATCTCGACGGCCTACGTCGACGAGGGCGCCACCATGAAGCGGTTCCAGCCCCGTGCCCAGGGCCGTGCGTTCCGCATCCGCAAGCGCACCAGCCACATCACCATCGAGGTCGAGAGCATCCCCACCGCCGGTGGATCCACTCGTAACCGCCGGAAGGGAGGGGCAAAGTAAATGGGACAGAAGATCAACCCCCACGGCTTCCGCCTCGGTATCACCACCGACTGGAAGTCGCGTTGGTACGCGGACAAGCAGTACGCGGACTACGTGAAGGAAGACGTCGCGATCCGCAAGCTGCTGGCCACCGGCATGGAGCGGGCGGGCATCTCCAAGGTCGAGATCGAGCGCACCCGTGACCGCGTTCGGGTGGACATCCACACCGCGCGTCCCGGCATCGTGATCGGCCGCCGCGGCGCCGAGGCCGACCGCATCCGCGCCGAGCTGGAGAAGCTCACCGGCAAGCAGGTGCAGCTGAACATCCTCGAGGTCAAGAACCCCGAGTCGGATGCGCAGCTGGTCGCCCAGGCCGTCGCGGAGCAGTTGTCCAACCGTGTGGCGTTCCGTCGAGCGATGCGCAAGGCCATCCAGTCGGCCATGCGTTCGCCGAACGTCAAGGGCATCCGGGTGCAGTGCTCCGGCCGCCTCGGCGGCGCGGAAATGTCGCGCTCGGAGTTCTACCGCGAGGGTCGGGTGCCGCTGCACACGCTGCGCGCCGACATCGACTACGGCCTCTACGAGGCCAAGACCACCTTCGGTCGCATCGGCGTGAAGGTCTGGATCTACAAGGGCGACATCGTCGGTGGCAAGCGTGAGCTGGCCGCCGCTGCCGCCGCGCCCGAGCGTCCGCGCCGGGAGCGGCCGAGCCGCCCGCGTCGGTCCGGTTCCGCCGGCACCACGGCGACCAGCACCGAGGCCGGGCGCGCCGCCACCGCGGTGGCCGACGCGCCGGCAGAGACACAGGAGGGCTGACGCATGCTGATGCCTCGTAAGGTGAAGCACCGCAAGCAGCATCACCCGGGCCGTTCCGGCATGGCCAAGGGCGGCACCTCGGTGGCGTTCGGCGAGTACGGCATCCAGGCGCTGGAGCCGGGCTACGTCACCAACCGGCAGATCGAGTCGGCGCGTATCGCGATGACTCG
>NZ_BAGF01000012.1 GCF_000308755.1 Nocardia pneumoniae NBRC 100136
CGAGCAGCTGGCCGCCTACGTGGTCCCGACACCCGGACACGACCTCGACCCACACGAACTATTACACGCGATCTCGGTAACGCTGCCCGCATACATGGTCCCGTGCGCAATTGTCGCGCTGCCCGCGCTGCCCTTGAACACCAGCGGCAAACTCGACCGCAAACAACTACCGGAACCGGTGTTCGAGACGACGGAATGCCGCCTGGCCCGAACACCCGCCGAGCAGGCGGTCGCCCAAGTCTTCGCCGACCTCCTCGGCCTGGACCGGGTAGGCGCCGAGGACGACTTCTTCGCCCTCGGTGGCAACTCACTCCTCGCGACGCGGGTGATTGCCAGGCTGAACGAGGCGATGCAGTCGCACGTCACCGTGCGTGACCTGTTCGAGGCCTCCCAGGTTTCAGCGTTGGCCGCCAGGGTGGTTCGCCGCGGCGGGCGTACCCGCAGACCGCTGGTCCGGTCGGCGCGTCCGGACCGCGTACCGCTCTCGCTGGCGCAACAGCGGATGTGGTTGATCAATCGCATGGAGCCGGACTCGCCCGCCTACAACATGCCCTTCGCCCTCCGGCTCACCGGCACCCTGGACGTGCCCGCGCTGCGCTTGGCGGTCGCCGACGTGCTGGAACGCCACGAGGCGCTGCGCACACGTTTCCCGGCCGACCCCGACGGGCTGCCGTATCAGGAGATCCTGCCGACCGACGCGGTGCTGCCAGACGGGCTCGCGATCGACGATGACACCACCGATGTCACCGCCATGGTGGTCGGGCTGATGTCCGGGGGCTTCGACGTGACCACGTCCGTACCTGTCCGGCTGCGGCTGTTCAGCTCCGGCGACGATCACCTGTTGGTCCTTGTGGTGCACCATATTTCCGCCGACGGGGCCTCGCTCGCGCCACTGGCCCGCGACCTGGTCACCGCCTACCTGGCCCGCACCGGCGGCGGCGCGCCGGACTGGTCGCCGCTGCCGGTGCAGTACGCCGACTTCGCCCTCTGGCAGCACGCCACCATCGGCACTGCGTCCGACGAGAATTCCCTTGCCGCGCAGCAGCTGTCGTATTGGCGGGACCAGCTGGCCGGGTTGGCCGGACCACCGGAGCTGCCGATGGATCGCCCGCGCCGGTCGAGGCCAACGATGCGCGGCGCGTCCACGGCCGTCACGATCCCGGCGCACGTGCACGAACGACTAGACCGGATCGCGCGTGACCACAACGCGACATTGTTCATGGTCCTCCACGCCGCTCTCGCCGCCCTGCTCGGGCGGCTCTCCGGCGGTACGGACATCGTGATCGGCACCCCCATCGCCGGTCGCGGCGAACGAGCACTCGACGACCTGGTCGGAATGTTCGTCAACACACTCGCCCTGCGCGTCGAGGTCGACCCCGCGACCACCTTCCACGACCTCGTCGACCGAACCCGCGAAACCGCCCTATCGGCCTTCGCCAACGCCGACATCCCCTTCGAACGAGTCGTCGAGGAGATCGACCCGGCGCGCACTGGAGCGCACAACCCGCTGTTCAACGTGATGCTCTCGTTCCAGAACATCGAGCAGCCCGCGCTCGAGCTGCCCGGCCTGACGGTGACCACCGTCGACAACGGCGCGATCACCGCGAAGTTCGATCTCCAGGTGATCGTCGAACCCCAGGTCCGCCGCGACGGTGGACATGGGGATTTGGCCGTGACATTCAGTTACGCCACAGACCTTTTCGATGAATCCACCGTTCAGGCATTCGGCCGCCGCTTCGAACGCATCGTGGCCGCGGCGGCGGGAAAGCCCTCGGTCCTGGTGTGGGACATCGACATTCTCGACGACGGCGAGGGTGCGGATGTCCTTGCCGGTGGTCAGGCTGCTCCGCAATCGAGGCAGAGCGCTCCGGAGCAGTCGAGGATTCCAGCCACGTCCGGACCTGACGCGACGCTGCCCCAGTTGATCGGCGAGCAGACTCTACGCAGACCGGACGCGGTGGCCATCCGATGCGGTGATGTGACGGTGAGTTTCGATGGTTTGCATCGGCGTGCGAACCAGGTGGCGCGTGCGTTGATCGCGGTGGGGGCCGGGCCGGAATCCCTTGTCGCGGTGGCGGTGTCGCGGAGCGAGGAGTTGCCGGTCGCCCTGTGGGGTGTGCTGATTGCCGGTGCGGCATACCTGCCGATCGATCTCACCTATCCGAGCCAGCGCGTAGCGGGAGTGCTGGCGGATGCGGCGCCGGTGTGCGTGCTGGCCGCGTCGGCGGAACTCTCGGCCTTGCCGGATGCGGGCGTGCCGGTGGTGTTGCTGGAGCAGACGGCGGAGTTTTCCGGCGATCCGGTGACCGACGCTGAGCGGGTGGCGTCGTTGCGGCCGGACAACTTGGCGTATGTCATCTATACGTCGGGTTCGACGGGTGTGCCGAAGGGTGTGGGGGTGACGCATCGGAATGTGGTGGAGTTGTTCGCCAGTTCGCGACCGTTGTTCGGGTTCGATGAGCGTGATGTGTGGACGGTGTTTCATTCGTTCGCGTTCGATTTCTCGGTGTGGGAGTTGTGGTGTGCGCTGGCGACCGGCGGAAGTGTGGTGATCGTGGACTACGAGACCTCGCGTTCACCGGAGTTGTTGCGGGAGTTGCTGGTTCGGGAGAAGGTGACGGTGCTGAACCAGACCCCGTCGGCGTTCGGCCAGTTGGTGGAGGCCGACCGAGAGGCGTCGGACGCGACCGGAGAATTCGCGCTGCGGTATGTGATCTTCGGTGGTGAGGCGCTGGATTTGCGGCTGCTGTCGCGGTGGTATGAGCGTCACCGGGTTGATGGGCCGCGGTTGGTGAATATGTACGGCATCACTGAGACCACGGTGCATGTGTCGTTCCTGGCGCTCGATGAACACGTGGTGGATAGTCCTGCGAGCCTCATCGGCCGGGCACTGCCTGGGCTGGGCACTCATGTGCTGGATATCCGCTTGCGTCCGGTGCCTTTCGGCACTCCTGGTGAGATCTATGTCGCAGGCGGTCAGCTGTCCCGCGGCTACGTGGGGCGGGCGGGGTTGACCGCGACGCGGTTTGTGGCCAATCCGTTCGGGCCGCCTGGGTCGCGGATGTATCGGTCGGGGGACATCGCGCGCTGGACGCGGTCGGGGGGTGAGCCGGGCCTGGCGTACGGCGGGCGGGGTGATCAGCAGGTGCAGTTGCGTGGTTTCCGGATCGAGCTCGGGGAGATCGAAGCGGCACTGCTGCGCTGTCCGGGCGTGAGCCAAGCCGTCGCGCTGGTCCGCACCGATGTCACACTCGGCGATCAACTCATCGGATATGTCCTGCCCAAACCAGGCGCGCGGCTGGACCCGACCGAACTCCGTACCCAGGTCGGCGAGTTCCTGACCGGATACATGGTGCCCGCGGCGATCGTGGTGATCGACGCCATGCCGTTGACGGTGAACGGCAAGCTCGACCGTCGTGCACTGCCCGCCCCGGAATTCCAGGCGCAAGAATTCCGTGCCCCGGTCACTCCGGTCGAGGAGATCGTGGCGGCGGTGTTCGCGGAGGTGTTGGGTGTCGATCGGTTCGGGATGGACGACAACTTCTTCGAGCGCGGCGGGAACTCGTTGATCGCGGCGAAGTTGACTGTCCGGTTGTCGGGTGTGCTGGGTGCGAAGGTGCCGGTGATGCGGGTGTTCACCGCGCCGACGCCGGGGGAGTTGGTGGTGGATCTGGCCCGCCGGGCAAGCGGCCATGTGCAAACCGAGGCGGCGTTCGAGATGTTGTTGCCGCTGCGGCCCGGC
>NZ_BAGF01000011.1 GCF_000308755.1 Nocardia pneumoniae NBRC 100136
CATGGTGTGGAACCGGCGAGCCACCAAGAAGGGCGGCAAGCTCAACCCGCCCGAGAAATGGGTCTGGTCACCTGAGCCCACCCACGAACCACTCGTCACCCGTGAAATGTGGGAAGCGGTACAGGCAAAGCGCACCGCTCGGCAAGGATCGCGGATGGGCGGCAAGAACTCCCATCCCGCCACCATCCGCACCTACGTGCTGCGCTACTACGTGCACCACCAGCAATGCCACAAACGGATGTTCGGCAAAACCCGTAAGGGCTACGGCTACTACACCTGCCAGCCGCAACTCGACCGCGTCGGCAACCCCGAGGCGTACGCCGACCACCCCCCGACGGTGTACGTGCGCGAAGACGCGCTACTGGAATGCGTACAAACCTTCTTCAACGAGCGCGTGTTCGGCCCCGACCGCGCCACGCTGCTACGCCACCAACTACGCGACCACGACTCCAGCGACCGCGACGACATCGAACAGCAGATCGCCGCGATCGAGAAGACGGTCGCCGAGATCACCCGCCGTCAGAACAACCTCCTCGACGAGCGCGAATCCCGCAGCTTCTCCAGCGGTGACGAGATAGCTGATGCCTGGGCCGGACGACTGCGTCACCGGTTCGCCGAACTAGAACACGAACGCCGAACCAAGAACACCGCTCTAGAGGCACTGCGCGAACAGGCCGCCCGACGACAACCGAACGAGCCCGACCTGATCGAAGACCTACCCCGACTCGCGCTGCAACTCACCAACGCCCCCGACGCCCTGCAACGCGACCTGTACGAGGCGTTCGGTCTCAAGATCGTCTACGACCACAACACCAAACGTGCAACCATCCACGCCACACTGACCACGGAAACACTCCCCGCCGCCGCACACGCCACCGCCGCGCTGACCGCTATCGCGCCCCCGGAACCCGCCGCCGAACCGCCGCCAGCATCAAACCAAACCAGCACACGGCCCGTCACAGGTAGGGCAACAACTGAAAAAGTTGCCCATGTTGTTGGTGCCCTCGGCAGGATTCGAACCTGCGACACCCGCTTTAGGAGAGCGGTGCTCTATCCCCTGAGCTACGAAGGCTGGTTGGGGTGGGCGGTGGGCCTACCCGGGACGTCCGCAGTCTACCGGGTCGAGGGCTTGGAGGCCGCATCGCTGTCGCGGGGAATTGCCAAGGGAGGGTCAGAAGCCGCCGTCGAAGCCTCCGCCGCCGTCGAAACCGCCGCCGTCGAAGCCTCCGCTGTCGGTGCCGCCGGAGTAGTCGCCACCCTGGTCGAATCCGCCGTGGTCAGCGGCCAGACCGTCCTGGTAGCCCTCGCCGTATCCGCTCTCGAACCCGTGGGCGTCGTATCCCACGCCGGACATTCCGGAGAACAGGGAGGTGAACAGCAGTGCCGAGCCGAGGCCCCAGGCGCCGCCGACCAAGGCGGGCTTCCACCAGGGCTCGGAGTACCAACCTGCGGGAACCGGTCGTCCGGCGACGCGGCCGCCGGGGTAGTAGTTCGGCGTCGCCGACGAGGGTTCGGGTGCGGCCGCGATCTGCCTGCCTTCGTATCGGACTACGCGCTTCTCGGTGACTTGCCCGGCGATGTCCTGGCCGTCGAGTGCGGGGATCGCGGGACCGGGGTCCATGTTCATCGCGGTGCGCGCGGCCCTGATGTAGTAGAGCCCTTCCAGGGCGGTCTGTTTCGCCAGCCGTGCCTGTGCGGGGGTGTGGGCTCGATCGAGTTGCGCGCCTGCGGCGAGATGTCGCTCGGATGCGTCGGCCAGTGCCTGGGTCGCCGCCTGGTTGCCGCCGGTCAGGCTGTAGACCTGGCCGCCGAGTCGCTCGTTCACCTGCCGGGCGTCGGCGAGCGCGTCGGCCAGTTCGATGGCTGCGCGCTGTTTGCTCCGTTGTGCCTGCCACACCAGCAATGCGACCAGCACGACGATCACCACGACGATCAGCAGCCACCACACGGCGCACCTCCGCTCGACCCCGGATACGGCCAGTTTACTGGTGGATTGCCAAGGTCAGGCTGGGTGCGCGGGCGCCTGCGTCTCGTCGTAGTCGGACGCGTCGAACGTTCGTGTCTTCCAGCGGTAGAGCACGGTGGCGCCGGGCCAGTTGTTGGTGATCCGTCCGGCGGCGTTGCGGTACCAGCTGGTGCAGAAGTTCCACGGGGTGTCCTTCAGCCGGCGCTGTAGCCAGTCGTCCCAGCGCTGCTCGGCGCTCGGGCGGGCGGCGAGGTAGCGGCCGGGGCGGTCGGTGAGGTACTGGACGACCTGGCGGATGTAGCGGGCCTGGGATTCCAGCATGTAGATGATCGAGCCGGAGCCGACGTTGGTGTTCGGGCCGTACATCATGAACAGGTTCGGGAACCGCGGCACGGAGATGCCGAGGTAGGCGCGGGCTCCGGCGTCGCCCCACACGTCGGCCAGCTTGCGCCCGTCGAGGCCGTAGATGTTCATCGGAGCGAGGAACTCGGTGCCCTTGAATCCGGTGCCGTAGATGATGACGTCCACCTCGTGCTCGACGCCGTCGGCGGTGCGGACGCCGGTCGGGGTGATCGCCTCGATGGCCGTGGTCTCCACGGTGACATTCGGCTGCGCCAGCGCGGGAAAGTAGTCGTTGGAGAACAGGCCGCGCTTGCAGCCCGCCGCGTAGTCGGGCGTCAGTTTCGCGCGCAGCTCGGGGTCGGTGACCTGTCCGGCCCGATGCCGGTCGGCCAACGCGATCACCGGTGTCTTGATCGCCGGGATGTCGGTGAGCGCGAGCGCGAGCACCTCGAAGAACGACCAGATGGCGAAGCGCTCCGCGATACGGCTGGGTGGGAAGTACTTGAACAACGCGTGGTGCAGGGAGCTGTACTCGACATCGGCTTTCGGCAGCACCCAGGCCGCCGAGCGTTGGAACAGCGTGAGGTGGGCGGCTCGCGGCTGGATGCGCGGAATGAACTGGATCGCGCTCGCTCCGGTGCCGATGCAGGCGATGCGTTTGCCGGTGAGGTCGACCTCGTGGTTCCACTCGGCGGAATGGAACGCGGGCCCGGCGAAACTGTCGATGCCGGGGATGTTCGGCATGGCGGGACGCGACAGCTGGCCGACCGCGGGGATCAGGATGTCGGCCGACAGCTGCGAACCGTCGGCTGTGCGCACGGTCCACTGGCCGCTGTGCTCGTCGAACTCCGCGTCGGTCACCTCGGTGCCGAAGCGGATGAAGCGACGCAGGCCGTACTTGTCGGCGACGCCGCGCATGTACTCGTGGATGTCGCGCTGTTCGGAGAATCGCCGTGGCCAGTCGGATTTCGGTTCGTAGGACCAGGAGTACAGCGGCGAGGGCACGTCACAGGCCGCGCCGGGGTAGGTGTTCTCCCGCCACACGCCGCCGAGGTCGTCGGCGCGCTCGAGGATGGTGAACGTGTCCAGCCCGGCCCGCCGCAGCTCCAGTGCCATGCCGAGCCCGCCGAATCCGGCTCCGATGATGATGATCGACGGCGAGGTCATCCCTCGAGAGTACGGCGGAGTACTCGCAGGCCGAAGACATCCGCGGTCACGCGATTGGCATTTTCGGCCACATCGGGCGGTTAGTTCCCGGCGAGCTGGCGAGCGATGACCAGGCGCTGGATCTGGTTGGTGCCCTCGAAGATCTGCATCACCTTCGCCTCGCGCATGTAGCGCTCGACGGGGAAGTCCTGGGTGTAGCCGTAGCCGCCGAAGACCTGCACGGCGTCGGTGGTGACCTTCATGGCGGCGTCGGTGGCGACGAGCTTGGCCACGCTGGCCTGGCGGGAGTACGGCAGCCCCCGGTCACGACGACGTGCCGCGTCGAGGTAGGTGGCGCGGGCGGAGTCGACGGCGGCGGCCATATCGGCGAGGACGAACCCGAGGCCCTGGTGATCGATGATGTGACGGCCGAAGGCTTCGCGCTCCTTGGCGTAGGCCACCGCCTCGTCGAGGGCGCGCTGCGCCAAGCCGGTGGCGACCGCGGCGATACCGAGACGGCCGGAGTCCAGTGCGCTGAAGGCGATCGCCAGGCCCTGGCCCTCCGCGCCGATGCGGCGTTCGGCGGGCAGGAACGCGTCGTCGTAGGCGGCGGTGGTGGTCGGTACGGCGCGCAGCCCCATCTTCTCCTCCGGCTTGCCGAAGCTGAGTCCCTCGGTGTCGCCGGGGACCAGGAAGCAGGAGATGCCGCGGGATCCTTCGCCGGTGCGGGCGAACAGGGTGTAGAAGTCGGCGCGGCCGCCATTGGTGATCCAGGCTTTGGCGCCGTTGATCCGGTAGCCGCCCTCGACCTGGGTGGCGCGGCAGCGCAGCGCTGCCGCGTCGGAGCCCGCGTGCGGTTCCGACAGGCTGTAGGCCCCTATGGTTTCGCCGGAAAGCATCTCGGCCAGCCAGCGTTGCTTCTGCTCGTCGGTGCCGAAGGTGAACAGCGGATGGCACGACAGGCTGTGCACGCTGACCGCGACGGCGACCGCGGCCCAGCGCGCGGCAAGCTCCTCGAGCACCTGCAAGTACACCTCGTAGGGCTGGTCGCCGCCGCCGAATTCCTCCGGATACGGCAGGCTGAGCAATCCGGCGGCCCCGAGCGCGGGGAAAACGCCCTCGGGGAAGACGCCGGTCTTCTCGCACTCGGCTACGCGCGGTTCGAGCACCTTGTCGGCGATGTCGCGGGTCAGCTCGAGCAGATCCCTGGCCTCGGGGGTGGGCAGCATTCGGTCCACTGGCATTGATCTACTCCGTCGCTCGGTGCGTTCTCGTGGTTCACCCTAACCGCGCGTTATCCGGAGGAGGGGTGTCCTCCGTGGCAGCGCTCGTGCCAGGCGGTGTCATCCGGCTCGGCCGCTTACCCGGCCGGGGCGGCCACCGAGGGCGGGGACGTTGCATGGGATGCATCCCGGTGGGGTGCGCCTGGCGATCCTGGGCCGCCGCGTCGAGTGAATAGGACGTACGGGTCGCGACAGGGTCGATCGTCACGATCTGAACGAATGGCTGCGGGTGCGAACCATTCAGTGCACAATGGCCGGATCGCATCGGCGAATCGACCGTGAGAGCGAGCGGTCGAAGGTGTCGGGATGCGTGAACGTCCTGGTTGCACGTGCAGCTGTGTGTGCAACCCGCGCGGGGATCTCCCTCTGGCGCTGCGCCGTTCGTGCTGGTCAGCGGTGTATGCGAGATGCGAGGACTGAAAGCGCCCGTGCGCCTGCGAGATTGGTTTGTCTCATTCGGGTGATATCCGCCCACTCGGCTGGCACAGTCGCGCCACACTCGACTAAGACAGAAAGCTGTTCGGATCTGGGGTCGACCGGTGTGTCGGCGGCGACGCAGGGGGTGCCGCCGCCACACCGGCCCGGAGCGCCGCCCTGTACCCGGCCTTCCGTCTGCTCTAATATCTGCGTATGAATGCAGATAACCAGGAAATGCGACCACCGCTCGCGGAGGATCAGGTCGGGCTGGTTGTCGAGGTGTTCCGGATGCTGGCCGACCCGACGCGCGTGCAGGTGCTGTGGGCGCTGGTCGACCGTGAACTGTCGGTGACCGATCTGGCTCGACAGGTCGGCAAGCCCGCCGCCTCGGTGTCGCAGCATTTGGCGAAGTTGCGGATGGCGCGTCTGGTGAACACCCGCAGGTCCGGCACGACGATCTTCTACCGCTTGGAGAACGAGCACGTCCGGCAATTGGTAGTGGACGCGGTGTACAACGCCGAGCACGCGGGACCTGGCATTCCCGCGCACCATCGCGGCGCGGGCGCGGTGCGCGAACTGCCCCGCCGCGGCGAGGCGGACGCGTCATGAGCTGGGCGAAACACGCTGCCGGAGCCCGGGTTACGGCGGACGACCGGACCGGTCGCCGCCGCGCACCGGATGTGCGCCCACGCGAACACCGGCACCAGCACGGCAGTCATCGGCACGAGCACCGCCATGCCGGTCACCATCACGAGCGGCGGACGGGCCTGCTCGGCGCACTGCGCGAAATCCTGGTCCCGCACAGCCACGACGCCGCCGACAGCATGGACGACGCGCTCGAGGCCAGTGCGATCGGCATACGCGCGGTCGAACTCGGTCTGGTCGTGCTGGGGTGCACGGCGGCGCTCCAGTTGCTGATCGTCGTCGCGTCCGGTTCGGTAGCGCTCGCGGCCGACACCGTGCACAACTTCTCCGACGCGCTGACCGCCGTGCCGCTGTGGATCGCGTTCGCGCTCGGACGCAAGTCGGCGACCCGGCGCTACACCTACGGGTTCGGCAGGGCGGAGGACCTTGCGGGGCTCTTCGTCGTCGCGATGATCGCCCTGTCGGCGCTGATCGCGGGATACGAGGCGGTCCGCAGGATGCTCGATCCGGTGCCGATCGACCATCTCGGCTGGGTCGCCGCGGCTGGTCTGATCGGGTTCCTCGGCAACGAGACGGTCGCGTTGTACCGGATCCGGGTGGGGCGTCGGATCGGCTCGGCGGCACTGGTCGCCGACGGTCTGCACGCACGCACCGACGGGTTCACCTCGCTGGCGGTGCTCCTCGGCGCCGGGGGAGTGGCCTTGGGTTTCCCGCTGGCCGACCCGCTCGTCGGTCTGCTCATCACCGTCGCGATCCTCGCGGTCCTGCGCACCGCCGCCAGGGACGTGCTGCGCCGGTTGATGGACGCGGTCGAGCCGGAGCTGGTCCTCGCGGCCGAGCGAGCGCTGGCCGCCGAGCCCGGCGTGCAAGGCGTGCGCAGCCTGCGGATGCGCTGGATCGGGCACCGCCTGCACGCCGACGTGGAACTGGACGTGGCGGAGACCATCACGCTCGCGGACGCTCACCGGGTCGCGCACGACGCCGAGCACACGCTCACCCACGTGGTGCCCAAACTGAATACCGCTGTGGTTCACGCGTATCCGGCGCATGCCGAGCTCGTAGCTGGTGCCGAGGGGCATCCGCTACGGAAGTCGCGGCCGGGCTGACCAGCCGGAACTGAGGGCATCCGCCGTCGGACGGGTGGGTGCGGGAATCCTCCTCGGCCCTGCCCGGCGCGGCTTACCGTTGGGTAGCATCCCCGATGTGATGTGGCTCATGGTCGGTGCGTGCTGAACCATGCTCGCGCGCGTACCGACCATTCCGAAGCTGCCCGACCTGGTGCGACGCAGTCACATCCCGGAGGACCTCGACTCCGTCGCGTCGATCGGCGCGGAAGTGGCGCCCACCGAGGTCGGCTTGGCTCCCGACTACGCCGAGCGCATCTGGCGGCGTATGCGGCTGGTGTACCGCAGCGGTGTCCATCCCGCCATCCAGGTGTGCGTGCGCAGGCACGGACACGTCGTCTTCAATCGAGCGCTCGGTCACGCGCACGGCAACGGTCCCGGCGACGGGCACGATGCGCCGAAGGTTCTCGTTGACACGAGCACCCCGTTCGTCACCTACTCCGCGTCCAAAGGCGTCACGGCGTTCGTCGTGCACCTGCTGATCGAGCGCGGGCTGCTCGAGCTGCACGCACCGGTCAGCCGCTACATCCCCGAGTACGGCTGTCACGGCAAGGAATCCATCACGATCGGGCAGGTGCTCGCGCACCGGTCCGGCGTGGCGAGCCTGCCGAGGGAGGCGCTCACCGCCGCAGCGGTCGCGGATCGGGAACGCCTGGTGCGGAATCTGTGCGCGGTGCGCCCGGCCGTGCCGCCCGGCCGCTTCCAGTCGTATCACGCGCTCTCGGGCGGTTTCATTCTGGGCGAATTGGTGCATCGCGCGACCGGTAGGGACATCCGCACCGTCTTGGCCGAGGAGATCCTGCGCCCGCTGGGCTTCCGATGGACCAATTACGGTGTGTCGCCGCAGGATTTCCCCAAGCTCGCGCACAACTACCTGACCGGGATGCCGCCGATGCCGCCGCTGTCCACCGCCATGGACCGGCTGCTGGGAGTCAGCTTCGCCGAGGCCGTCGAGACCGGCAACGACCCGGCCTATCTGAGCGTCGTCGCGCCCGCAGCCAACCTGGTCAGCACCGCGGTGGAATTCACCCGCTTCTACGAGATCTTCCGCCGCGGCGGCGAACTCGACGGTGTGCGGGTGATGCGGCCGGAGACGATCGCCGCGGCGCTGGTTCCGCAATCGAGGATCGAGCCGGATCTCATGCTCGGCGTGAACTTCGGCTTCGGGTACGGGCCGATGCTCGGCGGCCGGGTGTTGAGCCTGTTCGGCCCCGATACCACGCGTGCCTTCGGTCATCTGGGCTTCACCAACAACGTCGCCTGGGCAGACCCCGAGCGCGCGCTGACCTGCGCCGTGCTCACCAGCGGCAAACCGATCCTGTATCCCGAGGTGATCCGCTGGGTCGGGTTGATCTACGGGATCACATCGCAGACGCCGAAGGTGGCGGCAACGGATTTGGCTTTCTGAGCGGAAGTCATTGGAGAAAAGAGGAGTTCCGATGTTGAGCACTATGCAGGACGAGCCGTTGTCGTTGGCGACGTTGCTGCGCTACGCATCGACGTTCGCCGGGGATTCGGTCGTGTCCACGTGGACCGGCACCGGCGTGCGCACAATGACCTACCGTGAGGTCGGCGCGGAGTCGGCGCGGTTGGCGAACGCGTTGCGCGGGTTGGGAATCGGGGTCGGCGATCGGGTCGGCACGTTCATGTGGAACAACAACGAGCATCTGGTCGCCTATATCGCGGTGCCCGCGATGGGTGCGGTGCTGCATGCGCTGAACATCCGGTTGTTCCCCGAGCAGGTCGTCTATGTGGCCAACCACGCCGAGGACCAGGTGGTGCTGGTGGACGCCACGCTGGTGCCGCTGTTCGGGCAGATCCTTCCGCACCTGACCACGGTCCGGCACGTCATCGTGGTCAACGGGGACGCGGCGAGCCTGAACGTCCCCGAGGGCGTGCAGGTGCATTCCTACCCCGAGCTGCTGGCCGGGCAGCCGGACACCTACGACTTCCCGGTGATCGACGAACGCGCCGCTGCCGCGATGTGCTACACCTCCGGCACCACCGGCGACCCGAAGGGCGTGGTGTACTCGCATCGCTCCAACTGGCTGCACGCGATGCAGGTGGCCGCGAACAACGGGATGGGCCTGTTCGAAACCGACTCCATCCTGGCCATCGTGCCGCTGTTCCACGCCAACGCCTGGGGTCTGCCGTACGCGGCGCTGATGTCGGGGGCGAATCTGCTCATGCCCGACCGGTTCCTGCAGCCGGGCCCGCTGCTGGAGATGATGGCCGCCGAGAAGCCGTCCTTCGCCGCCGCGGTGCCCACCATCTGGGGCGGGGTGCTGGCCGCGCTGGCAGCGAATCCGCAGGACATCACCCACCTGCGCTCGGTCGTGGTGGGCGGTTCGGCCGTCCCGCCGTCGATGATGCACACCTTCCAGGACAAGCACGGCGTGCGGGTGCTGCACGCGTGGGGCATGACCGAGACCTCGCCGCTGGGCAGCGTCGCCCATCCCCCGGCCACCGCGGTCACCGACGAGCAGAAGTGGGCCTACCGGGTCACCCAGGGCCGGTTCCCGGCCGGTGTGCAAGCCCGCTTGGTCGGCGACGACGGTGTGGTCCCGAACGACGGGGAAGCCCTCGGCGAGCTGGAAGTGCGCGGCCCGTGGATCACCGGCTCCTACTACTCACCCGACGGCACACCGGTGGACCCGGAGAAGTTTCACGACGGCTGGCTGCGCACCGGCGACGTCGGCAAGATCAGCCCGGACGGCTACCTCACCCTGGTCGACCGCTCCAAGGACGTGATCAAATCCGGCGGCGAGTGGATCTCCTCGGTGGATCTGGAGAACGCCATCATCGGCCATCCCGCCGTCGCCGAGGCCGCCGTGATCGGCGTGCCGGACGAGAAGTGGGACGAACGCCCACTGGTGGCGGTGGTGCTCGCCGAAGGCGCCGAAGCCAAACCCGAAGAACTGCGCGAGTTCCTGGCCGACAAGTTCGCCAAATGGCAACTGCCCGAACGCTGGACGTTCATCGCCGAGGTGCCCAAGACCAGCGTGGGCAAGTTCGACAAGAAGCGGTTGCGCAGCCAGTACGCCGACGGCGACTTGGACGTCACCACGCTCGACTGAGCACCGGCCCCCGGCGACCGCCCCGCGTCACCACTTCACCATGGGCAGTGGTGACGCGGGGTTGGTCCGCAGCCGCCGCGCGGTCAGACGCACCAGCGTGCGGTGAAAGCCGCGGTTCGGATAGCGTTTCGCCAGGTCGCGGCGGGCGGCGCGGGAGACGCCGTACCAGCCGAGCAGACCGCGTCCGACATCGATGGCATCGGCGCGGCGGAAGACCTCGACCGGGTCGTGCGGCGGACCGGCGGGACGAATCCGGTGGTGCTCGCTGATCATCGACACCACCAGGCCGGTCAGGTCGTCGCGGTCGATACTCGACAACCAGGCCCGGGCCAGGTCGCAGGAGGGGGCCAGGTAGTCGAAGGTGCCCGCGGCCCAGATGCCGATATCGTGCAGGGTGGCCGCGGTCAGATACTCCTCGCGAGCGCTCGGCCGGGGTTGCTGGTCGGCGGCCAGCAGATCGCACAGCGCCAAGACGCGCAGGACATGATTGGTGTACGCGGCGCGGTCCGCCCCGAGCTGTTGCTGCCACGGCGCCAGCCTGGCTTCGACCTCATCCCGAAGATCGTTGCTGCTCATGGCGGTTCACCCTACGCGCGGGGCGCGGGGAACGGTCGCGACGCGCGGGTGTGCGGGACCTCTGCACGCGAGCACCCGGCGCGGACCGAAACGGTGTGCCGCGCCGGGTGCTGGAGTTCGCGCCGGTCAGCAGTTGCGCAGTTCGGGGCTCTGGTTGAGCAGCTGCGCCCTGGTGCCGATGAACGTGGTGTAGGTCTCGCCGCCGACCGCGGACAGCGGGAACGCGGCGACCCGGTGGCAGTTCTGAAAGGCGAGCTTCACCCCGAAGTGCCGCTCGAGTCCGCCGCGGATCGCGTCGGAGGCCATGGCGCGCAGCAGCTGGCCGCGGGCCACCTCGTCCGGCGGCGCGACCGTGTTGTCGGCGAATTCCGCGGCGCCGGAGCGCAGTTCACCGGCCACCCGGCTGACGACCTCCCAGGCGTAGGGCAGCGAATTGCGCACGACCTCGACGAAGTCGGCGTCGTCGACCTCGCCGCGCTCGGCGCGTTCGAGTAGGGCGGTGGGGACATCGAGGGACATAACGCTCTCCTCCAGTGCTGGACGTGATGCGATGCCACCCGAGTCTAATCGAAAGTCGTTGTCAACAACACTGGATTCGGCGCGAAAGTGCTTTTTCGAGTGAGCTTTTCGTGTCCGCGGCCAGTGCGCGGACCAGGTCGCCCGCTGGTGTTTCCGGTGCCAGCGCATGGGTTTGACCCGCCCAGAGATTGACCTCGTCGGCATTCCCGGCCGACCGTGCCGCGGCCCGCAATGGTGCGGTGGCGTAGTGGATTTCGGGGTAACCGGCCGGAGCGGTGGCGGTGTGCTTGAGCAGGAATCGGTTGCGCAGCCCGCGCGCCCTGCGTCCGGTGAAAGCGCGGGTGAGCATTGTCGGCGTGTCCGTGGTCAGGGCGTTGCGATGCACCTGATTGGTGCCCGCCTCGGGGCAGCGCAGGAATACGGTGCCCAGCTGGGCGGCCGCGGCGCCGGCCGCGAGCGCCGCGGCGATGCCCGCGCCCGTGGCGATGCCGCCGGTGGCCACCAGCGGCCGATCCGTGACGGCGGCCAGCAGTTGCAGCAGCGCCAGCAGGCCGAGCGGATCGGTCGCGTCCTCGGCCGGTCGATCCACGAAAGTCGCGCGGTGCCCGCCCGCTTCGGCGCCTTGGGCGATGAGCACGTCGGCGCCCGCGTCCACCGCGACGCGCGCCTCGCCGGGCGAGGTGACGGTCACCCAGACCTCGGAGCCCACGGCGTGCAGCCGGGCGATCTCCGCCGCGCTCGGGCAGCCGAAGGTGAACGAGACGGCCGCGACCGGGTCGGCGACGAGCAGTTCGAGTTTGGCGTCCCAGTCGTCGGTGTCGAACTTCGCGTCTCCGAGCTCGTGGTCGGCGCCGAGTTCGGCGAGGTAGTCCGCCAGGTCGGCGGCCGGGGTCGCGGGGCCGGGCACGAAGAGGTTGACGCCGAACGGCCTGCCGGTCGCGGCGCGGGTCGCCGTGATCCGCGCGGCGGTGTCGGCGGCGCTGAGATAACCGGCGGCCAGCTGCCCGAAGCCGCCCGCCTCGGCGACGGCGGCGGTCAGCTCGGGAGTGGAGGGGCCGCCCGCCATCGGGGCGAGCACGATCGGGACGTCCAGACGTTCGAGGATCACGGACCAAGTCTCGCCGATATGGACATGTGACCCAAGCCTCACCTGCGATTTTCCATCGAAGGTTGCGGAATGGTCACGACGAGGTAGAGTTCCCATCACAACGGATGCCAAACCGTTATCGCTCCGGCGTCATCGAATCGTTATTAAACCGGTTCGGTCCCGGGCTCCGGCATCCGGACCCTGTACGTCGACCGAGGACCAGCTTTGTCGCAGCACCGTGTAGGCCCCAGTTCCATTACCGTCCACAGCCTCCTCGGCGAGGGCGGCGCCGCGAACCGGCCGACGCGGCACCGCGCCGAGCCGTCCGCTGCCGAGCGAGTCAAGGCCGCCGCGAGCGCCGCGATCGCCACCGGCGCTCTGATCGGCGCCGCCAGCCAGGTCGCCCCGGCACTCGCCTACGCGGCCCCGCTGCTGCCCGGTGCGCACGACGCCGACGAGGACTCCGCCGCCGCGCCCGCCACCGTCAAGGGCACCGGCATCGTTCCGGTCGCGGAGGCCAAGGCGGCCGCCGCTCCGGTCGCCGAAGCCGCACCGGAGCCCGCTCCCGCTACGGTCGCCGCCACCGCGGTCGCGGCGCCGGTCGCCGCCCCGTTCGGCATCCCCAATCTCCCGCCCGAGATCGCCGCGCCGCTGACCCAGGCCGAGGAGGCCCTCCGGGGTGTGCAGCAGCAGGTCGCTCCGCCGTCGGCGGTGCGCCCGGTGGGCGGCGCGATCAGCTCCGGCTTCGGCAGCCGCTGGGGCGCCATGCACTACGGCCTCGACTTCGCCGACGCGCTCGGCGCCCCGATCCATTCGGTGAGCAACGGAACCGTGATCGAAGCGGGCCCTGCCTCCGGATTCGGCCTGTGGGTGCGGGTGCTGCAGGACGACGGCACCACCGCGGTCTACGGCCACGTGAACGAGATGTTCGTGCACGAGGGGCAGCGGGTGAACGCGGGCGACGTGATCGCCACCGTCGGCAACCGTGGCCAGTCCACCGGTCCGCACCTGCACCTGGAGATCTGGGATCAGGGCGGCACCAAGATCGACCCGCTGCCGTATCTGGCCGCCAAGGGCGTGCCGATGCAGTGGGGTCCGTCGACGCACTGACTTTCCCTGTCCAGCTTGATATTCCGACGATCGCACAGAAGCGTGCCGTGGCGCCTTTCGCGCCCGGAGGAGGCGCGTGGCGCGGTGCGCACGGGTCTCGCGGACCCGCCCCATGGCCACCGGTCGGTCGCTAGGCTCGGGCCGTGATCGAGCTGGGCGATATCTTCGAGCCTGGGTCACCGCACGGCCGCACCTACGCCGTGCTGGTGCACCATCCGCGATCGAGTCTCGCCGATATCGCGCAGTACTTGGGCGTTTCGGAAGACCACGCGGCCGACTCGTTGGATGTGCTGTGTGAGTTACGCGCCGCGGTCCGCATCGAGTCGCCCGACGGCGGCACGGTCTGGGACGCGCACGCGCCGGAATCGTTGTCGGAGGCCGAGGCGCGGCGTAGGCAGCAGGAGATCAACCAGATGCACGCCGCCGCGGCGCGGCTGAGCGAGACCTTCCGTTCGGTGCGTCGCTCCCCGCGCGGTAACGGCGCCGTGGTTCCGGTGTACGAGCGGCTGGAAATGCTGGCGGATTTCGAGGAGATGCAATCCGGCGCGCGCAGCTGCGTCAAGCTGATCGAACGCGGACCCTACCTGAGCGATCCGGAACGCGAACGGCAGCTGTTCCAGCTCAAACGGGCCAGGCTCGGCGACGGCATTCGTTACCAGACGCTGTATCAGGACACCGTCTACCAGGACCCCGAACGCCTGCGGCACGCGCTGTCCACCAATGCCAGTGGAGCGCAGGCCAGAACGCTGCCCGAGCCGCCGTTCAAGCTGATCATCAGCGACGACGAGCGGGCCAGCCTGGTCCTGCACGCCGACGAACGCAGGCCCGATCCGATGGGATTGCGCTTCACCGCGTCTCCCGCCCTGGAACTACTGATCAAGACCTTCGACGTGCTGTGGGCGATGGCCGCGCCGATCTCGGTGAATCCGGCCGCGGAGGCGCTGGACGAACGCGACCGGGCGATCCTGACCCTGATGGGACTCGGCGCCACCGACGACACCATCGCACGGCGGCTCGGGATGTCGCGGCGCACGGTGGTTCGCCGCACCGCCCGGCTGCTGGAGCGCCTCGGCGCGAGCACCAGATTCCAGGCGGGGGTGCAAGCCACCCGGCGAGGATGGTTGTGAACAAGTTCACCGATGCGGATACGCCTGCAACATGACCGGCTCCGCGCCGATATAACGACAGGCATCAGGCAAGACACGCATCCCGGTGGAATCGGGCGGTTCGAGAGAGGACGGCACGCAAGAAAAGGGGGCGCGGACCGTACTCGCGGTAGCCGCGGCAATCCGATACGGCGCGCGGGATCACCGATCAGTCCCTTATATGATTGCTCGGACCGCGCTGGCCCTGGGAAACATACCCTCGGTCCGGGTATGTCCGGGTCCTGGCTCGACGCGAGAGGTGAATTGACTCGAATGGAAACCGCCCGTCGCTCCGCTCGTGGTAGCCGTCGCCGCAGGTCGGGCAGTCCCCTCTTCGGTCAGCTGCTCACCGCCGCGGTCGAGTCCGCCGCCACCGAGGTCGCGATCCGGTTCAACCCCACCGGAGATCCGGCCGACGACCAGGAACTCACCTACGCCGAATTGGACGCGGCGTCCTCGCGGTTGGCCAGGGAACTGATCGACCGCGGTGTCGGCCCGGGCGACGTGGTCGCCATCGGGATCTCCCGCAGCGTGGAGTCGGTGCTCGCGGTCTGGGCCATCGCGAAGACCGGCGCGGCCTACGTGCCGGTGGACCCGGCCTACCCCGCCGACCGGATCAACCACATCGTCGCCGATTCCGGCGCGACCGTTGGGCTCACCATCTCGGCGCATCGGCCGGTGCTCGGCACCGGCGCGTACTGGGTCGAGATGGACGACCCGGTGCTGTCCGCGCGGATCGCCGCGCGCCCGGGGCACCCCATCTCCTACACCGACCGGGTTCGCCCGCTGGACGAGCGGCACCCGGCCTACGTCATCTACACCTCCGGATCGACCGGAAAGCCCAAGGGCGTCGTGGTCACGCACAGCGGCCTGGCCGGGCTGGTGGCCGCGGAGCGCGAGCACTACGGGGTGACCGAGGACTCGCGGGTCCTGCACGTCTGCTCGCCGAACTTCGATGTCTCGGTGCTCGAACTGCTGCTGGCCTTCTCCACCGGCGCGACGCTGGTGATCGCGCCGCCGACGGTGTTCGGCGGATTCGAACTGGCGGATCTGCTGCGCCGCGAGCGCGTCACGCACATGCTCATCACGCCGGGCGCCCTGGAATCGGTGGATCCCACCGGGCTGGACGATCTGCAAGCCGTGGTGGTGGCCGGTGACAAGTTCGGTCCGGAACTCGTCGGCCGCTGGGCCGGTGAGCGCGAGTTCTACAACGGTTACGGTCCCACCGAGGCGACCATTCTCGCGACCAGCACGCCGCCGATGGTGCCGGGCGAGCCCATCACGATCGGCACGCCCATCCCGGGAGTCGCCGCGTTCGTGCTGGATTCGCGGTTGCGGCCGGTGCCGGCCGGAGTGGTCGGCGAGCTGTACCTGTCGGGTCCCGCGCTGGCGCAGGGCTACCTCGGGCGGCCGGGGCTGACCGCGGAGCGTTTCGTCGCCAGCCCGTTCGGCGTCGACACCGGGAACCCGGGTGCGCGGCTCTACCGCACCGGAGACCTGGTCCGCCGCACCGAATCCCCGGGCCAGGACGGCGGCGCCATCGAATACCTGGGGCGCTCGGACTTCCAGGTGAAGATCCGCGGTTTCCGCATCGAGCTCGGCGAGATCGACAACGCGCTCACCAGCCACCCGGACATCGATTTCGCGGCCACCCTCGGCAAGGCGCTGCCCTCGGGCGCGACCGCGCTGGTGTCGTACGTGCTGCCGCGGTCGGGAGCCGACGTCGACACCGGCGCGCTCGTCGATTTCCTCGGGGAGTCGTTGCCGGCGTACATGATTCCCGCGTCCATCATCCTGCTGGACGAGATCCCGCTGACCCCGGTCGGCAAGCTCGACCGCGCTGCGCTGCCCGAGCCCGTCTTCGCCGCGCGCGCCTTCCGCGCGCCGTCGACGCCGGTCGAGGAGATCGTCGCGGACGTGTTCGCCGCGCTGCTGGTCCCCGAGGAGGACGGGCGCGTCGGCGCGGACGACGACTTCTTCGAGCTCGGCGGCAACTCGCTGCTGGCCGCGCAGGCCGCCGCGCGCATCGGATCCGCGCTGGACCTGCGGGTGCCGGTGCAGTTGCTGTTCGAGGCGACCACCGTCGCCGCGCTCGCCGCCCGCGTGGAGCAGCACGCGGGTTCGGCCGCGGGGCAGGCGCTGCACCCGCGTCCGCGCCCGGAGCGGGTGCCGCTGTCCTACGCCCAGCAGCGCATGTGGTTCCTGAACCGGTTCGATCCGGCCAGCGCGGTCAACAACATTCCGGTCGCGGTGCGACTATCGGGGCGGCTCGATGTCGAAGCGCTGCGCGCCGCGGTGCACGACCTCGCCGAACGGCACGAGGTGCTGCGCACCCGGTATCCGGAGGTCGACGGCGAGGGCTACCAGCAGGTGCTGCCCGCCTCCGATCCGCGTGCCGTGCCGGAGCTGGTGGTCCAGCAGGCCGGGGAGCCCGAGGTGCCCGCGCTCGTGGCCGCCGCGGTGACCGAGGGTTTCGACGTCACGGTCGCGCCGCCCGTGCGGGTGCGCTTGCTCGCGCTGAGCGAGACCGAGCACGTGCTGATCTGCGTGGTGCACCACATCGCGGGCGACGGGTTCTCCATGGGGCCGCTGACCCGCGACCTGATGAGCGCCTACGTGGATCGGTTGCGCGGCGGCGCGCCGGAATGGCCCCCGCTCGAGGTGCAGTACGCCGACTTCGCCCTCTGGCAGCGCGAGATCCTCGGCGACGAGGACGACCCGGAATCGGTACTGGCGCAGCAGATCGCCTTCTGGCGCACCGAATTGGCCGCGCTGCCCGAGCAATTGGAGCTGCCCGCCGACCGGTCGCGTCCCGCGGTCGCGTCCCATCACGGCGCCACGCTGGGCTTCGAGATCGACGCCGAGGTCCACGCCGCGCTGAGCCGCCTTGCGCAGCAGCACAATTCCACGCTGTTCATGGTGGTGCACGCGGCATTGGCCGTCCTGCTGTCTCGTTTGTCCGGCACCAGGGACATCGCCATCGGCACCCCGGTGGCGGGCCGAGGTGAAGCGGCCTTGGACGACCTGATCGGCATGTTCGTCAACACGCTGGTGCTGCGCACCGAGATCGACCCCGGCGCGCGATTCGACGAGCTGCTGCGCGAGGTGCGCGGCATCGACGTCGAGGCATTCGGCCATGCCGACGTTCCGTTCGAGCGGCTGGTCGAGCTGCTCGACCCGGCGCGGTCGGCCGCGCGTCACCCGCTGTTCCAGGTGATGCTGACCTTCCAGAACCTGGCCCGCACCGAATTGGAGCTGCCCGGGCTTTCGGTGTCCGGGGTGGATCTCGCGGTGCCGCTGGCGAAGTTCGACCTGCAGCTGGCGCTGGTGGAGAACATCGACCGGCACGGCTCCGCGCAGGGCATGTCGGCGGCCTTCACCTACGCCACCGACCTGTTCGACGAGGCGACCGTGCAGGACTTCGCCGATCGCTTCGGCCGGATCCTGCGCGCGGTGGCCTTCGACGCCACGGTGACGGTCGGCGATATCGACGTGCTCGCGCCCGGCGAGCGCGAACTCGTGCTGCACGAGTGGAACACCCCTGGCGCAGCGGTGCCCGAAGTGACCCTGGTGGACCTGATCGGCATCCAGGCGCGCAGGCAGCCCAACGCGGGCGCGATCCGTTTCGGCGACACCACACTGACTTTCGGTGAGTTGCAGCGCCGGGCCAACCGCGTGGCACGCGCGTTGATCGCGCAGGGCGCGGGCCCGGAATCGCTGGTCGCCGTCGCTGTCCCGCGCACCGAGGAACTGCCCGTCGCGCTGTTGGCGGCGCTCACGGCCGGTGCGGCGTACCTGCCGATCGACACCACCTATCCGGTGCAGCGGCTGGAGTTCATGCTCGCCGATGCCGCACCCACCTGCATCCTGACCACCGCCGCCGAGCGGGAAGCGCTGCCAGCGGGATCTATTCCGGTGCTGCTGCTGGAAGACATCCTCGCGGCGAGCGCGTTCGATGACGACCGGGTTCGCGACGCCGACCGCATCGCGCCGCTGCGTCCGGACAACCTGGCGTACGTCATCTACACCTCCGGCTCCACCGGCGTGCCCAAGGGCGTCGGCGTCGCGCACCGCAACGTCGTCGAATTGTTCGCCAACACCCAGCTGTTGTTCGAGTTCGACGAGACCGACGTGTGGACGCTGTTCCATTCGTTCGCGTTCGACTTCTCGGTGTGGGAGCTGTGGTGCGCGCTGGCCAACGGCGGCACCGTGGTGGTGGTCGACTATCTGACCTCCCGGTCGCCGGAACAGTTCCGCGAGCTGTTGATTCGCGAACAGGTCACCGTGCTCAACCAGACGCCGTCGGCGTTCTACCAACTCGCCGAGGCCGACCGGGCCGCGCATCCGAACGACCAGGGCAAGCTCGCGCTGCGCTACGTGGTGTTCGGCGGCGAAGCGCTGGATCTGCGCCAGCTGCGGCGCTGGTACGAGCGTCATCCCGTGGACGCGCCGTGGCTGGTGAACATGTACGGCATCACCGAGACCACGGTGCACGTCTCGTTCCTGTCGCTGGACGAGCAGATGGCCGACAACCCGGCCAGCGTCATCGGCCGCGCGCTGCCCGGCCTGGACGCCTACGTGCTCGACGACCGCATGAACCCGGCCCCGGTCGGCGTCGCGGGCGAGATCTACGTCGCGGGCGCCCAGCTGTCCCGCGGCTACCTCGGGCGTCCCGGTCTCGCCGCCACGCGCTTCGTCGCGAATCCGTTCGGCGCGCCGGGATCTCGGATGTATCGCACGGGCGATATCGGCCGCTGGGTCGGTTTCGGCGGCCAGGCCACCCTGGAGTACGCGGGCCGCGGCGACCAGCAGGTGCAGCTGCGCGGCTTCCGCATCGAGCTCGGCGAGATCGAGTCGGCGCTGCTGCGCTGCCCCGGCGTGAGCCAGGCCGTGGTGCTGGTCCGCCCGGACGAGCACGCGGGCGATCGCCTGATCGGTTACGTGGTGCCCGACACCGGCGCCACGCTCGACTCGAGCGTGCTGCGCGCCCAGGTGTCGGAGTTCCTGACCGGCTACATGGTTCCGGACGCCGTCGTGGTGCTGGACGTCCTGCCGCTCACGCCGAACGGCAAACTCGACCGCAGGGCCCTGCCCGCACCGGAGTTCGTCGGCGCGGCGGCCTTCCGTGCGCCGAGTTCGCCGGTCGAGCAGGCGGTGGCGGAGGTGTTCGCCGGACTGCTCGGCGCCGCCGAGGTCGGCCTGGACGACGACTTCTTCGCGCTCGGCGGCAACTCGCTGCTGGCCACCAGGGTGGTCGCGCGGATCAACGAGGCGCTGGACGCGAATGTCGCGGTGCGCGAGCTGTTCGAGGCGCCAACGGTCGCCGCGCTGGCCGCCCGTGTGGTGCCCGGCGCCGGTGGCGCCAAGCGACCGCCGCTGGTGCGCGCCGAGCGGGTGGAGCCGGTGCCGCTGTCGCTGGCGCAGCAGCGGATGTGGGTGCTCAACCAGTTCGATCCCGCGTCGCCCGCCTACAACATTCCGCTGGCGATCCGGTTGACCGGTGTGCTGGACGTGTCCGCGTTGCGCTACGCCTTGGCGGATGTGCTGGAGCGGCACGAATCGCTGCGCACGCGCTATCCCGCGAGCGGGCCGGGCGGGCTGCCGTACCAGGAGATCCTGTCCGTAGCCGAAGCAATCCCCGGTGGGCTGGAGGTGGACGTCACCGACGATCCGATCGGCCGGATCACCGAGTTGATGCACACGGGATTCGATGTGACCGAAGAGGTCCCGGTGCGCGCCCTGCTGCTGGAGTCGGGGCCGGACGAGCACTTGCTGGCCATGGTCGCGCACCACATCGCCGCCGACGGCGCCTCGATGGCGCCGCTCGCCCGTGATCTGATGACCGCCTACCTGGCCAGGATCCGCGGTAATTCGCCGCGCTGGTCGCCGCTGGAGGTGCAGTACGCGGACTTCGCGATCTGGCAGCGGGAAGTCATCGGCACCGACGACGACGAGAACTCGGTGGCCGCACGGCAGTTGGCGTACTGGCGCGAGCAGCTCGCCGGGCTGTCCGGCGAACTGCATCTGCCGCTGGACCGTCCGCGGCCCGCGGTGCCGACGATGCGCGGAGCCAACACCGGCTTCGCCGTCGCGCCCGAGCTGCACGAGGCGCTGGCCAAGCTGGCGCGCGAGCACAATTCGACGTTGTTCATGGTCGTGCACGCGGCGCTGGCCGTGCTGCTGGCCCGCCTGTCCGGCGACTCCGACGTGGCCATCGGCACGCCGATCGCGGGCCGCGGCGAACGCGTGCTCGACGATCTGGTCGGCATGTTCGTCAACACGCTGACGCTGCGCACCGCGGTCGATTCCGGGGCGAGCTTCGCCGAGCTGATCGATCAGGCCCGCCGGATCGATCTGGCCGCTTTCGCCAACGCCGACATCCCGTTCGAGCGCGTGGTGGAGAAGGTCGTCCCGGGGCGCACCACCTCGCACAACCCGCTGTTCCAGGTGATGCTCTCGTTCCAGAACGCCGAGCAGCCGACCCTGGAGTTGCCCGGACTGACGGTGGCGGCATTGGACGCCGGCGCGGCCGCGGCGAAATTCGACCTGCAGGTGACCGTCGAGCCGCGGCATCGCGCGGACGGATCGTTCGACGATCTGGTCACCGTGATCACCTATGCGACCGACGTTCTCGACGAGTCCACCGCGCAGGCATTCGGACGCAGGCTGGAGCGCATCCTCACTTCTGTGGTCGCCGACCCGGAGGTGTGCGTCGGCGATATCGACATCCTCGATGCCGACGAGCGCAATCGCGTGTTCGCCACCCCACCGACGACCGTGGCCGAGGACGAGGCCGCGGCTCCGACCCCGGGCACCGCGCTGACCAGGCTGTTCGCCGTCGCGGTGGAGGACGACCCGGACGGACCCGCCGTGGTGTGGGGCGAGGAGGCGTTGTCGTACCAGGACATCCACGCCCGATCGTCGCGGCTGGCGCGGGCGCTGATCGGGCGCGGCTGTGGGCCCGGCACCGGGGTGGCGATCCGGCTGGACCGCGGCGTCGACGCGGTGGTCTCCATCTGGGCGGTGCTGGAGACCGGCGCCGCGCTGGTTCCGGTGTCCTCGGTGGACGCGGCGCTGCCCGGCGAACTGGAGGTCAAGGTGGGGCTGGTCGCCGGGGATGTCGGGCGTCAGGCGAGTGACGCATCGGCCACCGGCAGTGTCGACTGGCTGGCGTTCGACGATCCCGCCGTGATCGCCGAGATCGACGCCCAATCGCCGAGACCGGTCACGTACGCGAATCGGATACGTACGCTGCGCGGAGACGATCCGGCAGTGGTGTTGACAGGGTTGCCGCCCGCCGAGGGGTATGGCTTCGCCCTGTCCTATGACGCGCTGGCGGCCGCGGCGGCTCGATTGTCGGCACGTACCGATCTGACCTTCGAATCGCGCACCTTCCGGCTCGGCCGCCCGGAGTCGGTCGCCGCCGTGCTCGAGGTGGTGGCCGCGGGCAGCGCGGGCGCTTCGGTCGTGGTCGCGGACGCCGAGGAAACGGGGCCGCAGACGTTGCTCGAGGAGGAGTGGGTGACGCACTTGTTCACCGACGCCACCGATCTCCCCGCGATCGACCCGGACGAGTTGGAAGACCTGCAGGCCGTGGTGCTGGACGAGGCCTATCGGGTGCCCGCGCCGATAGCCAGGAGCGCGCTGCACGTGGTCGCGCTCCCGGATCTCCTCGGGAACCGGGTAGCCAGCGATGTGGGGTGAATCGGCCTGATCAGGCGCGGTTGAGGAAACCATCGCGGTGGGTATCGTGTCGAAGGGGACCGAATAGCGCCGCGACCGATGCCGCCGCGATAGCGGCGGCATCGCCGGATCGGCGGTGCACGGTGGCGCAGGGCTGCCGACGCTGGGCGGAAAGACAGCTGGACCAGATAGTAGTGAGGGATACTTCATTGTTTCGGGTAGCCGACACACCGTGCACTTTCGCTGGCGTTGGGGTATCCGAATGACCCGCCCGGCACGTGTGCGGCCCAACCGGACCCGGCGGCCGCGGGTGACCACCTTGCCGCAGTTGCTGGCGATGGCGGTGGAGACGAACCCGGACGGCGTCGCGGTCGTCCAGGCCGGGGAAGAGCTCGGCGGTCGCGCCGATGTCCCGATGGAGTCGGCGGCGCGAATGAGCTACGCCGAATTGGATTCGCGCTCGACGCGGCTTGCTCGGTTGCTGCTCGAACGTGGTGTCGGTCCCGAAGATTTGATCGCCGTGTGCATTCCGCACTCGATCCAGTCGGTGGTGGCGCTGTGGGCGGTGGCCAAGACCGGCGCCGGTTTCGTGCCGGTGGATCCGGACGATTCGCCGGACCTGGTCGAGCAGGTGGTGTCCGATCCCGGGGTGGTGTCGGGGCTGACGGTCGGGGCCGTGCGTGACCGGTTGCCCGGGCAGGTGACGTGGCTGGTCGTCGACGAGCCGGAATTCGAACGCGCGCTGCGGGATCATCCGGCGGACGCCGTGACCCACATGGACCGGGCGCGTCCGTTGCAGGGCGAGGACCCGGCGTATGTGATCCATTCGCGCAATTCGACCGAGCGAGCGGCGGTCACGCAGGCCGAATTGTCCGGTTTCTGCGATGAGCAGCGGGAGCGCTACCGGGTGACGCCGCAGGCGCGCACCCTGCACTTCGTCGCGCCGTCGCCCGACCAATTGGTGCTCGAGCTGCTGCTCGCCGTGAGCGGCGCGGCGACGATCGTCGTGGCTCCCGAGTCCGATAGCGCGCGGCTCGCGGAGCTGCTGCGGCGTGAACATGTGACGCATATGTTCGCCGCGCCTGCGACACTCGCCGCCCTGGACCCAGCCGGGTTGGATGAGCTGCGCGTAGTCGTCGCCACCGGCCAAGCGAGCCCGCCGGACGTGGTGCGGCACTGGGTCCGACCGGTCGCGGGCGGTGCGGCCCGTCTCTTCTTCAACGGGCGGGAGCGGGCCGAGACCGCTGACTCGGCGGCTACCCTCGTCGACCTGTTCCACGCCCAGGTGTCGGCGTCGCCCGAGTCGGTCGCGATCGTCGACCCCTCCGTTCCCGGCGGAAGGTCGCTGACCTACACCGAATTCGCCGCCCGAGTACATCGGTTGGCCCGGCGGCTGATCGATGCAGGCGTCGGTCCGGAAACGCTTGTCGCGCTGGGTATGCGGCGTTCGGTTGACCTTGTCGTCGCCATGTACGCGGTGCAGGAGGCGGGCGCCGGGTATGTCCCGCTCGATCTCGATCAGCCGGTCGAGCGAATCCGGTACGTGCTCGAGTCGGCGGCGCCGGTGTGTGTGCTGACCACGTCCCGCGACGGTTTCGACGGGGGTGGGGTGCCCACCCTGTCGTTGGACGGGCTGGATCTGTCCGGTTACTCGGGTGAGCCGGTGGTCGACGCGGAGCGGATCGCGCCGTTGCGTCCGGCGCATCCGGCGTACGTGATCTTCACCTCCGGTTCGACCGGCCGCCCGAAGGGTGTCGCGGTTCCCCATGCGGCGGCGGTCAACCAGATTCGCTGGATCACCAGCGAGTACGGGATCGGCGCCGACGATGTGGTGTTGTTCAAGACACCCGCGACGTTCGATGTGTCGGTCTGGGAGTTGTTCGGTCCGCTGAGCACCGGTGGCCGGATGGTCGTGGCGAGCCCGGACGGACACCGTGATCCGGCATACCTGGGCGAGGTGATCGCGGCCGAGCGCGTCACCATGACGTCGTTCGTGCCGTCGATGCTGACCGTCTTCGCCACCGGCGCCGCCGCGGCGGGCGGCGCGGATCTGGGCTCGCTGCGTGCGCTACTCATCGCGGGCGAGGCGTTCACCTCCGACGCTGTGGAGGCGATCCGGCGGGTGAGTTCGGCGGCGCTGTACAACCTGTACGGCCCGACGGAGTTCACCGTCCATGCCACCCACGCGCCGGTCGCCGACGACGTGACGGGTGCCGTCCCGATCGGCCTGCCGGTGTCGAATACGCAGGCGTACGTGCTCGATTCGCGGCTTCATCCGGTTCCCTCGGGTGTCGCGGGCGAGTTGTACCTGGCCGGTGCGCAATTGGCACGGGGCTATTTCGGCCGTGCCGACCTGACCGCGGACCGGTTCGTGGCCAATCCGTTCGGCGCCCCCGGCAGCCGGATGTACCGCACCGGTGACCTCGTCACCGCCGACGCGACCGGTTCGCTCACCTTTATCGGCCGCACCGATTTCCAGGTCAAGCTGCGTGGTCTGCGGATCGAGCTGGGCGAGATCGAATCCGCGTTGCGTGCGCACGATTCGGTGGCGCAGGCCGTGGCGATCGTCAGGTCCGACGAGCGCCTGGGCGATCAGCTGGTCGCGTACATCGTGCCCGCGCAGCGACCCGATGACGAGCAGTCGCACCTGGACGAGTTGCGCGACCACTTGGCCGCGCGGCTGCCCGCGTACATGGTGCCCACGGCGATCGTGGCGCTGGATGCGTTCCCGCTGAGCCCGAACGGCAAGCTGGATCGCCGCGCGCTGCCGGAACCGGTGGTCCGGGAACGCGAATTCCGCGCACCGTCCACTCCGATCGAGCAGCTTGTCGCGACGACCTTCGCCGAAGTGCTCGGCGTGCGTGCCGACCGCCCGGTGGGTGCCGACGACGACTTCTTCGACCTGGGCGGCAACTCGCTGTTGGCCACCCAGATGATCGCCCGGCTCGGCGCGGCACTCGACACGCGGATGCCCGCTCGGGTGATCTTCGAGGCGTCCACGGTCGCCGCACTCGCGGCGCGACTGGCTGCGCTCCAGGGCACGGGCGGGCGGCGTGCGTTGGTCGCGGTGCCGCGAGACGGCGAGTCGGCACAGCCGATCCCGTTGTCGCTCGCGCAGCAGCGTATGTGGTTCCTCAACCAGTTCGACCCGGCGTCGGCGGCGAACAATATCCCGTTCGCCGTCCGCCTGTCCGGAGCGTTGGACGTGGCTGCCTTGCAGGCGGCGGTCGCCGATCTGGTTGCTCGCCACGAGACGCTGCGCACCGTGTATCCCGCGTTCGACGGCACCGGCTATCAGCGGATTCTGCCCGCCGATCAGGCGGTTCCGCACGTGGCGCCGCGGCCGGTGGCGGAAGAGGAACTCGCGGGCTGGCTGCTCGAAGTCGCGTCGGCCGGTTTCGACGTGACCACACAGGTCCCGTTGCGCATCGCCCTCGCCGAACTGGTGCCGGGCGCGGATTCCGCGGACAACCCCGCACGCACCGCCGAGCACGTCCTCGCTGTGGTGGTGCACCACATCGCCGCCGACGGCGCGTCCGTCGCGCCGATGGTCCGGGACCTGATGACCGCATACCTGGCCCGGGTCGACGGTGCCGCGCCGGGCTGGCAACCACTGCCGGTGCAGTATGCGGACTACACGGTGTGGCAGCGCGAGGTCCTCGGCGACGAGTCCGATCCCGAATCGGTGGCCGCCACCCAGATCGACTACTGGCGCGAGGCTTTGCAGGGCATCCCGGACCGGCTCGACCTGCCCGCGGATCGGCCTCGACCGAACGTCGCGTCCGGCCGGGGCGCGGAATTCTCGTTCGAGATCCCGGCCGCGACCCACGCCGAGCTGACCGAGCTGGCGCACCGCCAGGGCGTTTCGCTGTTCATGGTGGTGCACGCCGCTTTCGCGGTGCTGCTCGGCCGGTTGTCGGGCAGCGACGACGTCACCATCGGCACGCCGGTCGCCGGGCGCGGTGAGCGGGAACTCGACGAGCTGATCGGCATGTTCGTCAACACGCTGGTGTTGCGGACGAGGGTCGATCGGGGCCTCTCGTTCGCCGAGCTGCTCGCGGCCACCAAGGAGACGGACCTGGCGGCGTTCTCGCACGCCGAGTTGCCGTTCGAGCGACTGGTGGAGGTGCTCGATCCGGTTCGGTCGCAAGCGCATCACCCGCTGTTCCAGGTCGCGCTGTTCTTCCAGAACATCCAGGCGCCGCGGCTGGAATTGCCCGGCCTGACCGCGACAGCCGTCGAGCTCGGTGGCGCGCAGGCCAAGTTCGATCTACAGCTGACCGTGGTGCCGCGCCAGGACGACGAGGCGGCGGCCGGGATGTCGGCGATGTTCACCTATGCCACCGATCTGTTCGACGAATCGACGATCGCGGAATTCGCGGGTCGGTTGCGGCGGCTGCTCGCCGCCGTGGCGGCGGATCCGGCGCGGGCCATCGGCGACCTGGACCTGCTGGCGCAGGCCGAGCGGCAACGGATTCTCCTGGACTGGAACGCCACCCGCCACCCGGTGGCCGCCGAGCTGCTGCTCGATGGTTATCGCCGGGCGGTGGCGGCGCACCCGGATGCCGTCGCGGTGGTGTACGAAGGCATCTCCCTGGCCCACCCGTCGCCCGACCACCACCCCTCATCGAGTCGATACGCGACGCTGACGTATGCCGAGTTCGACGAGCGCGTCAACCGACTCGCCCGGGTGCTGATCGCGCAGGGTGTGGGTGCGGAATCGCTGGTGGGGCTGGCGATTCGGCGCTCGGTCGATCTGGTGGTCGGCATCTACGCGATCGTGACGGCTGGCGGCGCGTATGTGCCGCTGGATCCTGATCATCCCGCTGACCGGATCGCGCACATTCTCGATACGGCACAGCCCGCGTGCGTGGTGACGCGGACGGAGGACGCGGTGCCCGTCCCGCCGGGCACCGCCGTGCTCCATGTCGACGCCTTGGAGCTGGATCACGTCGACAGTGCTCCGGTGCGCGCCGAGGAGTTGCTGCGACCGGTCCTGCCCCAGCATCCCGCGTATGTCATCTTCACTTCGGGTTCGACGGGCAGGCCCAAGGGGGTCGCCGTCTCGCATGCGGCGATCAACAACCAGATCGAGTGGATGCTGGCCGAGTATCCGCTGCGTCCCGATGACGTGTATCTGCAGAAGACCGCGACGACGTTCGACGTGTCGCTGTGGGGATTCTTCATGCCGTTGCGTGTCGGCGCGAAACTGGTCGTGGCCACGCCCGACGGGCATCGGGACCCGGCCTATGTCGCGGAAACGATCGCCGCGCATGGCGTGACGGTCACCGACTTCGTGCCGTCCATGCTGACGGTCTTCGCCGCGCATACCGCGCCGGGCGCGTGCCCGAGTCTGGCGCACATCTTCGTGATCGGCGAGGCATTGCCGCCGGAGACGGTGGCCGCCGTCAACGCCGTGTCCGATGCGCGGGTGCACAACCTGTACGGGCCGACCGAGGCCGCGGTGTCGGTGACCTACTGGCCCGCTCGCGGTGCGGACGAGCGCTCGGTGCCGATCGGGTTGCCGCAGTGGAACACGCAGGTCTATGTGCTGGATTCGCGGTTGCGTCCGGTCCCTGCGGGCGTGGCGGGCGAGCTGTATCTGGCCGGTGACCAGCTCGCTCGCGGGTATGTGGGCCGTCCGGATCTGACCGCGGACCGATTCGTCGCCAATCCGTTCGGCACCGGCGCACGGATGTACCGGACCGGTGACCTGGTGGTGTGGCGCGCGCCTGCCGGAGATTTGCCGCAGCGGCTCGACTACCTGGGTCGCACCGACTTCCAGGTGAAGTTCCGCGGCCAGCGGATCGAGCTGGGCGAAATCGAGACCGCATTGCTGGCCCAGCCTTCGGTGAGTCAGGCGGTCGCGCTGGTGGCGCCGTCCGCGCTGGGTGATCAGCTCGTCGCGTATGTGGTTCCCGCGCCAGGGCGGTCGGTGGAGCCGTCGGAATTGCTCGCCAGGATCGGCGACACGCTTCCGGCGTACATGGTTCCGGCCACGATCGTCGTGCTGGACGCTTTCCCGTTGAACCCGAGCGGAAAGCTGGATCGTAAGGCACTGCCGGAGCCGACGTTCGGCACTCGCGAATTCCGCGCCCCGGCAACGCCGGTGGAAGAGATCGTCGCCGGTGTCTTCGGTGAGGTGCTCGGTCTGAGCCGAGTCGGCGCCGACGACGATTTCTTCGCACTCGGCGGCAACTCGCTGGTCGCCACGCAGGTGGTGGCGCGGTTGGGCGCCGCGGTGGGCGCCCGCATTCCGGTGCGGACGCTGTTCGAGACGTCGACCGTGACGGATCTGGCGACGGCGATCGAGTCGCACACACACGCCAACCGCCGTGTCGAACTGGGTAGCCTCGTCCGGCCCGAGCGGTTGCCGCTGTCGTTGGCGCAGCAGCGGATGTGGTTCCTGAACCGGTTCGATCAGGTCGATGACGATCCCGCCGCGGCATCGGGCTCGGCGGCCTACAACCTGCCGTTCGCGCTTCGGCTCACCGGACGGCTCGACGTGGCGGCGCTGGCCGAGGCGCTCGATGACGTGGTGGCGCGGCATGAAGTGCTGCGCACCGTGTACCCGGAAACCGCCGACGGCCCCGTGCAGGTCATCCTGCCCGCCGGACAGGTGAGCTTGGATGTCGCGCCGGAGCGGGTGACCGAATCCGAGATCGCGACGGCTGTGTACGCGCTCGCCTCGACGCCGTTCGACGTGACCGCCGAAGTGCCGGTGCGGGTGCGGCTGCTGGAGATCGATGGGCGCGCGCCCGGGTCGCCACCGGAGTACGTGCTCGCTGTCGTGGTGCATCACATCGCCGCCGACGCGTCGTCGATGGGGCCGCTGGTCCGCGATGTGATGGTGGCCTACGCCGCGCGGAGCGCGGGCTCCGCCCCGGCGTGGGCACCGCTGCCGGTCCAGTACGCCGACTACGCGCTGTGGCAGCGGGCCGTGCTCGGCGACGAATCCGATCCCGAGTCCATCGCCGCGCAGCAGATCGCCTACTGGCGCGAGCACCTCACCGAGCTTCCCGACCTGCTGGAGCTGCCCACCGACCGGCCGCGGCCCGCGGTGGCGTCACTGGCCGGTGGACGGGTGGAGATGTCGGTGGATGCCGCCACGCACGCCGGGCTCGTGCGACTGGCACGCGCCAACGGCGCCACCCTCTTCATGGTCGTGCACACCGCGCTCGCGGTGCTGCTCGCGCGGCTGTCCGGTTCCGGCGATATCGCGATCGGCACTCCGGTCGCCGGCCGCGGTGAACGTGAACTCGATGATCTCATCGGCATGTTCGTCAATACCGTGGTGTTCCGGACCCGCCTGTCCGGCGGTGACTCGTTCACCGAAGTGCTGGCGCGGCAACGGGAAACCGATTTGCAGGCATTCGCGAATGCCGATATTCCGTTCGAGCGCTTGGTGGAAGTGCTCAACCCGCGGCGCTCGACCGCGCATCACCCGCTGTTCCAGGTGGGTCTGTCGTTCCAGAACGTGGCACGGGCCGCGCTGGAATTGCCCGGCTTGGCGATCGCCGGGGTGGAAGCGGATCTGAACGTGTCGCAGTTCGATCTGCATCTGATCGTGAGCGACACCTACGACGAGGCCGGTGCCGCGGCGGGGATCGGCGGCTACTTCACCTACGCCACGGACCTTTTCGACGCCGAAACGGTGCGGGGCTTCGCCCAGCGTTTGTCGCGCATTCTGGCGGCCGTCGTGGCGGACGCGACGACACCGGTCGGGGATATCGAGATTCTCGATACGGCCGAGCGGATCGATGTGCTGTCGGTGTGGAACGCCACCGACCGCGCGATCGATCCGGCTGCGCTGCTCGGCGGCTCCACACCGGAATCGTCCGCCGCGACGACGCTCGCCGCGCTGTTGGATTCCGCTGTCGCCGCGGCGCCGGATGCCGTCGCGCTGGTCGCCGACATCCAGGACTCGGACGGTCGGCAGGAGCTGACGTACGCGGAGTTGGACGCCCGGGTCAACCGTTTGGCCCGCTATCTGATCGCGGAAGGCGTCGGCCCGGAGTCACGGGTGGCGCTGGCGTTGCGCCGGTCGGTGGACCTGGTTGTGGCGATGTACGCGGTGGTGCGGGCCGGTGGCGCGTATGTGCCGGTGGATCCCGACCAGCCCGCCGAGCGGACCGGCTACATCCTGGCGACGGCGGCACCGGTGTGCGTGCTGACCGACGCCGCGGCTGCCTTCGCCTCCGATGCCGCGCCCGTAGTGCGACTGGACGAGCTCGACCTCGCCGAGCTGTCCACCGCGACGGTCACCGATGCCGAGCGGGCCACCCCGTTGCGTCCGGAGAACACCGCGTACGTGATCTTCACGTCGGGTTCGACGGGCCGTCCCAAGGGCGTCGCGGTGTCGCACGGCGCGATCGTGAATCAGTTGCTGTGGAAGTCGTTCGAGTTCGATCTCGTCGACGATGACGCGGTCTTGCTGAAGACGGCGGCGACGTTCGACCTGTCGGTGTGGGAGTTCTGGTCCGCGGTGGTATGCCGGGGCCGGTTGGTGATCGCTTCGCCGGACGGCCATCGCGATCCCGCGTACCTGAACGAGCTGATGACCCGCGAAGCGGTGACCACGTTGCATGTGGTGCCGTCCATGCTCGACGCATTGCTCGCCAACGCGGACACCGACATTCCGCTGCCCACACTGCGGCGAGTGCTGGCCATCGGTGAGGCGTTGCCCGCCGAGACGGCGAAACGCTTCCAGATCGTGAATCCGAAAGCGGCGCTGTTCAACCTGTACGGTCCGACGGAGGCGGCGGTGTCGATCACCAGCCACCGGGTCACCGCGGCTGACGAGACGTTGGTGCCGATCGGTGCGCCGGAGTGGAACAGCCGGGTCTATGTGCTGGACGCGCGTTTGCGTCCGGTGCCGGTGGGTGTGTCCGGTGAGTTGTATTTGGCTGGTGCGCAGTTGGCGCGGGGCTATTTCGGTCGTGCGGATTTGACGGCTGATCGGTTTGTGGCGAATCCGTTCCAGCCTGGTGCGCGGATGTATCGCACGGGTGACTTGGTCGCCTGGACGAGCGCGGGTGAGCTGGAGTATCGGGGTCGTACGGATTTCCAGGTGAAGATTCGTGGTTTCCGTATCGAGCTGGGTGAGATCGAAGCCGCGCTGCTGGCCTTGCGGCAGGTCGCGCAGGCGGCGGTGATCGCGAAATCGGCTCCGAAAACCGGTGATCAGCTCGTCGCCTATCTCGTCCCGAGCGATGTCGACGCCGGTATTGATGTGGCCGCGGTGAAGTCCCTGCTGTCGGCGAGTTTGCCGTCGTACATGGTGCCGTCGGCGTTCGTGGTTTTGGATGCGTTGCCGTTGAATGTCAACGGCAAGCTGGATCGGAAGGCGTTGCCGGAGCCGGAGTTCGAGGTTCAGGCGTTCCGTGCGCCGTCGACGCCGATCGAGGAGATCGTGGCCTCGGTCTACGCCGAGGTGCTGGGTGTCGAGCGTGTCGGCGCGGATGACGATTTCTTCACCCTGGGTGGTAATTCGCTGTTGGCAACGCAGGTCGCCGCGCGGATCGGTAAGGCGCTGGACACCCGGGTGCCGGTGCGGTGGCTGTTCGAGGCGTCTACTGTCGCGGGGCTGGCTGTGCGGGCCGAGCGGCACGCGGGAGCAGGGGGTCGCCAGGATTTGGTGGCCGGGCCGCGACCGGACCGGATTCCGTTGTCGCTGGCGCAGCAGCGGATGTGGTTCCTGAACCGGTTCGACACCGAGTCCGCCGCGTACAACGTGCCGATCGCGGTGCGGCTGACCGGGGCGCTCGATGTCGACGCATTGCGGCAGGCGGTGTCGGATGTCGTCGTGCGACACGAGATCCTGCGCACCATCTACCCACAAACCGAGGACGGCCCGGTTCAGGTCATCCTGCCGCCGGGACAGGTCGTTCCCCGCTTGGACGTCCGCGTGGTGGCGCCGCAGGATATCGAATCCGCGGTGGCGGCATTGACGTCGACGATCTTCGACGTGACCTCCGAGGTGCCGGTGCGGGTCGCGTTGTTCCAGATCGCTGGTGATACCGGGAATTCCGCTGATTCCGAGCCGGTGGAACATGTGCTCGCGATGGTGGTGCATCACATTTCCTGTGACGGTTCTTCGGTCGGTCCGCTGACGCGGGACCTGATGATGGCGTACTCGGCTCGTTCCGTGGGGAACGTCCCGAACTTCGCGCCGCTGGCGGTGCAGTACGCGGATTACAGCATTTGGCAGCGTGAGCTGCTCGGTAGTGAGGATGATCCGGAGTCGTTGGCGGCCA
>NZ_BAGF01000010.1 GCF_000308755.1 Nocardia pneumoniae NBRC 100136
GGCAGGTTGCTTATTGGAAGCAGGCGTTGGCTGATCTGCCGGATCAGTTGGATTTGCCGTCGGATCGGTCGCGTCCTGCGGTGCAGTCGTTTGCGGGTGGCAAGGTCGAGTTGCGGGTGGACGCGTCGACTCATCAGGCGTTGATCGAGTTGGCGCGTGCGGAGGGCGCGACGCTGTTCATGGTGGTGCACACCGCGTTGGCGGTGTTGTTGTCGCGGTTGTCGGGCACTGATGACATTGCGATCGGTACGCCGATGGCGGGTCGTGGCGAAGCGGTGTTGGACGATTTGATCGGTATGTTCGTCAACACTTTGGTGTTCCGGACTCGGGTGGATGCGGGTGAGGCGTTCACCGATCTGTTGGCTCGCCAGCGCGAGACGGATATTCAGGCGTTCGCGAATGCGGATGTGCCGTTCGAGCGTTTGGTGGAGGTGCTCAACCCGGTCCGTTCGACCGCGCGGCATCCGCTGTTCCAGGT
>NZ_BAGF01000009.1 GCF_000308755.1 Nocardia pneumoniae NBRC 100136
TGATTTGGTGCGGCGGACTCCGGAGGGGTTGCTGGAGTATCACGGGCGGGTGGATTTCCAGGTGAAGATCCGGGGGTTGCGGATCGAGCTGGATGAGATCGATAACGCGTTGACCGCGCACCCGGATGTCGATTACGCCGCGACACTGGGCACGACGCTGCCTTCGGGTGTCAAGGCGCTGGTGTCGTATGTGCTGGCGCGCGTTGACGCTGAGACGGGCGGTCGGGTCGTGTTGGATACCGCGGAGCTGGCGGAGTTTGTCGGGAAAACGTTGCCCGGGTATATGGTTCCGGCTGCGATCACGGTGTTGGAGGAGTTGCCTCTGACGCCGGTGGGGAAGTTGGATCGGGCGGCGTTGCCGCAGCCGGTGCTGGCGGTGCGGGAGTTCCGGGCGCCTGCCACGGCGAACGAGCGGTTGGTCGCGGAGACCTTCGCTGCTGTGTTGTTGCCGCAGGGTGGCGAGGGCGGCGGTCGGGTGGGTGCGGATGATGATTTCTTCGAGCTGGGTGGTAATTCGCTGTTGGCCACGCAGGTCGCGGGGCGGTTGGGTTCCGCTTTGGGTGTGCGGGTTCCGGTGGGGTTGGTGTTCGAGGCGTCGGTGGTGGCGCGGCTGGCGCAGCGGTTGGAGGAGTTGGGCGGGGGGTCTGTTTCGGCGCCGCGGGCGATGGTGCGTCCGGGGCGGGTGCCGTTGTCGTATGCGCAGCAGCGGATGTGGTTTTTGAACCGGTTCGATCCGGGCAGCGCGAGCAACAATATTCCGTTGGCGGTGCGGCTCAGTGGTGCGTTGGATGTGGCGGCGTTGCGGGCGGCGATCGGGGATCTGGTGGAGCGGCATGAGGTGTTGCGCACCAGTTATCCGGAGCATGATGGTGTGGGTTATCAACGGGTGCACGATATTTCGGAGCCGGGTGCGGTGCCGGAGTTGCCGGTCGTGGAGGTGAGCGAGGACGAGGTCCTTGCGGCCACGGTGGCGGTGGTGGGTGAGGGTTTCGATGTGACGGTGGCTGCGCCGATCCGGTTGCGGTTGTTGCGGGTCGGCGACAGCGAGCACGTGTTGGTGTGTGTGGTGCATCACATCGCTGGGGATGGTTCGTCGATGCTGCCGTTGACCGCGGATTTGATGACGGCGTATTCCGCTCGCGTGGCTGGTGCGGTTCCGGGGTGGGAGCCGTTGCCGTTGCAGTATGCGGATTTCACGTTGTGGCAGCGGGAAATCCTGGGTGGGGAGGATGATCCGGAGTCGATCTTGGCTCGTCAGATCGGGTTTTGGCGGGATCGGTTGGCGGATCTGCCGGAGAAGCTGGATCTGCCCGCGGATCGGCCGCGTCCGGTGGTGTTCTCCGGTCGCGGTGCGACGTATGAGTTCACAATCGACGCGACGGTGCATGCGGCGTTGAACCGGTTGGCGCACCGCCACGACGCGACGTTGTTCATGGTGGCGCACGCGGCGTACGCGGTGTTGCTGGCGCGGTTGTCGAACACCGGCGACATCACCGTCGGCACCCCGGTGGCCGGTCGTGGGGACGCGGCGTTGAGTGGGTTGATCGGGATGTTCGTCAACACTCTGGCCCTGCGCACGCAGATCGATCCCGGTGCCAGTTTCGCGGAAGTGTTGGAGCGGGTGCGGGGTGGGGATGTGGAGGCGTTCGGGCATGCGGAGGTGCCGTTCGAGCGGTTGGTGGAGTTGCTGGATCCGGTGCGCTCGAGTGCGCATCATCCGTTGTTCCAGGTGATGTTGACCTTCCAGAACTTCACGCCTTCGACCCTGGAACTACCCGCGTTGACGGTGTCGGGGCTGGAGTTCGCGTGGCCGTTGACGAAGTTCGACCTCGAGTTGACGATGGTGCCGCGCGAGGAGCAGCGGACAGCGTCGGGGATTTCGGCGGCGTTCACCTACGCCACCGACCTGTTCGACGAGGCCACCGTCGCGGGCTTCGCGCGACGGTTGTGCGCCATCCTCACCTCCGTGGCCGAGTCGGCGGATCGCCGGGTGGGGGAGATCGAGCTGCTGGATGCGGCTGAACGCACCACGATCCTGCAGGAGTGGAACGACACCCGCCACCCGGTCGCGGCCGGGTTGTTGTTGGATGGCTACCGGCGTGCGGTGGCGCAGTATCCGGACACAGTCGCGGTCGTGCATGGTGATCAACAGTTGACCTATCGGGAGTTCGATGAGCGGGTCAATCGGTTGGCGCGGGTGTTGATCGAGCGGGGGGTGGGTGCGGAGTCGTTGGTGGGGTTGGCGGTGCGGCGTTCGCTGGATCTGGTGGTCGGTATGTATGCGATCCTGACCGCGGGTGGGGCGTATGTGCCGTTGGATCCCGACCACCCCGCCGAGCGGATCGGGCATGTGCTCGACACCGCGCACCCGGTGTGCGTGCTGACCACGACCGCGGATGCGATCGCGGTGCCGTCGCGTATCCCGCTGCTGTGTCTGGACACCCTCGACTTCAGCGCCCGCTCGGGTGCGCCGGTGTGTGTCGAGGAATTGTTGCGGCCGGTGTTGCCGGGGCATGTGGCGTATGTGATTTTCACGTCGGGTTCGACCGGGCGGCCGAAGGGTGTGGCGGTGTCGCATCAGGCGATCGTGAATCAGATCGAGTGGATGCTGGCGCAGTATCGGATGGGTCCGGGGCAGGTGTATCTGCAGAAGACCGCCACCACCTTCGATGTGTCGTTGTGGGGGTATTTCATGCCCCTGCGGGTGGGTGCGAAACTCGTGCTCGCCGACCACGACGGGCACCGCGACGCGGCGTATCTGGCGGCGACGATCGCCGCGCAGAAGGTGACGGTGACCGATTTCGTGCCGACGATGCTGAGCGAGTTCGCCGCCCACACCCCCGCCGGAAGCCTGGCGAGCCTGCGGGATGTGTTCGTCATCGGGGAGGCGTTGCCGCCGGAAACCGTGGCCGCGGTGGCTGCGGTGACCGAGGCGCGGGTGCACAACCTGTACGGTCCGACCGAGGCGGCGGTGTCGGTCACCTACTGGCCCGCCGACACCGCGGATGCGGTGACGGTGCCGATCGGGTGCCCGCAATGGAACACCGAAGTGTTCGTGCTGGATTCGCGGTTGCGGCCGGTACCCGCCGGGGTGGCGGGGGAGTTGTATCTGGCCGGTGACCAACTCGCCCGCGGATACCTCGGCCAGCCCGCGCAAACCGCGGGCCGGTTCGTGGCCAACCCGTTCGCGGCCGGGGCCAGGATGTATCGCACCGGGGATGTGGTGATCTGGCGTGGGCCCGACGCGCAGCGGCCGCAGCGGCTGGAATACCTCGGCCGCACCGACTTCCAGGTGAAATTCCGCGGCCAACGCATCGAACTCGGCGAGATCGAAACCGCGCTGCTGACCCACCCGGCGGTCAGCCAAGCCGCCGCCGCCGTAGTGCCCACCACGCTGGG
>NZ_BAGF01000008.1 GCF_000308755.1 Nocardia pneumoniae NBRC 100136
AGCAGACGCAGTGAGCTCAGGTCGGCCGCTTCCCATTCGGTGGCGGCGCACCAGAGCTGGGCCAGCGGGGGCACCACCGCCGTGACCGTGACGCCATGCCGCTCGATGGCGGCGAACGCGTTCTCCGGACTCGGATCGCTGACGAACACCACCGCGCCGCCCACGCCGACGGTGCCGAGAATGCCGGGGCAGGCCAGCGGAAAGTTGTGTGCCGCGGGCAGTGTCGCGAGGTATACGTCGTTCTCCGTCAATTCGCACACCTCAGCGCTGGCGGTCGCGTTGTAGACGTAGTCGTCATGCGTGCGGGCGATCAGCTTCGGCAGGCCGGTGGTGCCGCCGGAGACCAGCATCAGCGCGATGTCACCCGGATCGATCTCGGGCAGCTCGCCGCCCTCGCGGGGGATCGAACGCAGGTCGGTGAAGGGTCCCGGATCGCCCAGCACCAGGACGTGGAGAAGCGTGGGCACCGCGTCCCGCACGGTCGCGGCGAGGTCGCGGTAGTCGAAATCGCCGACCCGGTCGGCGACGATGTAGCCGACCGCCTCGGAAAGCCCGGCCAGGTGTTCGATCTCGGCGCGCCGGTGCGCGGGCAGGCTCAGGACGGGGATTATCCCGGCCCGCAACAGCCCGAACAGCACGGTCAGGAACTCCGGCACGTTCGGCAGTTGGACCACCACCCGGTCGCCGGGTGCGATGCCCAGTGCGAGCAACCCGTGGGCCATTCGGTCGGCCGCGGCGTCGACCTCGGCGTAGGTACGCGGGCCATCCGCGTCGAGTAGCGCGGGGCGCAGCGGATGCTGTGCTGCGGTCGCGCGCAGCAGATCACCGAGCGGTCGCCCGGTCCAGTACCCGGCGGCTCGATACTCCGCGGCCGTGTGCGCGGGAAAGGGGACATAGCCGTCGCGATGCGGTGCGGACGCGAGGGGTGTCGAAGTCACGGTCTGCCTCACAGAAAGTCGAGCCGAGGGTTACCTTAGATAGGTTAGGCAACCCTATTTCAATGCGATAGGCTACCCGCCGAGCAGTCTCGATCCGCCGGGCTTCGGCGGCGACCAAGGAGTGGCAGCGCCAGATGCAGTCAGCACAGCGACCGGGGGACGGGACGGGGAAAGCGGAAAACGTGGCAGACGCGGGGCCGGTGGTGGGACGTGCCGAGATCCGCGCGGCCATCGCGAGCCAGCTCGGCATCCCCGCCGACTCGATCGCCGACGACGCCGACCTGATCCAGCTGGGCTTGGACTCGATCCGGACGATGAAGCTGGCCGGTGGGTGGCGCAAACGCGGCATCGACATCAATTTCGCGCTGCTGGCGGCGAACCCGACCGTGGACGGCTGGCACGGGCTGCTCGGCGGTGCGGGTGAGCCGGAGGCGGTCGAAGCCCCCGAGCCGCGGCCGGAACAGGCGGAGCAGGACGACGACGCTCCCTTCGCGCTCGCGCCGATGCAGCACGCCTATTGGATCGGCCGCTCCGAGTCGCAGGAGCTGGGCGGCGTCGCGGCGCACCTGTATGTCGAGTTCGACGGCGCCGGGGTGGATCCCGGACGCTTGGAGCGAGCGGTCGAAGCCCTGGTGCGGCGGCACCCGATGCTGCGGACCCGCTTCCGGCCGGACGGCACCCAGCAGACCATGACCCATCCGGGCCGCCCGGTATGGACGCTGACCGACCTGCGCGCACTGCCGCAGGAGCAGGCGCAGGAGACGTTGGAGTCGTTGCGTGACCGCAAGACTCACCAGCGGATGGCCGTCGAGGACGGTCAGGTCATCGACATCGCGCTGACCCTGCTCGCCGACGGGCGGACCCGGCTGCATCTGGATGTGGACATGCTGGCGGCCGACGCGATGAGCTATCGCATCCTGGTCAGCGATCTGGCTCGCCTCTACCACGGTGAGTCGCTTCCGGAGCAGGAATACACCTTCCGGCGCTACCTCGCCGACCAGCCGAACGGACGCGGCGCCGAGCACGATCGCGACCGGGAGTGGTGGCAACAGCGACTCCATGAGCTGCCCGGCGCACCGGAACTCCCGCAGGCACAGAGTGTTTCGGGACCGAGCCGGACGGTGCGCTATCACCGGTGGCTCGCCCCGGAGGCGAAAACGCGGCTGTTCGAGGCCGCGCACGCCCGCGGCATCACTCCGGCCATGGCGCTGGCTTCCGTGTTCGCCGAAACCATCGGAGCATGGTCGGCGCAACGGCGTTTTCTGCTGAATCTGCCCCTGTTCCATCGCGAACCGGTGCATCCGCAGGTCGACGGGGTGGTCGGCGACTTCACGTCCTCCGTGCTGCTCGAGGTCGACGTGACCGAACCGGCCACCGTCACGCAGCGAGCTCGCGCCCTGCAAGCGAGTCTGCACGCCGCCGGTGCGCACACCGCGTACTCCGGCCTGGAGGTGCTGCGCGATCTGGGCCGCCTGCACGGCGAGCCGGTGCTCGCGCCGATCGTCTACACCAGTGCGCTCAACCTCGGGGAGTTGTTCGCCGACGTCGTCACCGAGACCTTCGGCGAGCCGGTGTGGATCATCTCGCAAGGCCCGCAGGTGCTGCTGGACGCGCAGATCACCGAGGTGCGCGGCGGTCTGCTGCTGAACTGGGACGTGCGCGAAGCGGCCTTCCCGCCCGGTGTGCTGGACGCGATGTTCGCCCGGTACATCGACGCGATCAACCGCCTGGCGGGGGACGGCGCCTCGCACGATCGGGCGGCGGGCTGGGATGCCGAGGCGGCGCTGCGGATTCCGGTCGAGCAGGCGGCCACCCGGGCGCGGGTCAACGCGACCTCGGGTCCGGTGAGCGGACGGTTGCTGCACAGCGGGTTCTTCGCGAACGCGGCGGCGGAACCCGAAACGCCCGCGCTGATCCGGGAACGGGACGGAGCGATCTCCTACGGACAGTTGGCGGCCGAAGCGTTGGCCGTCGCGGGTGCCCTGCGCGAAGCCGGTGCCCTGCCGGGTGATCCGGTCGCCGTGCAGTTGCCGAAGGGGCCGGACCAGATCGTGGCGGTCCTCGGCGTGCTCGCGGCCGGGTCGGTCTATGTTCCGATCGGATTCGATCAGCCCGCGGCCAGGAGAGCGGAGATCCTGCGCACCGGTGATTGCGTCGCCGCGCTGACAGTCGAAGGCGCGGAGATACCGGGGGTGCGGACCGTGGCACTCAGCGCGGCACGTCGTCATCCGGAACCGTTGCCGCGTCCCATCTTCGGTTACCCCGAGAGCATCGCCTACGTGCTGTTCACCTCCGGCTCCACCGGCAAGCCGAAGGGCGTGCAGGTCCCGCATCGGGCCGCCATGAATACCATCGATGACCTGAACGAGCGTTTCGCCCTCGGCTCGGCGGACCGCTGTCTCGCGCTCTCGGCGCTCGAGTTCGACCTGTCGGTCTATGACATCTTCGGTGTGCTCGCAGCGGGCGGCGCGGTGGTGACGGTCGACGACGCGCAGCGCGGCGAGCCCGCGCAGTGGGTGGAACTGATTCGCCGCCATGGCGTTTCGCTGGTCAACTGCGTGCCCAGCCTGCTCGACATGCTGCTCGCCGCCGCGGCGGGCGCTCGCCTGGACTCGCTGCGCACCGTGCTGCTCGGCGGCGACTGGGTGGACGTCGCCCTGCCGAGCCGATTGTCGGAAGTCGCGCCGGACTGCCGGTTCGTCGCGCTGGGCGGCGCGACGGAGACCGCGATCCATTCCACGATCTGCGAGGTGGTCGGCGCCGACGTTCCGGCGGACTGGAGCGCGGTGCCGTACGGCACGCCCCTGCGCAACGTGCGCTGCCGGGTGGTCGGCCCCACCGGCCACGACTGCCCCGACTGGGTGACCGGCGAGCTCTGGATCGGTGGCGACGGCGTCGCGGCGGGCTACCGCGGCGATCCGGAGCGCACCGCCGAGCGGTTCGTCGTCCACGACGGCATGCGCTGGTACCGCACCGGCGATCTGGCTCGGTACCTCCCGGACGGTTGCCTGGAATTCCTCGGGCGCGCGGACCATCAGGTCAAGATCCGTGGTTACCGTGTGGAACTCGGTGAGGTGGAAAGCGCGTTGCGGTCCGTGCCCGGTGTGCGTCACGCGATCGCCGCGGTGGTCGGAACCGCGGCGCCCAAGCTGGCCGCCGCCGTGGTGCCCGAGGCTGGCGCCGACACGACCGTGGCGGCGGTGCTGGACGCCGTCGCGGATCTGTTGCCCGCCTACATGGTTCCCGCCCGGGTGGAGATCCTGCCCGACCTGCCGCTGACCCCGAACGCCAAGCCCGACCGCAAGGCGATCCACGCGGTTCTCGCGCGCGGCGACGACGACGTCGAATACGTCGCTCCCCGAACCGATCTGGAACGGGCGCTGGCGGACGTCGTCGCGACGGTGCTGAGCGTCGAGCGGGTCGGCGCCACCGACGACTTCTTCGCCCTGGGCGGTGATTCGGTGCTGGCCACCGCCGTGATCGCGCGGGTGCGGGAGTGGCTGGACGCGCCCGACACGGTCGTCGCCGATCTGTTCGCGGCGCGGACCGTCGAGGGGCTGGCCGGGCGTATGACCGATCGGGAACGTGAGCGTGGAACGGCAGGACGACTGGACACGGTAGCGGCGGTCTATTTGGAGGTCGCGGCGATGTCGGACGAGGAGATCCTCGCCAGCACGTAGCCTCGCCCGCGGTGTTCGAACCTCTCGCTCGGGCGCGGCGCGGACTAAACTTGCCGCTATGGCCAGGTGGGATACCTCGAACCTCGCCGACCAGAGCGGTCGGACGTTCATCGTGACGGGCGCCAACAGCGGCTTGGGAGCCGAGACGGTGCGGGCACTGGCCGGGGCGGGGGCCGAGGTGGTGCTGGCCTGCCGGAACCTGGCCAAAGGGGAGCAGGTGGCCGCCGAGCTCGGGGACCGAGCCGAGGTGCGCAGGCTGGACCTGGCCGATCTGGCCTCGGTGCGCGAGTTCGCCGACAGTGTCGACCGGGCCGACGTGCTGATCAACAACGCGGGCGTGATGGCGCTGCCCGAGGGGCGCACCGCCGATGGATTCGAACGGCAGATCGGTACCAACCATCTCGGTCACTTCGCGCTCACCGGGCTGCTGCTGGACAAGATCGCCGACCGGATCGTCACCGTCTCCAGCGGCGCGCATCAGATCGGCGCCATCGACCTGGACGATCTCAACTGGGAGCGGCGCAAGTATCAGCGCTGGCCCGCCTACGCGCAGGCCAAACTGGCCAATCTGATGTTCGCCCGGGAATTGCAGCGCAGGTTGACCGCGGCGGGTTCGCGGAAGATCTCGGTGGCCGCGCATCCCGGCTACGCGGCGACCGAGTTGCAGTCGCACACCGAGTCGTTCCAGGACAGGCTGATGGCGCTGGGCAACCGCCTGCTCGCCCAGAATGCCGCGATGGGTGCGCTGCCGATCTTGTACGCCGCGACCGCCGACGTGGAGCCCGGCGGTTTCTACGGCCCGACCGGGTTCGGCGGAATGCGCGGGTACCCGGGGCCGTCCGGGTCGTCGAAGGCGTCCAGGGACGAGAAGGTCGCGGCCGAGTTGTGGGACCTGTCGGAGAAGCTGACCGGCGTCACCTACGACTTCACGAAGTAGCCGATCGCTGGCTTGCCCGGCCCCCGGAGCGTTGTGGCGCAGCTCACATCACGCGATGTCACACTGGGGTGCACCGCGCCGTCGTCTTTGTGAACCCAACGGGAACGAACAAAGGACGGAAATCATGGAACGCCGCTTCGATCTCTACGCCAACCCGGTCGCGGGCAGCTTCGTCAAGCGACTCACCATGGCCTCCAAGGTGATCAGCGACTCCACCCTGCCCGCCGCCACGCACGAGCTGGTGAAGATCCGCGCCAGCCAGATCAACGGCTGCGGCTACTGCACCGACATGCACACCAAGGACGCAGCGCACGCCGGGGAGACCTCCGTGCGGCTCAACCTGATCGCGGCCTGGCACGAGGCCACTGTCTTCACCGAGGCCGAGCGCGCCGCGCTGGCGCTCACCGAAGAGGCCACCCGCATCGGCGACGGCCGCGCCGTCAGCGACGCGGTGTGGCAGGAGGTGCGCAAGCACTACGACGACGACCAGATCGCCGCCCTCATCGCCGCCATCGCGACGATCAACGCCTGGAACCGGATGAACGTCATCGCCCGCACGCCTGCCGGGGACTATGTTCCTGGCCAATGGGGGTAGAAGCTCGCCGTAGCTTTGGCGCGAACCGCCCGGGCAAGCCTGGCACCGCGTACACCTGCGACGCGATGAACCGCGCAACGCAGCCACACCACCCCATTCCAGGTTTCGAGCGAAGCGAGACCGAGCATTGCCCGTTCGCGGCCCGGCTCGCGTCCGAGTGGCCGCCGCGCAAGCGACGAAGTCGCGAGCGGCGGTCGCTCGGACGCGAGCCACAAAGGGGCCGTGAACACGCAGCGCCGCAGGCGCTGCAAATTGAACACAGAGTTAGCCGCACCACTCCGCGTTCACGGAGTGGTTGCGGCCTGGTACTGTGCCTGACGTGCAGCGCGTGTATTTCTGGTTTAGCAAGCCGGCCCTGGGTGGGCTGGTCTGCGGCAACCACGTGCGCTGACGACATTCCACCCCGAGCCGGATGATGGACCGGCTCGACGGGTTTCACGTCCGTGGGTCGGCCCCGAGAAAAGGAAACCCACGACATGACAACCGCAGCCGACGTCGACGCTCGGCATTCCGATCTGGACGATCAACGCACCTTGAACATCAGCCCGCTGCGCTCGCCGGCGGAGGTGCGTCGCGTGCATCCGATCACCGATGCCCTCGCCGACACCGTCCGTGCGGGCCGCAAGGCCACCGTGGACGTGCTCAACGGCGCCGACGATCGCCTCATGGTGATCGTCGGCCCATGCTCGGTGCACGATCCCGCCGCCGCCTTGGACTACGCCCGCCGACTCGCGGCCAAGGCCGCCGAACTCGACGATCGGCTGCACGTGGTGATGCGCGTCTACTTCGAGAAGCCGCGCACCAGTCTGGGCTGGAAGGGCCTGATCAACGACCCGCACCTGGACGGCTCGTTCGACGTCAACACCGGTTTGGGCTTCGGCCGCAAACTGCTGGTCGACATCACCGCGCTCGGGCTGCCGGTGGCGTGTGAGTTCCTCGACCCGATCACCCCGCAGTACATCGCGGACCTGGTGTCCTACGGCGCGATCGGCGCGCGTACCGCGGCCAGCCAGGTGCACCGGCAGCTCAGCAGCGCGCTGTCGATGCCGGTCGGCATCAAGAACGGCACCGACGGCGATGTCCAGGTGGCGGTGGACGGCGTGCGCGCCGCGGCGGCGAGTCACGTCTTCCCCGGCACCGACCTCGACGGCCGCTCCGCGCTGATCCGCACCACCGGCAACCCGGACTGCCATGTCATCCTGCGCGGCGGCAGCAACGGCCCGAACTACGACGCGGCTTCGGTCGCGGAGGCGTACCTGCGGCTGGAGAAGTCGTCGCTGCCGCAGCGGGTCGTCGTGGACGCCAGCCACGGCAACAGCAACAAGGACCACAACAAGCAGGTGGACGTGGTCACCGACATCGCAGACCGGCTGGCCGCGGGCGAAGCCGGTGTGGTCGGCGTGATGCTGGAGAGCTTCCTGGTCGCGGGACGCCAGGACCTCACCCTCGGTCGCGCGGCCGAACTCACCTACGGCCAATCCATCACCGACGCGTGCTTGGACTGGGACACCACCGCGCGCCAGCTGGACCGGCTGGCCGACGCGGTGCGGCAGCGTCGCGCGCGCTGATCGAGCGCCCGGGCTCGCGTCCGAGTGGCCGTCGCTTTGCGAGGAAGTCGTCAGCGGCGGTTGCTCAGGCGCGAGCCCAGCGGGCACTGTGACTCAGACCGAGCAGATCAACCCCAGCAGATCTCCGGATGAGATGAGGCGAACGTCGAAGTCCGCCTCGGTCAAGTACTCGGTGAGCTTGCCCGGAGCCGGTTTCGGACTGGTCGGCTCGGGGGCGTCGGCCGTGCCGTAGCCGTAGTACAGGCACAGTGTGCCGCCGGGCGCCAGGAGCCGCCGGATCAAAGCGAGTTCGGCACTGGGCTTTTTTGTCCAGAACAGATTGACGTTCACCGCCAGGATCTTGTCGAAACGCCTTGCCTCTGGCCCGATCTCGAACAGCAGCCGGTCCGGGTCCACGCTGGTCAGCTCGGCGTGCACCAAGCGGACCCGGCCCGAATCGAGTTCTGCGGCGTGCTTCTTACGCGCGCGGGCGATAGCCGTCGCGGAACGCTCGACGCCGACGATCGTCCCGTCGGTCACCTTTGCGGCAAGGCAGGCGATCGACTCGCTGGAACCCGGGCCGATCTCCAGGACCCGGTCGGCGGGACGCACGTCCATGGTCCGCACTATCCAGTTGAACCGCTGGTCGACTGCCATCCTCGCAATTTACGACATGCCTGCATACCGCTTTCGCGCGAAGCGAGACCGAGCATTACCGGATCGCAAGCCACAAGAAGGCCCGCGAACACGCAGCGCCGCAGGCGCCGCAGATCAAGCATCGAACTCGGCGGGCCAGCCGTCGGCGGGGCCGGGAGGATCGGTGCGCAGCCGGGCGGCGTACCAGTGGTCGCGGCGGCGGCCGCGCTGCATGCTGCCCAGCCGGGACATGCCTTCGTACCGGAATCCGGCGCGGCGCACGACCGCGGCGGAGGCGTAGTTGCCGACGAACGCACGCCAGCTGATCCGCTCCAAGCCCAGCCCATCGGCGCGGAACCCGAAGTCGCACACCAGATTCACCGCCTGGGTCATCAGGCCGCGCGACCGCTGCGCTGGGGTGAGCCAGAATCCGATCTCGGCCGCGCTCTCGTCGCGTTCTCCGAGGCCGATCGTGCCGACGACCGGTCCGTCGGGACGCAGCCGCATGGCCCAGGTCGGGCTGCGAGCCGCCCAGCCGGGGATGACGACGTCCTCGATGAAGGTCACCGCGTTCTCTCGCACGTACGGCACCGGGATGGTCACCCATTCCCCGATGGACGGCTCCTGGCAGCATTCGGTGATGGTGTCCACGTCGTCCATCGTCGGCGCCGACAGCCAGATCGTCCCGTTCGTCAGCACGTGATGGTCCATCGGGCCATGCTGTCACAGACAGCCGCGCCGGATCATCCGGTTTATCCGTCACGACGCCCGGATACCGCTCGGGGGCCGTGCAGTGCAGGACCGTAGACTCCCTGGTGATGGTTGCCGCGCTGCTTTCCGACCTGTTCGAGTCACATCGGGCGCACTTGCTCTCGGTCGCCTATCGGCTGACGGGCAGCGTCGGCGATGCCGAGGACGCGGTCCAGGAGAGCTGGTTGCGGCTGGCGGGCGCGCACCAGTCCGAGATCGAGGATCTGCGGGCCTGGCTGACCACCGTGGTGAGCCGCATCTGCCTGGACCGTTTGCGTAGTGCGGCGGTGCGCCGGGAAAGCTATGTCGGCCAGTGGCTGCCCGAGCCCGTGGTCACCGCCCGCACGCCGTCGATCGCGCCGGACCCGCTGGAGGCGGTGGTGCGCAAACAGGAGTGCCGGTTCGCGGCAATGGTCGTGCTGGACACCCTGACGCCACCGCAGCGGGTGGCCTTCGTGCTGCACGAGGGACTCTCGGTGCCGTTCGACGAGATCGCCGACATTCTCGGCATCTCCGCCGACGCCGCACGTCAGCTGGCCGTGCGCGCCCGCAAGGCGGTGGCGCGGACGCCGCAGCCGGTGCCGGACGCCGAGCACGAGGAGGCAGTGCAGCGTTTTCTCGTCGCGCTCGGTTCCGGTGACGTGAACGCCGTTGCCGCGGCGCTGCACCCGGACGCGGTGATGATCGGCGACGCCAACGGCACCACGGCCACCGCGATGAACGTGCTGCACGGCGCGGATCGGATCGCCCGTTTCTACTTGGGGCTGGTACGCAAGTACGGGCTCGAGGACGCGCCTTCGGTGTACGAATTCGCCTCGGTCAACGGGCAATTGGGCCTCGTGGTCGCCGGGCGTCCAGCGCAGGACGGTCGCGCGGGTTACCCCACGCGGGTTGTCGGTTTCACCGTCCGTGACGGGTTGGTCTGGGGGACTTACGATCTGGCGAATCCAGCCAAGCTGGGCGGGATTCGGCTGGGTTGAGCGCACCCGCCGGTCGACGACCGAGACGTGCGAGTCGGAGCCGGGCTCAACCCGTCGAGGATGCGGAGTCACGGCCGGTCGGACGGCGACCGACGAGTTCGTGACCGGATCGGGCACGAAGGCCGCACGGAAATGCAGTTCGGACGGCGGGCCGATTGGGGCGGAAATTTGTAAACGTGTCGTTTTCTCAATATCCCGGCGTCTTGTGGCCTGAAACATGGCGAGGCTGGCTGCGTTGGAGCAACGGACAATCTCGCCGATAAATGCTCTGGTCACCCCCTATATGGGCGGGTGGCTACCACTTGGCAACGATTGTCACTCCTGGACTAGTCTCCGAATATGCCCTCGCGACCCCAGACCGTTGCCCGCCTGCGCCCCTTCGCCTCGACGATCTTCGCCGAGATGACCGAACTCGCCGTCCGGCACGACGCGGTCAACCTCGGCCAGGGATTTCCCGACACCGATGGGCCCGCGAGCATGCTGGAGGTGGCCCGCCGCGCCATCGCCGAAGGCCACAACCAGTACCCGCCCGGGCGGGGCGTGCCGGTGCTGCGCCGAGCCGTCGCCGACGACCGCGCCCGGCGCTACGGGACCGTCTACGACCCGGACACGCAGGTGCTGGTGACGGTGGGCGCGACGGAGGCGATCAGCGCCGCGGTGCTCGGCCTGGTCGAGCCGGGCGAGGAGGTCGTGCTGATCGAGCCCTACTACGACTCCTACGCCGCCGCGGTGGCGCTGGCCGGTGCTCGGCGGCGCACGGCCAAACTGGTGGCCGACGGTGACCGATTCGTCCTCGACCTGGACAGCCTGCGCGCCGCGATCACCCCGGCGACCCGGATGCTGATCGTCAACTCGCCGCACAACCCGACCGGCACGGTGCTCGGCCGTCACGACCTCGAGGCGATCGCCGAGATCGCCTGTGAGCGTGACATTCTGGTGCTCACCGACGAGGTCTACGAACACCTGGTCTACGACGGCGCCGAGCACATCAGCTTGGCCACCCTGCCGGGCATGGCCGAGCGCACGATCGTGGTGTCCAGCGCGGCAAAGACTTTCAGTGTCACGGGATGGAAGACCGGCTGGGCGTGCGGCCCCACCGACCTGATCGACGGCGTGCTCGCGGCCAAACAGTTCCTGACTTTCGTGGCCGGTGGGCCGTTCCAGCCCGCGGTCGCGCACGCGATCAACCATGAGCTGGGTTGGGTCGCGAAGTTGCGGGATACGTTGTCCGAGAAGCGCCTCAGCCTCTCCGCGGCGCTGGCCGACACCGGGCTCGGCGTGCGGACCAGCGCGGGCGGCTACTTCGTCTGCGCCGACATCACTCCCCTCGGCGCCGCCGACGGCCTGGCGTTCTGCCGGGAACTGCCGAAGCGGCTCGGCGTCGCGGCGGTGCCGGTCAGCGTGTTCGCCGACGACACCGCCGCCTGGAACCACCTGGTGCGTTTCACCTTCTGCAAGCGCGACGAAACGCTGGAGGAGGGTGTCCGCCGGTTGCGCAAGGGCTGATTGCCGGGGAGCGGTATCGGCGGCCGCCGCGAAGCCGGACGCCGATACCTGTCCGGTCAGGCCGGTGACGTATCGGCCCTGCCGAGATGCCGAACGAAGAACCGGATCGCGCTGTCTACCTCGAACCTGGGCACGTCGCCATGCCCGCCCGCGTTGGCGTGCAACGTCTTTTCCTTCGAAGCGAACGCGTCGAACAACGCCAGGCCGGATCGACGGTCGACCAGCTCGTCGTCCCACTGGAGCAGGAATTCGATCGGGACGGTGATCCGTGCCGCGGCCTCGGTCAGTGCTTCATGCCCGAGACAACCGAAGACCGCCGCGGTGATCCTGGGTTCGACCGCCGTCAACGGCACCCCGATGCCGGTGCCCTGCATGATGCCCCAGAAGCCGACCGGCCCTTCGGGGCCGATCTGCGGCAGTTCCCGCAAGGCGTCGAGGGTGGACTGCCATTCCGGGACGGCACGTTCGGCCAGGGAGGTGTGCAATCCGGCGATGATCGTGCCGATCGGCTCGCCCGCCGCCTGCGCGCACCGTAAGGCGGCGATGTGCTGTTCGTCGGCCGCCGTGCGGGGTCGGTCGCCATGTCCGGGTGCGTCGATCGCGGCGACGTGGAAACCGCAGTCGGTGACGAAGCGGTGCGCACGGCCAAGGATTCCCGGTGCTCTCTTGTGCTGGCCGCCACCGTGCGCCATCAAAACCAGTGGCGCGTGATCGGAGCCCGATGCGGGCGACCAGAGCACTCCGGGGACCTCACCCACAGTGAAGTCGCGCTCGACGACACCGTTCGACGATGTCTCCGCAGTGAAATGCATAGGTTGTTGCCTTTCGAGATTGCCTTCGCGGCGCTCCCGGCGACACCTATGTCAATCGCCCAACCGTGAAGAAGATGGGGAGCACCCGATCGTTACAGCGTTGATGGGTCTCACCTCCTCGCGTGATGTCACGGACCCACGCACGCTACCAGCTGGAAGGTCTTCCCGCGCAACCTTTTCTCGCGCTCCTTCAGCGCAGGGTGAGTGGGGTCTCGGTTTCGACGCGGGTCAGCTTCTCCGGGTTGCGGACGTAGTACATGCCGGTGATGCGGCCGTCCTCGACGCGAACCGTCATGACACCGTCGAACTCGCCGTCCACGCGCAGAGCGAGTGCCGGGTTGCCGTTGACCACGGTGGGCTCGGTGGTGACGGCCACTTCGGTCCTACGGAGGCCGCCGACCAGGTAGCGGACCACTTTGTCGGCGCCGAGGATCGGCCGCAGCGCGGCCCGTTTGACGCCGCCGCCGTCGCTGACCAGGACGACGTGCGGGGCGAGTATGTCGAGCAGGTCTTGGGGGTCGCCGGTGTCGAGCGCGCGGCGGAACGACTCCAGCGCCGCTCGCGTCTGGCTCGGGGCGACCACCTGGCGGGGGCGGCGGGCGTCGACGTGCCTGCGGGCGCGGTGCGCGATCTGGCGGACCGCCGCGGGAGTCTTGTCGACGGCGGCCGCGATCTCGTCGTAGCCGATGTCGAAGACCTCGCGCAGCACGAAGACCGCCCGCTCGGTGGGTGAGAGCGTCTCGAGCACCAGCATCAACGCCATCGACATGCTCTCGGCGAGCTCGACGTCCTCGGCCACGTCCGGCGTGGTGAGCAGCGGCTCGGGCAGCCAGGGACCGACGTACGCCTCCTTGCGGCGCTTCATGGTGCGCAGCCGGTTGAGCGCTTGTCTGGTCGTGATCCGGACCAGGTAGGCGCGCTCGTCGTGCACCTGCTGCGCGTCGACCGCCACCCAGCGCAGCCAGGTTTCCTGGAGGACGTCTTCGGCGTCGGCGGCCGATCCGAGCATCTCGTAGGCGACGGTGAAGAGCAGGTTGCGGTGGGCGACGAACCTGTCGGTCGCCGAGTTGGTGGCATCGTCGTTCATCTCGGTCCTAGTTTGCTGGTAGCCGTCGAGAGTTGAGACACCGCCCGGCGCACGGCTGTGACACGTCCAGGCCCTGCGGGGACGCCGCCACACGACACGCGGCGCAGATATCGGCGACCGACACGTGGCTCATGCTGCCCGATCGGCGGTGAACGCTTGCTCGCCCTTGGCCTCCAGCAGTTCTTTGCGCTTGTCGTCCTTGGCCCACCAGGTGCGCACACCGGGCTTGCGTGCTTCGTACCCGAGCTGCCAGACGGTACTCCAGCACACGAGTTCCTTGACCTTCGCGCCCGGCCAGCCGCCGAGGTAGTGCTTGTTGGCGGTGTCGTGCTTGTCGGAGAACTGGAAGATGCCGGCGCGACGGCCGAGGCTGATGCACTGCCCGGCGAACCCGACGTCGATGGTCGCGGGCCGCTTGCCCGCGATCCGGCTGAGCACGGTCTCGGCGGCCTGCGGGCCCAGCTGGACGGCGGACTGGCAGCCCATCCGGAACGGCAGGCCCGACGGCGCCGCGGAATCTCCGGCCGCGACGATCCGCGCATCGTCCACGCTGGTCAACGTCTCGTCGGTGCGCAGACGGCCCGCGGCGTCGGTGCTCAGCCCGCTACGCGCGGCCAGGTCCGGCACACCGAACCCGGCGGTCCAGATGGTCACCGCGCTCCGCAGCGTGTGGCCGCCACTGAGCCGCACGGTATCGCCCGTCACGGCCGTGACTTTCGACTCGCCGCCTTCCAGCACGGTCACTCCGAGCTCGGCCAGCCGCTTGGCGACCACTCGTCGACCGCGAGGGTGCAGATACGGGCCGAGCACTCCGCCGCACACCAGGGTTACGTGGCGACCCTGCTCGGCCAGCTCGGCGGCGGTCTCGATACCGGTGGGACCGGCTCCGACAACCGTCACCGCGGCCGTGGCGGGCGCGGCGTCGAGGACCGGCCGCAGCCGCTGCGCATCCTCCAGAGTGGCGATCGGATACGCGAACTCGGCCGCTCCCGGCACGCGCGGGTCGGCGCCGCCGCTGCCCACCGCGTAGATCAGGTAGTCGTAGCCGACCGTGCCGCCGCCCGCCAACTCCACGCTGCGCCCGCCCGCGTCGATCCGTGTCACGGTGTCGACCACCAGCCGCACGCGCTCGCTCAACACCTTTCCGTAGTCCGCGACCGCGTCGTACGTTCCGGCCACCAGTTGGTGCAGGCGGATCCGCTCGACGAAGTTCGGACGCGGGTTGATCAGCGTCACGGTCACGTCGTCGCGCTGCGTCAGTCGATTGGCCGCCATCACACCGGCGTATCCGCCGCCGATCACGACAACATCGGCGATGTTCTCGGTCATGGTGTCTCCTTCGTTCGAGGGGGTCGGACAGGAGACACCGCGTGGTCGATTGCCGTGACAGTGTTGTGAGGTAGATCACTATGCGGCGGCTCGTACGCGGCTTCGGATGGGCGACGTAATCGCCGAGCATGCGAGCAGACTCAGCTCGCGGATCTGCATGGCGACCTTGCCCGACCACTACGCTGCGCACCCTGTTCGGGACACCGAGATCGTCGGGTCGGCAGTCGATTCGACGGCGGGTCAGGCGGGCACGGGGCGAGCGCGGTCGGTAGCAAGAAGCGCGGCGATCGCGCCGAGCATGGTGCCGGTGATGTAGCGCTGGGTGCGCAGCCACAGAGGCCGCTTGGTGAGGAAGGTCGCGAGGCCGCCCGCACCGAGGACGATCAGTCCGTTGACGGTGAGCGCCACGGCGATCTGCACCGCCCCCAGGCATAGACTCTGCAACCACACCTTGCCGTGGTCGGGCGTCACGAACTGCGGAATCAACGCCATGTACATGATCGCGATCTTCGGATTCAGCAGATTGGTGACCAACCCCATCGTGAACAGCCGTCGCGTCGGATCAGCCGACAGCGCCGTGGGAGCGAACACCGAAACCCCACCCGGCCGCAACGCCTGCCACGCAAGCCACCCCAGATAAGCCGCCCCAGCCAGCTTCACCGCCAGATACAACCCCGGCACCACCGCGAACACCGCCGTGATCCCGGCAGTAGCCGCCGCGAGATAAACCCCGAACCCAGCCGCCACCCCACCCAACGACACCAGCCCGGCCCGCCGCCCCTGCGACACCGTCCGCGACACCAGATACATCATGTTCGGCCCCGGCGTGAGCACCATCCCCAACGCCGCCACCGCAACCCCAACCACCGCCGCCATCTCGATCATGCCCCCGATCCTCACCTGTCCCGCTCCCCGCCGTCTCGGTCCAGTTGACGGTTGCTGGTCGTTCAGAGACTGATACGACAACAGGCGGCCGGAGGATCAGTGCAGGGTTCGACGTGCGGGGCTTCGTGCCTCTGTGCTCATGGCTGCCGGAACTTTCCATCGGCTACGCCAGCGGCGAAAGCCTCCCACTCGCCGGGCGCGAATACCAGCGCCGGGCCGGTGGGGTTCTTCGAGTCCCGAACTCCGACGCGCCCGTCGTCAAGAAACGCCACCTCGACGCAGTCGCCATGTCCTCCGCTATGGCTGCTCTTGAACCACTTTGCGCCGGACAGGTCGGTGTTCACGCTGAGTACTCCTTCACCATCTGCCGTAGCAGACTCCTGCTTGCTTGCGCGTCCAGCGCGGAGCGGTGGAGGGCCGTAGACGCGCTTTTGTATATTGCGACCTCCGCGTCTTCCTCAAAGTACAGGTTGCTGGTGAAGGACTCGACATACACCACGGGCGGATCGGCGTCGAACGACAGGATTGAGAACGCGCCGGTAGCTGTCCCTGCTGGATAACCAGCAGTGAACGGCAGAATGCGGATGCTGATGTTCTCGCGGGTGCTCATGTCGGCTAGGTGCAACATCTGGGCGCGCATGATCCTTTGGTTCCCGACAACCCTGCGCAGTATCGCCTCGTCCAAGACCATGTTCACCTCCAAGGGCTTGGTCTTGCGAGTCAGGCTCGCTTGGCGCTGGAGTTTCAGTTCGATGCGCCGGGTCTGTTGCGCCTCGGAGTCGTGCGGGAAGAACAGCTGGTTGAGCGACTTCGCGTACTCGGCAGTCTGGAACGGGCCGGGTACCAATTCGGATCGGTAGATGTCGATCGAACGTGCCTCGTACTCCAGGCCGACGTATACGTCGAATCGCTCCTGCATGACGTCGGTGTGCTGCTGCCACCATTTCTTCGGTTGCGCAGTCGCCTCCTCGAGGAGGCCGATCAAGGCCGCCACTTCGTTCTCGTCTTCGATACCGAGGACTTCGCATAGGTCGCGTACGTCACGATCGTTGAGCGTGCCGAGATACCCTCTCTCGATGCGCGATTGAGTCGGGACGCTCCAGCGCATCGCTTTCGCAACGTCTGGCTGCCTGAGATTCGCCGCGTTGCGGGCCTCGCGGATGTGGTTGCCGAACCGGCGTCGTGGTAGCGACGGTGGCGGTGTGCTGTCCTTGGCCATCTGTCCCCCTTGATTCTTTCAGAATGAAAGATATTGTCACACAGCTTGATAGCTATCCAGCAGGTTTTCGGCAATACATTGAAATTTTCAGATTGATGGCGTCAGTGTGCGGGACTGGTGGTCTCCTGGATGTGCGCCCGGTAGGGGAGATTGCCCGAGTGGCTCTACGCCGCTGCTCGGTTCAGCTCAGACCTGATCGGCCTGTGTCTGGGGCGCACCTTCAGTTACGAGTGAGCAGGGGAGCACTGATGGACGAGGCTTTTGGGGACACGCCACAGTCCCGCGTCAACTATTACCGGCGGGTGTGCGACCTGCCCGCGGTCATCGATCCGCCCTCTCTGGGCCGGATCATCATGAAAGCAACTCACGTATGGGGCATCATCATGCCCGCTCCACTCGGTGCGGCGGTCAAAAACCATATGCGCCAGCATCATTCGATGGTCGGACCGATCATGTCGCACCCACGGTCGAAGCGGTGGACCATCCTCACCAGACCTGATCTGCCCGACGAAGTGCGACTGTTCGCCGAGATGTATCGGCTGAACGTGTCGATCGTGCGGACCGGAGGAACGATCGCGCTACCGAGCCCGGATCACCGGTCGGCGCATGTGCGGCTGTGGGTGGAACCGCCGAACTGCCCATTCCGCCCATCGGGTCTGGTCGTGGTCGACGCCATCCGAGCGTGCACCGGACCTGGCAAGCCTCCGAGGACGGCGGCGCATGTCTGAATCCGAACTGCCCGGGTCGCTGCGGTTGTCCGAGTGCATCGGCGCTGTCTTCCGGAACACGACTGACACGCTGATGTACGTCGGCTGTCCGCAGTGCCGTCATGTCGCCCCGGTGCACGAGAACCTGATCGGCGAACACAGCGGTGTGTCCGGCCGCGAATGCCCGACCGCCAAGCTCCGCGTGGTCGATGACAGGTCCGATTTCGTGATCGGTGGTCGGTGATGGGTGGCGGTGAACCCACACCCGCCAACACGTCCCCCAGACCTACGGAGACCGATGTCCGCCTCAGCGTCTTCTGGCACGGTCTGCATCTCGAGTTCGCCGCCTGCACCACAGCGGCACACGCATTCGTCAAGGAATGGAGGTCGGCACACTACGGCGATGCGGTTGAAGTCTTCCCGGACGGCGCGGAGGGCCTTCCTCGCCTCCCCTGCGAGCGGCTCTACCTAGAGCCATGACATCAGGGGACTCGCAGTCCAGTTGAAGGTCGCTGCACGTTGGGGGAAGACATTGCGCCTTTCGGTTGTTGCACCCGGTCGCTGCCGCACCCCCGCATCGGGAAGAAGAGCCCGGTAACCTGCGGGGTTGTCAGTGGGGTCGGGGAGAATGGCGGGGAATCGATACGAGGAGGGACTGTGACCGACGGTCCGCTGATTGTGCAGAGTGACAAGACGCTGCTGTTGGAGGTCGACCACGAGTTGGCCGATGCGGCGCGGCAGGCGATCGCGCCGTTCGCCGAGTTGGAGCGGGCGCCGGAGCATGTGCACACCTATCGGGTGACGCCGCTGGCGCTGTGGAACGCGCGGGCGGCGGGGCACGATGCCGAGCAGGTGGTGGACGCGCTGGTCAGTTTCTCCCGGTACGCGGTGCCGCAGCCGTTGCTCGTCGACGTGGTCGACACCATGGCGCGCTACGGGCGGTTGCAGCTGGTCAAGCATCCCGCGCACGGGTTGACGCTGGTCAGCCTGGATCGCGCGGTGCTGGAGGAGGTGCTCCGGCACAAGAAGATCGCGCCGATGCTCGGCGCGCGCATCGACGAGGACACCGTCGTGGTGCATCCGTCCGAGCGCGGCCGGATCAAGCAGATGCTGCTGAAGATCGGCTGGCCCGCCGAGGACCTCGCCGGATACGTCGACGGCGAGGCGCACCCGATCGAACTCGACTACGTGACCGACGGCTGGCATCTGCGCGACTACCAGCAGATGGCCGCCGACTCGTTCTGGGCGGGCGGGTCCGGTGTGGTGGTGCTGCCCTGCGGCGCGGGCAAGACGATGGTCGGCGCCGCGGCCATGGCCAAGGCGAAGGCGACCACGCTGATCTTGGTCACGAACACGGTCGCGGGCAGGCAGTGGCGTCGCGAACTGCTCGCGCGCACCTCGCTCACCGAGGACGAGATCGGCGAGTATTCCGGCGAGCGCAAGGAGATCCGCCCGGTCACCATCGCCACCTATCAGGTGATCACCCGCCGCACCAAAGGCGAGTACAAGCACCTGGAGCTGTTCGACAGCCGCGACTGGGGCCTGGTCATCTACGACGAGGTCCATCTGCTGCCCGCCCCGGTCTTCCGGATGACCGCCGATCTCCAGTCCCGCCGCCGCCTCGGCCTGACCGCGACCCTGGTCCGCGAGGACGGCCGCGAAGGCGACGTGTTCTCCCTGATCGGCCCGAAGCGCTACGACGCGCCCTGGAAGGACATCGAGGCCCAGGGGTGGATCGCCCCCGCCGAGTGCATCGAGGTCCGGGTCACGCTGACCGATGCCGAACGGATGGCGTACGCGACCGCCGAGCCGGAGGAACGCTACAAGCTGTGCTCCACCGCGCACACCAAAATCGCCGTGGTCGAGTCGATCCTGGCCCAGCATCAGGACGCGCCGAGCCTGGTCATCGGCGCCTACTTGGAACAGCTGGACGAACTCGGCGCCGCGCTCGACGCGCCGGTGATCCAGGGTTCGACGAAAACCAAAGAGCGCGAGGAGCTCTTCGACGCGTTCCGGCGCGGGGAGATACCGGTGCTGGTGGTGAGCAAGGTCGCGAACTTCTCCATCGATTTGCCGGAAGCATCCGTGGCCGTGCAGGTGTCGGGCACCTTCGGTTCGCGCCAAGAGGAGGCGCAGCGCCTCGGCCGGTTGCTGCGGCCGAAGCACGACCGCGGCCAAGCCCATTTCTACTCGGTGGTCGCCCGTGACACCCTCGACGCCGAGTACGCCGCGCATCGCCAGCGTTTTCTCGCCGAGCAGGGGTATGCCTACCGCATCACGGATGCCGACGACTTGCTCGGCCCCGCCATCGGATAAGCGGAGGAATTTCCTCCGCAAGCTGTGCTAGGAATAACGCGTGCGACGCTTCGAATTCGCGGTGGACCGCAGACATGCCCACGCGGTCAACGAAGTCTTCGCCGACCTTCGACGCCTGCGCCTCATGGCGATCGCCGCCGCGGTGGTCGCGGCGGCCGGAACGGCGTTCCTGATCTGGCTGGACCACACCTGGGCGTATCTGCTCGCGGTCGCGTTCGCGCTCGGCGCGGTGACCGCGCTGTGGGTGGCGCTGTGGACGCCGCGGCATTCCAGCATCGACAAGCTGTACGCGGACGGCGAGCTGGTCCCTGCGGTGGTCTCGGAGACCTACCCGTCCGGGGTAGTGCTGCTCGCCCTGGTCGACGTGTCCGCGCCGGAAACGAGCGATCCGCGCTACGCCCTGGTCATCAGGAAGGTCCGCACGCTGCCCGGCCACCAGGCCAAGGCGGGCGAGCGGGTGCCCTCGGTCGCCGTGCGCACCGACAGGGCGCCACGGCAGGTGGGCGAGCGCTGGCAGTCGGTGAGCGCCATGCCGATCGCGTGGGGCACCACCGACGGTACGGTGATCGAACGCGCCCGCGCCGCGATCAGCGAGGTCGAGTGGCGGCTGCTCACCGACAATCTCGCGCTCGCCGACAAGGTGCGGCGCACCACCACGAAACGACTGCTGCTCGATCCGCACCAGCTGCCCGGTGAGCTCGGTTCCTGAATCCGGCTGCGAACTCCCGGTTTTCCGGTTGCGGGTATGCCTACACTCGGAAGATGGTCCCAGCGTCCAACTTGCTGGCATTCATCGTCGCCGCGACCGTCATCATCGTCGTGCCGGGCCCCGGTGTGCTGTTCACCGTCGGCCGCGCACTCACCCTCGGTCGGCGGGCGGCGCTGTTGTCGGTGCTCGGGCATGCCGCGGGCGTCTACGTCGCGTTGGTCCTGGTGGCGATCGGGCTCGGCGCGCTGCTCACGGCGTCGGCGCTGGCGCTCACCGTGGTCAAGTTCGCGGGCGCGCTGTATCTGATGTACTTGGGCGTCCAGGCTGTTCGCCAGCGCGGGGCGTTGCGCGCGGCGCTGGGCACCGCGGTCGAACCGGCGACCAATGTCCGGGTGCTGCGCCAGAGCGCGATCGTCGGGCTCACCAATCCCAAGGCGATCGTCTTCTTCTCCGCGGTGCTGCCGCACTTCGCCGACCCGGGCAGCGGCTCGTTGTCCTGGCAATTCCTCCTGCTCGGCACGGTCTTCCTCGCCATCGCGCTCGTTTCCGACAGCGCGTGGGCACTGCTGGCCGCTTCGGCCAGGTCCTGGTTCGCCCGGTCGCCGCGCAGACTGGAGGCGGTCGGCGGCGCGGGCGGCGTGATGATCTTCGGTGTCGGCGCGTCGGTGGCGTTGACCGGCAGCGCCGACTGAAGCGGCTACCATCCTGCGAGGTCGGTGCGTCGGCACCGAAAACAGGTGGGGTTGCAGAGGGGTGGTCGCTCGTATGAGGTTGTCCGGCTGGATGTGCGCCGCGATCGCCTGCGCGTTCGTCGCCGTGTCGTCGCCACCCGCGAACGCCGACTCGGCCGCGGACCCGCTCGTCGGCGCACCGGGCCTGGGTGACCCCTACTACCCGATGGACGGCAACGGCGGCTACGACGTTCAGCACTACCGCGTCGGCATCGACTACGACCCGCCGAGCCGCGCGCTCACCGGATCCACCGAGATCTTCGCCACAGCCACCCAGGGCCTGCGCCGCTTCAACCTCGACTTCACCGGGCCGGAGGTGCGCATGGTGTCGGTGAACCACCTGCCCGCCGCGTTCGAGCGCAACGGCGAGCACGAGTTGACCGTGACGCCGATGCTTCCGCTGCTGCCCCGCCTGCCGTTCGTCGTCACCGTCGACTACGCCGGGGCCGCCGTGGACACCGAAGGCGAGGGATGGACCTTCGCACCCAGCGGCGGCGCGTTCGTCGCGGGAGAGCCGCACTCGGCGACCAGTTGGTACCCGCTCAACGACACCCCGCTGGACAAGGCCACCTTCGAGCTGCACGCCACGGTCCCCGCGGAGTGGGAGGTGGTGTCCAACGGTGTGCGCACCGAGAACGTGGTGCGCGATGACAAGCGGACGGTGGGCTGGGTGACCACCAAGCCCGTGCTCGGCTATCTGACCACCGTCGCCATCGACAAGTTCGACTACCTCGAGCAGCGCCGCGCCAATGGCACCCCGCTGGTCAGCGCGTTCGCGCCGAACGCGGAGATTCACCACCGCGAGAACGAGCAGCGCCTGCCGGAGATCCTCGATTTCGCCGAAAACCTCTACGGCCCCTACCCGTTCGAGACCGCAGGCGGCATCTACCTGGACGCCGACATGCAGTTCTCGCTGGAAACCCAGACCCGCCCCATCTACGCGCCGAAGAGCGATCTGCGAACCGTCGTGCACGAGATAGCGCACCAGTGGTGGGGCGACTGGGTGTCGGTGCGCCACTGGTCGGACATCTGCCTCAACGAGTGCTTCGCCAGCTACACCGCCGACTACCTGTGGCCCGAGCGAATGGAGGGGGAGAACGTCGACGAGGACTACCGCGAGACCATCCGCAAGTACCGCGACAACGCGAAGTTCTGGGACATTCCGCTGGAGAACCCCGGCGCCGGAAAGGAATTCACCTCGGTCTACTACCGCGGCCCGCTGTTCCTGCACGCGCTGCGCAAGCAGATCGGCGACCCGGTGTTCTTCCCGGCCGTGCGCGACTTCCTCGCGGCACACGCCTACGGCAACGCCTCCATGCCGGAGTTTCGCGCGTTCGTTCAGTCCAGGTCGCCCATGGACCTGACCGGTTTCTTCGACGCGTGGCTCAACCGCACCGAGCCGCCCCCGGAGGAGTACTTGTTCCCAGCGGCGCTACGGGGCTGAGTGTGCGCCATCAGGCGTCGTCGACGCGCTGACTCGCCTTCGTCACCCTGCGTTCGGCCCGATCCAGCTGGCGCTGTGCGGCGTGCAGGTGCTCCTTCGCCGACCGCTCGGCCGACTTGCGGAACTGCCGCTGCTCTTCAGCACGGGTGAGTTCGTCGCGCAACGCGGCGACGCGCGCGTCCACCTCGGACAATGTTCGTGCAGCGTCGTCGAGCGCGGCTTGTGCCGAATCCCGTTCGGCCCGGGCCGATTCGAGTGCTTCCTGCGCGTCCTCCAGCTCTCGGCGCGCACTGTCGTCCGCCTTCGGCTCCGATGGCGCTCGGCGCGGTGTCGCCGGTTCGGGAACCGCGACCAGATTCGGCCCGCTCGGCCCGAAGCCTTCGTAGCTCGCCGCCGTGGCGAGCGTTCCCGTGCGCAGTCGCTCGGCCACCTCGGGTTCGGCGAGGGCCGCCGTCAACGTCTGGCCGACCTCCCGCACGACGCCATCGCCCACCGGGTGGCCATGCTCCGCGGCCAGCGTGCCCGCCTTCATGGCCAGCGCGTTGACCAGCTGCTGCCGCTGGGCGGTCAGGCTGCGCAACTGCTCGGCGGACAGCTCGCGCTGTGCGGCGGCCAGCGCCGCGCCCAGCCGCAACAGGGCGTCCACGTCCTCGGGCGCCGCGCGGGCGAGCAGATTCGCCGTCCACGCGGACAGGGTGGGTTTGCGCAGTTTGCCGATCGCGGTCGCGAGCTGCTTGTCGCCCGCCTTCTTCGCAGCGGCGACCCGATCCGCGCGAGCCGCGACGAACTCGGCGGGAGCCAATCCGTACAGGTCGTTCGCGACGTCCTGGACCGTCATACCGATTAAGCGTAACGACACGGTCTCGCGCAGCGACACAAACCGCATACTGGACAAAAGTCCAGCCGGTGAAAATGCGAAAGGCGTTGCTAGTGAATTACTCTGCGTTCCAACTGCTCGGCCGTCTGGTCCCCACCATCATCGGTTTCTCACTCTTGGCACTCCTCGGCCTGCACATGTAGCGTCACATGCCACCGCGTCGAAACGACTGATTTCGCAAGCACATGGGTAACCGATAGGGCACGCCCAGAACCCGAGCGGCCCCAACGCAGGACCTGAACGCAGATCTTTCGCCACCCAACTCGTACGGCCTGAGTACCCGGAGAGGCGGGGGAGTATCCTCACCGCGTTCACGGTCCGTGAACGTGTTCGGTGAGAGAGGTTTACAGGTGAAGTTTCCAGGAGCGAGGCTGCTGGCACGCATTGTGCTCGCCCTCGTCGCGGCGGCCGCGGTGGTCATCACGGTGGCCGGATGTTCGTTGATCGAGGATGCGGGCAAATCCGACACGGCCAAGGCCAAGGTCGGCGACTGCATCAATGTCATCGAAGGCTCGGCGGTCGATTCCAAGACCGAGCCGGTCGACTGCTCGTCGGACAAGGCCGTGTACAAGGTCGCGCAGTCCTATGACAAGAAGACCGATTGCGCCTCCGACTACACCTCCTACGAGGAGACCCTGGGCGGCGGCACCACCGCCTTCCTGTGCCTGGCGCCGAACTTCAAGGAGGGCCGCTGCTACAACGAGAGCAGCGCGACCGGATACAAGCACGTCGACTGCGGCTCTCCGGAAGCGAGCTTCCGCGTGCTGAAGCGGATCGACGGCCAGGCCGACGAATTGCTGTGCGGCCAGGATGCCGACGGCTTCCGCCTCATCGAAACCGACCCCAAGGCGACCTTCTGCACGGGCGAGCCGAAGAACTGATCACTCCAACAGGGCAACCGACGCGATCCGGTGCAGCGTGAAGTGCCGGACCGCGCCGGTCACCGGGTCCAGCGCGTCCAACTGCCCGTTGCCCACTTTCAACGGCTCCACCACCCGCTGGGTGGCGACGCCCTGGGCGTCGACGTAGCCGATGTTCACCGACCGCCGCACCCGGGCAGCCAGCTGGAGCAGAGCCAGGGTCGCCGCGGTATTGGTCCGGGTGCCGTCCGGGCGCACCGCGTGACCCGAGCGGGCGCTCGCGGCGCGTTCGCCCGCGCGTAGTTCCGCGACCAGCGACTCCAGTTGCTCGGCGCTGGGTGATGTCGGGCGGTACGGCTGCCGCGCGGCGGGCCGCACGGCGATCCGTGCGCCGCGCGGGCGCAGATCGACGATCGCGCCCGCCGAATCCTCGCCCACGGGCGCGAAACCGGCGGCCCGCAGCTGTTCCAGCACTTCGCTCAGCGGCGCCTGGGCGATGGCGACGGTCGGCGCGATGGACCGCAGCGCCAGCGCACTCGCCATCGGCGCGGACAGCACCTGTGCGAGCAGTGCCGGGTCGTCGGTGCGGAGGAACGACTGCGCCATACCCGCCCGCAGCTGGCCATGCCGCCGCGCCACGTCATCGATCAGGTAGGTGAGTGCCTGCGGGATCGGCGTCCGGGAATGCTTGGCGAACAAGGCGTGTAGCTCTGCCGCGGTCATGCCCGCGTCGAGCGCGCGGCGCACCGAGGACTCGCTGATCCGATACACCGTTGCGGCACCGGCGGACTCGACGTCGCCGACGAGGGCGATGCCGTGCTGAAGGTCGGTGGTCAGCGGGCCGGGGGCGATCACCGTCAGATCCGCCTGGACCAGCACGTGATCCACCGGCTCCGGCAGCGCCGCCTCCATCTCCGCCTCGGCGTCGGTCACATTGGTCGCCGCCCCGTGCAGCAGCGCCCGCGCCGGAGCGCCGAGCGCGCCGCGGCCGACGAACCCGAGCGCCGCCGCCTCGGCCAGGGTCTGCTCGATCACCTCCGGCCGGAAATTGCGGCGCCTGCGCGGTTGCCGCCACGCCAGCACCCGGCCGACATCCGCCGGGTCCAGTGCGGTGCCGGACGGATACTCCGCGAGCAGGTCGAGGATGGCGCGCCGGTCGCGCGGTGCGTGCGGAGTGCGCAGCTCCAGCGACAGCGCCGCCAGCGGCTTGTCGTTGGCGTCGCGCATACCGATCATCCACGGCATCCGGTCCAGGTCGAGCCAGGTGAGCGCGAGGGTGGCCCAGCGCCGCGCGGGCGGCGCCTGGAGCCACGCGTCGACCGCGGGGGTCGGCGCCCAGAAATCCTCGGTCGAGTCGAACTCCGGTGGTGGGTCCGGCAAACCCTTCTCCAGCAGTTTCCCGGCCGCCAGGAGTTCGACCAGCAAACCGGCCCTCGGCTCGTCGACCCCGGCTTGCTTGGCGATGCGACGCAGCTCCCGCACACCCAGTCCGCCTGCGCGTAAGGCCGGGGCGGGCGCCTGGCCGAGCACGTCGAGCACGCTCGCGCAGTGCCGCAGCAGCTCGCCCACTTCGCCCGCCGTGACGGCGTTGACCTCGGCGGGGTTGTGGTCGGTGTGGCGCGGCCGCGGTGGCGTCAGTGCGTGCGGGTGGGTGACCGGTTCCCGGCGCAGCACCTGGCCGACCGTGACCGGCAGTTCGACGGTCTCGTCGTCGATCCAGTGCAGCAGCCTGCTGGCCAGCAGCCGCTGAATCGGGCGGTCGGCGGGGGTGCCGGGTGCGGCGTCTCTGGTGCGCCCGCGTGGACCGGTCGTGGCCAGCTTGTCCAGCAGGGCTCGTTCGGCCGGAGCGAGATCGGCGAGGGCGGCGACCACTTCGGGTTCGGTGAGCGCGTCCGGAATCTCGGTCGCGCTGCCGATCGGCCACGGCAGCGCCTCGGCGGCCGCGGGGACCAGACGCCACCGCCGCTGGTCGTCGAGCCATACCAGCGCGCGTGCGGTCAGGCGCTCGAGCGCTTCGTCGATCGCGGCGGGGGACACCCGTTCGCTCAGCTGCACGTGCAGGTCTTCGCTGCGCGGACCATCGCCCGTGGTGTGCGCGCCCTCGTCGGTGCGGCGATGCAGCGCAAGGGTTTCCAGAATGGCGAAGTCGAGCGTGTTCAGGTCCTCCGTGGCGCGCAGCACCGAGGCGCGCTGCTCGGTGCGGGCGGCGAGCACGGCCATCGAGGAGGGCAGCGGCACGGCCAGGTCCGGCCGAAGCTGCAACAGCGTGACGAGCTGGGCATCACTGCGGCCACCGAGCCATCCGGCGAGGGAGTCGGTCGCGGTCATCCCATCCACCCTACGACGCCGGGCTCCGCGGCCACCGGGCGCTACGAGCGCACCGACCGATTTCGTGAGTACATGGGTAACTCACCGGGTACGTCCAAAACCCGAGTGGCACCTGACGCAGGACCTCAACGCGAATCTTGCGCCACCCGACTGGTACGGCCTGAATACTCGCCAGAGGCGGCGCAGCTAGCATGGGGGCCGTGGTGAACAAATCGAAGAAACCCTACGTCGACAACGGCTGGCCGAAGGTCGCCGACGGTGACCACGCGGTCACCGAGCTCTCCTCGGCCCGCTCCGGTGGTCTCTCGCCCTACGGCGAGGACACCGAGTTTCCGGTCCCCGCCGAGCAGCTGCCCTACATGCACCCGAACACGGTGATCAACCGCTGAGCGCGCCGGAACGTTCTCGACTACGGAGAAGGGCCCCGCATCCTCGTTGATGCGGGGCCCTTCTTCACGAGTGTGGGGTCAGGAAGGCAGCAGACCCTTGTTCGCCTCGTAGAAGTTCACGATCGCGGGATCGAGGGTGACGCCGCTCGACTTGGCGGCGTTGATGAAGTCGATGGCTTCCTTGGGCACCTGAACGCCCTGGGCCTGCACGACCTCGATGGCCCTGTCGACCGCCGAGAAGACCTGCTTGGAGCTGTCCTGCGGTGCGGACTGGGCGGCCTGCGGAGCGGGGTTCCAGGCCGGGGTTTCGGTGGTGGCGGGCGCGGTGCGCGGTGTGGGCGCGCTGCTCAGGCCGAGCTTGGACGAGCAGGACGGCCAAGCGCCCCAGCCCTGCGAGGCGAGGACCTTCTCGGCGACCGCGATCTGCTGTTCGCGGCTGGCCTGGTTGGCGGAGGCGGCGTACTCCTGGCCGCCGTGGGCGCGCCAGGTGCTCGGGGAGAACTGCAAACCGCCCTGGAAACCGTTGCCGGTGTTGATACCCCAGTTGCCGCCGGCCTCGCACTGAGCGAGTCGATCCCAGTCGGAGTCGGGTGCCGCGCTGGCGTTGCCTGCGAATGCCACACCGGCGGTGCCGATGATGGCTCCGGTGACGGCAACCTTGGCTACCGTGCGGCCGGTCGAGCTTGGCTTGCGATGGCGTCCACTCATATCGGGTTCGTCTTCCTCTCGGCGCACCTGCGACGTCTTCGGTTCGGGGTTCGGACTGAGAGGTCGTCCGTTCCGCCCTCGCCCCTACGTTTCCGTCGGGGTCCGGTACCCGCGGGGCGAGGTTCGGTGCGGCGGGCCGGTGGTTGCCGGGTGTCCCGGCTGGGTAAGACCGTACGACGAACCGCGGGAAAAATCACTATTTGGTAACCGGCGTGTACGGACCGGTCTCGACTCGATCTCGAGCACTGTAAAGCGCCTTAGTGCAGCTAGATGAGCTGCGGTAGCGATGGTGACGGGCCGTCACCGCGCTGTGACCTTCTCGTTATGTGACGAGGATCACACACCTGAGCGGGTAACGATTGCGTTGGATGACCGGTGTGGCGCCGCGGAGGCGGTACCTCCGGTTCAGCGTGATCTCCGTCCGGAACGCAGTGCGAACACGACAGCGAGGAGGAAGCCCAACGGCGCGAGCAGCGCGCCGAAATACAGCCACAGCCCCGGCTCGCCATCGGTCAGCACCGGGGTGGCGAAGATGACGACGATCGCCAGCAATCCCAGCGCGAACAGGCAGAGCGCAAGCCGCAGCAACCAATCGCCGCGGCGCCGCGGCGCGCCCTCGGACGGAGTCGGAGTGGAAGAGTTCGTCACGGCTCGACGGTAAAACTGATGTGCTCGCGTTATTCGCGCCGGGGTAGACTCGATGGCAATCGCGTCCCGCAATCGTGCTGGGCGCGTTCTTTTCGCACAGGAAAAGGGCCGGTCGCCGCACCGCCGCGGGACCGGACGGAAGACAGATGTGCTCGGGCCGTAGGGGTCCGAGTTTTCGATGATGAACGGGTGAGCGCAGTGCCGACCGGCAGGGTGAAGTGGTACGACGTCGAAAAGGGCTTCGGCTTCCTTTCCCAGGACGAGGGTGAGGACGTCTACGTCCGCTCGTCCGCGCTGCCCCAGGGCGTCGAGGGCCTCAAGCCGGGGCAGCGCGTCGAGTTCGGCATGGCCGCGGGGCGTCGCGGCCCGCAGGCGCTGAGCCTCAAGCTGCTGGAGGCGCCGCCCTCGGTCCGGCAGGGCCAGGAACGCAACGCGCGCAAGGAACCTCCCGCCCGCAGGCACACCCCCGACGAGCTGCACGGCATGGTCGAAGACATGATCACCCTGCTCGAGGCGAAGGTGCAGCCCGACCTGCGCAAGGGCAAGTACCCGGATCGCAAGACCGCGCAGCGCATCTCGGAAGTCGTCCGCGCCGTGGCCCGCGAGCTGGACCGGTAGCTCGCGTCCGAGCGACCGCCGCTGGCGACTGCGTCGCGGACGCGACGGCCACTCGGACGCGAGCCGGGCCGCGAACGGTAGATGCTCGGTCTCGCTTCGCTCGAAATCGGGATGGGGCCGTGTGGTTGCGTGGGCGGTACCCGCGGCACTGGAGGACTGCGGTGAATTAAGAACTCCGCAGTTCTTGGGCGACAAGCGAATCGACGAGGTCGTTCATCTCCTCGATCAGTGCCGCCGCACCGCCGCCGTGGGCCAGGTTCTGCATTTCGAGGGGATCTTCCTGGCGGTCGTAGAGTTCGTAGTCGAATTCGCTACGTGGCCCGGCTATGTGCTGGGGTGTCGAGTAGCGGGCGAAGCTGTAGCGGGGTGTGATCGCGCCGCGCAGGCAGTATTTGACGCCGGGTACCTGGCCGCCACTGGATTTGGCGTCGGAGGTGAGAAGGATGGCGTCGCGGACGACGCCATCCGGGTGGGTCAGCAGCGGGGTGAGGTCTCTGCCGACCATCGGGCCGACCGTGGAGGCGTCGGCACCGGCCAAGGCGGCCAGAGTGGGCACCAGGTCGATGTGCGAAGTCAGTGCGGCGGTCGTGCTTCCGTGCGTAGCGGGGTTTCTGGGGTCGGAGATGACCAAGGGCACGCGGTTGTTCTCGCGGTAGATCATCGCCCCCTTCTGCCGTAGTCCGTGCGCGCCACCGAGTTCGCCATGATCGGCCACCCGGACCACGACGGTGTTGCCCGCGCCGCCGCTGTGGTCCAGCGCGTCGAGGACCTTGCCGAGCAATTCGTCCGTGCGGCGCAGCAACTCCAGATACCAATTGCCCCACTGCCGCCACTGCCTGCGCCCGAGAGGTGAGTCGACCTCGTTGGGCATGCGGCCGCCGACGGCCTCGTTCATGGTGCGCCAGACCGTCTGCACGTGCGGCTTGGTCGACAAGTCGGACTCGAAGTTCGGCGGTATGTCGGCGCCGTGGTCCGGCACGTCCTCGAGCCGGTAGAAACGCGGGCAGTACATCATGTCGTGCGGGTTGACCATGCTCACCACGCACAGCCACGGCTCGGGGTCGTTGCCGTGGCGTCGCAGCCACCCGGCCGCGTTCTCGACGACGCCCGGATCCTCCTGGGTGCCCTCGTTCGGACGGCCGCCGGACAGGATGTCGTAGGCCTCGTCGAATCCATAGGCCGACAGCGCTGTGCTGTCGGCGCCGACGGGCTCGGACAGATGCCACTTCCCGATGTACGCGGTGCGGTAGCCGGACTTCTTCAGCACCGTCCCCAGGGTCGGGATCGCGGTGTCGAGATTCGGGCTCCAGGCGTGCAGCGGACCGAGGACCGCGCCCATCAGGTCGTTGCCGCGGACGTTGTCGGTCATGCCGCTGACCGGAGCTTGCAGGCCGGTGAAGAACGCCGATCGCGCCGGCGAGCAGGGGGCGGTGGGCGAATGGTGCATCGCGAACCGCACTCCGGCGGCCTCGACCCTGGCGCGGGCGGGCAGCGTGAAACCGGAAGGCAGAACGACATCCGCACGCTCCTGGTCGGTCATCACCACCAGGATGTTCGGCCGCGACGCGGGGGCGGCCGCGGCCTCGGCGCCGAGAGTGCCGCGCAGGACCGGTACGGCGGCGGATGCGGCGGCCATCATCGCGAGAACCTGACGCCGGTTCGGCGTCGGGGAACGATCGGACGCGAGGGGCTGATCGGGGGTCGAGAGGGACACGGGGGATGGACCTTTCGGACGCGGTGGAACGGTCGCATCCACTGTAACTGATGAATTGACTAAATCATTCAGTTAGACTGTTCGCTGCAGGTGAGCGCCGCGATACTGTGCAGTGGTGTCACCACCCGAGACGACGTCCACCACGGCGCGCGGAGAGCAGACGCGGCGGTCGATCCTCGATGTCGCCACTCGGCGGTTCGCCGATCAAGGTTTCCGCAACACGTCGGTGGCCGCGGTGGCGCGGGAACTGGGTTTGGCGCCGTCGGCGGTGTATTTCCACTTCGCCGACAAGGAGGCTCTCTTCATCGCCGCGTTCGACCGCGACGCCGCTCGACTGTGCGATGACGCGCTGGCCCGGCAGGGGCCGATGGACGCCGCGTACTGGCAGGAGGTCGTCAGGCGATTCGTGACGCAGCTCGGCAGCTACCCGCTGGTGCATCGTGTGCTCGCGGGCCGCGAGCCGGGACTGCTCGGACGGCTGATCGACGGCATCGTCCCGCAACGCATTCGGCAAGCGCTCGAGACATCGTTGCGGGCCGGTCAGCAGTCCGGGGACATCGCCGATGACCTCGATCCGCGCGACACCGCGATAGCGCTGGAAGCCATCTTCACCGCGGTCGTCATCACGGTGGTGCAAGTCGGCGGCAGCGGCACCTCGGAGCGCGTCGACGCTGTCGGCCGTTTGGTCCGGGCCGCGATCACAGCGAAACGGTCGAGCTGACCGGCAAGCCCGAAGCGCGGCGGAGCCGGTCTATGCCGTGCTGATCGACCAGGTGGCGTGCGGCAGGTAGAACTCCTTACCCGTTTCGTCGCGGGCGAGGATCGGGAGCTGGAATTCGACGCCGATGAGGCGCAGGTCGGGCTCCGGTTTCGACTCGATGGTCAGCGCGAGGGCGCGGTCGGGGTAATCGTTGCGGCTGATCACCCGGTCGACCTTCTCGCCGGACGGCAGGATGTAGACGAGCTGGGCGAGCCAGGGAGCATCGGCGACCTGCCTCGGCAGCGACAGCTGGAGTGGATAGCCCGCGGGAACATCCAGTTCGACGGTGCGGCCACGGTGACAGTCCGGTGTGTCGGGAGCGCAGGCCAGCGACGCGAACAGCGTGCCTTCCATGGCGTCCTCGGGCAGGATGCTGCAATGCTGCATGGTCACCGCGCAGTAGCTGAACGGCCGTACGGTGACCGTCTTGCCGTGCGCGTAGGCGGTGAGGGTGACGTCCGGTTCGTCGGCGTTGCGGATCAACACCGCCAGCACGCCGACGAAGGCGACGGTGAGCACGAGCAGGGCGGCCGCGACCAGCGCGACGATCGTGCGTGCGTTGAGCTTGCTCACCAGATCGGGTCTCCTTGCCCTCGTTGGATGCGTGTGGTGTCGCCGCCGCGCCGCGGCGCGTGGCCGTGCGCACGGGATGTGCCAGCCGGGTGCCCGTGTGGCCGGGCCGCGGGAACCTCTTGCTCCGCGTGCTGCGGACGATTGCCGCCGAGCCCGGGCAGCAGCGAGTGTCCTCGGAAGCTCACGAAAGTCTGCACCAGGCCGATCACGAGTATCGCGGTGATCACCGCGAAGCCCTTCCAGTAGTCGGTGGGCAGCAGCACACCCGCGGCCCCGCCGACAACCCAGCTGAGCTGCAGAACGGTCTCCGACCGCCCGAAGCCGGACGCGATCGACTCCGGCGGCAGGTCGTCCTGGATCGCGGCGTCCAGCGACACCTTGGCCAGCGCGCTCGTCGCGGCCGCGACCAAGGCGGCGACCGCCGCGCCGAGCAGATTGTTCGCGAACGTCGCGAACAGCGCCACGAACGCGCACGCCGCGGTGCAGCCGAGCACGATCAGCGAGGGCTTGCCGAGCTTGAGCCGGGCGCCGGTCGCGTTGCCCGCGAAATTTCCGACGGCCGCGGCCGCGCCGACCACGCCGAGCATGGCGGCCTGCTGCACCGGACGGTGCTCGGTCGCCTTGGCGACGAACGCGACGTAGAAGGTGAGAAACCCGGTCAGCACGCGGATGGCGCCATTGCCCCACAGCCCGGTCACCACCGCGCGGCCGAGCGGCTGCCTGCGCTTGCGCGGCGGCACCGCCGACTCCTTGCCGGACGAGAGCACCTCGGTGTGCGCGTCGGCGCCGTGATAGCTCAACGTCGCGGGCACCTCCCCCTCGGTGACCTCGACCCAGGACGGGATGCGCAGGCTCAGATATGTGCCAGCGCAGGCGATCAGTACGGCGAAGACCAACGCGCCGTTGGAGCCCGCGATGGCGGCGGCGAGCCCGGCCAGCGCTCCCGCGCCGATGGTGCCGCCGACCAGACCGAACACCGTGAGCCGGGAGTTCGTGCGGACCAGATCGATATCGGGCGGCAGCACGCGGGGCGTCACCGCGCTCTTGAGCACGGAGAACGATTTGCTGCCGATCATCATGCACAGGGCGAGCGGATACAGCCCCCAGGTGTCGAACTCGATGAGCAGCACCACCGCGAGCACCGCGCGCAGCGCGAACGAGGCGGCCAGCGCCAGTCGGCGGCCGCGCTGCAGGCGATCGAGCATCGGACCGATCAGCGGCGCGATCACGGCGAACGGCGCGATCGTGATGAGCAGGTACAGAGCGACTTTCGTCTTGCTCTCCGCGGTGGCGCTGGCGAAGAACAAGGTATTGGCCAGTGCCACCGCGATGGCCGCGTCGAGGGCGAAGTTCGCCATGGTCGCGTAGGTGAGCGCCGTGAGTCCCGACTTGTCGGCGCCGTCGGCCTTGGCCGCGCGCTGGAAGGTCGCGATGCCCTTCTCGGTGAGTTCCCGGCCGCGCATAGCCGCGACGCGGGTAACGGTGAGCTTGCGGGGGACGCGCTGCCCGCCGGGGGCAGCCGCGGCTTCGCGTGGTTCGACCTGCTCTTGGACGAGGGTCTCGGGATAGTCGGGTTCGGTGCGGCCCGGCGGCTCGGTGGGACGGGGCGGTCGCGGGCGACGCGGGAAAACGCGCCGAGGCGCGCGATCGGAGGACTGCGGCTGCTCCGCGTCGACTCCGCGCGGCAAGCGTTTGGTCGCGGGAGGTTCGGGGGGTCGCGGCGTTTCGTCACGTCGGCCCGGCGATCCCGGCTGGTCGTAGCGCCCGGCGGCGCGCCGCGTATCCGGCCCGAGCGGGGGCAGCGGCCTGCGGCGGCGCGGCGCGTCAGGTGGCGGGTATCGGTCGAAACCGGGGTGCCGCTCGAAAGGCGGGGACTCCTCGCCCGCCCACCGATCACGGTCGGGACCGGAAGGTTCGCGGGGAGTAGTCACGCATCCAATTCTGGCGTACTCCGGCGCTGGGCGTTCACTCGCGCTCCGTGGCGGCCCGTGCGGTCCGCGTCGCTCAGGCCGGAGTGAAGCGGACTTCGAACATGGTCGGCCAGTTCTTCCCCGTGATCAGGAATCGGTCGGTCCCCGGCAGTTGGGCGATGCCGTTGAGCGCGTCGGCCCCGGCCCGCGCGGTCGGTGGGAGCAAACCGGTGGTGTCGATGGACGCCACAACGCGGCCGGATTCCGGGTCGATGCGCAGGATGGTGTCGGTGGGCCAGTCGTTGGCGTAGACCGACCCGTCCGCGGCGCACTCGAGCTCGTTGAGGCGCGCGTTGTTCCGGCTGGTCAGAGCGACCGATCCGGTCGCGGCGAAGGTGACCGGATCACGGAAGGTGAGCCGGTCGCTGCCGTCGCTCATCACCAGCCGCCCATTCCTGGCGCACAGGCCCCAGCCCTCGCCGTCGTAGCGCGCCCGGCCGCGTTCGGCGAGCGTGGCCGGGTCCCTGGCGATGGCCACGCCGTCATGCCAGGTGAGCTGCCAGAGGGTGCCCCCGGCGAGGGTGATGCCCTCCCCGAAGTAGGGCGCGGGCAATTCGGCCCTGGCCAGCTCCTCGCCGGTCGACAGCCGCGACGCGCGCACGCTCGACGCTCCGGCCAGGCCGGTGCCTTCGTAGAGGATGTCGCCGTCGACCTCGAGTCCCTGGGTGAACGCCTGCCGATCGTGTGGTCTGGTGCCGACTACCTCGATGTTCATCCTGGGTGGCGGGTCATCGGCGGCACCGCATCCACCCGCGACGAGCAGACCGACCAGCACACTGACGGCCAACCGACGCCGATTGCGCTCCATACGGCAAAATGTAGGCCGTGAGCGCAGTTTCTGTTTCGGAGTCCGGCGTGCGGCCGATTCTGGCTGATGCCGTGGACCTGGCCCGCCGTGCGCTCCTGGAGTTGGAACCGGTGGCGGTCGGGGCGTACCTGGGGGTGATCGCCGAGGACGAGAGCTCGGCGACGCACCGGTTCGAGGCCACGCTGCCCGGCTATCGCGGCTGGCAGTGGGCGGTCGTGGTGGCCGCCCCGCCGGATGCCGATTACGCGACGGTCAGCGAGTCGGCGCTGTTGCCGGGGCCCGACGCCTTGGTCGCGCCCGAATTCGTGCCGTGGGAGCAGCGGATTCGTCCCGGCGACCTCGCGCCGGGGGATCTGCTCGCCCCGCCCGCCGACGATCCGCGCCTGGTGCCCGGTTATGTCGCGACCGGCGATCCGGTGGTCGACGAAGTGGCCTACGAGGTCGGTCTCGGCCGCACCAAGGTGATGAGCAGGGAAGGCCGCGAAGAGGCCGCCGAGCGCTGGTACGCGGAATACGGCCCCGATTCCGAGATGGCCAAGGCCGCGCCCGGCACCTGCGGGACCTGCGGGTTCTATCTGCCGCTGGCCGGATCGCTGCGCGCCGCGTTCGGCGTGTGCGGCAACGCCATGGGCGCTGACGGGCACGTGGTCCACGTCGCCTACGGCTGCGGCGCCCACTCCGACACCGAGGTGCCAAGCGGCAGCGGTTCCCCGCTGTACGAGGCGTACGACGACGCGGCGATCGAGATGATCTCGCTGGAGCCGGAGCGCGCCGAGTCCGCGTCACGCGTCGCCGAGCAGGATTCCACCGAGCCCGCGGCAGAAGCGGGCGAGCATCCCGCGGTCGAGGCTGCGAGCGATGGGTCCGGCGCTGTCGCCGAGCAGGCCGAAGAGGTCTCCGAGGGTGTCTCCGGCGTCGAAGGTGACGCCGCGACCGATGCCGTCGCCGAGACCGTGGCTGCCGACGTATCCGCACCGGAGGTCCTCGCCGACACGGTGACCACCCCGAGCGAAGCCGACGAAAGCGGCGCCGCAGTGGTTGCCGAATTACCCGAGGAACACAGTGCCGAAGCTGCCGCCGAACCGACGGCCGTCGACGGTCCCGCCAGCGCGGGGGATCACACTGCCGTGCCCGGTGAGTCCGCCGACGACGAGTCGGGCGCGGTGCCGATCGACACCGACAGTGCGGAGGAGACCGCCGAGCAGAAGCCCGGCGCGACCGACTCGTCCCGTCCCGCTGTGGATGACGAAAGCGACCCGGCATCGGTAGATCCGCTCACCACCAGCTCCGCCAGCACGCAGGGCATCATTGGCTCGACGGGTGACGCACACGAATCCTCCGTGGCTGCGTCGCAGATTCTGGTCGAGTCCTCCGCCACTGAGTGGCCGACGACGGTGTCGGACTCCACGGAGTCCAACACGACGGGTTCGAACGACGCCGTCTCGAGCGCGACGGAGTCGGGCGCAACCGAGGGGCAGAGCGTCAGCGTTGCAGCAGACGATGTGATCGAGCCGGGATCGGTAGACACACAGCTGGGCCTCATCGAGCAGCAGGCGACCGAGACCGAGTCGACTCGGTCGGATTCCACCGGGCACGAGGTGGCCGAATCGGGCCCGGCCGAGGCAGTCGAATCCCATGGTGAAGGCGTCTCGACCGCGCGCGATGGCGAGCTGGAGTCCGCGGAGGCGCGGTCGGCTCTGATCGAGGGATCGGAGCCCGAGACTCCGGCCGCCGAGCCGACCGGAATCGAACAGGCTGATGCGCGGGCCGGTGCGGCCGAGGCACGGCCGGAGTTCCCGCCATCGCCGCGGAGCTGACCAAGGCCGCCGATCCGTTCGGCACTTGGGCGCTGCGCGCGGCGGTGCTCGCCGCATGGCGCGATTCGCCGACACGGTTGCGTGAGGACGCCGCCACCGAGAACGACCTGGTGCGGGCGGGCTACCGAGACCGGCTGCTGACCGAGTTGGCGCAGAACGCGGCCGACGCCGCGGGGAAAGCGGGCGTCGCCGGTCGCCTGGTCGTGCGGCTCGACGGCCGGGACCTGCATATCGGCAATACCGGTGCGCCGCTGGACGTTTCCGGTGTGCACGCGCTGACCGCACTGCGCGCGTCCGGGAAGGGCGAGACCGGCACGGTGGGCCGGTTCGGCGTCGGATTCACCGCGGTGCTCGCGGTGAGCGACGAGATCGAGGTGCGTTCGACCTCGGGATCGCTGCGGTTCTCCCGCACGCGAACCAAGGACGAGCTGCACCGGAACGAGATCCGGATACCCACCGCCGAAACGGGCGAATTCGCCCCTCCGGTGCTCCGGTTGGCTTGGCCGACCCAGACGCCACCTGCCGATGGCCTGGACACCGAAGTCGTGCTGCGCCTGCGTGCGGACGTGGACGCCGACGCGCTGCTGGCCGCGATGCACGCGGAAGCCGTCGACCTGCTGCTGGAACTGCCCGCCTTGCAGCGCATCCGCATCGGCGCGGACGAATTCGTCAGCAGCGCCGAGGACATGGGCGACGGCATGCGCGAGGTGTACGTCGACGGCCCCGGCAGCGAACAACGGACTTGGTGGCAGTACCGCACGCCCCGTGCCCGCTGGCTGCTGCCGGTGCGCGACGGCAAGCCGGTGGCCGCGGCCCCGGACGTGCTGCGGGCGCCGACCAGGTCCGATGAGGAACTGTCGCTGCCCGCGCTGCTCATCGCCGATATCGCGATGCAACCGGATCGCCGGAGATTGTTGCCCGGCGCACGCCTGGGCGAATTAGCCGAAGGCTACGCGGATTTCGCCCGGGCACTGCCGCCGCGCGACCGCCTGGTGCTCGTCCCCGCGCCCGGTTTCGCCCGCAGCGAGGCCGACGGCCTGCTCCGCGAAGCGCTGATCCGCGAATTGCAGACGCACCTTTGGCTGCCCGTCATCGCCAGCCACCGGCGTACCCCGCTGGAAGGACTCGACGGTGGGCTTCCCGCCACCGCCGACGAACCGCTTTCGGATGGCACTGCCCTGACCGCCACCGAGCAGCGCGACCTGTTCGGCGGCGGACCCGCCGATTCGGGTAGCGGACCGAGCCGCGCGCCCGGCACTGGACTGGGCGAGATGGCGGGAGCGCGGCAGGCTCGCTCACTGGACGTCGCGGTCCCCACCCGCGCATTCGTCTTCACCGGTCTGACCGCGGAGTTGGCCGCGCTGCTCGGAGAGGTGGTCGATCCGTTGGTGATCCCGGACCTCTCCGGGCGGGCGCAGGCCGAGGCCATGGGCGTGCTGGACGTGCACCGGATCGGATTGGCCCGTCTCGCGGAGCTGTCCAGCGGGTTGGAGCGGCCGCCGGCGTGGTGGCGGTCGTTCTACGCGGCGTTGGAGCCGTTCGTGGTCGATCCTCTCGCGGCGGAAGAACTCGGCGCGCTGGCGGTGCCGCTGGCCGACGGCAGGCTGGTCACCGGTCCGCGCACGGTGGTGCTGGACGACCATCTCCAGGTCGCGATCCCGGTGCACTGGGCACGGCTGGCGCATCCGGACGCGGCGCATCCGCTGCTGGCCCGGCTCGGTGCGCGGTCGGCCACCGCCGAGGAACTGCTGAGCGATCCGGCCTTGCGCGCCGACCTGGAGGATCACCCCGGCGACCCCGACACCGCCGACGCCGTCCTGCGTCTCGCCGCGCACGCCGACCCGGCCGCGTTGCCGCCCTGGCTCGGGCTGCTCGAACTGCCCGCCACCGAGGGCGAAGCGCTGCCCGCCGACGAACTGCTGCTACCCGGTGCGCCGCTGCGTGAGCTGCTGGTGCCGGACGCGCCGTTCGGGACGGTGGACCCCGAGCTGGTGGATCGTTACGGCGCGGACGCGCTGCGCGCGATCGGCGTGGGCTGGGATTTCAGTGTGATCGTCGAGGCCGACCCGACCGGACCGGACCACGATCTGGACGACGAGGAACGCTGGTGGTCCACGCTGCCGGACGATCCGCCGGAGCTGGCCGCGGTCCGCGACCTCGACCTGGTGGACGACGCCGCCTGGCCGGATGCGTTGCGGCAGTTGGCGGCCACACCGCGGACCCGCCGCCTGCTGGCCGACGCCGACGGTTACACCGCGTGGTGGCTGCGCAGATACGCGCGGATCGACGGCACCCCGATGGGGTTGTTCCGCCATCCCGCCGACACCGAATTCGCCGGATTACTACCGGCTTTCGCCGTGCCGGACGTCGACCCGGACGCCTTCCGCGCCGTTCTCGCAAGCCCCGACGCGATCACCGACGAGCTCGCTGCCGCGCTGCTGGAAGCGCTCGCCGACCCGTCCGAAACGCCTGTGCCCGAGACCGTTTCGCGCGCGCACGCCCGTTTGTCCGCTGCCGTCGCCGCGAACCTGCTCGATCTCGGCAACCTCGACCCGCCCGATCGCGTGCGCGCGCTCTCCGGCGCCGTGGTCGACCCGGGCGACGCGTTCGTCCTCGACCAGCCGTGGTTCGGCCTGGCCGTGCCGCCGGACCGCGTGGTGGTCGGTGACGCCGAAAACGCCTCGGCCCTGGCGGCTTTGCTCGATCTGCCGCTGGTCTCGGAGGCCGTCACCGCCGAGGTGGTCGACGCAGGACGCCGGACGACCTGGGCGGTGGAGCCGCTGGGCGTCGTGCTGCGCCAGCTGTTCACCCTGCCCGCGCAGGACGGCGAACTGGTGCTGCACGAGGATCTCCTGGTGCGGTTGAGCGGCGCGATCGAATCCACGGTCGCGGTGCCCTGGTGGCGCGTCGGCTCGACCGTCCACGTCCGGACGCCACGATTGCGCAGCTGAGGCGCGCGGCCTACTGCTCGGCGTAGCTCGTGATCATCTCGCTGAGCAGATCGAGCTGCCCGCGGACGCTCTCGCTGTCGTTGTCCACCAGCCAGCGCAGCACGATACCGTCGATGACGTTGAGGGTGAACCGGCTCAGCGTCCGCACCGGGACCGACCACCGGGTCGACGTCGCGTCGCGTGCGTGCTCCAGGATGTCGGCGACGGTGGAGTCGTTGAAGTTGTACTGTTCGCGCGCGATCGCGAGTTTCGCCGGTGTCTGTTCGCCCTCGCGCAGCGCGTAAGTGGTCGTTTCGTAAGTGAGCAGCTGCCGTTCCGGAGTAGCTTCAATGTTCAACCACATCAGTTCCAGTCCGGCGCGCACCAATTTTTGAAGGGCTTCTTTTCCACTTTCGACTTCTTGCCAAACCGCTTCGTTCGCGTCGACCGAATCGCGCAATTCCATCGACAACGCTTTGACCAGCTCGGTCATCAGCGCGTCCTTGTTTTCGAAACAGTAATGCACCACACCGAGCGAGACGCCGGCCGCCTGAGCGACATCGCGCGTGGTCACGCCTGCAACGCCCTTTTTTTCGGCAAGGCCGATCGCGGCCTCGATAAGGTGGGCCCGTCGTTCTTCGACGCTCAATCGGGAGGACACCCAAGGGAGTTAAGCGCGCACCGCGCGTGCAGTCAATTCGCGGGCCGAAAAATTTGGACTGGACGAGTGACCAGTTGTGTGGTTCGCTGCCATCGGACGGAAGGGAGACGGGTATGCCGGTGTCGCGCAGAACTGTTGTCGCCGCGGCGGCGGTCGGTTCCGCTACGCTCGCGGCCGCGATGCCGGGGATCAGTGGCGCTCCGGCGGGCGCCGCGCCGGATTCCGGCGGTTACGAGATCGGCGTCGGGCTCTCCGACATCACCGGACCGGCCGCCGAATGCGGGATGATGGGTTACTCCCAGGTGGAGCAGCAGACCGCTGGCATTCACCTGCGTCCGCGGGCCAGGGCGTTCATCATCGGCAGCGCCGGGCGGCGGATCGTCTTCGTGGTCGCCGAGAACGGCATGATCTTCCAGTCCGTGCACCGGGGCGTGCTGACCGAATTGTCCCGGCGCTTCGGTGATCTGTACACCGAGCAGAACGTCCTGCTCACCTCCACGCATTCGCACGCGACCTGCGGCGGCTCCAGCAACGACTACGCCTACAACCTGTCCATCCTCGGCTTTCAACAGCAGGTGTACGACGCCGAGGTGAACGGGATCGTCGAGGCGATCGCCGCCGCGCACGCCGACCTCGGCCCCGGCTCGCTCGCGCTCGGCCGCGGTGAGCTGCACGACGCGAGCGTGAATCGCTCCCGGGTGGCCTGGGAACTCAATCCGCCCGAGGACAGGCGACACTTCCCCGATGCCATCGATCCGGCGGTGACCGCCCTCGCCCTGCGCAAGGGAGGGGCGACGGTCGCGACGATCACCTGGTTCGCCACCCACAACACCTCGATGACCAACGCCAACCGCCTGATCAGCTCGGACAACAAGGGTTACGCCGCCTTCTCCTACGAGCACATCGAGCACGGCGTGCGCTACCTGGACGGCAAGCCGTCGTTCGTCGCCGCCTTCGCGCAGACCAACGCGGGCGACATGTCACCGAATCTGAACCTGCGGCCGGGGTCCGGACCCACCGAGGACGAGTTCGAGAACACCCGCATCCTCGGCGAACGGCAGTACCTGGCCTCGAAAGAGGCGGTGGCGCAGGCACGCTCGATCGCGGGACCGGTCGACGCGATGCTCTGCTACATCGACCTGGCCGACATCGCCGTGGGCGGTCGCTTCACACCCGACGGCCAACCGCGCCGCACCGCACCGGCCGCGGCGGGCGTTTCGCTCATCGCGGGCAGTGTCGAGGACGGCCCAGGTCTGCCCGGCGGACCCGTGCCGGAGGGCGTGCGCAACCCGTTCCTCGAGTCGCTCGGTGATCCCGGCCAGGCGGCACCGGCCTGGTTGGCGGATGCGCAGGCGCCCAAGGTGATCGCCGCGCCGCTCGGCCTGCTGCCTCCGGTCGCCTGGGTGCCGAATGTATTGCCGATTCAGCTCGTTCGCATCGGTGAGCTCTATTTGGCCGCGGCGGGAGGCGAATTCACGATCACCGCGGGGCTGCGGATCCGCCGTGCCGTCGCGCAGGCGCTGAACGTTCGGCTGGAGCAGGTGCTGATGCAGGGCTACGCGAACGCCTATCACGAATACGTCACGACGCCCGAGGAATACGACGCACAGCAGTACGAGGGCGCCTCGACACTGTTCGGCCGCTACACGCTGTGCGCCTATCAGCAGGAATTCACTCGTCTGGCTACCGCATTCGCCGGTCGCCGGCAGGTGGCCCGTGGCCCGGCACCGCGCGACGTTTCGCATCTCCAGCCGAATTTCCAACCGGGCGCCGGACCGGATGTCGCCGCGCCGGGCCGTGGTTTCGGCGAGGTGCTCGTGCAGCCCGACCCGTTCTACGGACGTGGCGGCCGAGTTCTGGCCGAATTCGTCTCGGCGCATCCGAAACACGACAATCGCCGCAACGGCACGTTCCTGGAAGTGCAGCGCAGGAACGCCTCCGGCGAGTGGGTGCGGGTGGCCAACGAGGGCGAGTGGGCGGTGAAGTTCTTCTGGAGCAAGCACGGCACGGCGACGTCGGTGGCCCGGTTCACCTGGAACATTCCATTCGACGCCGCGCCGGGTCGCTACCGTTTCCAGCACTACGCGACTCGTCTCGGTGTCGACGGCGCGCTGTACCCGTTCACCGGGATCACCGACGAATTCGAGGTCGGCGGGCCGTGACGCGGCCGACTACAGACCGGTCTGCGCGCCCTTGTCGCCGCGTCGCGCCCCGCGGCGCTGGATCAGGTAGATGACGAGGCCGATCACGCCGACCACGAGCCCCATCAGACAGACCGGGCGTGCCGCCTCCCACCGGTCGCCGCTCGCCCACACCACCACGGTGGCGAGCAACCACAGCGCGCTGCCGACCGCCAGCACGGGGCGCGGATCGGTCAGCCGCGGTGGAAGTTGCGGGACATTCTGCGTCACGCGCCCAGCCTAATGGGCGTAGTCGGGCCGTGGTCGCGCACCGCGCGGAGCCGGAAGCCGAGGCAGCCGAGCGGCGGCGAGGTGGCCTCCAGCGGCGAGAACCGGCCGCGCCGTGCGGCGGTCGGCGTATCGTTTGCCACTGTGACCACGCCATCGGATCTTCGAGCCCTCGCTGGTGAGCTCTCGCTGGCGGTCGTTCGGCTGACGCGGCACCTGCGCGGACGTCGTACCGACTCGCAGATCTCGCTGACTCAGCTGTCCGCGCTCGCGACGCTCGCGCGGGAGGGTGCGATGACACCGGGAGCGCTGGCGGCGAAGGAGCGCGTCCAGCCGCCGTCGATGACCCGCGTGATCGCGTCGCTCACCGATCTCGACCTGGTGGAGCGCAATCCGCATCCGACCGATGGCCGTCAGATCATCGTCTCGTTGTCTCCGGCGGGGCGTGCGCTCATCGCCGACGAGACCAGCGCCCGCGAGGCGTGGATGACCGAACAGCTGTCCACGCTCACCGAAGACCAGCTCGTCGTGCTCAGCCGCGCCGTGGCGATCATGAAGCAGATCGTCGCGGAATCGGAATAGCGGTCACGGGCGCTACGAGATTCGTATGACCGTCGCCGCGACGTCGGGTCAGTGTCCGGTGCGAATGAGCCGCACGCTGGTCTTGGCGCCCCACCACAGCAGCCCGGCCGCGCTCGCCAGGAAGAGGACGAAGGCCGGATAGACCAGCACGCCGTAGTCGTCGGACCACCTCGGCAGGTGGGTGAACTGGGTGCCCGCGGCGACGAGCAACAGCAGCCCGAGCACCGCCGCGATCGGCGCGAGGGGCGCGGTGTCCTGGTCGGCCGGTGGAGCTGGGCGGTCGGTCATGGTGGAGCCCTCCTGGTGAGGTCGGCTCGGCGCCGCATCGAGGCGCGGTGGCACACTGGCGAGTCAGTTACCTTCTAGCTAACTTTCGCATCCGAGGGCCGTTCCGTTAACAATCTGTGATATAGATCACTATCGTGACGCTGGAACCGGATACAGCCCGCCGCCTCGTCGACGCCTATCGGGCCACGAATGGCTGATCGCTGTCCACGATCTCCCGGCCCAGTGGGAACAGTGAGATCGGTATCAATTTGAGGTTGGCCCAGCCGAACGGGATGCCGATGATCGACACGAACAGCGGAATGCTCGTCAGGAGGTGACCCAGCGCAAGCCACCATCCGGCAACGATGAACCAGATGACATTGCCGATCAGCGAGCCCGCGCCCGCGCCGGGCTTCTCCACCGTGGTCCGGCCGAACGGCCACAGCACGTAGACCGCGATCCGGAAGGAAGCGATTCCGAAGGGGATCGTGATGATCAGGACGAAGCAGATGATCCCCGCCACGATGTAGCCCACCGCCAGCCAGAACCCGGCGAAGATGAGCCACAGGATGTTGAGAACCAACTGGATCGGCTTCATGACACCAGCATGCCAGCCCCGCGCCGATTCGGACATCGTCGTCCTTCCCGGCGGCGGGACGCGGGCCTGTGCTCAGAAGAACCAGCCGAGCACCGCGTCCCGCTCGGTGCGAAAGGCCTCCTCGAACGCGCGCAGGTGGGCGGAATCCTTGGCCCGCAATCGGTTCGCCGCGGCGAACAGCCGGGCGGGATACGCGCCGAAGTACATGCTGCCGAGGACGTCGATGCCGAGTTCGATGTCGGCGGCACGGCCGGTCGGTTCGCAGACCGCCTGTCCGTCCCGCGCCCGCAGCGCGAAGGCGCCACCCGCGTTACGGAAGGGGTCGGTCACCTCCAGCACCACATCCAGGTCGGCCGCGTACGCGCGCGCGGCCAGCGCGGCGGGAATATCCATGAGGCGCAGCCACAGTCCGTCGTAGCGGGCCTTCGTGCGCACCAGTCGCGGGTCGGTGAGCAGGTAGGGCAGCGGGTCGTGGTCGGTGAGCACGGCTTCGAGCCGCTGGACCAGATCGAGTCCGAGCAGAGCCCGCCACAGCGCCGCGTGCGCCTCCGCGGTGACCGCGCGCAATTCGACGACCTCGACCGTTTTCGCCCGGCCGTCGGAGTGGAAGCGATAGAGCGCGTAGCCGTCGGCGTGCAGCAGGGCGAACAGGTCGCTGCCGCCGTCGCGAAAGCGTTCCGGGTCGTCGAAGAGGATGTCCCAGCTGGCGGTCGGACGCACCTGCGCGGCGGGCACCAACCTGCGCCAGCGGTCGTAGATCGTCTCCGCCGCCGGGCGGATGTCCCGCGGAGCGCGCAGCGTGACCCCGCCCGGGTCCGGCGCCGACGGCAGGAACTCGGCGAATCGGCGCTCGATGGTGACCGCGTTCTCCCGTGTCGCCGGGCCGTAGCCGAAACGGCCGTAGATGCCGCCCTCGCTGGCGGTGAACATGGTCAGCGGCAAGCCCGCAGCCTCCACGCGCCGATGCTGTTCGGTGTACATGGCGCGCAGGATGCCGCGCCGCCGATGCGTCGGCGCCACACCGACACCGGCGATGCCGCACGCCTGCACGGTCCGTTCGCCGGGCACGGTCACCGTCAAGGTGGTGGACTGCACGTGCCCGACGATCTGTCCGTCCGCCTCCGCGACGATCGAGTTCCGCTGCGGGAACAGCAGCGGTACGCGGTCCAGCTCCGCCGGGTCGTAGCGGGTGCCGAAGGAGGTCTCCACCAGCGTCAGGATCGCGGGTCCGTCCTCGTCGACGGCGGAGCGAATCGTGATTCCCGGAGGCGTCATGCCTCGACCATCCCACGTTTGCGCACGCGACCGCATCGGATTTTCCTCGGCGCAGGCCACTGCCGAGCGAACGCCGATTCGGCCCGATGGAAGCCGCGCGGCAGGATGGAGCCGTGGCCGAAGTGATCGACATCGATGACCCCGCCGACCCCAGGGTCGACGACTTCCGCGATCTGAAGTCGGCCGACCGGAGGCCCGATCTGCCCGGGCGCAAGGGACTGGTGATCGCCGAGGGCGTCGTGGTCGTCCAGCGGATGCTGGACTCGCGATTCACCCCGATCGCGTTGCTCGGCGTGGAACGCAGGCGCGCCGAACTGGCCGACGACCTCGTCGCGGTCGATGGTCCGTATTACCGCGCATCGGCCGAGGTGATGGCCGAGGTGGTCGGCTTCCATCTCAATCGCGGCGTGCTCGCCATCGCCCGGCGTCCGGCGGAACTCGAGGTGACCGAGGTGATCGAGAAGGCGCGGACCGTCGCGGTGCTCGAGGGCGTCAACGATCATGAGAATCTCGGCGCGATGTTCCGCAACGCGGCCGGACTCGGAGCCGATGCGATCCTGTTCGGCGACCGCTGCGCCGACCCGCTCTACCGCCGCGCCGTTCGGGTCTCGATGGGCCATGTGCTGCGGGTGCCCTTCGCTTCCCTGCCCGAGTGGCCTGGTGGACTGGATATACTGCGGCGCAAGGGATTCCAGATCGTCGCGCTCACCCCGAATCCGGCGGCGGTGAATCTGGCGACGGCGATGACGGGGGAGCGGGTGGCGTTGTTGCTCGGGGCCGAGGGCCCCGGACTGACCGATGAGGCCATGCGGGCCACCGATATCCGGGCGCGCATCCCGATGTCGCCGGGCACCGACTCGCTCAATGTCGCGACCGCGGCGGCGATGGCCTTCTACGAGCGGGTGAGGACCGCGTGACCGGGCCGTATCGTCCCTACCCTGCTTACCAGGACCCGACCCCATGGGGCGCGGGGCTCACCGTGGCGACGATGGTGGCGCTGCTGTCGGCGGTCGCGGTGTACTCCTTCGGCGCCGCGTTGGCCGAAGTGCACCCGCTGCTCGCGGTGGCGGTGAATCTGGTCGCGGCGGGCGGCGCCGCGCCCAGCGCGTGGCGGTGGCGCTTCGCCCCGGTGATCCGGTGGGTGGTCGGCGGCGTCGCGGCGGGTGTGCTGCTCGGATGGTCGATCTTGCTGATCGGCGCGCTCGCGGCTTGATGGGCGCGGCCGGATCCGGCCGATCCGCTAGAGGACCCGGTCGGGACCGCGCAGCCAGCCGAACAGGCCCCGCTTGCGCTGCGCCGCATGCGTTTCCCCGTCGGCCGGGACCTGCCTGGCGGGCTCGGGGGCGTGGCCCTTGGGATAGAGCGTGAATCCGCAGACGGGGATGTCACCCGGTACGAGCGCCCCGGCCGCGGCGGGTGCGCGGTAGTGGAACCCGAGCCATTCGTTGTTGGCGGCGTCGGCGAAGTCGAGCGGGTCGAACGGCAGCGTCTGCGGGTCGGGTAACTCGCCCGCGCGCCACCGGACCGGATGCTCGCCCGCCCAGTACGGCCGCTCCCACACCAGCGGAAGTCCCTCGTCCTCCAGGATGTTCACCCGGGTCGAGCTGAACGACCTGCGCAGCTCGCCGCGTTCCCAGTGCGCGAACGCGCCCCAGCCGTGCTTCGCGTCGAAAGCCACCAGGTAGGTGTGTTCGGAGGCCAGGGGGCGCACCAGCAACTCCGGAATCGCGGTCGGATGGACGCGCACGGCCGCCGCCGAACACAGGACGGTCACGCCGGGATAGCAACCGATGTACACCTGGCCGGCTTCCGGGCCCGCGCAACCGGCCAGCGTGCCGACCATGATCGGCCGGACATCGCAGTCGTCGTGCAGTTGCTTCGCCAGTGCCAGTGCGGCTTCCGGGGCCGGGTCACGGTTCGCGCGCAGCACCGCCAGGGGGTCGGGTGCATCGACATACCAGAGTGACGAAGCCTTCGACAGCACGTCCGGCACCTCCCGATAGTTGCACGAATCAACTCCGCGAACTTCGAGCAACGCACGGTGGTGCCGATCGGCGCCACCGCTGAGGTGACCTGCCCGGCGCCGACGCACGTCGTCGACCACCCCAGAACTTACTCGTCCCGGACCAACTACGTTGTGGCTTCGCACCGCGGACACGTGACGCGTCCAGCTGCCGCTGCCGACGCGTTCCCGTCCTCACGTCTGCGCCGGTGTAGCTCTTATGGGCGATCGAGCATCCAATCGTCACCACGGATTTCGCGAGCACATGGGTAACTCACCGGGAACGCCCAAAACTCGAGCGGCACCCAACGCAGGACCTGAACGCGAATCCCGCACACCCAACTTGTACGGCCTGAAGACGCGGAGAGGCGGGACGGAACAGCCTCAGTGACCCGAGCTGCGCACCCCGAGCAGCACGTCCTCCCACGACGGCATCGGAGCCTTGCCGCGCTTGCTGCGGCTGGGCTTCGCAGGAGCCTTGGCCGCGGGCTTCGCGGGCTCCTCGGCGGCGGGCGCCTGCGCGGCGGGCGCGGACGGGGCGGTGTCCGCGGCGGCGCCGGAAGTCGTTGCCGCGGCGGCGCCATTGGCGGGCGCCGCGTTACCGGCGGCGGAAGCCGTGGTGCTCGACGCGGCGGGCGTCGCACCGGTGCCCGCCGGGATCGCAGCGGAGCTGCCACCGGCCGCGACGGCACGCTGTTCGTAGTACTCGTCCAGGGTAGCCTGGTTCTGGCGGCTCGCCGGGCGCGTAGTCGGAGCGGCCGGGGTGGGGCGGGGTTCGGCCACCGGCTCCGGTGGGGCCGCGGCCGGTTCCGGCTCGGCGGGCAGGATCGTCGCCAGCCCGCGCAGCGCGCGGCCGAAATCCGGATCGATCAGATCGGAGGCCGGATCGTCGAGCGGGGACACCGAGCCGCCGTGCGCGTCCGGCTGGTAACGCCAGTGCGCGGCGATCTCGGAACGCCCATTCTGCCACTGCAATTGGGCGACCCAGTACCCCTTCTCGTCCTTCCAGGCATCCCACTCGGCGCCCTCGATGTTGTGCCCGCGCGCGGTGAAAGCGGCGGTGACCACGTCGATGAGCGTTTCCACGGCGGGGCCGTCGGGACGCACAGGGTGCGCCTTCTGGGCGAGTTCGGCGGCACGGGCCCGTTCCAGCAGCACCGGATAGGCGAACCGCTCGACGCGGCTGGCCGGCATTCCGGATTCTTCGGTGACCTGTTCCACGGAGGCCCCTGCACGAATACGGGCCTGGATATCGCGGGGACGCATAGTTGCTTCCATTTCGATCTCAATCTGGCCGAATCGGGCAAGGTCTCCGCGCGCGGCGGCTCGCAGTTTGTCGTCGGCGGGAAGCCGGAACTTCTGACCGGACTCGGTGTCGATGCACACGATGTGTGTGGAGTCGGGCGTCACCCCGATCACTCGAAGTTCACGCACCGTTACCTCCTTATCGCGTCGACTCGCGACACCGCCCACTTTTCGAAACAGTAGTGCACATCTGAGATTCCTGGGGCAGGACACGCGGCACGGAAATCGCCAGCGCGACTCCCGTGCCCCGCTAATCTGCTCTATTCGACCTGCCGCGCCTAATTTTTCGGCGTGTCGATCCCGGGCGTGTTGCGGCCGTAGGGCCGAAATGAGCGGCGGTCAGCCGAGATTCTGCACGACCCAGTCGATGGAACGGGTCAGCTGGCTGATGTCGTCCGGATCGATCGCCGGGAACATGCCGATGCGCAGCTGGTTGCGGCCCAGCTTGCGGTAGGGCTCGGTGTCCACGATGCCGTTGGCGCGCAGCACCTTCGCCACCGCGGCCGCGTCGACCGAGTCGGCGAAATCGATGGTGCCGACCACCTGCGAGCGGTGCGCCGGGTCCGCGACGTACGGGGTGGCGTACTCGCTGGACTCGGCCCAGGAGTACAGCCGCGACGAGGAGTCCAGCGTCCGCTTGACCGCCCAGTCCAGGCCGCCGTTGGCGTTCAGCCACTCGATCTGATCGGCGAACAGCAGCAGGGTGCCCAGGGCCGGGGTGTTGTAGGTCTGGTCCTTGGTGCTGTTGTCGATCGCGATCGGCAGCGACAGGAAATCGGGCGTCCAGCGGCCCGACGCCTTGATCTCCTCGACCCTGGCCAGCGCGGCCGGGCTCATCAGCGCGACCCACAGGCCGCCGTCGGAGGCGAAGCACTTCTGCGGTGCGAAGTAGTAGACGTCGGCGTCGGTGATGGTCACCGGCAGACCGCCCGCGCCGGAGGTGGCGTCGATGGCGATCAGCGCGTGCTCCGAACCCGCGGGGCGCTGCACCGGGATGGCGACACCGGTGGAGGTCTCGTTGTGCGCCCAGCCGATCAGGTCCGCCGACGGGTCCGACACCGGCTCCGGCGCGCTGCCCGGCTCGGCCGAGACCACGATCGGGTCGCCGATGAACGGGTTGCCCTTGGTCACGGCGGCGAACTTGGAGCTGAACTCGCCGTTGGTCAGGTGCAGCGAGCGTTCCCGGACCAAGCCGAACGCCGCGGCGTCCCAGAACGCGGTGGTGCCGCCGTTGCCGAGCACCACCTCGTAGCCGTCCGGAAGGGCGAACAGGTCGCGCAGGCCCGAGCGCACCCGCGCCACCACGTCCTTGACCGGTTTCTGCCGATGCGAGGTTCCGAACACCGAAGCGCCGACGTTCACCAGAGTCTGCAGCTGCTCCGGGCGCACCTTGGAGGGGCCGCAGCCGAACCGTCCGTCGGCGGGCTTGAGATCGTCGGGAATGGTCGGAAACGCAGAGGTCATGGCGAACAGGGTAGTCGGTGGTGTCGCTGTGACGTCGCCCACACTCCGGCTAACGTAGGCGCCCATGGGCATGCCGTCGGCTAACTCGGGGTGGCGACTGCGCGAGCGGGTGCGGAATATCCGGCTGCGCGGCGCGACGGTCTCGGATTCCATGCGACGGGAGTTGCTGATTCGCGGAGAACCCGGATCGGCGACCGTCCTCGGCGTGCGTCCGCGGCGCACCGAACCCGGTCATGTGTTCTGGGTCCGGGTGCAGCTGGACGGGGAGTTCCCCTACGAGACCCGGGTGCGCCAACGGGTGACCGAAGCCGACCTGGAATGGATGCAGCCCGGCGATGTCGTGTGCTGCCGGGTGGACCCGGGCGACCGCGGCCGCCTGGTGCTGTACGTGCCCGACATCGAGGAGTCGGGGCGGGCGAGCATCGCGAAGATCCTCGCCGACGGCCGCCGCGCCGACGCGACCGTGCTCGCCGCCGCGCCGGTCGCGGCCGACTACTCCGGCCGCGACGACCCCGTGCTGCGGCTCGACTTGGAACTGCGCGCCTGGGACGAGTCCGAGCCGTGGCGGGTCCGCCTGGTCCAGCCGGTGCCGCTGACCGCCATCGGTCTGGTCGACCTCGGCCAGCACCTGGAGGTCGCCTTCTTCGAGGTCGACCGCGGCGAAACCGTCGCCGTCGACTGGGCCGCCTCGCTCGAGGAGTGAGGCGTCATTCCAGCGTCTACAGGCGCACGAAGGTGAAACCCATGGCGCGGATCTTCGGTAGCGCCGCCTTCATGCCCGCAGCGGTTCCCGAGTGCGGCCGATGCATATGCGCGAGGGAAATGGCGCCAGACGCGGCGGCATTCATCGCCGATTGCACCTTGGCGGCCGACGCGGTCGCGCCGAAATCGGCGTTGATGCTGAAACCGACCGGGGCTTCGCCCAATTCGTGCACGATAGCCACCGCGACGTCGTCGTAATGGGCGGTGCCCGCACGGAAGAATCGCGGCGGCGTGCCGGTCAGCCTGGTGAGCAGCTCATGGTTGGCCCACACTTCGTCCGCCGCTTCTTGCGCCGTCCGGGTGCCCGCGATGCCATAGGCTTCCCGCCCGTTCACCGAGAGCGGTTTATGCGCGACACCGTGATTGGCCAACTCGAACAGCGGGTTCATGGCCAACTGCGCGGCCCGGGCGCGGTTCGCATCGATCCAACGCTTGTTGAGGAACAGCGTCGCCGGAATCTTTTCGTCATCAGGAAATTCAGCAGCGCTTCATCGTTGTCGCTGTTTCCCGGCCCGCCGCAGGCGTCGAAAGTGAGCGCCAGCTGCTTGCCGGTGGCCGCGAAAGTACTTGTGACGCCGGGCATCTCCACGCCCCACCGGCACGGCTGCGTGCCGGCGTGCGCGGCGGCGACCGCGGTGGGCGAAACGGCGTTCGGGGGAGCGGGGGCCGCCGAGACCGGCGCGATCCGCGCTCGCGGGAGGAGTCTCCGCGTTCGCCAGCACCCCGGGCCGCGGCGTCGATGTGTTCGGTGTGGTGTCGCACCCGGCGGCGGCGAAACCCGCGGCCAGCGCGGCGCCGATGCCAAGCACCCGCCGCCGCGATAGTCCTCTGTACTGCATCGCTCAGGTCCTCTTGACCACTTCCCCGGGATGCTACGCGAGCCGGACGGCGGGAAAACGTCTTCCGCCGACCCCGTCCGGCTCGCGTCCGTCGTGCGCTGCGGGCTACCGGTGGGCGATCGACGCCCAGCCCGCGACATCCTCGGGCTTGCGGGGACCGGGCCCGGTGTAGATGGCGGCCGGGCGGACCAGCTTGCCCAGCTGTTTCTGCTCCAGGATGTGCGCGCACCAGCCCGCGGTGCGGCCGCAGGTGAACATGGCCGGCATCATGTGCGCGGGCACCTCGGCGAAGTCCAGGATCACCGCGGCCCAGAACTCCACGTTGGTCTCGATGGCGCGGTCCGGACGCCGCTCGCGCAGCTCCGCCAGCGCGGCCTGCTCCAGCGCGGCGGCGACTTCGTAGCGCGGGGCGGCCAAACGCTTCGCGGTGGCGCGCAGCACCCTGGCGCGGGGGTCCTCGGCCCGGTACACCCGGTGGCCGAAGCCCATCAGCTTCTCCTTGCGGTCCAAAATGCCCTTGACCAGGGCACGGGCATCGCCGGTCCGCTCGACCTCTTCGATCATCGGGAGCACGCGCGCGGGCGCGCCACCGTGCAGCGGACCGGACATGGCGCCGATCGCGCCGGACAGCGAGGCCGCCACGTCGGCGCCGGTGGAGGCGATCACCCGGGCGGTGAAGGTGGAGGCGTTCATGCCGTGCTCGGCGGCGGAGACCCAGTAGGCATCGATGGCCTCGGTGTGGCGCGGGTCCGGGTCACCCTTCCAGCGGGTCATGAAGCGCGCGGTGACCGTGGTGCACTCGTCGATCTTCTTCTGCGGGACCGCGGGCTGGTAGATGCCGCGCGCCGACTGCGCGACATAGGACAGCGCCATCACCGAAGCGCGGGCCAGGTTCTCCCGAGCGGTTTCGTCATCGATGTCCAGCAGCGGCTGGTAGCCCCAGATCGGCGCCAGCATGGCCAGGCCAGCCTGCACGTCGACGCGCACGTCACCGGTGTGCACGGGCAGCGGGAACGGCTCGGCGGGCGGGAGGCCCCGGCCGAACGATCCGTCGACCAGCAGGGCCCACACGTCACCGAAGGTCACCTGGCTTTCCACCAGGTCCTCGATGTCGACGCCGCGGTAGCGCAGCGCGCCGCCGTCCTTGTCGGGTTCGGCGATATCGGTGGTAAAAGCAACCACGCCCTCCAGGCCACTGACGAAATCGCTGGGTACGGTGGCCTGCCCACCGGAAACCGCGGGGCTGGTAGTCATGTTGCGACTCTCCTTGCACTTGGGTCGCATGTTCTCGCCGATGAGAAGATGTCGGATTTGACGAGCACATGCCGATCATCAAAACCTTAGACCCTCGCTACCCCGGAGTAACGTCTGGCCCATGCGTGACCTGGACAATTCACCTCGCGGCAACGAAACGGCGGACTTCCCGCCGACCACCGATCTCGCCGCCATGCGGGTGGACTACGGCGGGCTGCCGCACGGCGGCAACGAGGACGTCGACCTGGACGAGACCTGGCTGGCCGGCGGTTGGGAGCCGCTGCTGCGGCACTGGATCGAACAGGCCACCGCGGTCGGCATCGCCGAACCCAACGCCATGGTGCTGGCCACGGTGTCGGTCGTGGACGGCACGCCACGGCCGGTCGCGCGCACCGTGCTGTGTAAAGGGCTCTCGCCCGAGGGTGTGATCTTCTACACGAACTACGACTCGGACAAAGGCGCCCAACTGGCCGCCGTCCCGTACGCCGCGGTCACCTTCGTGTGGCCCGCCCTGGGCAGGCAGGTGCACCTGCGCGGCACGGTGGAACGGGTGCCCGCCGAGACCACGGCGGCCTACTGGCGTTCCCGGCCGCGGGACTCGCAGCTGGGCGCATGGGCGTCCCGCCAGTCCAAGCCGATCGGTTCACGGGCCGAACTGGACCGCACGCTGGCCGAGGCGACCGCGCGATTCGCCGATGTCGACGAGATCCCGGTGCCGCCGCACTGGGGCGGGTTCCTGCTCCGCCCCGACGAGGTCGAGTTCTGGCAGGGTCGCCGCGGCAGGCTGCACAACCGGATCCGGGTGCGTATCGCGGACGGCACGTCCACGGTGGAACGCCTGCAACCCTGAGGTATTCCCACCCCACGCGTGAGAATTCTCCCGTCGAACCCGGCAAGTGGACTGGATACGCTGCGGCCGGTGAAACTGCTCGCCGACACAACCCCGTTGCGCCATCCGGACTTCCGACGCCTGTGGAGTTCGGGCATCGTCACCATGATCGGTGCGCAGCTGTCCATCGTCGCGGTGCCGCAGCAGATCTTCCAGATCACCGGCAGCTCCGGCTATGTCGGCCTGGCCGGATTGTTCGGCCTGGTCCCGCTGATCGTGTTCGGCCTGTGGGGCGGCGCGCTCGCCGACGTGCTGGACCGGCGCAAACTCTTGCTGATCACCAATTCCGGCACCGGGCTCACCGCGCTCGCCTTCTGGCTGCAAGCGGCCGCCGGGGTGGACAACGTGTGGATCGTGCTCGGCCTGCTCGCGGTGCAGCAGGCCTTCTTCGCGGTGAACCAGCCGACCCGCAGCGCGACCATTCCGCGCCTGTTGCCGGAAGGTCGACTGGCCGCGGCGAATTCGCTGAACATGACGGTCATGCAGTTCGGCGCGATCGCCGGGCCGGTGCTGGCCGGCGTGCTCATCCCGGTGGTCGGCCTGGCCACGCTGTACCTGATCGACGCCGTCGCGCTGCTGGCCACGCTCTGGGCGGTCTGGCGGCTGCCCGCACTGCCGCCGACCGGAACGGTGCGACGAGCCGGGTTCCGCACCGTGCTGGAGGGTTTCGGCTACCTCGCGACCCAGCGGGTGCTGCTCGCGTCCTTCGCGGTGGATGTGATCGCCATGGTGTTCGGCATGCCGCGGGCGCTGTTCCCGCAGATCGCGCACGAGACCTTCGGCGACCCGGCCACCGGCGGCGTCGCCCTCGGTTTGCTGTTCGCCTCGATGTCGGTGGGCGCTGTGCTCGGCGGCGTGTTCTCCGGCTGGATTCCGCGCATCCGCCGCCAGGGCTTCGCCGTGCTGGTCTGCATCGCGCTGTGGGGCCTGGCCATGGTCGGATTCGGTGTCGCCGTCGGGCTCACCGGGCACGGGCTCGGCCTCGGCGCGGGGCTGTGGATCGCGCTGGCCTGCGCGGCATTCGGCGGCGCGGTCGACATGGTCTCGGCCGCGTTGCGGGTCACCATGCTGCAGACCGTCGCGACCGACGACCTGCGCGGGCGGCTGCAAGGCGTGTTCACCGTGGTTGTCGCAGGCGGCCCGCGTATCGGTGATGTTGCCCACGGTTTCGCCGCGGCGAGCCTGGGTACCGCTGTGGCTGCGGCGGGAGGAGGGGTGCTCGTGGTGGTGGGCGTACTGATCGCGGCGGTCGCGTTTCCGGCTTTCACGCGTTACCGTGTCCGTCGCGCTGCTGCCGAAATAGCCGTCTGAAGTGCACCGCTAACGCCGGGCGACCGCGCGTCGCCGTGGTCGAGGAACCTCACCGCGCCAGGATGTGTTTGTGAGCCGCCGCAGGACTACCCTCCGGTATTGTCCGCGTCGGTGAACGGCTAGCGTTGAGGCAAGCGCATCGTGCGCCGACCGCGCCGGTGCCTGTGGTTCTAGCCTGAGAGGGATCCTTCCGTGCCCGCTGAGAACATGATCAACGTCGACGACGACGCCAAGCCGGTCCTTTCCTATCCCGGCGGGGAGTTCCCGATGACGGTCGCCAAGGCCGCCGAGGGCAATGACGGGATCGAGCTGGGGAAGCTGCTGGCCAGCACCGGGTACGTGACGTACGACCCGGGCTTCATGAACACCGCCCCGACCAAGTCGGCCATCACCTACATCGACGGTGAGGCGGGCATCCTGCGCTACCGCGGCTACCCGATCGACCAGCTCGCGTCGGCATCCACCTTCATCGAGGTCAGCTACCTGCTGATCTACGGCGAGCTGCCCACCCAGGCCCAGCTCGAGGACTTCACCGACCGCATCCGCCGCCACACCCTGCTGCACGAGGACCTGAAGCGGTTCTTCGACGGCTTCCCGCGCAACGCGCACCCGATGCCGGTGCTGTCGTCGGCGGTGAACGCGCTGTCGGCCTACTACCAGGACTCGCTGGACCCGCGCGACCCCGAACAGGTCGAGCTGTCCACCATCCGGCTGCTTGCCAAGCTGCCCACCATCGCGGCCTACTCGTACAAGAAGTCGGTCGGCCAGCCGTTCCTCTACCCGGACAACTCGCTGAGCCTGGTGGAGAACTTCCTGCGGATGACCTTCGGCTTCCCGGCCGAGCCCTACGAGGTCGACCCCGAGGTCGCCGCGGCCCTGGACATGCTGCTCATCCTGCACGCCGACCACGAGCAGAACTGCTCCACCTCGACCGTGCGCCTGGTCGGCTCGTCCGACGCCAACCTGTTCACCTCGGTGTCCGGCGGCATCAACGCGCTGTGGGGCCCGCTGCACGGCGGCGCCAACCAGGCCGTGCTGGAGATGCTCGACGGCATCAAGGCCAGCGGCGGCAACGTCAAGGAGTTCATCCGCAAGGTCAAGAACAAGGAAGACGGGGTGAAGCTCATGGGCTTCGGGCACCGCGTCTACCGCAACTACGATCCGCGCGCCTCGATCGCCAAGAAGCACGCCGACGCCATCCTCAGCAAGCTGGGCGGCGCCGACGAACTGTTCGAGATCGCCCAGGCCCTGGAAGAGGCCGCGCTTACCGACGACTACTTCATCCAGCGGCGCCTGTACCCGAACGTCGACTTCTACACCGGCGTCATCTACAAGGCGATGGGCTTCCCGACCCGCATGTTCACCGTGCTGTTCGCGATGGGCCGGCTCCCCGGCTGGATCGCGCACTGGCGCGAAATGCACAGCGAGCCTTTGAAGATCGGCCGTCCCCGGCAGATCTACACCGGCTACGGCGCCCGCGATTACCGCGAGATCACCAACCGCTGACCGAAATACCCACCACCATCTATCGAAGGGGATAGCCGCATGACCAAACCGGAGATCGAGTTCCAAGAAGGGCCCGCGCCCACCGAGCTGGTGATCAAGGACATCATCGAAGGCGACGGCAAGGAAGCCGTGCCCGGTGGCACCGTCGAAGTGCACTATGTGGGCGTCGAATTCGAATCCGGTGAGGAGTTCGACTCGTCCTGGAACCGCGGCGAGTCCATCACCTTCCCGCTGCGCGGTCTGATCCAGGGCTGGCAGGACGGCATCCCCGGCATGAAGGTCGGCGGCCGCCGTCAGCTGACCATCCCGCCGGAGCTGGCCTACGGCCCGGCCGGTGCGGGTCACCGCCTGTCGGGCAAGACGCTGGTCTTCGTGATCGACCTGCTCAGCGCGAACTGAGCGGGCGCGGGGCCGCGACGATTTCCCGCTCGGGTACGCAGGGGTGCTCCCTGCGCAGGCGGGGATTATCCGTCCGGTGCCGCACACGAATGGTAGAGCGATGACATGGCTCGTGCTGCGCACTGCGTAGCACGAGCCATTGTCGTATTCCCTCACTCCCGGACGATTTCGACCGGGTCGGTGAGGGCCGATGCCAGGGCGGATTGCTGGGTGCCGGTGCTTTGCGGGAGGGCGGCGACGGCCTTGCCGGTCTGGGTGCTCAGGTTGTCGACGATGTTCCGCAGCTGGGTGACGCCGCCGGTGAGCTGGTCGACGGCGCTGACCAATTGGGCGCCGCCCTGCTCGGCGAGTCGCGGCAGGTCCTCGGCCAGCTTCGCGCCTTCGGACAGTTGGGCGCTCGCGCTGGTCAGGCGGTCGACGACGGTGCGAAGCAGGGTGCCGAGATCGGTGTCCGGGTCCACCGCGTCGCCGACGAGCGAGCCGAGGCCGGTGAGCTGGGCGCCCGCCTGGCTGGATACGCCGCGCAGCGCTTCGAGTTTTCCGATGATGTCGGCCAGCGCCGGATCGTTCGCGAAGGGCAATGCGCGCAGCAGCGGCAGAACCTGGTCGAGCCCGCCGCTCACTGTATTCGCCGTCTGCTCCACCTGCGCGATCGTGATGCCCGTGGAATCCAGCGCCGCGGCAAGTTGATTCGCCTGCGCGGCGGCGCCATCCACGGTCGAGTTCAGCAGCGCGATCGCCGAGGTGAGTTGGGCCGAGCCCTGGCGAGCGAAGTCGAGGAAGCCGAGCAGCTGGTCGGCGCCCGAACTGAACTGACCGGCTCCGGCGGCGGCCGCGTCGACGCCCGCGCCAAGCAGCTGGGCGGTGAATCGCACCTGCGACATCTGCGACCGGGCCTGCGCGACGGCGGTGAGCGCGGCATCCACCCCGGCCGCGCCGATCCGGCGCGTCACCTCGGCCACCGCGCCGTTCACCAGGTCGGCGTCGGCGTCGTGGTGGGCGTCCACGGTGACCTTGGCCCGCTTGGGCTGTGCTCCGGTGAGGGTGCCGATGGACTCGGTGAGGTCGGCGGGCAGGGTGATGACCGCGGCGTAGTCGCCAGCCGCCTCGCCCGGCGCGATGGCGGTCCAGTCGTAGCCACCCGCCTCCTGCAACGCCGTGACGACGCGCGCACCGGTCGGCCCGCTATCGGCATTGACCAGGGCGATTGCCCTCGGGGCCCGATCGGACCCGGTATACGCGGCGATTCCGGCGCCGACCCCTCCCGCGGCGAGGAGAGCAACGGCAAGAAGTGCGCAGCGAGCGCGTTTTCCGATCACGTTCGCAAACCATAAACGCGAGTTATGGCCCGGCCCTTGGCGTTTCTCTGAGAGTTGAGTAAGGGGTGTGTTCAATCGGCGTGGTATGGGTGCTGTGCTCCGAGGTCGGTCACTTGAAGCCCGGCGAGCCGTCCGAGTCGGCACCAAGTGGCGAACACGAAGACGGCACGGTGATCGCCTCAGGTAACCACATGGCGCACTCCAGGTTTCGAGCGAAGCGAGACTGAGCGTTTCCCGTTCGCGGCCAAACCAGCACAGCCGCGAACACGCAGCGCCGCAGGCGCTGCAAATTAAACACCGCCGGGAAGATCCAGGACTAATCGGATGCCGCCGAGGGTGCCTTCGTCGAAATAGGCTCGCCCGCCATGTAACTGAGCCTGCTGGGCGACCAGTGCGAGGCCAAGGCCGGAGCCGCCCTTACTGGCCTCGCTGCCGCGGAAGAAACGGTCGAAGACGGCTCCGCGCTCGTGCGGCGGGATGCCGCGACCGTTGTCGTCGATGCTGATGACGATGTGGCCGTTCGGCGTCCGGTGCGCGGAGACCAGGGCCTCGGTGGCTCCACCGTGCTTGACCGAGTTGGCCAGCGCGTTGTCCACCGCCAGCCGCAGCCCGGCGGGCAGACCGCGGGTCACCAGTTCGGCGTCGGAGTCGATGCGCACGGTGAGGCCGGGGAAATGCCGCATGGCGTCATGTGCGGCCTGGTCGCACAGGTCGCCGACGTCGGTGGCGACGTGGTCGCGCTCGTTGGTCAGGTCGCCGGTGGCCAGCCGCTCCAACGCCGCGAGTGTCGTCTCCACCCGGCCCTGGCTGCGTTGCAGGTCGTCGAGGATCTCCGCGCGCTGCGCCTCGTCGAGATCGAGGGTGCGCAGCACTTCCAGGTCGGTGCGCATCGCGGTGAGCGGGGTGCGCAACTCGTGGGCGGACACGGCGGCGAAGTCGCGCGCGGTCTCCAGCGCGGCGGCGGTCTCGGCCTGCGCCTGATCCACCCGTTGCAGCATGGTGTTGACCGCGTCGGCCAATTTCTCCGACTCGTGCACGCCCGCGCCCTCCACCGGTGGCTGCGTGTCCCGCGGATCGGGGAACGCGCTACGCGCGTCGACCTGCCGGGTGAGCCGGACGATCGGGCGCACCGCGGCTCCCGCGAGCAGCCAGCCGAGCCCCGCGGCGGCGGCGATGGACAGCAGGGCGCCGCCGAGCACCCAGCGCTGCTGCTCCGCGGTGGCTTCGGCCGCCCCCGCCGCGGGGATGCCGAGCGACACCACCCGGCCCACGGGCTGATTCTCCGTCGTGGTGAGAATCCGGTACGGGGTCCCGCCCACCGTGACGGTGCGCGAACCGGTCGGCAGCGCGGGCAGTTCGGTGGTGGTGCTGGCGACGACGGCGCCGTTGTCCCGGACGGTCACCGCCATGTCGTTGTTCAACCCGGTCAGGCTGATGAACCGGACCGCGATCTGCGGCTCGATCAGCACGATGCGCGCCGCGATGGCGAGTTGCTGGTCGGACTGCTGCACGTTGTTGCGCTCGATGGCGCGGATGCTGATCAGGCTGATCAGCGTCACGATGATGATCGCGCCTGCGGCCGCGGCGCCCGCGACCCGGGTACGCAGCGAAAACGACCGTCGCCCTCGGGTTTTCGGCGATGTGGTGGAGGCGCGGGCCGCACTCATTTCGGCGCTCGCAGCACGAACCCGACGCCGCGGATCGTGTGCAGCAGTCGGGGTGTGTCGCCCACCTCCAGCTTGCGGCGGAGATAGCCGACGAAGACGTCCACCACATTGGTGTCGGCGGCGAAGTCGTAGCCCCACACCAGTTCCAGCAGGCGTTCCCGGCTCAGCACCACGCCGACGTTCCTGGCCAGCGTGGACAACAGCTCGAATTCCCGCTTGGTCAGCTCGATCTCGCGGCCGTGCAGCAACGCGCGGTAGCCAGCGACGTCCACCTCCAGCGGGCCGATGGTGATCGCGCCGGGGGTGGACGGGGCGGGTGTGTCGGACCGGCGGCGCAGCAGGGCCCTGATCCGCGCCACGAGCTCTTTGAGCACGAACGGCTTGACCAGGTAATCGTCCGCGCCGGACTCCAAGCCGGAGATGCGATCGTCCACCGACGCGCGAGCGCTGAGCACGCAGATCGGCACCTCGTTGCCCATCGCGCGCAACGCCGTGACCACGCCAGCGCCGTCGAGCACCGGCATGTTCATGTCCAGCACGACGGCGTCGGGCGCGTGTTCGCTCACGGTGCGCAGCGCCTGCGCACCGTCCCTGGCGACCAGCACCTGGAAACCGGACAGCCGCAGCCCGCGCTCGACCGACGCGAGCACGTCCTCGTCGTCGTCGACGACCAGAACGGTCGGGCTCGATGTCGTCACGGCAGGCCGCCTCTCCGGGTCTTCAGGCCGTACAAGTCAGGTGACGCGGATTTGCAGTCGGCCGGTGGGCCAGTTAGTACGTTAGTAGTTGTGGCAGGACTCGGCCACGGTGCGGATGGTGTCGCGCAGCTGGGCGGTTCGCGGGTCGTTCTGGGCCTCGCGCACGGCGTCCGGGTTCTCGTCGATGGCCCGTTGCAGCTCGGCGCGCCGCTGCTGGACCGGCTGATCGAACTTGCGCTGCAATTCCGCCTTCTGGGTCGGGTTGGCGTCGAGCATCGCGGCCAGCTGCGGCGCCTTGGCGTGCAGTGCGGCGTCGACCTGGGCAAAGGAGCAATCCGAGGTCAGCAGCGGCTCGGCGAGTTCCATCGGGCCCGCGCTCGCGCTCGCGGGGCTCAGGAAGACGGCGATCGTCGCGAATCCGCCCGCGGCGAGCGCGGCGACGGCGGGGCGGCCTGCGGAACGCTTCATAGGGTGTTGCCTCCAGATCATCGAATGGTTGCGGTGCGGTCTCGAGGCTATTTCGAACGGCTGGCACCGGGCTGAACGTCCTCTGTGGAAACTCTGAGGACATGCGCCGGGCCGCGCGGAATCACGAGGGCGCAACGGGATCCACGTCGGGCGCCACCACGTTGTCGGGATTCTCCGTGCCGTTCGGCGCCGGTGCCCGCCAGTCCGGATCCGCGGCGCGGATCTGCTCTTCCAGCGCCGCGAGCACACTCGGATCGTCGATGGTGGACGGCACCTCGAACGTCTCACCCGAGGTGATCTGCCGGATGGTCTTGCGCAGGATCTTGCCGGACCTGGTCTTCGGTAGCGCCGACACGACGATCACGTCGTGCAGGGTGGCGATCGCGCCGACCTGGGTGCGCACCCGTTCGATCAGTTCGTCGCGCAGCTGCCGCGGGTCGATCTCGACACCCGATTTGAGCACCACGTATGCCACCGGCCGATGACCCTTGAGCTCGTCGGGCAGGCCGATGACGGCGCATTCGGCGACCGTGTCGTGACCGGCGATGGCGGCCTCGATGCTGCCCGCGGAGAGTCGATGTCCGGCCATGTTGATCACGTCGTCGCTGCGGCCGAGGACATACAGATAGCCGTCCTCGTCGAAGTAGCCGGAGTCTCCCGTGAGGTAGTGGCCGGGATAGGCGGACAGATAGGAGCGCTCGTAGCGTGCGTCGTCGCGCCATAATCCGGTCAGCGTGCCGGGCGGCAGCGGTAACCCGATCACGATATTGCCCTCGGTGTTGGGCGGCACCGGGTTACCGGAGGAATCCAGCACGCGCAGCCGATAGCCGGGCACCGGCACCGACGCCGAGCCCGGCTTGATCGGCAGCTGTTGCAGGCCCAGCGGGTTCGCGCAGATCGGCCAGCCGGTCTCGGTCTGCCACCAGTGATCGACGACAGGGCAGTCGGAGCGGCCGGCGAGCAGGGTGTCGTCCGCCCAGGCGTAGGTGGCCGGATCCAGCCGTTCGCCCGCGCAGAACAGCGCGCGCAGCGAGGAGAGGTCCCAGGCGCGGGCCAGCTCGGCGCCGGGGTCGGCCTTGCGGATGGCGCGCAACGCGGTTGGGGCGGTGAACAACACGTTGACCTTGTACTTTTCCACCACGCGCCAGTACGCGCCCGCGTCCGGCGTGCCGACCGGCTTGCCTTCGTACAGCAGCGTGGTCGCCCCGACCAGCAGCGGCGCGTAGACGATATAGGAGTGGCCGACGACCCAGCCGACATCGGACGCCGCCCACATCACCTGGCCGGCGCCGACGTTGTAGATGTTGCGCATGGACCAGGCCAGCGCCACCGCGTGCCCGCCGTTGTCCCGCACCACGCCCTTGGGCTTCCCGGTGGTGCCCGAGGTGTAGAGGATGTACAGCGGATCGGTCGCCGCGACCGATACCGGGTCGGCCGGTGGCGCGTCGCGGACCGCGTCGTCCCAGTCGAGCCACTGCGCGGCCACGGTTTCCGTCGAGCTCGGTAAGTGCTCGGTGGCGGGCTGCGGCGGCGCGAAATGGATGGTCTCGAACTGCGACCGCTGCTTGACGATCACGGTGCGTGGCGCGGTGGTGGCGGCGAGGTCCAGAGCCTGCAACACGATCGGCGGATACTCGATCTTCCGGCCCGGCTCCAAGCCCCCGGACGCTGTGATGATCAACACCGGCTCCGCGTCATCGATGCGGGCGGCCAGCTCCGGCGCGGCGAAGCCGCCGAACACCACCGAGTGCACCGCGCCGATGCGCGCGCAGGCCAGCATGGCGATCACCGCCTCGGGGATCATCGGCAGGTAGATCACCACGCGGTCGCCCGCCGACACACCGAGTCGCAGCATCGCTCCGGCGAACCGGGACACCTGGGCGAGCAGCTCCGCGTAGGTGTAGACGACGCTGGCGCCGGTCATAGCGGAGTCGTATATTAATGCGGGCTGATCGGCGCGACCGGCAGCACCCGGGGTGGTCGGGTGCACGTGCCGGTCGAGCGCGTTGAAGGAGGTGTTGAGTCGGGCGTCGGGAAACCATCTGGCCACCGGGCGAGCGTTGGTATCGACGATCTGGGTCGGTGGCACCTCCCAGTCGATCGCTTCGGCCGCGCCGGCCCAGAACTCGGCGGGATCCACCAAGCTGGTCTGATAGGCCGGTCGGTACTCCTGCCGCACGTTCAAACCCGTGACTCCCTAGCCTCGCCTCGATGCCCGCCTCGATAGATCTGGTTGATTGTGGCAGACTTCACGCGACGCCCGGGTGGGTGCCGCTACCTTTGGTTTTGCCTGGAACTGGCAGGTCAATGATCGCGACATCACGCCAAGGCACCCAAGAAGTTATTGATCCGTTAGAATCTGATGTCACTTATTTGGGCCGTCGTAGGACGCAATCTTTCGGCCAGCCGCAGTTCTCGGCCAGCTCCACCTGTCGAGCCATGTACACGATCGTGGGGGCTCGGCTGATGGCGCTCGGTAGAGGCCAGTTTGGAAAGTGAGTGGGACATGCGTGACGCCGCTAGGTCCGGCAGTAAGCGCTGGGCGCTCGGCAACTGGGACCTGCGCTGGAAGGTGACGGCGGTACTCGCCGTCCCGCTGGCGGTCGCAGTCGGGCTCGGCGTGTCCAGGATCTCGTCGGAGTTCGCGGAATCCAATCGTCTCGCCGACATCGCCGAGAACGTGGCCGCCATCCCCTCGGTCACCGGGCTCAGCGCGCAGACCGCCACCACCGCGGCCTCGCAGATGATCTCGTTGGGCACCAACCAGTCCGTGGTGACCGATCAGAACCTCGCGGATCTGGACAAGGCGATCGCCAACGCCGAGAAGGCGGTCGGCAAGCTGGATGGCGTGCCGGGCGCCCGCGAGGCCATCGACAGCATGCTCACCCAGGCCAAGGGCGTGCGGGCCCAGGGCAAAGCGGTCACCACCGGCCCGCCGTCGGACACCCTCGCGCTGATCGACCGCGTCCGCAACGACAGCGTGCGCATCGTCGAGAACACCGTCGGCCAGGTCAGTGACACCGCCGTGGACGTGGCCAAACTGCGGCTGGTCGACTCGCTCAACACCCGTGCCGCTCTGGTCAACGAGGTCGCGGCCTTCCCCGAGGTGCTGCGCAGCCAGCAGGCCGGCGTGCAGAGCTTCATGATCGCGGCCAACACCGAGCGCGCGCTGCTCAACGTGCTCGCGCACCGCTTCTCCGACGGCGACACCTCGATCGCCGACCTGCGCGCGGGCATCGACACCAGGATCGCGCTGCTGACCAGCCCGCAGACCCAAGCGGGCCAGCTTCCGGTCGGCGACCTGAAGAAGTCGCTGACCGACAGCCTCGCGGTCTACGAGCACGTCGTCGGCAAGGCGACCAAGGACATCGACTCCGCGATGCAGTCGCTGGTGTCGACGGCCCAGCGTGACGCGTGGACCTACACCGCGGTCGTCATCGCGACCATCCTCGCCGCGCTGCTGCTGGCGGTGTTCGTGGCCCGTTCGATGATCGTCCCGCTGCACCGGCTGCGCTTGGCCGCGTTGCGCGTGGCCGAGAGCGATCTGCCGCAGGAGGTCGCCCAGCTCCGCCAAGGCGCCTCGCCGGAAGAGGTCCCGCTGGAACCGATGCCGGTGCGCAGCACCGAGGAGATCGGTCAGCTCGCCCGCGCGGTCGACGACATCCACGGCCAGGCGCTGCGTCTGGCGAGCGAGCAGGCGAAGATGCGTTCGCAGGTCAACGACATGTTCGAGACCCTGGCGCGGCGCTCCAAGTCGCTCGTCGACCATCAGCTCACCCTGATCGAGGCGATGGAGTACGACGAGAAGGACCCGCGCCTGCTGGAGAACCTGTTCCGGCTGGACCATCTCGCGGCCCGTATGCGCCGCAACGGCGACAACCTGCTCATTCTCGCCGGTACCAGGCAGCGCCGCGCCAAGTCCGCCCCGGTCGAGATCGCCGACGTGCTGCGTGCCGCGATCTCCGAGGTCGAGGACTACGAGCGCGTGAAGCTCGGCGCCACCCCGCGCGGTTCGCTGAAGGAACCCGCCGCCTCCGACCTCGCGCACCTGTTCGCCGAGCTGTTGGACAACGCGCTGCGCGCCTCGCCGCCGGAGACCGACGTCAAGTTCACTTTCGCGCAGGCGCACGACCAGGGCCTGCTCATCGAGGTTGCCGACCGTGGCATCGGTATGCCGCCCGCGGAGATGGCCGAGATCAACCGGCGCCTGGAGCAGACCGCCGAGCCGGGGCCGGACACGGCCCGTCACATGGGTCTGTTCGTGGTCGGCAGGCTCGCCGAGCGGCACGGCCTCACCGTGCGGTTGCGCCCGACCTTCGACACCGCCCGCGATCCAGGCGTGACCGTGACCGTGCACGTGCCGGTCGGACTGATCGTCGCGGGTAAGCCGATCGCGGGACAGCCCATCACTCCGCAGCCCTCGCCGCAGCCGGTCAAGCCGCAGCGCCCGTCGTCCATGCAGATGCGAGCGGTCACGCGCACTCCTGGGGGCAACGTCATGGTCACCGTGGATCCCGGCGTGAGCGGCCCCATTCCGGTCACCGAGTCTCCCGCCCCCGCGCCCATCGCGCCGCCGCCCAGCGCGCCGGCTCCCACCGGCCTCGGCGGTCTGCCGCAGCGGCAGCCGGGTTCGACGATGTCGTCCGGTACGCGTTCGGAGGGACAGCAGTCGGGCGCGAGCCTGCGTCCCGCGCCGGGCCAGGCGGCCGGCGGTCCCCAGCGCGGCAAGCTCGCCGCGGCCAACCTGCCCAAGCGCACGCTCGGTCCCGGCGGTCCGCCACCGCGTCAGCCGGGTGGTCCGGAGCCGACCGGCTCCGGTCTGCCGCAGCGCGAGCCGAACTCGGGTGAGCTGCCGCAGCGGCAGCCTGGCGCCGCGGGCGTGCCGCAGCCGAGCGCCGGTCTGCCGCAGCGGCAACCGGGATCGAACGGCGTTCCGCCACGCGAGTCGTCGTCGAACGGTCTGCCGCAGCGTGAGTCGGCGTCCGGCGGTCTGCCGCAGCGCGAGTCGGCGCTGGGTGGTCTGCC
>NZ_BAGF01000007.1 GCF_000308755.1 Nocardia pneumoniae NBRC 100136
CCAGCCGCTGGCGCGGCTGAGCTCAGTGGTTCTCGCCTGCTGTCCGGGCGGTGGGGTCTATCTCCGCCATCAACATGCGCAGTGTGAGCGAGTGCTTCTCCGGGGGTAGCGCGTCGAGTGCCGCCCGTGCCAGTTTCACTCCCTGGGCGCGGTCACCGGCCCGAACCAGCATCAAACCTCGGTGCATGTCCAAGTGGGTCGCGAACCGGGGCAGCGAGTCGGGCAGTTCGGCCCGCGCCGCCTCCTGGGCCTGCACCGCCAGTCGTTCGTCGCCGAGTCGGGCGGCCAGCAGGGACAGGAAGACGTTCACCCGCCACCACGGCACCGCGTAGTCGGAGGTCTGCTCCTCGGAGCCGGAACGGTCGAACGCGCGGCGGCCGTTGGCGATCAACCGACGGGCGGTGTGGGTGTCGCCTTGGAGTGCGGCGGCGTGCGCTTTGCCCCATACCGCATTGAGGCGCCCGAGACCGGGTCGCTCGAAGATTTCCAGGGCTTGGTCGGCGAATTCGTGCGCGACCGGCAAAGCGGCGCCTTCGTAACCGAGGGCGATAGCGGCCCGGCCGCGAACCCACGTCCGGATGTCGGTGTCACCGGAGCGGTCCGCCGCTTCCGCGGCCATGCGATACCAGGAGATCGCCTTGTTGCCGTCGGAGCCGGGATAGGTCTTCGCGAACAGGGTCATCAGCCGGGCGGCGACGGCCCACATGCGTGGGGAGTCGAGTTGCTGTTGCAGCACGACCAGATCGGCGGCAAGGCGCTGCTGGATCTGGGCCGCGCCGTGGCTCATATAGTCGGTGCCGTACTGAAAGAGCTTCTGTTCCCATTCCTCGATTCCCGGCCCGGTCGAGTGCAACCGTGCCGAAAATCCTTGTGACAGAAGATCTGACGCCACGACGGGCGCGATAGATGTGGCTGCGAGATGCGATAGGAATTCGCGTCGCTGCACGTCGGCCTCCAACAGACTCAGGGGGCAATCCAGCACGGTCGCCAGATGGCGCAGCCAGAACGGCGACGGCTCGGTTCTGCCCGACTCCCAGTGCCGCGAGATGTATTCGCGTGTCATGTTGTAACCCGACACCTTGGACAGCTCAGCCGCCAACCTGCCCTGGCTCCAGCCTTTGGCGGTGCGCAACTGCCTGATCAGATCGCCTGTGGCCCCCGACATACCACCAGCCTGCCATCCGCGCGGCCGGAAACGCCCGCCGTACGGCCGAATGCCACTCCCCATGCCACTAGCACGTTATGGCCGCCGTCGCCGCGCGGCGTCATGCCGGTCATGCCACCAGTGGTGCCACTGCTGCCAGCGTCGTACGCGCGGAACGCTCTAGAGGTAGGCCCCGGCGCGCGGAAGTTCGCCACCTTCTGACGATTCCCCCCGCGCCGGGTGCCGCTACCAACGCATTCGAACAGGACAGGGGTGGAGTGGTGGGATTCAATTGGTGGCGGGAAGCCGAGCCGGATGAAACATCGCCGCAGGCGATCATCGATCGCGTACAGGCCGAGTGGCGAGCTGAACGCCGCCGCGCACGTATCCGGGTTGAGCAGGCGGCCGAGTCCGATGACGCTCGGCTCTGGCCGATGGGGTGGCCGCATGAAGCGCCTGACCGCCCGCTGAGTGTGTCCGAAGCGCACTGGACGATGCAGCGGCATCGGGGATGTCGCGCCGACGAGTGCCCGCGCAAGGCTGCGGCACGGCAAGCGTTGATCGGCGCAGGGCGCATGGTGCCTGACACGTCACGCGGGTATTGATGACTTTCGTTCTGTGGCCGCACTTCGGCCGCCGATGGCTACGGATCGAGATATCCGGCAGGACCATTCGAATCCGGTTGAGGCGTATCAAGCGTAGCGAGCGACCAGTATGAAACACTCGCGAACCGCGAGCAGCCTTCCGTGCCAACCGCGAGCACGTTCTCGGCAATGGGAATCTATGCAGGCGACCAGGTCTCGCTGCGGGTTCGGACAGGTCACGGGCAAACACCGGATGGGGCACAACCTGTGCATGAGTGCATCTCCTGCTAGCATCGCGCCGAATCTCACTATGTCGGGGTTCACCATCTGTCGAAAGTTGTTGAGATGTACGAACATCACGCGTTACTGCAAATCAGCACGCGGACTCGTACGGGGGGTGCGCGATGACTGAACTGATCGACTTTTCCGCCGCGTTGATCGAACCGCAGGCGATCAAGGATGCTGGATATGCCGGTGTCATCGGCTACTTCAGCGATTCCCGGCCCGGCACGAATTTCGGAGCGAAGCCGCTGCGGCGGGAATACTGCGACCGATTACGTGCCATCGGCCTCGAGATAGTGACCAATTATCAGTACGGCAAAGGTGACACGTCGGATTGGAAAGGGGGATATGACGCGGGCGTGCACCATGCGCGAATCGCGCTGAACTACCATCTCGCGGCGGGCGGACCGGGCCTCCGGCCGCTGTATGCCCCGGTTGACGCGAACCCCTCGCTGGACGAGTGGAATTCGCTGATCGCACCGTTCTTGCGCGGCTGGGCATCGGTGGTCGGCCTGGAGTGGACCGGCATGTACGGCAACGCCCGGTGCATCGACTGGGCGCTGGAGGACGGTGTCGCCACCTGGTTCTGGCAACACAACTGGTCCGGTGATCCTTCGATCAACGGGGATCATCCGGCCGCGCACATCCATCAGATCCGCATCGACAGCGACCGGGTCGGGGGCGTCGTGGTGGATGTCGACAAAGTTCTCGCCGACGACTACGGGCAGTGGTCGAAAGCGGCGAATCCTGATGAAGGGGGAAACATGAACAAGCCGGAGTACACCGAAATCGACCGTATGGGCAACTCCGCGTCCAGTCGGCACGGGGCGCGCGTCACCAACTTCCTGCTACACACGCAGGAGGGCAACGGAACCGCGGAGAGTCTGGCGAACTACCTCAACAATCCGAACAACGGCGTGAGCTACCACTACACGGTCCGCGATCGCATCGTCGTCGACGTCGTCGACACCGACCTGGCGAGCTGGTCTGTGCTGGACGCGAACCCGTACACGATCAATCTGTGCTTCGCGGGCAGCCGCGCCGCCTGGAGCCGGGATGCTTGGCTGAGCATCCGCGACGACATCCGGATCGCGGCGTGGCTGGCGGTGCAGGACGCCAGGAAATACGGCTTCAGCACGCAGGTCATCGCGCCGCCCTATGAACGGGGCGAGGGGATCACCGACCACAAATACGTGACCGAGGTCCTTGGCTTCGGCACGCACACCGATGTCGGGCCGAACTTCCCGTGGGACGTCTTCGCCGACGATGTGCGCGGCTTCGCCAGCGGCGAACCGGGTGGCGGGTCGGAGCCGAACGCGATCAACGACAGCGCGGCCGCGAACCCGTGGCTGGGCAAACGGATCACCGTGGGCGAAATCGCGACGCCGGACGGCGTCGGCCGCTTCGCCCAATTCGAGCACGGCTATATCTACTGGCACCCCGACACCGGCGCCCACCCCATCCCGGAAACACTGTGGCGGAAGTTCGAGGAATTGCGCTGGGAGGCGGGTCCGCTCGGCTATCCGGTCACCGACCGCACCGTCTTGCCGGGGCCGGATGGCCAGCCGTTGGGCGAGGCGCAAGGGTTTCAGGGCGGCGCGCTCTACCGTCAGCAATCCAGCGAGCTCGCCTTCTGGGTGCACGGCGCGATCCGTGACCGCTGGAACCGCTCCGGTTACGAGAAGGGCCCGCTCGGCTGGCCGAAGACCGACGAAATCCGCTGGGACACCGGAACATACCAGGACTTCGAGCACGGCCGGATCTACTGGACCCCGAGCCAGACCCTGGCCACGGTCGCGGTCGGCGGAGTGGATACTCCGCTGCACGACGTGGCGAGCTGACGGAGTCGACGGAGTCGACCAGTACGGCCTGAAGCCGCGGAGAGGCGGACGAGCCCTAGCTCAGCGTCTTCAGCGCCGCCGCGTCGTACGGCTTCAGCTCATCGATCCGCCCGCCCAGGACCTTGGACGCCCACTCCGGGTCCTGCAGCAGGGCGCGGCCGACGGCGACCAGGTCGAACTCGTCGCGCTCCAGGCGATCGAGGAGGTTGTCGAGGCTGCCGAGCTCGGCGCCCTCGCCCGTGAACGCACGGATGAAGTCGCCGTCCAGGCCGACCGAACCGACGGTGATGGTGGGCCTGCCGGTGAGCTTCTTGGTCCAGCCGGCCAGGTTCAGGTCCGAGTCATCGAACTCAGGGAGCCAGTAGCGGCGGGTGGAGGCGTGGAAGGCGTCGACACCCGCCACGGCGAGCGGGGCCAGGATCGCCTCCAGCTCCTGCGGGGTCTCGGCGAGCCGCGCGTCGTAGGCCTCCTGCTTCCACTGCGAGTAGCGGAAGATCACCGGGAAGCCGGGCGAGACGGCCGCGCGGACCGCGGCCACGATCTCGGCCGCGAACTTCGTACGGGCCACTGCGTCGCCGCCGTAGGCATCGGTACGGCGGTTCGTCCGCGCCCACAGGAACTGGTCGAGGAGATAGCCGTGGGCGCCGTGCAGTTCGACGCCGTCGAAGCCGATGCGCTCGGCGGCCGCGGCGGCCTCGGCGAAGGCGCCGATGACGTCGTCCAGGTCACGCTGGGTCATCGCCTTGCCGGTGCCCTCGGTGCCGTCGACGCGGATACCGGAGGGGCCGACGGCGGGTGCGTCGGCGTAGGGCGCGTCGCCCTGGTTGCGCACCATGCCGATGTGCCACAACTGCGGCACGATCGTGCCGCCCGCCGCGTGCACGGCCTCGGCGACCTTCGCCCACCCCGCCAACTGCTCCGCACCGTGGAACCGCGGCACACGATCACTCTGCCCGGCCGACTCGTGGCCGACGTACGTCCCCTCGGTGACGATCAGGCCCACGCCGGCGGCGGCGCGGCGGGCGTAGTACGACCGCACGTCGTCACCGGGAACGCCGCCAGGGGAGAACATGCGCGTCATCGGCGCCATCACGATGCGGTTCGGGACGGTCAGGCCGTTCAGCGCGACGGGCCGGGACAGGAGCTCGGCCGCGCGGGAGGCGGGGGACGCGGTGACGGTCAAGGGGACACTCCTCGCAGCTACTTGACAAGTTCGATGCTTGAGAACTTCAAGCAAACGGGAATACCGTAGAGGTAGATATTTGAGATAGTCAAGTTTCAGTGAATAGAGTGGCTGTCATGACAGAAGCTCCCCGCGTCGACACGGCTCAGCTCATGGAGCTGCTCTCCGTGTCGCTCGGCGTCTACTACGGCGACTTCACAGTCGCGGCGGCGAGTGAGAACCTCACAGCGAGCCAGGGCAAGGCGCTGACCGTGCTGCGCCGGGGACCCGCGGCGATGCGGGCCCTGGCCGAGAACTTGGCCTGCGACGCCTCCAACGTGACCGGGATCGTCGACCGGCTGGAGAAGCGCGGCCTCGTGCGCCGGGAGGCCAGCGCCTCCGACCGGCGCGTCAAGAATCTCGTCCTCACGGCTGAGGGCGAGCGTGTCACCGACGCGATCCGCGCGAAGATGCGCGTCACGCGGGATGGCCTGGACAGGCTCAGCGACCAGGACCGGGAGTCCCTGTACGCCCTGCTGGAACGGGTTTTCGTCGCCCGGGTCGCCGCCTGATCAGGTGGTCCGCGAGGGTCACCGGCCCCGTCACGCCGGGCGCCACCAGGCCTTTCACACCCAATAGGTCGACCTGACCGCCGCCCGCCCACGCGCCGGCTGGTCTCCAGGTTGGAATTGAACTGGTACTGCCAGCGGACCCGCCGTCCCTCGCGTCCATGTCCCACGGGTGACCGCTGGCTAGTACGACCTGAAGAGGCGGGGAGGCTCAGTCAGGGATGTTGGCGCCGTATCCCAGGTCGCGCAGCGCCTGCTTGATCTTGGCTTGGGCCTCGTCCAGGGATTCGGGGCTCGGATTCGGGTCCGCGCCGGAGATGTCGAAGTCACCCAGGGTGAAGGCCGGGAAGACGTGCACGTGCAGGTGCGGCACCTCCAGGCCTGCGATCAGCAGACCGGCGCGCGGCGCGTCCCATGTGGCGCGCACGGCCTGGCCGATCTTCTGCGCGACGCTGGTGAGCCGGGCGAAGGTGTTGGCGTCGACGTCCTGCCACTGGTCGATTTCCTTACGCGGCACGACCAGGGTGTGGCCCGGGTTGATCGGGGCGATGGTGAGGAAGCCGACGAACTCGTCGTCCTCCCAGACGAATCGGCCCGGAAGCTGACCGGCGATGATCGCACTGAAGACAGAAGCCATGCTCCGCAGACTAGACCGGTCCGCGTGCCGCGGGGCGGCACCGGCGCGCTACACCGCCACGAAGTGCGACAGGATGCCCTGTACCTCGTAGATGTCGACTTGGCGGTTGAACCGCTTCAGCAGCGGCTCTGGGGTGCCCGCGATCCAGATGGCCAGTTCGGCGTCCAGATCGAAGGTGCCCGCGGTCTCCACCGAGAAATGGGTGATCGCGCGGTAGGGGACGCTGTGGTAACTCACCTTGCGTCCGGTGACGCCCTGCTTGTCGATCAGGATCAGGCGGCGGTTGGTGAACAGCATGGCGTCGCGGACCAGTAGATACGCGGCGTAGACCTGTTCACCGTTGCCGAGGAGTTTGGCGTACTCCTGTTGCGCCTGGCCCGGATCGATCCGCCCGGCATTCCCCATCAGTCCATCGATCAGACCCACTGTCCCGCCTCTCCGAGTCTTCAGGCCGTACTGGTCGGTGGCGCGGGATTCGCGTTCAGGTCCTGCGTCGGGTGCCGCTAGAGTTCTGGGCGTACCCGGCGAGTTACTCATGTACGTGCGAGATCAGTCGTCACCTGACGTCAGGCCTACATGGTCCCAATTGTTCAGGGGCAGTGGCAAGCTCGGGATGGTGGATCCTGCGGCACCGCCGCGCTGCTGCCTGCCACTGGACTGCGGGCGGACTGCGTCCGGCTGGATCTGTTCTGCGGCTGCCTCGGTTTTCGCTGGGCCCGGCGCGGGCGCCGGACGGACCGCGTCCTGCCGTGACCATTAGTCTGTTGCCGTGCGTGTACTCGTCATCGGTTCCGGAGCCCGTGAACATGCCCTTGTCCTGGCCCTGCGCCGCGACCCCGCGGTGAGCGCGCTGTTCGCCGCCCCCGGCAACGTGGGGATCGCCCAGCACGCGCAGGTCCGCCCGGTGAACCCGTCCTCCGCCGAAGACGTGGTCGCGCTGGCCACCGAGGTGGACGCCGACCTCGTGGTGATCGGTCCCGAGGTTCCGCTCGTGCTCGGGGTCGCCGACGCGGTGCGCGCCGCTGGCATCGCCTGCTTCGGTCCGTCGGCCGCCGCCGCCAGGATCGAGGGGTCCAAGGCGTTCGCCAAGGACGTGATGTCCGCGGCAGGCGTGCGCACCGCGCACAGCGAGGTCGTGGACAGCCCGGCCGAACTCGACGACGCGCTCGACCGCTTCGGACCCACCTGGGTGGTCAAGGACGACGGCCTGGCCGCGGGCAAGGGCGTCGTGGTGACCGCCGACCGCTCCGCCGCGCGCGAGCACGGCGCGGAACTGCTCGAGCAGGGCCATCCGGTGCTGCTGGAATCGTTCCTGGACGGACCGGAAGTATCGCTGTTCTGCCTGGTCGACGGCGAGACCGTGGTGCCGCTGCTGCCCGCGCAGGACCACAAGCGCGTCGGCGACGGGGACACCGGCCCGAACACCGGCGGCATGGGCGCCTACACGCCGCTGCCCTGGTTGCCCGACGAGACCGTCACCGCGATCGTCGAGGACGTGGTGAAACCCGTTGCCGCCGAACTGGTCCGGCGCGGCAGCGGATTCTCCGGCCTGCTCTACGCGGGCCTGGCGATCGGCAAGGACGGTCCCGCCGTGGTCGAATTCAATTGCCGCTTTGGCGATCCCGAGACGCAAGCGGTGCTCGCGCTGCTGGACAGCCCGCTGGGCGAGCTGCTCAACGCCACCGCCACCGGCACGCTCGCGCAGGTCGCGCCGCCGCGCTGGCGCGCCGGCTCCGCGATCACCGTGGTACTCGCCGCGGAGAACTACCCGGGTCGTCCGCGCCTCGGCGACGCCATCTCCGGCGCGGGCGAGGGCGCGCTCGACGACACCGCCACGGTCCTGCACGCGGGCACCGCGCTGCGCGAAGACGGCGCGCTGGTCTCCGCGGGCGGCCGGGTGCTGAACGTGGTCGGCGTCGGCGCCGACCTGGTCGAGGCTCGCGCGCGCGCCTACGACCGCATCGCCGCCATCAAGCTTCCCGGCAGCCACTACCGCACGGATATCGGCCTGGCCGCCGTCGAGGACCGCATTACTGTCTCCCCCGTCTCTCCGGGTCTTTAGGCCGTCCAGCCGGGTGCCGCCGGATTTGCGTTCAGGTCCCGCGTCGGTAGCCGACCGTCACCTGTGGCGGTGCCAGCATGCAGACCGAGAGTGGTCCGCGAAGGCGGCCACGTCGATCCGCGCCAATGGCTTGCGGGCTGCGGGCCAAGGGCCTCGGCACGAGAGGGCCGCGAGGCGGGGGAGCTCAGCCGTAGGTCAGTCCGCGTAGTGCCAGCCACTGCAGTGGGTCCACGTGCCGCCCGCCGACGAGCACTTCGAAATGCAGGTGCGGACCGGTCGAGTCGCCTCGGTTGCCCATGCGGGCGATCTGCATGCCCGCGGGCACCCGTTCGCCGACCGAGACGAAGAAGTCGTACATGTGCCCGTAGACGGTGATGGTGCCGTCGTCGTGGCGGATCCGCACCCAGAGACCGAATCCGTTGGCCGGTCCCGCGTCGATCACCGTGCCGTCGGCGACCGCGTAGATCGGGGTGCCGATCGGCGCCGCGATATCGATCCCGTTGTGAAAGGTGCCCCAGCGGGAACCGAATCCCGAGGTGAACACGCCGCGCGCGGGCAGGACGAAGCCACCGGTACCCGGCAGCACCGCCCCGGGCTGCACCGGCGCGCTTCCGGTCAACCACGGCTGAGGCTGACCCGCGACCGCGGCGGCTGCCTCGGCCTTGGCGCGTTCCAGGGTGACGCGCGCGGCCGCGGCGACCACGGCCTGCTCGCGCAGCCGCTCACCGTTGGCGATCGCGTTCAGCAACCGGCGCACCGACGGCGGTGTGCTCTGCACTTGCGGCGGATAGGCGATGGCGACGCGCTGGGCGTGATCCGGCGCCGGGGTGCGTTCGGTGACCGTCCCGGCGAACGACGTGTCGCCCGCGGCGAACACCGCCGCCGCGGCGAGCCCGGCCAGCAGCACTTTGTGCTTGCGGGCCAGCGCCAGCACATCGTCGCCGCTGGGCCTGCGCCGCCACAGGTCACGAAGATCCGGTCTGTGTTTCCACCGGGTCCGCAACGCGGATCGGCGCGCCCATAGGACGCGCCGATACCGCCTGCCGAGCCTCCGCATTGCGGGACGTTTCGGCGGGCGCGCACGCCAGTCACGCGGAATGACCCCGATGCCACCCACTCCGCGTACTCGGTCGAGCCGTTCTCGTCGAGCTTTCTCGAGCATTACGCAGACCATAACCGCGACCGGGCCCGCTGGTGCTCTACCGTCTGTCGAGTGTCCAGAGAATCTCGCCGGTCGACCATTCCACCTTTCTACGTGATGGATGTCTGGAAAGCCGCCGCTGAACGCGCCAGAACACACGGCGACGTGCTCGTTCTCGCCGCGGGGCAGCCCTCGACACCGGCGCCCGCGCCGGTGCTGCGCGCGACGAGACTGGCGATCGAGTCGGAATTGCTCGGTTACACCGAGACTTTCGGCATCCTGGCGCTGCGCGAAGCGATCGCCGAACACCATCGCGAGACCTACGGCTACCAGGTCGACCCGGACGACGTGGTGGTGACGACCGGCTCGTCCGGCGCGTTCTCGCTGATCTTCCTCGCCGCCTTCGATCCCGGCGACACCGTTGTGGTCGCGCGCCCGGGCTACCCGGCCTATCGCAACACGCTCGCCGCGCTCGGTTGCCGCGTGCTCGAGCTGGACTGCGGCGCCCAGACCAGATTCCAGCCCACCGTCGCGATGCTCGACGCTCTGCCGGAACCCCCTGCGGGTCTGATCGTGGCCAGTCCCGCCAACCCCACCGGGACCATGATCGCCCCCGCCGAACTCGCCGCGCTGGCCCGCTGGTGCGAGGAGCACGGCACGCTGCTGATCTCCGACGAGATCTACCACGGCATCACCTACGACAACGTCGGCGCCGACAGCGCGACCTCGTCGGCCTGGGAGACCTCGCGGGAATCGGTGGTGATCGGCTCGGTCTCCAAGTACTTCTCCATGACGGGCTGGCGGCTCGGCTGGATGCTGGTGCCGAGCGGATTGCGGCCCGCACTGCAACGACTGGCCTCGAACCTGACCGTCTGCCCGCCCGCCATCTCGCAGTACGCGGCCATGCACGCGTTCGGCGCGGAAGCCAAGGAGGAGCTCGACGGGCACGTCCGGCGATATGCGGTGAACCGGCGGCTGCTGCTGGACGGCCTGCCGAAGCTGGGCATCACCGACCTCGCCCCGGCCGACGGCGCCTTCTACGCCTACGCCGACATCGGCCACCTCACCGACGACTCCCGGGCATGGTGTGCCGACGTGCTGAACCACACCGGGGTAGCACTCGCGCCAGGGGTCGACTTCGACACCGTCAACGGGCACCACACGGTGCGCTTCTCGTTCGCAGGAGCCACGGCGGACATCGAGGCGGCGCTGCTGCGTCTAGGGCACTATCTCGCTGTCTGAACTTGCTCTCGTACAACAACTTTCCGCAGTTCGGCACCATTACCGCGGAGATGCGGTAAAACAACGATGGCTGCTTTTCCTCGCTGATTTCCCCTGGAAGAACTGATGACGACTGGCACGATGGCACGGTGATCACCGCGACGACCCCGAAAGGCGAACGGCGTCGCCAGGCTCTGGTAGCCGCCGCCGCCGAGTTGCTGCTCGAAGGTGGATTCGAAGCGGTGCGGCATCGTTCGGTCGCGACCCGCGCTGATCTGCCGCTGGCGTCGACCACCTACTATTTCGAATCCCTGGACGATCTGATCGCGCGGGCGGTCGAGTTCAGCGGCAACGCCGAGCTGGACGCGATGCGCAGGCGGATCGGTGAGGTGAGCCACCGTCGCCGCGGCGCGGAGGCCACCGTCGACCTGGTGCTCGACCTGCTGGTCGGGGCCGACGGCGCCGACGAGGTCGCGCGCGGGCAGCTGATCGCCCGCTACGAGCGTTCGGTCGCCTCGGCGCGGCACCCGGAGTTACGCGAGGTCCAGTTACGTCTGCGCGCCCAGCTGGACGAGCTGCTGGCCGACGTGCTGCGCCGGTCCGATCGGATGGTGCGCCCGGAGCAGTTGCGCAGGCTGGTCGCGGTGGTGGACGGAGCGGTGGTCGCGGCGCTCACCGAGATGGACCCCGAACCGCGGCGGATGGCGCGTGGTGCGCTGCTGGAAGTGATCGACATCGTCGCGCCCCCGGCGCGAGCGGCGGAGGCGGCTGCCGCATCGGGCGCGGCGCGAGCGTCCGGCCCGGAAACGGGAGCCTGGGTAGCCGCGGAGGGTGCCGCGCGTGTCCCATCGAGCGCGCCGCGACCGCCGAGCCCCGAGGGCTACCTGCCCTCCGAGGGCGCCGGGCGCGCCGGACCAGGCGCCACGCCCGGGCAAGTGGATCGTTTCCGGGCACTAGACTGACCGGACGTGAGCGAGCGAACCTTCAGCACAGTGCCTCTGCGCACGACGGAGCCGAGCGTCAGCGAGGCGGAGTCGTGAGCCTCGTCCCCAATGTCCTCGCCACCCGCTACGCCAGCCATGAGCTGGTGCACCTGTGGTCGCCGGAGCGCAAGATCGTGCTCGAGCGGCGGCTGTGGCTGGAGGTGTTGCGCGCGCAGGCGGAGCTGGGCGTCGACGTGCCCGAGGGAGTCATCGCGGATTACGAGCGGGTGCTCGACGAGGTCGATCTCGCGTCGATCGCCGAACGCGAGCGGGTCACCCGGCACGACGTGAAGGCCCGCATCGAGGAATTCAACGCACTGGCCGGGCATGAGCACGTGCACAAGGGCATGACCAGCCGGGACCTCACCGAGAACGTCGAGCAGTTGCAGATCCGGCTGTCGCTCGAGCACGTGCACGCGCATGGTGTGGCGGTCGCCGCGCGGCTGGCCGAGCGCGCCGCCGAATACCAGACGCTGGTGATGGCGGGCCGCTCGCACAATGTCGCCGCGCAGGCCACCACGCTGGGCAAGCGGTTCGCTTCCGCCGCCGATGAACTTCTGATCGCGCTCACCAGGCTGCGCGAGCTGATCGATCGCTACCCGCTGCGCGGCATCAAAGGTCCGATGGGCACCGCGCAGGACATGCTGGACCTGCTCGGCGGCGACCCGGCCAAGCTCGCCCGGCTGGAGCAGCAGGTGGCCAGGCATCTCGGCTTCGCGACCGTGCTCACCAGCGTCGGCCAGGTCTATCCGCGCTCGCTGGACCACGATGTGCTCTCCGCGCTGGTGCAGGTCGGCGCGGGCCCGTCCTCGTTCGCGCACACCATCCGGTTGATGGCCGGGCACGAGCTGGTCACCGAGGGTTTCCAGCCTGGTCAGGTGGGCAGTTCGGCGATGCCGCACAAGATGAACACCCGCTCCTGCGAGCGGGTCAACGGCCTGCAGGTGGTGCTGCGCGGTTACGCCTCGATGGCGGCCGAGCTGGCGGGCGCGCAGTGGAACGAGGGCGACGTGTTCTGCTCGGTGGTCCGTCGCGTCGCGCTGCCGGACGCGTTCTTCGCCATCGACGGGATGATGGAGACCTTCCTCACCGTCCTGGCCGAATTCGGCGCCTACCCGGCCGTCGTCGCCCGCGAGCTGGACCGCTACCTGCCGTTCCTCGCCACCACCCGCATCCTGATGGCCGCCGTCCGCGCTGGTGTCGGCCGCGAGACCGCGCACGAGGTCATCAAGGAGCACGCCGTCGCGGTCGCCCTGGCGATGCGGGAGCAGGGCCGCGAACCCGACCTGCTGGACCGCCTCGCCGCCGACGAGCGCCTGCCGCTCGACCGCGCGGCCCTCGCCGAGGCGCTGGCCGACAAGTCCGCCTTCGTCGGCGCCGCCGAAGCACAGGTCGCCGACGTCATCGGCCAGGTGCAGAAACTGGTCGACCGCTACCCGGACGCGGCCCGCTACACGCCGTCACCAATCCTGTAGCCGGACCACTACTTTCGCTGCTTCGTTTCGCGGTGGTGATAGTGGGCCGGTAGCGTCTCCGTGGTGGTCGCGCCTGCGGATGAGCGCATAGGCTGCCGAACGTGAATCCGTACACGATTTTCGCCGATATCGTTGCCGGGCGGGCGCCGTCGAGCAAGGTCTACGAGGACGATGATGTGCTGGCGTTCATGGACATTCGGCCGATGACGCCGGGCCATCTGCTGGTGGTGCCGAAGGTGGCGGCGCGCAGTCTGGCGGAACTCGATCCGGCGATCGGGGGGAAGCTGTTCCAGGTGGGGCAGCGGCTGGCCGCGGCGCTGCGGGCCAGCGAAGTCGCGTGTGACGGCGTGAATTTCTTTCTCGCCGACGGAGTGACAGCCGGACAAGAAGTCTTCCACGTCCACCTACACGTCATCCCGCGCACACCGGGCGACGGATTCGGCCTGCGAGCTCGCCCAACCACCCCACACCGCGCCGACCTGGACTACCTCGCATCTTCCATTCGCGGCGCACTCCGGGACTGAACTCCACGAGTGGCACACCGCTGCGGCAACGGCCGAGAAGGGCCCTGCTTGGTGTGCCACTCGTCGCCGATCAGCCGGAGATGGCGGCGGCTGTCCAGGCTGGGTAGTCGCTGTAGCCCTCGGCGGTTCGGCCGTAGAGGGTCTCCTCGCGGATGGGGGCGAGTGGTAGGTCGTACCGGATGCGGTGGACGAGGTCGGGGTTGGCGATGAACGACCGGCCGAACGACACCAGATCGGCGAGTCCGGATCGCAGCACCTCCTCCGCGCCCGCGGCGCTCGTCGGCTCCCGGTTCTCGCCGATATTGGCGATGAGCGTGCCACTCCAGCGTGGCCGCAGGTCGCGCAGCGCGGGATAGCGGTCGTTGTCGGTGAGGTGCAGGTAGGCGAGGTCGCGCTGATCGAGTTCTGCGACGAGGGCGCGGTAGAGCGGGGCCGGGTCCGCCTCGACCATGCCGAACTGCGGGTTGCCCGGCGACAGCCGGATCGCGGTGCGCGCGGAACCGATGGCGTCGGCCACCGCGTCGACTACGGCCAGCGGCAGCCGCATGCGGTTGTCGATCGAGCCGCCGTATTCGTCGTCGCGGAGGTTGGTGTTGTCGGCGAGGAACTGGTGCACGAGATAGCTGTTGGCGCCGTGGATCTCCACACCGTCGAAGCCCGCGTCCATGGCGTTGCGTGCGGCGTCGGCATGCTGGCGGACCACGGCCGCGATCCCGGCGTGATCCAGGGCGGCGGGGGTGATGGGGTCGCCCTTGCCACCGTCGATCAGGTGCACATGGTCGTCGTCCAGCACGGCCGACGGTCCGGCGGGCCAGGAGCCGTCGATCCGCGCGAGCGGGTGGCCCTTGCGCCCGCCGTGCATCAACTGCGCGAAGATCCGCCCGCCGCGTGCGTGCACCGCTTCGGTGACCCGCCGCCACGCCTCGACATGCGCGGGCGTCTGCAATCCGGGCACCCACGCTTCGCTCTGTCCGGTCGAGTGCGGCCAGATGCCCTCGGTGACGATGAGCCCGGCCGTCGCCCTTTGGGCGTAGTAGTCGGCGACGTCGCTGGTCGGCGAGCCATCGGGCAGTGAGCGCAGCCGGGTCATCGGGGACATGACGATGCGGTTGGGCAGGTCGATCAGGTGGTTGCGGTATTCGGTCAGAAGCAGCATGGCTGTACCGTAAAAGCTGACATCAATGTCAGGTCAAGGAGTGAACGTGCGGATCGGTGAACTGGCCGAGCGGACCGGCGTGAGCGTCCGGTCGCTGCGGTACTACGAGACCAAGGGCCTGCTGGCCGCGGAGCGGACCTCCGGTGGACAGCGGGAATATCCCGAGACGGCGGTGGACCGGGTCCGGCGCATCCAGGAGATGTTCGCGGCGGGCCTGCACAGCGACACCATCGGTGAGCTGCTGCCGTGCATCCACGACGTGGACGGCACGCCCAACGCCCAGGCGACGCCGTTCCTGGTGGAAAAGCTCACCGAGGAACGCGCCAGGATCGACCAGGCCCTGCGCGACCTGCGCCGGACCAGCGAGGTGCTGGACGGCGTCATCCGAGCTGCGGGCGGCGCGGGGTCCGAACAGTAGGGTGGACGCCATGGCTCTCGACAGCGGAACGATCTCCGACTCCGATAGCGGCGCTCCCGTCGTGGCGGCGCCGATCGCCAAGACCGTCCCCACCGAGCGGGTGCACCACGGCGACGTGTTCGTCGACGAGTACGAGTGGCTGCGGGACAAGGACAATCCCGACGTCATCGCCTACCTGGAGGCGGAGAACGCCTACACCGAGGCGCGGACCGCCCATCTGGACACGCTGCGCGAGACGATCTTCGACGAGATCAAGGCGCGCACCCAGGAGACCGACCTGTCGGTGCCGACCCGGCTGGGTGACTACTGGTACTACTCGCGCAGCTTCGAAGGCAAGCAGTACGGCGTGCACTGCCGGTGCCCGATCGCCGCCGACGCGGAAGGCATCGACGCGTGGACGCCGCCGGTGCTGGACGCGGAGACCGAGGTCGCGGGCGAAGAGGTGCTGCTCGACAGCAACGAGCTGGCCGAGGGCCACGACTTCTTCGCGCTGGGCGCGTTCTCGATCAGCCATGACGGCACGCTGCTGGCCTACTCGGTGGACAACGTCGGCGACGAGCGCTACGTGCTGCGGTTCAAGGACCTGCGCACTGGTGAACTGCTCGGCGACGAGATCACGGGCACCGCGCCCGGCGCGACATGGTCGCTGGACGGCAGCCACGTCTTCTATCAAACCGTCGACGAGTCATGGCGGCCCGACACGGTGTGGCGGCACCGGCTCGGCAGCACCGAGCCCGACGTCAAGGTGTTCCACGAGCCCGACGAGCGCTATTGGGTGAGCATCGGCGCGACCCGGTCGGAGAAGTACCTGATGATCTGGGTCAGCTCGAAGATCACCAGCGAGGGGTGGGTGCTGGAGTCGGACAACCCCGAGGGCGAGTTCCGCGTCCTGCTGCCCCGCCGCGAGGGCGTCGAGTACTCCGCCGAGCACGCGGTGATCGGCGGCGCGGACCGCTTCCTGATCCTGCACAACGACGTGGTCGACGGGGTCAAGGCGGAGAACTTCGTGCTGGCCGAGGCGCCGGTGGACGATCCGTCGAACCTGACGCAACTGATCGGTCATCGCGACGACGTGCGGCTCGAGGACATCGACGCGTTCGGCGACCACTTGGTGCTCAGCTACCGCCGCGAGGCGCTCACCCGGATCGCGGTGTGGCCGCTCACCGAAACCGGCTACGGCGAACGCCGCGAACTCGACTTCGACCTCGAGCTCTTCGCCGTCGGCGTCGGCTCCAACCCGGAGTGGGCGCAGCCCACCCTGCGCATCGGGCTGACCTCGTTCATCACGCCCATGCAGGTGTTCGACTACGTCCCGGCCACCGGTGAGCTGCTGCTGCGCAAGGAGCAGCCGGTGCTCGGCGGCTACGACGCGAACGACTACGAACAGCATCGCGATTGGGCGGTCGCGCAGGACGGCACCCGGATTCCGATCTCGCTGGTCCGGAAGAAGGGCGCGGCCGCCGACGGGCCGAAACCGCTGCTGCTGTACGGCTACGGCTCCTACGAGGCGAGCATCGACCCGTCGTTCTCGGTCGCCCGCCTTTCGCTGCTGGATCGCGGCATGGTCTTCGCGGTCGCGCACGTGCGCGGCGGCGGCGAAATGGGCAGGCTGTGGTACGAGCACGGCAAGACGCTCACCAAGAAGAACACCTTCACCGACTTCGTCGCCTGCGCGCGGCACCTGATCGATTCCGGCGTCACCGCGGCGGACCGGATGGTCGCGGACGGGGGCAGCGCGGGCGGCCTGCTGGTCGGCGCGGTGGCGAACCTGGCGCCGGAACTGTTCGCGGGCATCCTGGCCAACGTGCCGTTCGTGGATCCGCTCACCTCCATCCTCGACCCGTCGCTTCCGCTGACCGTCATCGAGTGGGACGAGTGGGGCAACCCGCTGGCGGACAAGGACGTCTACGAGTACATGAAGTCCTACTCCCCCTACGAGAACGTCGAGGCCAAGGCCTACCCGGCGATCCTGGCCATCACCAGCCTGAACGACACGCGCGTGCTCTACGTCGAACCGGCGAAGTGGATCGCCAAGCTGCGGGCCACCGCGACCGGCGACGCGCCGCTGCTGCTCAAGACGGAGATGACGGCGGGCCACGGCGGCGTCAGCGGGCGCTACGAGAAGTGGCGGGAAGTGGCCTTCGAACACGCCTGGGTGCTCGATACGGTCGGTCTCGCCGACGCGTAGATCATCCGCATTCCACCGGGCTGGTCCTGTGGCCCGGGGGGAGCGGTTGCGCTGACACCCGGGTGCACTACCCGCTGGATACAAGCGTGAGGCACTGTTCGCCGCCTGGTCATACGGGCTGCACGTCGAGGACATGTGCGGCTGGCACCGTAGGTTCATGAACGCTGAGCTGATCGTATCGATTTCCGGGATCAGGGACACCACCCGGGACACGGCGATGGGATTCGCCGAGGAGATGGATCGGCGCGGCGTGCCGCTCTCCCTGCTGGTCGCACCGCGGCTGAAGGGCAGATACCGGCTGCTCGACGATCCGGCGACCCAGGCTTGGCTGCGCGTTCGCCGGGCCCGCGGCGACGCCATCGTGCTGCACGGCTACGACCAAGCCGCCACCAAGCGGCGGCGAGCCGAGTTCGCCGCCTTGCCCAAGCATGAGGCGCGGTTGCGGTTGACCGCCGCCGACCGGGTGATGGAGCAGGTCGACCTGCGCACCCGGCTGTTCGCCGCGCCCCGGTGGAACGCCTCCACGGGCGCACTCGACGCGCTGCCGGAGGTCGGTTTCCGGCTCGCGCTCGGCCTCACCTCGATCATCGATCTGGAGCGCAATATGGCGCAGAAGTCCCGGGTGTACGGCATCGGTGAGGGTTTCCGCGCGGAGCCGTGGTGGTGCCGCGCTCTGGTGATGGGCGCCGCCCGCACCGCACGCCGCGGCGGGGCGCTCCGTCTCGCGGTGTCCGCGGCGCAGTTGGAGCGCTCCGGGCCGCGGCAAGCCGTGCTCGACGCCGTCGACCTCGCGCTGTACCACGGCGCGGTCGGCGGGACCTACCGCTGGGAGCCGTTCCCGGCCGCCCGAGCCGCATGAATGACGCCGCGGCGCGGCGGTGTATCGGCCGCCGCCGTGCCGCGGCCGGTCGGCACCGCCTCCGCGCGGCCGGTCGGCACCGCCTCCGCGCGGCCGATCGGCGCCGCCGCCCGCGAATGGCGTAATCGGGCGGCGGCGCGGTCGCGGTCAGGCCGGAGCGATCGTCGTCCGCGGGACCGCGGGTGTCGCGTCGTGAGTGAAGCCGCCCGCTTCCGTGCGGGTGAGCGAGGTGGAAAACGGCCGCTCCTCCAGTTGTCTCCGGCAGCGGGTGAGATCGTCCAAGAGAAGGTCGGCCATGTCGACGGAGAAGCCGTGGCGGATCACCGCCCGCATGACCGTCTCGTCGTCGCGGTCGGCGGGCAGCGGGTACGCCGCGATCAGCCAGCCTCTGGAGCGCAGCCGGTCGGAGAGGTCGTAGAGGTTGAATCCGGGATCGCCGGTCAGCCGCCAGCACACCGCCGTGATGCCGCGCTGCGGGTCGCCGTCGTGGATCAGCTCGAAGACGCCGAATTCACGCAGACCTGCGGCCAAATGCTGCGCCGCCCGGTAGATCGCGGACTGCACCCTGGCGTAACCGGCGCGTCCCAAGCGGATGAAGTCGTAGTACTGCGTGATCGCCTGCCCGCCCGGCCGGGAGAAGTTCAGGTTGAAGGTGGCCATGCTGCCGCCGAGGTAGTCCACGTTGAAGATCAATTCCTCCGGCAGGTCGGCCGCCTCGCGCCAGATCGCCCAGCCCGCGCCGAGCGGTGCGAGACCGGTCTTGTGGCCGGAGGCGTTGATCGATTTCACCCTGGGCAGCCGGAAGTCCCAGAGCAGATCGGGCGCGGTGAACGGAGCCAGGAAGCCTCCGCTGGCGGCGTCGACGTGGATCGGGATGTCCAGGCCCTTGTCCTTCTGCAGCGCGTCGAGCGCGGCGCTGATCCCGGCCACGTCTTCGAACAGTCCGGTGTAGGTCTGGCCGAAGGTCGGCACCACCATCATGGTGTTCTCGTCGCAGTGCGTCGCGAGGTCGTCGGGCCGCATGGTGAGCCGGTCGCCGCGCAGCGGAATCTGCCGGATCTCGACGTCGAAGTAGCGTGCGAACTTCTCCCAGCAGACCTGAACGGGCCCGCAGACGAAGTTGGGCGTCCCGGTGCCGCCGCGCTTGCGCCACCGGAATTTGGCCGCGAGACCGCCGAGCATGGCCGCCTCGCTGGACCCGGTGGTCGAGGTGCCGTGGGTGGTGGCCGGATCCGGCGCGTGCCACAGGTCCGCGACCATCCGGACGCCGCGGCGCTCCAGTTCGGCGGTCTGCGGGTATTCGTCCTTGTCGACGATGTTCTTGTCCAGGCATTCGGACATCAGCCTGCGCGCCTGGTCGTCCACCCAGGTGGTGCAGAAGGTGGCCAGGTTCATCCTGGAGACGCCGTCGAGCATCAGCTCGTCGTGCACGATCTCGTAGGCGACCTGGGGGAACATCTCGTGCGCCGGAAATCCCCCGCGCGGCGCGGACCGGCTGAGCCCCGGCAGGGCGAACAGGTCATCGGCTCCTTCGGACATGAATGCGGCCTCCCGATTCGGCTCGTGTGCGGTGTGCCTGTGCGGGCGCCGGTCGCTTGCGGACCGGCCGCGTTGCCGTGCCTCGCTGAGGATGCCAGTAAATAGCTGACGCCCTCTCGCTCAGCTTGACACACCGCCTTCCGCGGCGGATGGACTTCACCCATCCCATGAGGTCGTCGCAGAGCGGGGTGCCGGATTCGAAGACCCGCCAGGCAGTGGGAACTTCACCCGGGCGGGCCGGGGATAGGGTTGGGGGATGACCGAGGATGCTCGTACCGCGGGACTGCGCGCGCGGGTCGCGGAGTTGATGCCGCAGGCGAAAAGCGATTTAGCCCAGCTTGTTTCGTTCAAGTCGGTGGCGGATCCGCGGCAGTTTCCTCCGGAGGAGTGCGACCGTGCGGCACAGTGGGTCGCCGATGCCTTCGCGGCGGCGGGCCTGACCACGGTCGGCCTGCACGAGACGCCCGACGGCAGCACGGCGGTCGTCGCAGCGCGGCCAGCGCCGGACGGTGCGCCGACGGTGTTGCTCTACTGTCACTACGATGTCCAGCCGCCGATGGACGAGGGGGCGTGGCGCACTCCGCCCTGGGAGCTGACCGAGCGGGACGGACGCTGGTACGGGCGCGGCAGCGCCGATTGCAAGGGCAACATCGTCATGCATCTGACGGCGCTGCGGGCGCTGGGCCCCGACCTGCCGCTGGGGGTGACGCTGGTCGCCGAGGGCTCCGAGGAGCAGGGCACCGGTGGACTGGAACGGTTCGTCGAGGCCAGCCCGGATCTGCTGCGCGCGGACGCCATCGTGATCGGCGACTGCGGTAACTTCGCCGCGGGCGTGCCGACGCTCACCGAGACGTTGCGCGGCAACGTGAATGTGGTGGTCACCATCGAAACCCTCGCCGGACCACTGCATTCCGGCATGTTCGGCGGACCGGCCCCCGACGCGCTCGCCGCGCTGATCCAGGTGCTCGCTTCCCTACGCGACGAGCGGGGCAACACCACCATCGACGGACTTCCCAACGACCAGGTCTGGCCGGGTGTGCAGTATCCGAGCGAGCAGTTCCACGCCGACGCGGCCGTCCTGCGCGACGTCGAACTCACCGGTGACGGCGCCGTCGCAGACATGCTCTGGGCGCGACCGGCGCTGACCGTGCTCGGCATCGACGCCCCGCCCGTGGTCGGTTCCGCCGCCGCGGTCCCCGCGATCGCCCGAGCCCGCCTCAACCTGCGCATTCCGCCGGGCACCGATCCCGCGCAGGCGTACCGGGCACTCGTCGACCACCTCGACGCGCACACGCCGTGGCACGCCAAGGTGACCATCGAGCTGGAAGGTATGGGAGCGCCGTTCCGGTCCCGCACCGGCGGGCCGGCGCGGTCCGCGATGGAGGCGGCGCTGGCCACGTCCTATGGACGACCCGCGACCACTCAGGGGCAGGGCGGTTCGATCCCGCTGTGCAACGTCTTCTCCGCGACGTACCCGGATGCGGAGATCATGCTGCTCGGCGTCGAGGAACCGAAATGCCTCATCCACGCGCCCAATGAGAGCGTCGACCCGAAGGAGATCGAACACATGGCCCTGGCCGAGGCACTGTTCCTCGCGACCTACGCCGGGGCTACAGATCGATTGCGTCCTCCGGTGTAAGCACCCTGAATTCCGTTCCGGCAGGGGACATTTCGTTCAGACGACCGAAGTAGATGCCCTGCGCCTCGGGCTGGATGATGCCGAAGTGAATGGGCAGCGCGACACGCGGAGCGACCGCGCGCAGATAATCGACCGCCTCGCTGATCCGCATCCACGGCGCGGCGGCCGGAGCGGCCAGCACGCCGACCGGAACCGGTGGCACCCACAGCGAGTCGCCGGGGTGCACGAGCTGGGCCGGGTCGTCGGGGGTGCCCAGCTGGAAGACGGTGTTGTCGATCACGGGAATCTCGGGGTGGATGACGGCGTGCCTGCCGCCGCCTCCGGTGATCTGGAGATCGCCGAGTGTCAGCACGTTGCCCGCCCGAACCGGCTCCCACGGCTCGCCGCGTTGCTGGGCCGTCTGCGGATCCGAGAGCAGTCGTGCGCCGGGGTTGGCCTCGATGAGCGCGTCGATCCGGTTCGGGTCGATGTGATCGGGATGCTGATGGGTGACCGCGATCGCGTCCAGGCCGGTGAGGCCCTCGAAGCCGTGCGAGAAGGTGCCCGGGTCGAACAGGATCTTCGTGCCGTGCAGCTCGACGAGGAGGCAGGAATGACCGAAGTGGGCTATGCGCATCCCGCCATGCTATCGACGCCGGATGTGTTCTCGCCGACATCGCCGCGGCTTGTCCTACCCCGCGGATGCCGGGCCCGACCAGCACAACTACGCTGCTGAGGTAACCCCACAACCACATGAGGAGCAACGCGTGGCACGAGTCGTGGTCGAGGTGATGCCGAAGGCCGAGATCCTGGATCCGCAGGGGCAGGCCATCGTCGGCGCGCTCCCGCGCCTGGGATTCGATGGCGTCTCGGATGTGCGGCAGGGCAAGCGATTCGAACTCGACGTCGACGACAGCGTCGACGACGCGGCGCTGGAGCAGATCGCCGAATCGCTGCTGTGCAACACGGTGATCGAGGAGTGGAAGGTGGTCCGCGTCTCATGACCGCGCGGATCGGGGTCATCACGTTTCCCGGCACGCTCGACGACGTCGATGCCGCACGGGCGGTGCGCCTGGCCGGGGCCGAGGCGGTCAGCCTGTGGCACGCGGACGCCGACCTGAAGAATGTCGACGCGGTCATCGTGCCCGGCGGTTTCTCCTACGGCGATTACCTGCGCGCAGGGGCTATCGCTCGCTTCGCCCCCGTGATGGGCGAGGTCGTGCGCGCGGCCGGTGCCGGGTTGCCGGTGCTGGGTATCTGCAATGGCTTCCAGGTGCTGTGCGAGGCAGGGTTGCTGCCCGGCGCGCTGACCCGCAACGAGGGCCTGCACTTCATCTGCCGCGACGAATGGCTGACCGTGGAGTCGGTGTCGACGGTGTGGACGTCCCGTTTCGAGCCGGGCGCCCAGATCCTCATCCCGCTCAAGTCCGGCGAGGGCCGCTACCAGGCCTCGGCCGCCGTGCTCGACGAACTGGAGGGCGAGGGCCGGGTGGTCTTCCGCTACGCGGGCGGCAACCCGAACGGTTCCCAGCGCGGCATCGCGGGCATCGCCTCCGCCAACGGACGTGTCGTCGGCCTGATGCCACACCCCGAACACGCCACCGAGCCCCTGACCGGCCCTAGCGACGACGGGCTCGGCCTGTTCCTCTCGGTGCTGGACACCCTGGTCTCGGCCTAGACCCGCGGCGGATGACCGGCCGGTTCGCCGGAATCCGGAACGTTCAGTGACGCGGCAGTCCTGGCTGCTCCGGCGCACGGCGCGGTTCTGTCCAGCCCGATTCGCGGCGCGAAATACTGACGTTGGCGTCGCCGCGCTCCCCGAGACCGGAATACGGATCAGGCGATGCGGTCGACGATGTCGAAGCCGACGCCGTCGGCACGGGCCAGGTAGCCGTGTTGGATGGCCTGGTTGCCGCGGAAACTCCGTAGGCCGCCGGGGGTTTCGAGGACCACGCCCTGGTCGATGGCGTCGAGGATCGCGGGCACCTCGAGTGATCCGACCGTCCGTGCGAGCGCGCCCAGGGTGTGGATGGCGTCGTAGGTGGCGTTGCTGAAGCTGGTGAGCGCCGGGGCGAAGGCGCCGTACCTTCGGTGGTAGCGGGTCAGCCGGTCGCGCCCGTCGGCGGTGCGGTCGTCGAGGAAGAAGCTGGACGCCACGTAGAGGTTCCGGTTGGCCTCCGGGCCTGCCGCCAGCAGCACGTTCTCGTCGGCTGCCGGGCTGACCCGCGGCTGTGTCGCGGCGCGGCCGGTGGCCGCGAACTGCTGGTTGAACCGGGACACGTCGGCGCCGACCATCAGGATCACCACCGCGTCGGCCGAGTCCAGCGCCGGATGGGTGAGGAAGCCGGAGAAGTCCGGCAGACCCAGCGGGACGAACTGTTCCAGCACGATCGCGGACGGATCGGCCAGGCTCTCGCGAATCGCCTTGGCGGACTGGCGCGGCCAGATGTAGTCGTTGCCGATGATCGCCCAGCGCCGCACGCCGTACTCGCGTTCGAGCCAGTGCACGGCGGGCACGGTCTGCCCGGCCGGATGCTCGCCGAGCAGCAGCACGCCGGGTAGTTCGTCGGTCAGTCCCTCGTGGCTGGTCGCGTACAGGTAGGGCACCCGGCTGGCGCCGGCCCGCGCCACGGCGCGCCGGACCGCGGAGGTGTGCCAGCCGGTGATGGCGTGCACCATGCCGGTGGCCAGCAGCGCCGAGACCTCGGCGGCGACCTCATGCGGTGGCCGTCCGCCGTCGATATTCGTAGTACGAATTTCTCGTCCCAGAATTCCCGCACCGTGGTTGATTTCCTCGACGGCCAGCGATATCGCCGCCTCGCAGGACGGCGCGATGATACCGCCCGGTCCCTGCAGCGGAACGATGTTGAGGATCTCGATGGTGCCCTCGGGGCTCTCGCCGAGCGCTGGCATTGGGTACTCTTCTTCTCGTTCGAGCGAAATTCATGGCAGGCAGGAATTAAATGACGACCATTGTAAGCGGAAATTCCACGCTGCATGGCGCGCTGCGTGCCGCGGAGCGCGGGTGGGTGCGGCACTTGGACGCGGCGCTGTGCGCCAGACAGCTCTCGCCGGATCAGTGGTCGATGCTGTCGAACCTCTGTGGCGACGCGGGCATCACGATGACCGAGCTGGCGGCCAAATCGCAGCTCGCGCCGTCCTCGGCCACCAGGCACGCGGACTACCTGGCCGAACGAGGCCTGATCTTCCGGCTCGCCGCGCAGGACGACCGGCGCCGCGTCCTGATCGGGCTGAGCAGGCTCGGTGCCGACCTCGTCGCCGAGGTCCGCGCGGAAGAGGCGCGCGCCGAGCAGGCGTTGCGGGGGCGAATCGGAGCGCGCCGATATACCGAACTCATGCGACTGCTCGATCTGGTTTCCATTGCGTCGGAGTAAATACCCTGGAGTACCGACATTCATCCGATGAATGTCGTGAACGCACGATTTCACCGGTGTCCGCCAAACCATTCTGACTGTTATGTTCCAATCCGAATGGATGCGGCCGAGGGAGTATTCGCGCCGCGCGGTTTCCCGGGGAATGTGGTATCGAAGGCGGCGCCGTGCGCCGACATCGGCCCGGGTGTAGCTCCTCGAGCGTGGCACTCGATTCCATGACAGGCGCGTTGGACGACCGCCGTTCACAGCCGCGCCAGGGCGAGCGCTGGTTGGGCAGCCGCAGAAAAGGACGCTGCTGGACGGACTCCGCCTGAAGCCGCACCGGTTGAGTGCGGGCTGAGGGGGCCGCCGAAAGGACGCTGTCGGACAGAACCGTCTGAAGCTGCGCACGTTGAGCGGAGGCTGAGGTCGCCGCAGAAAGGGCGCTGTCGGACGAAGTCCGTCCCGAGCCGCGCCGGACGAGCGGAGGCGAGGCCGCCGCAGAAAGGGTGCTGTCGGACGAAGTCCGTCCCAAGCCGCGCCGGACGAGCGGAGGCGCCGCCGCCGCCTAGGATCGCAGGCATGCCCGTTTCCACCACCGCAGCCACGGCCGCCGGGCTGTGCGCGTTCATCGATGCGTCTCCGTCACCGTTCCACGTCTGCCGGACGGTGGCTTCGGAATTGGACGCGCGCGGGTTCAGCAGGCTGGCCGAATCGGAGCCCTGGCCCTCGGGTGGCCCGGGCAGGCACTACGTGGTGCGCGGCGGATCGTTGGTCGCCTGGGCGAGCGGAGACGACGCCAGCGCGACCCAGTTCCGTGTGGTCGGCGCGCACACCGACAGCCCCAACCTGCGGGTCAAGCAGCACCCGGACCTGACTTCGGCAGGCTGGCAGCTGGTCGGCCTGGAACCGTACGGCGGCGCGTGGCTGAACTCCTGGCTGGATCGCGAGCTCGGCGTCTCGGGGCGGTTGAGCGTGCGCGAGGGAAACACGGTGCGAGAGCACCTGGTTCGCATCGACGAACCGATCCTGCGGGTGCCGCAGCTGGCCATCCACCTGTCCGAAGACCGCAAGGGCGTCACGCTGGACCCGCAGCGGCACGTCAACGCGGTCTGGGGCGTCGGGTCCGAGTCCGGCGCGTTCCTCGATTTCGTCGCCGAGCGCGCCGAGGTCGACGCGGGCGAGGTGCTCGGCTGGGAGCTGATGACCCACGACTTGACGCCGAGCAGGCTGGTCGGCCGGGACCAGGACCTGGTCAGCGCGCCGCGCCTGGACAACCAGGGCACCTGTTTGGCAGGCCTGCAGGCATTTCTGGCCGCGATCGAGCAGCCGGGCGCGGCGGTCCCGGTACTGGCCATGTTCGACCACGAGGAGGTCGGCAGCCAGTCCGATCGCGGCGCGCAGTCGGATCTGCTGCCCGCCGTGCTGGAGCGCGTCGTGCTCGCGCGCGGCGGCGGACGCGCCGACTACCTTGCCGCGCTGGCCGGTTCGGTCTGCGCGTCCGGTGACATGGCGCACGCCACGCACCCCAACTATCCGGAACGGCACGAGCCCGCGCATCGGATCGAGGTGAACGGCGGACCGGTGCTCAAGGTCAACCAGAACCTGCGCTACGCCACCGATGCGACCGGCGCGGGCGCGTTCGCGCTGGCCTGCGCACAGGCCGGAGTTCCGTTGCAGCGCTATGTGCATCGCGCCGATCTGCCCTGCGGCTCCACGATCGGGCCGATGACCGCGGCCCGCACCGGCATGCCGACCGTCGACGTCGGCGCGCCGCAGCTGGCGATGCACTCGGCGCGCGAACTGATGGGCGCGTCCGACGTCCCGGCCTACGCCGCGGCGCTGGCCGCCTTCCTGACGCCCGAGACCACCGGGCGATAGGTGACGGCCCCGACCACGAACACCGCGAACGTGACCAGCACGTAACTACTTCCGATGACCTGCTGCCACCAGGCCCAATCGAGTTCGCGGTCGCGCGAGTGCGGCAACAACCAGTGCGGACCGATCAGGAACAGCAGGGTGCACGCCGCGACCGCGCCGATCACCCGCGGGCTGCGCGCGCCGCGCACCATCAGGTCGGCGGCGATTACCAGCGCGGGTGCGATCCACACCCAGTGATGCGACCAGGACACCGGCGAGACCAGCAGAATCGCCGCGGCGTTGACCAGCAGCGCCGCGACGGTCGCGCCCGCGTCGATCAGCCTGCGCATCCACACCGCGGCGAGCGCGACCGCTGTCAGCGACAACGAGATCCACAGCAGGGTGGCCGCCGAATCGTCGACGCCGAGGCGGAACACCATGCCCTTGATGGACTGGTTGCCCGCGAAATAGGGCGGGCCGATCCGGCCGGTATCGGCGAGGGTGGTGAACCAGTAGTCCACCGAATCGCTGGGGAACAACAGGAATCCGAGGCCGACCGCCGCGATCGCGGAGACCACCAGCGTGCCCGCGGCCTTCCAGTCCTTGCGCAGCAGGAAGTACAGCAGGTAACCGGCCGGGATCAGCTTCACCGACACCGCGATGCCGATGAGCATGCCGCGCGGCCAGAACGGTTTGCGCACCAGGCAGTCCAGCGCGATGGCGGCCATCAGCACCAGGTTGACCTGGCCGAAGCCGAAGGTCTGGCGGATCGGCTCGAGGAACTGCGCCACCGCCACCGCGCCGACGACCAGGGTGAGCACAGTCGGCCGGGACAGCTCGGGACGCAGGCGCGTCAGCACCAACCCCAGCGAGATAGCCAGGCTCGCCACCGAGGTGGCGGTCACCAGGACCTCGGCGACCGTCAGCGGCATCAGGGCCAGCGGCGCGAAGAACAACGCGGCCAGCGGGGGATAGGTGAACGGCAGTCCGATGCCCTCGACCGGCGGCATCGGGCCGTACAGCTCGCCGCCGTCCAACCACACCCGGGCGCCGTTGCGATAGACCTGCAGATCGATGTAGCCGTGCCACCAGTGCGCTACCAGGGACACCATCGCTGACACCGCGAACAGGGCGATGGCTGCGATCAGCCAGCGCACTTGCGGCGAGGACAGGTTCGGCGCGCTGCTGGGCGCGGCGGCGGGATCTCCGCTCCGGGATCGCGTGGCGGCTGATCGCCCACCCGGATTCGCGACCCCCGATCCTTCGTTCACCGGCTCAGAGTAGCCGGTGCTCACCGCCGCTCAGCCGGTCCACCCGGCTGCCGACATCGCCCCCGGAAATCCCTCGCGCGGACCCTCCCGCGAACCCTCGGCTCCGCCGTGGCGGCCTCACCTGCGTTGCCCGTACCCACTGCCTTTAGACTTACACCCAGGCATCTCGCCGCAACCCAGTGACAACGCTCGTCGCTTCGCTGAGTTCGCCCACCCCGCCGGCTCCGCCGGCTTGCCGACCCCCTGCCCGGCCGAAAGGACCCTGGTACCTCGTGACTCCGCAGGTCGACACTGTCAGCGCAGCCGCAGCAAACCCCGATGTGCCGCAACCCTACAAAGAACTGGGCCTCAAGGACGACGAGTACGCCCGCATCAAGGAGATCCTCGGCCGCAGGCCGACCGACGCCGAACTGGCGATGTACTCGGTGATGTGGAGCGAGCACTGCTCGTACAAGTCCTCGAAGGTGCACCTGCGCTACTTCGGCCAGACCACCACCGACGAGATGCGCGCGTCCATGCTCGCGGGCATCGGTGAGAACGCGGGCGTGGTGGACGTCGGCGACGGCTGGGCGGTCACCTTCAAGGTGGAAAGCCACAACCACCCCTCCTACGTCGAGCCGTACCAGGGCGCGGCCACCGGTGTCGGCGGCATCGTGCGCGACATCATGGCGATGGGCGCGCGTCCGATCGCGGTGATGGATCAGTTGCGCTTCGGCGCGGCGGACGCGGCCGACACCCGTCGCGTGGTGGACGGCGTGGTCCGCGGCGTCGGCGGCTACGGCAACTCCCTCGGCCTGCCCAATGTCGGCGGCGAGACCGTGTTCGACGCCTCCTACCAGGGCAATCCGCTGGTGAACGCGCTGTGCGCCGGCGTGATGCGGGTAGAGGACCTGCACCTGGCCTTCGCCTCCGGCGCCGGCAACAAGATCGTGCTGTTCGGCGCGCGCACCGGACTGGACGGCATCGGCGGCGTGTCGGTGCTGGCGTCGGACACCTTCTCCGGCGACGAGTCCGGCACCGGCCGCAAGAAGCTGCCCTCGGTGCAGGTCGGCGACCCGTTCACCGAGAAGGTGCTCATCGAGTGCTGTCTCGAGCTGTACGCGGCCAAGCTGGTGGTCGGCATCCAGGACCTGGGCGGCGCCGGATTGTCCTGCGCCACTTCCGAGCTCGCGGCCGCCGGGGACGGCGGCATGCGCATCGAGCTGGACAAGGTGCCGCTGCGCGCGGCCAACATGACCCCCGCCGAGGTGCTCTCCAGCGAATCGCAGGAGCGCATGTGCGCGGTGGTCACCCCGGAGAACGTGGACGCGTTCATGGCCGTGTGCCGCAAGTGGGACGTGCTCGCCACGGTGATCGGCGAGGTCACCGACGGCGACCGGCTGGTGGTCACCTGGAACGGCGAGACCGTGGTGGACGTGCCGCCGCGCACCGTCGCGCACGAGGGCCCGGTGTACGAGCGCCCGGTCGCGCGCCCCGACGAGCAGGACGCGCTGATCGCCGACACCCCCGACCGGCTGACCCGGCCGAAGACCGACGACGAGCTGCGCGACACCCTCCTGAAGATGATCTCCAGCCCGCAGCTGTGCAGCCGCAAGTGGATCACCGAGCAGTACGACCGCTACGTGCGCGGCAACACCGTCCTGGCCGAGCACGCCGACGCGGGCGTCATCCGGATCGACGAGGAGACCGGCCGCGGTATCGCGCTGGCCACCGACGCGTCCGGCCGCTACACCAAACTGGACCCCTACACCGGCGCGCAGCTGGCGCTGGCCGAGGCCTACCGCAACGTGGCCACCACCGGTGCCACGCCGAAGGCGGTCACCAACTGCCTGAACTTCGGTTCGCCGGAGGACCCCGGCGTGATGTGGCAGTTCCAGCAGGCGGTGCGCGGTCTCGCGGACGGCTGCGTGGCGCTCGGCATCCCGGTGACCGGCGGCAACGTCAGCTTCTACAACCAGACCGGCCAGACCGCGATCCTGCCGACCCCGGTGGTCGGCGTGCTCGGCGTGATCGACGACGTGCACCGCCGCATCCCGACCGGCCTGGGCCTGGAGCCGGGCGAGACGCTGATCCTGCTCGGCGAGACGCACGACGAGTTCGGCGGTTCGATCTGGTCGCAGGTCGCGCACGACCATCTCGGCGGCGTCCCGCCGAAGGTCGATTTCGCCCGCGAGCAGTTGCTCGCCGAGGTGCTCACCGCCGGTTCCCGCGACGGCATGATCAGTGCGGCGCACGATCTGTCCGAGGGCGGCCTCGCGCAGGCCGTCGTCGAGGCCGCGCTCGCCGGTGAGACCGGTTGCCGGATCCTGCTTCCCGAGGACGCCGACCCGTTCGTGATGCTGTTCTCCGAGTCGGCGGGGCGGGTGCTGGTCGCCGTGCCGCGGTCGGAGGAGACCAGGTTCACCCGCATGTGCACGGCGCGCGAGCTGCCATGGGTGCGCATCGGCGTGGTGGACCAGGGCTCGGATTCGGTTGAGGTGCAGGGCCACTTCTCGATCACCATGGACAAGCTGCGGGCCGCGCACGAGGGCACGCTGCCGAAGCTGTTCGGCGCGGGCGCGGTCTGAACGCCCACCTGGGCGGGCCTGGACCCCTCGATTACCGGGCCCGCCCAGGTGCGCGTGGTCAGGCGACGGATGTGAACGGATCGTGCTCGGCGAGCAGTTTTTCCATCCGCGCCTGGTCGATGCGACCGTGAATGGTCGCCGCTTCGTGCTGGTCCCGAACCACTTTCGCCAGCGTGAAGGTGCTCGTGACCAGGAAAAGGACCGACATCGCGAGGAATCCGCGCTGCCAGATGTCCAAGGGCAGAGCCACGATGCCGATGCCCACCCCGATGAAGCTGACGCCGAAGGCGATCGCGGCTTGCGCGACGAAAGCCGCTGTGGCCCTCGGGCGTGCGCTCGATGTGCTCATGGATAGGAAGTCTGCGGACGGCGCCGCCCGCGCGCCCGCGTACAACTACTCGAGCGGACTGGGTAGTTGCCATGGGCGAGTTCGATTCCGGGCGCTGGGCAACCGTTCAGCGTGATCCGCGCCGGTCGCGCCCGTGTTCTGTCGGGCGACGCGCCGGAACGTCGGTGGCGACCGCCATACTGGTCGAATGCTGGAGACCGCCGGGACCATGCGGAGGCTGCGTACGCGCACCGTCGCGGTGGTCCGGCGCGCCGAGGAGATCATCGACCTGAACTACGTCGGCCTGGTGGTCGCGACGGTGTTCTTCGCGTTGTCGGTGACGCCGTCGCTGCTGCCGCGCGACTGGCTGTTCCAGGGGTTGATCAGCGGGATCAACGCCGCGCTCGGGTACGGGGTCGGCTGCCTGCTGGAGTGGTTGTTCCGGCTGTGGGTGCGGCCGCGACTGAAGTTCTCCCCACCGCCCACCTGGGTGCGCTACGCGGCGAAGTCGGCCATCCTCTTCACCGCCGCGCTGAGCGCCGCCCTCATGCTGGTGCAATCGGCGCGGTGGCAGCGCGAGATCACCGCGCTGATGGGGATGGCGGGCACGACCACGCCCGCCTACCTGCGCACCGGGCTGCTCAGCGTGGCCGTCGGCGCCGCGGCGGTGGCGGTGTACCGGACGGTGCGGGAGATCATCCGTTTCCTGGCTCGCCTGCTCAACCGGTGGGTGCGGGTGCCGCGCGAGTTGGCGCCCGCCGCCGGGTTCCTCGTTCTGGTGGTGTTCGCGGTCACGATCTTCAACGGTGTGGCGGTGCGGGCGTTCTTCGCGGTGGCGAACTCGGCGTTCAGCGTGCGCAACGACTACACCTCGGTGAACGCGGTCCAGCCGCAGCAACCGGAGCGCTCCGGCAGCCCGGTCTCCCTGGCGAAATGGGAGACCCTCGGGTTCGAAGGGCGGTGGTTCGTCTCGCACGGTCCCACCGCCAGCCGGATCACCTCGGTCACCGGCCGCCCGGCGAAGGAACCGATCCGGGCCTACGTGGGGTTGGAGTCGGTCGACAGGGACGAGGAACCGGCCGAGCTGGCGGTGGCCGAGCTGGAGCGGACCGGGGCGTTCGACCGGCAGGTGCTCGTCGTGGTCACCACCACCGGAACCGGCTGGGTGAACTCGCTGGCGGCCGGGGCGATCGAGTACATGTACGACGGCGACACCGCCATCGTCGCCACGCAGTACTCCTACCTGCCGAGCGTGCTGTCGTTCCTGGCCGACCGCGGCAAGGCCGCCGCGGCGGGCAAGGACCTGTTCGACGCGGTGTACCAGCACTGGACCGCGCGCCCGCCACAGCAGCGACCCAAACTGCTCGTGTACGGGGAGAGTCTGGGTTCGCAGGGGTCCGAGGCGGCGTTCGACGGGCTGGCCGATCTGCGGGCCAAGGTGAACGGCGCGCTGTGGGTCGGTCCGCCGAACTCCAACCGGCTGTGGCAGCAGTTCGTCGAGCGCCGCGATCCCGGTTCGGGCGAGGTCGAGCCGGTGTACGCGGACGGGCTCGTGGTCCGGTTCGCCTCCGACGCCGCCGACCTGGCGCGGCCCACCTCGGAATGGCGGCCGCCGCGCATCGTCTATCTGCAGCACGCGTCCGACCCGATCGTCTGGTGGTCGACGGATCTGATCTTCTCGCGTCCGGATTGGCTGTCCGAGCCGCGCGGCTCGGACGTGTCCTCGCAGATGCGCTGGTGGCCGTTCGTCACCTTCTGGCAGGTCGCCGCGGACCTCACCAACGCGCAGGGCGTCACCGACGGACACGGGCACCGCTACGGCAGCCTGGTGCTGGACGGTTGGGCGGCCATCGCGGCGCCGCCGGACTGGACCGCGGAGCGGTCCGAACGCATTCGTTCCGAGGTGGATGCCGCGGAGGATTTCGAGCGGACGACCAAGTGACCGGAGCGCGGCTTACGGGCACGGTTGCCGCCGTGGCGCTTCCCCTGGCCTGGAGCAACCTCGTGCTGCCCCGCCTCGGGCTCGGAGTGCGCGGCCGCACCGCCGCCAACGCCGGTTTCGCCACCGGGTACGCGCTCGCATTGCGCGACCGGACGAACTGGTACTCCCCGGGCGGCCTGCGCTACGGGCTGCTCGCCGCGTCCGCCGTCGCGGCGAGTTATTGTGCCGCCCTTGCCCTTCCGGCGGCACGGCGGAGAGTGGGCGCGATCGGCGACCGCAGGCCCGAAGTGTCGACGGTGGAGTGGGTGGCCGTACACATCCCGATCGGGACGGTCTACACCGAAGAGCTCATCTTCCGCGGCACGCTGGACCCGATCGTGGACAACGCCTTCGGTCCGCGCGCGGGCGCTGTGCTCAGTGCGGCGACCTTCGGCCTCTGGCACATCACACCGGCGCGTGTGGCGGGCGACAGTGTGCCCGCCACGATCGCCGTCACCACGGCAGGCGGCCTCGTCTTCAGCGGGTTGCGCCGCCGCACCGCCGATGCCCTCGCACCGGCACTGCTGCACTTGGCCATGAATGTGGGTGGAGCGATCACCCCGCGCCTGGCCCGCCACCTCGGGGCATCCTTCGGCGAACGCTGACCGGCACGATCACACGGTTCCGTCGCGCTCGGCCCGCCGCCGTGGAAACGGCCCGTGCAGCTGAGCGCGGCATCAGCCCTGGTGGCAGCCACTTGTTGTCCGCTGCCCGCCGCAGTCGTAACGAAATAGTCAACGATTGCGAAACGGTGTGCGGCAAAGGCCGCCTGACCGTTTCGCTACAGTCGCCCGCCTCCCCGCGCCTTCCAGGGTGTGCGCCCGGGCGCCTGTGTTGAGTGGGGTCTCGGGTGTCGGGAGCGGGAAGTAAGGTCTGCTGGGTGGCGCGAGGGACGGTGGATCCAGCGGAGATGCGGGCGGCGGTGGCGGCGGTGAGCGAGTGGCTGCGCGACGAGTCGTCCGGCGCGCCCGCTCGCACCGAACTCGCGGCGGCGGTGCGAACCACGGCGCGTTCGCTGGCGGCCTCGGCGCCGGGGCACTCGGTGGAGGTCCGGGTACCGCCGTTCGTCGCGGTGCAGTGCGTCGAGGGCCCGCGGCACACCAGGGGCACCCCGCCGAACGTGGTGGAGACAGATCCCCGTACTTGGCTGCTGCTGGCCACTGGCTTGCTCGATTTCGATGCCGCGGTCGACTCCGGTGCGGTCAGCGCGTCCGGCACACGCGCGGCCGAAATAGGCCATTGGCTGCCGATCACCCGGGCCGCGACCGCCTAACGCCCGCTCCGTCGCGACCGGGCACAGTCAGGACTTGCTCGTAAACCGTTCGAGCAGAGCCGTTTTGATACCGGGGCGGGAGCCGAAGACCAGCGTGAACGCCGCCTCGCGCAAGAGCGTTCGGCGAGCGCCGCGGGTGATCGCGGTTGTCACGTCGACCATCATTCCGGCCGCGGGCGGCTCACGCTTGGACGCGGTTGCGCCGCTCCAGCCCCTTGCGGTCGTAGAAGCGGGTGACCACCGCGCCGAACACCAGCCCGATCGTGAGCCCGAGCACCGCCATCCACACCCCGCGGGTGAGTCCGGCTTCGAACTTCGCGTCGAAATACAGAATCGACCGCACGCCGAGGAACACCTGGTGCATCGGCTCGAACGAGGCCAGCCAGCCGAAGTACCGCGGCGTCGCCTCGATCGGCACGGTGCCGCCGGAGGACGGCAGTCCGAGGATGACGAACAGGATCAGGTTCACCAGCAGCCCCGCCGAGCCGATCGCCGCCAGCATGGACAGCCCGGTCACGCCCACCGCGATCATCGCCAGCGCGCTGTAGAGGAACAGGGCGAGCGGATTGTCGATCGGCATGTCCAGCAGCGTGCCGACGATCAGGAACACCCCGGCGACGATGTTCGCCGCCAGCACGAACACGCCCCACTTGATCAGCAGCGTCCGGAACCGCGAGATCGGCGTCGGCGGATAGTGCACGTACCACGGCCCGTACTCGGTGGGCACGAAACCGAGCTGGGCGTCGATCATGGTGTGGATGACCATCGCGCCGACCACTCCGGCCAGCAGCAACAGCAGCGCGTAGAAGAACGCGGTGAGGCCTTGACCGCTGCCGTCGGGCAGCGGGTGGTACTGCTGCACGACCACCTGGACCGGGGAGGCGAGCGCGACCCTGGTCGCGCCGGACAGTTCGGGCGCGGGCGGTCCGCCTGGTCGCGGGGCCAGCTGCGCGTTGACCTGATCGGTCAGCTGCTGACCGACCTGCCGGTTCACCTCGGTCAGCGCTTGGTCGCCGATCCGGAGCACGATCTGGGTGCCGAACGCACCCGTACGCGGGTTCGTCTGCACCGTGATGATGGGTCGCTGAATGTCACCCGGTATGACACTGCCCACACCGAGAATGCCGAGGCGCTTGCTGAAATCGCTCGGGATCACGATCGCGCCGTACACCTGCCCGGACTGCATCTGCCGCTCCGCCTCGCTGATGCTGATCACGCGCAGGTCGACCTTGTCCGACGGCACGCGTTGCGCCAGCGCTTCGGTGATCTGGTTGCCGAAGTTCACCTGCCTGCGCTCGTCCCCGCTGCCGATCACGTCCCCGACGTCCTGGTTGACCAGGGCGACCGGAAAATCGTGCAGGTTCTTCTCGGGATCGACGACGTAGTCGAGGTACATGATGCCGAGCAGCGCGGTCAGCAGGGTCAGCACGGCGAGGGGGAACAGCACCATTCGAGGCCATGGCCTGCGGTCGCCGGGTGTGTCGGGCGCCGGTTCGCCCGTGTCATCCGTCGTCGTCACGCTGCGCACGGTAACAGCTGACGGCGGGGAAAATCTGTTGCTTCGGTCATCGGCGAATTGCTGCTCGGATGCGATGGCGGTGCGAAGGCACGGGCGTGCACCCGTAGAATGAAATCTGCCCCCAGCCCGCCCGAACAGGGAGCAAACGGTGACCAACGCCGAACTGCCGGTCGACAGCACTTCCGCCACCTCGATTTCCGCTCCGGACGCCGACGAGAACGAGCCGCGCGAGGAGTGTGGTGTCTTCGGAGTCTGGGCGCCGAGCGAAGAAGTGGCCAAGCTCACGTATTACGGCCTGTATGCGTTGCAGCACCGTGGGCAGGAGGCGGCGGGCATCGCGGTGTCGGACGGCTCGCAGATCCTGGTCTTCAAGGATCTCGGTCTGGTCAGCCAGGTATTCGACGAGCAGACCCTGGCGGCCATGCCCGGTCACATCGCCGTCGGCCACTGTCGCTACTCCACCACCGGCGGAGTGACCTGGGAGAACGCCCAGCCCATCTTCCGTACCACCGCGGTCGGCTCCGGGCTCGCGTTGGGACACAACGGAAATCTCGTCAACACCGCCGAATTGGCCGGTCGCGCACGCGAACTCGGTCTGCTCGGCGCCACGGTGCGTGGCGGCCGTCCGCAGCCCGCCGCGGCGACGTCGGACTCCGATGTGGTCACCGCCCTGCTCGCGCACGCCGCGGCCGATTCCAGCATCGAGCAGGCCGCGATGGAACTGCTGCCCACGCTGAAGGGCGCGTTCTGCCTGACCTTCATGGACGAGCACACCCTCTACGCCGCGCGCGACCCGCACGGCGTTCGCCCGCTGTGCCTGGGCAGGCTGGAGCGTGGCTGGGTCGTTGCCAGTGAGACCGCCGCGCTGGACATCGTGGGCGCCGCGTTCGTCCGCGAGATCGAGCCCGGCGAACTGCTGGCGATCGACGCCGACGGCGTGCGCTCGATGCGCTTCGCCAATCCCGAGCCCAAGGGCTGCGTCTTCGAGTACGTGTATCTGGCCAGGCCGGACAGCACCATCGCGGGCCGGTCGGTGCACGCCACCCGGGTGGAGATCGGTCGCCGTCTGGCGAAGGAGCATCCGGTCGAGGCGGATCTGGTGATCCCGGTCCCCGAATCCGGCACGCCGGCCGCGGTCGGCTACGCGCAGGGATCGGGTGTGCCCTACGGCCAAGGCCTGATGAAGAACGCCTATGTGGGGCGCACGTTCATCCAGCCGAGTCAGACCATCCGTCAGCTGGGCATCCGGCTGAAGCTCAACCCGTTGCGCGAGGTCATCCGCGGTAAGCGCCTGATCGTCGTGGACGACTCGATCGTGCGCGGCAACACCCAGCGCGCGCTGGTCCGCATGCTGCGCGAGGCGGGCGCGCTGGAGATCCACGTGCGGATCGCCTCGCCGCCGGTGAAGTGGCCGTGCTTCTACGGCATCGACTTCGCCTCGCGCGCGGAGCTGATCGCCAACGGCGCGGGCACCGAAGACGATGTCGCGGACATGGTCGAGGGCGTGCGCCGCTCGATCGGCGCCGACACCCTCGGCTACATCTCCATCGACGGCATGATCGCCGCGACCGAGCAGCCGCGCTCCCGGCTGTGCTCGGCATGCTTCGACGGCGACTATCCGATCCCGCTGCCCACCGAGGCGGCCATCGGGAAGAACGTGCTCGAGGGCATGCTGACCGGCCAGTCCGAGGCCGCGCTGTTGAGCGAGAACGCGAACGCGAGCGCCCTGAGCCGTCCGTGAACCTGGACTGCCTGCCGCTGACAGTCCTTTGCTCACCCGTACCGGTAGCGGCTCTCTTGTCGAGAGCCGCCAGAAGCAACACGGTGGGTGCCGGACGCTGTCCCGCTCGGCATCTCAGTTATCGAGTTGCCGGACTCGGTCCGCGCTCGGTGTCAGGGTTTCGACGCTGCATCGGATGATGCCACTCACTGCCAGGGGCTCGAATTTCATATCGCTGGTCACCAACGGGGCACCGAGGTCCTCAGCCAATGCTGCGTATACCGCATCGAATGGATACATGTTGTGCCGCAGTTCCCAAACACGGGGCAGCAGGTGCTCGAACGTACAGCGAACCATATCCATGGCAGCCATTTCATCGATCGCCGCGGTGGCCCGCTCGTTGGGAAGCTCCTTACGGGACAACCGCCGCAGGACCTTGGCGGCCTCGGCGTCGATGAGTGCCGGGGCATAAGGTTTTTCACCCATCGCTTCTTCGGCCAGCAGTCGGGCAGCGACCGAGTGACGCAGGCTGCGCTGATCGGTGAGCAGTTCGATCAGCGCACTGGTCTCCAGGACGATCACTCGTCGTCCTCCCTAACCTCCCGGATTGCTTCGATGACCTGCTCATGGGTGAGCCCGGTTCCGGCGCCGATCTCGGCCAGGCGTTCGATTGTTTCGGCAATGCTCTTGCGTCCACTGTCCCGGGGCAGGCGGGCCAGCAAGTACGACAATGCTTCGACCGGCATCACCACAGCGACTTCGCGGCCACGCTTGGTGATGACCGTAGGCACCTTCGCGTATTCGGCGCGTCCGACGATCTCGGTGAAGCGCGCGCGTGCCTCGGTGAAGGATAGCGTCGGAATCTGTGTAGGGCGATCATAAGCAAGCTCTGCCATGTACAAACTGTACATCCTGTACTGTTTGCAGGCCAGAGCAGTTACCCACCGATCAACCGGCGTCTTTGTCGCGGACGGCTGGGAGGGCAAAGCTGCGTCGGCCTACGACGAGTCATGGGGCTTCGGTTCCATTCCTCCCATTAGTCGATTCTCGGTCGTTCGTGCTGGTAGCGGATCTGTTCCCACAGCGAGCGCGGAATGAGGTCGACGCACTCACCCAGTGACGGTGGGGTGCGGAATCGGATGCTCGAACCGTCCGCGCGCTGCACCAGCAGCACACGGATCACCCCCGCCTCAACCCGCCACACCACGGTCTCGCCGTTCAGCTCCGTAATGCGCCGCTCGGCCATGCGGTTCACCTTTGCGGCCCTGGTCGCGGACGCACGCAGGTGCGGATGGCCTCGATCACCGCCAGCCCGGACGGCCGGTAGGAGTCGCGTGGGGCCTGCGCCCACAGCCGAAACCCCACAGCCCCAGCCTCATCGGCGGGGGAGGGCAGCGCGATCTGCGCTCCGATCGGAGCCAAGGTCGCGTTGAGCCGGAACAGCTCGGTGAACAGCGGCATCTCATCGCGGACATCCGGCCTGATCAGAAATGTCCATCGCTTCGACCGTGGATGCGAGATGATCGGCCCAGCCGGTGCGGCCCGGTTCAGATGGTTTTTCACCAGCGCGCCGAGCTGCGCGGGCACGGTGATCGCGCCGACGCTGCCGGACAGCACGAAGATTCGGCCCATCTGCGGATCTATCCGCGCGGGCAGCCCGCACACCCGCTGATAGAACCGGCACCGGGACACCGGAGTGTCCGCCAGAACCATGGTGGCATCGTCCGCCAGATGTGCTGTCGTGTCGGTCATTCCAGTCACCGCCGCTCACGTGGCAGCCGCTTGCGGTCGATACCGGTGGTGTCGCCGATGGTGATCAGGTATTCGCGTGGGATGCGCTGCCGGTCGTCCAGTACCTCGGTGCCGACCCACTTGCACCCGCCGGGAATGTTGCGATGGTGCGGCCCGATCCGGCCGTCTTCGAAAGGGGCGAGCCGCAAGCAATGCTGAGTATCGGGACACCGCACACGCGATAGCGGCCCATACGGCGTTTCATCGCTTGTCGCCCACTGCCCGACCTGCGACAGCCGGACTGCTCGTTGGGTTAGGCGCTTTTCGGATTCGGTAACCCGATCGTCCTCGGCCTGCACGTGGCGCAGCAACGCCGTGAAATCATCGCCGACAGCGTCGTCGTCCCGACCCACCGTCAAACCCCTCCCTGCTCGCCAATTGGAAAGGCGCCCGGCGCAGGGGATTCCACTCGCCAGTTGAGTGATAGACGTTGGCGGTGTGCCCAGATGAGGAAACAGGCTCACCCCGCGCCGGGGCCGTATCCGACGTTAAATCCCTGGTAGACCGCGAATGTTCGAAGAATGTTCGAAATTTCACTGGTAGCGTGTGGGGGTGACTCGAGACGAATCGGTCGGCGCCCGGATCGGGAAGATCCGCAAGCTACGCGGTCTGACGCAACACCAGCTCGCGCAGCGCGCGAACGTTTCTCGTTCGATGCTTGCCCAGGTCGAGACGGGCAAAGCCAAGGCATCCACCGTCTGGATCGGCTCCGTCGCCACGGCCCTGCAAGTGGACGCGTCCCGGCTGTACGGAGGCGATGAACCCATCGAGATCATGGACACCCTGCCGGTTCTGCGTCGTGCCCTTGCCGCGATCGACCTCATGGATCCGGAGCTGGAGCCCGAACCGATCGACAAGCTGCACGACCTCGTCGCCAAGGTCGGCCAATGGCGACGCGACACACAGTATCGGAAGATCGTCGGCGTATTGCCCGAACTCATTGACCGGCTACTGATTTCCGGGCACGAAGCTGGCAAACCTGCATACGCCCTCTTGACCGACGCATACCGGGCCGCGAACACCGTCGCCCACAAACTCGGCTATGCCGATCTGAGCTTGACCGCGACCGAGCGCATGGAGTGGGCGGCCTCCCGCGCCGGTGACCCCTTGCTACTCGCCACCACCCACTACGTGAAGGCCGCGACCCTCGCACGCGTCGGCGCAACACGGCAAGCTCTACGCCTGCTCACCCGCGCGATGGCCGACATAGATCCCCTTGTGGAGGAGGATCAGACCGCCGCGGCGGTGTACAGCATCCTCCACATGCGGGCAGGCACCATCGCGGCAGCGACTGGTGACGCCGACACGTCCAGGGCGCACTTGGCGGAAGCGGAGCTGCTGGCCCGCGGATTCGGTGACCGCGTCGTCTACGGCAGCCCGGTCGGGCCCGCGAACGTCAGGCTGTACCAGCTGTGTGCAGAGGTCGATCTCGGCGAGCCAGGCCGCGCCATCGAGATTGCGAAAGGCACCCACCTGCCGAAGGGGATGGCAGTGGAGCGGAAGGCGTACTTCTGGCTCGATGCCTCCCGCGCCTACTTGCAGGCCGGGAAACTGGATGAGGCGATGGACGCCCTGCACGAATCCCGTATCGCGTCGCCTGAACACTTCGCGGCGTCCCCGGCCACGAAGGACATCATCGGCACGGTTGCGACGCGACAGCGCCGTGCCAGCGATCGGCTGCAACACCTCGCGCACCACGCGGGGATGACGCTGTAGCCGCGTCGCATGAGCGCTGGCGCAGATTTCAATCCAGATCCGGGCGGCTTCATCACGGAGGATGCTGGCGGCAATCGGGAAGAACGTGCTCGACTAGAACCTCGCGGCTCGGAATGTCGTGATGGCGTGAGCATGGAGCGGGAAGCGGAAGTGTTGGCTCGGATCGAGCGAGCCAAGGCCGCGCTTCTCGGCACTGGCGAAGTGTTCGCGCGCAGCGAGGGAGGACGTCCCCCGTCGCGGTCCGACCGGTTCAAGCAGGCCCGCGACGAAGTCCACGCAGCGGAGCAGGCCCGTAATCGGCTGCTCGTAGAGATTGTTGGCGACGCCTACGTAGTGCCACTGGAGCTGGCGCAGCGGCTCGGTCTGACCGGGCGTGAGGCAGTGAATATCGTGGAGACCGCGCGCACCGGTTCCCCTCGGTTGAAGGACTACCTGCTCGGTCAGCCATCGGCGACTGAATAGCGGCTCAGTGGTCGTTGTCAGCCGACAGCGAGGGCCGCGATGCGCATACTCCATCGTCAATAGGGCCATTCGGTTAGGGATGCCGCCTAGATACGCGCGGACTTCTCGGTGGGTGGACCGCCGTTCAGCGGCGACTCAGTTGCATCCCGGCCGTCCGTTGCGCGACCTGTCCCTGCTCACAGCTCGAACTGGCAGACGATGAGGCAGCTATCGAGGTCGAGAAGAAAGTGAGGACGTTCTACGGTGCTACTGGTCGACGGTGATCCCTGGCCGGAATGGTTCCGTGGGTTACGACGCAGCGCGTTCCACCTCGAAGTCCGGGACTCGTACGCCGAGCCTGCCGAGAACAACCGACTGCGAGCGTTCCTCAACGGGGAGCCACCACCGAACGAGCCGCCTGTCCCGTGGCACGGGCTCATGGGGGAAACCACCGCTAGAGGCGTATCCGTGAGCCGGGTCCGCGTCGTCACCGTGCCACACAGCGACTACCACCGCTGGCTACTGTCCATTACGGGCCGGAACATCGAATCCGGGGAGAACATCCGGTATTTGCCCCGTCATCTCGCCGGGGAAGTCCCACCAGATGACTGGTGGTTATTCGATGACGAACGTGTCGCTTTCAACCTGTCCGACGCCAACGGCAAACCGGCTAGCACTGCGGTGACCACCGATCCGCGGATCGCGGAGTACTGCCGGGGCGTACAAGCGCGGCTGTGGGACCTGGCGACGCCGTACGCGGAGTACGTCACCACGTGACGTGTCTGATCAGCAACAGCGCAAGCTCTCAGGGGCACCATTCGATGGGTTGGCCGGTCAGCTCGGGATTGTCTCAGGGATGCATACTGTCGCGCATCTCGATGTGGCGTACTCGAGACATCACCTCACGCGGTCTGCGGCAATTCTGGACGTACGACCGGTTTTTTCCGCCGCGTCATCGACGGGACGCATAACCCCTGCTGGCGGCGGGGCAATTTTTCTTCGAAAACGTAACGTGCCGAAAATGCTTCGTGGGTACGGTGCCGATCAGATCGGAAGTTCACCCGTGTCCGCACCGGGCCTGCGATCCAGGGGAACGCGGTGCGGCGCTCGAGAAGTGGGGCCGTGATGAGGAATTCGAGGATTGGGCGACGGACCGGGGCGCGAACCATCGCGGCCGTCGGCCTGGTGGCGTTGGCGGCGTCGATGGTGGCGGGCTGCGGTTCCGGAAGAACCGGCGACGGCGGCGGCGCCGGATTGGTGGCTGGTACCACCGACAAGATCTTCTCGCTCGACCCGGCGGCCGCCTATGACAACGGGTCGCTGGTCGCCGAAACGCAGATCTACCAGTATCTGCTCAACTTCGCGCCCGGCGACGCGACCCCGCGGCCGGACGCGGCGCAGAAATGCGAGTTCACCGCGCCGACGGTGTACACGTGCACCCTCAAAGAGGGCCTGAAGTTCGCCAACGGCAACCCGCTGACCGCGGCCAGCGTCAAGTTCTCCTTCGACCGGATGCTGCGGATCAACGATCCGAACGGGCCCGCCTCGCTGCTGGGCAACCTGGAGAAGACCGACGTCGTCGACCCGCGCACCGTCGCGTTCACGCTGAAGGTCGCCAACGACCAGACCTTCCCGGCCATCCTGCCCACCCAGGCCGGACCGATCGTCGACGAGAAGGTGTACGCGCCCGACAAGGTGATGGCGGACGAGGACGTGGTGCGGGCCAAGGGCTACTCCGGCCCGTACACCATCGCGAGCTACGACAAGAACAAGCTGGTCGAGTACCAGGCGTTCGCCGACTACAACGGCGTTCTCGGCACCCCGAAGACCAAGACGGTGTCGACCAAGTACTACGCGACCACCGACAACATGAAGCTGGACCTGCAGAACGGGTCGCTCGACGTCGGATACCGCTCCTTCACGCCCACCGACATCGAATCGCTGCGTGGCGACCGCAAGGTCACCGTGCACGAGGGGCCCGGCGGCGAGCTGCGCTACATCGTGTTCAACCTGAACACCATGCCGGGCGGCACGCCGGAGCAGAAGCTGGCCGTGCGCAAGGCCGTCGCCGCCACCGTCGACCGGGCCGCGCTGGCCGACGGCGTCTACAAGAACACCTATCTGCCCGCGTACTCATCCGTGCCGCAGGGCATGCCGGGCGCGGCGGAGCCGTTCAAGGACATCTACGGCGCTCAGCCCAGCAAAGATCGGGCGGCGAAGTTCCTCGCCGACGCCGGTGTCGCGACGCCGGTCGAACTCAACCTGCAATACAACCCGGACCACTACGGCTCCAGCAGCTCAGAGGAATACGCGGCGATCAAGTCGCAGCTGGAGGCCAGCGGACTGTTCCGGGTCAACCTGCAATCCACCGAATGGGTCACCTACCAGCGCGAACGGGCCCGCGACGCGTACCCGCTCTACCAGTTCGGCTGGTTCCCGGATTTCCCGGACCCGGACAACTACCTCAGCCCTTTCTTCGGTCCGAACAACTTCCTGCAGTCGCATTTCGAGGACCCGGGCATCTCCGCGCAGCTGATCGCGGAGGCGACCCAGCCCGACAAGGACAAGCGGATGGAGCAGATCCGGCAGGTACAGCGTGATCTGGCGCAGAACTTCCTGCCGATCGTTCCGCTGCTGTCCGGCAAGCAGATCGCGGTCGCGGGTACCGACGTGCAGGGCGTCGAGCAGACGCTCGACTCGTCGTTCAAGTTCCGCTATACGGTGCTGAGCAAGTGAGTTCCGGCGACACGGCCGGGCCCGGGACGACAACAGCGCCGGATACGGCGCAGCCCCGGGCCCGGCGCTTCGGCTTGCCGCGAATGCTCGAGGGCGGCGACGATTCCCGGCACCTGGCGCTGCTGCGCTACCTGGGCGTGCGCCTGCTGCTGATCCCGGTGACCGCGTGGATCTTGGTGACGGTCGTGTTCTTCCTGATGCGGGTGGTCGGCGACCCGATCAGCGCCGCGATGGGCGGGCGCATGACGCAGCAGCAGATCGAGGCGCGCAAGGAGGCGGCCGGGTTGAACCGGCCGATCCTGGCCCAATATTGGGACTACCTCTCCGGGCTCATGCAGGGGGATCTCGGTCGCTCCCAGGACAACCGGGAGATCAGCGAGGTCGTCGTCACTTATGGCGCCGCCTCGCTGGAACTGGTGTGCTGGGCGCTGATCGTCGCGTTCGCGATCGGCGTGCCGCTGGGCAGATACGCGGCGACCCACCGGGATTCGGCCGCCGACACGGGACTGCGTTTGCTGGCCATCCTGTTCTACGCCGCGCCGGTCTTCTTCGTCGGCTTGCTGCTGAAACTGGTGTTCGCAGTGCAGCTGGGCTGGTTGCCGGTGGCGGGCCGGGCCAGTACCAACGTCGAACTCCAATTGCAGCACGTATCGCCCAAGACCAACATCATGGTGCTGGACGCGATCCTCCACGGCGACACCGGATATCTGGTCGACGTGCTGAAACACGCCGTGCTGCCCGCGATCGCGCTCGGCTTGCTGACCGCGGGCATCTTCCTGCGGCTGGTGCGGATCAACCTGATCCAGACGCTGCGCGCGGACTATGTGGACGCCGCACGGGCGCGCGGCCTGTCCCGCCGGGTGGTGACCGGACGGCATGCCTTCCGCAACGCGATGATCCCGATCGTCACGGTGATGGGCATGCAGATCGCCATGATGCTCGGCGCCTCGGTGCTCACCGAGACGACGTTCGAATGGAAAGGGCTCGGCTACCAGCTCGCGTCGTATCTGTCGGCGCGGGACTTCATCGCCGTGCAGGGCATCGTCGCGTTCATCGCGCTCATCGTGGCGGTGATGAGTTTCGTGGTGGACGTGCTGGTGGCGCTGATCGATCCGAGGGTGAGGTTCTGATGACCGCTCCGGAATTGCTGACCGAACCGGTGCTCGCGGCGCCGGTGCCGCGCCGGGGCGTGCCCGGCCTGCGGTTGTTCTCGATGACCGCCGGCTTGCAGCGCGCGACCCTCGTTCTCGGGCTCGGCCTGGTCGGCGTCTTCGTGGTCGCCGCGCTGTTCGCCCCGCTGATCGCGCCCTACGGATTCGCCCAGAGCGCCGCAGACGGCGTCGATTTCGTCCGTCAGCAGGCGCCGTCGGCCGAGCATTGGTTCGGCACCTCGGTGCGGGGGGAAGACGTGTTCTCCAGGGTGATCTACGGTGCCCGCACCGCACTGTGGGTGATCGCGATCTCGCTGGTGCTCTCGCTGCTGATCGGTGTGCCGCTCGGCTTGCTGTCCGGCTATGTCGGCCGCTGGCCGGACCGGGTGCTGGTGCTGTTCATGGACGCGATGTACGCCTTCCCGACGCTGCTGCTGGCGATCGTGGTGTCCATCGTGGTCGCCGGTGGCCGCTCGACCAGTCTGGGCGGTGTGCTGTCCGCCGCGGTGGCGATCACGGCGGTGTTCGTGCCGCAATACTTCCGGGTGGTGCGCAATGCCACGGTGGCGGTGAAGCAGGAGCCGTATGTCGACGCCGCGCGGGTGACCGGCGCGTCGACGGCGCGAATCCTGTTCCGGCACATCCTCGCCAACGTCACCCAGTCGCTCCCGGTGATCGTCACGTTGAACGGATCGGAGGCCATCCTCACCCTGGCCGGTCTGGGCTTCCTCGGGTTCGGCATCGAACCGACCCAAGCGGCGGAGTGGGGCTTCGACCTGAACAAGGCGCTGCCGGACGTATCCAACGGCATCTGGTGGACCGGCATCTTCCCCGGTGTCGCCATCGTGCTCGTCGTGCTGGGCATGACGCTGGTCGGTGAGAGCCTCAACGAAGTGCTCAACCCGGTCCTGCGCACCCGCCGGGCCGTCGGGCCCCGCACCGCGGAGCCGCCCGAGACCGTTTCGGGCGCGCAGGACGGAGTCGCCGGGAAGGACACGACCAATGCCTGAGTCAACCGCGAAGCGGGACCACCCTGCCCTGTCGATCGAATCGCTGTCGGTCACCTTCGCCACCGACGCGGGGCCCGTGCACGCGGTCACCGGCGTGTCCTACGAGGTCTACCCCGGCGAAGTGCTGGCCATCGTCGGGGAATCCGGCTCGGGGAAATCGGTGAGCTCGCGGACGGCGATGGGATTGCTGCCGCAGACCGCGTCGGTGCGCGGCCTGGTCACCCTGGGCGCCGAACGGATCACCGCGATGAGCGAGCGGCAGCTCACCGCTCTGCGTGGCGGGGCGATCTCGATGGTGTTCCAGGAGCCGGGTCTGGCGCTGGACCCGTTGTTCACGGTGGGCTTCCAGATCGGCGAGGCACTGCGGGCCCACATTGATCTGAGCAAGAAGGCCGCCAAGGCGCGCGCGGTGGAGTTGTTGCGCATGGTCGGGTTGCCCGATCCGGAGCACCGGGTGGACTACTACCCGCACCAGCTCTCCGGCGGGCAGAAGCAACGTGTGATGATCGCCATCGCCATCGCCTGCGAGCCCAAGGTGATCATCGCCGACGAGCCGACCACCGCGCTCGATGTCACGGTGCAGGCCGAGATCCTGGCGCTGCTGCGCGACCTGCGCGACCGGATCGGCAGCGCGATCATCCTGATCACCCACAACATGGGCGTCGTCGCCGACATCGCCGACCGCGTGGTGGTGATGCGCGACGGCGCGGTGGTCGAGCAAGCGTCGGTGGACGAGCTGTTCGCCAGTCCCAAGGCCGAGTACACCCGATCCTTGCTGGCCGCGGTCCCGCACCTGGGCACCGAACAGATCGACCACGGCCCCGCCGACCCGGCGCGAGCCGACGGCGAGCCGGTGCTCGAGGTCCGCGATCTGGTGGTCGAGTTCCCCGGGCCGCTCGGTCGCCCGAGATTCCGCGCGGTGGACGAGGTGAGCCTGCGCATCGGACCGGGCGAGACGCTCGGTCTGGTCGGCGAGTCCGGGTCGGGCAAGTCGACCATCGGCCGCTGCGTCGCGGCACTGCAACGACCCACGTCCGGAATGGTGCGGGTACGCGGGCAGGACATCGTTGGCCTGTCACAGCGCAAGCTGCGGCCGATCCGGCGACGCTTCGGATTCGTGTTCCAGGACCCGGCCAGCTCACTGAACCCGCGGCTCACCGTGGGCGACTGCGTAGCCGAACCGCTGATCGTGCACAAGACCGGCAGCTCGGCGCAGATCCGCGCCCGGGTGCGCGGGCTGCTCGACGACGTGCGGCTGCCCGCGGGCGCCGAGCACCGCTACCCGCACGAGCTGTCCGGTGGGCAACGTCAGCGCGCCAGCCTGGCCCGCGCCCTGGTACTCGACCCCGACCTGCTCGTCGCCGACGAGCCGACCAGCGCGCTGGACGTCTCGGTGCAGGCCGCGGTGCTGGAACTGTTCGGGCAACTCCAGCGCGAATGCGGCTGGGCGTGCCTGTTCATCAGCCACGATCTCGCCGTGGTCGATCAGCTCGCCGACCGGATCGTGGTGTTGCGCGACGGGGCGGTGGTCGAGCAGGGCGACCGGGACCAGATCCTGCGGGCGCCGCGGGAGGAGTACACGCGGCGCTTGGTGGCCGCGGTGCCGGTGCCCGACCCGGCGCGGCAGCGTCGCCGCCGAGCGCGGACGGCCGGACTGTTCGACCAGGACGAGTTGGACTGATGGTCCGTATTACGGTTCGCTCTGCCCTATTGTCAAGAGGGCGAGCCAACACCGGTGCGGGGTCGTTATCCCGCTCCGGTAGCGTGAGCAGGCATCTATCCGCCGATTCGGTTTGGAGCTTTCCCCGAAAATGACTGAACAGACCCCCAGTGGTGGTGCCTCGTACGCCGCGGCAGGCGTGGACATCGAGGCGGGCGATCGCGCCGTCGAGTTGTTCGGGCCATTGGCGAAGAAGGCGACCCGGCCCGAGGTTCAAGGCGGCCTCGGCGGCTTCGCCGGGCTGTTCGCGCTGAAGGGTGGCTATCGGGAACCGCTGCTGGCCGCCTCCACCGACGGCGTCGGCACCAAGATCGCGGTGGCGCAGGCGATGGACAAGCACGACACCGTCGGCCTCGACCTGGTCGCGATGGTCGTCGACGACCTCGTGGTCTGCGGTGCGGAGCCGCTGTTCCTGCAGGATTACATCGCGATCGGAAAGGTTGTTCCGGAGAAGGTCGCCGAACTCGTCTCCGGTATCGCCGAAGGGTGCGTGCGCGCGGGATGCGCACTGCTCGGCGGTGAGACGGCCGAGCATCCCGGCCTGATGGACCCCGACGACTACGACCTGTCCGCGACCGGCGTCGGCGTGGTCGAGGCCGACGCGGTGCTCGGGCCGGATCGGGTCCGTCCCGGCGACGTGGTGATCGCCATGGGCTCCTCCGGCCTGCACTCCAACGGCTACAGCCTGGCCCGCAAGGTGCTGCTCGACATCGACCGCATGTCGCTCACCGGGCACGTCGAGGAATTCGGCCGCACCCTCGGCGAGGAACTGCTCGAGCCGACCAGGATCTACGCCAAGGACTGCCTCGCGCTGATCGCCGAGACCGACGTGCGCACGTTCGCCCACGTCACCGGCGGCGGTTTGGCGGCCAACCTGGCCAGGGTGCTGCCCGCGGGCATGGTCGCGGAACTGGATCGCGGCACCTGGAACCCGGCGCCGGTGTTCAAGATGATCGCCCAGCGCGGCCGGGTGGAACGGGCCGAGATGGAGAAGACGTTCAACATGGGCGTCGGCATGGTCGCCGTCGTCGCCCCGGAGGACGTGGACCGCGCGCTGGCCGTGCTGACCGCGCGGCACATCGAGTGCTGGACACTCGGCACGGTCAAGAAAGCCAAGGACGCCGACGCGGTGCGCGCCGTGCTGGTCGGCGAGCATCCGCGATTCTGACCCGGCGGAAGACACGCCAGAGTCCCGCATCCTCATCCGATGCGGGACTCTGGTGTATAGCAAGCCTTTTCGGCGCCAGTCCCGTCAACTCACGACAACGCTCGAAGGGGGAGGCCCGTCGGCCTCCCCCTTCGGCGTAGATCCGAGTCAGCGGCGCCAGTCGTCGTAGTCGTCCTCATCCCAGCGGGACAAAGAGTCGTCCGCGTCGTGCTCATCGGACAGCACACCACCACTCCGCTGGGAGTTGGGGCTTCCGGAAAGCTCGCGCTGAAGGCTCGCGAAGTCGGTCGTGGGCGAGCTGTACTTCAGCTCGCGTGCGACCTTGGTCTGCTTTGCCTTAGCCCGGCCACGGCCCATGGCTGACCCCCTCGCGTCACAGCGGGGCGGCCTGGGGTTTGGTGGCGGCCCCGTTCGAATTAATACTCTTCCTGACAGACACTTTAGCGTGTGTCTGCCGGTCTCGCTTCCAGGAGTGGGTGAAGAACTCCGGAACTGGTGCCGTTTGCCCGCTTGTCGCCCCGCGATCGAATCGCTACACGACCCCGGGTATCGCGCGGATCACACCGACTCGGGCGCCGCCGCCGAGCACCGCCGGTGCCGCCAGTTCCGCGTGCGCATCGGTCCATTCGATCCCCATCCGATGCAGAATGGCCAGCGTCAGCGGCATCCGGGCACGGTCGTGACCATCGTCGATCTTGTACGCGAAGGACGATCCGTCCGGCAGCGCACCCGCGTGCACGCCGTCCGCGCCGATCTTGCACAGCAGTCCCGGAGTTGCCCGCATGGCCAGCAGGTCGGGGCCGTTCGTGCCGGAAATCACTCGCGGATGCGCGCGGACGGCGTCGGCGACCCGGCGTTCCGGGGTGCCCGGTTCGGCGGTCGCCATGGTCGCGAACACCTTCGCCAGGTTCACCAGCGACACCGGGATGATCGGCAATCCGCAGCCATCGATGCCGAGATCGGATTCCGGCTCGCCGGTCAGATCGGCCACCGTGGCGACCACCGCGCGTTGCAGCGGATGCGCCTGATCCAGGTAGCCCTCGGTGGGCCAGCCGTTGACCACGCAGGTCGCCAGCATCGCCGCGTGCTTGCCGGAACAGTTCATGTAGATCGGGCGTGGCTGCTGTCCGTTGGAGAGCGCGGCGGCCCGGGCGCGCTCGTCGAACGGGAGGTCGGGTGGGCATGCGAGCGCTGCTTCGGAGAACCCGAAGCGGTCGAGCAGCCTGCGCACCAGCGCGATGTGGTCCGGCTCGCCGTAGTGCGAGGCGACGGCGATGGCCAGCTCGGCGTCGTCGAGCGGTTCGAAACCATTGCGCAGCATGGTGATCGCCTGCATCGGTTTGTTCGTCGAGCGCGGGAAGATCGGCAGATGCACTTCGCCGAGCGCCAGGGTGGGTTCGCCCGCGGCGTCGAGCACCACCACCGAGCCGCGGTGCACGCACTCGCGGAAACCCGAGCGGACGACTTCGACCAGTTCCACGCTCACGACTCCACCTCGCTGGCGCTCGGCTCCGTCGTGCGCGAGGGCGCGCTGTGCTGTCGGTTCACTCGCTGACGCTCGCTCACGACCGCACCTCGCTGGCGCTCGGCTCCGTCGTGCGCGAGGGCGCGCTGTAGCCGTCGCGGCGCGCGGCGGCGCGCGCGGCGTTCGTCTGCCTGCGCGCGTGCCGTTCGATCTGCATCTGCACGTCGTCGGAGATGGTCGGCTCGTCGGCCAGCAGGATCGCGAGCAGGTCGAGATCGTCGCCAGTGAACACGTCGCGGACGGTGATGCCGTGCTCGGGGACGTGCACCACCGTGACCCGATCGCCGGCGCCGATCGTGCCCTCGGTGAGCACGCGCAGGTAGGCGCCGGTATCGCTGCGCAGCGTGAACCGCTTCACCCACTGCCGCTCGCCGCTCCAGTGCTGGAACGTGGCGCACGGCACTCGCGGCGCGCTCACCTCCAACAGGGTGTCGCCGATCGACCAGCGCGAGCCGATCACCGCGTCGCTGACCGGAAGACCGGCGATGCGCAGGTTCTCGCCGAACCAGCCCGCGGGCAGCTCCCGGCCGAGTTCGGTGCCCCAGCGGCGGGCGTCCTCGTCGGCGTACGCGTAAACGGCCTGGTGCACGCCACCATGGTGCTTGGTGTCGCAGACGTGGTCCCCCTCCAACCCGAGAACGCGCACCGCGACCCGACCGGCTACCGGCCTCTTGTCGATCGCCGTGCGACCGACTCGTCCGGGTACCTCGAGGTCGGCGTGCACCACACAGGTGGCGAGGACCTCTCCGGAGTCACCGATGCGCATGGACAGCGCTCCTCTCGTCATGGATAGGGAGCTCGGCGCTGAGCGGGGATGGGTACGCCAGCGGGGAAACCCCTGGCTGGCCAGCTGTTGGCCAACGGGTTCAGCGCCCGCGCAGCCGGTCGACCGCAGCCCGGCCGGGCTGCGGCACGTCTTCGGCGGGCACCGAATCGGGATCGATCGCCGCCGCGACCGGGCCCGCGGCGAGTGCGGTGTCGGCCGGAACCGTCCGCTTGATCAGGGCCAGCGCGATGGGGCCGAGTTCGTAGTGATCGACGACCGTACCGAGCCTGCCGACCGCGCGGCCGCCCGCGGTGACGTCGTCACCGGTGGCCGGGCGCTCGTCGGCCGAGCCGTCCAGATGCAGCAGCAGCAGATTCCGCGGCGGTTTGCCGAGGTTGTGCACCCTGGCGACGGTCTCCTGGCCGCGGTAGCAGCCCTTGTCGAGATGGACGGCGCCGTGTTCGGCGACGCCGCCGATCCAGCGGGCCTCGTGCGGGATGGTCCGTTCGTCGGTATCCAGTCCGATCCGGGGACGAACGTCCGCGACGCGCAGCGCTTCGAACGTCCACATCCCGGCGGGCGCCGCCCCCGCGGCGGTCAGCCGCGCCCACCGGTCGGCCAGCTGGTCGCGCGGGATGATCAAGTCGAAGGAGTCCGCCGTCGGCCACGGCATCCGGCGCAGGAATCCGCCGCCGGGCAGCGGCGTCGCCTCGTACACGCCGGGAAGTGCGGCGATGCCGAGCGTCTCGGTCAGCTCGGCGACCCCCGGTCCGAGCAGGCTCAGCACCGCGTGGTCGGTGGCTTCGACCGGCTGCGCGTCGGCCCAGAACACCATCTTCCGCAGGAACGCGAGCAGGTCGGCCCCACGCTCGCCCTCGGTATCGATCCAGACCGCGCCGTCCAGTTCGGTGAGCACGAAGTGATGCAGCACCCGGCCGTTCAGATCGAGGTCGAGGTTCTCCGCGGACTGCCCGTCACCGAGCGCGGCGACATGTTGACTGGAGATGGTGTGCAGCCAGGTGAGCCGCTCCGCGCCGGTGATGCGCAGGACGAAGCGATGCGATCGGTCGACGATCGCGGCGCGCTCCACCGCGGCGCGCTGTTCGCCGAACGGATCGCCGTAGTGCCAGGCGACGGCGGCGTCGGGCGAACCCTCCGCTCCCGCCACGGCTCCCGACACACTGAGGATGGGGCTGGGCGCAACGACCACGGACACCTTTTCCACTCTAAGCGTGACCGCACAGTGGGGGATGCACCGGGCTACCGAGCCGGTGCTGGGCATAGCGAATCGGCATTTTGCGAGTATTGCACCCGATGCCGCGAGGAACATTGACAAAAGGTTTTGCGAAAGCGGCCGTGACGTAGGCATTGTCCGCTCCTACCGCCTACGCTCGACGCATGGTGGATCGAGTTCTGGTAACACTCGATGGCGTGGTCCGTGATGCGGACGCGCCGTTGTTGTTTGCGGACGATATTGGCGTATTGCGTGGCGACGGTGTCTTCGAAACGGTGCTAGTGCGCGCGGGAGTCGCGTGTGCGATCGAATTTCATCTAGGCAGATTACGTCGCTCCGCGCAGGCGCTGGATCTGCCCGAGCCGGAGCTGGGGAAGTGGCGGGAGGCGGTCGAGACCGCCGCGAAGGAGTGGGGGAGCGAGCGCGAAGGGCTCATGCGGCTGGTGCTCACCCGCGGCCGCGACTCCGAGCTGTCCGGCGCGCCCGACAAGGTGAAGACCGGTGACCTCGCCGCCGCCGTGCCGGTGCCGACCGCCTTCGTGCTGGTGGTGCCCGTACCCGAGCGCGTCGAGAAGGCCCGCGCCGAAGGCGTCGCGGTGGTGACTCTGTCACGCGGAATCTCGGTCGACCTGGCGCAGGCCGCGCCGTGGCAGCTGCTCGGGGCCAAGACGCTGTCCTACGCCACCAATATGGCCGCGCTCCGGTTCGCCGCGCGGATGGGTGCGGACGACGTGATCTTCACCAGCACGGAGAACCGGGTGCTCGAGGGTCCGCGGTCCACCGTGGTGATCGCGCGCGACAAGCAGTTGATCACCCCGCCCGCCAAGAACGGCGTGCTGCCCGGCGTCACCCAGCGCGCGCTGTTCATCGAGGCCGAGAAGGCCGGGTGGCAATGCCGCTACGACTCGCTGTTCACCGCCGACCTGCTCACCTGCGACAGCATCTGGATGCTGTCGAGCATCTCGCTGGCGGCGCGAGTGAACTCGCTGGACGGGCTGCGGATGTCCGCGCCGGACAATGCCGAGGAGATCATCGAGTTGGTGAACCGCGGCATCGAGCGGGCAGGCGCCATCGGCGACTGGTGACTTCTCCGCCTCTCCGGGTCTTCAGGCCGTACTAGTCGGGTGGCGCGGGATTTGCGTTCAGGTCCTGCGCTGGGTGCCGCGTGGGTTCTGGGCGTACCCGGTGAGTTACCCATGTGCTGACGAAATCAGTTGTCGCGTCGGCGAGAAGTCGATCGTGGTGCGGCCTCGTCGATCAGGGCCGCGGGCGGCCGCAAGTCGTGCGCGGTGCATGCGGCCGAATTCTGGCGTACTCGGCGAGGTACCCGTGCGTTGACAAGATCAGTTGTCGCTGCGGCGATGGCCGACCGAAGTGCGGGCGCGCTGACCGCGCCGCTGGGGCTGGTCAGCGGTCCTGGGCCGGGGGGTGCCGCTGCGTTCGGGTGTACTCGGCGAGTTGCCCGTCTGCTTGTGCGATCGGTGGTCGCGTCGGTGCGAAACCGACCGGGTACGTTCTCCCTGATCAGCGCCGCTCCGTGATCTCCGTCCTATTCGCGCGGGAGCGGGTCGCGAAGAGCCCAGGGAAACCGGTGTTTCGGGCGGAAAGGCCCCGGATATCGTGGCCTAGGACTCATTGTCGCGGCCCGGCTCCGGCGTAGTCTTACTACGACACGTCGTAGATACGCAGGAGGTCGGCTTGAGCGCCCTGGACATCTCCCGATGGCAATTCGGCATCACGACGGTCTATCACTTTCTCCTGGTGCCGCTGACCATCGGTCTCGCGCCGTTGGTCGCCGCCATGCAGACGGCATGGGTGATCACCGGCAAACAGCACTGGCTGCGGCTGACCAAGTTCTTCGGCAAGCTGTTCCTGATCAACTTCGCGCTCGGTGTCGCGACCGGCATCGTGCAGGAGTTCCAGTTCGGCATGAACTGGAGCGAGTACTCCCGGTTCGTCGGTGACGTGTTCGGCGCCCCGCTCGCCCTGGAGGGCCTGGTCGCCTTCTTCATGGAGTCGACATTCCTCGGGTTGTGGATCTTCGGCTGGACCCGATTGCCGAAACTGCTTCACCTCGCCGCCATCTGGATGGTCGCCATCGGCGTGAACGCTTCGGCGTACTTCATCGTCGCGGCCAACTCGTTCATGCAGCATCCGGTCGGCGCCAAGTACAACCCGGAAACCGGGCGCGCCGAGTTGGAGAGCATCGTCGCGGTGCTCACCAACAACACGACGCTGGCCGCCTTTCCGCACGTGGTCGCCGGATCGTTCCTCACCGCAGGCACATTCGTGGCGGGCATCGCGGGCTGGTGGATGGTCCGCAATGCTCGCACCCGCGACGAAGCGAAACTCGCTGAGGCGCGCGCCATGTGGCGACCCGCCGCGCGGGCGGGCATCGCCGTGCTGATCGTGTCGCTGGCCGCGCTGGTCTACACCGGTGACGTGCAGGGCAAGCTGATGTTCGAGCAGCAGCCGATGAAGATGGCGTCGGCGGAATCGCTGTGCCACACGGCGACCGACCCGCACTTCTCCGTGCTCACCGTCGGCACGCACAACAACTGCGACAGCGTCGTGCACGTGCTCGAGGTGCCGTACGTGCTGCCCTGGCTGGCCGAGGGCTCGTTCACCGGGGTGACCCTGGACGGCGTCGTCGATCTGCAGAAGGCCTACAACGAACGCTTCGGCGTCGGGGATTACCGCCCGAACCTGTTCGTCACCTATTGGTCCTTCCGCGCCATGATCGGCCTGGCGGCGGGCTCGGCGCTGCTCGCCCTGGCCGGACTGTGGCTCACCCGCCGCGGCCAGGTACCCGACCAGCAGTGGTTCTCCTGGCTGAGCCTGCTCGCCATCCCGACACCGTTCCTGGCCAACAGCGCCGGATGGGTGTTCACCGAGATGGGACGCCAGCCGTGGGTCGTCGTGCCGAATCCCACCGGTGACCCGAACCTGCGCCTCACCGTGCAGCAGGGCGTCTCGAATCATTCGCCCGGCGTCGTGCTGTTCTCGCTGATCACCTTCACGCTGCTGTACGGCGCGCTCGCGGCGGTGTGGTTCTACCTCATGCGCAGATATGTGATCCATGGTCCGGATCCCGTCGCGCCAGCCCCGGGCGAGTCACGCGACACCGACGAGACCTCCGGCGGCCGCCGCGCCGAAGAGTCCGCTATCGAACAACTTTCGTTCGCCTACTAGGAGCCGGAGATGAGTGTGCAAGAGTTCTGGTTCGTCCTGATCGGCGTGCTGTTCACCGGCTATTTCGTGCTGGAGGGCTTCGACTTCGGCGTCGGAATGCTCATGCCGATCCTCGGCAAGGGGTCCGATGCGCGACGGCGCGTGGTGCTCAACACGATCGGGCCGGTGTGGGATGCCAATGAGGTCTGGCTGATCACCGCGGGCGCCGGGATGTTCGCGGCGTTCCCGGAGTGGTACGCCAGCCTGTTCTCCGGCTTCTACCTCGCACTGCTGCTGGTGCTCGTCGCGTTGATCCTGCGCATCTGCGCCATCGAGTACCGCGGCAAGATCGATGACCCACGCTGGCGCGCCCGCTGCGACATCGGCATCGGCATCGGTTCCTGGATTCCGGCAGTGGCCTGGGGCTGGGTGTTCGCGAACGTGGTGCACGGGGTCCCGCTGAACGAGAAGAAGCAGTTCGCCGGTTCGGTCACGGACCTGTTCGGGCCGTACGCCCTGCTCGGCGGCTTGGCCACCGGACTGCTGTTCGCGCTGCACGGCGCGATGTTCCTGGTGCTCAAGACCGGCGGCGAGGTGCGCGACGACGCGCGGCGCGCCGCCCGGTTGCTGGTGCCTCCGGCCGTGGTCGTGGTCGGTGGATTCGGGCTGTGGACCCAGGTGTCGTACGGGACCGGGTGGACCTGGATTCCGTTGGCGCTCGCGGTGCTCGGGCTGCTCATCGCGGTGGCGGCCGATCTCGCCCAGCGCGATGGCTGGGCGTTCACCGGCACCACGGTGACCGTGGCGGCCGCGACCGCGTTGCTGTTCGGCTCGCTGTTCCCGGATGTGCTGCCCTCGACGATCGACGCGGCCTTCGACCTGACCATCCACAACGCGTCCTCGACGCCCTACACCTTGAAGGTGATGAGCTGGGCAGCGGCGTTCCTCGCGCCGGTCGTGGTGGTGTACCAAGGGTGGACGTACTGGGTGTTCCGCAAGCGGATCACCGTCGAGCAGATTCCCGCCCCGGTGGGTCTGCCTTTGCGACCCGGGCAGGATTGATGCCATGGCCCGTCCGCCGATCGATCCGCGCCTGTGGCGGTACGCCCGCTCGGCGCGTAGCTACCTGGCGCTGAGCGTCGCGCTGTCGCTGCTGATCACCGGTGCGATCGTGCTGGCGGCGGTGCTGATCGGACGGGTGCTCGCCGGAGTCGTCACCGATCCGGGCCTGCGCACTCTCGGCGCGTGGACGATCGAACTGACCGTCCTCGCGGTCGCGATCGCGGTCCGGGTGCTGGCCACCTGGTTCCAGTCCCGGCTGGCTCATCGGGCGGGCGCGAGCGTGGTGGCGGAGCTGGAAACGGCGGTGCTCGCGGCCGGTGCGCGGCTGTCCCCGCGCGAGCTGGAGACGCGCCGAACCGAGTTGGCCGTGGTCGTCGGCGCCGGGCTGTCCGGGTTGCGCGGCTATCTGGTCGGCTACCTGCCCGCGCTGCTGCTGGCGGCACTGGTTCCGCCGATCGTGCTGGCGGTGATCGCGGCGCACGACCTGACCTCCGGTGTGATCGTGGTGATCACCTTGCCGCTGATCCCGGTCTTCATGATCCTCATCGGGCTGCTGACGCAGGGACGTGCCGAGGCCACGCTCGCGGCCACCACCCGGCTGTCGGATCAGTTGCTCGACCTGTTCGCGGGCATGCCGACGTTGCGCGCGCTCGGCCGGGAGACCGGCGAGGCGGAAGCAGCCCCTGGTCAGCTGGGACGAGTGCGCACCATGCAGCACCGCGTGCGAGATCTCGGTGACGCGCTGCGGTTGCGCACCATGCGCGCCCTGCGGATCGCCTTTCTGTCCTCGATGGTGCTGGAGTTGCTCGCGACGCTGAGCGTGGCGCTGATCGCGGTCTCCATCGGGTTGCGCCTGGTGTTCGGCGAGATGAGCCTGTATGCCGGGTTGGTCGCCTTGATCCTGGCGCCCGAGGTCTACCTGCCGCTGCGCATGGTCGGCGAGCGTTTCCACGCCGCTCAGGACGGCATGGCGGCGGCGGACAAGGCATTCGCGATTCTCGAATCGGTTCCTGCCAGCGGTGCCGACGCGTCCACCGAGGGGAGGAATGCATTCGGAGACAAGGACACCCGCGCGAAGAACACCCTCGCCGCGCCAGTATCTCCATCCGTCTCGGTGGCTCGCGGCACTGTTCCCAGTGATATCGCAGGCGGCGGCCTGATCGAGGTCAGTGACCTTTCGGTGCGCGCGCGGGACGGATTCGCGCCCGCAGGCTTGTCGGCGACCTTTTCGCCCGGCTCTCTGACCGTGCTCGCCGGTCCGAACGGAAGCGGTAAATCGACCGCGTTCCAGGCGATTCTCGGCTTGATCACGCCCGACCGGGGTGCGGTGACCGTCGACGGGGTCGACCTGCGCGACCTGGACGCGCGGCGATGGTGGGCACGCGTGGCGTGGCTGCCGCAGCGGCCGGTGCTCGTTCCCGGCACGCTGCGGGACAACCTCGAACTGCTCGGCGCCCAGACGGTGGACCGTTCCGGGCGGGGACCGGCCCGGGTGGTCGACGACCTGGAGGCCGCGTGCGTCGCCACCGGTTTCGACGCCGTGCTCGACGAACTGCCGGACGGATGGAACACCATGGTGGGACCCGGCGGCGTCGGACTGTCCCTGGGCCAGCGCCAACGCCTCGCGTTGACCAGGGTGCTGGCCGCCGACCGCCCGGTCCTGCTGCTGGACGAGCCCACGGCGCACCTGGACGCCGCCGCGGAGGCCACGGTACTGGCCGCGCTCCAGGTGCGAGCCCGCGCCGGGGCCACGGTGATCGTCATCGGGCACCGTCCAACCGTGCTGGCCGCAGCCGACCATGTCGTGCGGGTCCGCGCCGAGCAACCCGAGGTCGCCCGATGAGCACGCGCAACCTCGGTGGTCGCCGACGCGGCCAAGTGCTGACCGCTCCAGGTCCGCGGCCGCGACGGCGCTCGTCATCGCGCACCGGCCCACGCCGTCGGTCGCGGCGTTGCTGTCGACCGGGCGTGAACAAGATTCCCGGCACGCGACGGCGGTCGGTTGCCGACCATGCCTTGCGCGCGGCGGTGGCATCGGACAAGGCGGCCGCGGGAACCGGACACCGCGCGTGTCGGCGAGATTCAAAGGAGCGAGTCCGATGACGCGAACCGTTCCACGCGGCGCCGACACCACGCCGCTCGCGGATCTGCGCCGGATGTGGGCGCTGCTCGAGTTGTCCCGCTGGCGGGTGACGGTGGCGATCGCCTGGGGTGTGCTGGCGTTGGGTAGCGCGCTCGGTCTCGCCGCGCTGGCCGCGTGGTTGATCGCTCGTGCCTGGCAGATGCCGCCGGTGCTGGACCTGAGCATCGCCGTGGTCGCGGTGCGCGCCCTCGGTATTTCCCGGGGCCTGTGCCGGTACATGGAACGCCTGGCCACGCATGATGTCGCCCTGCGCGCCATGACCACGGCGCGCACGACGGTCTATCGAACGCTTGCCCGCTCGGACTTCTGGCTGCGTCGGCCGGAGCCGTCGGGCAGTGCTGCCGAGGGGTCCGGCGATTCCACGCCACCGCGCCGAGGTGATCTCCTCGTCCGGATCGGCAGTGACATCGATGATCTCGGGGCGGTCGTGGTGCGGGTATTCGTGCCCGTCGCGGTCGCCGTCGTGCTCTCCCTGACCGCCGTCGGCCTGCTGGCCACCATTTCGGTGGGTGCCGCCGCGATCCTGGCGGGTGCGCTCGCGGTGTCCGGTGTCGTCGCTCCGTGGCTGTCGGCCAAAGCGGCACGGGAGGCCGAGCAGGCCGTGCGCGCCGATCGCGCCGAATTCACCGCGCAAGCCCTCACCGTCCTCGACCACGCGGCCGAGCTCCGCGTCGCGGGGCGGCTCGATGCCGCCCTCGGCACGGCGGCGGACTCCGCGCGCCGGGCCGTCGCCGCGAAGGACACCGCCGCCTCGCACAGCGCCTGGGCGGCAGCCGCCACGCCACTGTCGATCGGCGCCAGCGTGCTCGGCGCTCTGCTGATCGGCATCACCCTCTACGGCCCGGACGGGGGGACCACGGGCGCGATGACGCCGATGGCGCTCACCGTGCTGGTCATGCTGCCCCTGTCGGCTTTCGAGGCGGTCGGCCCGCTACCCGCTGCGGCGCAGGCACTCACGACCGCCCGCGCAGCCCTGCATCGCATAGTGGGCGCGGCCGGAGAAACTTCGTCCGTAGCCCCCCGCCGGGCCGATCCAGGGCGAGACCGCCGCACGACCGGATTCGAAGGCGATCCGGTGGCGACTGCCTCGCCGAACTCCGGCACATCCCGGACCACACGCACCGCCGCGACGACGGTCACCAGGACCGGCGATGGCGCGGCTCTCGCGGACGCTTCGGTGACCGAGGGGATAGACGTGCCGGAGCTGCCGGAGGGACGGCGGATCGCGGTGGTCGGGCCGAGCGGCGCCGGGAAGACGACGCTGCTGATGGCCTGGGCGGGCCTGTTCGGCACGCCGCGTCCCGGCGTCACCTTCTTCGCCGAGGACGCGCACCTGTTCGGCACGTCCGTGCTGGAGAATCTTCGGGTCGCGCGCGGTGATCTCACCGAGTCGGAAGCCGAGAAAGCCTTGCGGACAGTCGGTCTCGGCGCCTGGCTGGACGGGCTGCCGGAGGGAGTGCACACCGATCTGGTCGGGGGAGCGGCGGCCGTGTCGGGCGGTCAACGTCGGCGCATCCTCCTGGCGCGTGCCCTCGTGTCATCCGCTCGTGTGCTGCTGCTCGACGAACCGACCGAGCATCTGGAAGCAGAGGCCGGGGCGCGGCTGCTGCGCGCCCTGCTCGACGTCGACAGCGGCCTCGTCGAACCAGGCCGCGTCGTGGTCGTCGTCACACATCAACTGCCCGAAGATCATCGGGCCGACACGGTGCTCAGGATCGACGCGTCAGGCCAGGTGGCAACCGATTTCGCGGCCAGCGGCCCCACGCGCGAGGTTCCGGTTTCCGCCCGCCGCGAAATTCCGTTGCCGACCTGATGACGCCTCGCTAGATTCGTTCGTACACGAGGAAGGAGGTGGTTCGAAGAATGGATATTTCTAGGACACGTGAGGTGGCTGTCCGCTAGCGCCACCGCTGCAGGTGGATTTCGCCCGCGCGAGCGCTGAGCGAATTCCAGGCAGTCACCCGGCCCCCGAGCCCCGGTCTGTCCGACCGGACGCGTGCGCATAACGTGCACTCGTATGGCTCGGGGGCTGTTCCGCCTCTCCGAGTCTTCAGGCCGTACAAGTCAGCGCCGCGCAGGTTGGTGACAGGTCCTGCGTTGGGTGCCACTCGCCTTCTGGGCGTACCCGACGAGTTACCCATGTACTTACGAAATCAGTTGTCGCCTCGGCCAGGCCGAGCTATGCACGGTGCGTGCGATATCAGGTGTCGCGTCCTGTAGCGCGTAGACGGCAATGCCGTTGATCCCGCAGCTTCGCAGAACAGCTCACCCGATATAGCGCTGCAAGCGAGCCGAGAGGCGGGGTTCGAGGGGGCCGTCGGCGACAACGCGTTCTTCGACGTAGGCCAGGTCTCCGCCTTCGACGATGCCGTAGAGGCGCTTGGCGCCGCCGACGACGACGCCGGACTGACTGCGGATCACCACGTCGGTGGCCAGCTCCCAGGACGACTGGGTCAGCGCCTGTCCGTAGAACAGCTCGACGATGCCGCTGCTGTGCGTGAGCAACAGTTCGATGACCTCGTCGTTGCCGTCGATGCCGACCCGCCAGAAGCCGGTTTCGCGCAGATCGGGGCCGCCGTAGTTGCCTTCGGTGTCGATGACCCAGGACTTGGATTCCCAGGAGAGGAAGTCGCCGCCGTCATGCGAGACGACGATCTGCTGGCCGAACCGGTAGTCGCCGCGCTCGGGATCATTGCCTTCGCCTTCGCCGCGCCAGACGCCGACCAGCGGCAGCAGCGCGAGCATCGAGGCGCTCAGATCCGGCCCGAGCCGCAGATTGGCGGTGTCCTCGGGTAGCGGCAGGTCCGGCAAGACCGGGATATTGCGGACGCCGGTCGATTTCGCCCGTTCGGCAGCGTCGGCCACGGCTTGGTCGCCGCTGCGGCGTGCAGCGGTGTCGGCCGGAGCGTTGCCGTTCAGTTGTTCACTCGCTCGCTCGGCCGGATCGGAACCTTCGCTCGCGAGTTCGCTCATGATTCGGTGAACAGCCGGTAGAAGACGTACAGGCCGAACCAGCCGATCAGCACGGCCACAGCCACCAGCAGAATCTCGAAGAAGAGGACCACGATTTGGAGTCTAACGACACCCGAGCCGCCGCACGCAAACGGCCCCGGTGCTTCCCTGAGAGGAAAGCGCCGAGGCCGTTCGGCGAGTGCGGTGTCCTACTTCGCGACCGCGACGTCGACCGCGTGGATGCCCGCGCCCTCGGGGCGCACTTCGGCGGAGCCGTTGCCCGCCGAGGACAGCGCGCGGACGGTCCACGCGCCGGGCGCCGCGAAGAACCGGAAGTCACCGGTGCCGGACGCGACGACCTCGGCGGTGAAATCACCGTTGCCGTCGAGCAGGCGCACGAACGCGCCGCCCACCGGCTGGCCGTCGGTGCTCAGGACGCGGCCGGTGATGACCGTCTCCTTCTCCACATCGACGCCGGCCGGGATGGCCTGACCCTGTGTCGGTGCTGCACACATATTGATTACTCTCCCAACTCGATCGGTGCGCCGACGAGGGAGCCGTACTCGGTCCAGCTCCCGTCGTAGTTCTTGACATTCTGGTGGCCGAGCAGTTCCTGCAGGACGAACCAGGTGTGCGAGGAACGCTCACCGATCCGGCAGTACGCGATGGTCTCCTTCTCGCCGTCCAGCCCGGCCTCCTTGTAGATCTCGGCCAGTTCTTCGTCCGACTTGAAGGTGCCGTCCTCGTTCGCGGCCTTGCTCCATGGCACGTTGATGGCGCCGGGAATGTGGCCGGGACGCTGGCTCTGCTCCTGCGGCAGGTGCGCGGGAGCGAGGATCTTGCCGGTGAACTCGTCGGGCGAACGCACGTCGACCAGGTTCTTGGTGCCGATGGCCGCGATGACCTCGTCGCGGAAGGCGCGGATCGACAGGTCCGGCGCGGCGGCCTTGTACTGGGTCGCCGGTCGGGTGACCGGTTCGGTGGACAGCGGGCGGCCGTCCAGCTCCCACTTCTTGCGGCCACCGTCGAGCAGCTTGACGTTGTTGTGGCCGTACAGCTTGAAGTACCAGTAGGCGTACGCGGCGAACCAGTTGTTGTTGCCGCCGTACAGGATGACCTCGTCGTCGTTCGAGATGCCGCGTGCCGAGAGCAGGTCGGAGAACTGCTCCTGGTTCACGAAGTCGCGACGAACCTGATCCTGCAGGTCCTTCTTCCAGTCGAGCCGGACGGCACCCTCGATGTGGCCCCCGTCGTAGGCGGAGGTGTCCTCGTCGACCTCGACGAAGACGACGCCGGGGGCGTTGAGGTTCTCTTCGGCCCAGTCAACGGAGACCAGGACATCGGAGCGAGCCATTGTTTTCCTTTCAGAGATGACTTGCAGGGTTCAGTTCGATGCCGGGGATCCGGCGGGGTGCGCGTCAGGCCTGGACGCCCGCGCGCCCACGGAGGGCTCGCGAACACCGCTGTCCAGACCAGTCCGGCGGAGACGGGCGACCAGCGGATAGATCTGGCAACCCAGGCAGATCCCGAACGCCGCGTTCAGGAACGCCGCGAACAGGGCGAAGCCGGCGAATACGGCGCCGACGACTGTGGAGCCGAGCGCGAAGCCCAGCAGGCTGACGGCCGCGAAGACGAAGCCGAGCAACTGTGCGAACCGCAGCGGAGCCACCGGCTCGGTCGCACTGGTGGGCGCGACCCGCGGCGCGGCGAACGTGGCGTAGATCCGGCCGTACGGGTGGCGGCGTGGACCGTAGGCGGCGCCGATGGCGAACGCGACCGCCTGCAGGCCGATCAGCACTGCCGCGGCGACCGCGGAGAACGCGGCGGCGACCAGGACCAGAACGAGGACCCCGGTGGTGACCCATGCGGTGAAGCGGGGTCCGCGGATGTCGACCTGGTCGGTCGAAGGAGAGACGATTCCGGAATTATTGCGGATTTCGGTGGACATTGTGCGTACTCCTGCGCTGAATAAGTCTGATAACTGGAAAATTGCCAGTTCGCCGGGGATCAGGAGATCACTCGCGCGGCGGGCAGCGGTCGGCGTCAGGGAATTGGGAAGGCCGACCGATCAGCGGCACAGGCAGCAACAACCACCGAGCCGACACAGATCCACTGTGCGGCGTCGGGTGAGCATCAGCTCGTGGTTGGCAAGCACGGGAAGCAGTTTACCCAATTCGGCGGGGGAATTGGACCCGGGGGGCGTCACATCCGTCGAGGGGCCTTGTCGTCGCAGCTCAGAGCGACTGCCTCGGCTCCGCTGGCACTGCTGCGCGCGGAGTTCCTCACTCGGCCCGGCGCAAGACCGCGGGCGACTGCGGCCGTTATGCGGCCGCGGTGAGCGGCTCCAGCGCGGAATGCAGATCCGTGGCCTTCGGCACGCCGGAGATGCGGAACCGTTCCCTGCCGTCGACGTCGAAGACGAAGGTGGTCGGCAGGGAGAGCACGTTCAGCTCGCGCGCGAGCGCGGGCTCGGCGTCGATATCCACCTCGATGTCCTGCGGCGGTTGCGGCGATCCGGCCAACTGGTCGGTGACACTGGCGACGACCCGCCGAACCGCGGCGCACGGTCCGCACCACTCGGCGGAGAAATGCAGCACCGCGGGACCGGCGCCGGTCACGCCGACGGCCGCGAGCAGTTCGGCGCGCGCCGATTCGGACAGGTCGATGGCGTTGCCCGCGCGCACCTTGCCGTGGCGGCGGCGCAGCAGGACGCCCACGGCCAGCGCGGCGAGCAGTACCACTGCCAGGATGGTGAATGGGATCATGGTCGGTGCAATCGGTCGAGGTCGATCGTGACGTTCACGCCCTTGCCCTCCACGACGATCTGGCCGCCCTGGGCGGAGACCTTGGTGGGCCGGACACCGAACGGCAACTCCTTGGTGTCGATGGTACGGGTGAACCTGGCGAGCACGGCGGGCCGATCGGCCTCGGTGATCACCGCCACCGGCGTGGTCTCGGTGCCGGGGCTGCCGCGATAGAAGCCGGTCGCCACGATCTTCACCTGGTCGCCGTCGAGGAACAGATCGGCCTGCACGCTGACCTTCTCGCCGCCGTACTGCGCGCCGGGGGTCTCCGGCAAGGTGCCGGTGAGCACCAGCGCGCCCGTGGTGGTCATGCCGGAGCCGCCCGACCCGCCGGTCCCGTCGGATTTGTCCGCCGGACGCGAGTGCACCTGCAGGTCGGGAATGGTGAACAGCCTGCCGAGCTCGGTGGGCTCCACCCGGAGCCTGCTGTCCACCCGCTCCACGGGGACGCCGCGCAGGCTGCCGTCGACCAGCTCGCCCAGCGGCAGTCGCACCCCGGTCAGCGTCGCCTCCAGCGCGGTCTCGCCGGGGATGTCGTCCCGGTTGGCCCGCGCCCGGATCTCGACGTTGTCGTAGCGGCTGTCCCACGCCTGGCCCAGGAATGGGAAACCGTGAATCGTCACCTCGGGGTCGGCGGTGAGATCGGCGCCGTCCCGCAGCGCCCGCGACACGCGATACTCCGAATAGGCCGCGGTGCTGAAATCGACGACGATCGCGAATCCGGCCAGGCACAGCAGGCCGATGATCAGCTTCCGCATGCTCCCCCGTCTCTCCGGGTCTCGGGCCGCGCCGGTCGGGCGCCGCGCGGCACGCGTTCGAATTCCGCGCCGGACAAGCCGCGGGTGCTGGGCCTGCCCGGTGCGTAACCCATGTCTGCACCCTATCGGTTGGCCCGAACTCGGCTCCCGAGTGTCCTCCGGTACCGTGCCAGACCCCAGAATGCGTGGTCATCCGGGGTTACGCGCTAATCTTGCATCCGATTACCTGTGATTAGCGACGTGGCTACGGCGGCGCTGCCGCATCCGCGAAGCTACGAGATGGGAGGAGGGCCTGTGGAGCTGCTCCTGCTTACCTCCGACCCCAACCCCGAGTCGGTGTTGCCGTCGCTGGCGTTGCTCGCGCACAATGTGCGCCCCGCGCCGACGGAAGTGGCCTCGCTGCTCGAAGCCGGCAGCGCGGATGTCGCCCTGGTCGACGCGCGGACCGACCTGGCCGCCGCCCGCGGGCTCTGCCGTTTGCTCGGCAGTACCGGCTCGTCGGTGCCGGTGGTCGCGGTTCTTACCGAGGGCGGCCTGGTCGCGGTGAACGCCGACTGGGGACTCGACGACATCCTGCTGCCCGGCACCGGACCGGCCGAACTCGACGCCAGGTTGCGGCTGCTGGTCGGGCGCAACGGGGGCGTGGCAAGCCCGGAGAACACCGGCAAGATCACCCTCGGCGAGCTGGTGATCGACGAGGGCACCTATACCGCTCGGCTGCGCGGGCGTCCGCTCGATCTCACCTACAAGGAATTCGAGCTGCTGAAGTACCTCGCGCAGCACGCAGGACGGGTGTTCACCCGCGCGCAATTGCTGCAGGAGGTGTGGGGTTACGACTTCTTCGGCGGCACCCGCACCGTCGACGTGCACGTCCGGCGGTTGCGCGCCAAACTCGGCACCGAGTACGAGTCCCTGATCGGCACGGTCCGCAACGTGGGCTACAAGGCCGTGCGCCCGTCGCGGACCGCGGGCAAGGGCGAACCGGTGAGCTTCCCGGACGAGGAGAACGAGGGCACCGACGATTCCCCGTTCGCGCCGATCAACGGCTCCGCGCCGTGAGTCCTCGCGGCTGGTGGCCGCGGTCGCTCCGATAGCCTCCGTATCGCGGTCGGCCGGTATCGAAATGCCGCTGGCTCCCATGACGTTGCCAGGAGCGGAACTCCGCACGGGGTCCGATGGCTCGAAGAACGGAGGCCGATGAGCGGCGCGACGACACAGTGGACCGATCGTCCGGACGAGGACGCGGCGCGGGCGATCACCGATCTGCTCGCGCGGGCCACGGCCGCCGACGGCGTAGCCCCGATCTCGGAGCAGGCGGTGCTGTCGGTGACCTCCGGCGATCACACCGCCGCGCGTCATCTGCTCGCACGGCGGGACGGCGTGGTCGTCGGATACGCGAATCTCGTTCCCGCGCATGGCGAACACCCGGCGATGGCGGAGGTCGTGGTCGACCCGCTCGCGCGCGGTCAGGGAATCGGTACCGATCTGGTCACGGCCGTCCTCGCGGAAGGCGGTCCGGGGGCGCGGGTGTGGGCCCATGGTGATCGTCCCGCGGCCAAATCCCTCGCGGCCCGTCTCGGACTGCGCACGGCCCGTGAGCTGTGGCAGATGCGGCGGTCTCTGGCTACACCTGAGCTACCCGAACTGGCCGTGCCGGAGGACATCGTGCTGCGCGGCTACCACGGTGTTGCCGACGACCCGGAGTTGCTGCGGGTGAACAAGGCCGCCTTCGCCTGGCATCCCGAACAGGGTGGCTGGACCGAACGCGACATCGAGGTCCGCCGCGCCGAGCCCTGGTTCGACGCGAAGGGCCTGTTCCTGGCCTTCGACGCCGCCGCGCCGAACCGCCTGCTCGGATTCCATTGGACCAAGGTGCATTACGAGGAGCGTCCGCCGGTCGGCGAGGTCTACGTGGTCGGTGTCGACCCGGCGGCGCAGGGACGCGGGCTCGGCCGTCTGCTCACCCTGGCCGGACTACACCACCTGCGTGACCGCGGTCTGGCCGAAGTGTTGCTGTATACCGAGGCCGACAACGCCGCCGCGGTGCGCACCTATACCCGGCTCGGATTCGCTACGGCGCATGTCGACGTCGCCTACGCGGCGGCCGAGGCTGAATAGCAGGCGGCGGACTCGGTGCCCGCGAGTAAAACTGGGGCAAACGTCACATACACCGCGTGCAATCGCGCTGGGCTGTTCACCCTCCGTTCACCCAGGTCGGTCCAACTGTCAACCACGTGACTTTAGGTTGAGTGAGGGCAGCACACTGCTGCCTGGTGCGCAAGTTCCCCGCGAACAGCACCACAGCACCCGTCCGGGCCGGTGAGGGACCGGACGAGTAGGACGCCATTCCGGAGGAATAGTGAATTTCAAGCGCAGCAGCGCCCTCGTTGGTGTGCTGGCCGTCGGCGCCATGACGCTCGCCGCTTGTGGTAGCGACGACAACACCTCGACCGACTCGAGCAACGTGGCCAAGGTCGACGTCGCCTGCGGCGGCAAGGAAGCCCTCAAGGCCAGCGGCTCCTCGGCGCAGAAGAACGCGATGGAGCGCTTCATCGCCGCCTACGAGAAGAACTGCGACGGCGCCACGCTCAACTACACCTCGAGCGGCTCCGGCGCGGGTGTGAGCGAGTTCATCGGTGGCCAGACCGATTTCGGTGGCTCCGACTCGCCGCTGAACCCGAAGAAGGACGAGCCGAAGAAGGCCGCCGACCGCTGCGCCTCGCCCGCGTGGAACCTGCCCACCGTGTTCGGCCCGGTCGCGATCACCTACAACATCGACGGCGTGACCGACCTCGCGCTGGACGGCCCGACCGCCGCCAAGATCTTCAACGGCACCGTCACCACCTGGGACGCCCCCGAGATCAAGGCGCTGAACCCGAACGCCAAGCTGCCGTCCGAGCCGATCGCGGTGATCTTCCGCAGCGACGAGTCGGGCACCACGGACAACTTCCAGCTCTACCTGGACGCCGCGTCCGACGGCGCCTGGGGCAAGGGCGCGGGCAAGGCGTTCGCCGGCGGCGTCGGCGCCGGTTCGAAGGGCAACGAGGGCACCTCGGCCGCGGTGAAGAGCACCAAGAACTCGATCACCTACAACGAGTGGTCCTTCGCGAAGGCGCAGAACCTGTCCATCGCGCGCATCATCACCTCGGCGAGCAAGGACCCGGTGACGCTGAGCGTCGCGTCGGCGGGCAAGGCGATCGAGTCGGCGAAGATCTCGGGCCAGGGCAACGACCTGGTCATCGACACCTCCTCGTTCTACAAGCCGACCGTGGCGGGCGCGTACCCGATCGTGATGCCGACCTACGAGATCGTGTGCTCGAAGTACGCCGACGCCAACACGGCCAAGGCGGTGAAGGCCTTCCTCACCTCGGCGGTCAGCAATGGCCAGCAGGGTCTGGACGAGGCCGGGTACATCCCGATCCCGGAGCAGTTCAAGACCAAGCTGACCACCGCCATCAACGCCATCTCCTGATAGCGAACCCATGACCGTGCACGACGAAGTTGCCGCCGCTGACCAGTCGGATTCGACGCGTCGGCGGGCAGGCGGAGATACTGCGCTCATGCCGAGCAAGCCGAGCACCGAACCGGCCGGGGCCGGACGCCGTCACAGTCCGCGTGCGGAGATCATCTTCCGTTCGCTGGCCACGGCGGCGGGTGCGATCATCGTCGCCTCCATCGCGCTGATCGCGCTGTTCCTGTTGATTCGGGCGGTGCCTTCGGTACTGGCGAACGACGCGAACTTCTTCACCAGCACCGAGTTCAACACCACGAATGCCGACAACCTGCGGTTCGGCATCCGGGATCTGTTCATGGTGACGGTGCTGAGTTCGATCTTCGCCTTGGTGCTGGCCGTTCCGGTCGGCATCGGCATCGCGCTGTTTCTCACGCACTACGCGCCGAAGACCTTGGCGCGGCCGTTCTCGGTGATCGTCGATCTCCTGGCGGCGGTGCCTTCGATCGTGTTCGGTCTGTGGGGAATCCTGGTTCTCGCTCCGCAACTGGAGCCGGTCCAGACCTTCCTCAACGACAACCTCAACTGGCTGTTCCTGTTCTCGGACGGCAACATCCCGCTGGCCAGCGGTGGCACGATCTTCACCGCGGGCGTGGTGCTCGCGGTGATGATCCTGCCGATCATCACGTCGGTCAGCCGCGAGGTGTTCAACCTCACTCCGCGCTCGCACATCGAAGCGGCGCAGGCGCTCGGCGCGACCAAGTGGGAGGTCGTCCGGATGACCGTGCTGCCCTACGGGCGCAGCGGCATGATCGCCGGAGCCATGCTCGGCCTCGGCCGTGCGCTCGGCGAGACGATCGCCGTGCTGATCGTGCTGAAGACGGCCGCGCAGCCGGGACGCTGGTCGGTGTTCGACGGCGGCTACACCTTCGCCTCCAAAATCGCCTCGGCGGCGGCGGAATTCAGTGAGCCGCTGCCGACCGGCGCGTACATCGCGGCAGGCTTCGTGCTGTTCGCGCTGACCTTCGTCGTGAACGCGCTGGCGCGCCTGGCCGCCGGCGGAAGGGTGAACGGGTGATGACCACGTCGACATTGGACCGGCCGGTCAAAGCCCCCACCTTCCGGCATGTGAGCGTGGGCCGCCGGGTCCGCAACAACATCGCCACCGGACTGGTCTGGCTGGCGTTCGGCATCGCGCTGGTGCCGCTGGGCTGGGTGCTGATCATGGTGGTCACCAAGGGTTTCAGCGCCGTGGTCCGGGCCAACTGGTGGCAGAACTCGATGAAGGGCGTGCTGCCCCATCAGTTCGCGGGCGGCGTGTACCACGCGATCTACGGCACCATCGTGCAGTCGCTGGTCGCGACGGTCATCGCGGTGCCGCTGGGCATCATGGCCGCGGTGTATCTGGTCGAGTACGGTCGCGGCGTGCTGGCCAAGACCACCACGTTCATGGTGGACATCCTGGCGGGTGTGCCGTCGATCGTCGCGGCGCTGTTCATCTTCGCGCTGTGGATCGCCACGCTCGGTTTCCCGCAGAGCTCGTTCGCGGTGTCGCTGGCGTTGGTGCTGCTGATGCTGCCGGTCGTGGTTCGCAGCACCGAGGAAATGCTCAAACTGGTACCCGACGAGCTGCGCGAAGCGTCCTACGCGCTCGGCATCCCGAAGTGGAAGACGATCGTGCGGATCGTGGTGCCGACCGCGCTGCCCGGCATGATCAGTGGCATCCTGCTGGCCATCGCCAGGGTGATGGGCGAGACCGCTCCCGTGCTGGTGCTGGTCGGCTACAGCAAGTCGATCAACATGAACATCTTCGACGGCAACATGGCGTCGCTGCCGCTGTTGATCTACCAGGAGCTGGCCAACCCGGAAGCGGCTGGACGCGAGCGGGTGTGGGGCGCGGCATTGACCCTCATTCTCATCATCGCCCTCCTGTACCTGGCGGCGGCCGTCCTCAACCGGCTGCTCACGCGGAACCGATAGAAGCGGAACGGATTACCGAAAATGGCCAAGCGGATCGACGTCAAAGATCTGAACATCTACTACGGCAAGTTCCATGCCGTGTCCGAGGTTTCGCTGACCGTGCTGCCGCGCAGCGTGACCGCCTTCATCGGTCCCTCCGGCTGTGGCAAGTCCACCGTGCTGCGTTCGCTCAACCGCATGCACGAGGTGACCCCGAACGCCAGGGTCGAAGGCGCGGTGCTGCTGGACGGCGAGGACATCTACGGCACCCAGGTCGACCCGGTGGGCGTGCGTCGCACCATCGGCATGGTCTTCCAGCGGCCGAACCCGTTCCCCACCATGTCCATCCGGGACAACGTGGTCGCGGGGCTCAAGCTGCAGGGCGTGCGCAACAAGAAGGAACTCGACGAGGTCGCCGAGCGCTCGCTGCGGGGCGCCAACCTGTGGAACGAGGTGAAGGACCGCCTGGACAAGCCGGGCGGCGGCCTCTCCGGCGGTCAACAACAGCGTCTGTGCATCGCGCGTGCCATCGCGGTGTCGCCCGACGTGCTGCTGATGGACGAGCCCTGTTCGGCGCTGGACCCGATCTCCACCCTGGCGATCGAGGACCTGATCACCGAGCTGAAGAAGGAATTCACCATCGTCATCGTCACCCACAACATGCAGCAGGCCGCGCGCGTGAGTGACCAGACCGGCTTCTTCAACCTGGAGGCCCAGGGCAAGCCGGGCAAGTTGATCGAGATCGACGACACCGAGAAGATCTTCTCCAACCCCTCGCAGAAGGCCACGGAGGACTACATCTCGGGTCGCTTCGGCTGATTCCGGCCACCGAACGCGTCCCGGTCGACGCGGAACAGTACGCGTAGGGTCCTGGGCGGCAACTCGGCTGCCCGGGACTCACGTGTATCCGTTCCGGAAGGTCGCGCCCGACGCGTGGACGGCCGGAATCGGGTAATCCGAGCGCCGCGGTGGACGTCTGGTTTCGGCTACCGGCTCCTAGCCGACCCGGCGAATGCCGGGTCGAGCCCACAATGCCTTCGGTTACGACTCGCCATCGGGGTCGGGCGGAAGCACGCCGGTGACCAGGAAGATGACCCGGCGGCCGATTTCGACGGCGTGGTCGGCGAAGCGCTCGTAGTAGCGGCCGAGCAGCGTGACATCCACGGCCGCGGCGACGCCGTACTTCCACTCCCGGTCCATGAGCAGCGTGAAGAGGTGACGGTGGAGGTCGTCCATCGCCTCGTCGTCCACGTTCAGCTGGGCGGCGCGCTCGGGGTCGCGGGTCTCCAGCACTTCCCTGGCGCCCGCGCCCATGCTCACCGCGATGCGGCCCATCTCGGCGAAGTAGCCGTTGACCGCCTCGGGCAGCGCGTGGTTCGGGTGGCGCCTGCGCGCGACCTTCGCCACGTGCAGCGCGAGCGCGCCCATCCGGTTCACGTCGTTGACGATCTGGATCGTGCTCACCACCTGCCGCAGATCACCCGCCACCGGGGCCTGCAGCGCGAGCAGGGCGAAGGCCTTCTCTTCGGCGTCCTGGATCAGCTCGTGGATCCGGTCGTACTCACTGATCACCTGCTCCGCCAGAGCGAGGTCGGCCTGGAGTAGCGACTGGGTCGCCCGCTCCATGGCCGAGCCGGCCAGGCCGGCCATCTCGCCCAGGAGGTTGGCGAGTTCTGCCATTTGCTCGTTGTAGATGACACGCATGAAAACTGACCCTAGTTCGCCGCGCTGACCAAGTCACGAACACGGAGTGAATGACCGGTGCGAACAATTAGCGCGTGTGTTGCCGCAGGCCGAAACCTGGCCGGGTCCGCGTTGCCGATCTTGGTCTCGGTCGGCTGCGCGCCGGAACAAATGTGATCCACATCGCACAGGGAGTGCGCCTGGCCCGCTGCTACTTGCAGATGTTGTCGGCGGCGTTGATGTGCTCCAGATCGGACGGCAGAGCGACGGGGGTCTTCTCCGTGGATGCGGTGACGTTCGTGATCTCGTCGCCGAACGGCACGGGCGGGCGGATCGTGCCGGTGTAATCCTGGCCGAGGACGACCTGGACGATGCTGCCGAGTTCGTCCGCTTCCTCCGGTCAAGGAAGAAGCACCTCGGCGAACTACTCGAACGCGTCGCGCCCGAAACAATGCAGGTATTCGCCCTTGGGCCGGATAACGCCGCCGCCCTTCTCCTTTCGATCGGTGACAGCCGCGGTCTGCTGATCTCCGAAGCGGCGTTCGCGCGGCTGTGCGGCGTCGCACCTATCCCCGCCGAGGATCCCTTGCGAACGGGTCCGGAAGGTGCGCTCGAGTCATTGTTTTCTTCCAGCATGGTTCGGTAGGCTGTGAAACAAGGGGGGTTCGAATCACGCAACCTCTGTGGAATCTATTGAAGCGAAAGAGGATTCGTGATGGCAGTACGATGGTTCTCTGGTGCGTTAGTCGGTGTGGCCACGATCTTGGCCGCGACGATGCTTGCCCCGCAAGCTGAGGCTGCGCCAACAGCGCCTTGCGACGCGTATACCGTTGGCAACATTCACTATGAGGGCACGACGAAGTGGATATGTTATTCATACGGCGGGGGCTCATACGGATGGATCATCATTTCCGGATAGTGATACCGGCTCCTGGGGTGATCTACGCCGTCGACAACGGGCAAGCCGTCGGCGCATAACCCAACAGTCCAACGATCGGCCCCGCCCGCTCTACCTTGGGTGACAGGAGTCGTCGCATCACCGCTGCTAGTTGGTGGTGGGCATGAGCATAGCCAGACGCTCGGCTGGGGTATCCCAGCCGAGCGTTTTGCGTGGTCGGCCGTTGAGTTCCGCGGCGACGGCATCGAGGTGTTCGCGGGTGTGCGCGGACAGGGTCTGTTCCTTTGGGGAAGTACTGCCGAAACGACCGTTGGTGTTCTCGTCCGAGCCGCGCTGCCAGGGACTAGCCGGATCGCAGAAGTAGACGGGGATGTTGGTGACAACGCTGAACTGCTGGTGCTCGGCCACGCGAGCAAGGCGAAGGTCTTCTCTTCGGCGTCCTGGATCAGCTCGGCGATCCGGCGTACTCACTGATCACCTGCTCCGCCAGAGCGAGATCGGCCTGGAGCAGCGACTGGGTCGCCGCGCTGACCAAGTCACGAACACCGAGTGATGACCGGTGCGAACAGTTAGCGCGCGTGTTGCCGCAGGCGGATCGCTCGCTACGGCCGCGTCGCCGATCTCGGTCTCGAGTATCCGCGAACCCTGGAAATGTGATCTGCGTCACACAGCGGGCGGGACCGTGCCAGCATGCCAGATGGCTCTAAGGGGCCAGCTGCTACTTGCAGATCTCTTCGGCCGCGTTGACATGTTCCAGGTCCGAGGGCAGTACGGTCGGCGTCGAATCCTTCGAGGTGCTGGTCGCAACGTTGGTGATCGTGTCACCGACCGGCGTCGGTGCCTTCACGGTGACGCCGTTCGTCGAGTCCGCTCCAATGACGACCTCGACGATGCCGCCGAGATCGTCGGCGGCCTCGATGGTCGCACCGGGGATCGCGGTGGCCACCGTGGCGGCCTCGGCTTCCAGTCCTGCGGCGTAGCGGACCTTCGTCGTCGCGGAGGTGCCGTTGGCGTAATTACCGGTGTTGTAGATCGTGAAGCCCTGGTTGCCGAGCTTGGTGGCGGCCGTGCGCGCCAGACCCTCGTATCCGGAGCCGTTGGACACCAGCAACGAGACGGTGGAGGGATCCACCGCCGTATATTTCGTGGGTGTCGGCGCGGCCGGGGTAGGAGCGGGTGTGTCCTTCGGGACGGTCGGCTTCTCTCCCGGCAGCGGCTGATCGTCGCGGATCGCCTTGAAGATCGCCTTGATGTCGGATTCGCGGGGGATCTCGTTGCCGTAAGAGGTGGTGCCTGCGGTCGGGACGGTGATGAAGGTAACCGTGCCCGCATCGATCTTCTGCAGCGAGCGGCCCAGCATCAGCAGATCCTCGGGCCTGGTCTTTTCGTCGACCAAGGTGTGCTCGGTGAACTCTTTGATGAAACCGTTCAGTTTGCCCAGATCGAAGAGCACCTTGCTCGCCAGTGCACCGCGCAGCAGCGAGGCGAGGAAGCGTTGCTGTCGGTTGATCCGGTCGTAGTCGCTGCGTTCCTCGCCGTAGACGTGCCTGGCCCGCACATAGTTCAGTGCGGTCTCGCCGTTGATGCGCTGCTTACCCGGCTTCTCGAGGATGGTGCCGAGTACATCGTCGACGAGCGGTTTGGTCGCGCAGACCTCGACGCCATCGATCGTATTGACCATTGTCTCGAAGCCGGCGAAGTCGATGCCGATGAAGTGATTGATCGACGCGCCGGTGAGACGCTGGATCGTGGAGACGAGGCACGGCGGGCCGCCGAGGTTGTAGACGGCGTTGAGCTTGTCACCTATGGCAGACGGGTACTTCTCGCCGGTGCTTCTGTTTTTCTCATTGTCCCACCCGGTGCACTGCGGCCTGGTCACGTCAAGGTCGCGCGGGAAGGAGACTACGACGACCCGACTCCGGTTCTTCGGGATGTGGACGAGCATGGTGGTGTCGGCGCGGGAGCCCTCGGCGTCGTCCAGTGTGCCTGCGCCGAGCTTGCCGTTGGCGCCTGCCCGGGTGTCGGTACCGACGAGCAGGTAATTCTCGTCGCCGAGCTGGGCATTGGAATCGACGATGTCCTGTGAGTTCTCGTCGAGGGCGGAGACCTGGGTGAAGCTGTCCGTGGTCGACCGCATGTAGCTCCAGCCGCCGCCGGTCGCGAGCAGAACCAGGACGGCGACCACCGCCATCGCGGCTCGGCCGGCGGTCCGCAGGCGCTTGTTCCGGCGTTCACGGGCGGCCGCCAGGCGCGATTGGGCGGGTGTGCCGACCGGCTTCGGTTGGGCTTTGCCTTCCTTCGTCGGCCAGCCGACGCCCTTGCGCTTGGCGCGGGTCGGCTCGTCGAGCGGGGGAAGGACGTCGGTGACTTCTTCGGCCTGTTCCGGCTCCGGGCGCGCTGCGGGGCGCTCGGCTGGGCGACGGCTCGCGGCGCGCGAGGCCGGGGTGACGTGCTCGCCCGTGATGTCCTGGACCACCGGAGAACTGCCGGTCGGTCGTGCCGCGGGCGTGTCGGGGGCGCGGCGCGGGCCTGCCGCGGCGCCGCGGCCATTGGCGGCGTCCGGTGGGCGGCGGGCGGGCTCGGGAGAGCGTCGAGGAGCGTCCTGGCGTGGCGTGGGCTCGGCGCGATGGCCTCGTCCCGGTCCGGGGCCCGCGTCCGGTAGGTCGGGCTCGGCGCGACGACTCCGTCCTTGGCCTGCGTCCGGTAGCGGCGGCTCGGGGCGGCGGCCCCGTCCGGGTGGGGGACTCACGTCTGGTGGCGCTGGTTCGGCGCGGCGGCCTCGTGCGGGTGGAGGGCCCGCGTCGGGTAGTGCGGGTTCGGCCCGGCGGCCACGGCTCGGTGCGTCACCGTCCTGTGGCGCGGCCGCCCTGCGGCCCCTTCGTCCGCTGCGCTCGTTGTCGACCCGCTGGACGAGGTCCTGGACCGTGAGCGGTGCGGAACCCTGGTCGGGGGTGGCGTCGGTGTGTCGCGAGCGCCGGGATGTCCGTGCGGCGTCTCGTTCGGGGTAATCCGCCGCGGGATACCGCTCCCACGGGGCACGACCTCCGGGCCGTGGCGAACGCCCGTGCCGATCGTCACCCACCTACGAACCTCGCTTTTCGTCTTGCTTTCCGCCTCAGCCATCCTCGACCGGCAGCACCGATTCCGCAATGATAACGATTCCGCCACGGCGAGCCACCCGAGTGCGAAAGCGTCGAGGTCACAGCGGTGTTTGGCGATGCGGTTCGCTGCGGGATTGCCCGATCATCCGCCGCTGTGCATCACATCGGCCGCTTGCGGCACCGCGGGATCGTCCGGGTCGTCGAGCCAGCCGTGCGGCAGGGCGACCTTTCCCGGCGAACCTTGGCGTCCGCGTGGGCCCTCGGCGTCCTTGGGGAACGGCGCGGTCGGGTCGAGTTGTCCGACAAGGTCTTCCAGTTGCGTGAGGCTGGAGACGGTCGCGAACGCGCGTCGGACGTCGGCGCCGACCGGGAATCCCATCAGATACCAGGCCATGTGCTTGCGCAGGTCGCGCATGGCTTTGTCCTCGCCGAGGTGCTCCGACAGCAGCGTGCCGTGTCGATACAGCACCGCGCCTACCCGGCCGAGATCGGGGGCCGCGGGCAGCGGCTCGCCGCGCAGCGCGGCTTGCAGCTCGGCGAACAGCCACGGTCGGCCCAGACAGCCGCGGCCGACCACGACGCCGTCGCAGCCGGTTTCGTCCATCATGCGGACGGCGTCGGCGGCCGAGAAGATGTCGCCGTTGCCGAGCACCGGGATGGTGGTGACGGTCTCCTTGAGGCGGGAGATGGCGGTCCAGTCGGCCTGGCCGGAGTAGCGCTGCGCCGCCGTCCGCGCGTGCAGGGCCACCGCCCGCGCGCCTTCGGCTTCCGCGATGCGTCCCGCGTCCAGGTAGGTGAGGTGGTCGTCGTCGATGCCGATGCGGAACTTCACGGTCACCGGTACGCCCGCCGGTTCGGCCGCGTCCACCATGGCGCGCACGATGCGCCGAAACAGCGTCCGCTTGTAGGGCAGCGCCGCACCGCCGCCGAGCCGGGTGACCTTGGGCACCGGACAGCCCAGGTTGAGGTCGATGTGGTCGGCCCAGCCCTCGCCGACGATGATCCGCACCGCTTCGCCGAGCGTCGCCGGGTCGACGCCGTAGAGCTGCATCGAGCGCGGGTACTCGTCGGCGTCGAAGGACATCATGTGCAGCGTCTTCTCGTTGCGCTCCACCACGGCGCGCGCGGTGATCATCTCGCACACGTAGATCGAGGTCGGGCTGCCGAATTCCCGGCACAGTTTGCGGAACGCCAGGTTCGTGATGCCCGCCATCGGCGCCAGCACCACCGGCGGATCGACCGGATACGGCCCGATCCGCAGCGCTGTCTTCGCCTCGGTCGTCATCGTCACGCCGACCAGTGTCTCATTTCCGCACGTAAGTTGGCCGGTGCGGGTCGACGAGTCGCGAAGCCGAGTGTCATGAGCCGGGCTGTCGCCGACCCGGAGCAGCGCTCGGACAACGCCGGAAAGCGCCGCCGTCCGAGTCCAGGACGGCGGCGCGATCGCCTCGTGCGGTCAGCCGACCGTACTGCCCGCCATCTCGCGCTCGCGCTTGGCGGCTTCGCGGGCGAGCATGCGGTCGCGCTGCTCCTCGAACTTGATCACGTCCTTGGCCAGCTTGTCCAGGAACGCGCCGAGGCGCTCGCGGACCGCTTCGCCGCGGGCGGTGAAGTCGGTGCGCTCGAAGATGTTCCACTTCTTCAACACCGGCTGGACGACTTCTTCCAGGTGCTGGCGCAGGTCGTAGATGCCGTGCTTGGCCATCAGCACACCGTTGCGGCGGAAGTTGGGCATGCCGGCGCCGGGCATCTGGAAGTTCTCCAGGATCAGCGTGATGGCCTCGATGGCCTGGTCGGGCGCGAGGTCGAGGGCGGCGCCGCACATATTGCGGTAGAAGATCATGTGCAGGTTCTCGTCGGCCGCGACGCGCTGCAGCATGCGGTCGGCGATCGGGTCGTCACAGACCTTGCCGGTGTTGCGGTGGCTGACCCGGGTGGCCAGCTCCTGGAAGGTGACGTACGCGACGGAGTGCAGGAATCCGGCGTCGGCTTCGGCGGGGGAGGCGAAGCCGTTGGTCATGTGGACCATGCGAGCTTGCTCGAGCGCGACCGGATCGACGCCGCGGGTGACGACCAGGTAGTCGCGCATGACGATGCCGTGGCGGTTCTCCTCGGCGGTCCAGCGGCCCACCCAGGTGCCCCAGGCGCCGTCCTGGGAGAAGTTCTCGGCGATCTCCCGGTGGTAGGAGGGCAGGTTGTCCTCGGTGAGCAGGTTGGTGACCATGGCCGCCTTCGCGACCTCACTCAGGCGGGACTGTTCCGGATCCCAATCGATGCCACCGAGTGCCGCGAAGTTGCGGCCGTCGTCCCACGGGACGTAGTCGTGCGGGTGCCATTCCTTTGCCAGAGAAAGGTGTCGGTTGACGTTTTCTTCGGCAACCGGCTCCAACTCCGTGAGCAGCTCGAGTTGAGTCAGATCCCTTGCCATGTATGAAACCCTTCAGTGTGTGCGTCCGGTCGTGCTGGTCATCCCAAGGTAGACCGATAGCGATGCGGCCATACCTTACGGCACCGTAGGTGTGATGCGAAACGCATCCTTTGGACGATCGATGCCCGCGTGATACACGTCATGCGGCGTCTTGGCCGTTCAGTGATCCACACGAGTGTATGGGGTAAGGCGGCATTGAGGGGACTATCGGCGCGGCGCTCGGGGCGTTACCCGCGTGCGGGGTCGCGGAATCTGTGCGAGATGACAATGTGCGGCAGCGGGGTTGGTCCGTGGAGGTGACACTGTCGGGCTGCCGCGGACCGGGCCGGTCCGTGCGTGTCCGCGCCGCCGGACCGCGGTTACCGATCTGTGCCTTTCCTCACAACCGGACCGGTCGTTACTCGTCGCGAATCTTGTGGATCGATATCCGCAGGGCCGCGGAGTGTCGTTCGCCCGGCGACGGGGCTCTATAGCCGTCGGCACCGGAACGGGGAGTCGTCGGCACGGCGGCTGGCAGGCGTCCGGTGGTGCACGGTGGCAAGAACTGGAGTCGACATCCGCCGGTCCTCATCAGTAGGGGACCGCGAAGCGGAGAACTCCCGAGAAACCAGGTCGGGCGCCCGGATGACCCCGGACGCCCGACGAGTGTGCCCCCAGTAGGGCTCGAACCTACGACCTGCGGATTAAAAGTCCGTAGCTCTACCAACTGAGCTATAGGGGCGCGGAGGACCAGTGTAGTGCGATCGGGTGCGGATGCCCCAATCGGGGGAGTTCGTGTCGGTGGGGTGCGGCGGATGGGTCGGGGCGGCGTGCCGTGCGGGTGCGTGGCGCGATGCCGTGGCGCGGGTAACGCGGTGTGGGCGCGCGACGATGCAGGCGGTAAAACATTTGCCACCCAGCTTTGTTCATCTTACCCGGATCTGGATATCATCCAATCATGTTGGCTGACAATGTCTTTGGATTTGCAGGGGGTGAAGGGCCCTGGCCGGGCGCGGCTCGCGGACCGGGTTGGCCGGTGCCGCATGCGGGGCGATCGGTCGCTCGGCCTGTCGGTCGGCCCGGGTGAACATCGCTGGGCCGCTGGAGAATTCACGCAGTCGCCGGACGTCGATGTTCGGTTGCGGAATATTTGCTGCAACGGAAAGCGGAATCGGATGGCTACCTGACTCTTCAGTTTGCCGCGTGTCGCATCGAGATTCCGGGTACGGTGACGCCTTGGTGAATTCCGAAAGAATCGCCGACTCGGTCGGCGCGGCGGAATTCAGCTTGTCGTTGCTGTGTCCGAAGGCGTCGCGGTCGGCTCGGTCGGCCACGGCTCGGCGGAACTCGATGCCGCAGGAGGAGGCAGATCCGAGACGAAGAAATGCCCGGATGCGCACCCCCTGCGGCGCACCCGGGCAGCAAAACTATACCAGCCGGTGCGTTTCAGGTTTTTCGCGAGTTTTCGTACCGAAGGTTTGAAATCGGGCGGAAACCCGGTTTGCAATATTGATAAAACTCATGAATTCGCGCCAAGGGACCGTTCCTTTGGGGGTGGCTGCTTGGCGGCGAGTAGGCTTCGGAGGCGTTTCGAGCATGGCACGGCAGCAAGAGCGGGCCCGCCGGACACGGGCGGCGATTATCAGGTCCGCCGCCGTTGAGTTCGGGAAGAGCGGCTATGCCGCTGCATCGCTCAACCGCATACTGGAAGGGTCGCGTGCCACCAAGGGCGCCATGTACTTCCATTTCGATTCCAAGGAAGACCTCGCGCGCGCGGTCCTGGAGACCGCCGTGGAGCGTTACCGCGCCTCCGCCGAGCGCTGGCTGGCCCGAGCGGATCTCAGCCCGCTGGACATCCTGCACGGGATGGTCGACGAGATCGCGTTGCGGCTGGAGCACGACATCATCGTGCAAGCCGAGTACCGCCTGATCATCGAGCCGGATTTCTATCGCGACGTGCAAGCGGGCGGCGGGCGCATCCTCGGCCGCACGACCAGGGTGCTCACGGTGCGCGCCATCGACCACGGGCAGCTGCGCGCCGACGCCGACCCTGACCGGTTCACCCGCACGCTCGCGGCAGCGCTGGCTGGTCAGCGGTACATGGTCGATCTGCTCGGCGGTCAGGTCGATCTGCGGTCGCGTTTCGAGGAGGCGCTCGAAGTGGTGGTCGAGGCGATGGCCACCCTGGAGTGGCTGCAGAAGTTCCGCAGCGACGGCTGGCGCGCTCAGGCCCGGTTGGAGGAGCTCGGTTTGGGGCTCTGACCAGCCGGTTTGGGATTCGAGTCCGGTCTGTCATAAGCTATCCCAGCTCCCAACGGACAGCCGTTGAAAGCCGGTCCGGAGAAATCCGGGACGAGCCCCCTTCGTCTAGCGGCCTAGGACGCCGCCCTTTCAAGGCGGTAGCGCGGGTTCGAATCCCGTAGGGGGTACGGTCTGCGGATCGTTGGTAGCAGAGCATGGCCCTGTGGCGCAGTTGGTTAGCGCGCCGCCCTGTCACGGCGGAGGTCGCGGGTTCGAGTCCCGTCAGGGTCGCAAGTGGGCGCCGGATATCGGCGTCGGCGTATGGCATTCACCTCGGGTGCCTGCGGCCAGGTAGCTCAGTTGGTACGAGCGTCCGCCTGAAAAGCGGAAGGTCGCCGGTTCGATCCCGGCCCTGGCCACTCCGCTCATAGCTGGCTCATGCTCATGGAGAGCATGAGCCATTTTCGCTTCGTCATGTCTTGTGGGGGTGCAACCCCCACACCCCGCCCGGCGGGGCTTCGCCCCCCCGGACCCCCTTCCAGTGGTTGCGTTGGGTGGGTTGGTTCGATTCAAGTGTTTGCGGGGGTGGGCGGTGCCGTTCGCGGGCGGCATGGCGACGGCAACCCTGGTTACTCGCTGTGCTCGGGGTGGCGATCGGTATCGCGCAGGCGCCGACGGCGGTTCCCTATCTGGCCGGACTCGCGATGCTCTCCGCACGCGATCCGCTACCTATCTTGTGGCCGCTGATCATCGGCGCTTATTGCGCGCTGGCATTGCTGCCGCCGCTGCTGATTCTCGGCCTCGCAATGCGCCGGACGATCGGAGCGCGCCGGGTGTATCGAAAGGTCGTTCGCGTTCTCACCACATTTGGACCGAGATCGGTGCGCATGCTCTTCGTCGTGTTGGGTGCGGTTCTGATTTGCGACTCGCTCATCCATTACCGAAGTCTTTGGTAGAGCTCGGGCGCGAATTGCGCGGTAACCGGCTCACCGCTACGGATGGGCGAACACGAAATCGGGATGCGGTGGGCTGTTCGGTGGGATGCTGGAGGTATGGCTGAGCGCTGGTATTACTGCTTGAAGCATAAACGAGCCGAACAGGGACGGCAGTGCTGGTTCCGCGATCGCATGGGGCCTTATCCGGACCAGGCGACGGCGGAGCGGGCGCTGGAAATCGCGCACGCCCGCAACGAGCGCGAAGACGCCCGGGATCGCGTCTGGCGTGACGGGGACTGAGGCGGCCGGGAAATAACCTTGTGCGGCAAAGGTTTTCAGTCTGTCGCGCCGGATAGCCCGTAGCGCTCAATCGCACGTGCCGAATTTCCCGTGACCCGGCGGCGCGGCAGGGGAAGTATCCCCGGGTCCGGTGAAGTTGATCTTGAGGTGCAGGTCGGAGCGCCGAACGGTGTCGCGCCGGGTGCGGCCGCTCGGCCCGCGGTCGGGCGGATCGAGTACGGTTCTCCAGAACTCGACGAATGCTCGGTGGTCCTGGCGTGGGCTGCGAGCGGAAAACCAGGATCAGCAGGGAGGGCGACCCTTGAGGGTTACCGTTGTTGTGCCGACCTACAACGAGCGGGAGAATCTACCGGTTGCGGTGGAGCGGCTGACCACGCTGCCCGTGCCCGACCTGCACGTGCTCGTGGTGGACGACAGCTCGCCGGACGGCACCGGCGAGGTGGCGGACAAGCTGGCCGCCGAGCTGCCGAACGTGGTGGGCGTGCTGCACCGCACCGAGAAGGACGGGCTCGGGCGCGCGTACGTGGCGGGCATCACGCGGGCGCTGGACGAGGGCGCGGACGTGGTGATCCAGATGGACGCGGATCTCTCGCATCCCGCCGAAGTCATCCCGGCGATGCTGGAGAAGTTGACGACCACCGATGCGGGCGTGGTGCTCGGTTCCCGCTATGTCCCCGGCGGCTCGACCGCCGCCGAGTGGAAGTGGTACCGCAAGGCGCTGTCGGCCTGGGCCAACTTCTACGTCAACCTGATTCTGCGCTTGGGCGTCAAAGACGCCACCGCCGGCTTCAAGGCATGGAAGGCCGACACCCTGCGCGCCATCGACGTCGCCTCGATCCGCAGCAACGGGTACTCCTTCCAGGTCGAGATGAACTATCGCACGATCAAGAAGGGGATCAGGATCGCCGAGGTTCCGATCCGGTTCGAGGAGCGAACCCTGGGCGCCTCCAAGATGAGCCTCAAAGTGCAGCTCGAGTCGGCACTGATGCCGTGGAAGCTGTTGTTCGGCCGCGCTGTCTGAGCCCGCGTCGCTCGAAAATCGGATTGCGCCAGGTGATCGCGCCAGGCGGTGACCACGGCATCGGGGTGCACTAAGGCCAATCCAAGAGCGTGTCGATGAACAGCTGTCGCACCCGTGCCACGTCCGCGTCCATGTCGTCGGGATCCCATCCGCTGACGTCGATGGGCTCGAGAATCGCCACGTCTACGATCCCGGGCCGGGCGACCATCGAGTTGCGCCAGCAGATCTCACCCGCGTTGCGGATCACCACCGGGATCACCGGAACCCCGGCCTGGATCGCGATGTGGAACGCGCCCTTCTTGAACGGACCGACTTCGGGAGTGTAAGAGCGGGTTCCCTCCGGAGACACCGCGATCGAGAGCCCGCCGCGCAACGTCTCCACCACCGGTCGCAGCGCCGCCTTCGCCTGCGCGGTATTCGAGCGATCGATGAAGGTCACTCCGACGAAACGCATGAGCGGCCCGAACACCGGATTCTTGGTCAGCTCCTTCTTACCGATGCCGGTCACGCCGCCGCCGAGCACCGCGGGCACGATGATGATGTCGAACTGGCTCTGGTGGTTGAACAGGAAGACCGCGGGTCGTGGGGATTTCGCGTGCTCGGCGCCGGTGACCCGGACCTGCACCCCGGCGATGCGCAGCGTATTGCGCGTCGCCTGCGCCATCAGCGCGTCGGCCATCTGCTGGCGGTCTCCGCTGGGCGCCTTCGACGCGACGCCGAACAGTGCGCCGCCGAGCAGCCCGGCGAATCCGGCCGCGGTGCGAGCGTAGTCGCTCGCGCGTGGAGAGCGGCGCGGCCGGAAGCTCAGCTTTGCCCAGTGATTCCGGTCGGCGATCTCGGCCAACGCGTCATCGGGGTTCACCGCCACCGGATGGCCGACCAGCGACAGCAGCGGCAGATCGGCGCCGGCGTCGGCGTAGGCGTAGCTGCGTTCGAGGTCGACGCCCTGCGCGGCGGCGAATTCGATGACGGCGTCGGCCTTGCCGTTGCGCCACAGCGTCTTTCCGTCCGGGTAGCCGGTCAGCACGCCGTCGTCGGCTGCCATCGGCGTGTAGCGCACGTGCGCTATGCCCAGTTGCGTCGCCGCGGGAAGGACCTGAAACCTGGTCAGCGAGCTGACCACCAGCACCGTGTGCCCGGCTGCCCGGTGCGTCCGGATCAACTGCCACGCCTCGGGATACAGGCGCCCGTAGCTGGTGCGCCGGAACAGCTGCCTGCCCAGCTCGTCGAGTTCCTCTTCGGAGTGTCCGGCCAGCGCTTCGGTGAGTTGTCGCAGGAATCGGGCGTACTGGCCGTCGGTCATGCCGTTGCGGATACCGCCGAGCAGCACGTCCTCGGGCTCGCGGCGGCCCAGCGTCCGGCGTCGCCCGGTGCCGTCGATGATCGTGCCGGCGAAGTCGAAGACAGCGGCGACGGTGGGGCCCTGCGGTCCGGATCGGATGGCGGCGACCGCGGCGTCGAGGTCGGGACGATCGTTCACCGCGGTTCCATGTTGGACGGGTCCAGCGCGGCGGCCTGCGCGATGCGGGCGCTGATGACACGCAGGCTCTCGGCGAATTCTCTTCTGCGCTCGGTCAGTTCCGCGCAACGCTCCGAGTCGTCCGGCACCGTCTCCAAGAGGTCGTAATTGTCGGCGAGCTTGAGCGCACTGGTGAACAACTCGGTGGAAACCGACTCCGGGCTGTGCAACCGCTTCTGCAGCAGCATCTGATTGCCCACGGCCACGCATTCGGCGATGAGCTCTTTGCGGTCGATCTCGTCGCCCGGGTCCCGGGCCGCCAGCCGTTCCGCCACCACGAGTTGCGCGTCGAAGAAGGAGCGCAGCACCCGGTGGGCCATCATGAATCCGGAGGCGGTGAGCTTCCCCAGGATGTCCGAGCTTCGCGTGTCGCGGCGGGTGTGGTTGTACCAGTCCTGGTCCACCAGGAGCATCTCCGCGACCATCTGGTCGGCGAACTCACTGCGCTCGGGGAAGAAGAACTCGAACTTCAGCAGGTCACGCAGGCGGAACGCTTCGCCCCAGCCGGTCTTCAGCGCGTCGGCGTCCTCGCCGATGTCGACCCCGGCGAGGATGGACAGCTCGAGAATCGCGCGGTTGACGAACCAGTGCACGGCGCTGTTGCGGTAGAACGCGGCCTCGAGGTGCGCGCCCGATTCGATCGAGTACACCGGTTCCAGGCCGCCGCGATACACCGTGACGACCTTGGCCAGCGAGAGCTGCTCCAGCACGACGGCCAAGCCCTGTTCGTCGCGCAGGGCGTCGAGTTCGCCGCCGGGCAGCTCGCGCTTGTCGATGTAGCCCAGCACCGGCGCGAGCACGGTGCGCACTTCGCGGAGGGTCAGGGCGCGCCCGTCCACTCCGAGCAGCGCCAGGGTGACCAGCGCGTTGACGGTGATCGGCGTGACCGCGTTGATCCCGACCGCCACCTCGAACGCCAGCCGCTGCACGGCCTTGCGTTCCAGCTCGGTGACTTCCGGTGGTTCGTGGTCGCCGACGATTCTCGCTTCGGCGCGGCTCGGCGGGATCGGCTCGATCCGGTGCAATGGGATGGTCAGCGGCGGCGTGGTGAGCGGGTCACCGTGTGCGGCGAGCCGATCACGGGCGGACAGTGGCTCGCCGAAGCGCACATACACGTGCCCGGCGGAGTGTTGCTGGCTGCGGATGTAGCGCGCGAGCCAGGCCAGCCCCTCGGGTTTCTTCGTGCCGCCGACCTGCTCGGTGGCGATGGCGCCGAGTTCGTTGAGCCGCTCGTAGGTGATCGAGACCGGAACCAGCATGACATCGTCGACGCGATTCGTACGCACCGCCGCGGCAAGGTAGTTCAGCAATCCGTAGCGCGGCGGGCGCAGCTTGCCGGTGCGGGTGCGGCCGCCCTCGAAATACCACTCCAGGTTGAAGCGCTTGGCCAGCAGGTAGGCGAAGTACTCCTCGACGACGGCCTTGTACACCTCGTCGTCGCCGAAACTGCGCCGGATGAACACCGCTCCGGTGCGCCGGGCGATCGGGCCGATCGGCCAGAAGCTGAGGTTCGCGCCGCCGATGACATGGTTCGGCGGAAAGTCGTTGCGGGCCAGTACGTCCCCGAGCACGAAGGCGTCGACGTACGACCGGTGCGATGGCAGGAACACCAGCGGGAAGCGGCGGTTGAGATCGCGCAGCCCGGCGAGACCGGATTCGTCGGAGTCGACTTTCCAGGTCGAGGCGTGCACCGGTCGCATGGCCTGGGTGAACAGATCGGAGACCAGCCTGCTCTGGGCGGCGACGAGTTCGCCGAGTGCTTTCTCCGCGCGCCGGTACACCTCGTGCGGACTGGCCCCGATCTGGTCGGCGATCAGCTCCAGCCTGCGCAGGAATTCGGGGGAGTCGAGGATTTCCTCGGCGACCAGTCGGGGCACCTTGTACCGGTCACCGATGATGGTTCGTTCGGCACGTTCGAGCGCCACCACCGCCGCGCGCACGATGGCGCGGGCGAACGGTTCGGCGGTGCCCTTGTCGAACAGCGCCGCCGCCTCCGGGTTGTTCGCGCGCAGCTCGCTGAGCCGGGCGGGCGCGCCGGTCAGCACGACGTATCGGTCCGGCGACTTGCCCAGCAGCCTGCGCTGCGCCAACCGGTTGGGTTTGCGCGGGTTGGTCATCAGGGCCAGGTCGGCGAAGGTGACCCGCCGCACGCCGTCGCGTTCCGGTGGCAGCCACACCACCCGTATCGGCACCACCAGCGGATCGTCGCGCCTGCTGACCAGTTGGGCGGCGACAGCGCTCGCGTCCAGGTCCAGCTGGGTGACCGGGGCGTCGGTGCCGAACTGCGCGTCGATCCCGCCGTCGGCCAGCCACGTGCCGACGAGTTCGCGTTCCACCCCCGATACAGCGTCGATCAGGGCCACCACCGATTGCGGTGCGGTCCCGGGTCGGGCGGTCGCGGGTGAATCGCCGCGGTGATCGATCATCGATGTTCTTCCCTCCGCAGGTGACGCTCTCCACTATTCAATCCCGCCGGGTCGATTCCGCGCAGGCAGTCGGCGCGGCGAGTTCGGGTGCGCATGGTGCGGCCATTGTGCGTGCGCGCGCCGCCTCGGGGTTCCCCAGTCCCGGCGAGGACAACCGATTTCGTGTGTCCGCGCGCACATCCGTATAGATATTCAGGTAATGCTAACCTTACCTCCACAAGTTAGGTCAGGGTTACCTTTGGAGGATCGTTGTCGACCACGGAACGCCTGCGGGTTGAGTATGTGACCGATCCGGCGGCAGCGATGTCCCAGCTGGCAGGGTCGGAGCGGTTCGGCGAGTACGTGATGTACGAGCGTCCGGGGGAATGGGTGTTCGCGGCCGATCCGTTCGGCAGTGTCGAACTGGATGTGCGGGAACTGCGGGTCACGTGGGCGGGGCAGGGCACGGCCAGCAGCTGGGAAGGCAACCCGGCCGGGGTGATCGACCGCGCGCTCGGCACGTTGCCCCTCGAAGGGCGGAACGCGTACGGCTGGATCGGATTCGAGTTCTGCGCGTGGGCGCTCGACGCCACCGAACACCTCGACCCGCGTACCCCGCTGGCGCACCTGATGATTCCCCGCATCGAGGTGCGCGTGGGCGAATTCGGTGTCCGGGTGTCCGGCGCGACTCCTACCGAGACCGGCGACATCCATGATCTGATCGCGCAGTCCCAGAACACCGAACTGCCCCGGGCGCATCCGACCGACATCCGCGTCGACCCCACCGGTTACCGGGATCGGGTGGCCGAGGCGGTAGGCGAGATCCAGGCGGGGCGGTACCAGAAGGTCATCCTGTCCAGGAAGGTCGACCTGCCGTTCCCGGTCGATGTTCCGGCCACCTATCGGCTCGGGCGCGCGCACAACACTCCGGCGCGGTCGTTCCTGTTGCGGCTCGGCGGCCTGGAAGCGGCGGGCTTCAGCCCGGAACTGGTCGCCTCCGTGGACGACGACCGGGTGGTGACCACCGAGCCGCTGGCGGGCACCCGCGCGTTCGGTCGCGGCACGGCGGCCGACCTGGCCGCGCGGGCGGATCTGATCACCGATCCGAAAGAGATCGTGGAACACGCGATTTCGGTGCAGACCTCGTTCGCGGAGATCGCGGCGGTGGCCGATCCAGGCACGCCCGCGGTGTCGGACTTCATGGCCGTGCGTGAGCGCGGCAGCGTGCAGCACCTGGCGTCCACCGTGCGCGGGCGGCTGGCCGCCGACCGGTCCAGCTGGGACGCGCTGGAAAAGCTGTTCCCCTCCGTCACCGCCTCCGGTATTCCCAAGCGGGAGGGGGTCGATTCGGTGTTCCGGCTCGACCACGATCCGCGTGGACTGTATTCCGGTGCGGTGCTGACCGTTTCGCCGACCGGTGCGATGGAGGCGACACTCGTGCTGCGCGCGGTGTATCAGAACGCCGAGGGCGCCTGGCTGCGCGCGGGCGCCGGGATCGTCGGTCAGTCTCGGCCGGAGCGGGAATTCGAGGAGACCTGCGAGAAGCTGGGCAGCGTCGCGCCCTACGTGGTCAAGGCCTGAGCGACCGAGCGAACGGGCAGCGCGCCGACACCGCGCTGCCCGTCGGCATTCCGGCCGAGTGCTGCTCACCCCTCGGCGCGCAGCGCTTTCTTGTCGATCTTGCCGACCGCGGTGATCGGCAGCTTCTCGCTGCGCCGCAGCACCTCCGGCAGTTTGTAGGTGGCGAGCCCGCGGGCGGCGAGGAAGGTCTTGATCTCGGCCAGGGTGGGCATTTCGCCGTCGACGACCAGGACGGCGCAGACCTTTTCGCCCAGCGCGGGGTCGGCCAGCCCCACGGCGGCGGCATGCCGGACCGCGGGGTGGGCGAGCAGGTGCTCCTCGAGTTCGTCACAGGAGATGTTCTCGCCGCCGCGGTTGATCACGTTTTTGATTCGCCCGGATACCACGAGATGACCGCTGGGCAGCCGACGCACCAGGTCGCCGCTGCGGTAGAAGCCGTCCGGGGTGAACGCCCGCGCGTTGTGCTCAGCTGCCCGGTAGTAGCCGCGGATCGTGTACGGGCCCCGGGTCAGCAACTCGCCCTCCTCGCCGGGCGCGACGTCGTTGCCGTCACCGTCCACCACGCGGATCTCGTCGGCGGGTGACAGCGGCCTGCCCTGGGTGGTGTGCAGCAGCTCGATCGGATCGTCGAGCCGGGTGTAGTTGAGCAGACCTTCGGCCATTCCGAACACCTGTTGCAGGGTCGCGCCCAGCGCTGGAGTCACCTCCTTGGCGTTGACCTCGGCCAGTTTGGCGCCGCCCACCTGC
>NZ_BAGF01000006.1 GCF_000308755.1 Nocardia pneumoniae NBRC 100136
GCATCGCGGTCGTCCGCGGCTCGCTGGTACAGCGAGGCGTCGGCGTTCGCGGCGGCGGCGAACTCCGGGGTGGGTGGGTACGAGTCCCTGTGGTCGGCGGTGGTTTCAGTCATTTCGTCTCTTCTTTCCACGTAGCCTGAGCGCACGATTCGACGCAGCCGAGTTCGACAGTAATCAACTGTGACCTACGCCGCGTGCGGTGTGTCGGCCGGGTTTCGCCGCCGTCACGCCGTCGCGCGTCGGCACGACGACCGCCCGGGCGCGACGACCTCGGCGGAGGCAATGTTCCGGCCGGGCGGGTATTTACGCACCAAACTTGGGGTGTTTCGGCGATGTTGCCGGATCGGTAACAAGTGCAACGAACTCGGATCAATCCGGTGACAGTGCCCGCGCCGGTGGTTACTCTGCCAACCACACAGGCGGATCGTGTCGGCATGCGCTGGTGGACTTCGCGCGGGTGCCGTCCGGCTCCCCCCTTCTCGCAACGGGAGAACGCGTTGAGATTCCACAGAGCGATGGCGCTGACCGCGGCAGTACTGCTGGCCACGAGCCTCGGGTTGGCCGCCTGTTCCTCGGGCGACGGCGCCGATGCCGACATCGTCACCGTCAATGGCGGCGAGCCGCAGAATCCGTTGGTACCCACCAATACCAACGAGAACATGGGCGGCCGCGTGGTCGACCGGTTATTCGCGGGGCTGAAGTACTACGACGCCGACGGCAAAGCACACGACGAAATGGCGGAGTCGATCCAGACCACCGATCGCAAGAACTACCGGGTGACCCTCAAACCGAACTGGAAATTCAGCGACGGCACACCCGTGACGGCCAAGTCGTTCGTCGACGCGTGGAACTACGGCGCGCTCGGCACCAACGCGCAGCTACAGAGCTATGTGTTCAGCCCCATCGTCGGTTTCGACGAGGTGTCCGCGGAAAAGCCGACGGCACAGACGATGTCGGGACTGAAAGTGATCGATGACCGCACTTTCACCATCGAGTTGAAGGCGCCCTCGAGCGACTTCGAGACCGGGCTCGGGTACGCGCCGTTCTACCCATTGCCGGAGGCCGCGTTCAAGGACATGAAAGCGTTCGGCGAGAACCCGATCGGCAACGGCCCCTATGAATTCGCGCGCACCGGGGCGTGGGAGCACAACGTCAAGATCGATCTGGTGCCCAACCCGGACTACCCCGGCGGCCGCCCGGCCAAGAACAAGGGTCTTCGCTTCGTGATGTACCAGTCCTACGACACGGCGTACGCGGACCTGCAAGCGGGCAACCTCGACGCGCTCGACACGGTGCCCGACAGCGCGCTCACCTCCTACCGCCAGGATCTCGGCGACCGGGCGATCACCAAACCCACCGCGCAGAACCAACACATCGGCATCCAGTCCAACGTGCCGCACTTCTCCGGCCAGGAAGGGCTGCTGCGGCGCAGGGCGATCTCGATGGCGATCAACCGTGAGCAGATCGCCGAGAACATCTTCCACGGCACCCGGATTCCAGCCCGGGACTTCACCGCCAGCACGCTGCCGGGATTCGATCCGAACCTGCCCGGCTCGGAGGTGCTGAAGTACAACCCCGACGAGGCCAGGAGACTGTGGGCGCAGGCCGACGCGATCGCGCCCTGGTCGGGCCGCTACGAGATCGCCTACAACTCCGACGGCGGCCACCAGGCTTGGATCGAGGCCGTGGCGAACAGCGTGAAGAACACGCTGGGTATCGACGCCATCGGCACGCCGTACCCGACGTTCAAGAACATCCGCGACGAAATCAACGCGCACACGATCAACAAGGCGTTCCGCTACGGCTGGCAGGGTGACTACCCGACCATGCTGCAGTTCCTCACCTCGCAGTACTACAGCTACTCCGACACCAACAACGTCGACTACAACAACCCCGAAGTCGACCGCCTGCTCGACGCCGCCCAGGCCGCGCCGACCCAGGAGGAGTCCTACAAGATCATCGCGCAGGCCCAGGCCCTGATGATCAGGGACATGGCCGACATCCCCGTGTTCGACTACGTGGCCGCCGCGGGCCGCTCGGACCGGGTTCGGAAGGCCGAACTGGCCTGGAACGGCCTGTTCGCCTTCGAGGACATCGAGAAGTAGCCGCTCGCCGCCCTGCGTCGCCTCCGGCGCGGGCAGCGCTGACCCAGGAGGCGAAATGGCCTGGTACGTCCTGCGGCGTCTGCTTCAGATGATCCCCGTCTTCCTCGGGGCGACGCTGCTCATCTATGCCCTGGTCTTCCTCGTTCCCGGCGACCCGATCCACGCGTTGGCCGGTGACAAGCCGATGACGCCCGCCGTGGAGGCGCAGCTGCGGGCGCGCTACCACCTCGACGAGCCGTTCCTCGTGCAGTACCTGCTGTACCTGAAGGGCATCGTCACGTTGGACTTCGGAACGGCCTTCTCCGGTAGGCCGGTGCGGGACGAACTCGCCCGCGCGTTCCCGATCACGATCAAACTGGCGTTGCTCGCTGTGCTCGTCGAGTCGGTGTTCGGCATCGCGTTCGGGTTGCTCGCGGGACTGCGCAAAGGCAAGCTGTTCGATTCCACGATGCTGGTGATCAGCCTGATCGTCATCGCGGTTCCGGTCTTCGTGGTCGGGTTTCTCGCGCAGTTCCTGCTCGGCGTGAAATGGGGAATCGCACCGGTGACCGTCTCCGGCCGGGCCACGATCGGTGAACTGCTGGTCCCGGCCTTCGTGCTCGGATCGCTCTCGTTCGCCTACGTGCTGCGGCTGACCCGGAACTCGGTGGCGGAGAACATGTCCGCCGACTACGTCCGCACCGCCACGGCCAAGGGGCTCGGCAGGCGTCGCGTGGTGACCGTGCACATCCTGCGCAACTCGATGATCCCGGTGATCACCTTCCTCGGCGCCGACCTCGGCGCCCTGATGGGCGGCGCGATCGTCACCGAGGGGATCTTCAATATTCCCGGCGTCGGCGGCACGCTCTACCAGGCGATCACCCGGGGCGAGCCGCCGACGGTGGTCTCCTTCGTCACCGTGCTGATCGTCGTCTTCCTGATCACCAACCTGGTCGTCGACCTGCTCTACGCCGCACTCGACCCGAGGATTCGCTATGCCTGACCAGACCAGGGGCGGCCAGGAACGCCGCGGCCAGGAGCACTTCGTCGCGCCGCCCGACGAGGTGGAAGTGCTCGGCACCGACGTCGTGCTGGATTCCGGCTCGCCGACCAGTATCTGGCGCGACGCGTGGCGACAGCTGCGGCGCAATCCGATCTTCATCGCCGCGGCGGTGCTCATCGTGTTCGTGCTGATCGTGGTGATCTGGCCTGGCTGGTTCACCAGCCAGGACCCGCGCTACTGCAACGGCGACTTCAGCATGGACCCGCGCAGCGCGGGCCACCCCTTCGGCTTCGACAAGCAGGGGTGCGATATCTACGCCCGAACCGTCTATGGCGCACGGGCTTCCGTGCTCGCCGGAGTCGGCGCGACCGTGCTCTTCGTGCTGATCGGCGGCACGCTCGGCGCGCTGTCGGGCTTCTACGGCGGCCTGCTGGACGCGCTGGTATCCCGGGTCGCCGAGATCTTCTACGCGATCCCGCTCATGCTGGCCGCCATCGTGATCATGCAGTTGCTGGACGCCCGCACGATCTGGACCGTGATCGTCATCCTCGCCTCGTTCACCTGGCCGCAGGCCGCACGGATCGCCCGCAGCGCGGTGATCCAGGCGAAGAACAGCGACTACGTGACGGCGGCGCAGGCGTTGGGGGTGTCGCGGCTACAGACGCTGCTGCGCCACGTGCTGCCGAACGCGGCGGGGCCGCTGATCGTGGTCACCACGCTGTGGCTGGGCGTTTTCATTGTCACGGAGGCGACGCTGTCCTACCTCGGCGTCGGATTGCCGCGCACAGTGGTGTCCTGGGGCGCGGATATCGCCACCGGCCAGAAGGAGATCCGCACCTCCGCGATCCTGTTCTATCCCGCGACGGCTCTGGCGCTGACCGTGCTGAGCTTCATCATGCTGGGCGACGCGGTGCGTGACGCCCTCGATCCGAAGGCGAGGAAGCGATGACGGAGGGGGAGCCGCTGCTCGAGATCACCGGCCTGAACGTGAGTTTCACCGCCGACGGCAAGCAAGTGCCCGCGGTGCGGGACGTGAGCCTCTCGGTGTACGCGGGCCAGACCGTGGCCATCGTCGGCGAATCGGGCTCGGGCAAATCGACCACGGCGCACGCCGTCATCGACCTGCTGCCGGGAACGGGACGCGTCACTTCCGGCTCGATCCGGTTCGACGGCAAGGACCTCACCGCGGCCTCGAAACGAGACATCGTCGCCGTTCGCGGTAGCGGCATCGGTTTCGTGCCGCAGGACCCGATGTCGAATCTGAATCCGGTGTGGAAGATCGGGTTCCAGATCCGCGAGACCCTGGAGGCCAACGGCATCGCGAAAGGCAGTGCGGCCGGGAAGCGCGCCGTGGAACTGCTCGAGGAAGCGGGCATGCCCGATGCCGAACGCCGGGTGAACCAGTACCCGCACGAGTTCTCCGGCGGCATGCGCCAGCGCGCGCTGATCGCGATCGGTCTGGCCTGCCGTCCCAAACTGCTCATCGCCGACGAGCCGACCTCGGCGCTGGACGTCACCGTGCAGCGGCAGATCCTCGACCGTCTCGATCGGCTCACCACCGAACTCGGCACGGCGGTTCTGCTGATCACCCACGATCTCGGACTCGCGGCCGAGCGCGCCGAGCACTTGGTGGTGATGTATCGCGGGCGGGTGGTGGAATCCGGTCCGGCACTGCGGATCCTGCGTGATCCCCAGCACCAGTACACCAAGCGGCTGGTGAGCTCGGCGCCCTCGCTGGCCGCGCAGCGGAAGTCGTCGGTGCGGCAGCGGGCCGAGATCCGCGCGCAAGCGGCGCGGGCGGCCGAGCAGGTCGCGACGGCCGATGCCGAGCGCACGGCGGTTGCGGACGAGGTGGTCGTGGCGGAGCACCTGACCAAGACATTCCGCATCCGCGACCGCGTGCCGTGGAAATCGACCGAGTTCGTCGCGGTGGACGACGTCTCGTTCCGGCTGCGCCGCGGTTCGACCACGGCGATCGTCGGCGAATCCGGCTCGGGCAAAACCACGGTGGCGCGGATGGTCCTCGGTCTGCTCGCCCCGACATCCGGATCGGTCACCTTCGACGGCAACGAGATCGCCACGCTGGATCGCAAGGACGCCTTCGCCTTCCGGCGCCGGGTGCAGCCGGTCTTCCAAGACCCCTACGGCTCGCTCGACCCGATGTACACCATCTACCGCACCATCGAGGAGCCGCTGCGCACGCATCGGATCGGCACGCCCAGGGAGCGCGAGGCGACCGTCCGCGAACTGCTCGACAAGGTCGCGCTGCCGTCCAGCGTGCTGCGGCGCTACCCGAACGAGCTGTCCGGCGGGCAGCGTCAACGGGTGGCCGTCGCTCGCGCACTTGCGCTGCGGCCGGAGGTGGTGGTGTGCGACGAGGCGGTGTCCGCGCTCGACGTGCTGGTACAGGCGCAGATCCTTCGGCTGCTCGGCGAACTGCAGACCGAGCTGGGGCTGACGTATCTGTTCATCACCCACGATCTGGCCGTCGTCCGGCAGATCGCCGACGACGTGCTGGTCATGCAGCGCGGGAAGGTTGTCGAGGCGGCGTCCACCGACGAGGTGTTCGACAACCCGCGCCAGGAGTACACCCGCAAGCTGCTCGACGCCATCCCGGGGCGCACCCTGCTGGCCGGGTAGGCGTACCTCCGCCTTCGCTCCGGCCGTGCGCGGGCTGAGGACGGACTGCGTCCGGCAGCGCCGAACAGGCGGGCGAATCGGTCCCGGAGCAGGCAAGTAGCCTCATATGCCGTGACCGATCCGCTACAGCCCCTCGCCGATCTACCGGGTGTCCGGGACGCGGCCGACCGTGCCCGCGACGCGCTCGCCGAGGTGCATCGGCACAAGGCGAACCGCCGCGGATGGCCGACCACGGCGGCCGAGGCCGCGGTGCGCGCGGCCCGTTCCTCGGCCGCCATCGACGGCGGCAGCACGGAACTTCCCGCCGACGGCCGCGTGGCGGATCCGATCCTGGCCGGTTCGCTGCGGGTCGGACAGGCATTGGACGGTGACGCATTGCGCAACCTGGTAGCCACCTGGCAGCGGGCGCCGCTCCAAGCGCTGGCGCGGCTGCATCTGCTGGCCGCCGCGGACCTGGTTCCGGCGGAGGAGTCGCTCGGCAGGCCGCGCGGCGAGGCGGGTGTGGCGCAGCGGCTGGATCTGTTGGCGCAAACGGTGCTCGGCTCGCGCGCGCCGGCGCCGGTGATCGCCGCGGTAGTACACGGTGAGCTACTCGCGCTGCGACCGTTCGGGACGGCGGACGGTGTGGTCGCGCGGGCAGCCTCACGCCTGGTCGCGGTGTCCAGTGGGCTGGACCCGCACAGTCTCGGCGTACCGGAGGTGTTCTGGTTGCGCAGGCGCCAGACCTATCTGGACGCGGCCGCCGGGTTCGGGACCGGAGATCCGGAGGCAGTGGGCGGCTGGGTGATCTTCTGCTGCGGGGCCTTCGAGGACGGAGCGCGCGAGGCCACATCGATCGCCGACTCGGCGGTGGGATGACGGCGGCCCCCTACACGTCAAAGCGGGCGGCGTTGTCTGTCGACCTCACCGCCCGCTAGCACGGACTACCGGGTTACCAAGCGTGCTAGGTGGGTTGTGTTCTGCGGCCTCGGCGACCATCCGGACATCGCCGGTTCATCCCCGCAACCTGTGCGAGGCCCTCGCCGTCGAATACCCGGATTTCGCAGGCCCACAACGCTTCTGCCCTTGTCGCGGCGTGCTCCGCGTGGGTACCTGGTGTCCGTGCTGGGAAGGATGGTCGGGAGACAGTCCCTTCTCTTCCGGTACTGCCTAGGCCTTCCGCCCTTCCGTAGTTACCTTTCTACACTGTGACTGCATTCACATCAAGGGTTCGGATGGCATTGGATAAGCAGCGTATTTCTCGGCGTTTCGCGGTTAAAATGCCTGGTCTTCGTCCCTTGCGGCACGTCGTCTAGCCTATTGGCAAGGGCCTGGGAACCCGCGCGGAGCAGCGCCCGAGCGTCAGCGGCGCCGGCGCAGGATCCGGTAGCTGATCGCGCCTGCCAGTACAGCGCTCACGCCGACCACGGCCGTCGCGGCGAGCGTGGTGGACGACGGCGCCTGGAAGCGCGCCCACAGCGACACGGGGTTGGAGAAGGTCAGAATGGGCCAGCCGCGCGCGGTGGCCTCGCGGCGCAGATTGCGGTCCGGATTGACCGCGGTCGGGTGCCCTACCGCGCCGAGCAGCGGCAGATCGGTGATCGAGTCGGAGTACGCGTAACAGCGCGACAGGTCGTAACCCTCGCTGGCGGCGAGCTTTTCGATCGCGGCTACCTTGCCCTCGCCGTAGCAGTAGAAGTCGACCTCGCCGGTGTACTTGCCGTCCGCCACCACCATCCGAGTTGCGGCGGTGTGCGAGGCGCCGAGCGCTTCGGCGATGGGGGCGACGATCTCCTCGCCGGAGGCCGACACGATCACCACGTCGTGCCCCCGGATCTTGTGGTCGGCGATCAGATCGGCCGCCTCCGCGTAGATCAGCGGCTCGACCAGCTCGTGCAGTGTCTCGCCCACAATGGATTTCACCTGCTCGACATCCCAGCCCGCGCACATGCTGGTCAGGTGGGCGCGCATCCGCTCCATCTGGTCGTGGTCGGCCCCCGACAGCAGGAACAAGAAGTGGGCGTAGCTGCTCTCCAGGACGGCGCGGCGGTTCAACAGCCCCTGCGCGTAGAAGGGCTTGCTGAACACGAACGTGCTCGATTTCGCGATCACGGTCTTGTCCAGATCGAAGAAGGCGGCGACGCGGCCGCCCGTGGCGGGTGGGTTGTCCACCCGATCAGAATAGGCGGCGGCCTCACGTCCGCTCGGCCCGGCGCGTAAGCGGCGTCCTCGAGCTCCGCTCGGCCGGGCGCACGAGCGGCGTGCTCGAGCCTGCGCTCGGTCCGGCGCGGCTGCGGATGATTCATCCGGGTGCGCCCATTGGGCATGGGTGTCCTGGAGGCGAAGTGGGCGACCGTGCCGGAGGGTTTGCCCCGCAGACGCCGGGGCTGGGGTGGCCGCAAAGTTCTCCGATGATGGACTTGCGTCGTGGCCGGGGATTGGGTGTAGTATTGCTGGCACCTGGACATGGTCCAGGCGCGTTCAGCCCGACCCCCCGGGGCTGAACCCGACGGCCCCAGCCTCCTCCCCCCCCGGCTGGGGCCGTCCTCTATTTCCGGGACGATTCGTTGGGCCGCGTGGCTCGAGAAGTTGTCCACAGCCCGTGAGTTATCCACATTCGGCGCAGACCCCCTTCTTTGCTCGGCCGGACTCGGTCACGCTGACCTGCATGAATCTCGACCACTCGGCGCCGGGCGGCACGCCGCCGGCGCTCGTGCTGATCCACGACGCCCGCTTGCGTGACGAAGTCCGGCGCATCGCGGCCGCCGCCGAGCGGACCCTAGACGAGCCGTCGCAACCCGTCGGGAGGCATGCCTGGACCGGCGCGGCGTTGGTGATCCTCGACACAGATGCCGCACGAGAAGTGGCGGCCGGGGGATATCTGCGCCGGACCGGGGTGGTGCTGGTAACCGACGGTGAGCCAGGGTTGCTCGATTGGCAGGTCGCGGCATCGGTCGGCGCGGAGCGGGTTATCCCTCTGCCTGGCTCCGCGGTGGGCCTCATCGAGATGTTTGCTGAGTACGGCGAGCAGCGTGCGGGCGACGGAGTGGTCGTCGCCGTGGCCGGGGCAGGCGGTGGGGCAGGAGCGTCCACCCTGGCCGTCGCGGTCGCGCTGCGCGCCGCCGCCGAGGGGTTCCGGCGAGCGACCTTGCTGGTCGACGGCGCACCTTTCGGAGGAGGGCTCGACCTGCTCCTCGGCATCGAGACAACAGCGGGCTTGCGCTGGCCCGACCTGGTCGTCGAGGACGGACGGGTATCCGCGGCCGCTCTGCACGGCGCGCTGCCCGCGGCCGCGCCCGGCCTTGCCGTGCTGTCCTGCGCTCGATGCGGTGCGGGACGGTTGCCGCGTGAACTCGGCGCTGCCGGTGTCCGCGCGGTGCTCGAAGCAGGCCGTGCCGCAGGCGATTTCGTAGTTTGCGACATTTCGGGTGAGCGGGGGCCGCATGCCGACCAGATGCTCGACGCGGCGGATCTCGTCGTGTTGGTCGTTCCGGCCCGGCTGCGCGCGGTCGCCGCCGCCGAAGCGATGTCCGCCCATATCGCGCGCCGAAACCCGAACCAAGGCTTGATCGTTCGCGGACCCGCACCCGGTGGGCTACGCGGAGAAGAGGTCGCCGAAGTGCTCGACCTTCCCCTGCTCGCCGCCGTCCGCGCGCAAACCGGGCTGGCGCACCGCCTGGAGCGCGGCGCGGTCTCGGTGCGCCGCCGTGGACCACTGCGCGACGCCGCCGACGCGGTCCTCGGTGTACTCAGCGCGCCAGCCGGGCAGCGACGGTGACGAGGCGGCCGCGAATGAGCGTCAGCGAGGTGCGGGGATGAATGGGATATTGACGCGTGAGCTGCTGGATCGAGTGCGCGAGCGACTGGCCGCCGAGACAGGTGATCCGGATCCGGCGCAGGTCGCCGCCGCCATCCGGGCCGAGGCAGGCGGGGTGCTCGGCGACACCGACCTGCTGCGGGCGCTGCGGTTGTTGCAGACCGAGATGACCGGCGCGGGCGTGCTCGAACCGTTGCTGCACGATCCTGATGTCGCGGACGTGCTGGTGACCGGTCCGGACGCGGTGTGGATAGATCGCGGGCGTGGACTGGAGAAGACCTCCATCACGTTCCCCGACGAGGCCGCGGTCCGGCGGCTCGCGCAGCGCCTGGCGCTGTCGGCGGGGCGGCGGCTCGACGACGCACAACCTTGGGTGGACGGGCGACTGTCCGGAACCGGTGCAGCGCTGGGCGATTCGTTCGGTGTCCGGTTGCACGCGGTGCTCGCGCCGGTCGCCCATGGCGGCACCTGCCTTTCACTGCGCGTACTTCGCCCGGCTACGCAGGGGTTGGACGCGCTGGCCGCGGCGGGTGCGGTGCCGGCGGAGGCAAAGTTCTTGCTGGAGCGCATTGTTCGGGCACGGCTGGCGTTCCTGGTGGTCGGCGGTACCGGGGCGGGTAAGACGACGCTTCTGTCCGGCCTGCTGGCCACGGTGCATCCGACGGAGCGGATCATCTGCGTCGAGGACGCCGCCGAGCTCGCACCACCCCATCCGCATGTCGTCCGCCTGGTCGCAAGGACCGCGAACGTCGAGGGCGTCGGTGCGGTCACCGTGCGCGATCTGGTCCGCCAGGCGCTGCGCATGCGTCCGGACCGAATCGTGGTCGGCGAGGTCAGGGGAGCCGAAGTCGTCGACCTGCTGACCGCGTTGAACACCGGTCACGACGGCGGCGCTGGCACCGTGCACGCCAACTCGCCGCAGGAGGTCCCCGCACGGCTGGAGGCCCTTGCCGCGTTGGGTGGAATGGACCGCGCGGCTCTGCACAGCCAACTCGCCGCCGCGGTCCAAGTCGTCCTTCATGTGCATCGCCGATCCGACGGAATCCGCGAACTGCGTGAGATCGGCCTGGTGCACCGCACCGACGGTGGCCGGGTGCGGATCACGCCCGCCTGGCACACAGCGGGCGAGGCTCCCGCCGCCGCCGATCTGTCCCGCCTGCTCGCCGAACGGCTCGACCGATGAGTGCGGCGATGGTGTGTCTCGCGCTGGCGCTGGTCGCTGTTCCCGCGCCTGGATCACGGCGCCGGTTCGCTCGGATGTTCAGCGCACGAGGCGAGCCTCGAAGGCCCGCGTGGGGTGCCATGGCCCGCGCCGGTGCCCTCGCAGGCGTTGTAGCCGTGCTCGTCCTGCTCGGACCAGGTCCTTTCCTGGCGGCGAGCATGATCGCGGGGACGCTGGCGCTGCGGGCCCGCCGATCCGCGCGAGACCGGCGCCGGAACGTCGAGCGCGGCTACCTGCTCGAGGCGTTGGAAGCGGTCATCGGCGAATTGCGGGTAGGAGCCCATCCGAGTGCGGCCGCCGACGTCGCGGCGCGCGAGGTGCACGGCGAGTCGGCACGCGTCTTCGCCGTCGGCGCCGCACGCAGTCGGCTCGGCGGATCCGCCGCCGAGGGGCTGCTACTGCCGGAGTCTCTCGTCGCGGCGGAGCTGTCCCGTATCGCGGCCGCGTGGCAGGTCGCCGAGCAGCACGGTCTGGCACTCGCCGAGTTGTTGTCAGCAGCCCGTATGGATCTCGCGGAGCGCATACGGTTTCACGGCCGCACCACCGCCGCGCTGGCCGGTGCCCGCGCCACCGCCGCGGTTCTGGCTTGCCTGCCGTGTCTCGGTGTCGCGCTCGGCCAGATGATGGGCGCTTCTCCGCTGGGTGTCCTCTTCGCCTCATCCGCTGGCCAAGTGCTGTTACCCCTTGGCACCGGGCTGGCCTGTACCGGACTGCTGTGGACCGATGTCATTACACGAAAGGTACTGGTATGAGAGCGCTTTCGCGTCGGTTGGCGAGGGCGGGATTGTGGGTGACCAGTTTCGGTGTCCTGTCACCGTCCAGGTTGCCGGTGTCCGTGTCGCCGCACGGAGACGGCCGTGAACAGTCCCGCAGTCACGACGATCTCGCGGACGGTACGAACGGCGCTGTCGCCGTGCGCCGACCACCGGTCATGCGGTGGGCGAGGAGATTTCATGCTCCGAAAGGGGAGGGTTGGGATGACAGTGACGACGCAGACGGTCGCACCGCTGCTGCTGTCGGCGATCGCCTTGGCACTGCTGCCGGGACGAGTGGCGGTCGGTCGGCGGTTGCGTGCCCTCCGCCAACCGGTCGGCGGGCAGGCCGAGGCGTCGAGTGGAGGACGGAACGTCGATCCTCTGGCCGCCGCCTCGGTCTTCGATCTGCTGGCTGCGTGCCTGCGAGCCGGCCTGCCGATGGCGGACGCGGCCCGGGCTGTGGCGCCCGAGGCGCCCGAACCGCTCGGTGGAGCACTGCGGCGGGCCGCAGATCTGCTCGCACTGGGCGCGGACGCGGCCACCGCCTGGGAACAGGTCGCCCGGGATGGCGCCGGGCGTCCGGGGGCCGACGAGATCGAGTCACTGGCCAGGATGGCGCGCCGATCGGCTCGGTCCGGTGCGTCACTGGCGGTCGCGGTGGGCGAGCTGGCCGGCCAGCGCAGGGCCACGGTCGAAGACACGGCCGCCGCGAAGGCGGAACGCGCGGGCGTGCTGATCGGCGGACCGCTGGGCTTGTGCTTCCTTCCCGCATTCGTCTGCCTCGGCATCGCGCCCGTGGTCATCGGCTTGGCGGGCAGGGTACTCGGCGGCGGTCTGCTGTGATCCGGCCGAGCAGCGTCCTGCGGACAACGCGTTCATGCGCCGCGATCGCGCGGATTCGGATCGGTCAGCTGGATTCGCGGCGGTGGCGTGAGGTCACGGGGCCTCGTCCGTCGAGGAAAACGTGCTCGTGCGGAGCGGCCGCACGAGCCGGATCGAGAGGGGAATCGGGTGCGTATCGAGCGGGTGACGAGGTCGGTCGGCCAGCGACTGAAGGCTATATATACGGGCCTGCGCGGGCGAGCGGTGCAGGTGTTGGTCGCGGAGGACGGCATGAGCACGGCGGAGTATGCGATCGGCACGATCGCGGCGGCGGCGTTCGGTGCGGTGCTCTACGGCGTGGTGACGGGCGACAGCATCGTGAACGCGCTGACGAAGATCATCGACCGGGCGCTGAACACGTCGGTGTAGGCGGCGTCATCGGTGGCCGCCGGTGTCACCGGCGGCCGGGGCCGAGTGACGACCGAGGGGCGGTCACAGTCGAGGCGGCGCTCGCGCTGGCCGCGGTGGTCGCCACCGTCGTGCTGTGTCTCGGTGCCTTGCTGGCGGCGTCGACGCAGGTCCGCTGTGTCGACGCCGCCCGCGAGGCGGCGCGTTTGGCCGCGCGGGGCGATCACGGCAATGCGGTACCCGCGGCCCGACGGATCGCCCCGCCGTCGGCCGACATCGCTGTCCGGACCGATGGCGCCCACGCCGTCGCCGTCGTCTCCGCCCGAACTCCCCTTCTGCCGCTGCTCACGCTCCGCGCCGAGGCGGTCGCGACGCTCGAGCCGGGGACTGCGCCGTGACTGCGACGTTCTCGGTCCGCTCGCTGGCACGGTCGGCGTCGGCCGGACACCGATGCGCCACCGGTGGCGGTGCTCGTCGGACCGGGAGAACGGGCGTCACGCGGCGTACGGCGGAACTTCAGCGCGTGTACAGAGCGGAAGGGGCGAGCCACTGTGAGGGGAAGCACGCAGGTGATGCCGGTCATGGACTTCAGCGCTGCGGGCAGCCCCGTCGCGAAGCCCTTCACCGGACCGGGCGCTGGGCATGGCGCCGGTGTGCGGGGGTAGTTCATGGCGAGGACGGTCTGGCGACCGTGTTCGCGGGCTCGGCATTGGTGGCGCTGATCGGAGCCACATTGTTGATCGCGCACGTGGGCGCCGTAGTGGTGGCGCGACATCGCGCGCAGGCAGCGGCGGATATGGCGGCGCTGGCAGCGGCGAGCGCATTGGTGCAGGGCGTGGATGTGGCGTGCGCCGAGGCGGAAGAGGTGGCGCGGCGAATGGAGACACACATCCGGATCTGTGCGGCCGCGGAGTGGGACGTCACCGTCACTGTCGAAACGAATGTACCAATAGGTCTGTATGGCGATCGGAGCGTCGGAGCGATCGCTAGAGCCGGACCGGTTGAAGAGTGAAGAGTTCGATACACAACCGCCCGAGCGTCGCTTAGTGTGGCGGAAAGCGGAATTCTACCGGCCGGTCAAAACCAGGGCTCGCGCAATTTCCCCAGTGCTCGGGATATCAAAAACGAATGAATGCGCATGTTCGCAACAGATGGTGTGGCAATAGGCTAGTTAACATGAATTCTTTCCTTTTTATTCCGGGGGTCGACGTGGTGCCATCCCATTGGGAGCTGTCTCAACGGTCCCGGCGGGTGCGCTGGCAACCTGGACAAGCGATCACATGCCGGGCTCCGGATCGTCACGAATCGGCCGAGGCAGCGTCATCGTCGGCCAATGCGGCCAGTACGGCGGTGAGCAGGCGTGCCGCGCCGGCCTTGTCCAGCGGGTGGTTCCCGTTGCCGCATTTCGGCGATTGAACGCAGGAGGGACAGCCAGCGGCACAGCCGCAGGACTCGATGGCAGCGAGGGTCGCCGAAAGCCACCGCCGGAGCTGCGCGAACCCGCGCTCGGCGAAACCGGCGCCGCCTGCTTGACCGTCGTAGACGAAGACCGTGGGCAGCCCGGTGTCCGGATGCTCGGCCGTGGAGACGCCGCCGATGTCCCATCGGTCGCAGGTCGCCACCAGCGGCAACAGGCCGATCGCCGCGTGCTCGGCCGCGTGCAGCGCTCCCGGAACGTCCTGGGGCTCGATTCCGGCCAGCGTCAACAACTCGGGCGTCACCGTGTACATCACGGCTCTCGTGGGGAGCGTTCGCGGGGGGAGATCGAGTTCCACCAGGTCGAGCACTTCACCGGTGGAAAGCGTGCGCAGGTAGCCGATCACCTGACTGGTGACCCGCACCTGTGCCAGCGCCGTCGTCACGTGACCGTGGCGGCGGTGCTCGGTCATCGTCTCGATGGTGATCGAGGTGGTCTGCCGCGCGCTGGTGGTCCATCCCGGTTCCGCCGCGTGCACGAAGGCCACGCCATCCTCGAGATCCAACTCGTCGACCACGTAGGTCTCGCCCTGATGCAAGTGCACGGCGCCCTGGTGCAGCGTGGCCTGCGCCCGTCCCGCGTCGGTGGTGCCCAGGAGCCTGCCGGTCTCGCCGTCCACGATGGCAACCGGCGCGCCGATTCCACCTCGGACGTCGACCGCGTCGTGCGGCTGCGTCTCCGCGGTCACGTACCACCGCGCGCCGCTCTGTGCTCCGCGCCGTCTGATCAGCCCTTTCGCGGTCAGGTCGTGCAGGACTTCGCGCGCGCCGAGCTCGTCCACCTCGCTGTCGGTGAGCGGCAGCTCCAGCGCGGCACACAGCAGTTGCGGACCGAGCACGTAGGGGTTGCGCGGATCGGTGATGGTGGCCTCGACCGGTTTGTTCAGCAGCGCGTCCGGGTGGTGGACCAGGTAGGTGTCGAGTGGATCGTCCCTGGCCACGAGCAGCACCAGCGATCCCTGGGTCCGTCGGCCCGCCCGCCCGGCCTGCTGCCAGAACGATGCGACCGTACCGGGAAAACCCGAGATGACCACGGCGTCCAGCCCCGCGATATCAACGCCGAGTTCCAGCGCGTTGGTCGTCGCCGCGCCCAGCAGCGACCCGTCCGACAACGCCGCTTCCAGGTCGCGCCGATCCTCCGCGAGGTAGCCCGCGCGATAGGACGCCACCCGCCCGGCGAGGTCAGGGTCGATGTCGGTCAACAACCGCCTGGCATCCATCGCGGTTTGCTCGGCGGCCCGGCGTGACCGGACGAAGGTCAAGGTCCGCGCGCCTTCCGCCACCAGATCCGCCATGATCCGCGCTGCCTCCGCGGTGGCCGCCCTGCGGACCGGGGCGCCGTTTTCGCCGGTCACCGCGGTGAGCAGCGGCGGCTCCCAGAGCGCGACCGTGCGCGGCCCCTGCGGTGAGCCGTCCCGCGTGACCGCCGCACAGGGCGCGCCGATCAGCCTCGACGCGGCGGCCGCCGGGTCGGCCGTGGTCGCCGAGCACAGCACGAACACCGGATCGGCGCCGTATCGGGCGGCGATCCGCCGCAGCCTGCGCAGCACCAGCGCGACGTGCGAGCCGAAGATCCCGCGATAGGCGTGGCATTCGTCGACGATCACATAGCGCAGCCTGCGCAGCACGCGCGCCCAGCGCTGGTGCGACCGCAATATGCCCAGGTGAAGCATGTCGGGATTGGTGAAAATCCAGCGCGCGTTGGCGCGCACCCACTGCCGGATCTCGGCCGGTGTGTCACCGTCGTAGGTGGCCGGATGGATATCCCGCAGCGGGCCTTCGTGGGTCAGTTCCCCGACGGAACGCAGCTGATCGGCGCCGAGCGCCTTCGTCGGAGCCAGGTACAGCGCGGTGGCTTTCGGATCCGTTTGCAGCGTGGTGAGCACCGGAAGCTGATACCCGAGCGACTTGCCCGACGCGGTCCCGGTGCTCACGACCACGTGTTCGCCTTCGAAAGCCAGGTCTGCCGTCTCGGTCTGATGACTCCAGGGCGCGGCTACGCCTGCGTCGTGCAACGCCGCGATCACATCCGGCGATGCCCATGTGGGCCAGGCGGTGCGATCGGCCGCCCGCGGCGGCAACTCGACGACATGGGTCAGCCGGGGGTCGTCACCCGGGACTCCGGCTAGGACACGATTCAGCAACGATGTCCCGTAGGGCAGGTCGGTTCGGGGCCGCGCGGGGCCTGCCGAGCCCGCTGGATTCACGAGACGATCCACGCCACACGCTCGGAAAGTGTGAAACGTGTGCGTCCGGGAAGCATCACCTGCCATTTCGATACCCAATAGCGACCTGGGTCACAGCTGGATTGCCGAACGTCGACTCGGTTATCAGAAGGCAAACGAACTGTAAGTCCGGATTCCGCCATTGTGTCCCTCACCTGCGCATTCGCAAGATCAACTTTTTTGCAAATTGTCGGTAACTCGACTGTTGAATTGCCCGGAGACATGGTTCACTGGTTCCTGGTCGCAAGCTTCTGTGTTCGAGGGACGGATCCAAAGTCCAAACCGTCAGCAGGATCGATGTTGCGAACGGTGTGCTTGGTGCTTTCCTGCAGGGGGAACCAACAGTACAGCGGTCGGAACGGACCCGGTGGACGAACCCAGTTGTCCGCCGTTCCGGTAAGAAAAGAGAAGGAACAGAATGGCACAGGGAACTGTGAAGTGGTTCAACGCGGAGAAGGGGTTCGGCTTCATCGCGCCCGAGGACGGCTCCGCTGACGTCTTCGTCCACTACTCCGAGATCCAGGGTTCGGGCTTCCGCACCCTCGAGGAGAACCAGAAGGTCGAATTCGAGGTCGGTCAGGGCACCAAGGGCCCGCAGGCCACCGGAGTGCGTGCGCTCAGCTGAGCGGCGCAAGATCCACCGCTCGTCCCCCACCGCCGCAAGCGGGGTGGGGGACGAGCTATATCTGGGGTAGACACGGCCCGCGCGAACCGGCGGAACGCCCGTCGAACACGGCTGCCGCGCCGAGGTGGCGAAAAGACAGGGCATACTGGCTTGAACTGACGCGCGTACCCTCAGTGGTTCGAGTCGCAAGCACTCGACCACACGCGGCGTCACGGTATAAACGTGTCTGGTGGCGACGTACAGCCGTCGCAGCCGCTTACCCCCAGCCGCGCGCAGCGGAAACAACGCAGCGCGGGTCGATAAGGAAAGGTGTATTCGCCGGTGGCAACACGAGACCGCGGTGCAGCCGACCAGGGCCGTCCCCTGCGTCGTCTCGTGATCGTCGAGTCCCCGACCAAGGCCCGCAAGATCGCGCCGTACCTCGGTCGTAACTACACGGTCGAGGCGTCGGTCGGTCATATCCGGGATCTGCCGCGGGGCGCGGCCGACGTCCCGGCCAAGTACAAAGGACAGTCCTGGGCGCGTCTCGGCGTGGACGTGGACAACGACTTCGAGCCCATCTACGTCGTGAGCCCGGACAAGAAGGCCAAGGTCACCGAGCTCAAGAGCCTGCTGAAGGACGCCGACGAGCTCTACCTGGCCACCGACCCCGACCGCGAGGGCGAGGCCATCGCCTGGCATCTGCTGGAGACGCTCAAGCCGAAGGTGCCGGTCCGGCGGATGGTGTTCCACGAGATCACCGAGCCGGCCATCCAGGCCGCCGCGGCCGACACCCGCGAGCTCGACAGCGACCTGGTCGACGCCCAGGAGACCCGCCGCATCCTGGACCGGCTGTACGGCTACGAGGTCAGCCCGGTGCTGTGGAAGAAGGTCATGCCGCGGCTGTCGGCGGGCCGCGTGCAGTCGGTGGCCACCCGGGTGATCGTGCAGCGCGAGCGCGAGCGGATGTCGTTCCGTTCGGCCGAGTACTGGGACATCGCCGCCAAACTGGACGCGGGCACCGGCGAGGAAGGCGACACGACCAACCCGAGGACCTTCGGGGCCCGTCTGGTGACCGTCGACGGCGCCAGGGTCGCGACCGGGCGGGACTTCGGTCCGGACGGCCACCTCAAGGCCACCAACGGCGTCATGGTGCTGGACGAAGGCTACGCGCGGCGGCTCGCCGAGGCGCTGGACGGTGCCGACCTGGTGGTCTCCTCCGCGGAGGCCAAGCCGTACAGCCGCAAGCCGTATCCGCCGTTCATGACCTCGACGCTGCAGCAGGAGGCGGGGCGCAAGTTGCGTTTCAGCTCCGAGCGGACCATGCGGGTCGCGCAGCGGTTGTACGAGAACGGCTACATCACCTACATGCGTACCGACTCGACCACGCTGTCGGAGTCGGCCATCGCCGCGGCCCGTTCGCAGGCCACCCAGCTCTACGGCGCCGAGTACGTGCACCCCACCGCGCGGCAATACAACCGCAAGGTGAAGAACGCGCAGGAGGCACACGAGGCGATTCGCCCGGCGGGCGATACGTTCGCCACGCCCGGCCAGTTGCACTCGCGGTTGGACAACGACGAGTTCCGCTTGTACGAGCTCATCTGGCAGCGCACCGTCGCCTCGCAGATGGCCGACGCCAAGGGCACCACGCTGACCCTGCGCATCACCGGCGTCGCCGGCACCGGCGAGGAGTGCGTGTTCTCCGCTTCCGGTCGCACCATCACCTTCCCTGGCTTCCTGCGGGCCTACGTGGAGAGCGTGGACGAGGAGGCGGGCGGTCAGTCCGACGACGCCGAATCCCGGCTGCCCGCGCTGGAGGAAGGCCAGGCGGTCACCGCGGTCGAGCTGAACCCGGACGGGCACACCACGAATCCGCCCGCCCGCTACACCGAGGCGTCGCTGATCAAGACGCTCGAAGAACTCGGCATCGGTCGTCCGTCGACGTACGCGTCGATCATCAAGACGATTCTCGACCGCGGGTACGTGTACAAGCGCGGCAGCGCACTGGTGCCGTCCTGGGTGGCGTTCGCCGTGATCGGCCTGCTGGAAGAACATTTCGGCCGCCTGGTCGACTTCGACTTCACCGCGGCCATGGAGGACGACCTCGACGCCATCGCCGGTGGCCGCGAACAGCGCGGAAACTGGCTGTCCAGCTTCTACTTCGGCGGCGACCACGGCGTCGAGGGCTCGGTCGCGCGCTCGGGCGGGCTGAAGAAGATGGTCGGTGACCGGCTCGACGACATCGACGCCCGAGAGATCAACTCGATCAAGCTGTTCAGTGACGCCGACGGACGCGACGTCGTGGTCCGGGTCGGGAAATACGGGCCATACCTGGAGCGGATGGTCCCGAATCCCGAGGATCCGGAAGGCGTTTCGGTCTCGCAGCGAGCCAATCTGCCCGATGATCTCCCGCCGGACGAGCTGACCCCCGAGGTCGCCGAGAAGCTGTTCGCGACGCCGCAGGAAGGGCGGACGCTCGGCGTCGACCCCGAGACCGGGCACGAGATCGTCGCGAAAGAAGGACGTTTCGGTCCGTACGTCACCGAGATCCTGCCCGAGCCGCAGGCCGAGGAGGGGCAGGAGGCCCCGAAGAAGAACGCGAAGAAGGCCGCCGCGCCGAAGCCGCGCACCGGGTCGCTGTTCAAGTCCATGGATCTGGCCACCATCACGCTCGACGACGCGCTGAAGCTGCTGTCGTTGCCGCGTGTGGTCGGCACCGACCCGGCCACCGGCGAGGAGATCACGGCGCAGAACGGACGGTACGGGCCGTACCTGAAGAAGGGCACCGATTCGCGGTCGCTGAACACCGAGGACCAGATCTTCACCGTGACGCTGGAGGAGGCGCTGAAGATCTACGCGGAGCCCAAGCGCCGCGGACGGCAGGCTTCGAGTTCGGCCCCGCTGCGTGAGCTCGGCACCGACTCGGCCACCGGTAAGCCGATGGTGATCAAGGACGGCCGCTTCGGCCCGTACGTCACCGACGGCGAGACCAACGCGACGCTGCGCAAGGGCGACGAGATCGAGTCGATCACCCCGGAGCGGGCCATGGAGCTGCTCGCCGATCGGCGAGCCCGCGGACCGGTGAAGAAGGCTGCCAAGAAGACGGCGGCGAAGAAGGCCCCAGCCAAGAAGGCCGCGGCGAAGAAGACCGCCGCCAAGAAGGCGACCACCACCAAAACGGTCGCGAAGAAGACCACGGCGCAGAAGGCGGCGGCGAAGAAGACGGGCGTCGGCAAGTCGTGAGTTCGCGGCTCGTGGCGTGGGCCGTAGCCTGGCGCCATGAGTACCGAACAGGAACGCGAGGATCTGATCGCGATGCTCGCCGACCAGCGCGCGCTTTTTCGCATCACCTTGCGCGGCATCGACGATGAGCAGGCGCGGCGCCGGACCACCGTGAGCGAGCTGACCCTCGGCGGCCTGCTGCACCACCTGATCAACTGCGAGCGGCATTGGACCTCGGTGATCGTGCGGCGCGACGAGAACGCGGAACTGGACGTCTCGAAGTTCGCCGGCGAGTACGTCATGGCGGCCGAGGAGACCGTGGCCGGCCTGCTGGCCACCTGGGACGACGTGGCGGCGGCGACGGCCGAGCTGATCCGCTCGGTGGACAGCCTCGACACCTCGATCCCCACCCCGACGGCGCCGTGGGCACCGGAGCGGATCTGGCAGTCGGTGCGCTACACGGTGCTGCACATCCTGCGGGAGATCGCGCACCACTCCGGGCACGCGGACATCATCCGCGAGGCGCTCGACGGGGCGAACAGTACGCGGCAGCGCGCCTCCTAGCGGCACGGTATCGGCGGCTCGGCGCCCGGCCGCGGTGTCGGTGCGGGCGGCTAGGGTGTACGGCGTGGCGGGTGTCTTCGATCGGTTGGTCGGCCAGGAGGCGGTCGAGTCCGAGTTGACGGCTGCCGCCGTCGCGGCGCGCTCGGGCACGGTCGACGGGGCGATGACGCATTCGTGGTTGTTCACCGGCCCGCCGGGATCGGGCAGATCCGTTGCGGCGCTGTGCTTCGCGGCCGCGTTGCAGTGCACCGAACCGCAGGCTCCCGGGTGCGGCAGCTGCCACGCCTGCACCACCACCATGGCTGGCACGCACGGCGACGTGCGCCGGGTGGTGCCCGAAGGACTGAGCATCAGCACCAAGGAGATGCGCGAGATCGTGCAGATCGCCTCGCGCAGGCCGAGTACCGGCCGCTGGCAGGTGGTGGTGATCGAGGACGCCGACCGATTGACCGAAGCGGCGGGCAACGTGTTGCTCAAGGTGGTCGAGGAGCCGCCGGACCGCACGGTGTTCCTGCTGTGCGCGCCCTCGGTGGATCCGGAGGACATCTCGGTCACGCTGCGTTCCAGGTGCAGGCATGTGCACCTGGTGACGCCGTCGGTGCCCGCCATCGCGCGGGTGCTCACCGAACGCGACAAGCTCGACGCGAAGACCGCGACCTGGGCCGCCTCCATCAGTGGCGGGCATGTCGGGCGTGCCCGCAGGCTCGCCACCGATGAGCAGGCGCGGGCCCGCCGCCAGCGTGCGCTGGCTTTGGTCGCCGCGGTCGGCAAGCCAGGAGCTGCCTACGCCGCCGCCGACGAACTGGTCCGCGCGGCCGACGACGAAGCCAAGCAGATGAGCGCGGCCCGCGACGAACGCGAACGCGAAGAACTCGCCACCGCGCTGGGCGCTGGCGGCACCGGAAAAGGTGCGGCGAGCGCCACCCGTGGTTCCGCAGGCGTCTTGAAGGACCTGGAACGACGGCAGAAATCCCGCGCCACCCGCACCGGCCGCGACGCCCTCGATCGCGCCCTGATCGACGTGGCCGGCGTCTACCGCGACGCGCTGGCCGTCCGGTTCGGCGCCGCCCGCCGCGATTCCGGCATCGCGCTGACCCACCCCGACCTGTCCGACCAGATCCACGACCTGGCCGCCCGCGTGCGCCCCGAGGGCCTGCTCCAGTCCATCGAAGCCGTCCTCGCCTGCCGTACGGCCCTCGACCTGAACGTCAAACCTCGCTTCGCCCTCGCCGCCATGGCGGCAGCCCTGATCGCCGCCCAGTCACAGCGACCATGACCTCCCGTTTTCGCGATCCGGCCCCGAGACGATAGACTCGCTTGGCCGAAAGGCACGCCGCCTTAGCTCAGTCGGTAGAGCGCTTCACTCGTAATGAAAAGGTCGGGGGTTCGATTCCCCCAGGCGGCTCCATCTGTTTTCCCGGGGATTCCGGGCCGGTCCTGACAGCTTCGACACCCTTGGTCCCGGAACGGTTCGTCGACTCGCCACGTCTTGTCACGTTTGGTCGCAACGGCCTGCAACGCGTTCGTAGCCTGGCAGGCTGCCTGCGTGGACCCAAGGCTCGAAGTCCGGTCCACCGACGGGGCGGGCGAGTTTTGATGGTGCCGGGCGGGTCGTATCGAAGGATCGGTACGAAATGATCATGACGCTCGAACGGCAGTGCTGAGTAACGCCGCGGTAACGGCCGAAGCGGAGCCCGCGATGGTATTGGCGGTACGCCTCCGCGAACCGAAAGCTCAAGAGAGAAAGGCGGATTCGAGATGACTCGAATCACTCGGCTCACCCTCGGCGCGCTGCTGACCGTCGCTGTGCTGTCGCCCGCTGCGACCGCGCAGGCAGAGACTCCGCAGCCCACTCCGTCCGCGTCCTTGGTGGACGCCGCCGATAGCGGCTCGGCGAGCGGTTCGACGGCGCTCGTATGCACCATCATCAAGCTGGTGCTCTTGAACCAGGGCCCTGAGTTCTGCCGGTAAACGTCGAGGGCCGCGTCCGAGTATTCGACGACTGACCGTCGTGTGGCGCAGGGCATGCCATGTCGCCGGACCCCGAACGAATCCAGGCCGGCCCCGAAGGGCCGGCCTGGAACTCGTCGATACGGATCAGGCGAGGTCGAAGCGGTCGTTGTTGACCACCTTGACCCACGCGGCGATGAAGTCGTTCACGAACTTCTCCTTGGCGTCGTGCTGTGCGTACACCTCGGCTACCGCGCGCAGCACCGAGTGCGACCCGAAGATGAGGTCGTTGGCGGTGGCCGTCCACTTGGCTTTGCCGGAGGACCGGTCGAAGCCTTCATAGACGTTCTCCGCCGACTCGGACGCCTTCCACTCCGTGTTCAGGTCGAGGAGGTTGACGAAGAAGTCGTTCGTCAACACGCCGGGCCGGTCGGTGAACACGCCGTGTTCGGTGCCGCCGTAGTTGGCGCCAAGAGCGCGCAGGCCGCCGATGAGGACCGTCATCTCCGGAGCGGTCAGGTCCAGCATGTACGCCCGGTCGAGCAGCAGGCGCTCCAGCGGAGCCTTCTCGCCGGTCCGCACATAGTTGCGGAATCCGTCGGCCCGCGGTTCGAGCACCGCGAACGACTCCACATCGGTGTTCTCCTGCGTCGCGTCCGTGCGCCCCGGTGCGAACGGCACCGTGACGTCGTGCCCCGCGTCCTTGGCCGCCTTCTCGACCGCCGCGGACCCGGCCAGGATGATCAGGTCGGCAAGGGAGACCTTCTTGCCGCCGGAGGCCGAGCTGTTGAAATCCTGCTGGATCTGCTCGAGCACCGGCAGCACCTTCTCCAGCTCGGCCGGCTCGTTGACCTCCCAGCTCCGCTGCGGCTCCAGGCGGATCCGCGCGCCGTTGGCTCCGCCGCGCTTGTCGGTGCTGCGGAAGCTGGCCGCCGCCGACCAGGCGGTCTTGACCAGTTGCGCAACGGACAGGCCGGACTCGAGGACCTTGCTCTTCAGCGCCGCGATGTCCTGCTCGTCGACCAGTTCATGGTCGACGGCGGGAACCGGATCCTGCCACAGCTGCGGCTCGGGAACCCACGGCCCGAGGTAGCGGCTGATCGGTCCCATGTCGCGGTGCAGCAGCTTGTACCACGCCTTGGCGAACGCCTCGGACAGCTCCTCCGGATGATCCAGCCAGCGACGGGTGATCTCCCGGTAGATCGGGTCTTCCCGCAGCGCCAGGTCCGTGGTCAGCATGGTCGGCGTACGCGCGGGACCATCGAAGGGATCCGGGATGGTGCCCTCGCCCGCGCCGTCCTTGGCCTTCCACTGCCATGCCCCGGCGGGGCTCTTGGTCAGCTCCCACTCGTAGCCGTACAGGTTCTGCAGGAAGCCGTTGCCCCACTTGGTCGGGGTGGAGGTCCAGACGACCTCCAGGCCGCTGGTGATGGCGTCCTTACCCTTGCCCGTGCCGTAGGCGCTCTTCCAGCCCAGGCCCTGCTGCTCGATCGGGGCGGCTTCCGGTTCGGCGCCGACCAGGCTCGCATCGCCCGCGCCGTGGGTCTTGCCGAAGCTGTGGCCGCCGACGATCAATGCGGCGGTCTCCTCGTCGTTCATCGCCATGCGGCCGAACGTCTCGCGGATATCCCGCGCGGCGGCCACCGGATCCGGCTGACCGTTGGGTCCTTCCGGGTTCACGTAGATCAGGCCCATCTGGACGGCGCCGAGCGGACTCGCCAGTTCACGGTCACCGCTGTAGCGCTCGTCGCCGAGCCAGGTGTCCTCCGGACCCCAGAAGACCTCTTCCGGCTCCCAGATGTCCGGGCGGCCGAAGCCGAAGCCGAACGTCTTGAAGCCCATCGATTCCAGGGCCACGTTGCCTGCGAACACCAGCAGGTCGGCCCAGGAGATCTTGTTGCCGTACTTCTGCTTGACCGGCCACAGCAGCCTGCGAGCCTTGTCCAGGTTGGCGTTGTCCGGCCAGCTGTTGAGCGGTGCGAAGCGCTGGGCGCCCTGACCGCCGCCGCCGCGACCGTCGGCGATGCGGTAGGTACCCGCGGCGTGCCAGCTCATCCGGATGAACAGGCCGCCGTAGTGGCCGAAGTCGGCCGGCCACCAGTCTTGCGAGTTGGTCATGATCGCCGCGACGTCGGCCTTGAGGGCATCGACGTCGAGTTTCTTGAACTCTTCGGCGTAGTCGAAATCCTCACCCAGCGGGTTGGCCTTGGACGAGTGGGCGTGCAGCACCGAGACATCGATCTGCTCCGGCCACCAGTCCTTGTTGCTGCGGGGGCGATGTTCCGTCTTCGCGGTCGGGGACGGGATGGCCGGGTTCTCGCTCTCGCTTGCGCTCTTGGTCTTGGTGTCAGGATTGGGTGGGCGGCTATCGGATGACACGGCATTCCTTCCTGAATGAGTGATGGGCTGCGATCACGGATGCGATCGGGAAGCCTGTGATTCCACACAATCGGGACACAGGCCCCAGTAGATGACCTCGGCCTCGTCGATCGAGAACCCGTGATCATCGGACGCGGTCAGACACGGGGCCGCGCCGACGGCGCAATCGACATCGGCGATCACCCCGCATGCCCGGCATACGACGTGGTGGTGGTTGTCGCCGACCCGCGACTCGTAACGTGCCACGGAGCCGGACGGCTGGATACGCCGGACCAGGCCCGCGGCGGTGAGCGCGTTCAACGAGTCGTACACCGTTTGGTGAGACACCTCGGGGAGCCCGGATCGCACGGCGCGGATGATCGAATCCGTGTCGGCATGCGGGTGGTCGTGCACCGCGCTCAGAACCGCGACCCGGGGGCGGGTCACGCGCAGCGAAACTCCCCGCAGCATCTGCTGGAACTCCGAGGCTGTTGCCACGGAAGGAAGTCTTGTCCGTTTTCTGGAACGAGTCAAGAGTCTGGCGTCAAATCGACGCCGAGGTGGGCGGTGACGAGTTCGGTGGCGACCGCCCGCGCGAACTACGTGACGACGAATGTTCCCTTGCCGGGGACGTGTGGGTAATTGGTCGCGATCAGCACTTCGGTCCGGCCGAGACCAGAGGGAATGGTGATGGGTATCCAGTTGCCGTGGACGTTCTCGCCCGATGGCGTGTCGTCGCTCACCCGGACCGGTGGGAGACCGCCGAATTCGCCGGTATCGGAGTTCCGCCAATACACCGTGACCTCGGCGTCGCAAGAGCCGCCGGGGACGTCGGGGGCGAAGACGAACTCCGGACGGATCCAGAGCGTTGGATTGTCGGAGCTGTTGCGGGCGGGATCGTACTGCGCCGCAATCATTCCGATGCCGCTACCGCCGCCTCCGCAGACGGTGCGTGCCGGTGTGACGCCGATGGGAATCGCGGACGATGTCGGGGCGGTCAGCACGAGTGCACCAGCGGCCAAAGTCACTGCCGTCATTACGCGATAGCCCTTCACCGATGCTCCGCTCTGTTATGGGGGCCGAACTGTCTGCCCATGTTTCGTTCGCGATTCGCGAAATGTTAACCAGCGGGGGTGGGGGTCGCGTCCGAGTCTTGCCGTCCATGGAAAGACGGCGAGCGGACACGGGTGCGTGATCCGGTGAGACCAAGGGGCGCAAGGCCGTTGCTCCTGAGCCGGGCGCCGTTGACCGGCCCAGGAGAACGTCTTCCGTCCAGCGCGCGGCGACGGTGGATCAGCCGGCGGCTGCGGAACGCAGGTGGGCGCGTTCGGCGATGCTCGCCAATTCCGCGTTGAAGCGGTCGGCGGCTTCGATGTTGCCCAGATGACCGGTGGGCCACACGTGGTAGGCGGCGAGATGACCGCTGTCGCGCAGCGCGTCGGCGATGCGGCGCGACATGCGCTCGGGCAGCAACCGATCGTGCACGCCCGCGATCACCGTGGTCGGCACCGTCAGCGACGCGGCGGCCTCGGCGAGATCGATGTCGGCGAGCGCGGCGGCGTGCCTGCCGCGGGTGAGCGGCCGGCAGGAGCGCACGATGCCGAGCGCGAACTCCACTTGGTCGGCGGTGGCCTGCTCGGACATGATGCGCGCCTTCATCAGAGCGCTGGCCGGCCAGCCGCCCGGCAGGGGCACCGGTGCGGTGAGCAAGGTCTCGGCGACGATCATCGGCATCCGTACGGTGGCGCCGAGTACGGTGAGCGGCCGGTCGGCCAAGGTCAGCGGCTTGTTCAGCAGCGGGAGCAGATCGGTGTCGTAGCGGATGTTGCCGGAGCTGGTGTTCAGCAGCACGGCCGCGGCCGCTTGCCGCCGCACCTGATCCGGGTAGGCGGAAGCCCATGCCTGCACGGTGATTCCGCCCATGCTGTGGCCCACGAGCACCGCGCGCCGACCCGGGCGCAGCGTGGCGGACAGGACGGCCGCCAGGTCGTCGGCCATCGTCTCCTTGCCCGGCGCGCAGCGGCCGAGTTCGCTCGCGCCGTGGCCGCGCTGGTCGTAGCAGACCACTCGATATCGGTCGGCGAAGGCGTTGATCTGCGGGTTCCAGTACTCGATGCTGCAGCTCCAGCCGTGGATGAGGACGATGACGTCGGCATCGGCGGGACCGTAGGCGTGCACCCGGAGCCGGGCGCCGTCCTTGGTGGTGACCGGAATGACCGCACAGGGTGCGGTAGGGGCGTTCAGAGACGCCGTACGGAAGGTGCGAGACCGCAGTCCGGCACGGTAAGCGGCGGTGAGCGCGCCGTTGCGCGCATCCGCCAGCGTCCTCATCGATTTCACCAGCATCGAGCACTCCTTTGTGTCCTCCGTCACCGTACAGTGCAAGCAAGGCGCTTGCTAGTGCTAGCACTCGGCGACGGAATCCCTGGCTTGTACGAAGGAGTACCCCCAATTCGGTCCGGTCAAAAGATCAATTCCATCGGCACGGTGCTGCGTTCGCTCAGCCGGAGTGGCTGGGCGCGGCGCGGCGAACACGGCTACGGTTGATGCTGTGGACATCGCGCGCACTGCCTCCGGATCCGCGACCGCCGCGGACACCGAGCCGAGGACCCGTTGGCGCGGAGCGGGTCTGCCGCTGCTGGTGGCGGGCGTCGGCGTGGGTGTCGGGGTGCTGCTGCACCTGCGCGATCCCCATGTCGAAGGCTCCTACGGCACCTGCCCGGTCTATGCGCTGACCGGTTGGTATTGCCCCGGCTGCGGCGGGATGCGCGCCGTGCACAACCTCACCGATGGCCAGATCCTCGATGCTCTGCACAGCAATCTGCTCGCGCTTCCCCTGGTGCTCGCGTTCGCCGTGTGGGTGACGGACTGGACCATCCAGGCCTGGCGCGGTCGGCCGATGCGTCTGCCGTCCATCAGCCGGACCACCATGTGGATATTTTTCGGATTGCTGGCGGTCTACACCGTGCTGCGCAACACGCCGTGGGGAACCATGCTCACACCGGTGTAGCCGCCAGGCTGGAGGCAAGTTCCCAATATGAATGATTCGCTGAAGACAAGGGTGCGGGACAAGTTGCTGCGCCAGCTCGCCGAGGACGGCCCCCTCGACACCGAGCACGACGACCCGCGGTTGATCGCGGTGGAAACCGATCTCGACGCGTTGGCGAACGTCGCGGAGGACGATCCGCTCGTCGAAGAGCTGGCCGCGCGCTACCTGGTGTTCTGATCAGGCGATCGACGCGCCGCCGTGCGGCGGCAGCTGGGGCAGCGGTTCGGCGAGCAGCCAGCTTCCCCACAGCGGACGCAGCGGCACCAGGCTGTAGTGTCCCGCGAGGTCGGTGAATTCCTCCGTGGTCACCGAGGAGTGGCGGTAGCGGATGGTCCACTCGCGCAGCAGGTCGAAGAACGCCGAGTCGCCGAGCTCGAGGCGCAGCGCGTGCAAGGTCAGCGCGCCGCGTTTGTAGACGCGGTCGTCGAACATGCGCCGCGGTCCCGGGTCGCCGACGATGATGTCCTGCGGCTGGCGGGACAGATTGTGCCGCGCGGCGCGCGCCAGCTGATCGGCGGTGGGCCCGCCCGCCGCTTCCGACCAGATCCACTCCGCGTAACAGGCGAAGCCCTCGTGCAGCCAGATGTCGCGCCACTGCCGGATGGTCAAGCTGTTGCCGAACCACTGATGGGCCAGCTCGTGTGCGACCAGCCGCTCGGCGCCGCGGCGGCCGTCGCAGTGGTTGGCGCCGAAGATGGAGATGCCCTGCGCCTCGATCGGGATCTCCAGCACGTCATCGGTGACGACCACCGTGTAGCCGTCGAACGGGTAGGGGCCGAACTTCTCGGTGAAGACCTCGAGCATCTGCGGCTGCCGGGCGAAATCGTGGTCGAAGTTCGCGCGCAGCCGGGGCGGAAGGACGGCCTGCATCGGCACCGGAGCGTGTGAGGAACCGATGCGATGCTTGCGATAGTGGCCGATCTGGATGGTCGCCAGGTAGCTGGACATCGGCTCGGATTGCTCGTAGACCCAGGTGGTCTGGCTGGCCTTGGTCTGCTTGCGCAGCAGGGTGCCGTTGGCGAGTGCGTAGTACGGTGAATCGGTGGTTATCGAGATCCGGTAGCTCGCTTTGGAACTCGGGTGGTCGTCACAGGGGAACCACGACGCCGCGCCGTTGGGCTGGCTGGCCACCAGCGCGCCCTCGGTGAGCTCCTCCCACCCGACCTCGCCCCACGGTCCGCGCACCGGCTTCGGGATACCGCCGTACTGCACCACCACCGACAGCGCGCCGCCCGCCGGAATCGGCTGCTGCGGAGTGATCACCAATTTGCCGTGCTGGTGGGCGAATTTCGCGGCCTTGGTCCCGTTGACGAACACCTTCGAGACGGTGAGCGCCTGGGCCAGGTCGAGCGCGAACCGCGGGCGAACGGTGGTGGTCACCGCGGTGATCGTGGCGCGTCCGGTGAGTCGGTTGCCCGCGACCCGATAGGCCAGCTCCAGCTCGTATCGAGAGACCCGGTACCCGCGATTGCCGTTCTGCGGGAGGTACTCGTCGATGGGGGCTTCGTAGAACTTGCCCGCCATCAGCTCGCTCCGGGGTCGCCCGTGAACCAGGGTGCGATCGGGTTGCCCCACCAGCGCGTCGATGCGGGCACCGTGTCGCCGCGCATGACCAGCGAGGCCGGTCCGATGGTCGCGCCATCGCCGATAGCCGAGGCGGGGAGCGCGACGCAGTGCGGCCCGAGGGTGGCGCCCGCGCCGAGGGTGACGCTGTCCATGGCCATGATCCGATCGTGGAACAGGTGGGTCTGCACCACGCAGCCGCGTTCGACGGTCGCGCCGTCGCCGAGAGTCACCAGGTCCGCCTCCGGTAGCCAATAGGACTCGCACCATACCCCGCGGCCGATGGTCGCGCCGAGCCCGCGAAGCCACAGATTCAGTACCGGCGTGCCGGTCGCCGCGCGGGCGAACCACGGCGCGGCAACCGTTTCCACGAAGGTGTCGGAGACTTCGTTGCGCCACACGAACGAACTCCACAGCGGGTGCTCCTCGGCCCCGATCCGCCCCACCAGCAACCATTTGGCGGCCACCGCGCTCGCGCCCGCGACAGCACCGGCCGTCAGCAGCACCACCCCGCTGAGCAGCCCCGCGGCCAAGTGGCCGAACGTTTGTGCGAGCCGGGCCAGCGTAAAAAGCACGCCGAGTCCGATGGCGAAAGTGACCAGAACTGGGAAGAGCCGCAACGTTTCGACGAGGGCGCGGGCGATGCGCAGGCGGGCGGGTGGGTCGAAGGTCCGTGCGGTGTCGGTGCTCTCCGCCGTGCGGCGCAGCCGGACCGGCGGGCTGCCCAGCCAGGACGAGCCCGCCTTCGCCTTGGACGGCGCCGCCGACAGCACCGCGACCAGACCGTTCTTCGGGACGCGGCGGCCGGGGGCGGTCATCCCGGAGTTGCCGAGAAAAGCGCGCTTGCCGACCTTGGCCTCGCCGATGCGCAGCCAGCCGCCGCCGAGTTCGTAACTCGCGATCATGGTGTCGTCGGCCAGGAAGGCGCCGTCGGCGACGGTGGTGAACTTCGGCAGCAACAGCACGGTGGACGCCTCGACGCTCTTGCCGATCCTCGCGCCGAGCAGCCGCAGCCACAACGGCGTGAGCAGGCTCGCGTACAGCGGGAACAGGAAGGTGCGTGCCGAATCCAGCAGCCGCTCGGTGGCCCACGCCTGCCAGCCGACGCGGCTGCGCACCGGGTGGTAGCCCTCGGTCAGTCCGATGCTCAGCAGCCGGACCGCGAGGATGGTGGCCGCCGCGTACACGCCGAGGCTGAGCAGGGTCGCGACGGGCAGGACCGCGAAGGCGCGGACGACGCCAGCGCCGAGCGTGCGGGTATCGCGGATGACCCAGGCGAGGAACGCGCCCCCGGCGCCGAGGCCGAGAATCGGCATGGCGGCCAGCGCCATCGACGTGACGCCGAAGACGCCGACCCAGTGCCGGGCCCGGTCGGGCGTCCGCGTCGGCCAGCGATGCTGCGCCTTGCCGATTTTCACCGCGGGTGAACCCGCCCACTCCTGGTCGGCCTTCACCTTGCCCGACACCGCGGAGCCCGGCGCCACCTCGGCGTTCTTGCCGATCTTCGTGCCGGGGAGCAGGATCGAGCGCGAGCCGACCACCGCGCCGGGGCCGATGGTGATCGGGCCCAGATGCACCACGTCACCGTCGATCCAGTAACCGGACAGGTCGACCTCCGGCTCGACGCTGCATCCGTCGCCGAGCTCGAGCATGCCGGTCACCGGCGGCAGGGTGTGCAGGTCGACGCCCTTGCCGACTTTCGCGCCGAGCGCCCGCGCGAACGGCACCATCCACGGCGCGCCGGAGAGGTTCTCGGCGCCGCTGGCCTCCGATAGGCGAACGGCGGCCCACAGGCGCAGATGCACCGAGCCGCCGCGCGGATAGCGGCCCGGTCGGACGCCGCGCAACAGCAGTCGTGCGCCCGCCACGCAGATCGCCATGCGGCCGGGCGGCGAGATGAACAGCAGGAACGCGGCGAGAGTCCACCACCAGGACAGCTGCGGCAGCCACGGCAGCGAGCCGGACCAGGCCGCGATATTGCCGACAATCGCCAGCCAGGTGAGCCACTGCAACCCGGTGAGCGTGGTCAACGGGACGGTGGCGAGCACCTGCGCCGCCTGCGCGGCCCGCGGCGTCGGGCGCACCGCACGGTCGGCGACGGCGACCGCGGGCGTGGTTTGTTCGAGCAGCTCGACGAGGGCGCCGAGGCGCGGATGGTCGTAGAGATCGGCGACGGCGATCTGCGGATAACGTTCGCGCAGGGCGGCGACCAGTTGCGCGGCCGCGAGCGAACCGCCGCCCAGATCGAAGAAGTCGGCGTCGAGATCGCCGACCTCGCCACCGAGAATCGAGTCCCATAGTCCGGCAACCCATTGCGCCGTGCCGGTCAGGTCGTTGTCGTCGTCGTCCTCCGCGGCGCCCGGCGGCGGCCACGGCAGCGCGTCGCGATCCACCTTGCCGGAGGTGCGCGTCGGCAGCTCGTCGACCACCGCGAGCCGGGGAACCAGCGGGGCCGGAAGCTGTTCGGTGAGAATGGCTCGTGCGGCCTTGGCGTCGAAGTCCGGTCCCGGCCCGGTGAGGTAGCCGACCAGTACCCTGTTGCCCGCCTTGGTAGTTCGGATCGCGGCGGCGGCACCGGTCACACCGGGTAGGTGCTGGAGCGCGTTGTCGATCTCGCCGAGCTCGATGCGGCGTCCGCCGAGCTTGATCTGATCGTCGGCGCGGCCGAGGAAGACCAGGCCCGCGCTGTCGTTGCGGACCAGGTCGCCGCTGCGGTAGGCGCGATCCCAGCCCACCGACGGCAGCGGCGCGTACTTCTCCGCGTCTTTGACCGGGTCGAGATAGCGCGCCAGGCCGACACCGCCGATCACCAATTCGCCGGATTCGCCCGCGGACACCGGATTTCCCGCCTGATCCACCACGACGAGATTCCAGCCGTTGAGCGGCAGCCCGATCCGGATCGGCCACTCGCCGTTCAGCCGTGCGGCGCAGGCGACGACCGTGGCCTCGGTGGGGCCGTAGGTGTTCCATACCTCGCGGGTCGATTCAGCGTCTCCGGCAAGGCGTTCGGCGAGTTCCGGCGGGACGGCCTCGCCGCCGAAGATCAGCAGGCGCACCGCCTCCAGCGCCTCGACCGGCCAGGTCGCCGCCAGGGTCGGCACCGTCGAGACGATGCTGATCTCCCGCCGCACCAGCCAGGGGCCCAGGTCGGCGCCGGTGCGCACCAGGTCGCGCGGGGCGGGCACCAGGCAGGCGCCGTTGCGCCAGGCCAGCCACATCTCCTCGCAGGAGGCGTCGAAGGCGACCGAGAGACCGGCGAGAACCCGGTCACCGGGGCCGATCGGGGCGTGGCGGAGGAACAGGTCGGCTTCGGCGTCGACGAACGCGGCGGCGTTGCGGTGGGTGACCGCAACACCTTTCGGGGTTCCGGTCGATCCGGAGGTGAAGATGATCCAGGCGTCGTCGCCGGGGGCCGGGAGGGCCGACCAGGTGTCCGCATTCTCGTGTTGCTCCGCGGCGCGGATACCAGCGGCCGTGGTCTCGATGCCTTCGGCGGTCACGATCGCGGTGACCTGGGCTTCGCCGAACACCAGCTGGGCGCGCTCGTCCGGGTCGTCGGCGTCAACCGGCACGTAGGCGGCGCCGCTGTAGAGGACCGCGAGGATGGTGACGTAGAGCCCGCGGGTACCGGACGGCATGCGCACGCCGACCCGGTCGCCGGGGCGCACGCCCGCCGTGGCGAGGCGGGCCATGATCTTCTCGACCTCGACGACCAGCTCGAGGTAGGACAGCACCGCCTGGCCGTCATCGATCGCGGGCGCGTCGGGATGCGTGAGTGCGGTCGCGGTCAGGATGTCGACCAGCGTCCTGGGCTGGGGCGCACGGTCGCCCCGCGATAACGGGCGCGCGGGCGCGTCGACCTCTGTTCGGAGCATGGTGCTCAGCGAACCTCCCATCGACCTGCCTCGCACTTTCCGTTGTCGCGCCATAGTGGGTTACCGAGGGCAAATGCCCCGATTGGCCAGTTGTCCACGGTACTGGGTTTGTTTCCGCGGCGCCCGCGGCGCTGCTGGAACGGAATGCTCGTCGCACTTCGCTCGAGAACGGCGGCTGAGCCGGTGGTTGTGGCGGCGGTAACAGGGATCGGGCTCCGCTGCTTGCTGGTAGCTGGAGAAGGGGTGATTGTCGGGGCCAACTCTCTCGCTGAAAGATCGCGAATCGGGGGGCGACCGGCTGCGAACAGATAACGCTTGGTTTTCCTGCCGGAAAAAGTTCGGTGCATTGTGGTTATCTGTGAGCCGAGCGCGGATTCGCTCGGATTTCGGGACGCTGCTGCACGTTTGCGGTATTCACTCGATGCGGCTTTGTCGTGGATGAGGTGGTGATGTATTCGGGGCAAGTGCGATTCGGTGGATGTGGGTTCGATCGAGAATGGCGCTCGGAGGAATTGGCCGGGGTGTTCGGGTGGATCGCGAATGTGCTTGTGACGATTCGCGTCTGTGGTCATGTCCCGATCGGGATGTGTCGGCGCGCGGTTGACAGCGCCGGGCCGCTTCTGCCAATCTCGGATCAGGTCATGAGTGCCAGCGCCAAGCCCCGGCTTGCTGGCCGGCAACCCTCCTCCGCGGTGGGGTGCTCCGGGTGACGACCCGGCCGACGTCCAACCGGGCGCGGCAAGCGCGGACTCGACGAATCATTCGATCGCGGGTCCCTTAGCCGACGGGATTCACGTGATGACTACTGCTGTCGACAACATCTGTGCCGCACTCGCCCGAGTCTCCGGCGACGAACTGCTGGTGCCGCTCGTGCAGGGCGGAACGGCGATCTACGCCAACTTCGACTACGCCGCGAGTGCGCCGGCGTTGGCCGAGGTCACCGACCGCGTGCAGCGACTGCTGCCGTTCTACGCGAGCGTGCACCGCGGCGCGGGTTACGCCTCGCGGATCTCCACCGAGTGCTACGAGGCCGCCCGCGGATCGGTGGCCAAGTTCCTCGACGCCGCCGACGACCAGGTGGTGGTGTTCACCCGCAATACCACCGACTCGCTGAACCTGCTCGCGTCCTGCGTGCCCGGCGACACGGTGGTGCTCGATATCGAGCACCACGCCAACTTCCTGCCGTGGACCAGGCGCGGCCGCCGCGTCGTGCGGGCGGCCGACACCATCGAGGAGACCGTCGGCAGGCTGGTCGCCGAGTTGTGCAGCAAGCCCGCCGCATTGCTCGCGGTGACCGGCGCGTCGAACGTCACCGGCGAGGTGCTTCCGCTGGAGCGGCTGGCCACCATCGCGCACCAGTGCGGCGCCCGCATCCTGGTCGACGCGGCCCAGCTGGCTCCGCACCGCCGGATCAGCCTGCGCGACATCGGAATCGACTACCTGGCCTTCTCCGGTCACAAGCTGTACGCGCCGTTCGGCGCGGGTGTGCTGGTGGGCAAGCGGGATTGGCTCGACGCGGCGCAGCCCTATCTGTCCGGCGGCGGGGCGGTGCGTGCGGTGAGCACGACCGAGACCGAGTGGGCGCCCGCTCCACAGCGCCACGAGGGCGGGTCGCCGAATGTGCTCGGCGCCGCCGCGCTGGCCGCCGCTTGTGACGCGCTGTGTGCCATCGACGCCGAAACCCTTGCCGCCCATGAACAGCGGCTCGCCGACCGGCTCCGCGACGGCCTCGCCGCGATCCCGGGTGTGCGCCTGCTGCGCATCTGGTCCGACAGCCCCGACTCGGTCGGTATCGTCGCCTTCACGCTCGACGGATTCGTCCCCGGTCAGGTCGCCGCCTATCTGTCCGCCGAACACGGCATCGGCGTGCGCGACGGACGTTTCTGCGCCCACCCGCTACTCGCCCGCCTCGGCCTGGACGGTGCCCTGCGCGCCAGCATCGGCCTCGGCACCACCTCCGCCGACGTGGACCGCCTCATCGACGCCGTGTCCACCCTCGTGACCACCGGCCCCACGTGGGAATACGCCGCCACGAACGGCCTGTGGAACCCCACCCCCGAAACCCGCCCCTTCTCCTCCACCGCCCCCACCGGCGCGGCCCCCTGCCTGGTCGGCTGAGGACGCCGGGCCGAGCAGCGGTTGCCGGATCCTATCGGCGTATCCGGCAACTCGACCTCGAGGTGGACCTCAATCGCCCAGCGGCGTCGGGCGGTAGTAGCGGCCGTTGTAGTAGAGCAGCGGGGCCGCGGCGGGTTCTTCGTCGGTGTTGTCGTGGACCCGGGTGACCAGGCCGACGACGAAGGTGTGGTCGCCGATGGGGATGAGCTGGTGCACGGCGGTGCGCAGCCAGATGGGGGTGCCGTGCAGGACCGGTTCGCCGGTGTCCAGGGAGGTCCACAGGGAGCGGTCGGTGAATCGCTCCTCGGCGGCGCGGGAGAACCGGTGGGCCAGGTGCTGCTGGTGTTCGCCGAGGAAATGGATGACCACGGAGTCCGCGTCCAGCATGGCGGTCAGGCTGGAGGACGTGTGCGCGATGTTGAACGAGACCAGCGGCGGGTCCAGTGACAGCGAGGCGAAGGAGGTGGCCGTGAAGCCGACCGGCCCGCGCGGCGAACTCAGCGTGACGACGGTGACGCCCGCGGGGTAGTGGCGCATGGAGGCGCGATACTGCTCGGCGGTGATGCCGCTGAGATCGTCGGGGACCTGGAGTTCGGTCTCGGGCCGCGGTGCTTCTGTCACAGGACGAAACTACGCCGGGCCTGCGAGCCGGTGTGGAGCGCGTGGTGCTGGAGGCGGCCCACCGGTTCAGTCCACGTCGATCGGAAGACCCGCGGTGATCCGCAGCAGCTCCGGGAACGACGTGCGGAAAATCGTGTTCGGGTGGCCGCCCGCGGCCCAGAGTTCGCGATGTCGCGACAGCGCGTTGTCCACCCAGGTCGGCAGGTTGGTCGGATGGCCGACCGGCGCGACACCGCCGATCGGCTGGCCGGTGACCTCGCGCACCAGCTTGGCGGGGGCGCGGGTCAGCGTGCCCTCCAGGCGCGCGCCGGTGTTCGCCAGGTCCACCTGGTGCGCCCCGGAGACCAGCAGCAGCACCGGGTCGTCGTCGAGCAGGAAGACCAGTGATTTCGTGATCGCGCCCACGTCGACGCCGAGCGCTCTGGCGGCGTCCGCGGCGGTGTGCGTCGGCTCCGGCTGAGCCATGATCAGGCCGTGGTGACCTCGGGAGATGAGGGTGTCGGCGACCCGGCAGGCGACCGGTGGCAATGACGACCTGCGCATCCCACCAGGGTAGAGCGATTGCGGGCGGTACGCCGGGCGAGTCGCGCCGCCGACTCAGTATTCCGGATAGCCCTCGCTCGGGCCGAGCATCCCGGCGATCCGGGCACGGGTGATGCGCGCGAGCTGAGCCAGGTCGCGCGGCGAGACCTGCTCGTGCACAAGCGCTTCGAAGGCGCGGTCGACATCTCGCTGGGACAGGGCGAGCAGCTCGACATCCGCCTTGGTGAGCAGCGCGTCCCGGTCGGGATAGGGGCGGGCGTCGGTGAGCTTCGCCGCCCACGTGACGTTGCAGCAGCATTCGTACAGTGCGTGAATCGCGCGGCCACGCGGCATTTCATTGAACCGGTCCAGCCCGATTCCGCGATGCATCAGCATGATCTCCTCCGAACCCGAGAAATGAGGTTTGCTGACTCGACCATGATCCGGCCTGCGCGGAACCGGGAACCAGTGCGCTGCCGCTAATTTGCACAGGATTTACACGCTGCGAGGTTTGCGCGGTATGCACTTGCCGCCGAGATGGCCCGGCCCGGGGTTCCGGTCTCCCATTCTCTCGATACGCTGTACAAATGACAGATTGGCAGGCTTTCACCGTCGAAACCAAGGACAACGTCGCGCAGGTGACGCTGACCGGTCCCGGCAAGGGCAATGCGATGGGCCCGGATTTCTGGCGCGAGTTGCCGGAGATCTTCCACGCGCTGGACACCGACCCCGAGGTCCGCGCGATCGTGCTGACCGGTTCGGGCAAGCACTTCTCCTACGGACTCGACCTGCCCGCGATGAGCGGCACGTTCGGCCCGCTCATGGCCGATCGCGCCTTGGCCGCGCCGCGCACCGACTTCCTGATCGAGCTGCGCAAGATGCAGGCTTCGGTCACCGCGGTGGCGGACTGCCGCAAGCCGGTGATCGCCGCGGTCTCCGGGTGGTGCATCGGCGGTGGGCTCGACCTCATCGCGGCCGCCGACATCCGCTACGCCAGCGCCGACGCGAAATTCAGCCTGCGCGAGGCGAAGGTCGCGATCGTCGCCGACATCGGGTCGCTGCACCGGCTGCCCGGCATCATCGGCGAGGGGCACCTGCGTGAGCTCGCCTACACCGCCAAGGACATCGATGCCGCGCGCGCGGAGAAGATCGGCCTGGTCAACGAGGTCTTCCCGGATCAGGAGGCGGTGCTGGACGCGGCACACGCCACCGCGCGCGAGATCGCCGCGAACCCGCCGCTGGTCGTGCAGGGTGTCAAAGACGTGCTGGATCAGCGGCGCAAGGACGAAGTCGCCGCCGGTCTGCGCTACGTCTCGGCGTGGAATGCCGCGTTCCTGCCCTCCGAGGACCTGACCGAGGCGATCAAGGCGGTCTTCGAGAAGCGCGCGCCGGAGTTCCGCGGCAAGTGAGTCCGACGGCGCGTCCGGGCCGGACCGGACGCGCCGTGCCGACCCGGCCGGGCGTGAAGGGTGGGGAAGGTGATTCGCCCCAGGGTTGCGTTTCCGTCACCCTAGGGGTGGCTGTGCGGGGCGGCGATCGCCCATAACGTTCGTGATGTCAGAAATTCCGCCCCGCATTCAGGAGCACGAACAATGCGCATCAAGTCCATCCTCGCCGCTGGTCTTCTGGCCACCGCCGCCGTCGCCGGGGTGTCGACGGCAGCTTCGGCCTCGGCCGCGCCGGTCTACCAGGACGTCGCCTATGGCGGCACCTACGTCGGCACCTACGCCACCTTCGACGCCTGCCGCGCCGACGGCATCTCGCCGAGCACCGGCGGCTACTACTGGGAGTGCGTCGAGACCTACGGCGGCTGGGACCTCTACATCTACTACTGAGCCACCTGTCACTGAGAAGGGACATCCGGTATCCGGATGTCCCTTTTCGCTTTTCGGTCCTCGACGGATTACGGAAAGCTCGAGCCCGGCAGCCGCGATTGCACCGCGAACCCCGGTGTCCGGGACGCCGCCGCACGCGACCACATCGGCGCAGCCCCCGCTTTCGAGCGAAGCGAGATCGAGCATTGTCCGTTCGCGGCCCGGCTCGTGTCCGAGTGGCCGCCGCGCAAGCGACGAAGTCGCAAGCGGCGGTCGCTCGGACACGAGCCACAAGGTGGCCGTGAACACGCAGCGCCGCAGGCGCTGCACATCAATGAGAGCCTTGGTCCTTCAGGCGCTGGATGGAAGCCTCCACCTCGGCCTCGGCCTCGGCGCGGCCGACCCACTCCGAACCCTTCACGTACTTGCCGGGCTCGAGGTCCTTGTAGCGCTCGAAGAAGTGCTTGATCGCGGCCAGCTCGAACTCCGGGACGTCCTTCAGATCCTGGATGTGGTCCCAGCGCGGGTCACCCGCGGGCACGCACAGGATCTTGTCGTCGCCGCCCGCCTCGTCGACCATCTTGTACATCGCGACCGGACGGGCCTCGACGATCACGCCGGGGAACACCGAGTCGGGCAGCAGGACCAGCGCGTCCAGCGGGTCACCGTCCTCGCCGAGGGTGTTCTCGATGTAGCCGTAGTCGGCGGGATAGACCATGGACGTGTACAGGAACCGGTCGAGCCGGACCCGGCCGGTCTCGTGATCGACCTCGTACTTGTTCCGGGACCCCTTCGGGATCTCGATGGTGACGTCGAACTCCACGCCATCTCCTTCACTGCATCGGTGCCGAGCCCGGCGACTCGGCTTCTTTTCGGCGACTGCCGACTCGGCCGCTGCGGAGTGTGCCGACTCGCCAGGTTGTTCGGGGGAACGGTTGCGCAACGAGGATAGTGTGGTCGGCGGGGAGATGGGTGCGGCAGGCGGCTGCTGCGGGAATCGGTCAGGAGAGCGGCGGCGACGTGTTTGGTGGCAACGAGAACATCGGTGGGCTGGCTGCCCGGCGGCGGCGCAACAGATCGATCGGCGTCGCGGTCACGCTGGGAGTTCTGCTCGGGGTCGTGGTCGTGGCGCTTTTCACAGTGCGGCCGTGGACGGCCGAATTCCGGCACGGCAGGCTGACCATCGCCGCCCCGCCCGCGCCGGTCGAGCCGTCGCCACAGGTCGGCCCGGCACGCTCGAACGCCTCCGCGCCGAGTCCGGCCGGGATCGCCGCGGCGCTGGCCCCGGTGCTCGGCAATCCGGATCTCGGCGCGTTCGCCGGTCAGGTGACCGATGCCGACAGCGCCATGGTGCTGTGGAGCGGCGACGCGAACAAACCCATGATTCCCTCCTCCACCGCCAAGATCCTCACCACCGCGGCGGCCCTGCTCACGCTGCCCGCCGAGCACCGGGTGACCACCAAGGTGGTCGCCGGTTCGACGCCGAACGAATTGGTGCTGGTCGGCGGCGGCGATCCGACGCTCACCGCGCAGCCGGACGGCAAGGGCTATTACCCGAACGGGCCGCGCCTGTCCGATCTGGTGGCGCAGATCAAAGCTTCCGGCCGACCGGTGGACACGATCGTCGTCGACACCTCCGCCTACACCGGTCCGACCATGGCTCAGGGCTGGGACCCGATCGACATCCCCGAGGGGTCGATCGCGCCGATCGAGCCGGTGATGCTCGATGGCGGGCGCCTGCAACCGCTCGTCGAATACTCACCGCGCACCGCCACGCCCGCACTGGACGCGGGACGGCGCCTGGCCGCCGACCTAGGGCTCGATCCCGCTCTGGTCAGGATCGGTGCGGCGCCGCAGGGCGCCGCCGAGATCGCCAGCGTGCGGTCGGCGCCGCTGCGCGATCGGCTGCGCGACACGATGGTGTACTCCGACAATGTGCTCGCCGAGGCGATCGGACGGGAGATCGCGACGGCGACCGGCGGCGAGGCTTCCTTCAGCGGCGGGGTCGCCGCGGTGCGGGCGGCGCTGAGCACGGCCGGTTTCGATCTCACCGGCTTGGATATGCACGACAGCAGCGGGCTTTCGGTCGACGATCGGATTCCGGCCCGGCTGCTCGACCGAGTCGTGGCGACCGCGGCCAAGCCCAGCGGCGCGGCCGTGGTGCAACCGGCGGGCACCAAGGCCAAGCCGGAGAACGACCGGATCGCGGCGACCTTGGCGCCGATGCTCGACGATCTGCCGGTCGCGGGTGCAACCGGCTCGCTGACCAGCCGATACGTCACCAGGGACCGGCAAGGCGCCGGCTGGGTGCGGGCCAAGACCGGAACTCTGTCGGTGTCCAGCGCGTTGGTCGGATATGTGCTGGACGCCGATGGGCGGGTGCTGACCTTCGCTCTGATGTCGAACGATCGACCACCGGAGGTGAGCAGGCCCGCGTTGGACGCGATCGCAGGCACGCTGCGAAACTGTGGATGCTCATGACGGGTGGTTGACCATGACCCAGCAAGATTCCGGCCCCGTGGGCGCGGTCGAGCGGCGGAAGGGTCGTACGGGTCTGTCCGGCGTTGTCGATTGGCGCTTGGCCGCGAAGACCGGTTCCGCCCTGGTGCCAGCGGGTCCGCGCACGTCGCGCTACTCGGCTGAGCAGGTCGTCGCGGAACTGGCCGACGCATCCGTCCGCGCCGAAGCGCCGGTGCGCGAGGTCAGCGGATTGCTGGACGACCGCCCGGTGCCCGCCGCCAGGATCGTCGACCGGCCCGGCTGGATCACCGCCGCCGCCGACTCCATGGCCGAGCTCACCGGCACCGGCGGCGCACCCGCGGCGACCAGGCTGTTCGCGGGCAAGCCCGCCGGTGTGCAGGCGGGCGCGATGCTCGCGTTCCTGTCCACCGCGATCCTCGGCCAATACGACCCGTTCACGGGGGCCGACGGCACCCTGCTGCTGGTCGCGCCGAACATCGTGGCGGTGGAGCGCGCGCTCGGGGTGTCGACGAGCGATTTCCGACTCTGGGTCTGCCTGCACGAGGTGACGCATCGAGTGCAGTTCTCCTCCGCGCCGTGGCTGACCGAATACATGCGCGCCAACGTCGAAGTGCTCGGCGAAGTCGGTGACGAGCCGCTGGCCGAGATGCTGTCCCGGCTGGTCGAGGAGGTGCGCGAACGTCGGCGCGGCGGTGTCCCCGACGACCCGGCCGCGCGTGGGGTGGTCGGCCTGCTGCGCGCCACCCAGGCGCCGCCGCAGCGCGAGGCGCTCGACCGCCTGCTCATGCTCGGCACCCTGCTGGAAGGGCACGCCGATCACGTCATGGACGCGGTGGGTCCCGCGGTCGTTCCGTCGGTGCAGCAGATCCGCACCGCGTTCGATCAGCGCCGCAGGCGTCCGACCAACCCGCTGCAACGCCTGCTGCGCGCCCTGCTCGGCGTGGACGCGAAGGTCGCGCAGTATGTGCGCGGCAAGAAGTTCGTCGACGAGGTGGTCGGCAGCGTCGGCATGACCCGGTTCAACACGGTGTGGTCCGAGGCGGACGCCCTGCCGCGCACCGACGAGATCGAGAACCCGCAGCGGTGGATCGAACGGGTGCTGGGGTAGATCGCTCGGAGATCCCGATCGGTACGCCGTGGCGGTAGGCTGCGCGCATGGGGCGTGCGCCAGGAACCACACCCGGGCGCTCGGGTTCGGAGGCCGGGTCATCGGGTTCTGGGGGGCCGCCTGCGTCCGATGCCGCCAGGCGTCTGCCGGAGACCCCCGCCGTGCTCGCCGTCCGCAGGGCGATGCGGGAGTGGCTGAGTCGGTTCGGTCCAGGCGAGACCGAGGAGCAGGCGGTCGCGGTGGCGCTGTCCGGCGGCGCGGATTCGCTGGCGCTCACCGCGGCGGCGGTGGTGGAGACGAACGCGGTCGACGCGCTGGTGGTCGATCACCGGTTGCAGCCAGGATCCGGTGCGGTCGCCGCCGAGGCGGCGGCACAGGCGCTCGCGCTCGGCTGTCGGTCCGCACGCGTGATCGCGGTCGAGGTCGGCACCGAGGGAGGGGTGGAGGCGGCGGCGCGCCGGGCTCGATACGCCGCACTGGACGCGGCGCGCAACGGTCTGCCGGTGCTGCTCGGCCACACGCTCGACGATCAAGCCGAAACCGTGCTGCTCGGCCTCGCGCGCGGCTCCGGTGGGCGCTCGATTCAGGGCATGTCCGCGTGTGCCGAGCCGTGGGGGCGGCCGTTGCTCGGTGTGCGCAGGGAGACGACCCGGCAGCTGTGCGCGGATCTGGGGGTGACGCCGCACGACGACCCGCACAACGTCGCGCCGGAGTTCACCAGGGTTCGCCTGCGGACCGAGGTAATGCCGCTGCTGGAGGAGATTCTCGGCGGCGGGGTGGCCCCGGCGCTGGCCCGCACCGCCGAGCAGCTGCGGGAAGACGGCGCGGTGCTCGACGCGCTCGCCACGGAACTGCTGCACACCGCGAGTGATGGGCAAACGCTCGTGATCGAGACGCTCGCCACTGCGCCCGCGGCCCTGCGGAAACGGGCAATTCGGGCATGGCTGCTGGCGGGCGGCGCGAAAGCCCTGACCAACAAGCATTTACAGGCCGTCGACGAGTTGGTGACCGCTTGGCGTGGCCAGGGCGGTGTCGCGGTCGGTGGAGGAACGCCCGGCAGCAGGTTGGTCGCCGGGCGCGAACATGGCAGGCTGACACTGCGGCTGGGCGAGGATGGCCATCGGAGGCGATGACGCAGACTCCACCGGCCCATCGGGCTTCACCACCACGGAAGGAATCCAGCTGACGTGTACGGGGACGACATCGCGTCGGTACTGATCACCGAGGAACAGATCGCCGCCAAGACCCAGGAGCTGGCCGAACTCATCGCCAAGCGCTATCCCGCCGATGCGCCCGAGGGCGATCTCCTGCTGGTCGGCGTGCTCAAGGGCGCGATCTTCTTCATGACCGACCTGGCCAAGGCGCTGCCGATCCCGACCCAGATGGAGTTCATGGCCGTCTCGTCCTATGGGTCGTCCACCTCGTCCTCCGGCGTGGTGCGCATCATGAAGGACCTGGACAAGGACATCGCCGGTCGCAACGTCCTGATCGTCGAGGACATCATCGATTCCGGGCTCACCCTGTCCTGGCTCAAGCGCAACCTGTCCACCCGCAACCCCGCGTCGCTCGAGGTGGTCACCTTGCTACGCAAGCCCGACGCGCTACGCACGCACGTGGACGTCGCGCACGTCGGCTTCGACATCCCGAACGAATTCGTCGTCGGCTACGGTCTCGACTACGCGGAGCGCTACCGGGACCTGCCCTACATCGGCACGCTGGACCCGAAGGTCTACGGGGGCTGACCGCTACCTGGGCAGGATGCCGAAAATCGTTGCGGGGGAACCGGATCCGTCGCGATAGAGCGGGCCGCCCACCAGGACCCATGCCCCTGAGGCGGGCAGCTCGGCGAGGTTGGCCAGACATTCCAGGCTGATCCGATGCTCGCCGTAGAGCAGCTTCGACACCGCGTAGGTGTCATCGGTGCCCACGTCCGGGCCGAATGTGTCGATGCCGAGCGCGCCGCGGTGGCCGAGCCTGCCGGTGCGCAACAGCCATTCCACCGTCTCCACCGCGAAACCCGGTTGGCGGCCCGCGGATTCGCCGGTACCGAGAAACTCCGGGGTACCCCACTTGGCGTCCCAGCCGGTCCAGACGATCACCGCTGCGCCGTCCGGAATCCGGCCGTGCTTCACCTCCCACTGGCGCAGGTCGTCGACCGTGATCGCGTAGTCGCGATCGTTGGCGCACCGCTGCCTGAGGTCGATCTTCACCGCGGGCAGCAGCAGGTCGTCCAGGTCCAGCTCGTCCGCGGCGAGCCCGTCGGCGTCGAAGTGGATCGGCGCGCCCCAGTGGGTTCCGGTGTGTTCACCCTGCTGGATGTAGCGCAGGTAGTAGCCGTCGTTCGCGATGGTGGCCACGATGTCGGTGCGGAATTCCGGATCGTCCGGGTACAGCGGCGTGGTGGCCGGGTCGTGCACGTGCGACAGACTCACCAACCGCCCCAGCGGCCGCGGTGCGGTCATCGCGTTCTCTGCGGAATCGCCCTCGCCACGGCGAGCAGGTCGGACTCGAGGAGCCGGAACAACCGGTAGGTCAGCACGAACGCCAGAATGCCACCCACGCTCAGTACGCGCACCGGAACGATCACCGAACCCAGGTCGGCGGCGTCGACGAAGGTCGCGCTCGCCACACCGAGCAGCGGAACCGACGCCGCGACGCCGAGATAGAAATTGCCGCGCTTGGCCAGGGCCCGCAGCTGGCGCTCGTCCCCGGGACCGATCCCGCCACGCACCAACAGCTGTGGATAGACCGAGCGCAGCGCGTAGACCATGATCGGGAAGAACGGATAGGCCAGCGCGATGGCCGCGCACACCACCTGCGCGGCGAAGAAATGCATGAAGGTCTTCGGCGGTAGATCCACACCGGAGAAGGCCAGTCCCAGCGGCCAGACGATGCCCGCGACCAGCCAGAAGCCGAACGGCACCCAGACCGCCCAGTCGCCCATCAGCAGCGTGTCGCGCCGCGCTTTCGCGAGCGTGCGCGCGGAGTACTCGCGACCGCGTCTGAGACGGTAGGCGAGAGTGAGCGGGCGCCGGGTGAGGAACAGCAGTAGCAGCGCGGCCACCGGAAACGCGATCAGGTTGTTGATCAATCCGACCGCGGCGAATTTCTCCTGGTCGGTCGCGGACATCCGGTCGATGATCAGCGTCTGGTTCAGCTGGATGTTGTAGAAGCTCGCCAGCACGTTCGGCACGCCGATGCACAGCGCCGCGATCGGAAGCAGCCAGCCGCGGGCCCGGTAGGCGAGGCTGTCCGGCGGGGGATCGACCAGGTCACGTGCGCGGGAGTCCAGGCACAGGTCGAGTTGACCAGCGAGTTCGGCGCCGCTGCGCCAGCGGCGCTTCGGGTCGGCGTGCAGGCATTCCAGCAGCACGCGGCGCAGTGCGGCCGGTGTCCCCTCCGGCACGCGCGACAGCGCCACCGCTGAGACGCCGCGTCGGCGCACCGCGAGCATCCCCGCGTAGGTGTCCGCGGTGGTGTTGGAGTCGGTGAGCGGTGGGTCCTCGAACGGGGTCGCGCCCGTGAGCATCTCCCACAGCAGGACCCCGAGGGAATACACGTCGCTGCTGTCGCCAGGGGCGGGCGCGGCGGGATCGAGGTAGCGCGCCAACTGCTCGGGTGAGCGGTAGGCCAGCGAGTCCGCGGCGACGGCGGCGGTCGGCGCTCCGTTGGTGCGCGATCCCGACTCGCCGAGCGTGAAATCCGCGAGCTTCGGAATGCCCTCCGCCGTGAACAGGACGTTCGCCGGTTTGATGTCGTGGTGCAGCACGCCGTGGTGCGCGGCGTAATCCAGCGCGTCGGCCAGCCGCCTGCCCACCCACGCCACGGTCTCCGGCCAGCTCAGCCGCGCGATCTCGTCCCGCACGCTCGAATCCGACGGCCGGATCTCGCCCTTGGCCTCCATGGCGCTGTCCACCGCGCGCAGCAGCAGCGCGCCGCCGTCGGCCACCGGACCACGCCGACGTTGCTCGAGCACGCCGACCGCGGTGCCGCCCGGCAGGTACTGCATGTAGACGAGGCGAGGGAGGGCCGTCCTGGCACCCGAAGGAATCGAGGGGGTCGCGTCGCGCGGAGATGTGGCCGCGATGCGGTCCGGCGAACCGACGAGCGTCGAGGATTCGGTCGATCGGTCGACGAGCGTCACCTCGGGGTGGTCGAGGACGGCGGTGCCTTCGGCCGATTCGGTGGATGTTTCGTCGGACGGTTCCGGGCCGTTGTGCCGTGGGTGCGGAGCATGGCGCGGCGTACCGGTCACAGCGTCCGGCTCGAGTGCGTGGGTGGTGGTGTCGAGGCCGGGCGGCGGCTCGGCCATGGTGGCATTTTCGTCTGGCGCGTGTGGTGCGGTGACGGTCGCGTCTCCGGCTTGGTCGGCAGGGCCCATTGCGTCACGGGAGACGGGTTGCCCTGCGATTGTGGCGTCTGGATCGAAGGGCGCGGCGACAGTGGTTTCGAGATCAGGTGGCTGCTCGGCGATGGTGGCGTCTTCGTCGGGCACCCGTGGTGCGGCGACGGTCGCGTCTTGGGCTCGGTCGCCAGGGCCCGTTGCCTGAGGTGCGGCAGGTTGCCCGGCGATCGTGGCGTCCGGATCGAGGGGCACCGCGACAGTGGTGTCGAGGGCGGGCCGTGGTGCGGCGATGGCGGCGCTTGCGTCGGGTGCGACGGCGACCTTGTGCTCGCGGGCCGAGGGAGTGGGAACGGCCAGGGCATGTGCGCTGAGCACTCGCTGGTCGAAGACGCGCACGATGTGCGCGTGGTCGAGCTGGGCCATCGTGTGCGGCGCGCCCGCCCGTCCGGCCGAGAACCGCACGGCGACAAGCCGCTGCATGGATCGCTGCCTGGCCAGGAAGACGCGGCCGAGCAGGCCTGCGCCCAGGTCGGTGAGCAGGTCGAAGTCATCGACCCGCAGGCCAGGGACGAGATCGGCCAGCGCGGCGGCGGCTTCGCTCGACTCGGCCGTTTCGACCTCGGACGCGTCGAAGGCGGCGAAGGCGGCGAGGCGTTCGCGGACCTCGTCGGCCAGATCCGGGTACTCGGCGAGAAAGTCCGGCAGCGGCAGCGGCGTGCGTCTGCGGCGCGCCAGAAACTCCTCGCAGACGAGTTCGACGAGTTCCGGGCTGGTGTCCACTTCGGGGAATTCCGCGCGGTACTCGGCTACTCGCTTGCCGAGTCCTTCGCGTTCCCAGCGCCGCCGCAGGTCGACCCGCACCAGATCGGTGAGCACGGCCAGGCGCACCTGCGTGCCGTCGGGCACATAGTCGGAGATCCGCGGCGGCAACCGATCGCCTTGGAGACTGCGTTGCCATGCGGTGGCGAACCGCGCGACAGCGTCGGTGCGCGAGGAGGTCACCTGCCGGTCTCCGCCGCGTCCGCTTCACGCGCCTGCCGGTCGTGGCGCGCGTCCGCTACGGCGGATTCCGGGTCGACCACGCGCTCCAGCGCCCTCAGGTCCGCCTCCAGCGCACGGAACAGCAGATAGGTGCCCACGAACGCGATTATGCCGCCGACGCACAGCAGACGGACCGGGAAGATCACCGACGGGATGTCTTCGGCGGGGAGGAAGGTCACTCCGGCGACCGCGAGCAGCGGCACCGACGCGGCCACCGCCAGGTACCAGTTGCAGCGCTGGTCGAGCCCACGCAGCCATACCGCGTCCTCGGGACTGATATCCCCGTGCCGCAGGAACAACGGATAGATGCACCGCACCATGTAGAAGGTCAGCAGGAAGAACGGATAGGCCACCGCGATCGCCCCACACACCACCAGCGAGGAGAAGAAGTGGACCACGTCCCCTCGCGGTATGTCTCCGGTGGACAGCTGTAGCGCGAGCGGGAAGATGGCGCCCGCCAGCACCCACAGCGAGAAGGCCACGGCCACAGCGCGATCGCCCATCAGCAGCGCGTCCCGTCTGGCACGTCGCAGGGTGTCCGGGTCGTATCGTCGTCCTTTGCGCAATCCGCGCGGCACCGTCAGCACGTATCTGGCCATGTACAACACGAGCGCGATGCCGGTCGGGAAGAAGATCGCGTTCACGACGCTGGTGATGATGAGGAACGTCCGCTCGGCTTCCTCGGTCATCCGGCTGATGATCAGGTGCTGGTTGTGCTGGATGTTGTACAGCGAGGCGAGCACATTCGGCAGTGCCACCGACAGCAGCGCCACGAGCACGATGTGCGGACGCAGCCGCCGCCGCCAGCTGTTCGGCGCGGGGTCCACCAGTTCCCGCGCGCGTTGGTCCAGGCACATCTCCAGCTGTCTGGCCAGGACCGCGCCGCTGGACCACCGGCCGTCCCGATCGGGCGCGAGGCAGCTCAGCAGGATGCGCCGCAGGGCGGCCGGGCAGTCGGGCGGAACTCGATCCAGCGCCGCGGCGTCCACGCCTGCGCTGCGGCGCTCCAGCATGGCCTCCAGGGTGGTGTCGTCGCTCTGATCGCCCGCCCCCGCGGTGCTGTCGTCGAACGGCTTGGCTCCGGTGAGCAGTTCCCAGAGCACCACGCCGAGCGAGTAGATGTCGGCGCGGGTGTCCAGGTCGGCGGCGCCGCGGTCGAAACCGGGATGACAGGCCTCCAGCTGCTCCGGTGACATGTAGGCCAGTGAGCCGCCGAAGTAGGCGACCGGGCTGGTGCCCTCCACATTGCGGCTGAAGCTGATGTTGAAGTCGGCCAGTTTCGGCACGGCTTCGGCGGTGAGCAGCACGTTGGCCGGTTTCACATCCCGGTGCAGCACGCCGTGCGAGGAGGCGTAGTCCAGCGCCTCGGCCAGCCTGCGTCCGAGCCAGGCCACCGTCTCCGGCCAGCTCAGCGCCGCGATCTCGGCTCGCACGCTGGAGTCGGTCGGCCGGATCTCGCCTTTCTCCTCCATGGCCGCGTCGACGGCGTCCAGCAGCAGTTGCCCACTGCGTTCGGCGGGCGGAGTGGAGCGCACCCAGCGCAGCACGCCGAGCAGCGTGCCACCCGGCAGGAACTGCATGTAGAGCAGCCGCAGTCGGCGCGCGGCGCCCTCGGCCTCGTCGAGCAGCCGCTGGTCGAAGACCCGCACGATGTAGTCGTGGTCGAGCTGAGCCAGCGTCTGCGGCTCGGTGCCGTGATCGGCGGAGATCTTGACCGCGACCAGCCGCTGCAGTGACCGCTGCCGCGCGAGGAAGACCCGGGCGAAGGCGCCGCTGCCCAAACCGGTCAGCAGGTCGAAATCGTCGATCCGCTGACCGATTCGGATGCGGTCGAGCGCGTTGACCTGGCTCGGCCCGGACGCGATCGTGGTGGGCACGGCGGTGGCCGTGCCCGTCAGATCAGCGGCGGTCGTTCTGGTCACCTCAGAACCACGAACAGGCTCGACGGTTTGGTTCAATGCGGTGTCGTCGAAAGCCGAGCGAGTGTGCGCGAAGGCGGTGGAATCTTCCAGAACCGCGCGCCGGGTGCTCTGGTCTATCTCGTCGGCGTTCAACAGGGCGCGCAGTTCCTCCGCCTGATGCGGATATTCGCGCAGACAATCTCGTGGATCGACCCGTTCCCCGCTGTGGCGGCGGATGACGAACTCCTCGTACACCAGACCGGCCGGGATTTCCTCGGGAGCGAGTTCGGGAAATTCGGCGCAGTAATCGGCCAGGCGTTTACGTGCGGCTGGTTCCGGCGCGGCATCCTTGGCTGCCGCGGGACGGCGCAGCCAGCGATGGCGTAAATCGACCCGGATGAGCTCGACCAACGCCTCCCGGCGCAAGGTGGTCGCGTCGGGCAGGTACTGGGCGATCTCGGGCGGGCGATGAGTGGATTCCCACGCTGCGGAGAAGGCCGCCACCGCGCTGAATTCGACATGTGACAGGTCGCCATAGCCCGCACCGGCGGCCATACCTGTGTAGGTATCGGAACTGCTCTCGGAGTTCGCACTCATACTGGGACCTAGTGGGCTCGGCGGACGCCGCGGAATCCGCAGTGGTCGGTGAGTGGATGTGCCGCAAAAATTCTCCGCCACACCCGACACCATCATCCCCCGCGCCCTATTCGAAATGATAACTTGCGGCTCGACAGTGGATCACCCGATTTCGACAACGATGCGACGGGGGATGACCAGCACATGTCCGACGATGCCGCCGTGATGGCGAACGGTTCGATCTCGATGCGAACAACCGCGCCCCGAACGACGATTCGCAATGGCAGGACCGCCGATACGCGCTTCGGGCGCGGTCGGGAAGTCGACCATGATCCCGGGCACGGCACCGCCGCGACGATCGCGGCGGGTGTGCGCGACGGCGTGCTGCTGCCCAGCCTGGTAATGGCGGAGGCAGCGACTCGAATCGCGGCGGCGGAGCGGGAATCGAACGCGCTCCCGGTTTTGCGCACCGAGCGGGTCATGTCCGAAGCCGTCGCGCTGGCGGACCGGGACGACCTCGACGTGCTGCCGCTGGCCGGTGTGCCCGTCGCGGTCGAACAGGGCGCCTCGATCGCGGGCGAGCCCCTGCCGTGGGAGTCGGTGGCCGGGCATCCGGTGGCGGCCCGGCTGCGCGACGCGGGCGCGGTGGTCCTCGCGCTCGGCGCAGCAGACGAGCAGGACGGATCGGGCTCGGGACGGGCTCCGGATCGCGTCGCGCCCAACCCGTGGAACACCGCGCGAACCGCGGGCGGATCGGCCGGTGCGGCGGTCGCGGCAGGGCTTGTGCCGCTGGCGCACGGCAGTGACGGCCTCGATTCGGTGCGCGTCGCGGCGGCCTGCTGCGGGGTATTCGGGATCAAGCCCGGGTGCTACACCGCCGCCGGGGCGGGCGGCTGGCCGGGCCTGGTGGAGAACGGCGTGCTGGCGACAACGGTGCAGGACGCCGCACTGGCGTTGTCCGTGCTGGCCGCGTGGCCGAATCTAGCCGAGGTCGACCCACCCGGGCGACTACGAATCGGGCTGGCCGTGGATCCACCGTCGCGCCTGCTGCGCGTCGACCGGCATTGGACCGCAGCCGCCCGCAGGGCCGCCTCGGTTGCCGCGGCGGCAGGCCATCTCGTCGAAACGACCGCCGTGCCCTACGGCAACGCCCTGTTCGCGGTCTTCCTACGTTGGCTAGCCGTGGGGGCGCGCGACGCTCCGGCTCTACCCCGGTCCGCTCGACTATCGCGTCAGCCCCACCTGGCCCTCGGCCGGACGGTGCACCAATTGCGGCTCGTGCGCCCAGCCCAGATCGACCTGGTCGAGGCGCGACTACTGGAATTCTTCGACCGATACGACGTGGTGATCACTCCCACGCTCGCCGCCCCGCCGCCCAAGGCGGAGGCCTGGCACTCCCGCGGTCGGCCGGCCACTCTGCTCGCCGGCGCGCGGTTCGCACCCTTCACCCCGCTGTGGAATCTGATCGGCTGGCCCGCCGCCTCCGTGCCGATGGGCATGCATCCGTCGTCGGGGACGCCGGTGGCGGCGCAGCTCGCGGGCCCGCCCGGCAGTGAATCCACCTTGTTGCGACTGGCGGCCCAGTTGGAGGCCCGGCACCCCTGGCCGCGCACCGCGCCTTCGGTCAGACGCTGACCGGGGACTGCTGCGCGGCGAATCCGCCCTCGACGGCGCGGCCGGCGAACTCCAGGATGGTCGGCCGGTTGTCGTCGGCTCGCCATGCCACGGCGAGCTCACACGGCGCGAGCCCGGAGACGGGACGCGCGGTGAGGCCGGGCCAGCGGTACATCGGCACGTTGTTCTCCGCGAGCAGGCAGACACCGAGGCCGAGGCTCACCGCCTCGAGCCGGTCCTCCGGGGTCGCGGCCTCGGCGCCGATCTTCGGCGCGCGGCCGCCGCGACCCTCGTTGCCGAGCCAGAAGTCGCGTACGGCACCGGCTTCGGTGGGCAGCGCGACGAACGGCTCATCGAGCAGGTCGGCGAATTCGATGGTCTCCGAGCCCGCCAGCGGGTGGTTCTCCGGGAGCAGTACCCAGCGCGGCTCGGTGCGCAGCACCTGCCAGCGGTAACGGCTCGGATCCGGCAGCGGTAGCCAGACCAGGGCGAGATCGGCCTGACGCCCAGCGAGCCCACTGGACGGGTCGGTCCAGGACGCGGCGTGCAGTGCGAGACGGTGGCCGCTCGCGCTCTCCAGATCGCTGAGCAGGCCGCGGCCGAGCGCGGACTGAATGCCGACGCGCAGCACCTCGCCCGCCTCCTGCAGCGAGACGTTGGTGGCTTCCCACAGCTCGAGAATCTTGCGGGCGCCTTCGAGCAGTTCCTTGCCCGCGACGGTCAGCGCGACGCTGCGCTGGTTGCGGTCGAACAAGACCACGTCGAGCTGGCGTTCCAGCTGACGGATCTGACGCGACAGGGTGGGTTGAGCGATGTGCAGCCGCTGAGCGGCATTGGTGAAGTGCAGTTCCTCAGCGACGGCGACGAAATACCGCAGGTCGCGCAAATGCGGGTCCATAGCCCCTTGCTATCAGAATCAGTCCTGAATTTCCAGCCTTATCAGGCCGAAAAGTCCGGATACGGGCGCCGAAACAGTCGGCAGGTTTGTTAGAGACAGCATATTGGCTGTCATGGTGCTCCGCACTAGGCAGTTGGCGAATCCTCGGCACGCGCCGAACTATCCGATGGCAGGTGTGCAGTTGGGCGTTTGACCAGCATTGATAGCAGGATACCGGCGGCGTTGATAGCGGATTGTGGACACCTGAATGGTTGCCAAGGATCGGCTGGGCATTCGCTATCGACCGCCCAGCGGGTGTAATCGATCGCTCGCGTGATTTTCATCACATATTGTTTGTGACACCCATCCGCGCAGTGTGCCGGAACGCGGCGCGGCGCCGCCGTCCGGATGAATTCCCGGACAGCGGCGCCGCGACACTGGCGCGCCGATCACACTCCGCGGGCGCGCTCCTCATACGCTTTGCGCTTCGCGGCATCGACATCGTCCAGGAACGCGTGTCCGGACCCGAGCGCGCGGCCGATGCTGTCACCGAGCCTCTCCGGCAGCAGCCCGACCACCTGCGCGATGAACCCGGCCAGCGCGGTCACCCTGACCTTGGACTTCGGTGCGACGATCAGCTCGGCGATGGCGTCGGCGATCTCCTCCGGCTCGGCCGCACGCAGCAGGCCCGGCGCGGTGACGCCCGCGCCCAGCTCGGTGTTGGTCAGCGTGGGCAGGACCGAGGAGAAGTGCAGTCCGGTGCCCCGGTATTCCTCGCGCAACGTGTCGGTGAACCCGAGCACGGCGTGCTTGCTGGCGTTGTAGGTGGCCAGGCCCGGGATGTGCGTCTCGCCCGCCAGGGAGGCGATGTTGATGATGTGCCCGCGCCCGCGCGGCAGCATCCGGCGCAGGCCGAGCTTGGAGCCGAGGATCACGCCGTAGACGTTGATGTCCAGGATGCGGCGGGTCACCTGATCCGGCTCGTCCACCAGCTTGCCGGTCGGCATGATGCCCGCGTTGTTGATCAGCACGTCGAGCGGGCCGAGCGTGCGCTCCACGTCGTCGAGGAAACTCTCGAACGAATTCTGATCGGTGACGTCGAGCTTGCCGTAGAGCTCGAACCCGCGCGCCGTGCCGACCTCCTTGACCGCGGCCTCGTCGATGTCGCCGATGGCGATCTGCGCGCCGAGGGCCTGCAGCGCGGTGGCCGTGGCCAATCCGATGCCGCGGGCGCCGCCGGTGATGACGACGACCTTGCCGCGTATCCGCTTCGCGTCGATCACTTGGCGTCTCCCTTCAGCTTCAGGAGGGCGGGCAGGTCGAGGCGGCGCAGACCGCGCGCACCCGCCACGCGCATCGCGCCGAGCGCGAACAACAGCTTCGGCATCGAATACGGGTACCAGAACAGCTCTTTCTGCTGGGTCGGCAGGATCGGCGTGGTGATCGCCTGCTGACGGCAGTACTTGCGCACACCGTTCGCCCCGCCCCAGCGGGCGCCGACGCCGGACAGGCCCCAGCCGCCCATCGGCAGCGCGTAGCTGAACAGGTTGGCGAACACGTCGTTGATGTTGACCGCGCCCGCGTTGAGCTGCCGGGCGATCCGCGCGCCTCGCTCCTTGTCGCCCGTCCACACCGACGCCGACAGCCCGTAGACCGAGTCGTTGGCCAGCCGGATCGCCTCCGCCTCGTCGGCCACCTTCATCACCGGCAGCGTGGGGCCGAAGGTCTCCTCGGTGACGCAGGACATGGTGTGGTCCACGTCGACGAGCACGGTCGGCTCGAACGCGGTGCCGAACCCGGCCCGCTTGCCGCCGGTCAAAACCTTCGCGCCCGCGGCGACGGCCTCGTCGACGTGGCGCTGCACGACGGCTACCTGATTCTCGTTGGCCAGCGCGCCCACGTCGTACTTCGCGTCGTGTCCGTCCAGGCCCTGGCGCAGCGCCTCGATGTTGGCGGTCAGCTTGGCGACGAACTCGTCGTAGACCGGCGCCTCGACGTACACCCGCTCCACCGAGATGCAGACCTGGCCGGAGTTGAACATGCCGCCGAAGGCGATGCCGTGCGCCGCGCGATCGAGGTCCGCGTCGGCCAGGACGATGGCGGGGTCCTTCCCGCCGAGCTCGAGGCTGTAGGGGATCATCCGCTCCACGCAGGCGGCGGCGATCTTCCGCCCGGTCGCGGTGGAGCCGGTGAACTGGATGTAGTCGGCGTTGCCGACCACCGCGGCCCCGGTCGCGCCCGCGCCCGTGACCACCGCGAGGACCGGCGGAGCGCCGATTTCCGCCCAGCCCTTGGCCAGTTCCAGCGCCGATAGCGGGGTCACCTCGGACGGCTTGAGAACGACCGCCGCACCCGCGGCGAGCGCGGGGAACACGTCCATCACCGGCATGGCGAGCGGGAAGTTCCACGGCGTGATCACGCCGACCACCGGATAGGGCCGGTACACCGTGGTCAGTCGTTTGACCCTGGCCAGCGGACTGTGCGGCGAGGGGTGGTCGTCGGCGAGGAACTTGGCCGCGCGGCGCGCGTAGTAGCCGATCAGATCGGTCGCGAAGCCGGGATCGATCAGGGCGTCCACCCGCGGCTTGGCTGTCTCCGACTGCACCACGGTGGCCAGGCGGTCGGTGTTGTCGATCAACCAATCCTGGAACTTCAGCAGCCACTCCTTGCGGCCGTCGGGACCTATCGCCTCCCATTCCGGCTGGTACAGCCGCAACTCGCGAACTTTCGCCGCGACCGCGTCCGCGGTCTCCTCCGGCACCGTGCCGACGATCTGGCCGGTGCCTGGATTGCGCACCTCGATGACGGCCGGAGCGTCGCCGGTCTTCGCGGTCTTCGTGCGTGCCTGCGTCTTCCTGGCCGTGGCCTTCTTGGTCGCGCCTGGCGCTGGTTCGGTATCGGTCACTAGCTGTTCTCCCACTGACGTTGTGTTGAACCGCGGTCTGCCTGTGAATCAGGCCACTGAACTATGATCGTGACACAATCCGCAGGCACTGTCTTGGCCTCATTCGTCAATGCTGGCTCGTGATTTTGGACCTGGAAAACAAATAGCGGCGAGATTCCGCCCGAACGGAAGGAGCTGGCAATGACCGTTCCCCCGTCGCCGCGCGCCGCCACCAGGCCGAGCCCCGACCCGGACCAGGTACGGGACTGGCTGGCCGAGTACGTCTACGAGACGATGCGCGCCGAGACGCTCGACCGGATCGTCACCCGGCTCGACGACGTCATCATCGCGCGCATCCCCGAACTCGCCGATCGCGATATGCGCCGCGATCTCGCGGCCAGCACGAGGGCACACGCCAGGATCGTTCTCAGCCGCCTGACCAGCGACGCCTTCGAGTTCTCACTGCCGGAGGAGGCGCACGCGTTCGCGCGCAGCGTGGCCAGGCGCGGATTCGAATTGCGGCTGCTGCTGCGCGTCTACCACGTGGGCATGGAGGCGGTGCTGGACTACATGACCGAGGTGATCGAGCAGCGGCAGGCGCCGCCGGAGATCGAGCGCGTCGTGCTGATGCGGCTGTTCGAGCGCGCCACCAAGTGGATGGGCAGGTCGGTCGAATTGCTCACCGAGACCTACATGGAAGAGCGCGAGCAGGTCCTGCGCGCCGCGCTCAACCGGCGCGCGGAGACCGTCCGCGCCGTGCTCGACGGCGACGACGTCGACCTCGAGCAGGCGTCGGTACGGCTGGGCTACCGGTTGTCCCAGCAGCATCTGGCCTTCTTGCTGTGGACCGACGAGCCCACCGGGGAGCCCGACGGCGAGGCGACCGGAATGCTGGACCGGCTCGCGGCTCGCCTGGCCGCGTCCCTCGGCAGCGCGCGGGTGCTCACCGTCCCCTCCGGCGCCAGCGCGGTGTGGGCCTGGGCGGGGTTGGACGACCCGGAACGCGCCGCCGAACTCGCCGTGCCGGGCGAGGTGGAGCGCATTGTGGCGGCTCATGTCGAGTCTCCGGTGCGGGTGGCGTTCGGCGTACCCGGCGGGGGGATCCCGGGTTTCCGGCGGAGTCATCGCGAGGCGGTCGCCGCTCGGAATGTCGCCGAGCGCGCGCCCACGGGCGGGCGGGTGACCGGGTATCGCACGGTGGAGATCGCCTACCTGGCGGGCGCCGACGACGCGGCCATGCGCGGACTGGTGCGGCGCGAGCTCGGCCCGCTGGCAGCCGGGGACGCGACCACCGCGCGTCTGCGCGAAACGCTGCACGCCTACCTGCGCAGCCACCGCAGCCCGGAGGCCACGGCGAAACTGCTCGGCGTACACAAGAACACGGTCCGCTACCGCATGCAGCGGATCGAACACCTCCTTGGATTCACCATCGAGGACCGGCGTCTGCCGCTGGAAATCGCGCTGACCTGCGTCGCGATCTACGGCGTCGGCGCCCTTCCCTGAACCGGCCGGACTACTCGCCCGCGGCCTCGCGCGCCGCGAGGCGGCGCAGCGGTGGCTCGGTGGTCGGCGCGACCCTGCGGTCGGGCAACTCCGCGAGCAAGGTGGTGGTCGCCGCTGCGATGGCCGCGACGGCCTTGTCGACGGCCGGTTTGGTGGTCGAGCTCAGGCCGGACACGCCACCGACCTTGCGCACGTACTGCAGTGCGGCGGCATAGATTTCCTGCTCGGTTGCGGCAGGTTCCAGACCACGCAGGACGGTGATGTTTCTACACATGCGAGAACACTAGCTCCAGATCACGGCCCGCGTCAGGCAAGTAGACGAGCCGCGATCGATTCGCTCGACGGCCGCGTCGCCTCCCGGCGCGACGACGAGCACCGGAACCGCCAATACCCGGCCCGCGCCGTGGCGGATGGGGAACAATCGGGTCATGTCTGCGCGCGGTGTACCGACCTTGACGACGTTTCCGTACGCGGAGCTGGACGAGCGTGAGGAAGACCATTGGTCCGGCGCCGCGATCTCCGACGACGAGCTGCGGGCGCTGGCTCTCGGGGCCTTCTACTCCGCGCGCTGGGACGCGTTCCACGACGCGCTGCTGCTCGGGCCGGAGCGTGCGCATCCGCTCGGCGACCGGCGGGAACTGGCCATCGACACGCTCACCGGCGCGTGGGGCATCACCGACGGAACCGAGGCGCAGGCGTCGATGGAACAGTTGCTGGACGGTATGCACGCCCCGCTCTACGCCCTGGTGCATCCCCTCGTGACGGCATCGATCAACGCCAGCGAGCGCGACCGCTTCGGCGAGCGGGCCGATCGGCACCGGGCCTTCCTGCGGCAGGTCGGCGCGTTCCGCGGCATGGACAACCCAGAGGCGCTGGTCCGCGACTACGACATCTGGTCGCAGGCGATCAAGATCGGTTTCACCGATCACCTGGCCAGGCCGCTGCCCAGCGACATCCACGCCTGGGATCTGGCCAGGGTCGTCGCGGTGGCCAGGATGGCCTACACCGCCGGCTACCTCGATGCCGACGTGGCCTGGAGCTATCTCGGGCGCGCTCTGCCGATCGCGCAGCGCAAGTACCGCAACTGGCGCCAGTTCGGGGACGCCTATCTCACCGGGTGGACCTACTGGCAGGCCTGCGAGGACCTGGCCGAACTGAAGAACGGCGGCGTCGACCGCCGCATGGAGCTACTGCGGCTGTGGCTGCGCCCGACCAGCCCGTGGCGGCGGGTCGCGCTGAACTCAGCTCCCGTCGGGGAGTGAACGCAGGATGCCGCGGCCGTAGCGCTGGAACTGCGCGTCGTCGACCATGCCGAGCGAGTGCCGCTCCACCAGCAGCTCCCATTCCGAATACAGCTGGGCCACACCGGGATCCGCGGAGCCGGCGGCGCCGTCCGCGGATTCGCGGCGCACCGCGAAGTTCACCGCGCAGGTGACCCGCTCGGTGTCGGCGCGGTCGGCGCCAGCGAAACGCAGCGTCCGGTTGCCGTCGTGCACGTCCATGCCCGTAGTGCCGCGCACCGGACCGATCTCGCCGGGGCCGACCGGGGGAGTGTTCGTCGTCCGCGCCCAGATGACCGCGGGGATGGGCAGTTCGTAGGCGTACCGTGGCTCGCCGATGGCGATGAACAACAGCCGTCCCGTCGTCGCGGCGAGCAGGCCGAGACCGGTGCCCGCTGGGGGATGCCCGACCGCGACGGCGGTCTCCAGGACATACTCGTCAGGCGTCACGTAACGATGCAGAGCCGCTATCGCCGGTTTGGCCTCGCGCCGCGGCGTCATCCTGCCCGCCGCCCGGTCCACGTCGGCGCGGGTGGGGCCACTGCGGCCCCAGGTGGGTGTGGGCGGATGCAGATCGGGCGCGGCGACGTCGATGCGCTGGGTGGTCAGGATGTGGGCGTTGATCCGCTCGACGATCTCGGTGGCCGCGGGGACGTCGTGCTCGGCGATCAGGACCGGCAGCGGCGTGCGGTCCGCTGGCACGCCGGTGAGCACGGGCGTCGGGTATCGCAGGTAGATCTCGATGACCACCGCGTCGTCCGCGCGCCGGTTCAGCCGGACCTTGAGCAGGTCCGAGACGGGAACGTCGAGCACGCGCTCGCCGTCGGACCCGGGCCGCAGCACGATCAGTCTGCCGCGACCATGACGCAATATCGCTGTGGGTGTTCGTAACTCGACTATGTCCATACCCCCTGCGCTCTGTCTGCTTCGCGGCGCTCCCGGGGCCCTTCGCGGTGACGTGAGCTACCGCATCCACGCCTGCCGCTCGCGCCGCTCCGTCTGTTTTCGCCGCGCTGCCGGGGCCCTTCGTGGTTACGCAAGCTATTGCCTCCGTGCCCGTCGCTCGCACTGCGTCTGATGGCGGCGCTCCAGGAGCCCTTGGTGGTTACGCAAGCTACCGCCTCCGTGCCCGTCGCTCGCGCCGCGTGGTTGTGTCGTCGCTCACGATAGGCCGAACATGCCATGATTGTTGCCACTTGGAGGAAGCCGAACCGGAGACATCGGGAACCACCGTCGGTCTCCGGCCGTTTACCTCTTTAGCTGCACCTGCAGCCGAACTGCGCGATGTATCGAGTAGACCGTACGCGGTAACGTGGCATGTCCGCATCCGAACCCCCGCGGAACCGGACGCGCCAGACGCATCGCTAGGCAAGAACCGGAGACACCGGAAAGGACTGGCCGCCCCGGCCGACGCTCTATGAACCGCAAGACTGTGTTTCGCACCCTGGCCATAGTCTCGGGCATTCTGCTCGTGATCTATGCGTTCAGTTACTTCGGCAACGACACGCGGGGCTGGAAGAGCGTCGATACATCGGTTGCCCTGAGCCAGCTCGAGGACAAGAGCAACGTTCAGAACGTTCAGATCGACGACCGCGAGCAGCAGTTGCGCATCGAACTGAAGAACGGCAACGACGCCACCGGCGGCCAAAGCAAGATCATCGCGAAGTATCCGGGCGGCAGCGAGACCTCCGCGCAGATCTTCGAGGCCGTGAAGAACTCCGGCGCCAACTACAACACCGTGGTCAAGCAGGAGAGCTGGTTCACCCAGATCCTGCTGTTCGTGCTGCCGATGGTGATCCTGCTCGGCCTGTTCATCTTCGTGATGGCCCGGATGCAGGGCGGCGGACGCGGCGGCATGATGGGCTTCGGCAAATCGAAGGCCAAGCAGCTGTCCAAGGACATGCCCAAGACCACGTTCGCCGACGTGGCCGGTGCCGACGAGGCGGTCGAAGAGCTCTACGAGATCAAGGACTTCCTGCAGAACCCGGTCCGCTATCAGGCCCTCGGCGCCAAGATCCCCAAGGGCGTGCTGCTCTACGGCCCGCCCGGTACCGGTAAGACCCTGCTGGCCCGCGCCGTCGCAGGCGAGGCGGGCGTGCCGTTCTTCACCATCTCCGGTTCGGACTTCGTCGAGATGTTCGTCGGCGTCGGCGCCTCCCGGGTGCGCGACCTGTTCGAGCAGGCCAAGCAGAACAGCCCCTGCATCATCTTCGTCGACGAGATCGACGCGGTCGGCCGCCAGCGCGGCGCCGGGCTCGGCGGTGGCCACGACGAGCGCGAGCAGACCCTCAACCAGCTGCTGGTGGAGATGGACGGCTTCGGCGACCGCACCGGCATCATCCTGATCGCGGCGACCAACCGCCCCGACATCCTCGACCCCGCGCTGCTGCGTCCCGGCCGATTCGACCGGCAGATCCCGGTCGGCAACCCCGACCTCGCCGGTCGCCGCGCCATCCTGCGGGTGCACTCGCAGGGCAAGCCGATCTCGCCGGACGCCGACCTGGACGGCCTCGCCAAGCGCACCGTCGGCATGTCCGGCGCCGACCTGGCCAACGTGATCAACGAGGCCGCGCTGCTGACCGCCCGCGAGCACGGCGCGGTGATCACCGGCGAATCGCTGGAGGAATCGGTCGACCGCGTGATCGGCGGCCCGCGCCGCAAGAGCCGGATCATCAGCGAGCACGAGAAGAAGATCACCGCCTACCACGAGGGCGGTCACACCCTCGCCGCCTGGGCGATGCCGGATATCGAACCGGTGTACAAGGTCACCATCCTCGCGCGCGGCCGCACCGGTGGTCACGCCATGACGGTGCCCGAGGACGACAAGGGCCTGATGACCCGCTCGGAGATGATCGCGCGCCTGGTCATGGCGATGGGCGGTCGCGCGGCCGAGGAGCTGGTGTTCCATGAGCCGACCACCGGCGCGTCCTCCGACATCGACCAGGCCACCAAGATCGCTCGCGCGATGGTCACCGAGTACGGCATGAGCGCCCGGCTCGGTGCGGTGCGGTACGGCCAGGAACAGGGCGATCCGTTCCTCGGCCGCTCGATGGGCATGGGTTCGGACTACTCGCACGAGGTGGCGGGCGCGATCGACGAGGAGGTGCGCAACCTGATCGAGGCGGCGCACACCGAGGCGTGGGCCATCCTCAACGAGTACCGGGACGTGCTCGACGATCTGGCCACCGCGCTGCTGGAGCGGGAGACCTTGCACCGCAAGGATCTCGAGCAGATCCTCGCCTCGGTGCAGAAGCGCCCGCGGATCACCGCGTTCAACGATTTCGGCGATCGCGTGCCGTCGGACAAGCCGCCGGTGAAGACGCCGGGCGAACTGGCCGCCGAGCGCGGCGAATCGTGGCCGCCGGAGCCCTTGGTGAAGCCGGTGGCGGCGTCCGCGCAGCGTGAGCCGCAGGGCGCCAACGGTTACCCGCCGCACGATGGCGGATACGGCGCGCCGCCGCAGTACGGCCGCCCGGCCGCGCCCGGCTACCCGCTTCCGCAGCCGGCCTACCCGCGCCAGGGGACGCACGGCTCGCGGCCGGACTATGGCGCTCCCGCAGGGTGGTCGGCTCCCGGTTGGCCGCCGCGGGACGAGCCGCAGCAGCAGGGCCAGCCCGGCGGGTGGGGCGATCCGCAGCAGCCGCGGCAGGGCTACCAGCCGTGGGGTGGACCCGACGACGGCTACGGCGGCGACGGGTACGGCGACCACGGCGGCTATGACGAGCCGCGTCGCGCCAACCCGGGCGACGGCGAGAACGGCGAGTGGGATGGACCGAACGGGCGACACTGAAACCAGGGCGGCTTTCCGTCCCCGGGTCTGTCGCTCGCGCCGCAGGGACTGATCGCGGCGCCGCGGGCCTCTCGCTCGCGCCGCGACCGGTGACGATTAGGCTCGACCATCGGGGGTGCCGAGTAATTGCCGGCATCCCGAGATTTTGGAGGTGTCCTCGATTGTCGGCCAACAATCATGGCGGCGGCTACGTCCTCGCCGAGTCGAGTGCTGCGGAACACGACGGTGTCGACCTCGGCATCACCGAACCCGGCCTGGTCGCACTCGAAACCGGCAAGTCGTTCGATCAAGCCCGCGCCGAAGCCGCGGTGCGGGAGTTGTTGATCGCTGTCGGCGAGGACCCGGACCGGCCCGGTCTGCGGGAGACGCCCGCCCGGGTCGCGCGCGCGTACCGGGAGACGTTCGCCGGGCTCTACGTGGAGCCGGATTCGGTGCTCAACACCACGTTCGACGAGGGACACCAGGAACTCGTCCTGGTCAGGGACATCCCGATGTACTCGACCTGTGAGCACCATCTCGTGTCGTTCCACGGCGTAGCGCACGTCGGCTACATCCCCGGGCCGCACGGCCGGGTCACCGGCCTGTCCAAACTGGCCAGGCTGGTCGACCTGTACGCCAAGCGCCCCCAGGTGCAGGAGCGCCTGACCAGCCAGATCGCCGACGCGGTGATGCGCAAGCTGGACCCGCGCGGCGCCATCGTGGTGGTGGAAGCCGAGCACCTCTGCATGGCGATGCGCGGCATTCGCAAGCCGGGCGCCAGCACCACCACCTCCGCGGTGCGCGGACTGCTCCAGTCCAACGCCGCCTCGCGCGCCGAGGCGCTCGATCTCATTCTGCGTAAGTGAGCGGGCCAGCGGTGTCCGGACTCAGGAGCGGCGATGAAAGCGCGGCGACAGGAGCGACGGGGGAAGACACCGCGAGTGGTGGCGAGCGCGCGACGACCGGTACGCCGCTCACCGGCCGTGACGACGGCGCGACGGGCACGGACGCCCAGATGACCGGGCCTGGAGGCGTCCGTGCACGGGGCGGTCGGTCCTGCGTCGTGATGGGCGTGGTGAACGTCACCAGCGATTCGTTCTCCGATGGCGGCAAGTATCTCGATCCCGATCTCGCCATCGCCCACGGCGTCCGGCTGTATGCCGCCGGGGCGGACATCATCGATGTCGGCGGCGAGTCCACCAGGCCCGGCGCGATCCGTATCGACGCGACGACCGAGGCGGCCCGGGTCACGCCCGTCATCCGTGGACTCGTCGCGGCGGGCGTGCCGACCAGCGTAGACACCATGCGCGCCGCGGTGGCCGAGGCGGCGATCGACGCCGGGGTCTCGGTGGTGAACGATGTCTCCGGCGGCCGCGCCGATCCCGATATGGTGCGGGTGGTCGCGTCCGCCGGGCTGCCGTGGATTCTCATGCACTGGCGGGCCGGGGCCGACTACCGGCACACCGGCCCCGCCGACCACTACGACGACGTGGTCGCCGAGGTGCTGGCCGAGTTGAACGGCCAGGTGGATGTGGCCGTCGCCGCCGGGGTCGATCCGTCCCGGCTGATTCTCGACCCCGGTCTGGGCTTCGCGAAGAACGCCGAACACAACTGGGCCCTGCTCGGCGCGCTGCCCGAACTCGTCGGCCACGGCCTGCCGATCCTGATCGGCGCCTCCCGCAAGCGTTTCCTCGGCGCGCTGCTCGCCAACGACGACGGACCGCGTCCACCGGACGGCCGGGAGACGGCCACCGCGACTATCTCGGCGCTTGCCGCGGTGTACGGCGCGTGGGGTGTGCGCGTGCACGACGTGCGTGCCTCCCTGGATGCCATCGCCGTCGCCGACGCGTGGCAGAATGCCGCACGGCAGCGCGCCGCAGAGCACGACATCGCCCGTCCGAGTGCGCGAGGAGCTCACCGATGAGCCAGTCCCCGGTCCATGCCGAAGCCGGTGCCGTGTCGCCGAACGCGCCGATCCGCCGTGGCGCCGACCGGATCGAGTTGCGCGGCTTGCGCGCTTACGGGCATCACGGGGTGTTCGATCATGAACGCCGCGACGGCCAGGAGTTCCTGGTCGATCTGACGGTGTGGCTGGATTTCGCCGTCGCCGCGGCGTCCGACGACTTGGCGGCCACGGTGGATTACGGTGCGCTGGCCGAGCGCGCGGTCCGGATCATTCAGGGCCCGCCGCGCAATCTCATCGAGTCGGTGGTGTCGGAGATCGCCGACGACGTGATGACCGATCCGCGGATCACCTCGGTCGAGGTGGTGCTGCACAAGCCATCCGCGCCGATCCCGCACACCTTCGCCGATGTTCGGGTGGTCACCTCGCGCCACCGGGGGGAGCACCCCGCATGAGTGGTCAGGCCCGGAGGCGGCAGCGCAGTGTGACCACGGAGGGCCCGCTCATGCGGATAGAGGACACAGCATGAGTGGTCAGGCCCGGAGGCGGCAGCGCAGTGTGACCACGGAGGGCCCCGCTCATGCGGATAGAGGACACAGCATGAGGCAACCGAATCCGGGCGCGGTCCTTCCGTGGACCGAGCCGAACGCCGTGGAGGCATGCCGATGACGCGTGCGGTGCTGTCCATCGGCTCGAATTTGGGTGACCGGCTCGCGCACCTGCGCAGCGTTCTGGACGGGTTCGGCCACCGGGTGCTGGCCGTGTCCGCGGTGTACTCGACCGCGCCATGGGGCGGCGTCCCGCAGGAGGACTACCTCAATGCCGCCGTGCTGGTGGAGGATCCGGCATTCGGCTGCGCGGATTGGTTACGCCGCGGCCAAGAGCTGGAGCAGGCCGCGGGACGGGTCCGCGACGTGCGCTGGGGCGCGCGAACGCTCGACGTGGACGTGGTGTGGTGCGCCGAACTCCGCGATGGCGAGCCCGTGGCTTGCCGCAGCACCGACCCGGATTTGATCCTCCCGCACCCGCAGGCACATCGCCGTGCCTTCGTGCTGGTGCCGTGGCTGGACGTCGTGCCGGACGCGGTGCTCGAGGTCGACGGCGCACCGCACGCCGTCGCGGAACTGCTGGCGCGGCTCGATCCGGCCGAGCGCGCAGGCGTGCGCCGCACCGCGTTCTCGCTGACGGGCGCCGCGTCGTGAAACTGAAGCCGACCCGCGTCCTCGACATCGTGGCGAACGTGCTCATCGCCGCGCTTGTCGCGTGGATCGCCACCAGGGTGGCCTACGACAACTTCCCGCCGATCTCCATCTTCGCGGGTGCCTCGCTCTACCCGGTGGCCGCCATCGAGGCCGTGCTCGCCTTCGTGATCCGGGCCAGGGTCAACGATCATCAGATCGGCGATGGCCGCCACCAGCTGCATCCGATCACCGCGGCCCGCGCCGTCGCGTTGGCCAAGGCGTCGGTGCAGGTGGGTTCGATCGCGGCCGGTATCTGGCTCGGCTTCCTGTGCTGGGTCTTCCCGCAGCGCGGCACATTGCGCGCCGCGGCGGCCGACAGCCCCGGCGCGATCGTCGGGATGCTGGCGGGGGTGGCTTTGGTTGCTGCGGCGCTCTGGTTGGAGTATTGCTGTCGCGCGCCCGAGGACCCCACCGACGATGCGGCAACCACATAGCTAGTTTTGCGAATGCGATCACCCCACCGGAATCTGGGCGGCGGTCCACCTTTTGGCTACCCTGGCTGGCATGGCTTCACCCTCCCGTAGCAGCACTTCCCGTCGACGGCGGGACGACGCGGGAAAACTGTTCACCGGCGTCTTGATTCTGTTGGGTCTGGTTGCCAGCGTTTTCCTGGTCTTCAGTAACAATGTGCAGTTCGTACGGGTAGGTCTGGTCGCGGCGCTGTGGGCCGCCGCGATCGGCGCGCTGGCCGCGACGAAGTACCGCAAAGAGGCGACGATCGACAAGGCGAAGGTCCGCGACCTGCAGACGGTCTACGAATTGCAGCTGGAGCGAGAGGTCACCGCGCGCCGCGAGTACGAGCTGGGCGTCGAGGCGCGCGTGCGCGAGGAAGTGGGGGCCGACGCGGCCGAACTCGCGGCACTGCGCGCCGAGCTCACCGTGTTGCGGCAGAGCTTGCAGCGGCTGTTCGACGGCGATCTGCCGATGGATCGCCCCGCGCTGCGCGCCGACGCGACCCGGATTCAGGAGCTGACCAGCTCGAGCGGGGAATCGGCGAACAATAGCTCCGCGAATGCCGGAATGTGGTCGGTCTTCGCCGACCAGCAACCGCGTAGCAGTATGACGCCGATTTTCGAGCCCGATCATCCCGAGCCACCGGTCTTCGCCAGCCCCTTCGACGAGCCGGTCACCGCCGAGACCGCGGTGGTCTCCTTCGACGAGGACGACGACGAGCAGAGTCGGTACGCCCAGCCGCGCGGTTGGGCCGACGCCTTCACCGAGACGGTCGACGAACCGGTCGACGAACCTCCGACGCGGCCCACCGCGCGCCCCGAGCCTCGCCCCGAGCCTGTTTCGAGGCCGACCTCCACGCCGACCGTGGGCACGCCCAGCACGCGCAGGCGGCGCAGGGCCGAAGGCGACGGAGAGGCGTCGTCGCGCCGTCTGTCCGTCGCGGAGATCATGGCCAACTTGGAGTCCGAGCAGCGCGAAGGACGCTGAACGGGGCGCTGCCGGTGTCCCGGCAGTGCGGTCTAAATCACGCGGGCACCCCATGGCCCCGGTGAATCGCCTGCCGATATTCTCGTGTCGTACCGTCCGGTACCCGCATGGCGGGACTGGAACGACATCGAGAGGACAACGTTGACCTCGAGAAGCGTGAATTCCGATAGCGCTGCTTCGGGCTACGACCCCGCGCCCGCACGCCTGACGGTGGGAATCGTCTCGGCGGGACGCGTCGGTTCGGCATTGGGCGCGGCACTCGAGCGCGCCGGACATGTGGTGTTCGGCGTCTGCGCGATCTCCGACGCCTCGATTCGCCGTGCCCGGACCCGGCTGCCGGACTCGAAGATCCTGCCGATCGAAGAGGTGGCGAAGCGCAGCGAGCTGCTGCTGCTCGCCGTGCCCGACACCGAGCTGGCCGGTCTGGTTCGTGGCCTGGCCGGTGCCGGTGTCGTGCGGCCGGGCACCATCGTGGCGCACACCTCCGGCGCGAACGGCATCGGCGTGCTGGCTCCGCTGGCCGAGCTCGGCGCCCGTCCGCTGGCCATCCACCCCGCGATGACCTTCACCGGCCACGACGAAGACGTGACCAGGCTCGGCAACGCCTGTTTCGGCATCACCGCCGCCGACGAGGTCGGCTACGCCATCGCGCAGTCGCTGGTGATCGAGATGGGCGGCGAGCCGGTGCGGGTGCCGGAAGCGAATCGGCCGCTGTATCACGCCGCGCTGGCGCACGGCAGCAATCACCTGGTCACGGTGATCGTCGACGCGCTGGCCGCGCTGCGCGTCGCGCTGGAGGGCCCCGGTCTGCTCGGCCAGCAGGTGGTCGACGACCAGCCGGGCGGCCTGGCCGAGCGTCTGCTCGCCCCGCTGGCCTCGGCCGCGTTGGACAACGCCTTGCGCCGCGGCCAATCCGCGCTGACCGGCCCGGTCGCCCGCGGCGACGCGGACGCGGTGGCGGCCCATCTGGCCGCATTGACCGCGGTCGATCCGCGGCTGGCCGAGGGGTATCGCGCGTTGTCGCTGCGCACCGCGGAGCGGGCCGGCACCGCCCCCGCCGTTATCGAGCTGCTGGAAGGACGTTGATGTTCGACCCGAAATTGCGCGGTGCCTACCGGCCCGGCGAGCTGACCGTGCATCACGATCCCGCCGTGCTCAGCGCGGTGTCCGGCGCTTTGCGCGGCGTCGGCCGCACGGTCGCGTTGGTGCCGACCATGGGCGCCCTGCACGAGGGTCATCTGGAGATCGTCCGGCTGGCCAAGCGGACCAATCAGGTGGTCATCGTCTCGATCTTCGTCAACCCCTTGCAGTTCGGCGCGAACGAGGACCTGGACACCTATCCCCGCACGCTGGACGCCGACGTCGAGCTGCTGCGCGCGGAGGGCGTCGAGCTGGTGTTCGCGCCGAGCGTGTCCGATATGTATCCGGACGGCCCACGCACCACCGTGCATCCGGGTCCGCTCGGCGCCGAGCTCGAGGGGGCCAGCCGACCGACCCACTTCGCGGGCATGCTCACCGTGGTCGCCAAATTGCTGCAGATCGCCCGGCCCAGCGAGGCGTTCTTCGGTGAGAAGGACTACCAGCAGCTCACGCTGATCCGGCAGATGGTTCGCGACCTGAATTTCGACGTCAAGATCACCCCGGTGGTCACCGTGCGGGAGGCCGACGGCTTGGCCCTGTCCTCGCGCAATCGGTATCTCGATCCGGCGCAGCGCGAATCGGCGCTCGCGCTGTCGGCGGCGCTGTCGGCTGGCAAGCACGCGGCCGGTCTCGGCGGCGAGGCCGTATTGGCCGCCGCTCGCCAGGTACTCGACGCCGCGTCCGGTGTCGACCTCGACTACCTGGAGCTGCGTTCGGCCAACCTCGGTCCGGCCCCGGCCACCGGCAACGCCAGGTTGCTGATCGCGGCCAAGGTCGGCGCCACCCGGCTCATCGACAACATCGCCGTCACCCTCGGCGCTCCGATCGACGGGCACCCCGCCGTCTCCGGTTCGCGGCCCGCCGCGGATTCCTCCCAGCCTGCCCCGGCGGTGTCCGATCCCGCCCTGCTCCCTCCCGCGAACTAGAAAGGGCGACGCAATGCTGCGCACCATGATGAAGTCGAAGATCCACCGCGCCACCGTGACGCACGCCGACCTGCACTACGTCGGCTCGGTCACGGTGGACCAGGACCTGCTCGACGCCGCCGACCTGCTGGAAGGCGAGCAGGTCTGCATCGTGGACATCGACAACGGCGCCCGGCTGGAGACCTACGTCATCGCCGGTGAGCGGGGTTCGGGCGTGATCGGGATCAACGGAGCCGCCGCCCACCTCGTGCACCCCGGTGACCTGGTCATCCTGATCGCCTACGGTCAGTTGAACGAGCAGGAGATCGCGGAGTACGACCCCAAGGTCGTGTTCGTCGACGAGCGCAACCGCCCGGTCGAGCTGGGCTCGGACCCGGCGCACGCGCCGGAGGGCTCGGGACTGACCTCGCCGCGCTCCCTGTCGTTCGTCTGAGAGCCGGCGACCGGGACATGCTGCTGACCATCGATGTCCGCAACACCAGTATCGAACTCGGTCTGTTCTCGGGGGTCGGGACGCATTCGAAACTGGTGCGGCACTGGCGGATGCACACCAATCCGCTGCTGACCGCCGACGAATTCGCCATGCAGGTGCGCGGGCTGGTCGGCGCGCAACTGGACGAGGTGATCGGCGTCGCGGCCCTGTCGACCGTGCCGCCGGTGCTGCGCGAACTCCGCGGAATGCTGAGCCAGTACTGGGGTCATGTTCCGCACGTGCTGGTGGAGCCGGGCGTGCGCACGGGCATTCCGCTGTTGGTCGACAATCCGAAAGAAGTCGGCGCGGACCGCATCGTCAATTGCCTGGCCGCCTACCAGCGATATTCCTCGGCCGCGATCGTCGTGGATTTCGGCACGGCGATCTGTGTGGATCTGGTGTCCAAGAAGGGGGAGTTCCTCGGCGGGATCATCGCGCCCGGCGTGGAGATCGCCACGGAGGCGCTGGTGGAACGCAGCGCGCTGCGGCGGGCCGAGTTGACCAGGCCACGGTCGGTGCTGGGGAAGAACAGCATGGAATGCATGCAGTCCGGCGCCGTATTCGGATTCGCCGGCCTGGTGGACGGGCTGATCGATCGGATTCGCGACGAATTCGACGCCTTCGCCGGCGACGACGTGGCGGTGGTGGCCACCGGCGCGACCGCGCCGCTGATCGTCCCGGAATCCGAGACCATCGAGGACCACGACCCGCATCTCACGCTGACCGGCCTGCGGCTTGTATACGAACGCAACCTGCGGCGCAAGGGAAGTGTCTGATATGCGCGGTGTTGGGTTTGTCGCAGCACCGGGACTTGCCGATACCGCGCACCGTGCTGTTAAACTCGCATTCGTGTTTTCTAGCGTGAGCACCCAGGAGTGTTGTCGAGGCTGACCTGCCTCGACCGATCGAGGCTGACTACCCGTCCTCGACCGACACCTTCCTCCTGGAGATTCGCTCATGCGTTCTTCCGTACTTTCCCTTTCGTCCGCGCGTACCGCGTTGTCGGCCACCCCGCCGCTGGATCGTTCGGTGGCGCCCGCGCTGCCGACCCGGCTGCGCCCGGCCGATCTGCTGCGGCTGACCGACGAAGGCGCCGAAGACGTGCTGGCCGGGCGCTATGACCATCTGCTTCCCGCGAACGGCGGATGGCCGGCCGACGAGCGCTGGGCGACCAGGCTGCTCGCCGACGACGAGGTGGACGTCTGGCTGATCAGCTGGACGCCGGACAAGTCCACCGAGCTGCACGACCACGCCGGATCGCTCGGCGCGCTGACCGTGCTCAGCGGCGCGCTGTCCGAATATCGTTGGAATGGAACGGAACTGCGCTGCCGCACGCTCACCGCGGGCGATCAGGCGTCGTTCCCGATCGGTTGGGTGCACGACGTGATGCGCGCGCCCGCCGTCGTGACGGGCGGCGCCGAATCCGCGGGCCCGCTCGATCCCACGCTCAGCGTGCACGCCTATTCCCCGCCCCTTACCGCCATGTCGTATTACGAGGTGACCGGCCACGGCACCCTGCGGCGCACCCGAACCGTCCTCACCGACCAGCCCGAAGGTGATATGTAATGACCCGTTTGACCATCGATCAGATGCTCGAGAACGCGCGGGCCCAGCTGAACCGGATCTACGCCTTCGAATTGCCGGAAGCGATCGAGCGGGGCGCCATTCTGGTGGATATCCGGCCCCAGGCGCAGCGCGGGCGCGAGGGCACCTTGCCCGGCGCCTTGGTGATCGAACGCAATGTGCTGGAATGGCGGCTGGATCCCTCCAGTTCCGCCCGGCTGGCCCTGGCCGCCGACCACGACGTGGAGTGGATCGTCGTCTGCTCCGAGGGCTATACCTCCAGCTTGGCCGCCGCGGCGCTGCAACAGCTCGGACTGCATCGAGCGACCGACCTGGTCGGCGGCTACCAGGCACTGAAGGCGGCGGGGCTGCTGAACGTCGCGGTGCGGGCACCGCACTTCGCACGTGAGCTGGAGGCGCTCGCCTCCCTGTAATTCCCCGCGATCACTTCCATCTCGAATTAGCCGGGCGCCCAGGTGTTTCCGGGCGCATCGCGATGCGCGCCGGCTATTTCGAGTTCCCGGAGTGCCTGCGGAGCGCCTCGGGTAGGTCGCCGGGCCGATACCGTTTCGTTACTGGCGGCTGGAGCCTGGGCGGCCCGCAAAACGATTTCCGGTGCACGCTAGGGTTGTTCGATGTGAGCACCCCGAACCCTGCATCCTCCAGCGCATCGACATCGGATTCGCGGCCTGCCGTGGCGCCCGACGCCGACGACGCCCCGGAGCAGATACGGATTCGCCGGGAGAAGCGGGAGCGGCTGCTCGCGTCCGGTCGCGAGGCCTATCCGGTCGTCGTGCCGCGTACGCATACCCTCGCCGAAATTCGGGCCGCATATCCCGACCTGGCCGCCGACACGGCCACCGGCCAGCAGGTCGGTGTCGCCGGACGCGTCATATTCATGCGTAATACCGGCAAGTTGTGTTTCGCGACGCTGCAAGAGGGCGACGGCACCAAGCTGCAGGCGATGATCAGCCTCAACGGGGTGGGCGCGGACGCGCTCGCCGCCTGGAAGGCCGACGTCGACCTCGGTGACTTCGTCTTCGTGCAGGGGGAGGTCATCGCCTCGCGGACCGGTGAGCTGAGCGTCATGGCCGATTCCTGGTTCATGGCGGCCAAGGCGCTGCGCCCGCTGCCGGTGGCGCACAAGGAGATGAACGAGGAGTCCCGGGTCCGGCAGCGTTATGTCGACTTGATCGTGCGTCCCGAAGCCAGGGAAATGGCGCGTACCCGCATCGCCGTGGTGCGTGCGCTGCGCGACGCGCTGGAGCGCAGGGGATTTCTCGAGGTGGAGACGCCGATGCTGCAGACGCTGCACGGCGGCGCGGCGGCCCGGCCGTTCGTCACCCATTCGAATGCCCTCGATATGGACCTCTACCTGCGCATCGCGCCCGAACTGTTCCTGAAGCGCTGCGTGGTCGGCGGCTTGGAGCGGGTCTTCGAGATCAACCGGAACTTCCGGAACGAAGGCGCGGACTCCACGCATTCCCCCGAGTTCGCGATGCTGGAGACATACCAGGCATATGGCACCTATGACGACTCGGCGCGGATGATCCGGGAATTGGTGCAGGAAGTGGCCCAAGCGGTGTTCGGCACGCAGGTGGTGACCCTGGCCGACGGCACCGAATACGATCTGCGCGGCGAGTGGGCGACCGTCGAGATGTACCCGTCGCTGTCGGATGCGCTGGGTGTGCCGGTCACGCCGGAAACGTCCGTTGCCGAATTGCGCGCACTCGCGGATCGGGTCGGCCTGGAAATTCCGGAGGACAAGGGCTACGGCCACGGGAAACTCGTCGAGGAACTGTGGGAACATCAGTATGGCGACAAGCTGTACGCACCGACTTTCGTGCGCGACTTCCCGGTCGAGACATCCCCGCTGACCAGGCAGCATCGCAGCCGGTCCGGCGTGACGGAGAAGTGGGACCTCTATGTGCGCGGCTTCGAGTTGGCCACTGGCTATTCGGAGTTGGTCGACCCGGTGATCCAGCGCGAGCGGTTCGTCGACCAGGCCCGGCTGGCCGCGCAGGGTGACGACGAGGCCATGGCGCTGGACGAGGACTTCCTCGCCGCGATGGAGCACGGCATGCCGCCGACCACCGGAACCGGTATGGGAATCGATCGGTTGTTGATGGCGCTGACGGGATTGGGAATCCGAGAAACGATACTGTTCCCAATTGTGCGTCCGGTCACCAGGTGACCGATCGGATTGCAAAGCAGCGACTCCGTCTTGGAATTTCCGGAATTCGAGGTATTCTTGCCTCGGGTAATCGGCCTAGTATGCGGGTCGCACGATTTCGAGAGGACGTTCATCTCATGGCAAAGAAGGTCACCGTTAGCCTGATCGACGATGTCGACGGTGAGTCCATCGCAGACGAGACCATCGAGTTTGCGATCGACGGTGTGTCGTACGAGATCGACCTGTCGTCGGCAAATGCGGCGAAGCTGCGCGACGGTTTGGAAGAGTGGGTTTCGAATGCGCGCCGGGTCAGCGGTCGGCGCCGGGTCAAGGCCGCCGCGACGGCGGCGGGTACGCCCAAGAGCCGGGTCTCCATCGACCGGGAACAAAGCGCCGCAATTCGCGAGTGGGCGCGTCGGAATGGGCACAAGGTGTCCGCGCGGGGCCGTATCTCCGCCGACATCACCGACGCGTACAACAAGGCCGCGAAGGGATAGTTCTATTTCGACCGCCGTCCCGGCGAATCGTGCGACGTCGGGGCGGCGGTCTTGTTTGTGATAGGGCTTCGATATAGCAGCAAGACCCGATCATGCGGTGGCCAGCGACGGCAGACGAATCGATCTTGCTCATAGTTCCCGAACGCGGCACGATGGAAACGTGCGACGGTCACTGGCGGTATGGAAAGGCGAGGTATCGGCGCAGTGACAGGATTCGTCGGATCATTCTTACGGTTCACCGATGACGCCGGTCGACAACAGGAGTTCCCGCTCACGCCGGACCGCGGTCGCGTCACGATCGGCCGTTCCCCGCATGCCGATCTGTCCCTGAGCTGGGACGCGGAGGTCTCTCGGCTGCACGCGGCGGTCGAATACCTCGGCGCGCACTGGACCATCGTCGACGACGGCCTCTCCCGCAACGGCACTTTCGTCAACGGCGACCGGCTCGTCGGCCGGCGCAGGCTGATGGCGGGCGACGTCATCCGGGTCGGCACCTCGAAGGTGTCCTTCCACGATTTCGGCGGGGTGGCCGACGACATCACCCGCACCTCGACCGGATCGATCCCCACCGCTCGCTCGCTGACCGAGACGCAGCGCTCGGTGCTGATCGCGCTGTGCCGCCCGTACAAGCACGGCGCGGGCTTCGCCACGCCCGCCTCCAATCAGCAGATCGCGGAGGAGCTGTTCCTCAGCGTCGACGCGATCAAGACCCATCTTCGCGCGCTGTTCGCCAAATTCGGCGTGGAGGATCTGCCGCAGAACCAGAAGCGGGTACGGCTGGCTGGACTGGCCATGCAGAGTGGGCTCATTTCCGATCGGGATCTGTGAGACCTCCACCGTAGACGCTCGCTCAGCCGGTCGAGCTTCTCGGCCATGGAGAGTGTCCGCGTCAGCGGCTTGACTTGGTGGCACGGCCGGAGCGATTCCGCTCCGCCCGGGTTTTTCCGAGCAGGAGGAAGTCATGACCGCCACACGTCTCGCCGCACTGGTGCTCGCCACGCTGGCGACGGGCCTGATCGCGGGCCTTTTCTACGCGTACGCCAATTCGGTGATGCCCGCGCTGGCCCAGACGGACGACCGGGCCATGATCGACGTGATGCAGAAGATCAACGTGGTGATCATCAACCCCTGGTTCATGATCGGGTTCCTCGGCACCGTCGGGTTCACCATCCTGGCCGCGGCACTGCACCTGGGGCGGGAGCACCGCGGCACGCTGATCTGGATCGTGCTGGCGCTGGTGCTCAACGTGATCGCCTTCGCGGTCACCTCCGGATTGAACGTCCCGCTCAACGACCAGCTGGCCGCCGCGGGCGACCCCGCCTCGATCACCGACCTCGCCGCCGTGCGCGCCGACTACGAAGCGGCTTGGGTCCGCTGGAACATCGTGCGCGGCGTCTTCCACACGCTGGCCTTCCTGGCGCTGTGCGGCGCGCTGTTCGTCGCTGGCGTCCAGCAGGGGAAGTCGGCCGTCGCGGCGGGAGCGGCGGGGCAGGTGGTCGCGGGACAGTACGCGGCGCCCAACCAGCCCGCGGCGCCTGCGTTCGGTCAGCGATAGTTTTCACCGGCAATCGACCGGAATCTTCCCCGCCTGGGACACTCCATGCGGTAGCTTCCCGGAACACGGTCGATACCTGGAGGCTATCGTGCGATGTGTCTCAGGCTTTTCGTTGGTCGTCGTGCTGCTCGCCGCGGTCTGCGCCGCCACGGCGGGCCCAACGCACGCGCAGGAGCGATATCCCGTCGACTACAACTTCTTCGCCGGCATCCCCGCTGAGCTGGCGAATCCGGGCGGTTCACTGCCCGGCACCAACAACTGGTCCTGCAGGCCCAGCCCCGCGCACCCGAACCCGGTGGTTCTCGTGCACGGCACCAGCGGTGGCGCACAGACGAGTTGGGGCGTGTACGCGCCGCTGCTGGCCAACGAGGGCTACTGCGTGTACTCCGGCACCTTCGGCAACTACGACCTGCCGTGGCCCGCGTCGGCCATCGGCGGCATGCTTCCGATCGAGCGGAGCGCGGCACAGCTGGCCGCGTTCGTGGACCGGGTGCGCGCCGCGACCGGCGTGGCCCAGGTCGACCTCATCGGCCACTCCCAGGGCAACCTCATCGGCAACTACTTCGTCAAGCGGCTCGGCGGTGCGGCGAAGGTGGACAAGATGGTCGGACTTGCCCCGCCCTGGCTCGGCTCCAACGCGGGCGGCATGGCGGAACTGAACGAGTTCGGCACACGGCTGGGTCTGGGCCCGGTCTTCGACGCGGTGGCCGGATCGCCGTGCCAGGCCTGCCGCCAGGTGCTGCAAGGGTCGGAGTTCGTGCGCGCCCTCAACCAGGACGGCGTCTACCACCCCGACGTGACCTATACGAACATCGCGACCGTGCTGGACGAGCTGGTCGTGCCCTACACCGCGGGACTGGTCGCCGGGGCGGGCGTGACCAATATCGTGGTTCAGGACGGATGCGCGACGGACTACTCTGGTCATACGGGCATAGCGGGCAGCCCGAGGGCCGCGACCTACGTGCTCAACGCGCTCGATCCCGCGCATCCACGCCCGGTGCCCTGCGGTTTCGTCGCTCCGTACACCGGGTAGGCAGCCGGGGTCATCCGTGCGCGCCGGAGATCCGGTCGTCGGGCAGCCTGTTCGCTGAGGGCAAAACCTGGCCGGAAACGAATCCCGCGACGCCCACGTTATGAGTGAATGACCGTGCTGTCGCCGGTCGGCAATAGGGTGGACTGGCGACGGCGGCATCCCCCGCCAACTAGAGTGGAGTCGGCGGGGGCCGCAACCCCCGGGCTTCATGGCAGTCTGACGCCCACGGTTGTACACAGCACACTGCGGCGTCTGTTGCCAGAATGTCGGAGCAGGAGAGTGAGGGAGCGATGTTCGAGAGGTTCACCGACCGCGCGAGGCGTGTCGTTGTCCTGGCCCAAGAAGAGGCCCGGATGCTCAACCACAACTACATCGGCACCGAGCACATCCTGCTGGGGCTGATCCACGAAGGTGAGGGCGTCGCGGCCAAGTCGCTCGAGTCGCTCGGCATCTCGCTGGAAGGCGTGCGCAGCCAGGTGGAGGAGATCATCGGCCAGGGCCAGCAGGCCCCGTCCGGGCACATTCCGTTCACCCCGCGCGCCAAGAAGGTGCTGGAGCTGAGCCTCCGCGAGGCACTGCAGCTCGGCCACAACTACATCGGCACCGAGCACATCCTGCTCGGCCTCATCCGCGAGGGCGAGGGCGTGGCGGCGCAGGTGCTGGTGAAGCTGGGCGCCGACCTCAACCGCGTGCGTCAGCAGGTCATCCAGCTGCTGTCCGGGTACCAGGGCAAGGAGCCGGTCGAGTCCGGCTCGCGCGGTGAGGCGGGCACCCCGTCCACCTCGCTGGTGCTCGACCAGTTCGGCCGCAACCTGACCCAGGCCGCGCTCGAGGGCAAGCTCGACCCGGTCATCGGCCGCTCGAAGGAGATCGAGCGGGTCATGCAGGTGCTCAGCCGCCGCACCAAGAACAACCCGGTGCTGATCGGCGAGCCCGGCGTCGGCAAGACCGCCGTCGTGGAGGGTCTCGCGCAGGCCATCGTCAACGGCGAGGTCCCCGAGACGCTGAAGGACAAGCAGCTCTACACCCTCGATCTCGGCTCCCTGGTCGCGGGCAGCCGCTACCGCGGTGACTTCGAAGAGCGTCTGAAGAAGGTGCTCAAGGAGATCAATACCCGCGGCGACATCATCCTGTTCATCGACGAGCTGCACACGCTGGTCGGTGCGGGCGCCGCCGAGGGCGCGATCGACGCGGCCTCGATCCTGAAGCCGAAGCTGGCCCGCGGCGAGCTGCAGACCATCGGCGCGACCACCCTCGACGAGTACCGCAAGTACATCGAGAAGGACGCCGCCCTGGAGCGCCGGTTCCAGCCGGTGCAGGTGGGCGAGCCGACCGTCGAGCACACCATCAACATCCTCAAGGGTCTGCGCGATCGCTACGAGGCGCATCACCGGGTCTCCATCACAGATGGCGCACTCGTGGCCGCCGCCACCCTGGCCGACCGCTACATCAACGACCGGTTCCTGCCGGACAAGGCGATCGACCTGATCGACGAGGCGGGCGCCAGGATGCGCATCCGCCGCATGACCGCTCCGCCGGACCTGCGCGAGTTCGACGACAAGATCGCCGAGGCGCGCCGGGAGAAGGAGTCCGCGATCGACGCGCAGGACTTCGAGAAGGCCGCGCGGCTGCGCGACAAGGAGAAGCAGCTCGTCGCCAAGCGGGCCGAGCGCGAAAAGCAGTGGCGTTCGGGTGATCTGGACGTCGTGGCCGAGGTCGACGACGAGCAGATCGCCGAGGTGCTGGCGAACTGGACCGGTATCCCGGTGTTCAAGCTCACCGAGGAGGAGACCACCCGGCTGCTCCGCATGGAGGACGAGCTGCACAAGCGGATCATCGGCCAGGAGGACGCGGTCAAGGCCGTCTCCAAGGCGATCCGCCGCACCCGCGCCGGTCTGAAGGACCCGAAGCGCCCGTCCGGTTCGTTCATCTTCGCCGGCCCGTCCGGTGTCGGTAAGACCGAGCTGTCCAAGGCGCTGGCGAACTTCCTGTTCGGCGACGACGACGCGCTCATCCAGATCGACATGGGCGAGTTCCACGACCGCTTCACCGCCTCGCGGCTGTTCGGTGCCCCTCCGGGCTACGTCGGCTACGAGGAGGGCGGCCAGCTCACCGAGAAGGTGCGCCGCAAGCCGTTCTCGGTCGTGCTGTTCGATGAGATCGAGAAGGCCCACCAGGAGATCTACAACACCCTGTTGCAGGTCCTGGAGGACGGCCGCCTCACCGACGGCCAGGGCCGGACCGTGGACTTCAAGAACACGGTGCTGATCTTCACCTCGAACCTCGGCACCTCGGACATCTCGAAGGCCGTCGGCCTGGGCTTCTCGCAGTCCAACAACGAGGGCTCGAACTACGAGCGGATGAAGCTCAAGGTCAACGACGAGCTGAAGAAGCACTTCCGGCCCGAGTTCCTCAACCGCATCGACGACGTGATCGTCTTCCACCAGCTCACCAACGAGCAGATCGTCGAGATGGTGGATCTGATGATCGGCCGCGTCGCCACGCAGCTGAAGAACAAGGACATGGCGATCGAGCTCACCCCGACCGCCAAGAACCTGCTGGCCAAGCGTGGCTTCGACCCCGTGCTCGGTGCCAGGCCGCTGCGCCGCACCATCCAGCGCGAGATCGAGGACCAGCTGTCGGAGAAGATCCTCTTCGGCGAGATCGGCCCGGGTCAGACCATCGCGGTCGACGTCGAGGGCTGGGACGGCGAGGGCTCCGGCGAGGACGCCAAGTTCACCTTCACCGGTAAGGCGAAACTGACCAAGGCCGCCGCCGAGGAGAAGCCCGAAGTCGTGCTGACCGGCGCGTCGGAAGGCTCCGCGGAGGCCGCCTCCGGCGAGTAAGTCGCGACGAACGCAACGGGCCCGTACCACCGGTAATGGTGGTACGGGCCTTTGCGTCGGCGAGCGGCGCTATTGCCAGCCCGGGCGGACCAGGCCGGATTCGTAGGCCATGACCACGAGTTGGGTTCGGTCTCTGGCGTTCAGCTTGGTGAGGATGCGGCTGACATGGGTGCGGGCCGTGGCGGGGCTCATGAAGAGACGTTCGCCGATTTCGGCGTTGGTGAGACCCTCGGCGACCAGGGTCATCACCTCGCGCTCGCGGTCGGTGAGTTCGGTGAGGGTCGCGGGCGGTGGTGTTTTCGCACGCGCGGAGAACTCCGCGATCAGCCTACGGGTGACGCCGGGGGACAGCAGGGCGTCGCCCGCGGCGACGACGCGGACGGCCCGCACCAGATCGGCCGGTTCGGTGTGCTTGACAAGGAACCCCGTCGCGCCGGAGCGCATCGCCTCGAAGACGTACTCGTCGAGTTCGAAGGTGGTCAGCACGACCACTCGCACGTCGGCCAGTTTCGCGTCCTCGGCGATCATGCGAGTGGCGGCAAGGCCGTCCAGGATCGGCATGCGGATGTCCATCAGCACCACGTCGGGGTGGAGGCGGCGGGTCATCCGCACCGCCTGTTCCCCGTTGTCCGCCTCGCCGACCACCTCGATGCCGTCCTGGGCCTCCAACAGTGCGACGAACCCGCCGCGCACCAGTGCCTGGTCGTCGGCCACCAGGACGCGGATATCGCGGGACGGTCCGGCGGCCATGCGCGTGCTGTCGTGGTGGTCCTGCATCGCGGTGGCTCGGCTCCTAGGTCGCGTGTCCGGCGGACGTGCTCGGCCGCTCCGCGGGTCCGTCTTGCGGACGGCCTGGCGTCGTCCTCTGCTCGGGCGCGGCTGACGCCGGGCAGCTCCGGACCGTTGGGCTGGTCGGTGCGGCGTCGCCGCTGGGCGTCGTTCCTGGTGTCGCCGCGGCGGGTTCCGTCGCTCCCGATCCGGGCGTGCTCGACGTCGGGTTGTTCGGAGCTGCCGCGCTTGTCGTGCCGCGCGGTGCGGCGCCTGTTGGCGTCGCTGCCGACGTCGCTGTGGTAGGTCCGGCCGCTTCCTGATCTGGCGTCCTCGATGCGTCGTCGCGGGCGGCTGTCGTGCTGGTCGCGGGGTTTCGTGGTTCCGTGTTCGGGGTTGCTCCCGGCTCCGGGGTTCGGGTGGGCAGCCGCGCCGCGACGCGGAAGCCGCCGCTGGGGCGCGGGCCTGCCGTGAGCGCGCCGCCGAGTGCGTGGGCTCGCTCGCGCATGCCGATGACGCCGTTGCCGCCGCCGTTGCCGGAGCGCGACGGGGCGCTGGTCGGACGGGTGTTGTCGACGGTGATGTCGACCGAGTCCGGCGCGTAGCGCACGGTCACCGTCGCGTCGGCGCCCGGCGCGTGCCGCAGCACGTTGGTCAGCGACTCCTGGACGATCCGGGCCGCCGCCGCGTCGATGACGCTTGGCAGCTGCTGCGGGGTGCCGAGCACTCGGGTCTCTACCGCCAAGCCGGTCGCGCGTGGGCGCTGCAACAGCTCGTCCAAGTCGCCGATGCTCGGTGCGGGAGTCCGCGGTGCGGGCGGTGGCTCGACGGCAGCGGTATTCGCCGCGGCCGGTTCGGAATCGGCGCTGTCGCGCGGAGCGTGCTCGGCGGCCTGATCGCGGCCGTTTCGCGAGCCACGGCGGCGCCTGCGGTCGGTGTCACCGTCTGTGTACGCGGAGTCGTCGCCGGATGGTTGGCCCGCGGGCGCCGCGACAGTTCCGGAGCGGATCGTGTGCAGCAGCGCGTGCACCTCGGCCAGCGCGTCGCGGCTGACAGCCTTGATCGCGGTCAGGGCGGTCTCCGCCTGTTCCGGTCGCTTGTCGAGTATTTCCAGCGCCACCGAGGACTGCACGTTGATCACCGACAGGCTGTGCGCCAGCACGTCGTGCAGTTCGCGGGCGATGGCCAGGCGCTCCTCGCTGGCTCGCCGCTCGCGCTGCGCTTCCTCGTCCCTGCGCGCGGCCTCGGCGCGCTGTCTGCGCGCGACGAGCACCGCTTTGCGCTGCCTGATCCCTTCGGCTACCGACAGCAGCACGGCCAGCCAAGCCATCAACGCGAAGATCTGCCACAGGCCGACGGGTCGGCCGAGCAGCCCGGGCACCGGCCAGACCAGGGTGAGATAGCCGAGCGGGACGAGCGGGTAAGTCCACCAACGGGATCCGCTGCTCGCGGCGGTCAGGAAGGCGACGACCAGAGCGAGGAAGATCGGCCCGTATCCGTAGCCGCGCACGAAATACGCCACGCACACGGCCAGGACGACGAACAGCACCGGCACCGGCTGCGCCCGCCGCCAGATCAGCGCCACCGGACCGGCGAGCAGCAGGAGATACCCGAGCACATCCAGGGAGTGCACCCCGGTCTGCCGCATGTTCGCGAAGGTGCCCCCGACCACTTGAACCGCGGCCACGACGAGCGCGACCCCCCAGTCCAAGCCGACCGAGCTTCGATCCGTAATAGCTGACACCCGCACGCACGTAGCCTATGCGGCTGGGCCGAGATTCGACGTCCGCCTAGAAACGTATTTCACGGACATCGCGCGATCGGCATCCGGAATGCGCGATGGGCGCGGACAGAATTCCGCAGCGACGGCCGCGGCGCATGGTTCTCGATACGTACACCGAATGTCGCTCGGCGACGGATGCCCAGCCGGGGTCGGCGGCGGATTCTCGGTGCATGACAGATTCGATCGTGGTCACCCGAGGGTTGACCAAACGCTATGGCGACAACGCCGCGGTCTCCGGTGTCAGCATGAACGTCGCGTCCGGCGAGATCTATGGGTTTCTCGGCCCGAACGGAGCGGGCAAGACCACGACGCTACGAATGCTGGTCGGGCTGATCCGTCCCACTGCGGGGACGGCCACCGTGGCGGGGCACAGCCCCGGTGATCCAGCGGTGGTCCGCCGGATCGGTGTGCTCATCGAGGGCCCCGGCTTCTACCCGTACCTCTCCGGCCGCGACAACCTGCGTGTGCTCGCGAACTACCGCGGCCTCGGCCGAACCGAGGTGGAGGACGCACTACACCGGATCGGCCTGGCGTCCCGCGCCGACGACAAATTCCGCACCTACTCGCTGGGCATGAAACAGCGGCTCGGTGTGGGTGCGGCGCTGCTGGGCAGTCCGGATCTGCTCATCCTGGACGAGCCGACCAACGGCCTGGACCCGGCGGGGATGGCCGAAATGCGGGAGCTGATCACGGATCTGGCCGCCGAGGGCCACACCGTGCTGCTGTCCAGCCACATGCTCAGCGAGGTGCAGGAGATCTGCGACCGCGTCGGTGTGATCTCGCACGGCACGCTGCTCGCCGAAGCGACGGTCGGGGAGTTGCGCGGGGCCTCGTCGCTGCTGCTGCGGGCCGAGCCGTTGGAGCTGGCGTTGCCCGCGGTGCGCCACCTGGTCGGCGAGCGTTCGGCGTTGCTGACCGCGAGCGGCATCCGGATCGAGTCGGACGCCGTCTCCGCGCCCGCGGTGGCGCGTGCCGTCGTGGCGTCGGGCGCCGACCTCCTGGAACTGCGGGTCGACGAGAAATCCCTGGAGGAAGTGTTCTTCGAAATGACGCGACTGGAGACGGTGCGATGACCGCGTTGCGACTGCGTGATCTGGTGGCCAGCACGAAAGCCGAAATGCTGCGGCTACGGAAGTGGCCGGCGTTCTGGATAATCCTCGGTACGTGGATTCTGCTGAATCTCACGTTCGCCTACCTCTTCAACTACTTGGCGTACACCTCGGGCGAATCCGGTCGAATGTCCAATGGCCTGCCCCGCGAGGCGCTGCTGCGGCAGATGCTGCCCGCCGCGGTGCCCGAAGTGTTCACTCAGGGGATGGCGATGTTCGGTGGCGCGCTGATGCTCATCCTCGGCGCACTGACCATCGGCAGCGGATATGGCTGGGGAACGTGGAAAACCGTTTTCACGCAGGGTCCTTCGCGGGTGCACGCCGTTGCCGCAGTAGTGGCGAGTCTCGCGGGCGTGGTGGTCGGGCTGGTGTGCGTGGCGTTCATCGCGGATATCGCGATCGCCGGACTGATCGCGGTGTCCGAGTCGCAGGCGCTCACGCCGCCATCGCTGTCCCGGGCGCTGCTCGGAATCCTCACCGGCATAGCGATTCTGGGCATGTGGACGCTGGCGGGCGTCCTCATCGGGGCGATCGCGCGCGGGCCCGCGCTCGCTGTGGGACTGGGCCTGGTCTGGGTGCTGGTGGTGGAGAACCTGCTGCGCGGCGTCGCGAGCATTCTCCCGCCGATCGAGGTGATCACCGATCACCTACCCGGCACGGCGGCGGGCTCGCTGGCCGGGTCGATGCGCACGGTCGACGGACCGGCTACGCCGGGCGTGCTCGATGTGCTGTCGAGAACCGAGTCATTGGTCGTGCTGGCGAGCTATCTGGTGATCTTCGCGGGCGGAACGATCTGGCTGATGCGGAAACGCGATCTGGCGTGAATCGCCGTTTACTCATCGCCGAGAAGGGATTCCGCGATGGTGCGGAGCGCCTCGGCGATCTGTTCCGCGGTGAGCCCGCGCTCGCGTTGCCGCCGATAGACCTCAGCGGCCAGCGGCGCGAGAAGCGGGTCCACCATCGCGTCCGGCTCCCGAACCCCCGCTGCCACCAGCAGCGCTCGCACGTGCGCGTACCAGAATCCGTACGCGCCGGTCGCGAAGCGGGCTCCGCCGATTTCGGCGCCGAGCACCAAATGCGCGTGCGTTTCGAGCAATTCGACCATCGCGGCGTAGAACGCGGCCAGCCGCTGTCCAGGTGCGGCTCCGGGGCCGAGCGGTGGTGGCCCGGTGAGCAATTTCGCCTGTAGGTCGCGCTCGTGTTCGTCGAGTAGGGCTACCGCGATCGAGTTGATGTCCGGATACCGCCGATACAGGGTGCCGCGACCGACGCCGGCCGCCTTCGCGATGTCGTCCATCGTCACCGTGCGGGGGTCCCGATCGGCGAACAGGTCTGCCGCCGCCGCCAGGACCTTGGCCCGGTTGCGGGCCGCGTCCGCGCGTTCGGGCGGTCGCGCCCGCCCGGACTCGGGTCCGGTGAGCAGGTCGTCGCGGGGTTCCATGCCGCGACTGTAGCCGACGCCGGAATAACTGGACAAGCTGTCCGGTTATGGCTAACGTCTCAACCGGACGATCTGTCCGGATTATTGGGAGGTTTGGTCATGAGCACCTTGTTGCACCTCGACGCCAGCGCGCGGCGGCAGTCGATCAGCCGAGAGTTGAGCGCCGCATTCGCCAGTGCATGGCGTGCGCGGCACCCCGACGGCGACTACCGCTACCGCGATCTGGCCGCCGATCCGGTGCCGTTCATCGGAGAAGCGTGGACCGAACTGTGCGACGCGGTACTGGCCCTGCCGAGCACGGATCCGGAACGGCTCGGCGAACTGGTCCGCACCGCGGAACAGGCTGCCGCGTGGGACATCGTCCGGCCGCTGCTCGCGGAACTGCTCGCGGCGGACGTCATCCTGATCGGCACCCCGATGTACAACTACTCGATCCCCGCCTCGCTCAAAGCGTGGCTGGATCAGGTGACCTTTCCCCGGATGTCCTTGGGTGCCCGGCGATTCGTCGTGACCACCGCACGGGGCGGCGCGTATTCACCCGGCGCGCCCAAGGCGGCGTACGACTATCAGGAACGCTTTCTGCGCGACTTCTTCGCAGGCCACTTCGCCGTATCGGACACGGTTTTCGTGCACGCGGAGCTCGCCAATTCCCGCCAGGACCCCGCGCTCGCGCATCGGCGAGCCGAGCACGACGCGTCCTACGCCCTCGCACTGGCGACGGCGCGGGATCTGGCCGAGGAGTACTGAGATGAACTGGGTGGTGCTCGGTATCGCCGGACTCGTGGAGATCGTCTGGTCGCAGAGCATCAAGCCGACGGAGAACTTCACCAGACTCCTGCCGACGCTGGTCTGCTTCGCTCTCGGCGTCACCGCGGTGTACCTGTTGTCCCGGGCGATGCAGACGCTGCCGGTCGGCACCGCCTACGCGGTGTTCACCGGCATCGGAGCGCTCGGCGCGATCACGCTCGGCATCGTCGTCAACAAGGACCCGCTCAGTGCGGGTCGCGTCCTGGCGCTCGCGCTGATCCTGGGCGGCATCGTGCTGGCCAGGATCACGAACCCGGAGTGACGTGCCCGCGATCCACCGGGTGTGGAGCGAGCGAGGGTTCCGTCTGGTGGTCCAGGTGGGCGTTCAGGCGCGCCGCCGACCGTTGGGCCGATAGCGCGTTTCTTGGTGCGGCGTCGAGCGACCAGGCCCGGTGTGCTTGGCGCGTCCGGGATTCCGGCGCGCTGGGCCTCGACCGCGGCGCGAGTGCGGACCACACGACGGCGCGAAACCGATCGGCGAAGCGGTGGGCCGTGGCGAGGCGGCCGGGGTAGGTTCGAGCTGAATCGTCAAACGATCATCGGCGAAAGGACCGTGATGCCCACACGTACCGCGCGTACCGCCTGGACCGGGACCCTGCAGGAGGGTTCGGGACAGGTCGAGCTGACCAGTTCGGGGGTCGGCAAGTACGACGTGTCGTTTCCGAAGCGCTCCGCTGAGGAGGCCGACGGCACCACCAGCCCGGAGGAACTGATCGCGGCCGCGCACTCCTCCTGCTACGCGATGGCGCTCTCGGCGCAGATCGGCAACGCGGGCGGCACGCCGGAGAGCCTGGACGTCACCGCCGACGTCACCCTCGGCCCCGACCCGGCGGGCGGCTTCCGGATCACCGGCATCAAGCTGACCGTCCGCGGTCGCGTCTCCGGCATCGACGCCGACGCCTTCCAGGCCGCCGCCGAGGCCGCCAAGGCGGGCTGCCCGGTCAGCAAAGCGCTGGCGGGAGTCGACAACATCACCCTCGACGCGGCCCTCGCGTAGTTTCGCGCGACCGCTTTGCTCCCCGCACACCGCGATGAGGTGGGCGGGGAGCGAGGCTGGTGCTCGACGAGTCAGTGCCTGCGGAATCAGGGGTGGCGCGGCTTTGGAACGAGGCGGATGTGCGAAAAGCCACCGCCTGCGGAACCAGGGGACTGGCACGGGTTTGGGGCCGGGCGGGTGCGAAGTATCAGTGCTCGCGGAACCAGCGGCGGGCGGACCGGGCGTAGAGCGCGGGAATCGCAATCAGTACGGCGGCTATGTGGACTGTGCGGAAGACCCCGAGCCATATGGATGCGGGGCTCACGTCGGTGAACAGGTCCCGGAATTCCTTCGCCGACATGGCCGCAGCCAGCGGCTCGATGATCAGTGAGAGCAGGCCGAACACGCCGATGCCCACAGTGATCAGCAGACGCGCCCAACGGTCGCCGTGCGTCATACGTACCGCGACGGTCAGCACCACCGAATAAATCGCGATGCGCATGCCTAGTCCGGCGAGCAGTGCCGCCGGGTCGGTGCCGAACGCGCGTGCTGCCCGCACGCTCGCTTCGGCGATGCCCGCCAGCAAAGCGGCCACAAGCGCGATGAACGAGACGCGAACGGAGCGCGGTGGCGCGGAGACATGAACGCGCAGTGGGGCGGGCCAAGACGAAAAGGCAGTGCCGGTCATGGGACCGACACTGCCTCAGCGCTTCCCGATTCGAATCAGTCCGGGGTAGCAGTCGTTACTCGGACCGGGGTATCGGTACGCGTCACCAATTCGGTGAGGGCGGCGAAGCCCAAGGCCAGGCATGTCCACAGCGTGGCGGTCTCGGCCAGTGACGCCACCCGGAACTCCCACAGCAGGGTGGCCGGGAAATCCGCGCTCACTTCGTTCACGCCGGGCAGCAGCACGTAGCCGAGCGCCGTCACCAACACGAACGCGGCGACACCGCCGATCAGCCGGACGGTGGACAGTTGTGCGCGCAACACGGTGAACACCGCCACCGCGGCACCGACTGCCACGATGCCGAGCAGCACCGCCGCCAGCCACAGGAGGGTGCGGTGGTCGATGGTGTCGGGATCACCCACCGCGGGCGGATTGGCCGGGTACTTGAAGAACGGCACCGCGACGATCGCGGCCCAGCCCGCTACACCCAGCGCCACCGCGAGTCGCGGCCCGGACAGCGCGGTGTAGCGCCGCGCGACATGCGCGACCGAGGCGTAGACGGCGCCGAGCGCGAGCCCGGCCAGCCCGAGCGCGAGAAACTGCCCGAACTTCTGGCCGGTGCGGCTCACCAGCGGTTCTTCCTCGTCACCGTGGGAATGCCCGCCCGGCTCGGCGTGCTCGCCGTGCGTGTGCTCGGCGGTGGAGCCCGCTTCTTCGATGGCGATCGCGGCGTCCAGCTTCGGTTCGCCGACGAAGTAACCGACTGTCGCGGCCAGCAGCCCGGCGATGAGGCCGGCCAGCAGGCCGCGAAGCAGCAGTTTTCCGAGTGAGCCGGTCAGTGGCACGGAAGCCCCAGCAGGTGGCGTCCGTCGTGCATCAGCTCATGCAGGTACATCCCGCTGCGCGAGATGACACCCTGGTCGAATCCGACCAGGTACAGCGTGAGCAGTGCGAGAAGAACGACACCGACCGTGACGAGCACGGTGGCCAGGGAATCGGTTGCCCGGCTTGGTGAATGCGCGATGGCCATTCGAGTCCTCCTTGGGATACGCGTCCCATCGGGTGGTGGCGCGACGGTGCCGGTGTCTGGCTTTCCGGCACCGGACTCGGTGCATGGAATACAGTGGCGCGACCGCTCCGGAATCTCACCGGAATTACCGCATCACCTTCGCGTTTGTCCTTCGAACTGTGACACCCGTACGCACCCGGCGTCAACTATGTCCGGCACGGGCGTACCACGGCGTCGGGCGAGTCGCCGGGCAGGCAGGCCTGCCCGGCGATAGGCGTCGAGGTCAGTTCTCGGGCTTCCCGGCGACGTCGAGCACGACCTCGAACTCGAGCAGCGAAGCGCCTGTCGCGACCGGCTTCTGGCGCTCGCCCGCGTGCGCCTCGCGCGCGGGTCCGTCCCGCCAGGCGGCGAAGGATTCCTCCGAATCCCACTGGGTGACAACGAAGTACCGGTTCTCGCCGGCGACGGGGCGCAGCAGCTGGAAGCCGAGGAAGCCGGGCGAGTTCTCGACCGCGTGCGCACGGTGGGCGAACCGCTTCTCCAGCTCGGGGCCCGCGCCCTCGGGAACCTCGATCGCGTTGATCTTCACAACAGCCATGCGTCCAAGCTAGCGGTTGCCGCCGAGCAGGTGCTCGGTGCCTCGTATTGTCGAAGCGATGTTGTACGACGAAGGCGGAGCAGGCGCGCCGATTCTGCTGCTGCACGGACTGATGGGCAGCGCGCGCACGTGGCGCGATCAGCTGGACTGGCTGCGCGAATACGGCCATGTCTACACCTTCGACGCCGCCGGGCACGGCAGGCCCGCGCCGGGGGAACTGACGACCGAGGCATTCGTCGACGACCTCGCCGCCGGCACGGCCGCGATCACCGAGCCCATGGTCGTGATCGGGCATTCGATGGGCGCGCTGCACGGGTGGGTGTTCGCCGCGACCCATCCCGAGCGGGTCCGAGCGCTGGTGATCGAGGACATCGCCCCGGACTTCACCGGCCGCACCGCCGCGCACTGGGCCGCGATGATCGAGGCGTGGCCGCAGCCGTTTCCCGACGACGAGGCGGTGCTTTCGTTCTTCGGACCGGTGGCAGGGCGGTACTTCCTGAACGCGCTCGAGCGCGGGCCGGGGGGATACCGGCTGCACGGTTCGGTCGCAACCTTCCGTGACATCTCCGAGGAATGGGGAACCCGCGATTTCTGGCGGCAATGGCAGGCCGTGCGGGCGCCCGCCCTGTTGCTGGAGGGCGAGCACAGCATCACCCCACCGGGACAAATGCGGCGAATGGCCGCCGCGCATCCGGAAGCCGATTACGCCTTGGTCCCCGGCACCGGCCACCTCGTGCACGATGACCAGCCGCTGCGTTACCGGGCAGAGGTCGAGCGCTTCCTGCGGCGCGTGCTCGGCGCTTAGGCGTACCTCCGCCTTCGCTGCGGCCGTGCGGGTTGTGCGTACCTCCGTGTCTTGGCTGCGGCCGTGCAGGTTGTGCGTACCTCCGTGTCTTGGCTGCGGCCGTGCGGGTTGTGCGTACCTCGTGCCTTCGCTGCGGCCGTGCGCGGGCTGACGACGGCGGCCCGTCAGGGACGGGCTTCCGCGTCCTGGCCGCCGCCCTCGCCCGCGAGCGCGAACAAGCCGTCGGCGGTTTGCTCGATCAGGCCGTCCACCAGCAGCGAGTCGAGCGCCCGATCGCGTTGTCCCGGGTCGCGGGTCCAGGCCAGATCGAGGCATACCCGCTCGACCGGGCCGCTGGCATGGCGCAGGACGTCCAGCAGGCGACCGCGGGCTTGGCGGTCGGTGCCCTCGTACTTCTGGGTGCGGCGGACCACGTCGGTCACCGGCCGTCCGGCGGTGACCCACGCGCAGCTCGGCAGCGGACAGCGCGAGCAATCCGGGGTGCGCGCGGTGCACACGGTCGCGCCGAGTTCCATCAGGGCCGCGGAGAACACCGCGGCGCGGTCGACCTGGCGGGGCAGCAGCGCTTCGGTCTCGGCGAGATCGCGCGAGGACGGGTTGCCCGCTTCCGCGCGCCCGTGCACCGCTCTGGCAACCACGCGGCGCACGTTGGTGTCCACCACCGGAACGCGTTGGCCGTAGGCGAAACACGCGACGGCGCGCGCGGTGTAGGCGCCGATGCCGGGCAGGCCGAGCAGCACGTCCACGTCGGCGGGCACCTCGTCGCCGTGCTCGGCCGCCAGCACTCCGGCGCACTCGTGCAGGCGCAGGGCGCGCCGCGGATACCCGAGCCTGCCCCAGGCCCGCAGCACCTCGGCCGGTGCGGCCGCCGCCATCGCCGAGGGGACCGGCCAGCGCGCCACCCACTCGCGCCAGATCGGTTCCACGCGCACGACCGGGGTCTGTTGCAGCATGATCTCGCTCATCAGGATCTGCCACGCGGTGACGCCCGGCCTGCGCCACGGCAGGTCGCGCGCGGTCGCTCGATACCAGTCCAGCAACGTGTCCGCGTCGATGCCGTTCGGTGCGCTGTTCCGCACTGCCCTCACTATCCCCGTCCTATCGCCGCAAGGCGGTATTTGCCCACCCGTAACCGAGTGAACTCGCTGGTAACGCAACCAGTGTGCACAATGGTCGGTATGCCGGATTCCAACCCGATCAGTGCCTGGAAGTCCCTGCGAGAAGGCAACGAACGCTTTGTCAGCGGTGAGCTGCTGCATCCTAGCCAGGGCGCCGCCGACCGGGCCAAACTCGTCAGTGGCCAGCACCCCCACGCGATCCTGTTCGGTTGCGGCGACTCCAGGGTCGCGGCCGAGTTGATCTTCGACCAGGGCCTCGGCGACATGTTCGTCGTGCGCACCGCGGGCCATGTGGTCGACAGTTCGGTGCTCGGCTCGATCGAGTACGGGGTGCAGGTGCTCAACGTGCCGCTCATCGTAGTGCTCGGCCATGACAGCTGCGGCGCCGTGAAGGCCACCATCGACGCGCTCGACGGCGGCGAGGTCCCCGGCGGATTCATCCGCAGTGTGGTGGAGCGGGTCACGCCGTCCATTCTGATCGGCCGCCGCGAAGGTCTGTCCACCGTCGACGAGATGGAGGCCAGGCACGTGGTGGAGACCAGCCGCCTGCTCATGCAGCGGTCGATGATCATCTCGCAGCGGGTCGCGACCGGTGAGTGCGCGATCGCGTGCGTGACCTACAAGCTGGCCGAGGGCAAAGTGCAATTGCACCGGGTCGTCGGCAATATCGGCGAGGTGGTCTGAGACCGCGGCACGCCGAGGTTTCATCCAGCGTGCCGGCGGAATGTACCCGCAGCCGACGGGGGCGGGCGGCCGACACGCCGTGCCCCTGAGACGCTGGGCCCGATCGTGCCCTTACCGTTGAGGCGTGCTGGAACCGAATGGACCGCTGCCACCGGAGATCTACTGGCGTCGACGCGCATTCGCCATCGGCATCCTGGTGGTCGCGCTGGCGCTGGTGATCTGGGTCGTGCTCGCGGTCGTGCGCGGCGGTGACTCGCCGGGCGACACCAAGACCGCCGGGTCCAGCTCGGTCGTGGCCAAGCCGGCCGACACCGGGGCGGCCAAGCCGTCGGGTGATTCCGGCGTACCGAAGTCGTCGGCCGCCGCGAGCGCCGCGGCGGCGGGGCCGTGCCCCGACCAGTCGCTCGCGATCAAAGTGACCGTGGAACAGCCCACCTACCGGAGCGGCGAGCAGCCGGTGTTCGGGATCGTCATCACCAACATCTCGTCGGTGGCCTGCACCCGGGACATGGGGTCGGGTCTGCAGCAAGTGTCGGTGCACACCCTCGACGGCCAGCGGCGGCTGTGGTCGAGCACGGATTGCTACCCGGACGGCCAGCCCGACGTCCGCACGATGAATCGCGGTGAGCAGGCGGCGTTCACGGTGACCTGGTCGGGCTCCACCTCGCAACCCAACTGTGCGGGCGAACGTGTTCCGGTGCCCCCGGGCGCGTACAACGTTGTGGCGCAACTGGGTTCGGTGCGCAGCGCCGCCGAGCCGTTCAACATCGCCTGAAGTCAGCTCGCCGCCTCGTCTGGGGCGGCGCGCAATTTGCGGAGGCCCGCTATGCGGATGGCGGAGCGGAGGTCGGTGACCTCGTGGATTTTCATGGTGGTTTTGACCGGGGCAAGGCCGGGAGGCACCAGGGCGGTGGTGAAGCCGAGGCGTTCGGCTTCGGCCAGTCTGCGGCTCACGCCGGTCACCTTGCGGACCTCGCCCGCCAGCCCCACCTCGCCGAGGATCACCCAGCCGGGAGGGATCGACACATCGGCTTCGGCGCTGGCGATGGCCAGTGCGATGGCCAGGTCGGCCGCGGGCTCGATCAGCCGCATGCCGCCGACCGTCGCGGCGTAGACGTCGCTTTTGCCGAGGAATACCCGGGCGCGGCTCTGCAGGACGGCCAGCACCATGGCGACCCGGTTGTAGTCCAGTCCGCTCACCGCGCGGCGCGGCTGCGGGATCTCGGTCTTCACGGTCAGGCCCTGCACCTCGCCGACCAGGGGCCGTTTGCCGTCCATCGCGACGGTCACCGCGGTGCCGGGCACCGAATCGGTCCGGTGGTGCAGGAACAGGCCGGACGGATCGTCGACACCGGCGATTCCGTCCTCGTGCAGTTCGAAGCAGCCGACCTCGTCGGCGCTGCCGAAGCGGTTCTTGATGCCGCGCACCATGCGCAGCGTGGAGTTCTTGTCGCCCTCGAACTGCAACACCACGTCGACAAGGTGTTCGAGCGTGCGCGGACCGGCCACATTGCCGTCCTTGGTGACGTGCCCGACCAGCAGCACGGCGATTCCGCTCGCCTTGGCCAGCGATGTCAGCGCCGCGGTCACGGCGCGCACCTGGGTGACGCCGCCGATCACGCCGTCGGCCTCCGGAGCGAGCATGGTCTGCACGGAGTCGACCACGAGCAGCGTCGGGCGGACCTGCTCGACGTGCCCGAGCAGGATCGACAGATCCGATTCCGCGGCCAGATAGACCCGCTCGTGCACCGCGCCGGTGCGGTCGGCGCGCAGCCGGACCTGCCCCGCCGACTCCTCCGCCGTGACATAGAGCGATTTCTCGTCGCGCTGGGTGGCCCACCGATGGGCGACCTCCAGCAGCAGCGTCGACTTGCCCACCCCGGGCTCGCCGGACAGCAGCACCACCGAACCCGGCACCACGCCGCCGCCGAGCACCCGGTCCAGTTCGCTGACTCCGGTCGGCCTCGCCTTGGTGACCCGAGCGTCTATCTGCGAGATCGGTGCGGCCGCGGTACTGGGCAACATCGCCCTGCGCCCGGGGGCCCCGACCGCGCCCGCTCCGACGACGACCTCGTCGACGGTGCCCCAAGCCCCGCACTCGGGACACTTGCCCACCCATTTGGCGACTTCGTGCGAACAAGCGGAGCACCGGAAGATCGGCTTGGTCTTTGCCACAGGCGCACCTTACGCACCAACACCGACAGGGGCGGGTTCCCCGCGGCGCCGTGAATCAGACCGGCTCAGTGACCGCCCTTGTGTTCGGCTTCCGCCGGGCCGGACTTGTCGGACTCCTGCCGCTCGGTGTGCACGCCCGCGTCGACGGGGACCTGGACCTGGACGGTGCCGTTCTGCTTGAAGTTGAACGCGACGTTGTAGGTCAGACCGGGGGTGATGTCCTTGGTCAGGCCGGTGATCTCGATCAGCACCGGGTTGGCCTCGGGGTCGGCGGCGGGCTGGGCGCCGTGGTCGCCGCCGCCGTGCGAGTCGGCCTGGGTGGTGGTCGCGCGGGCCGTGGTGGTCGGCGCTCCAGCCGTGGTGGTCGGTGTTCCAGCCGTGGTGGTCGGCGCCGCGGTCGTCGTCGGGGCCGGGGCGTCGTGCTTGACCGGCTGGGTCCCCGCGACGACGGTCTGCTGCGGAGCGAGCTGGACGCCGGACTTCCCGGCGGCCGGGGTGATCTTGACGGTGCCCAGGTCGGTGGTGATGCTGGCCAGCTCGTCGGCGACGGACTCGCTGTTGTTGATGATGGACAGGGCGATAACCGCCTTGCCGCCCTTGGCGTTGGTGTACGCGGTGCCCTCGGCCGGGTAGACGATGTGCACGTTGCGCAGCGCGATGGCGCCCACGTCGGCGTGGTTGCCGTTCACGGCGGCGACCTGCTCCGCGGTCTGCGAGATCTGACCCGCGCCGCAGCCGGACAGCGCGATCGCCGCTCCGGCGGCGAGTGCGGCAACCGTCACCATGCGACGTCGCGCCCCCTTCGGGGCGGTCACAGCTTTCAGGGCAGTCACGGGTTGTCCCTCCATGTCGACCGGGCTCTGCTCCGCTCGGGAGCGTAGTAACTAGGCAGCGTAGTAGTTCCCTCGGCGGCCCAGGCGTGGGGGCTGTGCCAACGTACCCCCGGCTGCCACGCGGACCCGCTCAGGAGGCGGTGCCGGGTCGAGCGCGGGCCGTACTCGCGCCGACACCCCGCGCGTGGGTAACAGTTCGGTCGAGGTTCAGAGGTTGCGACGAAGGCGCCCGGCCGCCGGTGGGCACCGGGGGCGACCGAGGCAGGAGATAACCCCTTCTGGCACAACGTAATGCACACCGCCCGGCTTCTGTCAAGCCCCACGGTCGCCTCGTTGTGGCCCTGACCTGCACAGTTGATCGCGCCGTTATCGAGTCGCATGTTAAACTGTGAACATCGAAAGGGGCACGGGACACATGATTTTTAAGGTCGGAGACACCGTCGTTTACCCCCACCACGGAGCGGCGCTGATCGAAGCAATCGAGACTCGCACCATCAAGGGTGAGCAAAAAGAGTATCTGGTCCTGAAGGTCGCCCAAGGCGATCTCACTGTTCGGGTTCCCGCGGAGAACGCCGAATACGTCGGCGTGCGTGACGTCGTCGGCCAGGAGGGTCTCGATCGGGTCTTCCAGGTTCTGCGGGCGCCGCACACGGAGGAGCCGACCAACTGGTCTCGCCGCTACAAGGCCAACTTGGAGAAGCTCGCCTCCGGCGATGTGAACAAGGTGGCCGAGGTCGTTCGCGACCTGTGGCGCCGGGAGCAGGACCGCGGCCTGTCCGCGGGTGAGAAGCGCATGCTCGCCAAGGCTCGCCAGATCCTGGTCGGTGAGCTCGCGCTGGCCGAAGGCACCGATGACGGCAAGGCCGAGACCCTGCTCGATGAGGTCCTCGCCGCGGCTTCCTGACCGTGAACACACCTGACAACGGTGTCCGTTCCACCAGCGGACCCGTCGTTGCTCTGGTGCCTGCCGCCGGTCGTGGCGTGCGTCTGGGTGAATCGACACCCAAGGCGTTCGTCACGGTCGGCGGCAGGCCCATGGTCCGGCTCGCCGTCGAAGGCCTGATCGCCTCCGGCGTGGTCGACCGGATCATCGTGATGGTTCCCACCGAGTTCGTCGACAGCACCGTTGCCCTGCTGCCGCCCTCGGATTCGGTCCGCGTGGTCGTCGGCGGCGCCGAACGCATCGACTCGGTGCGCGCGGGTATCGTCGCCGCGCCCGATGCGGGCTACTTCCTCGTACACGACGCCGCCCGAGCGCTCACGCCGCCCGCGCTGATCGCCCGGGTCGCCGCGGAGCTGCGCGCGGGGCGCTCCGCCGTGGTTCCCGGGCTCCCGGTCGCCGACACCATCAAGGCGGTCGATGCGGCCGGGGCGGTGACCGGCACTCCGGATCGCGCTCAATTGCGTGCCATCCAGACGCCGCAGGGTTTCGCGGCCGATCTCCTGCGCTCCGCCTACGCGATCGAGGGCATCCAGGCCACCGACGACGCGGGGCTGGTGGAGCGGCTCGGTGCCACGGTCACCACCATTCCCGGCGATCCGCTGGCTTTCAAGATCACCACTCCGCTCGACCTCCTGCTCGCCAACGCGGTGCTCGACGGCGCGGACATCGGCCGGGTGGTGGCTCCGTGACCATGCGCGTCGGCATCGGCAGTGACGTCCACCCCATCGAGGCCGGTCGGCCCTGCTGGATGGCGGGTCTGCTGTTCGACGGTGACGACGGCTGCGCGGGCCACTCCGACGGCGACGTCGCCGCGCACGCGCTGTGCGACGCCCTGCTGTCCGCGGCGGGACTGGGCGATGTCGGCGCCGTGTTCGGCACCGGACGCCCGGAATGGGAAGGCGTCTCCGGGGCGGCCATGCTGAAGGAAGTGCGCAGGCTGCTCGGCGAAGCCGGCTTCGAAGTGGTCAACGCGGCGGTGCAGGTGATCGGCAATCGGCCCAAGATCGGGCCGCGGCGCGCCGAGGCGCAACAGGTGCTCGGCGAGCTGCTCGGCGCCCCGGTTTCGGTGTCCGGCACCACCACCGACGGTCTCGGGCTGACCGGCCGCGGCGAGGGCGTCGCCGCCGTGGCGACGGCTCTGCTGCAAGCGTGTCGTTGATCCTGCTCCGGCGGACCAGAGCCGGTCCGTGAACGCCCTTTACCACCAGCTAGGATCGACTGCCGTGACGCTGCGCCTCTTTGACACCGACACGCGGACCGTGCGCGAATTCGCGCCGCTGGTCCCCGGCCGTGCTTCGGTGTACCTCTGTGGCGCCACCGTACAGGGTGAGCCGCACATCGGCCATGTGCGCAGCGGCGTCGCGTTCGACGTGCTGCGACGCTGGCTGCTCGCGCACGACTTCGACGTCTGGTTCATCCGCAACGTCACCGATATCGAGGACAAGATCCTGACCAAGGCCGCCGAGGCGGGCAGGCCGTGGTGGGAATGGGCCGCCACGCACGAGCGCGCCTTCGATCGCGCCTACGAGGAGCTCGGGGTGCTGCCGCCGTCCGCGGAGCCCCGCGCCACCGGCCACATCACGCAGATGGTCGAGATGATGCAGCGGCTGATCGATCGGGGTCACGCCTACGCCTCGGCGGGCAATGTCTACTTCGACGTGGTGAGCTACCCCGAGTACGGCAAGCTCTCCGGCCACAAACTCGATGACGTGCACCAGGGTGAGAGCGCGGGCGAGGGCAAGCGCGACCCACGTGACTTCACCCTGTGGAAAGCCGCCAAGCCGGGCGAGCCGACCTGGCCGTCGCCGTGGGGGCCGGGTCGCCCCGGTTGGCACCTGGAATGCTCCGCCATGGCCGAGTTCTATCTCGGCGCCGAGTTCGACATCCACTGCGGCGGTATGGATCTGGTGTTCCCGCACCATGAGAACGAGATCGCCCAGTCCAAGGGCGCCGGCGACGGCTTCGCCAGGTACTGGCTGCACAACGGCTGGGTCACCATGGGCGGGGAGAAGATGTCCAAGTCCCTGGGCAACGTGCTCTCGGTGCCGAACGTGCTGAGGAAGGTCCGCGCCGTCGAACTGCGGTTCTACCTGGGCAGCGCGCACTATCGCTCGATGCTGGAGTACTCGGACAAGGCGCTGTACGACGCCGCCCAGTCCTTTCAGCGGATCGAGGCGTTCGTGAACCGGGTGTTGGACCGGGCCGGGGAGATCCCGGTGGGCAAGTGGACCGACGCGTTCGCCGCCGCCCTCGACGACGATCTCGCGGTGCCGAAAGCGCTGGCCGAGATCCACCGCGTGGTGCACGAAGGCAACAAGGCATTGGAGGTCGGCGCGATCGACTCGGCCCGCGACATGGCCGGTCAGGTGCGGGCCATGCTCGGCATCCTGGGTGTCGATCCGCTCGACCCGCACTGGTACGCGCCGAGCGACTCCTCGGCCGCGCTCAGCGCACTCGACGTGCTGGTCGGCGCGGAACTCGACCGTCGCCAGCAGGCGCGGGCCGCGAAGGACTGGCCGACCGCCGACGCCGTGCGCGATCGTCTGCAGTCGGCGGGCATCGAGGTCACCGACACGGCCAACGGTCCCGAATGGGCGCTGGGCGCACCGCAATCCGGAAAGGCCAAGTGATGGCAGGCAATTCGCAGCGCCGAGGCGCGGTGCGCAAGACCGGCACCAAGAAGGGCGCGGTGGTCGGCTCCGGCGGCAAACGCAGGCGCGGGCTGGAGGGACGCGGCGCGACGCCGCCCGCCGAGAAGCGGACCAAGCATCCCGCCGCCAAGCGAGCCGCCGCGAAAGCCAAGGCAGCCCACGGTACGTCCGCACGCGGCGGTGCGGCCGCGCGGCCCGCGGGACGCAGGACCGATGACGGTCCGGAGTTGGTGCTCGGGCGCAACCCGGTGGTGGAGTGTCTGCGCGCGGGAGTGCCCGCGACGGCGCTGTACGTCGCGGTCGGCACGGAGAACGACGACCGATTGACCGAGAGCGTGCGGCTGGCCGCCGACTCGGGCATCTCCATCCTGGAGGTGCCGCGCACCGATCTGGATCGGATGAGCGCCAATGGATTACACCAAGGCGTTGCCTTGCAGGTGCCGCCGTACCGCTACGCCCATCCCGACGATCTGCTCGATCTGGCCCGGAAATCGGCGGCTCCCGCGCTGCTCGTCGCGCTGGACAACATCTCCGACCCGCGCAACCTCGGCGCGGTGATCCGTTCCGTGGCGGCTTTCGGCGGCCACGGGGTGCTGATTCCGCAGCGGCGCAGCGCGAGCGTCACGGCAGTGGCCTGGCGTACCAGCGCGGGCGCCGCGGCACGGCTTCCGGTCGCCCGGGCCACGAATCTGACCCGCACACTGAAGGATTGGGCCGCGCAGGGCGTTCAGGTCGTCGGCTTGGACGCGGGCGGCGACACCACCCTGGACGAGTTCGACGGACGCGAGCCCACCGTGATCGTGGTCGGCTCGGAGGGCAAGGGCCTGTCCCGCTTGGTCCGCGAGACCTGCGACGCGGTCCTGTCCATTCCGATGGCCGGTCCGGTGGAATCGCTCAACGCCTCGGTAGCCGCCGGTGTGGTGCTCTCGGAAGTCGCCCGGCAGCGCCGGATTTGATCGCGAGGATGTTCCGCCTCTTCGGGGCTTCAGGCTGTATCAGCGGGTGATGCGGATTGCGTTCAGGTCCCGTATCTGGTGCGACTTCAGTTCTGGGCCTGCTGACGAGTTACCCCCAGCATCGTGAACTTCGCCCCGCGCGGTCCGGTGATCTAACCTGAATAACGATGCGCAACGACCGATTTCGTACGCACATGGGTAACTCCTCGGGTACGCCCAGTACTGAAGCGGACCCAACGCAGGACCTGAACGCAAATCTTGCGTTACCTGACTAGTACGGCCTGAAGACACGGAGAGGCGGATCAGCTGGTGGTGATACCCAATCAGCCCATCGGGCAGCCGATCGAGCATCCGAACGCGTCGGCGGTGTTGTTCCTCGGCGCGGGAAGTGTCCTCTGCTGCGGCGTGCTGGGGCCGGTGGCATGGGCACTGGGTCGGCGGGCGCTCAACGACATCGAGGATTCGCTCGAAGCGGCCGCGAAAGGCACCGGTCCGGTGCAGCCGTACGGCGGCCGGGCCCAGGTGATGGTCGGTTACATCCTCGGCATCATCGGCACCGTCTTGATGATCATCTTCGCGCTGCTGTTCCTGTTCATCCTGCTCGGGGGCAACGCATAACGAGCGCAGCCGGAGGAAGTCCGCCCGCGGCAGCGCCGAGCGACGATTGGGATGGTCGCAGCAGGCCGCGGCCGGGCGGGCCTGAGGTGGCCCGCAGAGGGCTGCGCAGGCGGACGGAGCCCGCGCTGGGCCGAGTGCGGTCGGGCAGCCACCTAGTCCAGGCTGGGCCTCTCGCGCTCACCGGCGGCGTCCCAGGCGGGCCATTCCGTGCTGACACTGCCGGACCAGCTCGGTTGTCGGCGATCCCGGAACGCGGCCATGGCCTCACCGCCGTCGATGCTCTTGGCGGCGTGCTGGTTGAGGTCGGTTTCCAGCTGACCGACCACGGCCGGGCTCATCCCGAGCCCCTCCCATAGCAGCCGCTTGGATAGCGCGACCGGGAGCGGGGCCGAGCCGTTGGCGATGTCGTGCGCGACGGCCAGCGCCGTCGGTAGCACCTCGCCGCCGGGCAAACAGCTGTTCGCCAAGCCCATCGCCTTCGCCTCGTCGCCGTCGAAGGTGCGTCCGGTCAGCATGATGTCGGCGGCGTTCGCCATGCCGATCAGGCGGGGTAGCGTCCAGTGCGCGTATCCGTCGGCGAGGACGCCGCGGCGGACCTGGTTGAGCCCGTAGACCGCGTCGCGCGCCATATATCGTAGGTCGCACTGCAGGGCGAGGGCCAGGCCGATGCCGACCGCATGCCCGTTCACCGCCGCGATCACGGGTTTGCGCACCCGCCACGGGGGCGGATCGATGGTCGCGCTGACCTCGCCCACCCGATTGGATAGGTCCGCCCCCGCGCAGAACGCGGGCGGGGTGCCGGTGACGACGACGGCGCGGATGGCGTCTTCCGCATCGCAGCGCTGGAGGGCGGCACCCAGTTCGGCGGCCATCGTCGGCGTGAAGGCGTTCTGCTGAGCGGGACGGTTGAGCGTGAGCACGGCGACGCCTTGGGAGACATCGACGTGCAGTTCCGAACTCATGCCCAAGGATGTTAGCCGACGGGCGCAGCTCACCCCAGGCCGTAAATTTTCGGCTATCCGCGCAGGACTTTGCGCCCGATCGCGTACTTGTGCACTTCGGTGGGTCCGTCGTAGAGCCGGAAGGCGCGCATGTCCCGGAAGATCATCTCCACTACGGTCTCGTCACTGATGCCGATGCCGCCGAGCACCTGCACGCATCGATCGGCGACCCGGAACAGCTCCTCGGAGACGAACGCCTTCGCGATCGAACTCTCATGCCGTGCCTTCTCGCCGTTGTCCATCAGCCAGCACGCGTGCCAGATGGTGAGCCTGCACTGGTGCAGCGCGATCTCGTTGTCGGCCAGCATGAACGACACGCCCTCGTGCTCGCCGATCGGCTTGCCGAACGCGGTGCGGGTGCGAGCGTGTTCCACCGCGATGCTCTGTGCTCGCTCGGCCGCGCCGAGCCAGCGCATGCAGTGGGTCAGGCGGGCCGGCGCCAGCCGGAGCTGGGCGTAGCGCAGCGCTTGGCCCGCCTCGCCGAGCAGCGCCTCCCTGGGCAGGACCAGGTTGTCGAAGCGGACCACACCGTGCCCGGCGACGTAGTTGCGGTCCATGGTGTTCATCGTGCGTTCGATGACGATGCCGGGCTGGTCGCCGTCGGTGAGGAACAGCGTGGGGCCTTCCGGCAGATGCGGATTGGGTGCGAGCCGGGCCATGATGATCCAGGTCTTCGCGCCATTCGCGCCGGTGATCAGCCATTTGCGGCCGTTGATGGTGAAGTTCTCGCCGTCGAAGACGGCTTCGGTGGCCAGCTGCGCCGGGTCGGACCCGGCGCCGTCGGGCTCGGTCATGGCGAACACCGAGCGCTGCTGTCCGGCGACAACGGGTGCCAGATAGCGCCGCACCTGATCGGGGTCGGCGACCTTGGACAGCAGGAACATGTTGCCCTCGTCGGGCGCCGCGCAGTTCATCGCGATCGGGCCGAGCGTCGACCAGCCCGCCGCCTCGTAGATCACCGCCTGCTCGAGGTGGGACAGTCCGCGTCCGCCGAGCGATTCGGGCGCCTGGACGGTGAGCAGCTGCTCGGCGCGGGCGAGTTCGACGAGTTCCTGCCGCAGATCGTCGGTCGGGCCGTGCGCGGTGAGGCGTGGGTCCCGCTCGTACGGGACGATCTTGTCGATGACGAATCGGCGGACTCGGTCGCGTTCGGCGGCGAGTTCGGCGGGAATCGCGAAGTCGATCATCGTTGGTCACCATTCGTTCGGGGGCGCGATCGGGTCGAGCATACGAAACCCACCGGAAGTGACTGAAGGCGGCTGCCCTCAAAATCTCACCCGGTGCTCGGCAAGGCCGCTGAGCTGCGGTGACTATGGCATTCGGGTCGACGTCACGGCGCACGGTCGCGGTCATCGAGAACGCGGCTCGAGGCGGATCGATCACACGCGCCTCCCTCGGCATGTTCCGTAGTGCGACACCGTGACGGAGGCTGTGCGGCCCGCTTGCCCTGCTACCGCGCGCCGGGGCAGGCGGCGCTCCAGCGCATGGGTGAGCCGATGTGGACCGCGGGCGGCGGCAGCAATGCTCGCGGTCGCTCAGCGAGCGCGAGCCAGGCGGCGGTGGCGGGTTCCGAGTATGCGGCAGCCGAGGTAGATCAGGAACGAAATCGTGGTGACGAACGTCGAGACCGGGACGCCGGGCGCCAGCGACAGCAGAATGCCGCCGACCGCGGCGATTTCGGCGAACACCACGGCGAGCACGGTGGCCCGCACCGGATTCGCGGTGAGCTGGGCCGCGGCGGCGGCCGGGGTGATCAACAGCGCGAGCACCAGCAGCGCCCCGACGATCTGCACGCCGAATGCCGCCGTAATGCCGAGGAGCACGGCGAACACGATGGACAGCGCGCGCACCGGGACCCCGCGCGCCACCGCCACCTCCGGATCGGAGCTGGCGAACAGCAGCGGCCGGTAGACGAACGCGAGCACCGCGATCACCCCCGCCGTGCATACCGCGAGCAATCCGAGGCCGTTGTTGCCGACGCTGACCACCTGGCCGGTGAGCAGCGAGAACTTCGATCCCGCACGGTCGGGCCCCAGCCACAGGAACAGCACCGAGAGTCCGAGCCCGAACGAGAGCACCACCGCGATCACCGAATCGCGCTCGCGCGCACGGGTTCCCAGCAGACCGAAGAGCACCGCGGCGACCACGGACCCGGCGATGGCGCCCAGGCCGACGCCGATACCGGCCAGCAGCGCCGCGGCGGCGCCGGTCAGCGACAGCTCGCTGGTGCCGTGCACGGCGAAGGACATCTGCCTGCTGATGATCAGTGGACCGATCACCCCGGACAGCAGCCCGAGCAGCGCCGCGGCCAGCAACGCCTGCTGGACGAAGCCGTAGGACAGCAGGTTCGTGGTGGTGCCGAAGTCCAGCATCTTCGTGAGGACGCCGGAAAGCTTGTCGATCACGACCGCACTCCGCTCGGATCCTGCCGCGCCGCCGACCGGGTGGCATCGCCGCTGCCGTCGCCGTCGACCGGGTCGGCCGCGCCAGTGGTGGAAACAGGCGGCGCTGTGCCAGCCGAAGGAGTCGCGTTGTCGTCGATCTCCGGGCGCCTGGATGTTCCGTTTCCTGGTGCCGAGTCGCTCGGCGTCAGTCGCGTGGGCCCGGCCCTGTTGGTTGCCGGATCGCCCGTGATCGCGGGCGCGGTTGTCAGTCCCGCGGTCGCCGGGCCAGCCGTCGCCGAGTCGCTCCGTGCCGGGTGACCCGACTCAGTGGTGTCGGTCGCCGGGCCATTCGGTGGTGCGGGCGTACCGCCGTCTGTTCTCGGATCGCCAGGTCGCGTGCCCCTGCCAGGAGACACCGGATCGCTGGACCCGGCGACGCCGGACGCTGCGGCGCCGTCTGATGCCGAGACGCCGGGCGCGAACCCGTCGCCCGCCGCGCCATGGCAGTGCCCGCCCGCGGTGCCGAGCGCGTCCATCGTGTCGCCGGTGCCGACGACAACCAGACGCCCGCGCACCCGCAGGACGTCCACCTGGGTCCGGTACAGCTCGGAGAGGACCGCCGAGGTCATCACCTCGTCCGGCGTTCCGATCCGGAATTGCCCGTCGACGAGGTACAGCACCCGGTCCACCAGCGGCAGAATCGGATTGATCTCGTGCGTCACGAACAGCACGGCGGTGTCGTGGGTGCGCCGCCGCCGGTCGATGAGCTCGGCGACCAGTCGCTGGTTGGCCAGGTCCAGGCTCAGCAGCGGCTCGTCGCACAGCAGCACCTTCGGATCGCCGACCAGGGCCTGCGCCACCCGCAGTCGCTGCTGCTCGCCGCCGGACATGGATTCCAGTGGCGCGTAAGCGAAGTGCTGCGCGCCGACGTCGGCGATGGCCGCGGCCACCTTGCGTCTGCGTTCGGCGCGGGAGCGCAGGCCGAGGCCCCAGCGGTGCCCGTCGACGCCCAGACCGACGAGATCGACGCCGCGCAACTGCACTCCGGCGTCGATCGTCTTCTGTTGCGGCACATAGCCGATGTCGTGATTGCCGGTGCGCGCGGGCGCCCCCGCGATCCGCGCCGTGCCCGCACTCAGCCCGAGCTGGCCCAGCAGCACCTTCAGCAAGGACGTCTTGCCCGATCCATTCGGGCCGAGAACGGCGACGAATTCGCCGGGAGCGACACGGAGATCCAGCCCATCCCAGAGGATTCGATCGCCGAAGGACAATCGGGCCGATTCCAGCCGGACGACGGCCGAGTCGTCCGCACGGCTCGCTCGCCGCCGGTCGACCCGGTCGGTGTGCTCGGTCAGCGCGGCTCCCTTGTTCATCTGCTCAGCCCAGCGCGGTGGCCAGCGCCTGCGCGTTCTTCGTCTGCCACTGAATGTAATCCACACCGTCGGGCAGGGTTTCGGAAACCTCGACCACCGTGATGCCCGCGTTCTGCGCGGTGCCCCGCAGATCCTTGGTGATCTTGTCCTCGGTCTGCACGTTGTAGATCAGCGCGCGCACCCGCTTGCCGGTGAGCAGGTCCTGGGTGGCCGCGACGGCCGCCGGAGCCGGATCGGTCTCCTGCTCGATGGCCTCCTGGAACTCGTGCGGGGTGAGGTCATCGGCCCCGGCGGCGACCAGGAGGTAGTGCGCGATCGGCTCGGTCTGCAGCACCGGCGTTCTCGGGTGCTCGGCGGCCAGCTTGCCGGTGATCGCGGTGATCGCGGCGAGCCGGTCCTTGAACGCCTTCGCGCGCTCGGCGTAGGCCGAGGCCTTGTCCGGGTCCAGTTCGCCGAGCTGGGTCGCGATCCCGTCGGCCACCACGCCGACGGTGCGCACGTCGTACCAGATGTGCTCGTTCTCGTCGCTCTTGTCCACCCGGACGGCGAAGGCGTCCACGGTGCGCTTGTTCGTGCCCGCCACCGCCTTCTCGGCGAACTCGTCGTAACCGCCGCCGTTGTACACCACCAGGTCGGCGTCGCTGAGCTCGGCGGACTCCACGGCCGAGGTCTCGTGCGAGTGCGGGTCGGCGGACGGATCGGTGATCAGCGACCGGACGGTGGCGTCGGGGCCCGCGATGGCGGCGGCGATATCGCCCCACACGTCGGTGGAGGCGACGACGGTGGGCCGGTCCGAGGCGCTCGAGTCGCCGCAGGCGGCGAGTGTCACGGCTGAGGCGATCCCCACGGCGAGGCTTACGCATCTCATGGCAAATCCGGTATTCACGTGGGGGCACTCCTGGCAGTCCGGCAGATCAAAATGGAAATCGTTCCCGTTTAACTCTAGCAAAGCAGGTCAAACGGTAGATTCCGGCAGCCACGCGGAAACGAAAGACGAAGGGCCCGTGAACGATTCCTCGTTCGCGGGCCCTTCGAGCGGTTTGCTACGTCAGACCAGCGCGGCCTCCACCGGCTGTCCGAGCAGCTGCGCGCACCGCAACAGGCCGAGATGGCTGTAGGCCTGCGGGTGGTTGCCGAGCGAGCGTTCGGCCACCGGGTCGTATTCCTCGCTGAGCAGTCCGGTCGGGCCAGCGACGTCGACCAGCTGGGCGAACAGCGCCTCGGCGTCCGAGCGCTTCCCGATCAGCAGGTACGCCTCGACCAGCCAGGCCGCGCACAGGTGGAACCCGCCCTCGCCGCCGGGTAGTCCGTCGTCGTGGTGGTAGCGGTACACGGTCGAACCGCTGCGCAGCTCGGCCTCGGTCGCCACGACGGTCGCCGCGAACCGCGGGTCGGACGGATCGATCAGGCCGCTCAGCCCGATGTGCAGGGTCGCGGCGTCCAGGTCGGTGCCGTCGTAGGCCGCGGTGTAGGACTGCACCTCGTCGTTCCAGCCCTTGGCCTTCACCTCGTCGGCGATGGTGTCGCGCAGCACCGGCCAGTCCGGGTCGACCTCGCGATCGAACTTCTGCGCCAGGGTCAGCGCCCGGTCGACGGTGAGCCAGCCCATCACCTTCGAATACACGTGGTGGCGCGGGTTGCCGCGGATCTCCCAGATGCCGTGGTCGGGCTCCTGCCAGCGCCGCTGCACGGCCGAGACCATGGCGCACACCAGCTCCCAGTCGGCGTCCGGCAGCACGCCCGTCGGATCGGTGACGCCGCGCAGCTCCCTGGCGTGCGCCAGGGTCGCGATGAGATCGACGATCGGACCGAAGACGTCCAGCTGCACCTGCATGTTCGCCGCGTTGCCGACGCGCACCGGGCGCGAGCCCGCGTAGCCGGGGAGCTGGTCGATCGATGCCTCCGGCGGCAGCGTCTCGCCGTAGAGCGTGTACAGCGGGTGCAGGCGCTCGGGCCCGGGGATCGTCTCCAGCACCCGGTGCACCCACCCGAGGAAGTTCTCCGCCTCGGCGAGCGAGCCGAGCGAGACCAGCGCGGACGCGGTCAGCGCCGCGTCGCGCAGCCAGCAGTAGCGGTAGTCCCAGTTGCGGACGCCGCCGATGTCCTCGGGCAGCGAGGTGGTGGCCGCCGCGAGGATCGAGCCGGACGGGGCGTGCACGAGACCGCGCAGGGTGAGCGCGGAACGCTTCATCAGGTCCGGCTTCAGCGGCGGCAGCGTGAGCCCAGCGGCCCATTCCGACCAGTAGCGCTCCGCCTCGCGTCGCCGCTCCGCCTCACTGGTCTGGGCGGGTTCGAGATCCTGGGTGCCGCAGCGCAGTTCGAGGACGATCGGGCCGCGCGACGGGTCCACCACGGCGCGTGCGGATTCATGGGTGCCGTCGGTGACGATCTCCCACTGCACGCCAGGGGACCGCAGCACGATCGGATCGTTGGTGCCGTACACCCGCAGCCCGCCCTCCTGGGCCTCCAGGTTCACCGGAACCTGACCGAACTCCGGTCGCGGGGCGAAGGTGACCACGGCCTTCGCGTCGCCGGTGATCACCCTGGTCAGATCGGTGCGGGTCGGCGCGACGTCGTGCGGCAGGTAGTCGGTGACCTGCAAACTGGCCCATCGGGTTTCGACGGTCATCGTGCCGTCGACGTAACGCTGCGAGAGCGGAAGGCCCGGCCGCTCCGGCTCGATGGTGAAGTGACCGCCCTGCGGGCCGCCGAGCAGGTGCGCGAACACCGCGGCCGAGTCCGGTTCCGGGTGGCAGAACCAGGTCACCGTGGCGTCGGGGGTGAGCAGCGCGACCGAGCGCGGGCTGGCCAGCATGGTCAGCCGCTCGATGCGCGGGGCGCTCGCTCCGGCCAGCCAGGTCCGCCGCTCCTCGAGCAGGTAGGCCAGTGCGCAAGCTACGGCCTCGGTGCTGTCCACCCGGAATTTGGCCAGGCTCTCGCCGTCGCCGACCTTGATGCCGACGTCCGGACCCGACAGCACCCGGAACGCCTTTTCGTCGGTGACGTCGTCGCCGAAGAACACCGCGGCCGAGGCGCCCGCCTGGTGGCGCACGGTGTCCAGCGCGGTGCCCTTGTCGGTCTGCACCACGGCCAGTTCGATGACGGCCTTGCCCTCGGTGACCTGAACGCCGAACCAGCACGCCGGGCCGAGCCGGACCTGCGAGAGCGCGCGATGCCCGATCTCGGGGCTCGCGTTGCGCACGTGCAGGGCCACACTGGCCGGTTTGATCTCGACCGTGACGCCGGGATTGTCCGCGGCGATCTTGTTGAGCGCCGACTGCAACTCTTGGAGCAGATGCTTGGCGTCGTTGTCGATCGCGTGGACGAAGCCCACGTCGAATTCCGAGCCGTGGCTGCCGATCAGTTGCACTTCGACCGGCAGGCGCGACAGCGCCGCGAGATCCCGCAGCGCGCGCCCGGATATCACGGCGGCGGTGGTACCGGTGAGGCCGGCGAGTGCCCGTAACGCGCTCACCGATTCCCGATGGGGAAAGGCTTTGGCCGGGTCGGACACGATGGGCGCGAGTGTCCCGTCGTAGTCCGATGCGACCAGCAGCCGTGGCACGCGCGCGACCGTCGACAGTGCACGGCGAAGTTCCAGTGGCAGATCCTGTGCGCTCACGCATCCAACCTAGTGATCGGAGGATTTTTTCAGGGGGCGGGCAAAACAATACTGGGTTGAATTTGCCGCACAGAAGAGCGCCGGTCCGCGTGCGCACGATAACGCACGTGTTGATCTCGCGTCCAACATATCCGCCCAGCTAACGGCAACGCGACCGGGTCGGGTGAGCTTCGTCGCAGTACAGGGGCAATTCGAGCCCGGCGTGGCGGCCGGGCGTCGAATTCGCTCGGTGTGCGCTGACCTGGCCCGTCGTCCGTTTACTGGTTGCGTTCGCCGAGCAGCAGGTCGACGGTCAGTTCGAGACGTTCGGTGACGTCGGTCGCGGAGGCCCGCCGGGTCAGCCAGGCCACCAGATTCGACAACCAGACATCGCTGATCACCCGCGCGATGGCCAGCTGCCGTTCGGTGGGCTCGCCGTCGTTCATGGCGCGCGCGAACACCCGGTCCATCACCTTGCCGACGCGGTCGACCTCGGCGGCGGCCGAGGCGTCGGCGAACATGAACGCGCGGGTCATGGCCTCGGTGAGCAGCGGGTCGCGCTGCATCATCCGGGTGATCTGGGTCAGCAGCAGGTGCATGCGCTCCTGCGGAGTCTGTCCGGCAAGCGGCTTGCGTTTGCCTTCGATCTGCTCGAATTCGCGCGAGAGCGCCGAGACCAGCAGGTGCACCTTGGACGGGAAGTACCGATACAGCGTGCCGACCGCGACGTCGGCGCGCTCGGCCACCGCCCGCATCTGAACCGCGTCGTAACCGCCCTTGGACGCCAGCGCCAGGGTCGCGTCCAGAATCCGCTTGCGCCGCTCGCGCTGCGCCGCCGAGCTCAGTTCGTCCTCACTGAGCGTGGTGACCGTTGCGGCGGGCAGTGCCGCGCTCGGGTCGGCTGGCTGCGAACGGGACGGACTGGCCATCGATGAAAGTCCTTTCCGGAAACGTCGTTTCGTCGGCCGCGTGCGCGGTCCGCCGCGGCGGCGATGGTCTCTTGACTTCCGCCCGGCTAGGATATTAGAACATGTTCTAGGTGTGGGAGTCACGCCGGAAAGGCGGTATGGAGTGTGACCATCGCCACCACTGACGAGCATAAAGCCGTTCAGGAGTCGATGCGCGGATGGGCGGCGTCGGTCCGTCCAATTGCAACAATGCGGACCGGTTCGGCCGACTTCTGGCGCGCCTACTGGCCCGCGCTCGCCGAGATCGGGATCTTCCGTGTCGCGGTGGCCGAGGACGCCGGCGGCGCGGGCGGGTCGGTCGCCGATCTCGCCGTTCTGCTGGAGCAGGCGGCGCACGATCTGGTCGGCGGCCCCGTGCTCGCAACGGCTTTGGCCAATCTGATCACCGCGGGCAGCCTGGACGAGGACCTGCCCTGCGGTGTCGCGCTCGACGTCGTTGTCGGTTCGACGGTGAGCGTACCCGCCGCAAGCGACGCGTTGTTGCTCACGGGTGCCTGGGATTCCGTGCTCGGCGCCGCGCCCGGCACCGCCGTGCTGCTTCCGGTCGAGCTCCCGCAGGGGCGGCGCTGGTGCCTCGTTCCGCCCGGCGCCGACGGCATGCGGGTGGAACCGCTCGCGCCGCTGGACCCGAGCACGCCGCTGGCGCGGGTGCAGTGCACGGACCTGCGCGTGCCCGTCGAGCGGGTGTTCGCCGCGCCGCACCCGGCCGAGGATCTGCTCGTCGCGCTGGTCGCCGCCGAACTGGCCGGACTCGCGGGCTGGTGCCTGGAGACCGCGGTCGAGTACGCCAAGGTGCGCGAGCAGTTCGGCCGCAAGATCGGATCGTTCCAGGCGGTCAAGCACATCTGCGCCTGGATGCTGTGCCGCACCGAACTCATCCGCGCCGTCGCGGCCGACACCGCGGCCGCCGTGGACGAGGGCGGCGCGGAACTGCCGATCGCCGCCGCCATCGCGGCCGCCATCGCGTTGGACGCGGCGGTCGACACCGCCAAGGACTGCATCCAGGTGCTCGGCGGGATCGGGTTCACCTGGGAACACGACGCGCACCTGTACCTGCGCAGGGCGGTGGCGCTGCGCCAGTTGCTCGGCGGTTCGGCGCGCTGGCGGGCCCGGGTCGCCGAGTTGACCCGGCGTGGCCTGCGGCGGACCACCGGCGCCGACCGGGTCTTCGCCGCGGAAGGCGTCGCCACCGTGGACGGCGACAACGCGCGCGAACTGGCCGCGGAGGTCGCGCGGATCGCGGCGCTGCCCGCCGATCGGCAGCGCGCGGCCCTGGTGGAGGCGGGACTGGTGATGCCGCATTGGCCGCGGCCGTACGGGCGCGGCGCCGACCCCATGACCGGCCTGATGATCTCCGAGGAACTGCGCCGCGCCGGGCTCGCCGCGCCGGACCTGGCCGTCGGCGGCTGGGCGGTTCCCACGCTGCTGCAACACGGCACCCAGGAGCAGATCGACCGGTTCGCCTGGCCGACCCTGCGCGGCGAGGTGGTCTGGTGCCAGTTGTTCAGCGAGCCCGAGGCGGGTTCGGACCTGGCCGCGCTGCGTACCACCGCGAAAAAGGCGGACGGCGGTTGGGTGCTGCGCGGGCAAAAGGTGTGGACTTCGCTGGGTGACAAAGCGAATTGGGGAATTTGTTTGGCTCGCACCGATCCGGACGCGCCCAAGCATCGCGGAATCACCTATTTCCTGGTCGACATGCGCAGCGCCGGACTGGAGATCCGCCCGCTGGTGCAGATCACCGGCGAGGCGCGATTCAGCGAGGTTTTTCTCGACGACGTATTCGTACCGGACGACTGTGTGGTCGGCGCGGTGAACAACGGATGGAAAATCGCGCGCTCCACGTTGTCGACCGAGCGGGTCGCGATGGGCGGCAATGGCATCGGGCCGGTACTGGAGGAACTGATCGCGAAATCCCCCGCGACCGGACCCGGTGCGGAACTGGTGAACGACCGGCTCGGCGGATTCGTCGCGGAGGCGATCGCCGGACTTTTGCTCGAGCAACGCGCCACGCTGAAGGCGCTGGTCGGCGCGGATCCGGGTGCGCAGAGTAGCGTACGGAAGTTGGTCGGGGTGCGCCACCGCCAAGCGGTCGCGGAATTCGCTGTCGAGACGGCAGGGCCCGTCGGCGCGCAGGATGCCGATGCGGCGAAGGAATTCCTGCTCACGCGTTGTCTATCGATCGCTGGTGGAACCGAGCAGATTCTGCTCACCGTGGCCGGTGAGCGGATTCTGGGGCTGCCTCGTGACGCGGATAACTAGTCATCGAGACAACTGGGAGAAAGACGTGGATTTCACCAGGGACGAGGGCCAAGACGCGGTGGCCGAAGTCGTCGTGAGCTTGATGGAGCACGAACCCGCACGCGATATGGAACTGTGGCCGAGACTGGTCGACTCCGGCCTGCTCTCCGTTCCGTTACCGGAGCGCCACGGTGGCGACGGCATGGGTCTGCTCGAGGTGTCCGTGCTCCTCACCGAGCTGGCTATGGACGCTGTCGCGGTACCGGCCCTTCCTACGCTCGGCTTCGGTGTGCTGCCACTGGTGGCCTCCGCGCCCGACAGCGTCCAGGCGCAGGTGCTGCCCGAGGTCGCCAAGGGCACCGTGCTCACGGCGGCGCTGAGCGAACCGGCGGCGCCGTTCATCGACAAGCCGGAGACCATCGCGGTCGCCAGCGGCAAGACCGTGCGCGTCAGCGGGTGCAAGATCGCGGTGCCCTACGCGGAGCAGGCACGCTGGCTGCTCGTGCCGACCAATTCCGGCATCGCGCTGATCGACGCGGATGCCGAGGGGCTCACCATGACGCCGACGCCGGTCTCCGGCGGCATCCCCGAATGCACCGTGCTGCTGGACCAGGTGGAGATTCCGGCCGACCAGCTGTGGCCGACCGGGCTGGGCGAGCTGCACCGGCTGGCGCTGGCCTCGATCGGCTCGGTGGCCGACGGGCTGCTCAAGGGCGCGATCATCCTGACCGCCGAGCATCTGCGCACCCGCAACCAGTTCGGCAGGCCGCTGGCGCAGTTCCAGGCGGTGGCCCAGCAGATCGCCGACCTGTACGTCGTCTCGCGGACCCTGCACGTCGCCGCGGCGTCGGCGAACTGGGCGCTTGCCCAGCAGGATGCGAGTCAGCAGCATCGCGAGCGCACCGACGACGACCTGGAGATCCTGGCCTACACCGTGGCCGCGGAACTGCCGACGGCCATGCAGAAGTGTCATCACCTGCACGGCGGTCTCGGCGTGGACATGACCCACCCGATGCATCGCTACTACTCGCAGGCCAAGGACATCGCCCGCTGGCTCGGCGGCGCGTCGTTCCGACTCGATCGATTGGGGGCAAGGTGTTCATCGACCTGACCGCCGAGCAGCGCCGGCTACGCGACGAGCTGCGCGCCTATTTCGCCCATCTCGTGACTCCCGAGGAGGAGGCCGAGATGGCGGTGAACCGGCACGGTGACGCCTACCGCGCGGTGGTGCGGAGGATGGGAGGCGACGGCTGGCTCGGCGTCGGATGGCCGAAGGAGTACGGCGGCCAGGGCTTCGGGCCGGTCGAACAGCAGATCTTCTTCAACGAGGCGGTCCGGGCCGACGTCCCGCTTCCGCTGGTGACCCTGCTGACGGTCGGCCCGACGTTGCAGCAGTTCGGCACCGAGGAACAGAAACAGAAGTTCCTGCCCGGAATCCTCACCGGAGACATCCATTTCGCGATCGGCTACTCCGAACCCGAGGCGGGCACCGACCTGGCGTCGCTGCGCACCTCCGCGGTGCGCGACGAGTCCGGGGACTGGATCGTCAACGGGCAGAAGGTCTTCACCACCGGCGCGCACGAGGCGGACTACGTCTGGCTGGCCTGCCGCACCGGCACGGCCGAGTCGCGCCACCGCGGCATCACCATCCTGATCGTGGACACCGCCGACCCCGGCTACTCGTGGACGCCGATCATCACCTGCGACGGCGCCCACCACACCAACGCGACCTACTTCGACAACGTGCGGGTGCCGGCGAACATGCTGGTCGGCGCGGAGAACGAGGGCTGGAAGCTGATCACGACGCAGCTCAACCACGAGCGGGTGAGCCTGGGTCCGTCCGGCAAGATCGAGCAGCTCTACGACCGGGTCCGGGACTGGGCGCAGTCGCACGGGGTGCTCGGCGAGCTCGACGTGCGGCGCTCGCTCGGGCGCATGCACGCCATGGTCCGGCTGAACGAACTGCTGAACTGGCAGGTGGCAGGGACGGACGACGGGGACCAGGCGCAGGTGATCGCCGACGCCTCGGCCACCAAGGTCTTCTCCACCGAGTCGCTGCAGGAGGCGGGCAGGCTCGCCGAGGAGATCGTCGGCCGCTATGGCGATCCGGCCGAACCGGACACCGCGGAACTGTCCACCTGGCTGGATCGGCGGACCAAGCAGAACCTGGTGGTGACCTTCGGCGGCGGCGTCAACGAGGTGATGCGCGAACTGATCGCCTCGTCCGGACTGCGGTTGCCGCGAGTCCCCCGTTAATCAGTGAAGGAGTCGCGCGTGCCGGAAACCACCACTCCGGAAGCGATCATCGCCGCGGCCGAGGCCATCCGAGCGGCGGGCGAGTGCGCACCCCGTTTCGGGCGTGATCCGGTGAACCAGCCGATGATCAGCAACTGGGTCGAGGCACTCGGCGATGCCAATCCCATCTATGTCGACGAGGCGGCGGCTCGCGCCGCGGGGCATCCCGGGGTCGTCGCCCCGCCCGCGATGGCTCAGGTGTGGACCATGTTCGGGCTCGGGGGTTCTCGGCCCGCCGACGACCCGATGGGTGCGGTCACCGCACTGCTCGACGCCGCGGGCTACACCTCCGTGGTCGCCACTGACTGTCAGCAGACCTACCACCGCTATCTCAATGTGGGCGAACAGGTTTCGGTGACCAGCAGGCTGTCGGACATTCGTGGTCCGAAGCGGACCGCATTGGGGGAGGGGTGGTTCGTCACCTTCCAGACCACCTGGCGTGTGGGTGACGAGGTGGTCGCCGAGATGCTGTTCCGGCTGCTGAAATTCGCGCCCGGCACCGCCGCGCCGAAACCCGCCGCGGGCGAGCGGGTCAAGCCGCTGGTCTCCCTGGACACCGAATTCTTCTGGGAGGGAACCAAAGTCGGCGAGCTGCGGATTCAGCGGCTGCCGGATGGAACGCTGCGGCATCCGCCCATTCCGGCCATTTGGCAGGACAAGTCGAAGCCCACCGATTACGTGGTCGCTTCCGGGCGCGGCAGCGTGTTCAGTTACGTCGTGCACCACGCGCCGAAAGTGCCGGGGCGGCAGCTGCCGTTCGTGGTCGCGCTGGTCGAGTTGGAGGAGGGCGTGCGCATGCTCGGGGAACTGCGCGGCATCGACCCCGCCGAGGTGCGGGTCGGCCTGCCGGTCGAGGTGGGCTTCGAGAAGCTGGACGACGAGGCGACCCTGCCGTTCTGGCAGGTGGTCTCGTGAATTCCACCGTGGAACCGGAGTCCGTGCGGGTCGGCACCGTGCTGCCCGAGCTGGTGATCACCGCCGATCCGACGTTCGTGATCAGCACTGCCCTGGCCACCCGGGATTTCCAGGACGTGCACCACGACCGGGACAAGGCCGTGGCCCGCGGCTCCAAGGACATCTTCGTCAACATCCTCACCGACACCGGCCTCGTGCAGCGCTTCGTCACCGACTGGGCCGGTCCGCGGGCGATTGTGAAGTCGCTCGCGTTGCGCCTGGGCGTGCCGCTGTACGCGGGGGACACGCTGACCCTCACCGGTACGGTGACCGCGCTGGAAGACGACGACATTCACATCGACGTGGTGGGCACCGACAGCCTCGGCGATCACATCACGGCCACGGCCGTCATCGCGCTGCGGAGGGCCGATAACGATGACCATGACTGAGCCGGCATCGCGCAGCGATTCGATGAGGGGCGGCGGCCGGGCGACGGGTGGGCCAATTTCCGGCCGCGCGGCCATCGTCGGCATCGGCGCCACCGATTTCTCCAAGGACTCCGGGCGCAGCGAACTGCGGCTGGCCGCCGAGGCGGTCACCGCGGCGCTGGCCGACGCGGGCTTGACCGCGGCCGACGTGGACGGCCTGACCACGTTCACCATGGACACCAACACCCAGGCCGCGGTGGCCAGGGCGGTCGGGATTCCGCGGCTGACCTTCTTCAGCCACATCGGCTACGGCGGCGGCGCGGCCTGCGCCACCATTCAGCAGGCCGCCATGGCGGTGGCCACCGGCATCGCCGACGTGGTGGTGGCCTATCGGGCGTTCAACGAGCGTTCGGTGTCGCGGTTCGGGCAGTTCTCCACGGTGCTGGCCACCGCGCCCACCTCGTCGGGCATCGACGCGGGCTGGTCCTACCCGCAGGGACTGGGCACACCGGCCGCGCAGGTGGCGATGGTCGCGCGGCGCTACATGCACGTCTACGGGGCCACCAGCGCGGATTTCGGACGTGTCGCGGTCGCCGACCGCAAGCACGCCGCGGTGAACCCGGCCGCCTTCTTCTACGGCAAGCCGATCACGCTGGACGACCACCAGAATTCCCGCTGGATCGCCGAGCCGCTGCACCTGCTGGACTGCTGCCAGGAGTCCGACGGCGGCGTCGCGATCGTGGTCACGAGCGTCGAGCGCGCCCGCGACCTGCCGCAGCGTCCCGCCGTGATCGCCGCGGCGGCGCAGGGTTCCGGCGCCGACCAGTATGTGATGACCAGCTACTACCGCGACGCCATGACCGGTCTGCCGGAGATGGGCCTGGTCGGCGACCAGCTGTGGGCGCAGAGCGGGTTGCGTCCGCAAGACATGCAGGCCGCCATCCTCTACGACCACTTCACCCCGTTCGTCCTCATGCAGTTGGAGGAGCTCGGTTTCTGCGCCCGCGGCGAGGCGAAGGACTTCATCGCCGACGGCGCCATCGAGATCGGCGGACGCCTGCCGCTGAACACCCACGGCGGACAACTCGGCGAGGCCTACATCCACGGCATGAACGGCATCGCCGAAGCCGTCCGGCAGATCCGCGGCACCTCGGTCAACCCGGTCGAGAACCTGGAGAACATCCTGGTCACCGCGGGCACCGGTGTGCCGACCTCCGGACTGGTCCTGTCCGCCAACGCCGACTAGCGCTCGAGCCGGATCGACCGTGGCAGTGCGGGTGCGAAGTGCGCCGGGACGGCGGCACCGAGCGTTAGGTTGAGGCGGTGACGGATCGGCATCTGGTGGATGTGCACGTTCTGTTACTGCGCGGCGAGGAGCTGTTACTGAGCAGGCGGCGCAGCGCGGACGAGTTCGACGGACGGTGGCATCTCCCGGCGGGCAAGCTGGAGGAGGGAGAGTCGGCGACGGCCGGGGCGGTACGGGAGGCGCGGGAGGAGACCGGGGTCGAGATCCATCCCGATGACCTGAGCTTCGTGCACGTCGCGCATGTGGTCGCCGCGGGCCGGGAGCCGCGGCTCGGGTTGTTCTTCGAGACGTCACGGTGGGTCGGCGAGCCGGTCAACCGGGAGCCGGACAACTGCTACGAGCTGCGCTGGTTTCCGCTGGACGAGCTGCCGGACGACATCATCGAATACCCGCTGGCGGCGATTCGCGGCCGCTGCCACGGCGAGAGGTATTCCGAACGCGGGTGGCGGTGACGCGGATCGCGCGGTGCTCGATCTCAGCGGGCGCGCAGGTATACCGCGAACAGGTTCGTGAGCTGATCGAGGCTGGCTCGGGTGCCCGGTGCGAGATGGGCGCGGTTGCCGGTGAAGCGGTCGAAGACCGCGCCCTCGAGCACGGCGACGAAGTCGGCGGCGGCGGTCTCCGGGTCGGCGGAACCCTTGGCCAGGAACAGTTCTCGCGCACGCTCGACGGAGAACAAGCTGTGCGCGAGTTGGGCGCGCAGTTCGGGGTCCGCGCGTAGTTCCGCGAGCAGCACATGCCGGGCGATCAGGTGGTTGCCACGTTCGGCGAGCAGCCGATCGACCCACCTCGCGATCGCGCGTGCGACCAGATCGGGATCGGCGGTGTGCTCCGTGCCGGATATGTCCCGGCTCGGTCCGGTTGCGCTGAAGTCGGCGCGGGAGCGCTCGGCGATGCGGTCGGCGACGCCGACGAGCAGTGCGCGTCTGGTGCGGAAGTAGTACGAGGACGAACCGGCGGGCAGGTCGAGCGCGGTGTCCAGGGCGCGGTGGGTGAGTGAGCGGATTCCGCGCGTCGCGATCAGATCGATGGCGGTGTCGACGAGGAGCACGCGCCGGTCGCTCGTGGACATGATCACCTTTCCTGGCCGTCGATCGGCCCGTCCTCTACAAATGTAGAGGACGAGGAGGTGTCATGGAACCCGACATGATCCAGTGGGATGCCGAGCAGGCGCTGGCGGCGGCGCGATTGCGGGAGCTGCTCGATCGGCGTGGCAAGCCGATCCGGCGTCATCGCGGCGTCTACCTGTACGGTAGGCCGGGGCGCGGCAAAACCATGCTGATGAACCGGTTCTTCGCCGAGATAGCCTCCGAACGCAAGCGGCGCTACCACTTTCACCAGTTCTTCGCCCGGTTGCACGCCGCCGCACACGAATCCGGCTCGATCGACGCGGCGGTGGACGCGCTGCTCGGTGACGCTCGGCTGATCTGCTTCGACGAGTTCCACGTGCACGACATCGGCGACGCGATGCTGATCGCACGGCTGTTGGACGCGCTGTTCGCCCGTCGCGTCGTCCTCGTGGTGACGTCGAACTACCCACCGCACGAGCTGCTGCCCAATCCGTTGTTCCACGACCGGTTCGTGCCGACGATCGAACGCATTGTGGCGCGCATGGACATGGTGTCGGTGGACGGCCCGATCGACTATCGCGCTCTGAACTCGGGCAAAGATTCCCGAATGGGATTCGCGGCCGGACGGTACATCGTGGACCCGCAGCGATGCACGCCGCGCGGTGCGCTCTCCGGCGCCGCCGAGAATCCTGACGCGGTGCGGAAGGGTGACTCTGCCGTCGAGATATTCGTCGGCGCACGGAGATTACGCGCTATTGCCGCCGACGACACCCTTGTGATCGACTTCGCCGATTTGTGCGGTGTCCCAACCTCCGCCGCGGATTATGTTGAACTGGCCCAACGTTTTCAACGCTGGGAAATCCGAGATATCCCGCTGCTGTGCGAAGTTCCGCCGGACCAGGCGATGCGGTTGGTGAACGTGATCGACGTTCTCTATGACGCGGACCGTGAACTGACCGTGGTCGCGCCGACGCCGGTTCCCGACCTCGTCCAGGATGTGCGCGGAGTGCCGGATATATCACGTTTGGCGAGTCGGCTTTGTGAATTGCTCCAAGTCGTGCCCGTCTCGTCCCGGTAGTCGCCGTTTCACCGGCGAGGTGCGATGTCACCACTCCAGGCGCGGTTTAAGAGGAGGAACTCCGAAGTATTCGATTCCATCCCGAGCGGACCGCTCGGCATGTAACTATGTGGCTGCTTTGTGCAGTACTCAGATGTGGTGGTAACGCAGTGACCCGGGCGCGAGCGCCGATATCGCGCGTGATCGTGCTGATCACGCTGCTGGCTCTTGCCGTCATCACCCTGCGCGGATACATCCCAGGAATTATCGAGACCGAGCCGCAACGGCGGGCTCCGTCGGCCGTGTCGGTCGCGCTCATGCCGGTCTTGCTCACCGTGTCCATGGTGATCCTGCTGGCGGGTGTGATCGCCAGTCAGCATCGCCTGCCGCTGGCTATGCCCGAGCCGGAACGCGCGCAGGAGCGTCAGCAGTGGCGTCTCGGGCGGGTGGGCCTGGCGATGCTCGGGGCGCTCGCGATGCTCGCCCTGCTGGTCGCCGCCGGGTCCGCCATCTACTTCATCGGTGCGAGCGGTCCGAGCGAGCCCGCCCGCCCCCCGGCTCCCGCTACCACCACTGGGGCCCCGCCGGAGTTCGGGACGACCGCGCCCGCCGAACCCGGACCGGAGTCGTCGGAATTGACCGGAATGGCGTTGGTACTGGCCGGTATAGCCGCGGCAGGACTGGTGACGGTGGCCCTCACCGGTCTCGTCGTGGTCACCGTGGCGTCCCAGCGCAAACCCGTGCCCGCTCCGGGCGCGGCCGCCCCGGCGGCGCCCACCGCGGTCGACTCGCTGGCTCGCGCGGCCGAGATGGGCCTCGCCGCGATGAACGCGCCCGGGCAGGACCCGCGCACCGCGATCATCGCCTGCTACGTCGCGATGGAGCGCGGCCTCGCCACCGACCGGTCCGCCGCTCCGCTGGCATCGGACACTCCGATGGAGGTGCTGGCCCGCGCGTTCGAACGGGGCGCGCTGCACGACGCGTCCGCGCGCGAGCTGGTCGCCCTGTTCGAGGAGGCCAGGTTCAGCCCGCACGCCATGCTCGAGTGGCAGCGCATGCGTGCCCAGCAGCTGCTGCGCATCGTGCTCGCCGACCTGCAAGGGGAGGTGACCGCGTGACGCGGGTGGCGGCCGTGATCGCCTGCCTGATCACCGTCGCGGTGGCCGAGTTGGTGGCGGTGGAGCGCGCGCGGGGGTTGCTGCTGATCGCCGCGGGTATCCCGGTGGCGGTGGCGCTGGGCTGGCTGGTCTGGTCCTTGCTCGACCGGTCCGGCGTTGGGGAGGAACCCGAAATCGACGAGATGGAGAACGGTCCCGCGGAGATGTTGCAGCGCTGGCACGCCAGGGCGCAGATGCTCGCCGACCGCGCGGACGGCACCCGTGCCGAGTGGGACCGCCACTTGCGTCCGCTGCTGGCCAAGGAGTTCGAGCTGTCCACCGGCCAGCGGGTGGCGAAGAACCGCAGGGCGGTCGAGGCGGCGGGTATCCACCAATTCGGCCCCGAACTGTGGCGATGGGTGGATCCGGCCAATTCGGCGTTACGTGATCAGACCAGCAGGGCACCGGGACGCGCGGCGCTGGAGGAGATCCTCAGCCGCCTGCAGAGAATGTGAAATGGGTTGAACCAAGTGCGAGTACACAAATGACGATGCCGATGGATGTGACCGTCCAGCGCAGCGATGCCGTGCTCAGGGAGCTGTCCCGGGTCGTGGTCGGCAAGCAGGACGAGTTGCAGTTGATCATGATCGCGGTGCTGTCCGGCGGACACGTGCTGATCGAGGACCTGCCCGGCCTCGGCAAGACGTTGATCGCGAGGTCGTTCGCCGCCGCACTCGGGTTGCAGTTCACCCGGGTGCAGTTCACCCCCGATCTGCTTCCCGCCGACCTGCTCGGGTCGACCATCTACGACATGTCCTCCGGCCGGTTCACCTTCCGGCGCGGGCCGGTGTTCACCAACCTGCTGCTGGCCGACGAGGTGAACCGCACCCCGCCGAAGACCCAGGCCGCGCTGCTGGAGGCGATGGCGGAGGGACAGGTCAGCATCGACGGGGAGACCTTCGTGCTGCCGCAGCCGTTCGTCGTGCTGGCCACCGACAATCCCATCGAGTACGAGGGCACCTACCCGCTGCCGGAAGCCCAGCTGGACCGGTTCGCCATCAAGCTGCGGCTGGGCTATCTGTCCGAACAGGACGAGACCCAGATGATCCGGCGCAGGCTCGAGCGCGGCGCACAGCAGCCGCAGGTCAACCAGGTCGTGGACGCGAACGGTCTGCTGGAGATGCGACAGTCGGTCGAATACGTGACGGTGCACCCCGACGTGGTCGGCTACGTCGTCGCGCTGGCCGCGGCGACCAGGGGACATCCCCAGGTGGAGGTCGGCGCGAGCCCGCGCGCCGAGCTGGATCTCGTGCAGATGTCCAGGGCACGGGCTTTGCTGCTCGGCCGCGACTACGTGGTGCCCGAAGACGTGAAGGCGCTGGCCGTTCCGGCCATGGCGCACCGGATCACGCTGCGGCCGGAGATGTGGGTGCGCCGCATCCGCGGCGAGGACGTGATCACCGAACTGTTGCGCCGTCTGCCGGTCCCGCGCGCCAGCGTGACATGAGGCATCGCGACGCCAGCTCCGCGGTCGACGCCGAATTGCGGTGGCGCCCGGCGCCGCTGGTCTTCATGCTCGCGGTGTGCGCCGCGGCGGCCCTGGTGCTGGCGGTGCTCCTGGGCAAATGGCAGCTGGTGGTGTTCGCCGCGCCGCTGCTCGGAGTGCTGGCCACCGCGCCGTGGCAGCAGTCCGCGACCAGGATCCAGATCGACGGCGGCGGCACGCTGCGCTGTTTCGAATCCGAGGAGATGACGCTCACCGTCGCCGCCTTCGTCGAGAAGGGGCATGCGTTGCTGCGGCTGAAACCGGAGAGTCTGCCTGGGCTGGGGCTGCGGGTCGAGGAGGCGATCGATTCCGGCGTCGCGCCCGCCGGGCTGCGCCTGGCGCTCACCGCGGATCGGTGGGGCCGCTACCCCGTCTCGGTGCGGGTGTCGGCGCTGAGCCCGGCGGGACTGGCGATCGCCACGGCGGTGCTGCCCGCGGGTGAGCTGTTCGTCTACCCGATCACCGATCCGCAGCGGATGCGCTTGCCGCGCACCGAGCTTCCCGAGCGGCTCGGCACCCATCTGACCCGCAGGCACGGCCCCGGCGTCGAGTACGCCGACATCCGCGCCTACGCGCCCGGCGACCAGTTGCGCACCGTGAACTGGCCGGTGAGCGCGCGGCGCGGGCGGTTGTACGTCACCGAGCGGCTGACCAACCGTTCCGCGGATGTCGTCGTGCTGGTGGACACCTCGCAGCAGGCGCCGGGACCGGCCACCGACTCGCTGGAGTTGTCGGTGCGCGGCGCGGCGCAGGTGGTGCAGTCGACGTTGCAGGCGGGGGACCGGACCGCCGTGGTGTGCCTGGGCCAGGCACCGCGCTGGCTTCGGCCGGACATCGGACGCCGTCAGTTCTACCGCATCGTCGACACCGTGCTCGACGTCGGCGACGAGCACATTCCGACCACCGGCACCCTCGCGCCGCACGCGGCGGTGCCGCTCGGGGCGATCGTGGTGGCGTTCTCCACGCTGCTGGACACCCAGTTCGCGCTCGCGCTGATCGACCTGCGCAAGCGCGGGCACGTGGTGGTCGTGGTGGACGTGCTGCGCGGTACCCCGTTCCGCGAGGACCTCGACCCGATCCTGGCCAGGATGTGGCAGCTGGAGCGCGCCGCGATGTATCGGGACATGGGCACCGTCGGCGTCGACATCGTGGCCTGGCCGGAGGACGCCCGCCTGGACCAGATCATGCGCGTGCTCCCGGAGCACCGCAGGATGGTGCGGGTGCGCCGATGACCCGATTTCTCGCCGTTCTCTCCGGAGTGCTGCTGGTGGCGTCGGTGGCGCTGCTGGAGCCGTGGGTCGGCGTTTTCGCCCTGATCCTGGTCGCCCTCGGCTGGTGGTACCGGCCGCTGGCGGTGTGCGCGGTGCTGCTCGCGCTGGGCGTGCTCACGGTCGCCGACGCGGGCCTACTCGCCTCCGCCGCAACGGGATTGGTGGCCACGACGTATCTGCTCAATGCCGCGACGGTGACCGCGCCGCACGGGGTGGTGCCCACCACCATCCCGTCCGTGGTGGGCGCGGTCGGCTTCGCCGCGATCGCCGTCGGCGCCGCGCTGATCCCGCTGCGTCTGGCCTGGGCGCCCTTGGTGGCGCCGGTGCTCATCGTGGTGCTGTTCGCCCTGGTGATCCAGAGTGCGGCAGCCCGACGCGCGCCCGGCGACCGGGAACTGCGGTCGTACGGGGGACCCTGACACTCGCCGAATCTCGGCCATCGTGCCGGGCTGCGGTGTGGCCCGCGCGCCGTGCCGTGGTCCCGGCGACCGCACGGTGCGCTGGTCGAGCCGCCGTCCGTACCGTCCAACCGCCACTCGGCGGCGCTGCCGCTTGCCGGGGTCGGCGCCAGGCGATCCGGAAGCGCAGCGCGACGTCGCCGAGCGCCGGTGCGTCGTCGCGGTCCGCGACGGTAGCCGCGATGGCCAGCGCGCCGTTCGACCGCTCGTTGGCGGTGGTTGCCGCTCGCCGGGCGGGGGTCAGGCGGTTCGGAAACGTAGGGTGACGTCGGCGAGGACCGGTGCGTCGTCGCGGTCCACGACGGTCGCGGCGATGGTCAGCAAGTCGTCCTGCCGCCAGATGCGGGTGCGGATCGTTTCGCCGGGGTAGAGCACGCCCGCGAATCGGGCGCGGAATCCGGTGATCCGGCTCGCGTCGGCGTCCAGCACGGTGTCGGTCGCGGTCTTGCAGACGATGCCGTAGGTGCACAGCCCGTGCAGGATGGGCGCGGGAAACCCGGCGGCGCGGGCGAATTCGGGATCGGAGTGCAGTGGGTTGCGGTCACCGCACATCCGGTAGAGCAGCGCTTGCTGCGGCAGTGTGGGCGTGGTGACGTCGAAATCCGGTGCGCGGTCGGGCAACTCGGTCTTGGTGCTGGGTCCGCGCTCGCCGCCGAAACCGCCCTCGCCCTTGGCGAAGATCGACGAACGGGCCGTCCACAGCGGCGCTCCATCGGAACCGGTGACGATGTGCTCCTGCACGACCACCGCCGCGGAGCCCTTGTCCCAGATCTCCGCGATCCGGCCGGTGCTGGTCGCCTTGCCCGCGGCCGGGATCGGCCGGTGCACCTCGATCTCCTGGTGGCCGTGCACCACCTTCGCCAGATCGATGTCGATGCCGGGGAAGCTCACCTTCGGCGGCTCGGTCTCGTGCAGCGTCGGCGCGACGGTCGCGAAGGTCGGCAGCACCTGCGGTTCCCGATCGTCGAGGTAGCGCAGCTCGGCCGGGTCGGTCCAGCGCGCACCCGCGCCGAGACCCAGCTGGTAGAGCTGCACGTCCGACGGTGTCCAGGCGAACTCCCGGCTGGGCAGCTGCGCGCCGAGCGCGATCTTCGGGTCGATGGGCATCAGAACTCCTTGTGCATGATTGTGGACGAATCCGGTCTGCGCCGTGGCCGCCGATCCAATCTCGGTGTTGCCACCGGACGCCATGGCTCGATCCTGCAGGCCGCGATACTGGTCCGCTCGTTGTCGTCCGCTCCGTAGGACGATTGCGCCCGAGCCGGATGACGTTTGGTGGCCCGCCGTCGAGCCGCGTCATGACCTCACGCCCCGGCCGTGGCCGCGGCGGGCTGCTCCTTCTTCCGCTCGGCGATATCCAGCACCGCCAGATAGCCGAAGGTCAGCGCTGGGCCGATGGTGGCGCCGGGGCCCGCGTAGGTGTGGCCCATGACCGGGGCGCTGACGTTGCCGGAGGCGTACAGCCCTTCGATGACGGTCTCGTCCTCCCGCAGCACCCGCCCCGCGGTGTCCGTGACCAGGCCGCCCTTGGTGCCGAGATCGCCGGGCACGATCTTGGCGGCGTAGAACGGTCCCTCCACCAGCGCGGCCAAACAAGGGTTCGGTTTGACGGTCGGGTCGCCGTAGTACTTGTCGTAGGCGCTGGCGCCGCGGTGGAAGTCCTCGTCCACGCCGGTGGCCGCGAAGCCGTTGAACCGTTCGACGGTCGCGGCCAGGTTCTGCTCCGGCACGCCGATCTTCGCGGCCAGTTCGGCCAGCGTCGGCGCCTGCACGATGAGGTCGTTTTCCATCCAGCGGGACGGAAACCGCTGGCCGGGCTGCAACCCCGCGAAGATGTAGCGGTTGCGGTAGCGCTGGTCGAACACCAGCCAGGCGGGGACGTTCTCGCCGGGGCCATCGCCCTGGCCGTACTCGCCGCCGTACATGGTGTGCACGGCCTCGACGTAAGGAGCGGACTCATTTCCGAAACGCTTCCCGTCGGCGTTCACGATGATGCAGCCCGGCAGATTGCGCTCCGCCAGGCAGAACCATGGCTTGCCGCCCTTGAAGATCGTCGGCCCCCACCAGGCGTCGGCCATGATGTCGACGGCGGCGCCGAGTTCCAGCCCGGCGTTGATGCCGTCGCCGGTGTTGGCGGGCGCGCCGGTGGTCCATTCGGTGGAGATGGGCTCGCGCTGGTAGGCGTGCCGCATCTCGGCGTTGTGCTCGAAGCCGCCGGTGGCCAGCACGACGCCGTGGCGGGCGGTGAAGCGGACGGTCTGCCCCTCGTGTTCGGCCTCGACGCCGGTGACCCGATCATCCTCGACGATCAGCCGGGTCAGCGGGGTGTTCAGCAGCACGGGCACGTCCGCGTCGAGCAGCCCCTTGCGCAGCGCGGCGGCCAGCGCCTGGCCCATGCCGAGCAGATGCTTGCCGGTGATCCGTGCCCAGGTGGTGCGCGCGCCGACCCGCATGGCGCGCAGCATGCCGCGCGGATGTCGCCGGATGAGGTTGAGCTGCTTGAAATCGGCCTGGGTGACGACGACGTTCAGCGGCGCCTTGCTGTAGGGCGGTTCCAGATTGAACCGCTCCGCGCCGAGGATTTTGGCGTTGAACGGCTTCGGTTCGCACGAGCGTCCCTCGGCGCGGCCGCCGGGGGCCTCGGGGTAGTAGTCGGAGTAGCCCGGCACCCAGCGCATCTTCAGCGGCGTGTGGTCGAGCACGAAGTCGAAGGCTTCGGCGCCGCGGTCGATGTAGGTGTCGATGCGGTCCTTGGGCACGACGTCGCCGATGATGCTGTGCAGGTAGGTCCGTGCGTCCTCGCGGTCGTCGGGCCGACCGGACGCGCGCAACGCCTTGTTGCCAGGGATCCACACGCCGCCACCGGAGCGTGCGGTCGACCCGCCGTAGTGCGCGGCCTTTTCGATGACCACCACGCTCAGCCCGTGATGGGCCGCGGTGAGGGCGGCGGTCATGCCAGCGGCGCCGCTGCCGACCACCACCACGTCGTATTCCCGATCAGTCATGTAGAACACGTTATAGAATGGACGCGCCATTGGTCTATGTTGTGTGGCAGAAGACTTGCTCGACGTTCCATTTGTCGAGGAAACTTGTTTCAGTTTCAGACCGGAGTTAAGGACATGGGCCTCGAATGGGACCTGGCAGGCGACGTTGTCGTGGTCGGATACGGCGCCGCGGGCGCGTCGGCGGCGCTGGAGGCGACCGCGGCGGGCGCGCAGGTGCTCGTGCTGGAGCGGTTCGCGGGCGGCGGCGCGTCGGCGCTGTCCGGCGGCATCATTTACGCGGGCGGCGGCACGTCGGTGCAGCGTGCGACGGGAGTCGAGGACACCCCGGAGGCGATGTACGCCTATCTGGAGCGGGAGGTCGGCGACGCGGTCACTCCCGAGACGCTGCGCCGGTTCGTCGAGGAGAGCCCGGCGCTGATCGAGTGGCTGAAGGGGCACGGCGTTCCGTTCGAACCCTCACTGTGCCCGTACAAGACCTCCTATCCGAACGACCGCTACTACCTGTACTACTCCGGCAGCGAGATCTCCGGCGCGTTCCGTGACATCCCCGCGGCCCAGCGCGGACATCGGGTGAAGGGCCGCGGAACCTCGGGCAAGAAGCTCACCGGCCCGCTCGCCGCTGCCGCGTCCCGGCTCGGCGTGCGCGTCGAAACCCTCACGCGAGCAACCCGACTGATCACCGACGGCACCGGTGCGGTGATCGGCGTGGAGTGCCACACGCTGCGCGACGCACCCGGACGTGTGCGGGACCGCTACACCCGCATGGCGAATATCGCGGCCAAGCCGGGCATCTACTACCCGCCGCTGCGCCGGAGGCTGGAACGGCGGATGGCCGGGCTGGAACGCCGATACGGCACCACGATTCGCGTCCTGGCCAGGCGTGGAGTGGTGGTCAGCGCGGGCGGGTTCATCGCCAATCGCGACATGGTGCGGCTGTACGCACCCGCCTACCGCGGCGGTCTCGCACTCGGCACCACCGGTGACGACGGCAGCGGCATCCTCATGGCACAGCAGGTCGGCGCGGCCGTCGACCGCATGGACAACGTCTCAGCGTGGCGATTCCTCCTGCCGCCGAGCGCTTTCACCGGCGCCCTGTTGGTGGACGCCGCCGGTCGCCGGGTCATCGACGAGACGCGCTACGGCGCAGCCGTCGGTAACGCGCTGATCACCGAGCACGGCGGCAAAGGCTGGCTGCTGGCCGACAACGCGTTGATGCGCTCCGCGATCGGGCAGATCGGCAAGCAGGGCGCCTGGTTCCAGCGCGGGCAGTTCGAGACCATGCGGCGCACCGCGATTCGCGGCGCCACGCTGGAAGAAGCCGCGGCCAAGGCGGGTATCGACCCCGCCGGGTTGCGCGCGACGGTCGATGCGCACAACACCGCGATCGCGACCGGCGCCCCCGATCCGGTCGGCAAGCCCGCCGAATTCACCGAACCGGTCGGAAGCGGCCCGTTCTGGCTGTTGGATGTGGGCATCAAACCGAGCCTGACCAATCCGTGCCCCATGCTCACCCTCGGCGGCGTCGTCGTGGACGAACGCACCGGCGCGGTCGAATCGACCGCGGGCGAGGACATACCTGGCCTCTTCGCGGCCGGTCGCACCGCGATCGGCATCTGCTCGAAGTCCTACGTCAGCGGTCTGTCGCTGGCCGACTGCGTCTTCTCCGGCCGCAGGGCAGGCCGGTCCGCGGCGGGCGAGCAGGTCTCCGCGCTCGATCAAGCAACAGTGGAAGGAAACTAGCGTGCTGTCCGACGCGGTACGAACCGAACTGGCCGACGAACTCGAGCGCGCCGAGCGCGACCGGGTGGCGATCGATCCGCTGATCGCCAGGCACCCCGGCATCGACGTGGTCGACGCCTACGAGATCCAGTTGATCAACATCCGGCGCAAGCTCGACGGCGGCGCACGCGTCGTCGGGCACAAGGTGGGCCTGTCCTCGAAGGCCATGCAGCAGATGATGGGCGTCGACGAGCCCGACTACGGGCATCTGCTCGCGGAAATGGAAGTCTACGAAGACGTTCCGGTCGAAGCGGGCCGCTACCTGTTTCCCCGCGTCGAGGTGGAGGTCGGCTTCATCCTCGGCGCCGACCTGCCGGGAGCCGACTGCACCGAGGAGGACGTGCTGGCCGCCACGGTCGCCTTCGCACCGGCGATCGAGCTGATCGACTCGCGGATCAAGGACTGGAACATCGGGCTGGCCGACACCATCTCCGACAACGCGTCCTCCGCCGGTTTCGTGCTCGGCGCTCAGCGTGTGGCGCCCGCGGACATCGACGTCAAGGCGATCGACGCGGTGCTCACCCGCAACGGCGAGGTGGTCGCCGAGGGCCGCAGCGACGCCGTGCTCGGCGATCCCGTCATCGCGGTCGCCTGGCTTGCGCGCAAGGTCGCGAGCTTCGGCGTCCGGCTGAAAGCGGGTGACATCGTGCTGCCCGGCTCGTGCACCCGCGCCATCGACGCCCGTCCGGGCGACGCGTTCCACGCCGAGTTCGCCGGACTCGGTTCTGTCCGTCTGCAATTCACCTAGGGAGGCTGTCGTGTCCGCGAACGGGACCGTCACCGCCGCGATCGTCGGGTCCGGCAATATCAGTACCGATCTGCTCTACAAACTGCTGCGCTCGGAGAAGATCCAGCCGCGCTGGATGATCGGGATCGACCCGGACAGCGAGGGTCTGAAGCGGGCCCGCGGGCTGGGGCTGGAGACCTCGCACGAGGGCGTCGACTGGCTGCTCGGACAGTCCGAACTGCCGGATCTGATCTTCGAGGCGACCTCGGCCTACGTGCACCGCGCCGCCGCACCGCGCTACGCCGAAGCGGGCATCCGGGCCGTCGATCTCACACCCGCCGCTGTCGGGCCCGCCGTGGTGCCGCCGGTCAACCTCGGCGCCAACCTCGACGCGCCGAACGTCAACATGATCACCTGCGGCGGGCAGGCGACCATCCCGATCGTCGCCGCGGTGTCGCGGGTCGTCCCGGTGCCGTACGCGGAGATCGTCGCGTCGGTGTCGTCGGTCTCCGCGGGACCGGGTACCCGCGCGAACATCGACGAGTTCACCAAGACCACCAGCCGTGGAGTGGAGACCATCGGCGGTGCGCGGCGCGGCAAGGCGATCATCATTCTGAACCCGGCCGAGCCGCCGATGATCATGCGCGACACCATCTTCTGCGCCATCCCCGACGACGCCGACACCGACGCGATCGCCGACTCCATCCACCGGATGGTCGCCGACATCCAGCAGTACGTGCCGGGCTACCGGCTGCTCAACGAGCCGCAGTTCGACCAGCCGTCGGTGGTGTCCGGCGGCATGGCCAAGGTATCGGTGTTCGTCGAGGTGGAGGGCGCGGGCGACTTCCTGCCGCCGTACGCGGGCAACCTCGACATCATGACCGCCGCCGCCACGCAGGTGGGCGAGGTCATCGCGGAACAGATCGCCTCGGCCCGGGTGTAAAGGAGCAATCGACATGGTCTACTCAGCAGAACTCGACATCCGCGTCACCGACACCTCGCTGCGCGACGGATCCCATCACAAGCGCCACCAGTTCACCGCCACCGAAGTCCGCGACATCGTGGCCGCCCTCGACGGCGCGGGCGTGCCGGTGATCGAGGTCACCCACGGCGACGGCCTGGGCGGCTCGTCGTTCAACTACGGCTTCTCCAAGACGCCGGAGCAGGAACTGGTCACCATCGCCGCCGAGACGGCCAAGCGGGCGAAGATCGCCGTGCTGATGCTGCCGGGCGTCGGCGTGAAGGAAGACATCAAGATCTCCCAGGACAACGGCGCGTCCATCTGCCGCATCGCCACCCACTGCACCGAGGCCGACGTGTCGATCCAGCACTTCGGTCTCGCCCGCGAACTCGGGCTGGAGACGGTCGGCTTCCTGATGATGTCGCACACCCAGCCGCCGGAGGTGCTGGCCGAGCAGGCTCGCATCATGGCCGACGCCGGGTGCCAGTGCGTCTACATCGTCGACTCCGCCGGAGCCTTGGTGCTGGAGCAGGTCTCCGACCGCGTCGCCGCACTGGTCGCCGAGCTCGGCGATGACGCCCAGGTCGGTTTCCACGGTCACGAGAACCTCGATCTGGCAGTCGCCAACTCCATCTACGCCATTCGCGCGGGCGCCACCCAGATCGATGGCAGCGCACGCCGTTTCGGTGCGGGCGCGGGCAATACGCCGGTCGAAGCGCTGGTCGGCGTGTGCGACAAGCTCGGCATCAAGACCGGCATCGATTTCTTCGCCATCGCCGACGCCGCCGAAGACGTCGTCCGTCCCGCGATGCCCCAGGAATGCCTGCTGGACCGCCAAGCCCTGATGATGGGCTACGCGGGCGTCTACTCCAGCTTCCTCAAGCACGCCGAACGGCAAGCCGAGCGCTACGGCGTCTCCGCGGCCGAAATGCTCGTCCGCGCGGGCAAGCGCAAGCTCGTCGGCGGCCAGGAAGACCAGCTCATCGACATCGCCCTGGAGCTACAGCGAGAGAAAGCGACAGTCACCGCCTGACCGGCGAAATACGGGCCGCGAACGGATACCCACCGTCCGCGGCCCGCGTTGCGGACGCGAACCACGCCCGGTGAGCTCGACTCGCCGGTTCGTGGCCATCCACCCAGGCCAGAGGCGGTGCGGCGGCTGGGAAGAGAGGGTGCGCCTACGGCAGCGGGGGCAGCGGGAAGCGGAGTTCGGCGGCGGCCAGATGCTCCTTCATCTCGGTATCGGCTTTGACGTGGCGAACGGAGCCGCCTTCATCGATGACCGCCTGGGCGAGTTCGTCCAGAATGTCCTCGGTCTGGCGAATCGGATCGCCGGACACCGGGCACTCGTCGCCGGAGAGACCGAGCCAGCCACAGCTGTCGCGGACCCTCCCGTCCAGCATGACACCATCCTGGATCAGCTGCGTATCCACGCCTTTCATGGTGCAGGCGCGCAAGCAGTTCGCCACGCCGAGTGTGGCTTGGCCGCCGGTGGCGGCCTTCTCCAGCAGCTGGCCGACCAGACCGACGTCGATATCCCGCTCGTAGCGCGTGACGATCTCGGCGGCGTCCTGCTTCAGCTCGCCCAGCGTCACCGTGTTCGGGTCGACGGTGAACGTGCCCGCCACCCGCTGGCGCAGCTCACGGGGCAGCGTGTCCAGAAAATGCGGTATCTCGTCGCGGTGTCCACCTACGGCCAGCAGGTCGTAGTCGTCGGCGTCGAACAGTTCCGCCAGCTCGGCCGCCGTCCGCCGGTAGTGCTTCTTGGCCAGCTCCTGCACCTTGTGGTGCACCCGGTTCTCCAGGCGGTCCCCCGCGTAGTTCGGGCTGCGCAGCGCGGGGTCGGCGATGGCGCGGGCTTCCTCGATCTCGTCGGCGAACAGTTCCCACACCAGCGCGCTCGCACGATCGACCACAGCGACGCAACAGCGGGCGTATTCCTCTAACACGGCCAGCATCGGCCGCGTCCACGCGGTGTTGTCCACGACAACCCGGTCCCGCACGGCGTGCGGGAGTTGCACCGCTTCGAACAGCTCTTTACCGCTACAGGAGAACATCGCGACCGCGCCGGGCTGCCAGTAGTCGGAACGGACCGCCTCGCGGAACCGCTCCAGGTCGTCGCGCACCGACAATCTGGCCGCCCGCTCCATCGATTTGTCCTTGGCCATCGGATTGATCTCGTCCGCCATGCTGTTCACCCGGCTCAACAGCCCGGAACGGTCTCCTGGATCGACCGGCAGGTGCGCGTACATCGATACGACAGGTATCCCATTGCCTCGCATTCGGCGTATCCGGCCGATCGTCTCGGCTGTGATCATGGTTCCTCGCTTCCATCCGGTCGGCGCCACCGGTCAGCGGCGCTTCCGGCATGCGTTACCGGCTGCAGGAAGGGACCTCTGTCAACCTCGGAGGTCTCGCCCTGATTGTTCTCGAAAGGGGCCGGGCGCACCTCGACCTGCGGGGTCGAGTAACACGGCGCCGAATCAACTGACCGGGCCGACAGACCGGGAAACCACCCGCGCGGCTGGCGCGATGTATAGCTTATGATATATAAGGTGCGATATAAGATATCTTCGGAGGTGTGTAGTGACTCGGACTGTAATCGACCTCGATGACCAACTGGTGGCCGATGTGTCGAAGGCGCTGGGCACCGGAACGAAAAAGGAGACGGTGAACGCCGCGCTTCGTGAGGTGTTGGAGACCCGTCGTCGGGCACTCGCTCTCACTCGTCTGCAGGATGCCGTCGCCGATGGCGCATTCGATCTGGATGTCCTCGAGGACAAGCGGAAATACCGTCGGTGAGCGCGGCTCAGTTCCTCATCGACACGAGCGCTTTGGTCCCACTCGTCAGAGGTGACGACGAGGCACGCGCCTGGCAGCGCGCCGCCGCGGCCGGACTGATCGCGATCTGCCCGATAACCGAGCTCGAGTTCTTCTTCAGTGCACGCTCCCTAGCCGACCGTGAGCGAGCGGTGGAAGACATGCGGTCGCTCTTCGGCTGGGAGCCAGTCGACGATCGCGCCTATGACCGGGCCTGGACCGTGCAGGGAGAACTGACGAAACGAGGGCTGCATCGCAGCGCTGGCCCTGTCGATCTGGTCGTAGCCGCCACCGCGGAACTGCGTGGGCTGACGTTGCTGCATCGTGACCACGATTTCGACTGCATCGCCGCAGTGACCGGCCAGCCACACCAGTGGCTCGGCCCAAGCTAGTCGGTACGGCTCATTCGATCGAAGAACTCGTCGTTCGCCGACTACAGCCAGGTGTCGAGAGTGGTCGTGGTGAGGAAGTGTTCGAGGTCGGCGCGCCAGGGGGCCGGGGTGGTCTTCTCGGGTTCGATGGCGGTGTATTGGCCGCGGTAGAACAGCAGGGGGCGGCCGGTGGTGGTCGTTTCGGAGAGGGCTTGGACTCGGCCGATGACGATGTAGTGGTCGCCGCCGTCGATGGCGCTGTCGACTGTGCACTGGATGGTGGCCAGGGCGTCGTCCAGGACCGGGAGGTCCAGGTCGGAGGTGTGCCAGTCGGCGCCGGCGAACTTGTCGGGTTCGCGGGAGCCGAAGCGGGCGCACAGGTCGCGCTGCTGTTCGGCGAGGACGTTCACGCAGAAGCGTCCGGATTTCTCGATCGCCGCCCAGGACCGGGAAGCCTTGGTGGGGCAGAACAGCACCAGCGGCGGTTCCAGGGAGAGGGCGGCGAACGACTGGCAGGCGAATCCCACCGGGGCCTGGTCGCCGTCGAAAGTGGTGATCACGGTGATGCCGGTGCAGAACTGCCCGAGCACGTTCCGGAACTGCCGCGGGTCGATCTCGGGTGCGTCCGAGGTCATCGTTTCGCTCGCCCTCTCGGTCACTGCTGCCGCTGCCCGACGGTGAAGTCGTGACCCCACAGGCTCACCGCGGTGGATTCCCGTGCGATCCAGTCGTGGTCGTCCACTTCCAGACCTTCGCAGCCGAATTCGACGTCGAATCCGCCCGGCGTCTTCATGTAGAAGGAGAGCATCTTGTCGTTGACGTGCCGTCCGAGCGTCGCCGACATCTTGACCTTCTTGCGCAGCGCCCGGTCCAGGCACAGCCCGACGTCGTCGGCGTTCTCCACCTCGAGCATCAGGTGCACGATGCCGCTCGGCGTCGGCATGGGCAGGAATGCCAGCGAGTGGTGGCGCGGGTTGCAGCCGAAGAAACGCAGCCAAGCGGGCTCGCCGTCGGCGGGGCGCCCGACCATCTGCGGTGGCAGCCGCATCGAGTCGCGCAGCCGGAAGCCGAGGACGTCGCGGTAGAACTCCAGCGCCGCCTTGTCGTCCTTGGTGCTGAGCACCACGTGCCCGAGCCCCTGCTCCTCGGTGACGAACTTGTGCCCGTAGGGGCTGACCACCCGGCGATGCTCCAGCGCGACGCCGTGGAACGCCTCGAGCGTGTTGCCGGAGGGATCGTCGAAGCGGATCAGCTCGTAGACCCGGCGATCGGCCAGTTCCGCGGCGGTGCCTTCCTTGTAGGGCACGCCCGCCGCGTCCAGCCGGTCGCGGATGTCTTGCAGCTCAGCGGCATTGGCGGTTTCCCAGCCCGAGATCTGCAGCTGGTCCTTCTCCCCGGGGACGATCACCAGCCGGGCCGGGAACTCGTCCATGCGCAAGTACAGCGCCTCGGGGTCGGCGCCCTTGCCCTCGACCATGCCGAGGACTTTCAACCCGTACTCCCGCCAGGCGGCCATGTCGGTCGCCTCGATACGCAGATATCCCAGTGCGCGGATTCCCATCACTTCTCCTTGACGCCTGCGAGGAAATCGATGGCCAGCCGGTTGAACTCGTGGAACTTCTCCAGCTGTGCCCAGTGCCCGCACCCGCCGAAGACGTGCAGCTGCGCGCGCGGGATCAGCTTGGTCGCCAGCAGCGCGCCGTCGAGCGGGTTGACCCGGTCCTCGCGACCCCAGATCAACAGCACCGGCTGGCGCAGCTTGTAGGCGTCGCGCCAGAGCATCCCTTTCTCGAAGTCCGCGCTCGCGAACGACTTACCCATGGCGCGGGTCGCGGCCAGCGCCTCCGGCGTGCTCGCCGACGCGAACCGCTCGTCGATCAGCTCGTCGGTGATCAGCGACTGGTCGAAGACCATGATGCGCAGGAACGCCTCCAGGTTCGCCCTGGTCGGCTCGTAGTTGAACTTGGAGAGCAGCTTCACGCCCTCGGTCGGGTCGGGCGCGAACAGGTTGGTGCTCAACCCGCCCGGGCCCATCAGGATCAGCTTTCCGGCCCGATCGGGGTAGTCGAGCGCGAACCGCACCGCCGCTCCGCCGCCGAGCGAATTGCCCAGCAGGTGCACCCGCGAGGTGATCTGGAGGTGGTCGAGCAGGTCCTTCAGCGCGGAGGCGCTGTGCACGAAATATTGCGGATGCTCGGTCGGCTTGTCCGAGCGGCCGTATCCCGGCTGGTCCACGGCCAGCACATGGAAGTGTTCCGCGAGCACCGGGATGTTGCGAGCGAAGTTCGACCAGGAGGACGCGCCCGGCCCGCCGCCGTGCAGCAGGACGATCGTCGGCCCATTGCCGACACCCGCCTCGTGATAGTGCAGCCGCAGGTCGGGTCGCACCTGCGCGTAGCGGGAGGTCGATTCGGCGGTGAGTTCCACGGTTGAGGTCACGGTCTCCTCCTACACCATGCCGTCGGTGACCGGGAGCCCGAACTCGTGCGTGCCGTACATGAGATACGCGCGCTCGGGGTCGTTGGCGGCGTGCACCCGTCCGGCGTGCGCGTCGCGCCAGAAGCGTTGCAGCGGAGTGCCGTTCGCGAGCGCGGTGGCGCCGGAGCTCTCGAACAGCTTGTCGATGGCCGCGATCGAGCGGCCGGTGGCCCGCACCTGGTCGCGCCTGGCCCGCACACGCAGGTCGAACGGAATCTCCTTGCCCGCCATCAGCAGCGCGTATTCGTCGGCGACGTTGCCCGACAGCTGCCGCCACGCCGCGTCGATGTCGCTGGCGGCCTCCGCGATGCGCACCTTGGCGAACGGGTCGTCCTTGGCCTTCTCGCCCGCGTAGGCCGCGCGCACGCGCTTGCCCTGGTGCTCGACGTGCGCCTCGTAGGCGCCGTAGGCCATGCCGACGATGGGGGTGGAGATGGTGGTGGGATGGATGGTGCCCCAGGGCATCTTGTAGACCGGATCGGTGTTCTTTTCCAGGCCGGGCGATTTCAGCTCGCTCATAGCGCGGAAGCTCAGGAACCGGTGCGACGGCACGAAAACGTCCTTGACCACGACGGTGTTGGAACCGGTGCCGCGCAGGCCGACGACGTTCCAGACGTCATCGATCCGGTAGTCGTCGCGGGGGATGAGGAAGCTGCCGAAGTCGACCGGCTTGCCGTCTTTGATCACCGGGCCGCCGAGTACCGCCCAGGTGGCGTGATCGCACCCGGAGGACCAGGCCCACGCGCCGTTGACGATATAGCCGCCGTCGACGACCGTGCCCGCGCCCATCGGCGCGTAGGAGGAGGAGATCCGCACCTCGTTGTCCTCGCCCCAGACGTCCTCCTGCGCCTGCTGCGGGAACAGTGCCAGATGCCAATTGTGCACGCCCACAATGCCGGCCACCCAGCCGGTGGAGCCGCACGCGCTGGCTATCTTGCGCACCGTGTCGTAGAAGACCACCGGATCGGCGGCGTGACCGCCCCACTGCTTGGGCTGCAGCAACCGGAAGAAGCCGGTCTCCTGCAACGCCTTCATGGATTCGTCGGGGATGCGCCGCAGGTCCTCGGCCTCCTGCGCGCGTTCGCGCAGCGTCGGCAACAGCGCTTCGACCCGTTCGGTCACTTCTTGCGTCATCTCGGGACCTGCTCCTGCCTGGTCGATTGACAACCGATAGTCATGTGCCTCTGAGACTAGAACAGGTTCCTATTTCTGTCGAGAACCGGTGTTCACCCCTGGTCGGACTTGCGCCCATGCAGGAAGTGGGGTGAATCGCTGGCGTCCGAGTCCTCAGTTTTGTAACGTGTTCTAGTACAGAAGGAGGAGGAATCGCGATGGCAGTTACCCCACCGCCGCCGAGCGACGGGCCCGGAGGCGGCAGCCTGCGTAACCACGGAGGGACCCGCGAGGCGGCTGATCCGGCACTGCGGAGCGGTGCGAAGGTCCGGGAGCTCGATGTCGGCACCGCACCCACCCGGTACGCGCGGGGATGGCATTGCCTGGGTTTGGCCAAGACCTTCCGGGATGGCAAGCCGCACGCGGTCAACGTGTTCGGCACCAAACTCGTCGTCTGGGCCGACAGCGGCGGTGAACTGCGGGTACTCGACGCCTACTGCAGGCACATGGGCGGCGACCTGAGCATGGGCGAGGTCAAGGGCGACGACATCGCCTGCCCGTTCCACGACTGGCGCTGGTCGGGGACCAGCGGCAAGTGCACCGCGATTCCGTACGCGCGCCGTGTTCCCCCGTTGGCGCGCACCAGGAAGTGGACCACGCTGGAGCGCAACGGTCAGCTGTTCGTCTGGCACGACGTCGAAGGCAGCCAGCCGCCGCCCGAGGTCACCATTCCGTACATCAAGGGCCCCTACACCGACGCCGACGGCAACCCCAGCGAGGAGCTCGACGGCGGGTGGACCGACTGGACCTGGAACTCGATGCTGATCGAGGGCGCCAACTGCCGCGAGATCATCGACAACGTGGTCGACATGGCCCACTTCTTCTACATCCACTTCGCCTTCCCGACGTACTTCAAGAACGTCTTCGAGGGCCACATCGCCACCCAGTTCCTGGAGACCAAGGGCAGGCCGGACATCGGCATGGCCTCCAAGTACGGCGGTGACACGCTGCTGAAGTCGGAGGCCTCCTACTACGGCCCCTCGTACATGATCAACCCGCTGATCAACATCTACAGCGGTTACGAGGTCAAAAGCGTGCTGATCAACTGCCACTATCCGGTTACCCAGGACTCCTTCGTGCTGCAATGGGGCATCACCCTGGAGAAGCCGAAGGGTGTCGACGGCGAGATGGCCGATCGGCTGGCGGAGAAGATGACCGAGGGCATCAGTGTCGGCTTCCTGCAGGACGTCGAGATCTGGAAGCACAAGTCCAAGGTGGAGAACCCGCTGCTGTGCGAGGAGGACGGGCCGGTCTACCAGCTGCGCCGCTGGTACGAGCAGTTCTACGTCGACCTGGCCGACGTCACCGAGAAGATGACCCAGCGCTTCGAGTTCGAAGTGGACACCACCAAGGCCAACGAGGTGTGGGAGGCCGAGGTCGCCGAGAACCTGCGGCGCAAGCGCGAAGCCGAGGAAGCCGAGGCGGGTGTCTGATGGCGGCCACCTGGGCGAAGGCACCCGATTTCGCCGACCAGCCCGCTCGGCGAGCCGAAGTGCGCGCCCAGACCGTGGCCGACAGACAGCGGTATCTGGAGGACGGCCTGACCCCGCTACGGTGTCAGGCATGCCGGAGTCAGGTGCTGGTGCGCAAGAGCAGCTCACACCAGACGTCGGTGCAGTGGACCGGCGATCCGGCCGAGCACTGCCCGGTGTTCGCCGAGCTGAGCGCCAGCGGCTACGGGCCCGGTCGCCCGGAATCGTGCCCTCAGCTGGAGCGCACCATCGCGTGGGCGGTGGACGAGGGTCTGCTCGAAATCCCTGACTAGACCCGGTATTCGGGTGATCGGCGCATGCGTCGATCACCATGACGGTGACCGAGCTGTCGCGAGCGAGCCGCGAGTTGGCTACGTTGACCGGAACGACAAAGACCTTCGCGCCGGATCGGATCCCCTCCGTCCGGCGCCGTGGGAGGGAGTTTCGCGATGCTCGTGCACCACCTGGACTGCGCGACGATGTGCCCGTTCGGCGGGCGGGCGCTGCTCGGCAGCGGTGGACTGGTGACCGGCGAGCTGGTCGGTCACTGCCTGCTCGTCGAGACCGACGACGGGCTGGTATTGGTGGACACCGGATTCGGCATGGCCGATGTGCTCGACCGCAGCAGGCTCGGCTTCGGCACCGCGCAGCTGCTGCGGCCGCGGTTGCGTCCGGAACTCACCGCGCTGCACCAGATTCGGGCGCTCGGCTATCGGCGGGAGGACGTCCGCCACATCGTGCTCACCCATCTCGACCTCGATCACGCGGGCGGCCTGTCCGATTTCCCCGACGCCACCGTGCACGTCTTCGCCGACGAGCTCGACGCGGCGACCCAGCGGCCGACGATCGGCGAACGCTGGCGCTACCAGCCGCGCCAATGGGAGCACGGCCCACGCTGGCTCGCCCACGAAACCGGCGCCGACTCGTGGTTCGGGTTCACCGCTGTGCCGGTGCTCGAAGACATCCTGCTGGTCCCCCTGATCGGGCACACTCGCGGCCACAGCGGCGTCGCCATCCGGCAGAGCGACGGTTGGCTGCTGCATTGCGGCGACGCGTACTTCCACCACCGGGAGCTCGAATCGGCGAAGGCGCGTCCCCCGGTCGGGCTCGGGTTCTTCGAGGTGCTCGCGGGCACGCTGAGCCGAGCACGGGTGGAGAACCTGGAGCGGCTGCGCACGCTGCGCGCCGAACACGGCGACCGGATCCGGATGTTCTGCGCGCACGATCCGCGGGAACTCGCCGCGTTCGCCCCGGCGCCGGTGCACTGAACTTCAGTCCAGCCGGAAATCGGCGAAGTCGAATCCTGGTGCGACTATGCAGCTGACCAGGACATAGTCCGTACCCGCCGGGCGGGCCGCCTGGCTCACCCCACCCGGCACCACTGCCTGGAGCACCTGACCGTGCTCCAGGTCCGGACCGAGGATCACTTCTTCGCCGCCGATGTTCAGCGCCAGCGGCCCACCGCGATGCCACAGCCACAGCTCGTCGGAGCGCACGGTGTGCGGGGCCGACCGCTCACCGGGCAGCAACAGGAAATAGATCGCCGTCGCGCTCGCGCGCGGGCCGCCGTACCCCTCGGGCGTGAATTCGACCGGACTGCGCCAGGTTTCGCGGTACCAGCCGCCTTCGGGGTGCGGCGCGAGATCGAGGGCGACGGCGAGCGGCGGTCGGTTGTCGGTCATCGTTCGACTATGCCCGATTCCGTGCCGGTTCTCCGGTTTCCTCGATGCGCCAGGTGATGCCGAACGGCGCCAGTGCGTCGAGGAAGTCGGTCGCGTCGAAGGCTTCGGCCGGGGCCAGCGCGCCCGGCGCGGCGGCGCCTTCGGCCAGCCGGACAGCGGTTTCCACCGCCATCAGCGCCGAATCGCGATAGGAATCGACGCCGCTGACCACGCCGCGAACCAAGCGCCCGTCCGTCCCGGCCGCGTCGACCACGAGGTCGTAGCGCAGATCCGAGCTGGGCTCGTCGGGCAGCGTGTCGATGAGCTCGGCGGTGAACCCGCTGAGCGTGTCGAGGATCGAGGTGGCGAGCACGCCCTCGACGTAGGAGACGTCGGAGTGTCGCGGGATGGTGAGGACCGGTGGCTGCGGGAATTTCGCGACGGCGGTCGGCTCGGTGTCGCCGGGGAAGATCATCTTGTCGTGGCGCGCCGCCGCGCCGGTGCGCAGTTCGCCGTCGGCGTAGTGCCAGCCGCCGCCGCGGAACCAGTCCAGGCTGGCGAAGACGGTCTTGGCGCTGCCCTTGGAACCGTTGCCGCCGCTCTTGCTGAGGTGGCTCAGCACCACGTCGGCCGGTCCTGCGACGCGTCGGCTGGTGAGGTAGCCGAGCAGGTCGCCGGGGGCGTTGCTGTCGGTGATGCCGGAAACCACGGTGACGCCCGCCGCCGCGGCTCTCGGTCCGAACTCGTCGAAGACCCGCTTCAGGAACAGTTGCTCACCGGACATGTCGGTGTAGTGCGCGCCCGCCTCGATGGCCGCCGCGAGTACGGCGGCGCCGTGGTTCACGTACGCGGGCAGACTGCTGATCACCACGTCGGCGCCGGTGAATGCCGCGACGAGGGCCGCGTGGTCGGTCAGGTCCGCGACGCGCACGTCGGCGCCGGACAGGTCCGCGGCGTCGGCGGCGGCGCGGATTCGGTCCGCGTCGCGGCCCACCAGGATCGGGGTGAGTCCGCGGCGGCGCAGTTCGGTGAGCAGGTAGCCGCCGGTGTGGCCGGTGGCGCCGTAGACGGCGATCGCCGGGGAGGGTGCGGGGGATTCGGTCGATGTCATGGATGGAAACCTATTGCGGATCTACGAGTCATTCCATGGCCATATCGCTCGATGAGATATCTGAAACGCTCACATCGAGAGTGTATGGTGATCAGGTGGACATTTTGAGCGAGACGATCGCCGCCATCCGCACCGGCAGCCCGACATCCGGTCTGTTCATCCGGCACGCGCCCTGGGGCCGCAGGTACCCGGTGGTACCCGGCGCGGGTTTCCACGTCGTCTTGCAGGGGTCGTGCTGGGTGGTTCCGCCGAAGGGCGATCCGATGGCGCTCGGCGTGGGAGACGTGCTGTTCATGCCGCGCGGCGCCGATCACGATCTGGTCGACAGCCTGGACAGCCCGGTCACCGAGACCGCGCGGCCCGGCGAGCCGAGGGAGATCGTGGGGCCGGGTGCGCGGACCGCGCTGCTGTGCGGCGCCTACGAACTCGGACGGGGCCGCAGCCATCCGATCCTCGACGAGCTGCCCGAATTCATCCATCTTCCCGCGCGTCTCGGGCGTCATCCCGCGCTGCGCGGGGCGGTCGATCTGCTGGCCGCCGAGGTCGCCGAGCCGCGCCCGGGTAGTGACGCCGCCGTCCCCGCACTGTTGGAGACGCTGCTGCTGTTCATCTTGCGCGCGTGGTTCGACGAGCAGGCCGACGTCCAAACCTCCGGCTGGGCAGGCGCTTTCGCTGATCACGCGGTTGCCGCGGTGCTCCGTGCGGTGCACGAGGATCCCGCGCGCTCCTGGACCGTCCCCGATCTCAGCGAGGTCGCCGGGGTCTCCCGCGCCACGCTCGCCCGCCGCTTCACCGCGACGGTCGGCGAACCGCCACTGTCCTACGTGACCCGCTGGCGCATGCTGACCGCCGCCCGCCTGCTCCGTGACACCGACCGCGGTCTCGGCGCCGTTGCCCGCCAAGTCGGCTACACCTCGGAGTTCGCCTTCGCGAAGGCGTTCAAACGCGAATACGGCGTGGCCCCTGGGCAATACCGCCGCGCGGCCGACAGCCCGCCACTGGTCGCGGTCTGACCAGAGCGGCGCGGCGCGTTCACGTGTTGCAACGGTCCCGCCGCCGACATGACCGGCCTACCGGCGGGCTACCGGTGGACTCGGAGTCGCTCAGCTGAACGGCGAGCGGGGCCGTTCCTGGAGTTCGCCGTCCAGGTAGATGTCGACCTTCTCGTTGTAGAAGCAGACCAGCCCGGCCACCTTCTGGCTCTCCGGCAGCGGGGTGCGGTAACCCCACACGTAGTCGAAGTACTCTTTGCCGTCGACGCGAACGGTCCAGTAGTCGGCGGTGCCCTTGTACGGGCAACTGGTGTGGGTGGTCGACGGGTGCAGCAGATCCATGCGAACGTCCGTCATGGGCAGGTAATACCGTCGCGGCAAACCGGTTTCGAAGAGGATGCGCGGTGCGTGGGAGTCGGCGACGATCACGCCGTCGATCTCCACTCGCACGTGCCGCGAGCTGGCCAGGATGTCGACGCGCGTATACGGATCGCGCGGATGGACGTAGATCGGCTCGTCCTCCTCGAACCATTCGTCCATCGCGTCCCACTCCAGCCGGACGAGGTCGCGCAGTTCGGTGATCGGCGAATCGTGATATCGCAGCGCCGCCGCCCCGGCAGTCGTGCCGTCGACCGCCACGTCGTACACGGTCGCGTCGCCCCGGCTGGTGGAGTGCTGGGTGGTTCCGTGCGGTTCCAGCTTCGCGTGCAGATCCGCGACCGGCACATAGTAGGTCGGGTAGTGCGGGTTCTCCCACACGAGCACCGGCCGGACCGTGTCGGCCACCAAGTACCCGCCCACATAGACTCGCACTCGCTTCTGGCCGGTCTCGACGCGGACGCGGCCCCGCTTCGTTTCGGTCATATCTCCTGACCGTACTCCTCGCACGGGACCGCGCCAGCGGTGTGAATCGACGCTTCGAGTCAGTCGCCGACGGTGATGGCCTGGGCTTCACCGATGCTGTGCGGTGCGGGGTCGTGGTCGTCGATATGGGCCAGGACCGCGCGCCCGGCCAGCAGCACGCCGACGGAGGCGGCCGTGCATGCCGCGCCGACCCAGAACGGCAGCGCGACGCTGTGCTCGCCGAGCTTGCCCGCGAGGTACGGCGCGGCGGCGCCGCCCGCGAAGCGGACGAAGCTGTAGGCCGCCGAGGCGGTGGACCGCTCCACCGGCGCCGAGATCATCACGGCCTCGGTGATCAGCGTGTTGTTCACGCCGAGGAACAGCCCGGCCAGCACGGTTCCCGCGATCAGCACCGGCTTGTGCTCGGCGAACACGGCCATCACGGCCAGATCCGCCGCGAACAGGGCCAGCGACAGTCCCATCATCGGCAGCGAGCCGAACCTGCGCTGGAGGACCGGAGCCAGGAACACCGACGCGATCGCCAGCAGCGCACCCCAGCCGCAGAAGATGAAGCCGATCGCGTAGGTGCCCATGTCCAGCGGGAACGGGGTGTAGGCGAGCAGGGTGAAGAAGCCGTAGTTGTACAGCAGGGCGGTGATGCTCACGATCAGCAGTCCGCGATACCGCAACGCCAGGAAGGGCGCGGCGATCGAGGTCCGGTGCGTAGGCTCGGGGCCTTCCGGCACCAGCGTGACGATGCTGACCAGCGCGATAGCCATCAGCACCGAGACACCGAAGAACGGTCCGCGCCAGCTGATCCCGCCCAGCACGCCGCCCACCAGCGGTCCGGTCGCGATACCGATACCGAGCGCCGCCTCGTACAGGATGATCGCGCGGGCGACGCCGCCGCTGGCCGCACCGACGATGGTGGCCAGCGCGGTGGCGATGAACAGCGCGTTCCCCAGACCCCAGCCGGCGCGGAAGCCGACGATCTGCGCGACCGTGTTCGACATTCCGGCCAGCGCGGCGAACACGATGATGACGGCCAGCCCGGCCAGCAGCGTCTTCTTGGCGCCGAAGCGGCTGGACACCACGCCGGTGACCAGCATGGCCACGCCCGTCACCAGCATGTAGCTGGTGAACAGCAGCGACACCTGGGACGGCGAGGCGTTCAGCTGCTCGCCGATCGGCTTCAGAATCGGATCGACCAAGCCGATCCCCATGAATGCGATCACGCTCGCGAACGCGACCGCCCACACGGCTTTCGGTTGCTTGGTGTTCTCCGCAGCGGACGTGCGGGTGGCTGCCACAGTGCTCATCTATGTTCCCTCGAGATCGGACCTTGCTGTCGCACAGCTGCTTTCAGGGCCTCCAGTAGTTCGTGCAATTCGGCGTCCAGCCGGGCCGGGCGTTCGGTGTCGAAGCCGGGCATGCGGTGTCCCATCGCCTCGGGAATATTATTACATAGGCTAACTATCTATCTCTCGTGGGGTTTGCCACATCCGCTGCCGGGCCACCCCGTGGAGTCGTCGCACTCCACGGGGTCGTTCCGTGTTCTGCTGAATGGCGTTGCGCCGCAAGGGCGTTGCTGCGTCGTTTCTTCGTAATGGATGTCGTACTCGGCGGCGATGGGATTGATCTTCACCGGGTCCAGCGCCCCGTCGGTGAGTACCGACGGTCCTGCCTCGAAAAGGTCCTCGAGGTAGCACTCCCAACCGCCGGGGGAGGAGATCTGCAGTACGCGCGGCGGTGGCTGCGATCCGCACCGCAGGGCGTGCGGCACGCCGCGCGGCAGGAGCACGAACGTGCCTTCGGTCGCCGTGAACGTCCGGTCGTCGAACTCGACGTCGAGCGCGCCCGCCAGCACGTAAACGCACTCGTCCGCGACATGGTGGATGTGCCGTGGGATGTCGCGCGCGAGGGTCACTTCCAGCAGAGAGAACCTGCCTTCGGTGTCGGCGGTCGTGGCTTTGACGGCGAACGCGGGCGGGAGCGGCACGCGGCCCGGTCGTACTTCGCCGGGGCCGAGCAGGTGGAAACGATCGTCGGACATGGAACTGCTACCCTTCGTAGATATAAACGGAACCGGAATCCGATTCCGGTTAACTGAATCCGAAGGGATCGTCAGTGTCAAGGCCGCCATCGCCCCGCAAATCGCGCGCGGACGCCACGCTCAACCGCGCCCGGATCATCGCCGCGGCCCGCACGTTGTTCGCCGAGCGTGGCGCGGCGGTGCAGTTACCCGAGATCGCTCGGGCCGCCGGAGTGGGCATCGGCACCGTGTATCGCCATTTCCCCGCCCATGCGGAGCTCATCGAGGCCGCGGCCGAGCAGCGCTTCGCCGAGATCGAGGATTTCGCCCGCACCGAATGCCTGCGGGGTGCCGAGCCGGGCCAGGGGCTTGCCCGCTACCTGAGCCATGTCGGCGAGGTGCTGACGGCCGATCGTGGATTGTCCGCGGCGATCGCCGCAGCGCGCGAGTCGACGGGCAGCGAACCGCGGGGTGCGGCCAGGGCCCGGCTCGAAGCCGTGATCGGCGAACTGATCGAGCGAGACCGGGAAGCGGGAACGCTGCGCGGCGACTGCACGCCCGGTGACGTCTACCTGATCGTCGGCGCCCTGTCGGCGACGATCAGCAGCGGTAGCGGCGACTGGCGGCGTCTGGTGGAGATCGTCCTCGACGGTCTGCGTCCGAAGGGCGATCGAGTGGGTGACCGGCGCGGGTGAGTGCGTCTGCGACGTCGCGGCGGCGGCAGCCGCCCGGCTCGGGACTCGACGACACATGGACGCTGAGACGGCACGCAATGCGACGCCGTCGACACCGAGACGTGCGCATCGACAACGGAATCGATGCGCCCGGCCCTCAGGCCGACCGGGTCAGCGGCCGTCGCGGCGTGCCGAACAACTGAGCGTCCGCGTGGGCGCGCTTGAAGAACAAATGCGCGTCGTGCTCCCAGGTGATCGCGATGCCGCCGTGCAGCTGGACGGTCTCGGCCGCGATGGCGGTGAGCGCTTCCGAGCAGTGCACGCGGGCAACCCATACGTCCTCGGCGGCCGACGGGCTGTTCGCCGCCACCGCCGCCGTGGCCGCGGCGGACGCGGACCTGGCCGATTCCAGCAGCACGTACATGTCCGCCATGCGGTGCTTGAGCGCCTGGAAGCTGCCGATCACCCGGCCGAACTGCACTCGGGACTTGGCGTAGTCCACGGTCATCTCCAGGCAGCGATCCGCCGCGCCGACCTGCTCGGCGGCGACGGCGGCCCAGGCGATCTCGTGCAGCCGGGCGAGGGTCGCCGCCGGATCGCCGGACCCGAGTCGGCGGGCGGGCGCCGCGGCGAAGGCGATCTCGGCGAGTTTCCGGGTGGGGTCCATGGTCGGCGCGGACCGCCGGGTGACGCCCGCCGCCGTCGGCTCGACTTCGAAGAGACCGCCCCGGGTCACGACGACGAGGGTGTCCGCGGACATCCCGTCGAGCACGTAGTGCGCGGTCCCGGTCAGGACACCGTCCGTCTCGTGCACGCCCGGCTCGTCCCAGCCGCTCTCGCCCGCCCAGCAGACCGCGATCGCCCTGGTGCCCTCGGCGACCTCGGGCAACAGCCGCGCGCACGCCTCGGCGTCACCCGACAGCAGCACGGCTTGCGCACCGAGCACGGCCGACCCGAGCATCGGCACCCCGGCGAGTGTGCGGCCCAATTCGCCGACCACCAGCAGTGATTCCACCAGGCTCGCCCCGAAGCCGCCGTACTCCTCGGGAATCGCCAGCGCCGCGACGCCGATCTGCTCGCACAGCAGCCGCCACAGGGCCGGGTCGTAACCGAGTTCGGTGTCCATCGCGGCCCGCACCGCCGCGGACCCGGCGTGCTTGGTCAGCAGGGCGCGGACCGAGGCGAGGAATTCCTGGTGTTCGGCGCTGCTCATGCGATCCCCCGTTCGGCGCGATCCCGCTCGGTCTCCTCGCGCAGCGCGCGGGCGATCCGGGAGCGGTGCAAATCCGTTGTGCCCCAGGCCGAACGCAAGGCGGTCACCTTGGTCAGCCACAGCGAGAGGTCGTACTCGGCGGTGTAGCCGATGGCGCCGTGCACTTGGAGGGCGGCGCGGGCCGCGCGGTAAGCCGCGTCGCCGCAGGCGATCACGGCGGCCGACACGTCCCGGCCACGGGTGGGTCCGGTCATGGTCAGCGCGGCGCGGTAGAGCAGAGGCTCGGCCAGATCCAGCGCGATCAGCACGTCGGCGAGCTTCTGCTTCACGGCCTGGAATTCACCGATCGGCTTGCCGAATTGTTTGCGCTGCTTGGCGTATTCGGTCGAAGCGTGCAGCAGCGCCCGCCCAGCGCCGAGCAACTGGGCCGCGCAAGCCAGCGCACCGGTGTCGAATCCCGCCGTGGCGGCCTCGCGGACCTGTTCCCCCTCGGCGACGGCGTCGTCGGCGGCCACGGTGAACAAGCGCCGTGCGGGATCGATCGATCGCGTCAGGCCGGTGCGGTGCCCGGTGGAGAGCCGTGTTCCTTCGGCCAGGAGGACGACCTCGGCGGTATCGGCATCCAGCGCGACGCCGCTGCGGCCGGGCGCATCGAACGCGACAGTGCCCAGCGCCACGCCGCTCGCGAAGTCCGGCAACCACCGCGCGGCCGAACTCGGATCCGGAAGTGCTTGCAGCAGTGCCGGAAGCGCGGCGGCCGTCTCCACCAGCGGTCCCGGCACGGCCGCACGTCCGATCTCGTGGAAGGCGACGACGAGGTCGATCGGCTCGGCGCCGAGGCCGCCGTGCCGCTCCGCGACGGCCAAGCCGAGCACACCGGCCTCGGCCAGCTGCCGGATCAGGGCGCGGCCCGGTCCCGGATCGCCCGACGCCCACGCGCGCACCGCGGCGGGCGTGCGGCCCGCGTCCAGCAGTTTGCGCAGGCTGGCGCCGAAATCGAGTTGTTCGGGGCTGAGCGCGAATCTCATCGGCCGCTTCCTCTCGGTAGTCCGAGCAGCCGCTCGGCGATGATGTTGCGCTGGATCTCGTTGGTGCCCGCGTAGATCGGGCCGGACAGCGCGAACAGGTATCCGTCGGTCCACGGGCCGGAGCGTTCGGCCGCCGCGCCGAGCACCTCGAGCGCGGTCTCGTGCATGGCGATGTCGAGTTCGGACCAGAACACCTTGGTGATGGAGGATTCCGCGCCCAGCTTGCCGCCCTCGTCGAGCCGGGTGACCGTGCCGAAGGTGTGCAGCCGGTATGCCTCGCTGCCGATCCACGCGTCGACGACCGCGTCGCGCTGCGCTGTGTTGTCGTGATCGCCGGTGTCGAGCCACAGATCGATCAGCCGCCGGGCGGTGGCGCTGAACCGGCCCGGGCTGCGCAGCGAGAGGCCGCGTTCGTTGCTGGAGGTGCTCATCGCCACCCGCCAGCCCTCGCCGGGCGCGCCGATCACGTCCCGATCGGGCACGAAGACGTCGTCGAGGAAGATCTCCGCGAACCCGGGCTCGCCGTCCAGCTGCGGAATCGGACGCACGGACACGCCGTCGGCGCTCAACGGGAACATCACATAGGTCAGGCCCTTGTGCCGCTCGGCCTCCGGGTCGCTGCGGAACAGCCCGAACGCCCAGTCCGCGAAGGCGGCGCGCGAGCTCCACGTTTTCTGGCCGCTCAGCAGCCAGCCGCCGGTGGTGCGCCGGGCGGTGGAGCGGATACCGGCCAGGTCGCTGCCCGCCTCCGGCTCGGACCACGCCTGCGCCCAGATGTCGTCGCCGCGCGCCATCCGCGGCATGATCCGCGCGAGTTGCTCCGGCGTGCCGTGCTCGAACAGCGTCGGCGCCAGCAGGAAGATGCCGTTCTGGCTGACCCGCCCAGGCGCGCCCGCCGCGTAGTACTCCTGCTCGAACAGCACCCATTCCAGCAGCGAGGCGTCGCGCCCGCCGAACTCCTCTGGCCAGGCGACCACGGAGAGCCGGGCGTCGGCGAGGGTGCGCTCCCAGGCGCGGTGCGCCTCGAATCCGGCCTTCGTGTCCATCGAGGGCAGCGGCTGCGCGGGTTTGTTGGCGGCCAGGAATTCGCGGACCTCCCGCTGGAATTCCCGCGTCGCCTGGTCGAGATCCAGATCCACTACGTCGTTCCGTTCTGTTCTGCGGTGCTCGCGGAAGCCTTCATCGACTTGGCGTTCATGCCGCCCAGCGAGTCGGCGCCGACCTCGGCGTTGTGCGCGTGGGCGAAGTGGTGCAGACCGAAGACCGAGTCCATGCCCGATCGCATGCCCATCAGGTCCTCGGCCTGGTTGACCGCTTTCTTGGTCAGCGCGAGACCGAATTGCGGCATGGTGGCGATCTTTTCGGCCAGCGCCAAGGTCTCCGCTTCGAGCTCGGCGCGCGGCACCACCCGGTTGACCATGCCCCACTCTTTGGCCTGGGCCGCGCCGAACCGGTCGCCGGTGAACAAGAACTCCTTGGCCGCGCGCGGACCCATCACCCAGGGGTGCGCGAAGTATTCGACGCCCGGAATGCCCATGCGGACGACCGGATCGGAGAAGAATGCGTCATCGGAGGCGATGATCAGATCGCACACCCAGGCCAGCATGAGCCCGCCCGCGATGCAGGCGCCCTGCACCATGGCGATGGTCGGCTTGGGAATCTCCCGCCAGCGGCGGCACATGCCGAGATAGACCTCGAGCTCCCTGGCGAAGCGCTGATCGCCGCCGACCCGGTCGACGTGGTCCCACCACAGCGCGGCCTTGTTCTGGTATCGCACGTGGTGGTCGCGGCCCGGCGTGCCGATGTCGTGCCCGGCGCTGAAGTGCTTTCCGTTGCCCGCCAGGACGATCACTCCGACTTCGGGGTCCTCCACGGCGCGCTCGAAGGCGGCGTCGAGCGCGTAGGTCATCACCGAGTTCTGCGCGTTGCGGTAGTCCGGCCGGTTCAGCGTGACGATCGCGACGCGACCTCGCCGCTCGTAGGTGACCACCTCGCCCTCGTCCGGGATGGCCGGACCCTCGTTCGGGGTTGCCGGTTGCGACATTACGACTTCTCCTCACGTAGTTGACGCTTGAGCACTTTCCCGGCGGCGCTGTAGGGCAGCTGGTCGCGGAATTCGACGAACCGCGGCACCTTGAAATTGGCCAGCACGGTGCTGGCGTGGGCGAGCACCTGGTCCTCGGTGAGCGCCGAACCGGGCCTGCGCACCACGAACGCCTTGCCCACCTCGCCCATCCTGTCGTCGGGCACCCCGATGACGGCGGATTCGGCTACGCCGTCCAACCGGGCCAGCGCCTGCTCGACCTCGGCCGGATAGACGTTGAAGCCGCCGGAGATGTACATGTCCTTGAGCCGGTCGGTGATCTTCAGATACCCGCGCTCATCGATCACGCCGACGTCGCCGGTGTGCAACCAGCCGTCGGCGTCGATCGCCTCGGCGGTGCTGTCCGGGTCGTCCAGGTATCCGAGCATGACGTTGGGTCCGCGCAGCAGCACCTCGCCCGCCTCGCCCAGCCGCAGTTCGAAATCCGCGATCGGCCTGCCGCAGGTGTTCGCGATGGTCTCGGCGTCGTCTTCGGCGCGGCACATGGTGCCGAAGCCCGCGGCCTCGGACAGGCCGTAGGCGGTGATGACGACATCGAAGTCGAGCTCCGAGCGCATCCGCTCGATCAGCACCACCGGCACCGTCGCCGCGCCGGTGACGGCCACCCGCAGGCTGCTCAGGTCGAACCGGTCGCGGTCGGGGAAGTCCAGGATCGTCTGGTAGATGGTCGGCGGGCCGGGCAGCACCGTGACCTTCTCCGCGCCGATCAGCCGCATCGTCTCCGGCACGTCGAAGGTCGCCTGCGGGATGATCGTGGCGCCGGTGACCAGGCAGGCGAGAATGCCCGCCTTGTAACCGAAATTGTGGAAGAACGGACTGATCACCAGGTACCGGTCGTCGCGGCGCAAGGTGGCGCATTCGGCCCACGCTCGCACCACCGCGAGCGCCTGCCGGTGCGCGACCAGGGTGCCTTTGCTGCGCCCGGTGGTACCGGAGGTGAACAGGATGTCGGAGATTTCATCCGGCCGCACCGCCGCCGCGCGATTCTCGGCCTCGGCCACCGTGACCTGTTCGGCGACGATCGCCAGTTCCGACCAGTCCAGCGCGGCGATGTCCATGTTCTCGGTACCCGGTTCGACCGGAATCACCACGACCGTGTCGATGGCCAGATCCGGGGCGGCGGCGTGGAGTTCCGCGAGCCGGTCGCGGCCGAGGAACGTTCCCGCGATGAACAGCGCCTTCGCCCGCACCCGGTGCAGGACGTCGGCGGCCTCTTCGGCGACGTAGCGCGTGTTCAACGGCACCAGCGCCGCTCCGGCGTAGTGCGCGGCGAGCGCGGCGATCACCCAGTGCTGGGTGTTGGGCGCCCATATGGCCACCCGGTCACCCGCCCGCACGCCGCGCGCGATGAGCGCCCGCGCCACGTCCTGGACCGACTCGAGCAGATCGGCCCAGCTCAGCCGGACCGCGCCAGTCGCTACCGCGGGGGCGGCCCCGAATGTGCGCGCGGCGTGATGCAGTGCCATCGGTGTCGTTTGTGCAGGGGTTGTCACGGTTGTCCTTACCGTCCGCGAGCCAGTTATGCGCGCGCTCTACAAAGCAAGTGCTTGGTAGGTTATCCTACCGGCGTGGGTGCGATCCAGACCTCAGAATCCGATACCGCCGCGCCGGACGGCCGGTTCTCCGACGCGCGATTCGCCGCCGAGGTGCGCGAGTGGCTGGAGGAGAACCTCAGCGGAGAATTCCGCGCGCTGCGCGGCCTCGGCGGCCCCGGCCGCGAACACGAGGCGTTCGACGAGCGCCTGGCCTGGGACCGGCATCTGGCCGCCGCGGGATGGACCTGCCTGGGCTGGCCGAAGGAATACGGCGGCCGCGAGGCGACCGTGCGGCAGCAAGTGATCTTCCACGAGGAGTACGCCAAGGCCAACGCGCCCGCGCGGGTGTCGCACGTGGGTGAAGAACTGCTCGGCCCGACCCTGCTCGCCTTCGGCACCGAAGCCCAGAAGGATCGGTTCCTTCCCGGCATCCGCACCGTCAGCGAACTGTGGTGTCAGGGTTATTCGGAACCGGGCGCCGGCTCGGACCTGGCCGCGATCACCACCTCGGCGCACCTGGAGGGCGACGAGTGGTCGATCAACGGGCAGAAGATCTGGACGTCGCTGGCCCACGTGGCCGACTGGTGCTTCGTCGTCGCCCGCACCGAGCGCGGTTCCACCCGGCACAAAGGCCTGTCCTACCTGCTGGTTCCGATGAAGCAGCCGGGCATCGACGTGCGTCCGATCATCCAGCTCACCGGGACCTCGGAGTTCAACGAGGTGTTCTTCGACGACGCCCGCACGGCCGCGGACCTGGTGGTCGGCGAACCGGGTGACGGCTGGCGGATCGCCATGGGCACGCTCACCTTCGAACGCGGTATCTCCACTCTCGGTCAGCAGATCCGGTTCGCCCGCGAACTGGCCGACATCGAGGCGCTGGCCCACCGCACCGGCGCGGCCGACGACCCGCTGATCGCCGACCGGATCGACCGGGCCTGGGTCGGCCTGCGCGTGCTGCGCGCGCACGCCATGCGCACGATGGAGGGCGCCGGAGTGGACGACGGCGGCGGCCAGGCATCGGTGGCGAAACTGCTGTGGGCCAACTGGCATCGCGGACTCGGCGAGCTGGCGATGGCCGTGCTCGGCGCCCGCGGCCTGGTGGCGGAGGGCGACGATCTCGACGAATGGCAGCGGCTGTACCTGTTCACCCGCGCCGACACCATCTACGGAGGTTCGAACGAAGTGCAGCGCAACATCATCGCCGAGCGGGTGCTCGGACTGCCGCGCGAGGCGCGCCCGTGACGGGCCCGCTGTCGGTCGCCCCCGCGCCCGTTCCCGGGCACGGCCTGCTGACCGGGCGCACCGCCGTGATCACCGCCGCCGCGGGCACCGGCATCGGCTCGGCCACAGCGCGCAGGCTGCTGGCGGAGGGTGCGGACGTGGTGGTCTCGGACTGGCACGAGCGGCGGCTGGCGGAGACGGCCACCGAGCTCGCCGCCGAGTTCCCGGACCGGCGGGTCGCCTCGATCGTGTGCGACGTGCAGAGCACCGAGCAGGTGAACGCGCTGGTGCGCGGCGCGGCCGAGGCCGTGGGCCGGATCGACATCATGGTCAACAACGCCGGGCTGGGCGGGGAGACGCCTGTGGTCGACATGACCGACGAGCAGTGGAGCCGCGTCCTGGACATCACGCTGAACGGCACGTTTCGCTGCACCCGCGCCGCACTGGGCTACTTCCGTGCGGCGGGCCACGGCGGCGTGATCGTCAACAACGCGAGCGTGCTCGGCTGGCGGGCGCAGCACGGCCAAGCGCACTACGCCGCGGCGAAGGCGGGCGTGATGGCGCTGACCAGGTGCAGTGCGATCGAAGCCGCCGAACTCGGCGTCCGGATCAACGCGGTGGCCCCGAGTATCGCCAGGCACGCTTTCCTCGACAAGGTGAGTTCCGCCGACCTGCTGGACCGGTTGTCCGAGCGCGAGGCGTTCGGCCGCGCGGCCGAGCCGTGGGAGGTCGCCGCGACGATCGCGATGTTGGCCAGTGACTACACCTCGTATCTGACCGGCGAGGTGGTCTCGGTCAGCAGCCAGCGCGCCTGAGCGCCTGGGGTTCCGCGGCCGCCCGTCCAGTTCGTTGGCGCTGGATAGGCGGGCGGGCGTGTCCCTGGCGATCATCGAGCAGCCGCTTGCTCGGTGCCGGTGCGGCGATCCGCGCGCCGTAGTGCGTTCGCCTTCCAGCGTCGGGCACAGTGCACCGAAATAGGCGGCTGATCAGGTGGAAAAGGGCGAGCCGGAGAGCGCGGGGGTGTGCCATGCTGGATGGGATCGGATCCGCGCTCTGCAAGGGGGCGATGGCTATGGGCCTGGATCGCCCACCTGCCCGCGAACAACTGGAACTCGACTTGGTCCGCGACGTCGTACTCGCCAGGCGGCGGCTGGACAGCCTCGTGCTATCGGCGCTCACCCTGGGTGCCGAACTCATCGAGCACACTTCCGAACGCTCGGTCGCGATGGCGGCCGCACGCATTCTCGAGCAGCACGCCGTCGACGAGACCGAAGTCGCCCGCGACCCGCGCGGCGCGTTGCGCGCGGATCTGGCGCGTGATCGGGAGCGCGCCAGGCGCATCGGCCTCAGCGTGCCGGGGAATTCCGACACCGAGGACGAGCGGCGCAGGCAGCGTCAGACGGCTCTGCTGTGTGAGGTGCGCGCCGACCTGCTCGCGGTGCTCGCGAAATGCCGCAGATCCCGGTTCGACGGGGTGGCCTTCGCGGACGAGATCGCCCAGGGGCTGTGCGCGGCCACGGACAAGCTCGTGATCGGCGCCGACATGGAGACCTATCGCGCCTGGCAGCGCGGCATGGTGCTCAAGTTGAGCGAGGAACCGGTCGCGGGCGGTCCGCCGCGGGTGATGGCCACCGTGGACGCGGGACCGGACCGGGGCCAGCTCACCGTGGAATGGGACAGTTGCGAACGCCGTCTCGCGCTTGTCGCGCGAATGGCGCGTGCGGGCGTCTCGCCCGTGGTGATCTGCGATCGACTGCTGGCCGACCTCTCGGTTTCCTCCCCGCTGCGCTACTCGGCGCGCTGAATGACCACTCGACCAAGCAAATGCTTGGTTGTATGATGGGCCGCGTGACCGCACCAGACGCCTCGAAATCAGCACGGCGCAGCGAGCTGCTCGCCCTTGCGGCCGAATTGTTCGCCGAGCGGGGATTGCGCGCCACCACCGTGCGTGACATCGCCGACGCGGCCGGAATCCTGTCGGGGAGCCTCTACCACCACTTCGATTCCAAAGAGTCGATGGTGGACGAGATCCTGCGCGGATTCCTCGACGACCTGTTCGGCCGTTACCGCGAGATCGTCGCCTCCGGACTGAGTTCGCGAGACACCTTGGAAGCCTTGGTGCTCGCGTCCTACGAGTCGTTCGACCGCTGGCACGCGGCGGTCGCGATCTACCAGGCCGAGGCGAAGCGGTTGCGCACCGCCGAGCGGTTCACCTACATCGCCGACTACAACCGCGAATTCCGTGAACTCTGGCACCGGGTGCTGACCAACGGCGTCCAGGACGGCAGCTTCCGGCCGGAACTCGACGTCGAACTGGCATACCGCTTCCTGCGCGACACGGTGTGGGTCGCGGTGCGGTGGTACCGGCCCGGCGGCCCCATCACCGTCGACAACCTCGCCAAGCAGTACCTGACCATCGTGCTCGACGGGCTCACCGTCCCCGAGCGCACCACGTAGGAGTCCTTACATGTCAGCACCTTCCGCGTCCCGTCGTCCGTATGCCCCGCTGCGGGAGGCGTACGTGATCGATGCGGTACGCACCCCGGTCGGTAAGCGCGGCGGCGCACTGGCGGGCGTCCACCCCGCCGATCTGGGTGCGGCCGTGCTGCGCGGCCTGCTGGACCGCAGCCCGATCGACCCGGGCGTCGTGGACGACGTCATCGTGGGTTGCGTCGACAACATCGGTCCGCAGGCGGGCAATATCGGCCGCACCATGTGGCTGACCGCGGGGTACCCCGAAGAGGTTCCCGGTGTCACGGTGGACCGGCAGTGCGGATCCAGCCAGCAGGCGATCAATTTCGGCGCGCAGGCCATCATGAGCGGCACCGCCGAGGTGATCGTGGCCGGTGGCGTGCAGAACATGAGCGCGATCCCGATCTCCGCGGCCATGCTCGCTGGCAAGGAATACGGCTTCGACTCGCCGTTCGTCGGCGCGGAAGGCTGGGACCACCGCTACGGCACCGGCGAGGTCTCGCAGTTCCGCGGCGCGGAGTTGATCGCCGAGAAGTGGGGCATCAGCAGGGAGGACATGGAGCGCTGGGCGCTGCGCAGCCACGAACGGGCCCGCGACGCGATCAAGAACGGCCGCTTCGACAACGAGATCGTCCCGGTCGGCGATTTCTGGATCGACCAGGGCCCCCGCGAGACCAGCCTGGCGAAGATGGCCGCGCTGCCGCCGCTGGCCGAGGGCAGCCCGCTCACCGCGGCGGTAGCCAGCCAGATCTCCGACGGCGCCAGCGCCACCCTGCTCGCGTCGGAGTGGGCGGTGCGGGAGTACGGCCTGACGCCGCGGGCGCGCATCCACCATGTGAGCGCACGCGGCGCGGACCCGATCTTCATGCTCAGCGCGCCGATTCCGGCGACCAGGTGGGCGCTGGAGAAGTCCGGGCTGACCATCGACGACATCGATGTGGTCGAGATCAACGAGGCGTTCGCGCCGGTGGTGCTGGCCTGGTTGAAGGAGACCGGCGCCGACCCGGAGCGGGTCAACGTCAACGGTGGGGCCATCGCCCTCGGCCACCCGCTCGGGGCCACCGGCGCAAAGCTTTTCGCCACCCTGCTCAACGAGCTCGAGCGGATCGAGGGCCGCTACGGCCTGCTGACCATCTGCGAGGGCGGCGGCACCGCCAACACCACCATCATCGAGCGCCTGCCGCGCTGAGACGGACGAGCGGCACGTCGGCGACGCCGAGTCCGCCGACGTGCGCCCGGGAAACGAGGGGGCGACCCCTGGGCCGCTGGTGACACCCCGATGGGGACGTCCTGGAGGACTCCGGTCAGGCCGGTCCGGTGTCGACGGTGTAGGTGCCGACCAGCTGACCGTGTCCGATACTTGCTTCCTCGATCGCGGATTTCGCCTGCGCCACGGACGTTTTCGAGTTCAAGGAAACCGGGTGTGACAGCGCATGCACGATGAATCGGTAATGGTGCACTCCGGTCCCGGTCGGTGGGCACGGCCCGAAGTAATCGGCCAGGTCCGCGCTGTTCAGGCTGACCACACCGCCCTTCGGTGTCTGGCCCTCCTCGCTGAAGGTCGTGGTCGGCGGGATGTCGCTGACCACCCAGTGGGTGAACAGCCCGATAGGCGCGTCCGGGTCGTCCATGATCAGCGCGAGCCGGACGGCCGACTCCGGAACGCTCCAGGTCAGCGGTGGCGGCCGGTTCTTTCCGGTGCACGAGTAGACCTCCGGAATGGGTGCGCCATCGGCGAAAGCGCTACTGCTCACCGTGATCTCGTTCGTCGCAGGCATCGTGGCCTCCGCTCGAGTGGTAGTGGTCGAGTCCTTGGATTCGCCGGTGCCGCCGCATGCCGCGACCGACGCCTGCGCCGGCGCGGCGGAGACAGGCGAAACCGGTATGCGGTTATAGATCAAGATTAGGCCGCCGATTCCCCGTCAACCAGGCGTCGGCGGTAAATGCGCTGGTCCGGGTACCGGTCGGGCTGGTGGTGGTGCGTGGGGTCACGGCAGACCGGCGAGGGCCGCAACGACTGCCCAAGCGTCGGCACCTGGTTCCGATGTCCAAGGGGCTGTGGGTTTGTGGATGCGTAGCGAGACCACGCCGTGCAGGGCACACCACACACGCAGCGCGATATCCGGTGATTGCTCTGCGGCGGGTAACAGATCGGCGAGACGGTCCAGCAGATCCAGCCCCGGCCCGGTACCGGATTCGATCGAGGGATCGGGGCGTTCGAACAGCAATTGGTAGGCGCCGGGATGCTTCTCGGCCCACGTGAGATAGGCATCGATCAACGAGCGCAGCCGGTCGGCGCGGGTGCCGTCGACAGGGTCCGCGGCATCCAGCGCGTGCCGCAGCCGACCGAACAGTTCCTCGGTCACGGCATAGTTCAGCGCGTCCTGCGACGGGAAATGCATGTAGACCGCACTGGGCGCGACACCGCAGGCCCGGGCGATGGCCCGCAGTGACGGCGTCGGCAACGACTGCGGTTCCAGCAGCAGCTCGATCGCGGCGGCTACCAATTCCGCGCGCAGCCGCTCACCCTCCCCACGCGCTCGTCGCTGGCGTGTATCGGTCATCGGGCCTCCTTGACACAGCTCACTGAACAGCTGTTAAGTATAGCTAGCTGAACAGCTGTTCACCTTCAGGAGGCGACATGAGGAACTGGGAAGGCGCGACCGCGGTCGTGACCGGCGCGAGTAGCGGGATCGGCGCGGCGTTCGCCACGGCCTTGGCCGAACGGCGGTGCGACCTGATCCTGGTCGCCCGGCGCGAGCATCGGCTGCGCGAGCTGGCGGCAGACCTCGAACACAGCTTCGGCATCCGGGCGCGAGTCGTCACCGCGGACCTTTCGCTTCCCGCGGACGTCGAGCGACTCGCCGCGGTGCTGAGCGCGGACGGCAACCCGATCGATCTCCTGGTCAACAATGCCGGTTTCGCGACCCACGGCCCGCTCGTCGACCACGACCCCGCGCGAATGCGCGAGGAGATCGCGGTCAACATCACCGCCGTCGCGGAACTGACCAGGGCGGTCCTGCCGGACATGATTCGGCGCGGCGACGGAGCGGTGGTCAGCATCGCCTCCACCGCGGCGTTCCAGCCGATCCCGTTCATGGCCGTCTACGGCGCGACGAAGGCGTTCGTGCTCTCGTTCACCGAGGCGCTGTGGGGCGAACTCGAAGGCAGCGGCGTCACCGCGCTGGCCGTGTGCCCTGGTGCCACCGATACCGAGTTCTTCGAGGTGGCGGGCGAGGCCGCCAGCGTCGGACGACGGCAGACATCGGCGCAGGTGGTGGCGACGGCTCTCGGCGAACTGGACCGCCGCGCGCCACGGCCGAGCGTGGTATCCGGGTTGACGAACGCGGTGTCCGCGCGGCTGCCGCGGTACCTACCGCGCCGCACCACGATTCGACTGACCCGTGGATTGGTCGCCGAGAAACGACCATGACGCCATCATTCGGGCAGCGCGGCGAGCACACCGATCCGCGCCAGGGCGTCGGTGACGATCCGATCGATCAGCTCCTCGCAGGTGGGCAGGTCATCGATGATCCCGGTGACCTGGCCCGCCGCGAGCACTCCCGCCTGGGTGTTGCCCTCGACCAGTCCGGCGCGCAGCAGCATGGGCGTATTCGCCGCCATGACGACCTGGGACCAGCTGAGATCCTTGGTCTTTCGCATGGCCAGGCCGTCGCGGATCATGGTGGACCACTTCATGCCGGTCATGCTCTTGAACCGGGCCGCGTTCGCGACCGCCGCGGTGAGCCCGCGCCAGCGGCCCGAATGCTCCAGGCGCTGTACCAGTTCGGTGTTCAGCACCCGGTGCGGCATGCCGTCGACCTTCAGTGACACCACCGTGTCCTGGAGCTGCCTGCGCAGGTACTCCTGCTTGACCGCGCCCGGGACCGTGCTCTCCTGGGTGAGCAGGAAGCGGGTGCCCATCGCGATGCCCGCCGCGCCGTAGGCGAGGGCGGCGGCCAACCCGCGTCCGTCGAAGAACCCGCCCGCCGCGATCACGGGAATGTCCACCGCGTCCAGCACGGACGGCAACAGCAAAGTGGTGGCCACCGGGCCGGTGTGCCCGCCGCCCTCGCCGCCCTGCACGATCACCGCGTCCGCGCCCCAGGCCGCCACCTTGACCGCGTGCTTGGCCGCACCGATCGACGGGATGACTACCACGCCAGCGTCTTTCAGCTTCGCGATCAGGTCCTGCTTGGGCGCGAGCGCGAACGAGGCGACCGCGACTTTCTCCCGGATCAGCAGATCGATCCGCTCGGCGGCGTCGGCGGCGTCGGCGCGAATGTTGACGCCGAACGGTTTCCCGGTGTGCGCCTTGGTCTTCGCGATGGCCGCCTCCAGCTCCGCGAAGGTCATGGTGGCGGAGGCGAGGATGCCGAGTCCGCCCGCTTCCGCCGTGGCCGCGACCAGCCGCGGACCCGCCACCCAACCCATACCGGTCTGCACGATCGGGTGTTCGACGCCGACCAGATCGGTCAGCGCGGTACGCAGATGTGCCGTCATGACGGGACCTCGGTTTCGCGAATCTTCTTGGGGTCGAGCACCTCTCGGATCAACCGCAGTTCCTCGGCGGTGGGCTTGCGCGTCTCCTCCGCGTCGGCGAGTCCCGCGATGTCGAAGGACGTGTTCTCGGCGACCTCCTCGGCGGTGACGCCGGGGTGCAGGCTGCGCGCGCGCATGGTGTGGCCGGGACCTTCGAAATCGAAGACGCCCAGGTTGGTCACTACGCGGTGCAGGTGATGGAAGCGGTAGGCGGGGTCGGCCGGGTCGATGTTGTCGTATCCCACACCCGAGACGATGTCGACCCGCTCGGTGAACACGCGCTTGGTGTGCCGCGCGACCCAATAGCTGGTGGCGTGATTGATCGTGTTGCCCGGCGCGCCACGCACACCGAACATCTGCCGGGTCGGCTGCTGCAACGGACCGAACGCCGAGAGGTTCTGGTTGCCGAAGCGGTCGATCTGGTTGGCGCCCATCACCACATGCCTGCGCCCGGAGGCCACCACATCGAAGACCCTCCGGAACGGAATCCAGCCCTCGATCGGAGCCTTTCCGCCCAGCGGGGGAGTCTCGGCGAGCAAGAGCGCCTCACCGTCCGACAGCAGCAGATCCGGTTCGGTGGTGAGCTTGGCCAACCGGGCGCCGAGGATGGACATCGGCGACATCGGACTGGCCATGATCTCCCCCGCGCCGCGGAAGATCTCCGCGCAGGCGACCGCGCACACCTCGGCGCGGGTCACGGTCTCGGTGCTGGTCATCACGCCTCCTCGGCGAATCGGCGGACGGCGGCCTGGTACTGCTCCTCGGACCCGGCCAGGTAGGTGTCGACGAACCGCTGCCACGCTTCCGGCGTCTCGGCCGACTCGACGTAGTGCTTCTGGAACTTCTCGTCCCGGCCGTAGCTGTCGGCCGCGAGGGTGAAATGCGCGCCGCCAGGGGCCTCCACGACGCCGTCGACCATCATGCGATTGAGCAGCAGCGCTTGCGGCGGGACGGTTTTCACCAGTTCGCCGGTCTCCACCACCCGTTCCACCGAGACGTAGCGCCGCTGCGCCGCCAGGCAGAACAGGTCGTCGAAGTACGGGTCGACGCCGGTGTAGGCGGCGTTGCCGTGCGCGTCGCCGAGGTTCAGGTGCACCAGTGCCGCATCCAGGCGCAGCGCCGGCATGGCGATCAGAGTCTCCGGCGTGCCGTCCACCGGGTACGGCGATTCGACCGTCTTCAGCTCACCCTCCCAGAAGTTCGGCACGTCCGACCCCAGACCGGCACGGATCGGCAGGAACGGCAGCCGTGCCGCCGCCGCCTCCAGGCCGCACTTGAGCATGCCCTCGTCCATCTCGCGGGCGACCAGCGCGCCGGAGGTCCGCGCGGCGGCGAACCACGGGTCGTAGAACGGCGGCGAATCCAGCGACACGAAGCCGTAGTACGCCTTGCGCACCTTCCCCGCCGAGCACAGCAGCCCGAGGTCCGGCCCGCCGTAGCTGACGACGGTCAGATCTGTCAGATCCGACCGCAGGATGGCCCGCACCAGCGCCATCGGCTTGCGCCGGGAACCCCAGCCGCCGATGCCGATGGTCATCCCGCTGCGCAGTTCGCCGACGACCTCGTCGAGCGACATCCGCTTGTCTCGCATCGCTTTCAGCTCTCTCTCCGATGGGCGGCTCGCCGCCTCCCGGCCCGTTGTGGTCACTGCCCGGCCTTGCGCGCCGCGAGATCGTCGTCGAAACGGGCGCGGATCTCGTCGGCGACGCCGGCGAGGTTGAGTTCGAAGGTGAATCCCTGCTCGTACCGGTAGCTGCGGTGCACGTCCTGCACGTCGATGCCGTTCAAGGCCCGCTTCGCCGCACGGATCACCCGGCCGTCCTTGGCCGCGATGTTCTTGGCCAATTCCAAGGCCGCCGCGTCGAGTTCGGCGCGCGGTACCACCTGGTAGACCGAGCCGTAATGGTGCAACTGCTGCGCGGTGACGGTGCTCGCGGTGTAGAAAAGTGCGCGCATCAGGTGCTGGGGCACCAAGCGCGCCAAGTGGGTCGCCGCTCCGAGCGCGCCGCGGTCCACCTCGGGCAGGCCGAATGTGGCGTCGTCGGAGGCGATCACGATGTCCGCGTTGCCGACCAACCCGATGCCGCCGCCCAGGCAGAAGCCCTGCACCACCGCGATGACCGGCACCTGGCACTCGTAGACCGCGGCGAAGGCCTCGAAACAGCCGTGGTTCGCGTCGATCAGCGCCTGGTGGCCGGGCTTGCTCTGGATCTCCTTGATGTCCACGCCCGCGTTGAAGCCACGGTTCTCCGCACGCAAGACGACCACCCTGGTGTCCGGATCGCGGCCCGCCGCGCGCACTTCGTCGGCGATGGCGAACCAGCCCGCGGTCGGGATGGCGTTGACCGGCGGGTAGTCCACCGTGACCACGGTGACGCCGGTGGATTCGGAGTGGCGGTTGATCCCCATCGCAAGTCCCATCGTCGATGAACGCAGTGGCAAAGCAAGCAGTTGCTTGGTAGGTTAGCACGGTGGCACTCGAAATCGATCTCGCCGGACGCGTCGTTCTGGTGACCGGCGGTGTTCGCGGCGTCGGCGCCGGAGTGAGCAAGGCTTTCCTGGCCGCGGGTGCGACCGTCGTCGCGTGTGCGCGGCGGCCCGCCGACGTTCCCGTCGAGGTGGACGGACGCGCCATCGACTACCTGCCGTGCGATGTCCGGGACGCGGACGCCGTCGGTGCGCTGATCGAGACGATCACCGAGCGCCACGGCCGCCTCGACCACCTCGTCAACAACGCGGGCGGCGCGCCTTTCGCGCTGGCGGCTGAGGCGGGCAAGAACTTCCACGCCAAGATCGTCGAACTGAACCTGCTCGCTCCACTGCTCGTGGCGCAGGCCGCCAACGCGGTGATGCAGCGCCAGGACGAGGGCGGCTCGATCGTGAACGTCTCCAGTGTCAGCGGGCACCGTCCGTCGCCGGGTACCGCGGCCTACGGCGCGGCCAAGGCGGGCATGGACAGCCTCACCGGCTCGCTCGCCGTCGAATGGGCGCCGAAGGTGCGGGTCAACTCGCTGGTGGTCGGGCCGGTCGACACCGAACTGAGCCACCTGCACTACGGCGACCAAGACGGCGTCGACGCGGTGGGGCAGACCATCCCTCTGGGTCGCCTGGCGCGCCCGGAGGACATCGGCCGCTGCGCTGTCTTCCTCGCCTCGCCGCTGGCGGGCTACGTCAGCGGCGCGACCCTGCTGGTGCACGGCGGTGGCGAGCGACCCGCCTTCCTCGCCGCCTCCACCGCGGATCAGCAGTCCTGAACAACCGGACCCCAACCCGACCACCCACGAAGAGGAAACCCATGGACACCGACCAGATCTGCGCCGGACGCGTCGTCATCGTCACCGGAGCGGGCCGGGGCATCGGCCGCGCGCACGCCCTCGCCTTCGCCGCGGCGGGCGCCCGCGTGGTGGTCAACGACCTCGGTTCGGCGCTGGACGGCGCGGCCACCGCCGAGACACCGGCGCAGCAGGTGGTCGCGGAGATCGAGGCGCTCGGCGGGGAAGCCGTGGCCAACGGCGACGACGTCGCGGACTGGGCTGGCGCCCGCAGACTCGTCCGCCAAGCCGTGGATACGTTCGGCACGCTGGACGTGCTGGTCAACAACGCCGGTTTCGTGCGCGACCGGATGCTGGTCAACCTCAGCGAGGAGGAATGGGACGCGGTGATCCGCGTGCATCTCAAGGGTCATTTCGCCACCATGCGGCACGCGATCGAGTACTGGCGGGCGGAGACCAAGGCGGGCCGTCCGGTCGACGGCCGCATCATCAACACCAGCTCCGGCGCGGGTCTGCAAGGCAGCGTGGGACAGGGCAACTACGGCGCGGCCAAGGCCGGTATCGCGGGCCTGACACTGACCGCCGCCGCCGAGTTCGCCCGCTACGGCGTCACGGTGAACGCGATCGCCCCGGCCGCGCGCACCCGGATGACCGAGACGGTGTTCGCCGAGACGATGGCCAAGCCGGACAACGGCTTCGACGCCATGGCCCCGGAGAATGTGTCTCCGCTGGTCGTGTGGCTGGGCAGCACGCAGTCGGCGGCCGTGACCGGGCGGATGTTCGAGGTCGAGGGCGGCAAGGTGGCGCTGGCCGACGGGTGGCGGCACGGCGTCGCGGTCGACCGCGGCGCCCGCTGGAACCCGGCCGAACTCGGTCCCGTCGTAGCCGATCTGATCGCCAAAGCGGCGCCGCCGGAGCCGGTCTATGGGGCTTGATCGGCACCGCCCGGCGTGGGCGCGGTCGAGGCTGGGATGAATCGTCACCGGTCCGCGCGTGGCCGATCTGGCCGACCGGGCGGCGCGGCGGACGCCCGGTGGATAGCTCCGCCGGAAGGCATTAGTCCATGCGCATGGGTCCAGGCCAGCCGCAGAGCTATGCGGCGATGGCTTCCCCGCCCGCTCGAAATTGGGCGCGCTGGGGCGCGGACAGTCGGTCGGATGCAATAGTGCGCGACCGGTCGGCTATTCGAACGAACCGGCCCGGCGGCGAATCCGGTTCGGCGCGAACGAGGAACGCCGGACGACATCGAAAACGGTTATCCACGTCGCTGATCCGGACGCCATCGCATACCGGACCGCGGTCATGCCCTTATTTCTTCGGGCACGACCGCGGCGCCCGTTATGTGCCGCAAGCACGTTTGCACGTGCATAACGCAACACAGTGCGACCCGGTGGGCCGCACTGTGTTGCCGTGCAGGAGAACCTATTCGGTGCCGTCCGGAGGAATTTCGGGCAAGCCTTCGCTGGCCCGCAACTTCTCCGCCATGGACGTGAGTAGGTTCTGTGATTCTTCGGACAAGTCGAACGCCCTACTCGACAGCCGTCGCAGTCCGTAGCCCTGCAGCTGGGACAGCAGCTCCAGATCGTGATCGATCTTGGCGGCATAGATGTCGTTGAAGAAGTAGTCCGGCTTGACCTTGAAGAACTTCGCCAGGGCGGCCACCGTCTCATCGGACGGGTTCGTCCGTTGTCCCGACCGCAACTGCGACAGGTACGGTTTCGAGATCGGATGTCCGGAGGCCGTCAGCGCCGCCGCAACCTCCGCGTTGGTATGCGGCTTACGCCCCGGGGGATGCACGGTTTCGAACAGCTTGTTCAGCCGCGCCGCGAAATCAGCCATTGTGAGCCGCCCAATTCCCTTCGCTGTACTAACAGTCGTTATCTCGGATACGTATCATTGATATTAGCGGCTCAGTAACTGAAAACCTACGCCTGATTCCGGATTTCCTTGAAGCTTCTAGGTCGGATGGCGGCGAAGGCACTGGGACGGTTGGGTTTGCGGGTCACCCCAACGGCTCTCGAGAACCCTGGGTACGGCCAGGTTCTGGCCCGTCGTTGCGGTCTCGCGGCAGGGGGTCTTGATAGCCGCAAGATAGCTGACGTCTCATCGACCGAGCGGTATGGGGGTTTGTGTGGCGTACGACACGTTTCGGCCCCTAGGGGATGAACGTTCAACAAACGGGCAAAGTGGTTGAAACTTCACAAACGTTCGATGATTGTGCCTGTCGCTAGTGCGCCACCGGCGCACATGAGAACCATTGCGGTGCTCCGGTCGCTGCGCTCCAGCTCGTGCAAAGCCGTTGTGAGAAGGCGGGATCCGGTGGAGCCGACGGGATGTCCGAGCGCGATGGCGCCGCCGTTGACATTGACCCGGTCCATGTCGGGTCGGTGGACCGACGCCCACGAGAGCGCGACCGACGCGAACGCCTCGTTGATCTCGAAAAGGTCGATGTCGCCGATATTCATGCCGGACCGTTCCAACAACCGGGTGCACGCCTGCACCGGGCCGTCGAGATGGAATTCGGGCTCGGCTCCGACCACCGCCTGGGTGACGATCCGCGCCCGCGGCCGCAAACAGGCTCGCCGCGCGGCCTTTTCGTCCATCAGCAGGACGGCGGCGGCGCCGTCGGAGATCTGCGAGGACGACCCGGCGGTGTGCACGCCGCCCTCCAGTACGGGCTTCAGCTTGGCCAAGCCTTCGACGGTGGTCTCGCGCAGACCCTGATCACGTGCCACATCGAGCTTTTCGCCGGTGAGGTTGCCTTCCTTGTCGACTGCGGGCGCGGTGACGGTCAGTACCTCGCGGTCGAAGCGCCCTTCGGTCCATGCCTGCGCGGCCAGGCGCTGTGAGCGCGCGCCGAACTGGTCCACGTCGGCGCGAGTGATGCCGCGCCGCCTGGCGATTCGCTCCGCCGCCTCGAACTGATTGGGCAGGTCGATGCTCCACGACGCGGGCCTGCGCGGACCGGCATTCTCGCCGACGTTGGCGCCCAGCGGAACCCGGCTCATCGCCTCGACGCCGCAGGCCATGCCGACCTCGATCGCGTCGGCGGCGATCAAACCGGCGATCAGGTGGTTGGCCTGCTGAGCCGACCCGCATTGCGTGTCGATGGTGGTGGCGCCGACCTGCCACGGCAGGCCCGCGTGCAGCCAGGCGACCCTGGTGACGTTGTTGGACTGCTCGCCCGCCTGGGTGACGCATCCGCCGATGACCTGCTCGACCTGCGCGGGGTCCAGGTGTGCTCGCTCGAGCAGTCCGCGCTGGGCCAGGCCGAGCAGTTCGGCCGCGTGCAGGCCCGACAGCCAGCCGCCGCGCTTGCCGATCGGGGTGCGTACGGCCTCGACGATCACGGGTGTGCCCATGTCCAACCTTTCCTCAGGGACAGAAAACTGAAACGCGTTCATAGCACTTGCCGGGGGTGGATCTGTCCGGTTTCTTTCCTCATTCTCCCGCCTGTGCTTCAATGATTATAGAACGTGTTTCAGTTTGTCGAAGGAGACATCTGGTGGTAGACACTCGGAATACCCGGCCGAATCTCCCGGACGGGTTCGACGTCACGGACCCGGACATCTACGCCGAGCGTGTTCCGGTCGAGGAGTTCGCCGAACTGCGCCGGACCGCTCCGATCTGGTGGAATCCGCAGTCGCCCGACGTCAGCGGGTTCCACGACGACGGTTTCTGGGTGGTCAGCAAGCACGCCGATGTCAAAGAGGTCTCGCGGCGCAGCGACGTGTTCTCCAGCTACGAGAACACCGCCATCCCGCGGTTCAACGACGACATCTCCCGCGAGCAGATCGAGCTGCAACGCATCGTCCTGCTGAACATGGACGCGCCCGAGCACACCAAGCTGCGCAAGATCATCTCGCGCGGGTTCACGCCGCGCGCCATCAACGGTCTGCGTGCCGAGCTGTCGGCCCGCGCCGAGTCGATCGTGAAGGCGGCGGCCGAGGCGGGGTCCGGCGATTTCGTCACCCAGGTCGCGTGCGAACTGCCGCTGCAGGCCATCGCCGAGCTGATCGGCGTGCCGCAGGAAGACCGGATGAAGGTGTTCACCTGGTCCAACGACATGACCGGCTACGACGACCCGGAGAGCACCGCCGACCCGGTCGCGGCCTCCGCCGAGATCCTGGGTTACGCCTACCAGATGGCGGCCGCCCGCAAGCAGTGCCCGGCCGACGACATCGTGACCACGCTGATCGAGGCCGATGTCGACGGTGACAAGCTCACCGAGGAGGAGTTCGGCTTCTTCGTGATCATGCTCGCCGTGGCGGGCAACGAGACCACCCGCAACGCCATCTCGCACGGCATGATGGCGTTCCTGGAGAACCCGGACCAGTGGGAGCTGTTCAAAAAGGAGCGGCCCGCCACCGCCGCCGACGAGATCATCCGCTGGGCCACCCCGGTCACCTCGTTCCAGCGGACCGCGCTGGAGGACACCGAACTCGGCGGCGTGCGGATCAAGAAGGGGCAGCGCGTGGTCATGCTGTACCGCTCGGCGAACTTCGACGAGGACGTCTTCGATCACCCGGAGAAGTTCGACATCATGCGCAAGGACAACCCGCACCTGGCCTTCGGCGGCACCGGCGCGCACTTCTGCATCGGGGCGAATCTGGCCCGGCTGGAGATCGACCTGATCTTCAACGCCATTGCCGATCACCTGCCCGACATCACCAAGGTCGCCGACGCGAAGCGGCTGCGTTCGGGCTGGCTCAACGGGATCAAGGAGTTCCCGGTCGACTACAAGACGTGCCCGGTCGCGCACTGAGATCCGAAAAGGGCCCGCACACCGGCATGGTGTGCGGGCCCCTATTCGTTCGGAGTGCGTTCAGTCGACCGGTCGCGCGGTCGCCATGGCGCGATCGACCTCCCAGAACGCGCGCAGGGCGGCGATCTTCCCGTCCTCGTCCACCCGGTAGGTGAACACGCCGTCGGCGTCGATCCGGTGACCGCCGATCGTGCTGCGGATGGTGCCGGTGAAGGCGACTTCATTGCCGCAGGCGAACGAGTCGCCGAACAGGAACTCGATCAGGTCGGTCTTGGCGATCGCCTTGTCCCAGAACGCGGCGATGGCTTCCTTGCCGCGGTGTCCCTTGCCCTCCGGATCGAATCCGGACGCGCCGATCGGGTCTTCCACGATGCCGTCCTCGGCGAACAGCGCGACCCATGCCTGCTTGTCCCGCGCTCGAACCGCGGCCTGCGACGCGAGGCCAGCTGCTCTGGCGGGGTGCTCACTGCTCATGGCGTGTCCTTTCCCGGCCGCGCGGCCACGATCGGTTCGGCGATGTTCTGCTGTGCGAACTTGCGCAGCGAGTCCTGCTTGGCGGCGAGCTCGCCGTCGAAGCCGATGCCGTCGGCCAGCCAGGGCACCACGATCGCGTCGGTGACGCCCGCGTCGGCGAGGTCCTGATACCCGGACCGGCCGAAGCGGTCTACGCATACCGCTTGGATCTCGAACGGTTCGCCGGTCCTGCCGAACTCGGCGCGCAGCTCACCGAGTCTTCCGATCGTGCGCCGCAGCTCGTCGTAGGTCATCATGGCCGAGGTCCAGCCGTCGCCAACCCGTGCTGCGCGCCGCAGCGCCGCGTCGGTGTGCCCGCCGATGTAGAACGGCACCGGCTCGCTCGGCGCCGGGCTCATCTGCAACGGATCGAAGTCGAAGAACTCGCCGTGATACTCGACCATCCCTCCGCCCAAGACCAGCTTGATGACCTCGATCATCTCGTCCACCCGGGCGCCCCGCCGCGCGAACGGCGCCCCGCACCACTCGAATTCCTCCGGCGCCCAGCCGATCCCGACGCCGAAGCCGAAGCGGTTGCCGGACAGATTGGCCACCGAGCCGACCTGCCTGGCCAGCAGCAGCGGGTTGCGCGAACCCAGCTTGAGCACGTTCGTGTAGAAGCGGATGCGGCTGGTCACGGCCGCCATGGCGGTCGCGCCGATGAGCGGGTCGACCCACGGTGTGTCCGGTCCCCAGAACCTGCTGCCGTCTGGCGTGTACGGGTATTTCGCCGCCGCCGACTTCATGTAGAACAGCGAGTCCGGCAGCGCGATCGACGAAAAGCCGCATTCCTCAGCGGTTTTCGCCAGCTCGGGCAGCTGGTCCAGTGGGCTCAGCGCGATGCCGAGGGTGAACTTCATGGCGGTCACCGCCGCTCCGATCCGACCACCCACATCGAGAAGTACTGCGACCCGCCGCCGTACGCGTGACCGAGCGCCTTGCGCGCACCCTCGACCTGATAGTCCCCGGCCCGTCCCATCACCTGCTTGGCCGCCTCGGCGAACCGGATGAGCCCCGAAGCGCCGATCGGGTTGGAGGACAGCACGCCACCGGACGGGTTGACCGGCAGGGTGCCGCCGATCTCGGTCTCACCTTTGTCGGTGAGCTTCCAGCCGTCGCCCGGGGGCACGAAGCCGAGGTTTTCCAGCCACATCGGCTCGAACCAGGAGAACGGCACGTAGATCTCGGCCACGTCGATCTCCTCCAGCGGGTTGGTGATCCCGGCCGCCTCCCACAGCGCCGCGGCCGCGTCGCGTCCCGCCTGGGGATTCACCTGGTCTCGTCCGGCATAGGTGGTCGGCTCGGTGCGCATCGCGGTGGCGTGCACCCAGGCGACCTTCCTGCCGGTGGCCTCGACGGAGGCGGCGGCGTCGGCGTCGCCGAGCACGATCGCGCATGCGCCGTCGGAGGAGGGGCAGGTCTCGTCGAAGCGGATCGGGTCCCACAGCATCTGCGAGGCGAGCACCGATTCCAGCGTGATGTCGGGCTGCTTCAGATGGGCGAGCGGGTTCTTGGCGCCGTTGCGGCGATCCTTCACCGCGACCATCGCGCCGATGTGGCCCGGCGCGTTCGAGCGGCGGATGTAGGAGCGCACGTGCGGTGCGAAATACCCACCCGCTCCCGCGCCGACGGGCATGGTGAACGGCACCGGGATCGACAACGCCCACATGGCGTTCGATTCCGACTGCTTCTCCCAGGCCACCGCGAGCACGCGCTTGTGCACGCCCGCCTGCACCAGGTTGGTCGCGACGATGCCGGTGGAGCCGCCGACCGACCCGGCGGTGTGCACGCGCAGCAGCGGTTTCCCGGTCGCGCCCAAGGCGTCCGCCAGATACAGCTCGGGCATCATGACGCCCTCGAACAGGTCGGGCGCCTTGCCGACCACGACCGCGTCGATATCGGCGATGGTCAGCCCGGCGTCGGCGAGGGCGCGATCGATCGCCTCGCGGCACATGCCCGCCATCGACACATCGGTGCGTTTCGTCACGTGATGGGTTTGTCCGGTGCCGAGCACCGCGGCGGGGAAACGCCCACCCGTCGCCCGACCCCCGCCCCTCACCGAATCGCTGCGCGATGCTGTAGTCATTGGGCCTCCGATTCCAAAACAGTCACAAGGTTCTGCTGAAGGGCAGGCCCGCTGGTGGCATGGGCGAGGGCGCGATTCGCCGAGCCCGCCATGATCGCCTCGGCCGCGAAGCCGATGCGCTCCAGGCCCGCCGCGAACATGGGGTTGGCCGCCAGCGCGCCGCCGGACGGGTTGATCGCGGTGCCGTCGCGCAGGCCGATGGCCTCGGTGAGGATCAACTGCTGATGGCTGAACGGCGCGTGCAGTTCGGCGATGTCGAAACCGCTGGTGTCGGCGCCGGTGACGGCCTTGGCGGCGGCCGACGTCGAGGGGGAGACGGCGAGGTCGCGTGCGCCGAGCACCGGGGTGTCCACCCGGTGCGCCATGCCGGTGATCCAGGCGGGACGCTCGCACAGTTCCCGGGCGCGATCACCGACCGCGAGCACGATCGCGGCCGCGCCGTCGGTGATCGGCGCGACATCGTGGGCGCGCAGCGGATCGGCGACATACGGTTTGTCCAGCAGGCTGTCGACGTCACCGGATTCGCCCGCGGCCACGGCCGCCATATCGCGCTCGGTCCAGCGCCCGGCGTCGAGCCCGGCGCGCGCCTGCAATCCGGCGATGGACAGCGCGTCCGGCCACAGCGGGGCGACCAGATAGGGGTCCAGCTGCATGGTGAGCACCTGGCGCAGCGTGCCCGCGGAGGACTTGCCGAAGCCGTACACCAGCGCGGTCTTCGCCTGCCCGGAACGCAGTTTCACCCACGCCTCGTACAGCGCCCACGCGGCGTCCATCTCCACGTGCGATTCGTTGATCGGCGGCACCGCGCCGATCGCGTCGACCGCCGAGATGAACGAGAACGCGCGTCCGGCAAGGTAATCGGAGGATCCCGAGCACCAGAAGTCGATATCGGACTTGGTGATGCCGAGTCGGTCGTAGAGCTGCTGGAAGCAGGGCACCAGCATCTCGACGCCGTTGGTGGTGCCGAAGGTCTCCGGCACGTGCGGTGCGTGGGCGAAACCCACGACCGCGATGTCGGTGGCGTTGTCAGTCAACGTGCGCCTCTCTCAGAGGTGATGCTTGTAGGTCTCGTAGTCGGCGTCCGGCTCGCCGGTGGGACGGAAGTGGTCCACGTTCTCCAGGCCGTAGCCCCACTCCTCGCGCGGCTTCCACACCGCCTCCACCCGCATGCCCATCCGCACTTCGCTGGCGTCGCAGCCGAGCACCAGGTGCAGCACCGGGATGTCCGCGCCGTCCAGCAGCACATACGCCGCGACATACGGCGGCTTGATCCGCTGCCCGAGGAACGGCACGTTGACGATGCAGAACGTGGTCACCGTCCCGCGGTCGGGCAGCTCGATGAAGTCGTTGGTCGGCCTGCCATCGGTCGGGTTCGCGCCGCGCGGCGGGAAGTACACCTTGCCCGCGGCGTCCGTGCGCGCTCCGATCAGCTTGCCCTCGGCGAGTCCGCGCAGGTAGACGGTCTCCTGCGGGGAGGCGGTGTGCTTGTAGGACAGGTCGACCGGGGTGGTGATCATGGTGACCGGCTCGGCCGCTGGACCGGATTCGGCAGGCGCGCCGGACTTCTCGCCGGGCTCGAAGCACGCGATGTCCCGAATGCTGCCCTCGGTCCGCGCCGCCCACCGAGCGGTTACCCGCAGGCCGGTGTGGATGTCCTCCGGCGCGGCGACGTCGACGGCGTGCAGCAACGTGGTGTCCGCGCCATCGAGCCGGATCAACGCCCAGGCGAACGGGCGGTCGAACGGTTGGCCGGGCAGCGGGTCACGTACCCAGGTCCACGATTCGACGGTGCCGGTGTCGGCGACGTCGACGAATTCGGTCAGCGGTTCGGCGGTGATCGGGTCGTATTCCGGCGGCGGCACGATCACCCGGCCGTCCGAGCCGCGCGCGCCGACGATCTTGCGGTCGCGCAGGTTGGTCAAGAACGTCCCGATGGTGGTTCCGACGGAGCGGGTGTAATCGAAACGCACCCGCAGGGGCGCGCTGAGTACCTCGGGCGCTGGGTCAGATTGGCGGCGCTCCCGGGGCCCTGCGTGGTTACGCTCCGCTGCCGCCTCCGGGCCCGTCGCTCGCGCCGCAGTGTCCAATCCCGTGCCGCTCCCACCCGCGATTGTCGTGGATGCAGTATTCCCCTGAGTCACGATATCGAGTAGAACAGGTTCTAACTCTGGTGGCAAGCGGCGGTGTGGACGATGGGCCGAGAGGCTCGCTGACGCCGCCGAGGCAAACGCAGTCGATCGGAAAGGGGTCCGGTGTGAAGTTCGGATTGCAACTCGGGTACTGGATGGCTCAGCCGCCCGCGAACGCGGGGGAACTGGTGGTGGCGGCCGAGGAAGCCGGGTTCGACGCCGTGTTCGCCGCCGAGTCCTGGGGGTCGGACGCCTTCGGCCCGCTCACCTGGTGGGGATCCTCGACCCGGCGGGTACGCCTCGGGACCTCGGTGGTGCAGATGTCCGCGCGCACGCCCGCGGCGACCGCCATGCATGCGCTCACCCTCGATCACCTCAGCGGCGGCCGCGCGATTCTCGGCCTCGGCGTCTCCGGCCCGCAGGTGGTGGAGGGCTGGTACGGGCAGCCGTTCGCCAAGCCGTTGCAGCGCACCAGGGAGTACGTCGACATCGTGCGCAAGGTGTTGGCCCGCGAGGCGCCGGTCACCAGCGACGGCCCGCACTACCCACTGCCCTACACCGGGCCGGGCTCGCTCGGACTCGGCAAGCCGCTCAAGCCGATCGTGCATCCGCTACGTGCGGATTTGCCGATCTGGCTGGGCGCGGAGGGGCCGAAGAACGTGGCTCTCACCGCCGAGATCGCCGACGGCTGGCTGGCCATCTACTACGCGCCCCGGCTGGCCGGGATGTACAACGACTGGCTCGACGAGGGCTTCGCCAGGGCGGGTGCGCGGCGCGGCAGGGACGATTTCGAGATCGCCGCCAGTTGCCAGGTGGTGATCACCGACGATCCGGCGAGCGAGTTGGAGCGGATGCGCTGGATCATGGCGCTCTACATCGGCGGCATGGGCGCGCCGGAGCTGAACTTCCACGCCCAGGTGTATCGGCGGATGGGCTATGACCGCGAGGTCGACGAGATCGGGCGGCTGTTCCAGGCGGGCAAGAAGGCCGAGGCCGCTGCGGCGGTGCCGGACGAGCTGATTCTGGACACCGCGATCATCGGCGACGAGCAGCACGTCCGGGGGCAGCTGAAGGTGTGGGAGGCCGCCGGCGTCACCATGATGCTGGTTTCGGTTCCCGATATCGCGCAATTGCGCCGGTTGGCACCCCTTGTCGAATAGTAGAACACGTTCTAAATTCAATGGCGTGGTGACGACGCAGGAGTCAGTGGAAATTCTCGGTCTGTGGAACATCGCCGAAGCCGAACCCGATCGGATCGCGATGGTCGATCCGGCGGGCCGGGAGGTGACGTATCGCGAATTGGCAACGCTGGCCAATCGTTACGCCACCGGCCTGCGGGGGCTCGGCTTGAATACCGGCGATGTGCTGGTGAGCATGGTGCACAACTGTGTGGAGGCGGTGGCCGCCTATTTCGCGGCCTATCAGTCCGGGTTGTACATCGTCGCGGTGAACTGGCATCTCACCGGCCCGGAGGTGGCCTACATCCTCGGCGACAGCGAGGCGAAGGCGTTCATCGCCAGCGATCGTTTCGCCGCCACCGCGAAGGCCGCGGCCGACGAGGCGGGACTGCCCGCGACGGCGCGGTTCGCGGTGGGCGAGATCGAGGGTTTCAAGTCGGTGGCCTGGCTCGGCGCCGCCGACACCGGGCGTCCGACCGATCGCAGCACGGGCGCGCCGATGCTCTACACGTCCGGAACCACGGGACGGCCCAAGGGAGTTCGGCGCCCGCTCACCGGCGCCGACCCGGATGTCGTTCCGCCGCACACCACCGCGTTCTTCGGACTCTTCGGCCTCGCGCCCTATGACGATCACGTGCACATCTGCGGCTCGCCGCTGTATCACACGGCGGTGTTGAACTTCGCCACCATCTCGATTCAGTTGGGCCACAAGCTCGTTCTGATGGATCGCTGGGACGCGGAGGAAATGCTGCGGCTGATCGACAAGTACCGGGTGACGCACAGCCACATGGTGCCCACCCAGTTCCACCGCCTGCTCGCGCTGCCGGAGGAAGTGCGCGCCAAGTACGACGTCTCCTCGCTGCGCAGCATGGTGCACGGCGCCGCGCCCTGCCCGCAGGAGACCAAACGGCAGATGCTCGAGTGGTGGGGCCCGACCGTCACCGAGTACTACGCGGCCACCGAGGGCGGCGGGACGGTGATCAACGGCACCGAGTGGTTGCGCAAGCCTGGCTCGGTGGGCAAGGCGTGGCCGTGGTCGGTGATCAAGGTGCTCAGCGAAGAGGACGGCTCCGAGGTCCCGGTCGGCGAACCCGGCCTGGTCTACATGCGCATGGGCGCTTCGAGTTTCGAGTACCACCACGACAAGGCCAAGACCGAGGACTCGCGCGTGGGTGATCTGTTCACCGTCGGCGACATCGGTCATCTCGACGAGGACAGCTACCTCTACCTGCACGACCGGCGCTCGGACCTGATCCTGTCCGGCGGTGTGAACATCTATCCCGCCGAGATCGAGAACGTCCTGATCACCCACCCGAAGGTCGCGGACGTCGCGGTTTTCGGCATCCCGCATCCCGATTGGGGTCAGGAAGTGAAGGCGGTCGTGCAGCCCGCGGAGGGATTCGAGGGCAACGACGAACTCACCACCGAGCTACTCACCTTCGCCGCAACGCAATTGGCCAAGTACAAGATGCCCAAGTCGATCGACTACCTCCCCGAACTACCACGCGACCCCAACGGCAAGCTCTACAAGCGCAAACTCCGCGACCGCTACATCCCGGCGCAGTAACGCGGCCCGGTGAGATCCGGGGTAGTCAAATGGTTGCTCTCTCTGGCCCTGAAGCCACCATTTGACTCCCGTCGATGCTCTCGAGTTCTCCAACGCAACCACAGCCGGTTGACTGGGCTGGGACTGCGGGTGCGTGATCGACGGCGGGAGGTAAGTCGGTACGGCCCCCAGCGTGCCCAGCACTGCTCCAGTACAAGCATGGAGGGTGTACTCAGCTCGGGGCATCGCCAGGGACTTCTCCGCGGCAGGCTTCGAGTGATGCCCGCCTACCATTGTTTTCTCTGGCGGTGCTGGGCGCGTCGAGTGCCGTACCCGGCTTACCTCCCGCAGTTGGTCACATCCCGTGGGCTTCCAGCGTGGCCAACCGGCTGTGGTTGCGTTCAGAAATCCCGGCTGAGGGGCTTTCGCGGGATCGAGGGTAGTCAAATGGTGGCTCTCTTTTGCCCTGCAGCCGCCATTTGACTCCCCTCGATGCTTCAGTTCACTTGATCAGCGCACCGGCTCGCGGAGTTCGGGGGCGAGGCCGAAGAGCGGGAAGAGCTTCTCGGTGTCGAGGAAGAAGTTCAGCCCGGCGATGGTGTGGCCGTCGAGTTCCAGCACCGTGATCGACCACGGCACCCACACGCCCGGCTCGGCGCCCGGCTTGTAGTGGCCGAAGGCGGGCAGGCCGTTGGCGCCCGCCAACCGCACCAGTCGCGAATCGCGGCAGGCGCTTCCGGTGCCGAGCATGAACGCGGCCACGTTCTCCGGGCCGGAGATCCACAGCTCGATCGGCGGCATGGACAGTGCCACATCCTCTTTCAGCAACGAGGTGAGCGTGTCCATGTCGTAGGCCTCGAACGCCTTGACGAAGTTGTCCACCAGTCTGCGCTGGTCCTCGTCGGTCTCGTCGTAGCTATCGGTCGTTGTCGGCTGGACCTTGGACATGGTGGCCCGCGCCCGCTGCAGGGCGCTGTTCACCGACGCGGGTGACATGGTGAGCGCCTCGGCGGTCTCGCTGGCGGAGAACCGCAGGACCTCGCGCATGATCAGGATCGCGCGCTGGGTGGCGGGCAGGTGCTGGCAGGCGGCGACGAAGGCCAAGCGCAGGGTGTCCTTGGCGCTGGCGTGCTCGGCCGGATCGGCGCCGAAGGCGAGCGCGTTCGGGATGGGCTCGATCCAGACGTAGTCCGGCTGCGGCGCCGGGAGCGGCGAATCCGGCCGCGACGGACCGGACAGATCCATCGGACGTGCCCTGCGCTGCGGGCCGTCGAGCATGTCGAGGCAGACGTTCGTGGTGATCTTGTAGAGCCAGGATCGGAGGCTGGCCCGGCCCTCGAACGAGGCATAGGACTTCCACGCGCGGGTGAAGGTCTCCTGCACCGCGTCTTCCGCTTCGAAGGAGGAGCCGAGCATGCGGTAGGCGTACGCGCACAGCTCTCTGCGATGGGTCTCGAACGAGGCGAGCACGTCGGGAGCGAGGCCCGCGGAGGAGCCGGGCGAGTCGTTCATGGGTGCCACCCTGCCACAGGCCACCGACACAAAACAGGCCTCGAGCTCGAGCGCCCGCACCGATCAAGATCATTAAACCTGTGCGGTTTGTGGGACGTGTCACCTTTGCCGTGACGATGAGTTTTTCCGGGATGGCCCGTCATATCCAGTGACACGAACGATGCGCTCGAAAGGACGAGGCCATGAGCAGCAAGATGATCTTCATCAATCTCCCCGTCGACGACCTGAACCGGTCGAAGACCTTCTACGAGGCACTGGGCTGGAAGGTCAACCAGGAGTTCACCGACGACAACGCCGCCTGCATCGTGGTCGACGACAACATCTGCCTGATGCTGCTCACCAAGGATTTCTTCACCACCTTCAGCAAGCGGCCGCTGGCCGACACGAAGGCGGCGATCAATGCCGCATACGCGCTGTCGCTCGGCAGCGCCGCGGAGGTCGACAGTCTCACCGCCGCCGCGCTTGCGGCGGGCGCGACCGAAGAGGTGAACGAGGACAAGCGCGCGCAGGAGGCGCAGGTCGGCATGCACGGCCGCACGTTCATCGATCCCGACGGCCACCAGTGGGAGCCGTTCTGGATGGACTACCCGGGCAGCAACTGAGCCCGGCGAGGGGTCGCCCCCCGATGCGTGTGCGCGCCGACCGGCGCGCACACGCATCGGGGGGCGTTGCGCTTTCGCTTAGTTGCCGGTGAAAGTGGGCTTGCGCTTCTCCGCGAACGCTTTGGGGCCTTCCTTGGCGTCGGCCGAGCGGAACACCGCCATGCCGAGCTTGGCGTCGATCTGGAACGCGTCCTCTTCCGGCATGGCCTCGGTCTCCCGGATGGTGCGCAGGATGGCCTGCACCGCGAGGGGACCGTTGGCGGCGATCAGCCCGGCGAGTTCGAGTGCCTTGTCCAGCGCCGTTCCGTCCGGCACCACATGCCCGATCAGGCCGACCTCCTTGGCTTCCGCCGCCGTGATGTGCCGACCGGTGAGCAGGATGTCGGCCGCGACGGTGTAGGGGATCTGGCGGACCAGCCGCACCGCCGAGCCGCCCAGCGGGAACAGGCCCCAACGCGCTTCGGACACACCGAATTTCGCGCTCTCCCCGGCCACGCGGATGTCGGTGCCCTGCAGGATCTCGGTGCCGCCCGCGATGGCGGGGCCCTCGACCGCCGCGATCAGCGGCTTGGTGAGCCTGCGGCCCTTGAGCAGCGCCTCCAGTTTGGCCGGATTCCAGCCGCCGCCCTCCATGGTGTCGCCGGGGTGCGCGGAAGTCATGCCCTTGAGATCGGCGCCCGCGCAGAACGCGCCGCCCGCGCCGGTCAGGATCGCCACTCGAATGTCCGGATCGCTGTCCACCTGGTCCCAGGCGGACTTCATGATCGCCATCATCTCGCCGGTCAGCGCGTTGCGCGCCTCGGGCCGGTTCATGGTGACGATGAGGACATGGTCGCGCTTCTCGACGAGGCAGTGCGGCATTGCTGATTCTCCTGACTTCGAGCCTTGTCAGAAACAGTAACACGTTCTATTTTTATGGCTGTGAGCTACAACATAGCGGACCTTGTCGAACACGCCATCGATCTGATGCCCGACCGCGTCGCGCTGGCCGACGACGGCCGCGAGGTCACCTATGCCCAGTTGGAGGAGCGGGCCAACAAACTCGCTCACTACCTGCAAGAACAGGGAGTCCAGCCGGGCGACAAGGTGGGCATCTACTCACGCAACACGATCGAGGCCGTCGAGGCAATGGTCGCGATCTTCAAGGCGCGCGCCGTGATGATCAACGTGAACTACCGATATGTCGAGAACGAGTTGCAATACATCTTCGACAATTCGGACATGGTCGCGCTGATCCACGAGCGCCGCTACAGCGACAAGGTGGCCGCGGTCGCACCGAACACCCCGAAGCTGCGCACCGTCATCGTCGTGGACGACGATACGACCGGGACGATTCCCACCGCAGCGGATTCGGTGGAATACGAGGCGGTGATCGCGCGGTCTTCGGGTGAGCGCGACTTCGGCGAACGCTCCCCGGACGACCTGTACATGGTCTACACCGGCGGTACCACCGGCATGCCCAAGGGCGTCATGTGGCGCCAGGAGGACGTGTGGCGGGTGCTCGGCGCCGGCATCAACTTCATCACCGGCGAATACGTCCAGGACGAGTGGGAATTGGCGAAGGTCGGCGCAGGCAGCCCGCCGATGGTGCGGTTCCCGATTCCGCCGATGATCCACGGCGGCGCGCAGTGGGCCACCTTCCACAGCCTGTTCGGCGGCGGCAAGGCCGTGATGATCCCGGAGTTCTCCGGGCACGGCGTCTGGCGGGCCGTCGACAAGCACAAGATCAATCTCATTTTCATCACCGGCGACGCGATGGCGCGCCCGATGCTGGACGCCCTGATCGAGGGCAATCCGGAAACCGGTCAGCCCTATGACCTTTCCAGCCTGTATGTGATGGCCAGCAGCGCGGCGCTGTTCTCGCCCGCGCTCAAGGACCAGTTCCTGGAGCTGTTGCCCAACCGGATGATCTCCGATTCGATCGGCTCCTCGGAGACCGGTTTCGGCGGTATCTCCATCGTGGCCAAGGGCGCGACGCACACCGGAGGTCCCCGGGTGAAGATCGACGCCTCCACCGAGGTGCTCGACGAGGACGGCAATCCGGTGGAGCCCGGCTCCGGGAAGGTCGGCATCCTGGCGCGGCGCGGGCACATCCCGCTCGGCTACTACAAAGACGAAGCGAAGACCGCGGCGACGTTCAAGGAGTTCAACGGGATTCGCTACGCCATCCCCGGCGACTTCGCCAGGGTCGAGGAAGACGGCACGGTCACGATGCTCGGCCGTGGTTCGGTCTGCATCAACAGCGGCGGCGAGAAGATCTACCCCGAGGAGGTCGAGGGCGCGCTCAAGACGCACCCGGAGATCTTCGACGCGCTCGTGGTCGGCATCGAGGACGAACGTTGGGGCCAGCGGGTGGTCGCGGTGGTGCAATGTCGCGGCGAGAACCGGCCGACGCTCGAAGAGCTGCGCCCGTTGCTCATCCAGGAGATCGCCCCGTACAAACTGCCCCGCAGTCTCTGGTTCGTCGACGAGATCAAGCGCTCCCCGGCGGGCAAGCCGGACTACCGCTGGGCCAAAGAGCAAACCCAGGCCCGGCCCGCGGACGACCACGTCGAGGCGAGCGCCAAGTAGGAACCCACGACCGGGCGGGCCGCACTTCGCGGCCCGCCCGGTCGGATCTCGGCGCCTGTTCAGCGGTTGGCGAGTTCGGCCAGTCGGAATGCGAGGCGGCGGCGGACGGCGGGGATGCGGGTGAGGGTGGCGAGCGTCAGGTTGCGCACCGCACGGGCCGGGCGGGGACGCAAGGTCGCCATCTTGGTCATCCGGTCGGTGAACGAGACGACGCCGAGTGCGACGGGGCGGCGGGTGGCTTCGTAGTCGTCCAGCAGGGTGTCCGGCTCGCCCGCGAGTACTCGGGCCAGCAGCGGGCCGAGGGCGGCGGCGTCCTGGATGCCGGTGTTCATTCCTTGGCCGCCCGCTGGGCTGTGCACGTGGGCGGCGTCGCCCGCCAGGAGGATTCGGCCACTGCGGTAGTGGTCGGCGACCCGGTGGTGCACGCGGAAGCGCGAGCTCCACAGCACCTCACGAACTTTCACCTCGCCGCCGGGCCCGCGGGTGTCCAGGATGGACTGGATGTCCTCGGCGGTCGAGTGTTCGGGCGCCGTTTCCAGGGTGGCGACCACGCGGTAGCGGTTCGGTTCGTCCTGGTCCGGCAGCGGCGCGACCACGGTGACCCCTTCGGGTGACAGGTGCAGGGCGACTTCGTCGCGTGCGACGGGCCAGTCCATCCGCACGTCGGCGAGCACGAAGGATTCCGGGTACGTCGCGCCGGTGAATCCGATGCCCGCCTGCTCGCGCACCAGGCTGTGCATGCCGTCGGCCCCGATGACGTAGGCGGCGCGGATGCTGCCCGTGACTCCTGCCGCATCGGTGTATTCGACCGTCACGCCGTCGGTTTCGCCGATCACCTTGCTGACCTGGCACGGCCGGTGCACGTCGCCGCCCGCCTTGCGCAGCCGGTTCAGCAGAACCGCTTCGGTGGTGTCCTGCGGGGTCATCAAGGTGTACGGGTAGCGCGTCGGAAGACCGCCGAACAGGATCGTGGCGAGCACGCGCTTGCCGTCGCGAACTGTGAAGCGCGGCACGACGATACCCGTCGCGGCCAGTTCGTCGGCGATGCCGAGCCGCTCGAGCACCTCGAGTGTCCTGGCGTGCACAACGGCGGCGCGCGAGGTGTTCGCGCCTTCGGCGAGCCGGTCCAGCAGCACGAAATCCACCCCGGCGTCGGCCAGCGTGATGGCGGCGGTCAGTCCGGCCGGTCCGGCGCCGACGATCACGACGGAGGTGGTCGCGGGCAGCGAGTTCGGGGTGGTGTTCATCGGAACTCCTCAAGTCAACGTTTGTAGGCCAACGCTTGTTGGCATAACCATAGCCCCGTCCGGAGATTGAAGTCAACAGTTGTTGGCCTACTCTTGTTGGCATGACTGCCGAGCCTGATCGAGTCCCCGCCCGCCGCTCGGACGCGACCCGTGCCGCGATCCTCACGGCCGCCCGCGCCCGCTTCGCCGCCGAAGGCTTCCGCAAGGCCACCATCCGCGCCATCGCCGCCGACGCCGCCATCGACCCGTCCATGGTCATGCGGTATTTCGGCAGCAAAGACGGCCTGTTCGCGGCCGCGGTCGACATCGACCTGGACCTGCCCGATCTCAGCTCCGCGGAGCCGGATGCCCTGGGTGAACTGCTGGTTCGCCGGTTCTTCGCGATCTGGGAGGAGCAGCCGAACCAGGAGGTAATGCTGACCTTGCTGCGCTCATCCATCACCGACGACGCGGTCGGCGAACGCTTCCGCGCGATCTTCGCCCAGCAAGTGCTGCCCGCCGTCCTGCGCTTCGGCGATCCCGCCGACGCCCCGCGCCGGGGCGGTCTCATCGTCACGCAGATGCTCGGCCTCGCCCTGTGCCGCTACGTGCTGCGCCTGCCACCGGTTGTCGCGCTGACCCGCGAGCAGATCATCGCGGATGTCGCGCCCACCATCCAGCGCTATTTGACTTCGTCTCCGTCCGACTGAAATCCGAACAGTCCGAGTAGTCGCGTGCGGCATCATCGAGGGATGGCTGATCTGAATATTCGCCTCCGAGCAGGAGCTGGTTGCCCGCCGCACGCGGAGACGGCGGGCCACAGCATGTTCGACGAAGCTGCCGATCACGTCTTGCAAGCCAGTGAGGAGTTGAACCGGAGACTGTCCTGAATCCTGACGTCGGGGGCCGAATCAGGGGGTGGGCGCGATCAGTTCGACGGTCGGGAAGTAGCTGCGGTACCGCGCGACGTCCCGGGTCAGCAATCGGTAGCCCGCCATCGCGGCATGTGCTCCGATGTAGAAGTCGGGCATCGGTGAACGCTTCTCACCGCCGTTGCGCCGATAACGCTGGTACGCCTTGCCTGCAAGGAAGCCTGCCCGAAACGGCAGCGCTTCGCGCTCGAACTCGTCGAAGGGCAGCAGATAATCCAGTTCTTCGACTGTGTCGTATCCGACAGAGACCTCGGCGTAAATGATCGGATTGATGACGACCCGACCCGAATCCAATGCCTCGGTGATTCGGTGCGCCGACCATTCCGCCCAGCGCTTGTCATTGGTCATCACGTCAAGCAGAACGCAGGTGTCGATCAGAACGGCAGCTCCACCAATTGGCGTCAGGCTACTCGCCACGAAGCAGGTCCATGATCTGGTCGGTGCTCATGCCTTCGATGTCCCTGCTGTCCGCCGTGCCGCGCAGTCGCCGGACGAGGCGTTGGCCTCGGGTAGAGGCGCCTTCGGCTCGCACTATCCGCAGCGCGCCATCGACTTCGATGATCTCCACATCGTCGCCCTCGTGAAGATTGTGCTTGGCCCGAAGGTGGGCAGGGATCGTCACCTGGCCCTTGCTGTTCAGCAGCATCACAGCCTCCTCGTTGCATGGTGTTCGTAATAACTGTAGTACGTAATACTCACTCCGCGCAGCAAGGTGATCAGGCGCGCTCCGAACGTGTAGTCGGTCCCGCCGTGGCGGCGGGCCGACTCGGGGATCCGTTCAGACCGGGGTTCCTGCGAGGAGTGCGCCGAGCGCGCGCAGGTGGTCGGTGCCCGTGCCGAGGGCGAACTCGTTGTGTTTGGCGGCGGTGAAGTAGTTGTGCACGATGTGGTCGCGGTCGATGCCGACGCCGCCGTGCACGTGGACGACGGTGTGCGCGACGCGGTGGCCCGCGTCGGCGGCCCAGAACTTGGCGGTGTGCACGGCCTCCGCCGCGGGCAGGTCCTCCGACAGCAGCCACGCCGCCTGGGTCGTCGCCAAGCGCAGGCCTTGCACGTCGATGTACGCGTCGGCGAGCCGCTGGGCGACGGCTTGGAAACTGCCGACCGCCTTGCCGAACTGCTCTCGCTCCCTGGCGTATTCGGCGACCAGTTCGAGCGCTCGTTCCAGGGTGCCCAGCTGCAGGGCGCTCAGTCCGAGCCAGGCGCGGGTCAGAATCCAGTCGAGGATCTCCGCGCCGCTGGCGACGGTGCCGACCAATTCACCTGGGGTATCGGTGAGTTCGACCGCGAACTCCGGGCTGCGATCGACGCCCTGCTGTGCCGTCACCGTCGCCGCCGCAGGATCGACCAGGAACACCGCGGTGGTGCCGGACACCGTGGCGGGCACCAGGATTCGCTCGGCGCGGTTCGCGTACGGCACGGTGGTTTTCGCGCCGGTCAGCCGCCAACCATCGCCGGTCTCGACCGCGGTGGTGGTCGGCACGGCGGGCTCCCAGTTGCGCTCTTCGGCCAGAGCCACGGTGAGGATGATCCGGCCCGCGCCGGCACGGGTGGCCAGATCCTGTTGCGCCGCACCGCCGAAGCGGGCCAGCGCGCCCGCGCCGAGGACGATCGACCACAGGTACGGCACGGCCGCGACATGCTTGCCCAGCTCGCGCAGGACGGCGGTCTGCTCCAGCGAGCCCAGGTCGCTGCCGCCGACCGACTCGGGCAGGGCCGCGGCGAGCACGCCGGTCTCGGCGAGCGAACTCCACAGCGGCTGGTCGAATCGCTCGTCCGCGGTATCGAGTTCGCGCAACCGGTCGGCGGTGACCAGCTTGCCGCATACTTCGCCGGTGAGCCGGGCGAGATCCAGTTGGGCTTCGGTGGGGGTGAAATCCATGGTGGTCTACTCGTTTCCGATCAGCGGGCAGCGGCAGGCTGCTTCAGGGCGGTCATGGCGATGATGTCGCGCTGCACCTCGTTGGTGCCGCCGCCGAAGGTCAGGATGAGCGCGGCGCGGTGCATCCGCTCGAGTCGTCCGCGCAGTTCGGCGCCGGGGGAGTCCTGGCGCAGATACGCCTGCGGACCGAGCACCTCCATGAGCAGCCGGTAGGCCTCGGTGGCCAGCTCGGTGCCGTACACCTTGCAGGTCGAGGCATCCCACGGCCGCGGAGCCGCGTCGCCGCCCGCGTCGGCCCGGCTTGCGATCTCCCAGTTCAGCAGCTTCAGGTACTCGACCTTGGCGTGCACCTTCGCCAGGTTGAGCTGCACCCACTCCCGGTCGATCACCCGCGAGCCGTCACTGGCCTTGGTATTGCTGGCCCACTCCACGGTCTGGCGCAGCGCCAGCGCCAGCGGCCCGGCGGACGTGAGCGCCACGCGTTCGTGGTTGAGCTGGTTGGTGATCAGCGCCCAGCCGCCGTTCTCCTGACCGACCAGCGCGCTCGCGGGCACCCGGACATCCTGGTAGTACGTCGCGCTGGTGTCCGGGCCGGCCATGGTGTGCACCGGGGTCCAGGAGAAGCCCTCGGCGGTGGTCGGGACGATGAGCATGCTGATGCCCTTGTGCTTCTTGGCCGTCGGGTCGGTGCGCACGGCCAGCCAGACGTAGTCGGCGTAGGCGATCAGGCTGGTCCACATCTTCTGGCCGTTGATCACGTACTCGTCGCCGTCGCGCACCGCGGTGGTGCGCAGACTGGCCAGGTCGGTGCCCGCCCCCGGCTCGGAGTAACCGATGGAGAAGTGCAGCTCCCCGGCCGCGATCTTGGGCAGGAAGAACTTCTTCTGTTCCTCGGTGCCGTAGTGCATGATCGTCGGCGCGACCGAGTTGATGGTCAGGAACGGCACCGGCGCGCCCGCGATCGCGGCCTCGTCGGTGAAGATCAGCTGGTCCATGGTCGGGCGGTCCTGGCCGCCGTACTCCTTGGGCCAGCCCAGCGCCAGCCACCCGTCGTGGCCCATCTGCTGGACGACCTCGCGATAGACGTTGCCCTGCCCGTACTCACCGGTCTGCGCGCTGAGCGCCGCCCTGCGCTCGGGGGTGATGAGCCGCGCGAAGTAGTCGCGCAACTCCGCGCGCAGCTGCTCCTGTTGCGGCGTGTACGCAATGCGCATGGCAGTACCTCATGCCTTCGTTGGATCGGGTTCTCCCGATCATTGCATATGGACTGAAACATGTTCCAGTATTGATACGGAATCCCCCGATGACGCCCCGCAGGGCCCGCTCGGCTTGTTAGGCTTCGGCCGGAGCGGTGGTAAAGGAGTTGCCATGAAGATCAGTGTCGATCTCGACCAATGCGAAGCGAACGGAATCTGCGTCGGAATCGCCCCCGACGTGTTCGAACTCGATGACGAGGACGTGCTGCACATCGCGAACGCCGACGTGCCCGCCGATCGGCTCGCCGACGTCGAGGACGCCGTCGCGCAGTGCCCCAAGGCGGCGCTGCGGTTGCAGTGAACGACCCTTGCCGTAAGTTGGAACACGTTCTAGAGTCGGCCGCGTGAGCAATGATCTGAGCCTTGCGGGCCGAGTGGCGATCGTGACCGGCGGCGGCGCCGGACTTGGACGGGCCGAGGCGCTCGCGCTGGCCGGGGCGGGTGCCTCCGTGGTGATCAACGATCTCGCGGAGTCGGACGCGGTCGCCGATACGCTCGCCGAGATCCGCGGCCTGGGCGCCAAGGCGGAGTTCGTCGCGGGCAGCATCGCCGAGCGCGCCACCGCCGACGCGCTGATCCGTACCGCAGAGGAATCCTTCGGATCGGTCGACATCGTCGTCAACAACGCGGGCATCACCCGCGACCGCATGCTGTTCAACATGTCCGACGAGGACTTCGACGCGGTGGTCGCGGTGCATCTGCGCGGCCACTTCCTGCTGTCGCGCAACGCCGCCGCCTACTGGCGCGGCAAATCCAAGCAGGCGGGCGCTCCGGTCTACGGCAGACTGGTCAACACCTCCTCCGAGGCGGGCTTGCTCGGTCCTGAGGGGCAGGCAAACTACGGCGCCGCGAAGGCGGGCATCACCGCCTTGACCTTGTCGGCCGCACGGGCGCTGTCGCGCTATGGCGTGCGCGCCAACGCGATCGCGCCGCGGGCTCGGACCGCCATGACCGAAGCGGTGTTCAGTCCCGCGCCGGACGGGGAAGTCGATCCGTTGTCGCCGGAACACGTGGCCCGGCTGGTCGCCTACCTCGCCTCGCCCGCCGCGGACGCGGTCAATGGGCAGTTGTTCGTCGTCTACGGCGGGATGGTGGCGCTCATGGCGGCGCCGGTCGTCGAACGCCGGTTCGACGCGACCGGCGGGCAGTGGTCGGCCCGGGACCTGGCCGACACGCTGGGGGACTACTTCGCCGACCGCCCGTCCGGGCGGACGTTCTCGGCGTCTTCGCTGATCGAGCTGGGGTGACCGGCGGCGGCTTGCCGCGGGCGTGCTACTGATCAACTGTCCAGCTGTTGATCGGGCGATCGGCGCTTGGTAGACATAGGGACGGGTTATGTCACACCGCACAAAGGTGGGATCATTCCCCGATGAAACCGGTGTCAAATTAATATGCCGATCTTTCGAGAAAATGCACTTCAAAAGTGTGAAAAAGGCTTCCGGCAACACGGTGAACATGTTCTAATCGTTCCGGCGGTGCGGCCACGGTGAAGATTCGCGCCGTGCCCCGTATACGTCGGTTGAGCAAGGAGGATCGCGGATGAACGAGGTCCTTGCCGTGCCGTTGCGGGCTGTCGGTGGATTCTTCGAACTCACCGCTGATGTCGCGCGTTCCAGTGTGCGCAGACCCTTTCAATGGCGTGAGTTCATCGACCAGTCCTGGTTCATCGCGCGAGTATCGATCGTGCCGACATTGCTGGTGGCCATTCCGTTCACCGTTCTGGTGAGCTTCACCCTGAACATTCTGTTGCGCGAGATCGGCGCGGCCGACCTCAGCGGCGCGGGCGCGGCATTCGGCGCCGTCACGCAGGTCGGGCCGATCGTCACCGTGCTCATCGTCGCGGGTGCGGGCGCCACCGCGATCTGCGCCGACCTGGGTGCGCGCACCATTCGCGAGGAAATCGACGCGATGCGGGTGCTGGGCATCAATCCGGTACATCGACTCGTGGTGCCGCGCGTGCTCGCGTCGATGTTCGTGGCGCTGATGCTCAACAGCCTGGTGTGCACGATCGGCATCGTCGGCGGGTTTCTGTTCTCGGTATATCTGCAGGATGTGAACCCCGGCGCGTTCGTCAATGGGATCACGCTGCTCACCCATCTGCCCGAACTGATCATTTCCGAGGTGAAAGCCGGTTTGTTCGGGCTGATCGCGGGACTGGTCGCCTGTTATCTGGGCCTGAATGTCAAAGGTGGACCCAAGAGTGTCGGTGATGCGGTGAATCAGACCGTAGTCTTCGCTTTCATGGCCCTGTTCGTCGTGAACGTGGTGGTCACCGCCGTCGGCATCAAGTTCACGGCGCGGTGACGCGATGGCCTTCGTCATCGAATCCCGCTTCCCCCGAACCGTTCGGCGGGTACGCCGGATATCGGACTCGCTCGATTCGGTCGGCAGGCATGCCGTGTTCTACGCACAGGCGCTCGGCGCCATTCCGCGGGCGCTGGTGCACTACCGCACCGAGACGATCCGGCTGATCGCCGAGATCAGCATGGGCACTGGAGCTTTGGCGGTCATCGGCGGCACGGTCGTGATCGTCGGATTCCTCACGCTGTTCGCGGGCGGCACCATCGCGGTGCAGGGCTACAGCTCGCTGGGCAACATCGGCGTCGAGGCGCTCACCGGCTTCTTCGCGGCGTTCATCAACGTCCGCATCGCGGCGCCGGTCATCTCCGGCATCGGCCTGGCCGCCACCATCGGGGCCGGTTCCACCGCGCAGCTGGGCGCGATGCGAGTGGCCGAGGAGATCGACGCGCTGGAGTCGATGGCGATCCGGCCGGTGCCGTACCTGGTCGGAACCCGCGTGCTGGCCGGGATGATCGCGATCGTCCCGCTCTACGCGCTCGCGGTGATCGCCTCGTTCCTGGCCAGCCGGTTCGCCACAGTCGTGATCTACGGACAATCGGCGGGCGTCTACGACCATTACTTCTCGACCTTCCTCATCCCGAGCGACATCCTCTGGTCGTTCGCCCAGGCGATCTTCATGGCCTTGGCCGTCATGTTGATTCACACCTACTACGGCTACAACGCCGCGGGCGGACCGGTCGGCGTCGGTGTCGCGGTAGGCAACGCGGTGCGAGCCTCGCTGGTCGCGGTGGTCACGGTGACCCTGCTGATCTCGCTGGCCATCTACGGCACCTCCGGCAACTTCCATCTCTCCGGATAAGCGACATGGCGGAATCGAAGCAAACGGAAAGCAGCCTGATGCGGGCACTGCGCGGCGGACTCGGCCTGAAACTGGCCGGGGCGGCGATGGTGCTCGCGCTGGTCGCCGTGGTCGCCGTCGCCCTGATCTTGTTCGTCGGCGGATTCACTCCCACGGCCACCGTGACGGTGGACGCGCCGCGCAGCGGACTGGTCCTCGACCCGGACGCCAAGGTGAAGGTGCGCGGCGTGGAGATCGGCCGCGTCGAGTCGGTCGACCACACGGCCGACGGCGCCAGACTGAAACTGGCTCTCGATCCGGAGTTGCTGAAGCTGGTGCCCTCCAACGCGGACGTCGACATCCGCTCCACCACCGTGTTCGGCGCGAAGTATGTCAATTTCGTGGTCCCCCAGCAGCCTTCGTCCACCCCGCTGCGGCCGGGCGCGACCGTCACGGCGCAGCGGGTGACCGTCGAGTTCAACACGCTGTTCCAGCATCTGTCCGACGTGCTCGCCAAGATCGAGCCGGAGAAGCTGAACGCGACGCTGTCCGCGCTGGGGACGGCGTTGCAAGGCCGGGGGCAGAAGCTGGGCGACCTGCTCGCGCAGAGCGACGCCTACCTGCGCGACATCAACCCGTCTCTACCCACGCTGCAACAGGATCTGGCGAAGACCGGCGACGTCACCAACCTGTACGCGGACACGGTGAACGACCTGCTGCGCACGGTGAGCAACGCGACCGTCACCAGCAACACCCTGGTCGAGGAGCGCGACAGTCTGGACAACGTGCTGGTGAACCTCATCGGACTGGCCGACACCACCGGTTCGGTCCTGCGCGACAACGAGAGCCAGCTCGTCACGGCGCTCGATCTGCTGCGCCCGACCACCGGACTGCTCGACGAGTACGCGCCCGCGCTGTACTGCCTGATCGGCGGCCTCGGCAAAGCGCTGCCGATGGGTGAGGCGGTCTTCGGCGGCCTGCAAGAAGGGGTCGCGCTGAACACCGGCTTCATGTACGGCGCCAAGCCCTACACCTATCCGGAGGACCTGCCCAAGGTCAACGCGACCGGCGGCCCGCGCTGCGAAGGCCTGCTGGACCGGGTGCCGGGCAGCCACGCCGACTATGTCGTCACCGATACCTCGGAAGGTCTCGTGTACACACCGTCGACGACGCTGACGGTGAACCCGCCGAAGATCTTCCAGATCCTGTTCGCCGGAATGCCGGGGGTGCCGCGTCCGTGAAAAACACCGCGACGACCGTCAAATTGGCCATCTTCACCCTGGTGATGACGCTGGTCTTCGCCGGACTCGCGGTCGTGTTCAGCCAGATGCGCTTCGCGCGGGAGAACGGCTACCACGCCGTGTTCACCAGTTCCTCCGGCATGCTGCCCGGCGCGAAGGTGCGCATCGCCGGTGTGCCGGTCGGGTCGGTCACCTCCGTGAAGGTCGGCAAGGACTATCTGGCGCACGTCGAGTTCGACGTCGACCGCAAATATCGGCTGCTCACCAGCACGCGCGCGGCGATCAAGTACGAGAACCTGGTCGGCGACCGCTATCTGGAGCTGTCCGAGGGACCGGGGTCGAATCGGATTCTGCAACCGGGCGGCACCATCGACAAGGAACAGACCGCGCCCGCACTGGATCTGGACATGCTGCTCGGCGGGTTCCGTCCGCTGCTGCGCGGCCTTGACCCCGGGCAGGTGAACGACCTGACCAACGCGCTGTTGCAGATCTTCCAAGGCCAGGGCGGCACGCTGGTGGCGCTGCTCAACAGCGGCGGCTCGTTCGCCAAGACGCTCGCGGATCGGGACGCGCTGATCGGCAGCGTGATCGACAACCTGAACACCGTCCTGCGGACCATCGACGAGCGCGGTGACCAATTCGCCACGACCATCGCCGAGTTGCAGCGTCTGGTCAGCGGATTGGCCGCCGACCGGGACCAGATCGGCGACGCCATCCCGCGCATCGCGGGCGCCACCGGCGACCTCACCGACCTGCTCGCCCAGGCCCGCCCCGACCTGCAGGGCACCATCCAGCAGACCGGACGACTGGCCACCAACCTCGACGCCGGGTCCGACACCGTCCAGTGGGTGCTGGAACGGCTGCCGTCGACCTATCGCCAGCTGATCAGGATCGGCTCGTACGGCTCCTTCCTCCAGCTCTACGTCTGCCAGACGAACTTCCTGGTGGACGGCCCGAACGGACAGACGATGAAGATCAACATGCCTGGGGCGCAGACGACCGGAAGGTGTGCGGACGAGCGATGAACGAGCAGCGATCACCCGCCGTCACCATCGGCATCGTCGGCCTCGTGCTGGCGGTGGCGGTGGCGCTGTCGGCACTGCAATTCGACCGGCTTCCGTTCATCCGCTCCGGCGCCACGTTCACCGCCTACTTCGCCGACGCGGGCGGTTTGGTTCCCGGAGACCCCGTCCAGGTCGCGGGCGTACGGTCCGGGCGGGTCGAGGACGTCAGCCTGGACGGCGCGAAGGTGCTCGTCCGGTTCACCCTGGCGGAGTCGATCGTGCTGGGGGAGAAGACTTCGGCGGCGATCAAGACCAATACGGTGCTCGGGCGCAAGTCGCTGGAGGTGACGCCGTCCGGCTCCGGCGCGTTGCGCGTCGACGACACCATTCCGCTGGATCGCACCACCTCGCCGTATTCGCTCAACGAGGCGCTCAGCGATCTGGCGGGCACGGTGCACGGCTTGGACATGGACCGGGTCGATCAGACCCTGGACGCGCTCTCGGCGACGTTCGCCGACACGCCCGCTCCGCTGCGCTCGGCGCTCGACGGCGTCACCGCGCTCTCGCGCAGCATCAACGCGCGCGATGAGGCCCTCTCGGATCTGCTGCGGCGTGCGCAGAGCGTGACGAAGATCCTCGCCGACCGGGGCAACCAGATCAACGCGCTGCTGCTGGACGGCAACGAGTTGCTCGGCGAGCTGAACCGGCGGCGCACCGCGCTGGGTCAGCTGATCGTGTACGTCAACGGACTCGCCCAGCAGCTGTCCGGTTTGGTCGCCGATAACGAGGCACAGCTGAAACCCGCACTGGACAAGTTGAATTCGGTGCTGGCCCTGTTGCAGCGGAACAAGCAGAACATCGCCGACGCGCTGGATGGGCTCGGCCCGTTCGCCGCCGCGCTCGGCGAACAGGTGGGCAGCGGCCCCTACTTCCAGGCGTACGTGGTCAACGCCGCGAGCAAGACGCTCCAGCCGCTGGTGGACGCGCTGGTGTGGCCGCAGCACCTGCCGAACGATCTGCAGAGCTACCTCACGCCGTTCCCGTCGATCGAACCCGCGATACAGGAGCCGCCGCGATGAGTTGGCCGAACCCGTTCATCCTGTACCCGTCCCGAGCCGTCGATGGATCGGCCCCGACGGGGGAGTCGCGTCCGGGGGAATGCGCATGCTGAACGCCGTACGGAAACTGCCCCGCTGGGCGCTGGTGGTGGCCGGTGTGCTGGCCGCCGTGCTCGTGGTCGCCGTCGCGTGGAACGGCATCGCCCGCATCGGAACCACCAAGGTCACCGCCTACTTCCCGTCCACGTCCGGTTTGTACGCGGGTGACGACGTGCGGGTGCTCGGCGTCAAGGTCGGCCGGATCGACGCGATCGAGCCCGGCGCCGACCGGGTGAGGGTGACGATGACCCTCGACCGCGGTGTCGACGTCCCCGCCGACCCGCGGGCGGTGATCATCTCGCCCTCGCTGGTCTCCGCGCGGTTCATCCAGCTCGCGCCCGCCTACACCGGCGGCCCGAAGCTGAGCGACGGCGCCGTGATCCCCATGGAGCACACCGCGGTACCGGTGGAGTGGGACGACATCAAGGCGGAGCTGTCCAAGCTGGCCACCGCGCTCGGCCCCGTCGGCGACGACAAGCAGGGCTCGTTCGGTCGCTTCGTCGACACCGCCGCCGACAACCTCGACGGCAACGGCCAGCGGTTCCGCGACACACTGCGGGAGTTGTCGGCGACCTTGAGCACGTTGTCCGACGGTCGCACCGATCTGTTCGGCACCGTGCGCAACCTGCAGAAGTTCGTCGAGGTGCTCTCGGCGAGCAACGAGCAGATCGTGCAGTTCGGCGGACGGCTGGCGTCGGTGTCCTCGGTGCTGGCCGGCGTCTCGGCGGATCTCGGCGCCGGACTGGACAATCTCGACGCCGCGGTGGCCGACGTGCGCCGGTTCCTGGACACCAGCGGCGCCGAACTCACCGAGGGCGTGCAGCGGCTGGCCGACGCCACCCAGGTGCTCGCCGACAAGCGACCGGAGCTGGAACGGGTGCTGCACTCCGGTCCGACCGCGCTGGTGAACTTCTACCAGATCTACAAACCGGCGCAGGGCACCCTGACCGGCGCCATCGCCCTGAACAACCCCGCCGACCCGCTCGGTTTCCTGTGCGGCTCGGTCCGCGCGCTGGAGACCAACGACTCCGATCGCAGCGCCGACCTCTGCGCCCAGTACCTGGCGCCGGTGATCCAGAGCCTGAGCATGAACTACCTGCCGATCATGTCGAACGCGGCCAGCGGCGTGACCGCGTTCCCGGACCAGCTGGTGTACACCGACCCCAGCCTGGCCGATCGGGCCGCGAGCCAGACACCCGCGCGATCGCAACCCGCGCCGGTGAGCGTGCCGGACGGCATCGCCGGACTGGCCATCCCGGGAGGAGTGCGATGAGGCCGACCCGGCGGATACGCCGCACCGCCGCCGTCGCGGTGGGGCTGGCGGTGGCGCTCGGCGTGTCCGGTTGTCAATGGGACGGGCTGAACTCGCTGCCGATGCCGGGCACCGAGGGCAGCGCGCCGGGCTCCTACCAGGTGCGCATCCAGATGCCGAATGTCACCACGCTGACCAGGAATTCGCCGGTGCGGGTGCACGACGTGACGGTCGGCACGGTCTCCAAGATCGAAGTCGAGGACTGGCACGCGCTGGTCACCGTCACGCTGAATCCCGACGTGCGGCTTCCGGCGAACGCGGTCGCCAAGATCGGGCAGACCAGTCTGCTGGGGTCCAATCATCTCGAGCTGTCCGCGCCCGTCGATCAGCCTCCGGAAGGCCAGCTGAAGGCGGGTGACGTCATCCCGCTGGCGCGGGCAGGGACCTACCCGACCACCGAGCAGGTGCTGTCCTCGCTGTCGGTGGTGCTCAACGGCGGCGGCGTCGCCCAGCTGGAAACCATTACCCGCGAACTGAATTCCGCGCTCACCGGGCGGGAGGACGCGATCCGCGACCTGCTGCCGCGGCTGAACGAGCTGACCTCGAACCTGGACCGGCAGACCGCGGACATCATCGCCGCCATGAGCGGCCTGGACCGTCTCGGCGGGCAGCTGTCCCAGCAGCGCGACCTGGTGGCGGCCGCCATCGAGCAGATCCATCCGGCGTTGACCGTGTTGGCCGACCGCAGGGCGAACATCACCAGGGCGCTCACCGCGCTCGGCGAATTGAGCGACGTCACGCAGCGGATCATCGACGCCAGCGGCAACGACCTGAAGGCCAACTTGCACAGCCTCGTCCCGGTGCTGCGGTCGCTGTCCGACACGGGCGGCAACCTCACCGAGGCGCTGAAGATCCTGGCCACCTTCCCGTTCCCGATGAAGAACCTCGACCACGCCATCAAGGGCGACTACCTGAACCTGTTCATGACGGTGGATATCACGGGGCGGCGGCTGGATTCGAACTTCCTCACCGGCACCCCGCTGGGCGGGCGCTTCGGCGGGGTGGAAGGAGCGCTGGGCAGCTTCGCGCCGGGTACCGCCGCGCAGAACGGTGACCCGGCCACCGGGCCGCTCCAAGCGCCGCCCCCGGCGAGCCAGCCCAGCCCGACCATCCCCGGTCTGCCGCCGATACCGGGACTGCCCGCGATTCCCGGGCTGACCGTGCCCTTGCCGGGCAACACCGCACCGCAAGGGGGTCCGGGACAGTGAAACTCACTCCGTTCGTCCGTACCCAGCTGATCATCTTCTCCGTGCTGACGGTGATCGGCCTGGTGGTCATGGGCGGCACATATGTGAAGTTGCCCGCGATGTTCGGCATCGGGCGCTACGAGGTGACGGTGAAGCTGGCCGCCACCGGTGGTCTCTACCCAACGGCCAACGTCGCCTATCGCGGCACGAATGTCGGTGTGGTGAAGGAAGTCCGGCTGACGTCGGCAGGTGTGGACGCGAAGCTGTCCATCGGCAGTGACTACAAGATCCCCGCCGACGTCGACGCCTGGGTGCGCAGCGTGTCCGCGGTCGGCGAGCAGTACGTCGACCTGGTGCCGCCCGAGCGCCGCACCGGCGGAAACCTGCGTGACGGCAGCGTGATCCCGGTGGAGCGCACCAAGCTGCCGCAGGACGTCGGCACGCTGCTCGATCAGGCCGACCGGTTGCTGTCCAGCGTCGCGGACACCCGGCTGCGGCAGGTCATCGACGAGGCGTTCCTCGCGTTCAACGGCGCCGGGCCGGACCTCCAGCGGTTCATCGACTCCGCGGCGCTGCTGGTGCAGGAAGCGCAGGCCAACGCCGAACCGACGAAACAGTTGCTCGACCAGATCGGGCCGCTGCTGGACACCCAGATCCGCTCGGATGCCGCGATCCGTTCCTGGACCGCCGATCTGGCCACGGTCACCGATCAATTGCGCGGCCACGACCCCGCGCTGCGCGGCGTGCTGAACAAGGGACCGGCCGCGATGCAGCGGGTCAGCGCGCTGTTCAACGATCTGCGGCCGACACTGCCGCTGCTGCTGGCGAACCTGGTCAGCGTCGGCCAAGTGGGCGTCACGTATCACGCTGGACTGGAACAGGTCCTGGTGATCTACCCGCCATTGGTCGCCGCGCTGCTCACCGCGGTCCGCGGCCCGCTCGAGTACGGCGCCCTGGTCGACTTCATGTCGCTGGTCAACGACCCGCCCGCGTGCACCACCGGCTTCCTGCCGCCGGACCAGCGCCGCTCGCCGAGCGAGCTGGACACCCCGGACACGCCACCCGGCCTCTACTGCAAAGTGCCGCAGGACGCGCCCGAGGCGGTGCGCGGTATCCGCAACACCCCGTGCGCCGAGATCCCCGGTGTGCGCGCCCCGACGCCGGAGCTGTGCCGGAGCGGGTACTTTCCGGTGGGCAACAACCCGCCCTTCGGGCCGCCGCAGCCGGTCACTCCCTCATCCGCGCCCATCGATGAACCCGCTGGTGTGGCACCCGCGAGTTACGGCGGCGGCACTCCGGCCGCCGCGCGGGCATACGACCCGGCCACCGGTGTGTACATCGGCACCGACGGGCGCACATACCGACAGGGCGATATCGGACCGGGCGGTTCGGGCACGGTACCGTCGAGCTGGCAGGCGATGCTCGAGGAGCAGCAACGATGAGTGAGCGCAACGGAGAAGGTCACCGCACGCGGCGGCGCGCGGTGCGCTCGGCCGGGCCCCCGGTCGAGGAGAACGCGACCGCCACACCCGCAGAAGCGAAGCCCTCGGCCACTGCGGCCCGCGGCGCTGGAACAGCCGGAGTTACCGAAACCATGCCCGCGACCTCGGTGGCGAAGCAAGTCGCCGCGCAGGCCACGCCCGACTCAGTCGCACCGACTGCCCAGGTCGCCGAGGCGAAAACGGGTGCCGAATCGGATGCGGTCGCGGCGGATACGGCGGGGGTCGCTGCCGCGAAGGTGGACGCCGAGCCGGACCCGGCCGATCGGGCAGCGGTTGCCGCAGCGCGAATGGTCGCCAGGGTGGATGGTGCCGAGGCCGACGATACATCGCTCGCCGAGGCGAAAACGGGTGCCGAATCGGATGCGGCCGTGGCCGACAAGGCGGGGTTCGCTGCAGCGAAGGCGGAAACCGAGCCGGACCCGGCTGGCCGGGCAGCGGTTGAGGCCGCGGGAACGATCGCCAGGGTGGACGGTGCCGAGGTCGGCAAGACATCGCTCGCCAACGCGAAAGCGGCCCCCGAACCGGACGCGGCCGTAGCGGGCAAGGCGGGAGTCGGTGCCGCGAAAGCGGATGCCGAGCCGGACCCGGCTGGCCGGGCAGCGTTTGCCGCAGCGGGAACAGTCGCCGGGGCGGAGGATGCCGAGTCCGGCAAGACATCGCTCGCCAAAGCGGAAACGGACGCCGAGCAGGACACCGCCGAAGCTGACCAGGCAGCGGCCGCCGCTGCGGGGACCGAGGCCGAGCAGGACACCGCCGAGGACTCGCCGACCGAGAAAGAGACCGCGCAGCCGCGGAATCGCGGCGTCGCGCGGGTCCTCGCGCTGGCCGCCGCAGCGCTGTTGGTGGTCGCACTCGTGTGCGGTGCGACCCTGTCGGTGTTCGCGATGCGCTCGGCGCACGAACGCGACGAGCGCCGCGCCGAGTACGTGCAGACCGCCAGGCAGGCGATCGTCAACCTCACCACCATCCGCGCCGACTCGGCCAAGCAGGACATCGACCGGATCCTGTCGCTGGCCTCCGGCGAGTTCAAGACCGAGTTCGACGGCCGGGTGGACCCGTTCACCAGCATCGTGCAGCAGGCCAAGGTGGTATCCAGCGGCGAGATCGTCGAGGCCGCGCTGGAGAGCGACGACGATCGCTCGGCGCGTGTACTGGTCGCCGCCAAGCAGACGCTCACCAACGCGGGCCAGGCCGAACCGCAGACCAGGTACTACCGGTTCCGGGTCACCGTCTCCCGTGGCGACACCGGCCTGACCGTCTCCGACGTGGAGTTCGTGGCATGAACCTGAACGGAATTCGAAGCAGGATCCTGCTCGCGGTGCTCGGCGTCGTGGTCGCGGCGGCCGCGGTCATCGGCGGCGTCAACGGATACCGCTACTGGGACGACCGGCAGGCCGAGCAGGCGCGCAAGGACGCGGTCGCCACGGCCGGCCGCACCGTCGAGGCCATGTTCACCTACAGCCCGCAGACCGTGGACACCGACCTGCGGAAATCGGCCGACAACCTCACCGGCGACTTCCGCGAGGACTACCTCACACTGATCGACAAGCAGATCGCGCCGGGCGCAAAGGAAAAGCAGCTCACCGTCACCGCGACCACACAGGCGGGCGGAGTCGTGTCCGCCGACCGCTCGCACGCGGTCGTCCTGCTGTTCCTCAACCAGGTCATGACGAGCAAGGACACCCCGCAGGGCACCACCACTGGCAGCCGCGTGCGCGTCAGCTTGGCGAAAACCGACTCGCGCTGGTTGGTCGAGGCCGTCACACCGGTCTGAGCCGCCCGCGAACTAGACCCAGAAATTCATGCCCAGCGTCGGCAACCGGGCTGCTCAGACGCTCATCTCTGGGTCGATCTGGGTGAGCATCGAGCGCACGCAGGCCCTGACTCCGAGTCAGTAACGCGACGAGGTTAGACGAATGGCGGCGCGACCTGCCCCGGCCAACCGCCTTTCGACTACCCTCGCGAACTCGTCCCCGGATCCCGGGGCAGACGCACGGTGAACGTCGTTCCTTCGCCGGGCGTGCTGCGGACGCCGACTGTGCCGCCGTGCGCGGTGACCAGGGCTTGCACGATGGACAGGCCGAGGCCGGTGCCGCCGCTGGTGCGGGTGCGGGAGGTGTCGGTGCGGTAGAAGCGCTCGAAGACGCGTTCGGCCTCCTCCGGCGGCAGGCCGGGGCCGGTGTCGGCGACCTCGAGCAGGACGTGGTCGGCGGCGGGTGTCAGCCGGACCGTCACCGCGGCGTCGGGTGCGGTGTGCGTGACGGCGTTGTTCATCAGGTTGGCAAGGACTTGGCGCAGACGCGCCTCGTCGCCGACGACCTCCAGCGTCCCTTCGCCCGGTTCTACTTTCAGCTCGATGGTGCGCACCGGTCCGTCGGTGTGTCCTGCGGCGACCACCGCGCGCGCGTTGTGCACCGCGTCGCTGGCGATGGCGAGCAGGTCGACCTGCCCCAGTTCCAGCGGGCGTTGGGCGTCCAGCCGCGCGAGCATCAGCAGGTCTTCGACCAGCACGCCCATCCGCTGGGACTCACGTTCGATGCGGTCCATGAACGTGCCAGGATCGCCGGGGGCGCCTTGGCGGTACAACTCGGCGAACCCGCGGATCGTGGTCAGCGGGGTGCGCAGTTCGTGACTGGCGTCGGCGATGAAGCGACGCATCCGCTCCTCGGAGCGCCTGGCCGCCTCCTCGGACGCCTCGGTCGCGGTGAACGCGCGCTGGATCTGCGCCAGCATGCTGTTCAGCGATCGGGACAACCGGTCGACCTCGGTGTTGGTGCCCCGCACCGGCACCCGGCGGTGCAGGTCGCCGTCCGCGATCGCCGCGGCGATGCTCTCCACCCGGCGCAGCGGCCGCAGACTGCGCCGCACCATGAAGTACGCGATCACCGCGAGCGCGGCCAGGACGATCGCCCCGACGATCAGTTGCAGCATGACCAGCCGGTGCACCGTGTCGGTGTTCTGAGTGAGCGGCAGCGCCACCGTGGTCGTGCCGTCCGTAGTGCGCACCGTCAGCACACGCCACTCGGTCGGTCCCTTGACGGAGCCAACGGTGTATGGACCTGATCGCGGTGTCGCCGGTAGGTCCGGCTCGGTGTCGACACCGAAGGTCGGGATCAGCACTATGCGCCCGTCGGTCCTCAACGAGCGCACGTAGAACTGGCTCGGGGCGTGGCGCGGATCGGGCGGCAGCACAGGCGGTGGAAGCGGCCGCCGCGACCACTCCATCGCGCCCTCGCGCAACTGCTGATCGGTCCGGTCGGTCAGCTGCTGTTCCAAGCCGGAGGTGACCACCATGCCGGAGATGAGCAGGCCAAGCCCGGCGGTGAGCACCAGCAGGACCATCAACGTCACGCGCAGGGGGATCGCGGACAGCAGCTCGGAGGCTTTCACGCGTGCCGTCGCGATCTTGCTCGGGCTCACGTTCCGCTCTTGCGATGGGGCGCGCGCATGACATAGCCGACGCCGCGCAGGGTGTGGATCAGCCGGGTATCGCCCGTGTCGACCTTCTTGCGCAGGTAGGAGACGTAGGTTTCCACCACGCCGACCTCGCCGCCGAAGTCGTAACGCCAGACGTGATCGAGGATGCGCGGCTTACTCAGCACCGTTCCGGCATTGACCATGAAATACCGCAGCAGTGTGAACTCGGTGGGGGACAGGGCCACCGGCTCGCCTGCCTTCCATACCTCGTGGGTGTCGTCGTCGAGCTCGATGTCCTCGAAGCGGATGCGCGAACTCTCCCGCTGGGGAGCTGCCTGACCCGCGCGGCGCAAGATGACGCGCAACCTCGCCACGACCTCCTCCAGGCTGAACGGCTTGGTGACGTAGTCGTCGGCTCCCAAGGTGAGGCCGGTGACCTTGTCCTGCACCTCGTCCCGTGCGGTCAGGAACAGCACGGGCGCGTCGACGCCGTCGGCGCGCAACCTGCGCAGCAGGCCGAAGCCGTCCATCCCCGGCATCATCACGTCCACGATGAGCGCCTGGGGACGGAACGTGCGCGCCTTGTCCAGCGCTTGGGCGCCATCGGCGGCGGTGTCCACCTCGAAGCCCTGATAGCGCAGGCTCACCGCGAGCAGTTCGACGATCATCGGTTCGTCGTCGACCACCAGCACCCTGGCCTCGGGGTGCGTGCGCTCACTCATGGCTTCATGGTGCAGCACCCGGCTGCGAAGTTCCTGGCTCCGAGCTGGGTGATTCCTGTGAGCCGCGGGTCGGCCGAACGCCTGCTCAGCGCGGCTCGCGGGATTCCGGGTACACGTCCTCGTCGGTCAGCAGCGCGCTGCCCGCGACCTGGCCCTGCGCCAGCGCGTCCAGGAAGGCGCGAGCCCAGCGGTCCACGTCGTGCGCCAGCACCTGGCGGCGCAGCGCTCGCATTCGCCTGCGCTTGACGTCCCGGTCGTCGCCGAGCGCGGCGACGATGGCGTCCTTCACGTCGTCCAGGTCGTGCGGGTTGCACAGATACGCTTGGCGCAGTTCGGCGGCGGCGCCGGTGAACTCGCTCAGCACCAGGGCGCCGTTGAGTCCGCTGTGGCTGGCGACGTACTCCTTGGCGACCAGGTTCATGCCGTCGCGCAGCGGCGTCACCAGCATCACGTCGGCGGCAACGAAGAACGCGATCAGTTCGTCGCGGGGAATCGGCCGGTGCAGGTAGTGCACCACCGGATAGCCCACACGCGCGAACTCGCCGTTGATGCGGCCGACCTGACGCTCGATGTCGCCGCGCATCTGGATGTAGCTCTCGACGCGCTCGCGGCTGGGCGTGGCCAGCTGGATCATGACCGTGTCGGCCGGATCGATCCGGCCCTCGATGAGCAGCTCCTCGAGCGCGTTGAGCCGGATGTCGATGCCCTTGGTGTAGTCCAGGCGGTCCACGCCGAGCAGGATGTTCTTCGGATTCCCCAGCTCGGCCCGGATCTTCGCGGCGCGTTCGCGCACCGACCTGCGCCGGGACTGCTCGTCGAGGTCGGCCGAGGCGATCGAGATCGGGAACGCGCCGACCCGCACCGTGCGGAATCCGACCTGGACGACGCCGAGCTTGGAGCGCACGCCGACCGAGCCGCGCGAGGTCGGCTGCCCGGCCAGCCGACGAGCCAGGTAGAGGAAGTTCTGCGCGCCGCCGGGGAGATGGAAGCCGATCAGGTCGGCGCCGAGCAGGCCCTCCACGATCTCGGTCCGCCACGGCATCTGCATGAACAGCTCGACCGGCGGGAACGGGATGTGCAGGAAGAACCCGATGGTCAGATCCGGGCGCAGCATGCGCAGCATCTTGGGCACCAGCTGCAGCTGGTAGTCCTGCACCCACACGGTCGCGCCCTCGGCGGCGACCTTGGCGGTGGCCTCGGCGAAACGCCGGTTGACGGTGACGTAGGCGCTCCACCACTTGCGGTCGTAGACCGGCCGCACGATCACGTCGTGGTAGAGCGGCCACAGCGTGCCGTTGGAGAAGCCCTCGTAGTAGTCCGACACCTCTTGCGCGGACAGCGGGACCGGATGCAGTTCGAGGCCGTCCTCGATGATCGGATCCACGTCGACGTTGGGAACCCCCGCCCAGCCGACCCACGCGCCCTTGTTGTTGCGCAACACCGACTCCAACGCGGTCACCAGACCGCCCGGGCTGCGTTTCCATCGAGTGGTGCCGTCGGGAAGTCGATCGAGGTCGACGGGGAGGCGATTGGCGACGACGACGAAACCGGAGCCCGCGTCGGGACCGGTGGTTCCGGTCGCGGTGTCAGCAGTCGAGGTGTCTCTGGCGTGCTCGGAGTCGTCGGACGGGTTCATCTGGTCCACTCACGCATCCTTTGCGCGTTGCTGTATCCCGCTGGAGTTGTGTAGTCGACGTCGCCGTTGGCGTCGAGATCGAGACTATTCGCCCCGGGCGCTCGGTCCAATACCCAACATAGACAACAACATCCGGCATTCGTCGGCATCTTCGGCATAGGCCGCGACCACCCGCTGCGCCTGGCGCGCGGTCTCGTCGGCGAGTGGCTCCAGATCGTCGTCCGCAATGTCGTTGGCGCTGCCCTTCGCGGCCATTGTCAAGTCCTCCCGGCTCAGTGCGCTCGTACGTGCGAAAAGTCAATGGTATGCGACGCTGGGAGAGGCGTCCGCCGGGGCGGCGACCGCCGCGTGCCACCCGACACCAGGTCACCCGGTCGGTGCGCCGACCCCGCGCGTCCCTATACCGTGGGGAGCGCAGCACCAACTCCACGAAAGGGTCGATATGCCGCTGGCCACGGTGAACGGGATTTCCCTCAACTATCAGGTGAAGGGTGACCGCGCCAGGGGCACCGACGTCAAGGGCTCGGCGCCGCTGGTGGTCATGATCATGGGCACCGGCAGTCCGGGCCGGGTGTGGGAGCTGCATCAGGTTCCGGCGCTCGTCGCGGCCGGTTACCGGGTGTGCACCTTCGACAACCGCGGGATCGCGCCGTCCTACGAGGCGGCTTCCGGCATGACCATCGACGACCTGGTCGCCGACACGGCCGCCCTCATCGAATTCCTCGGTGAGGGCCCCGCCCTGGTGGTCGGTACGTCGATGGGCGCGAGGGTGGCCCAGGAACTGGCGCTGGCGCGCCCCGACCTGGTGCGCAAGGCGGTCTTCATGGCCGGTCACGGGCGGCTCGACCAATTCCAGAAGACGCTGTCGCTCGGCGAACACGAGCTGGACGCCAGCGGGGTGAAACTGCCGGCGAAATACGAGGCCGCGATTACCGCGGTGATGAATCTCTCGCCCGCCACCATGGCCGAGCCGAACGCCGCCCGCGACTGGCTCGACCTGTTCGAGTTCACCGGCGGACCGGTCCCGCCCGGCATCCGCGCGCAGCGCAGGATGGACCACGATTTCGACCGGGTACAGGCATACCGGGCGATTCGAGTGCCCTGCCTTTCGATCGGATTCGCCGACGACCGGATGATTCCGCCGTACCTGTCCAGGGAGATCGCCGACGTGATCCCCGGTGCGCGATACCAGGAGGTGCCGGACGCGGGACATTTCGGATATTTGGAGCGGCCGGAGGCGGTCAACAAGATTTTGCTCGACTTCTTTGCGAGCTGATTGCGAGGCCGCCGACGTGCCCGCCGGGTAAGCGCCAAGGCGTAACGTCTTGCTTGCTAGTGTCGAAACAACGCTCGGGGACTCTCGGCGCCGGTGGCTTGTCAAAACCCGGCGCCGTGCGAACCAAGAGCGATCCCGTACATTGCGCCAGTATCCAGTGAGGTGAAATTGAGCACCAACCCCTTCGATGATGAAGACGGCCGCTTCTTCGTCCTGGTCAACGACGAGGAACAGCACTCCCTGTGGCCGGCCTTCGCAGAGGTTCCAGCCGGATGGCGAGTCGTGTTCGGCGAGGACAGCCGCGCCGCCTGTGTCGAGTACGTGGAGAAGAACTGGACCGACATGCGTCCGAAGAGCCTGCGCGACGCCATGGCCGCGGACGATGCGGCCCGCCAGGGAGCGCAGCCCTGATCGCGCGGTAGTCGATACTGCGCCGGGGACGATTCGACCGCCGACTGTGTGACATCGAAACCAGGTGTCACACAGTCGGCGTGCCCGGCTATGATGACAACCGCTTTCCCGCCTCCTTAGCTCAGTGGTAGAGCACTCGCC
>NZ_BAGF01000005.1 GCF_000308755.1 Nocardia pneumoniae NBRC 100136
GATCATGATGGCGCCGGTCTCGGTCTGCCACCAGGTGTCCACGATGGGGGTCTTGTTGGCGCCGATGACGTGCCGGTACCAGCGCCAGGCTTCGGGGTTGATCGGTTCGCCGACCGAGCCCAGCAGCCGCAGTGAGGACAGGTTGTGGGCGTCGGGGATTTCGCGGCCCCATTTCATGAAGGTGCGGATGAGGGTGGGGGCGGTGTAGTAGATGGTGACGCCGTATTTTTCGATGATCTGCCAGTGTCGGTGTTCGTCGGGGTAGTTGGGGGTGCCTTCGTAGAGCACCTGGGTGGCCCGGTTGGCGAGGGGGCCGTAGACGATGTAGCTGTGGCCGGTGACCCAGCCGATGTCGGCGGTGCACCAGTAGATGTCGCGGCCTGGTTTGTGGTCGAAGACGTAGTGGTGGGTGTAGGCGGTTTGGGTGAGGTAGCCGCCGGTGGTGTGCAGGATGCCTTTGGGTTTTCCGGTGGTGCCGGAGGTGTAGAGGATGAACAGGGGGTGTTCGGCGTCGAAGGCTTCGGCGTCGTGGTGTGGGGAGGCGTGGGTGATGGTGTCGTGCCACCACAGGTCGCGGCCGTCGGTCCAGGGCACGTCTTGGCCGGTGCGGCGGACCACCAGGACGTGTTCGACGCTGGAGGGGCCGTCGCTCAATGCTTCGTCGACGGCGGTTTTCAGGGGTGCGGTGGTTCCGCGGCGGTATTGGCCGTCGGTGGTGATGACCAGGCGGGCGGCGGCGTCGTCGACGCGTTGGCGCAGGGCGGTGGGGGAGAATCCGGCGAAGACCACCGAGTGGGTCAGGCCGAGGCGGGCGCAGGCGAGCATGGCCACGATGGCTTCGGGGATCATGGGCATGTAGATCGCGACCCGGTCTCCGGCTTGCAGGCCCAACTCGGTGAGGTAGTTCGCCGCTCGGCAGACTTCTTCGAGCAGTTGGGTGTAGGTGAGGGCGCGGGTATCGCCGGGTTCGCCTTCCCAGTGGATGGCGACCTGGTCGCCGTGCCCGGCCAGGACGTGGCGGTCCACGCAGTTGTAGGCGACGTTCAGCTTGCCGTCGACGAACCACCGCGCCACCGGCGCGGCAGTCCAGTCCAGCACCCGCGTCCACGGCCGCGCCCACTCCAGCCTGCCCGCCTGCTCCGCCCAGAAC
>NZ_BAGF01000004.1 GCF_000308755.1 Nocardia pneumoniae NBRC 100136
GTGGAACCGTTCGCGGTGCTGCCCACATTGTTCGTGCCGCCGTCCCGGTTCGACGTCACGCCGGTCATCGCGTACTGGCGCACGCCGGGCCAGGTCGGGGTCGTCAACGAGAGCGAGACCGAGCGCGTGGTGCGCGTTCCGCTCGTGCGGCTGCT
>NZ_BAGF01000003.1 GCF_000308755.1 Nocardia pneumoniae NBRC 100136
GAGCACGGCGCGGATCTCCGGAAGCGGCATGTCCAACGCGCGCAGCCGCCGGATCAGCTGCGCCTGCTCTACCTGCGCCGTCGAGTACCGCCGATAACCCGAACTCGCGTCGATGTCGACCGGAGTGAGCAGGTCGATCTCGTGGTAGTAGCGCAGCGTCTTCACGCTGAGGTGGCTCAGCCTGGAGAACTCCCCGATCGGGACGGTCGCCGTCATGGCCTCAGCCAACACCCTCCAGTGACGGGAGGGTCAACCGCACCCCGGCGGCTAGGCGAGAACGAAGGTCAGCAGCAGGGTGGTCTGGAAGGCGCCGCGCCACCACGAGTAGCCGAACCACACGCCGGGGGTGACCTCGCGGATTTCGTCGTACACCTGAGGCGTCGGCGACGGCGTGTAGTTGAGCGCCCAGGCGGGGCCGCCGTCCAGCAGGGCGGGCGCGGCATAGACGTCGGCGCGCCAGCCTTCGATGCCCGCGCCGGTGAGACGGTTCATCAGATAACCGCCGTCCGGTCCGGTGTAGAAGGTCTTGCCGATCCAGAACGGCGGCGCGAGAGACTGCATGATCGGCGGGCGGGCCACCCAGCCTGCCTTCACGCCCATCGGGACCGCGCCGAGCGGCGCGTCGCGGAAGATGACGTCCTGCTGTTCCGGCGAGCAGCGAAACCGCAGCGAAGCGACGGTGGCCGCCTTGTCGTCCGGGTAGAGAACGCAGCCGCCGCCGTAGTCGGCCACGGCGGGAACGGGTTCCGCGTCGATGACTTCCGCGTCGAGCACCTCGGCCGCGGCCGCGGAGTCGGCGTCGGCGGACGCCGCCGGGCTGGCGGCGACCAGAAAGACGCCGGGGAGGATCGAGGTGAGCAGCACGCTGCTCAGGAAACGGTATGCCCTCATCGCTGTCTCCAGATTTGCCGCATCGGTCGCCGACCCGGTTCGATGGTAGGACGAGCTCGATGTTTCTCTACGGGAACTACCCAACCTGTTACCGGCAACGCGTCGAACACCTCGGACCGATCGGGCCGCGCCGGACATCCGGTGCGGCAGGACTAGGCTGGCCGATGACACCTTCTCCAGAGAGGACCCTCCCGTGCAGCCAGGTGGTCAGTTCGATATGCAACAGTTACTCGCCCAGGCGCAGCAGATGCAGCAGGCGGTGATGGAGGCCCAAGCCGAGATCGCGGCGAGCGAAGTGGACGGCGCGGCGGGCGGCGGGCTGGTCCGGGTCACGATCAAGGCGACCGGTGAGGTGGTGTCGCTGACCATCGACCCGAAGGCCGTCGACCCCGACGACATCGAGACGTTGCAGGACCTGGTGATCGGCGCGGTCAACGACGCGATGGCGAACGCGCAGCGTCTCGCCGCGGAACGGCTCGGACCGTTGTCCGGTGGTTTCGGCGGCGGATCGCTGCCCGGTTTCTGAGCCGAGGTAGCAGTTGTACGAGGGTCCGGTCCAGGATCTGATCGACGAATTGGGCAAGCTGCCCGGCGTCGGTCCGAAGAGCGCGCAGCGCATCGCCTTTCATCTGCTGCAGGTGGAGCCCCCGGAGATCGATCGGTTGCAGGCCGCCCTGCAGAAGGTGCGCGACGGCGTGCGGTTCTGCGTGGTCTGCGGGACGGTCTCCGACGGCGAGCTGTGCCGCATCTGTGCCGACCCGCGGCGCGACCGCACCATGATCTGCGTGGTCGAGGAGCCCAAGGACGTGCAGGCGATCGAGCGCACCAGGGAGTTCCGCGGCCGTTATCACGTGCTCGGCGGCGCGCTCGATCCGCTCAGCGGTATCGGCCCCGATCAGCTGCGGATCCGGGAGTTGCTGGCGCGCATCGCGAATCAGGAGGACGGCGTCGACGTCACCGAGGTGATCATCGCGACCGATCCGAACACCGAGGGCGAGGCCACCGCCACCTATCTGGTCCGGATGCTGCGCGACTTTCCCGGCCTGAGCGTGACCAGGCTGGCTTCGGGTCTGCCGATGGGCGGTGACCTGGAGTTCGCCGACGAGCTGACCCTCGGTCGCGCGCTGTCCGGGCGGCGCGCGCTGTAGCCGCTGATCGCGCGACAACCCATTGCGCCGGAGGGGATTGCGCGGCGGCGAACGTGGGTTACTGTGTCGGGGATGAGCATCGAATTCGTTCTGACGACGCTCGTCATCGTCGCCACTCCCGGTACCGGGGTGCTGTTCACCCTCGCGGCCGGTCTGTCGCGAGGCGCGAGGGCCAGCGTGATCGCGGCCTTCGGCTGCACGCTCGGCATCGTTCCGCACATGATCGCGGCGATCACCGGCTTGGCCGCGGTGCTCAACGCCAGCGCGGTCGCGTTCCAGACGCTGAAGTACCTCGGAGTCGCCTACCTGCTGTACATGGCATGGACCACGTTCCGGGACAAGGGCGCGCTCGCGGTCCCGGAGCAGACCGAGCAGGCCACGCCCTCGGCGCGGACGGTGATCACCTCAGCGGTGCTGCTCAACATCCTCAACCCCAAACTGACCATCTTTTTCTTCGCGTTCCTGCCCCAGTTCGTGCCCAGCGGCGCGCCGAACGCGTTGGCGCGCATGCTGGAGCTGAGCGGCATTTTCATGCTCGCCACCTTCGTGGTGTTCGCGATCTACGGCGCTTGCGCGGCCGCGGTGCGCGACCAGGTCATCTCGCGTCCGGCCGTGGTGACGTGGATGCGCAGAGCCTTCGGCGCTTCCTTCGTCGCCCTCGCGGGACGTCTGGCCACGCAGAACCAGTGAGCGGACGTCCGGAGCGGGGAGGCGCGCTCGGCGGTTGGCGATTCAGAGTTCGACGCGGGACCAGGGAAGGCTGGGGAAGCGGGTCCGGTTGTCGTTGGCCCATTCCCAGATGAGGGCGGCTACGGTGGCGGGATCGGCGACCGTGGTGCCGAAGTGCTTGTCGGGGGAGCCGTCCCGATATTCGAGGGTGTAGACCCCGGTGTTCTCGCGGTAGGTCTGGATATAGAACTGCTCGCCGCGCTCGACGACGAGGTACGGGTTCGGCGGGCTCAGCTCGGGAACCCACTGCTCGACAAGCGCTTTGGTCAGGTACGGGAACTCACCGGCGCCGCCGTGGGTGACAGTGGCCGGGATGTGCCCCGCGGGATCGATCAGCCAGGCCAGCTGCGGGTCGTAGACGGCGTAGTTCAGTGGCGTCGCGAGTTCGAACAGCAGGTGGCGTACGAATCCGATCGCGTCATACGGGCAGGAGACGTACAGCGCCGCGCCGGTCGCGGCGCCGCCCACCGGGGCGGTGCTGAGAAAGCTGTCCTCTTCGGGTAGCTCCGCGTCGCGTCTGTTGAGCTCGGCGGCGATCTGCGCCACCACCCCCGCTTCGGGTATGCCCTGCTGAGTGCTCAGGTAGGCGTCGACCTGCGCGATCGACGACGCGACACCGGAAGGCAGCAACACGTGGTCATAGCTCACCTCGGCCAGGGTACGGAACTGCGAAAACCCGCCGACGGGTCGCGTCGCCCTCGGTGCACCGGCAGCCGCCCGCGAGATCGCCGCAATCGATGACGAAGTCGTGTCGAGCATGGGCGGGATCGATGCACCGCTCATCGGTGCATTCGGAAATCCGGCCCGCATGCACGATCAAGGTTCCGTGGCAGTGGTCGAACGCTGAGTCGCAGGATGAACAACCTGTTGTGCGCATGTGACCTCCTGGAGAGATCGGAGTTGTCATTCGGTGATGTCGGCGCCGCAAGGGGTGCGGCGAGACCATTGTCGCGTGTGTTGCCACAGTTTCTCGATCATTCAGCAATCATGTCGCAACTTTTTCTCTGTGGCGGGTATCGTTCCTCACTCCGTCTGTCTCCGGGGCTGTTACGTGCGAAAATGGCAGCACAGCTCACCGATTCCAGTACGCGGGGCCCGCTCGCCGCATGTCTGATACGGAACGTATGCGGGATTCCGGCGACTGTTTAGCATCCTTGATGGCGGAAGTGAGGTCGGCGCGGTGGCGGTGCGCGATGAGCCGCGAGAGACGGCGACCGGTGCGAATGCGAGCGAGCAGTTCGCGCGCTACCGCGCCGAGAGTGCCGACAGCGCCGCGTATGACGAATGCGGCAGGCCCACCGCGGGTTACTACGACGAACTGGTCGATGCCGAGGGCAAGGTGCGGCCGATGTGGCGGGAGCTGTCCGCCGATTTCGTGAACCTCGGCAGCGACGGACTCGACCGGCTGGACAGCCGGGTGCGCAGGCTGGTCGATGACGACGGCATCACCTATTTCGAGGCGGGCGCGTCGGCCGAAAGCGCGGCGCCGAGCCCGTGGCGCCTCGACCCGATCCCCCTGCTGGTCTCCGCGGACGACTGGACCCGGCTGGAGGCGGGCCTGGAACAGCGTTCCCGACTACTCGACGAGGTACTCACCGACATCTACGGTCCGCGCAGGACACTCGGTTCGGGACTGCTCGCGCCGGAAGTCGTGTTCGGCAACCGCGGTTACGTGCGAGCCGCGCACGGCATCACCGTGCCGGGGCGGCATCAGCTGTTCCTGCACGCCTGCGACCTCAGCCGATGGAGCGACGGCCGGTTCCGAGTGATCGCCGACCGAGCGCAGGCGCCGTCCGGCGGCGGATACGCGCTGGCCGATCGCAGGGTCGTGGCGACCGCGATCCCGGAGTCGTTCGAGCACGCCAATCCGCGGCCGCTGACGCCGTTCGCCAGGGCGATGCGGGCGATGCTGATCGAGTCGGCACAGGCCGACGACGATGAACCGGTGATCGTGGTGCTCAGCCCGGGCGTGCACTCCGAGACCGCGTTCGATCAGGCGTACCTCGCTTCGACGCTGGGCTTTCCGCTGGTGGAAAGCGCGGATCTGGTGGTGCGCGACGGGTCGCTGTGGATGCGGTCGCTGGGCACGCTGAAGCGGGTGGATGTGGTGCTGCGGCGGGTGGACGCCGAGTTCTCCGATCCGCTGGACCTGCGCCCGGATTCCCGGCTCGGCGTGGTGGGACTGGTCGAGGTGCTGCGGCGCGGCGCGGTGACCGTGGTGAACACGCTGGGCAGCGGGCTGCTGGAGAATCCGGCGCTGGCCGGGTTCCTGCCTCGGCTCGCGCGCTCGCTGCTGGGGGAGGACCTGCTGCTGGAGAGCGCGCCGTCGTACTGGGGTGGCGACGACCGGGAGCGCGCACACCTGCTGGCGAATCTGGACACGCTGGTCATCCGCTCGGCGGTCGACGGCGCCACGCTGTTCGGACCGGAACTGAGCCGTGAGCAGCGTGACGACGTGATCGCCAGGATCCACGCGTGCGGATGGCAGTGGGTCGGTCAGGAACCGGCGCAGTTCTCCGTCGCGCCCGCCGTGCGGGAACATGGTGGACTCGCCGCTGCTCCGGTCGGCATGCGGCTGTTCTCGCTGGCCCGGCGGGGCGGCTACACCGTGATGTCCGGTGGTCTCGGCCAAGTGCGTGAGCGCGTCGCGCCCGATCGCGCCGTGATCAAAGTGGCCGCCAAAGACATCTGGGTACGGGCGGCGCCGACCACCGCCGCCGCGGTCGCCGCCGAGCCGCCGCGGGAGGAACGCGAGCGGCCCACCGTCCCGGTCGTGGAATCGATCAGTTCCCCGCGTGTGCTCAACGATCTGTTCTGGATGGGCCGCTACGGCGAGCGCGGCGAGGCCACCGCGCGGTTGCTGATCGCCACCCATGAGCGCTATCAGGAGTTCCGCTACCGTCCCTGGCTGGAGGGCGCGGACGCGCTGCCGGTCCTGCTGGCCGCCGTCGGCCGGACCACCGCCACCGCCGCGCCGACCGACGGGATGTTCGGCCCGGAGGTACAAGACCTTGCAGCGCAGCAGGATTCGGCCTCGCGCGAGGGGCACGACTACCTCGTCGCGTTGACGGTCGACCGGGAGCTGGCCGGGTCGCTGGCCTTCGCGGTCGACCGGTACGGCATCGCGGCGCGAGCCGTGCGCGACCAGCTGTCGGTGGACACCTGGATGATCCTCGGCGCGGTCGACCGAGCACTGGCCGACTACCGCGGAACCGCGAGCGACCAGGAGGCGGAGCTCTCGCAGGTGCATTCGCTGACCCTGGCCGGTCTGCTCGCACTGTCCGGCATCGACGCGGAATCGCTGGTACGCGAACCCGGCTGGTACGTCATGGACATCGGCAAGCGCATCGAACGCGGACTCACGCTGACCGCGCTGCTGTCGGCCGCGCTGGTCCAGGAGTATCCGGAGGAGACCGAGCGGGAGGTCACCGAATGGGTGCTGCGCGTCGCGGAGTCGTCGGTGAGTTACCGGCGCAGGCACCGGGATTCGGTGCGGATCGCCGCCGTCGCGGGGTTGCTGCTGTTCGACACCGGCAACCCGCGATCGCTGGCGTACCAACTGGACCGCCTGGACGCCGATTTCCGTGCGCTGCCCGGCGCGGCGCGATCGTCGCGCCCGCGGCGGCTACTCGCGGACGCGCAACGAATGCTGCGGCGCCTGGACCCCGACGACCTCGAAGTCACCGACACCGACGATCGGCGCGACGAGTTGGCCGAACTCCTGGACGGGGTGCACTCGCGGTTGCGCAAGCTGTCCGAATCGTTCGAGACCACCACATTGTCGCTGCCGGTCGGGTTTCAGCCACTCTGGGGCAGCACGCAGGTCGTCGGATGATCGTCGGCGGCGCGGCCCGGCGCTATCGAGTGGAGCACCGCACCACGTACTCGTATTCCGGGGAGGTCATCAGCTCGTACGGCCGCGCGTATCTGACGCCGCGTGACTTGCCAGGTCAACGGCTGCTGGCACACGACATCCACATCGAGCCGACGCCGTCGGACCGGTCGGTCGGCGCGGACGTGTACGGCAACATCACCTCCTTTTTCCATGTCACAGCCCAGCATCACGTCCTCGCCGTCACCGGTGCGTCGCTGGTGGAGGTGGACGCGCCCGTCATCGATCCGGCCGCCGCCGCGCAGCGGTGGGAGGTAGCGCGTCCGACCGGCGCGAATGGACCGCTGGCCGCGGAGTTCGCCCTCGACCTGCATCCGCAGGAGATCACTCCGGAGATCGTCGCGTACGCGGCCGAGTCTCTCCGGCCGGGCAGACCGCTGCTGGACGCGGTGGCCGAGCTGAACACCCGCATCTACACCGACTTCACCTACATGTCGGGCGCCACGACGGTGTCGAGCAAGGTGGCCGACGTGTTCGCCGACCGCGCGGGCGTCTGCCAGGATTTCGCGCGACTGGCCTGCGCCTGCCTGCGGTCGCACGGTCTGGCAGCCAGGTACGTGTCCGGCTACCTTGCCACCGATCCGCCCCCGGGCAAGGAGCGGATGGTCGGCGCCGACGCCACCCACGCCTGGGCGGCCGTGTGGCTGCCCGGCTCCGGCGAACACGACCGCGCCGGTCACTGGATCGATTTCGATCCCACCAACGACCAGTTCGGCGACGAGCGGTACGTCACCGTGGCGTGGGGCCGCGACTACGCCGACGTACCTCCGCTGCGCGGCATCATCTACACCGACGCAAAAGACAGCGTCATCACCGTCTCCGTCGACGTTTCCGAGGTCGACGGGTGAACTGTCTGGCTGGTCACAGGCTCGGCTCTCGGCGTGCGCGGGCCGGGAACTGTGGAAGCATCGTAGGTAACCCGTAGCCGACCGTCCGGCGGCGCCGCGGTACCAGCCGGAGTTTCGGGGACCTGACGCCGGAATGGGGACGTATGAACAGCGAGCACATGACCGACACGTGGACAGCGGACGAGCTCGGATTCCGGCCGGACATCTCCCAGGAGCACCTGCGCACGCTGGTGGAGCAGATCCGGGCGGAAGGTCTCCCGGATGCGCTGTGGCTGATCCTGCGGCCGTGGACCGCCGAACCACGCCGGTGGCACCCGGAGGTGTACGGCATCGATGTGCCCGAAACCGACGCCGGACCGTGGGTCTGCGAGCTCAACGCACCGGTCAGATGGCACTCGCTGATGGGTGGCCTGTCGTCGGTCGAGTGGGTGAACAACCGTCCGACCATCGACGAATTGGGCCGGGCCTGGGACGAACTCGAGACGGCAGGCCTGCGTCCCTCGGTCTGCGTCAACCTCGGCCCGGCCGGGCACGGCGGCCGCTGGCAGCTGCAAGTCGTGTCGGTGTCCGCGTTCGGCAAGATCGCCGACGACACCATGAGCGACGTCGGCGAGACCCTCGGTGGCCGACTGGGGTACTGGTCGATGAACCCCGAATGGATCTTGTGGCGAACCGACAACTGAGACTCGCCACACTGCGGACCGAGCCGTGGTTCAGGCGCGCAGGCGCTCGCGGCGGAGCTGGTCGACCTCGGGAAGGTCGAGGGGAGCCAGTTCGGTGACGCCGAGGGCGCGCATCAGCAGCAGATCGGCGAGTTCGGGGTTGCGGGCCAGCACGGGGCCGTGCATGTAGGTGCCGATCACCGAACCCTGGACGACGCCCTCCAGCCCGTCGCCGACACCGTTGCCGACCCCGCGCGAGACCCGCGCCAGGCCGGTCGCGTCGCCGCCGAGCTTCGTGCCACCGCGGTGGTTCTCGAAGCCCGTGAGCGGCGCGGTGAGCCCGTCGAGCAGCGGTGTGGTCGTCACCTCGCCGATGGCGCGCTTGTGCTGCGGCGACGTGGTGACGTCGATCATGCCGACGCCGTCCACCCGCTCGCCCGCCGAGGTCTCGTACCACTGGCCGAGCACCTGGATCGCCGCGCAGATCGCCAGCACCGGAGCGCCTTTCGCGGACGCCCGCTGCAAGCCGGGGTAGCGCTGGAGGTGCCGGGTGGCCAGCCGCTGCGCGGAGTCCTCCGCGCCGCCGAGGGTGTAGATGTCCAGCGAATCGGGCACCGGGTCGGGCAGCGTGATATCGACGATCTCGGCGTCGTAGCCGCGCATACGCAGCCGCTGACGCAGCACGAGCGCGTTGCCGCCGTCGCCGTAGGTACCCATCACGTCCGGCAGAACCAGGCCGATGCGAATGGTCGATTCACTCATACTGTGTCCTTTCTGGCCTGCGCGAATCCCTCCGTGGTCACGCTTCGCTGCCGCCTCCGGGCCTGCCCGCTCATGCCGGGTCCTTTCTGGCCTGCGTGGAGCCCTGCGCGGTCCGGCTCATGCCGTCCGCTGCTCGAGGTCGCGGTTGAGATCACGGAACGCGGTGTAGTTCGCCAGCACCTCGACGTGGCCCGCCGGGCAGGACGCGATCGCGCGCACCGGGTCCGGCACCGTGGTGTGCGCCACGCCGGCGTAGGTCAGCCGTACCGCGAGGTCGGTGGCGCGTTCGCCCGCCGCGACCACCTGCACGCCTTCGAAGTGCTCGAACCGCACGTCCCACAGCCAGGAGAGGTCTTCGCCGTCGGGCACCTGGCCGTTCACCGCGATGACCAGGCCCGCCGAGGCCGGGTCGATCATCGACAGCGCCTCCTGCCACCCGGCCGGATTCTTCGCCAGCAGCAGCCGCGCGTCGTGCTCGCCGACCTGCACGGTGCGGTAGCGGCCCGCGATCTCGCGCACCGTGCCCGCTGCCGCCACCGCCTGCGCGGCGTCGGCGCCCAGCGCGACGGCGGCGGCCACCGCCTGTGCGGCATTGCCGCGATTGGCCCGCCCCGGCAGCGCCAGCCGCAATGGGAAACGCGCGCCGCCGGGGCCGACCAGATCGTCTCCGTCCAGCCACCAATCCGGTTCGGGACGTTGGAAATCCGCGCCGGTGCTGCGCCAGTGCGCGCCCTCCCAGACGATCGGCTCGCCGCTGCGCGGGCAGCTGGTCGCGTCCATCGCCCAGCCGCTGCCCGCGGCTACCCACACCACATTGGGGTGGTCGTAGGCGATCGAGGTGACCAGCACGTCGTCGCAGTTCGCGATCACCACGGTGGCCGGGTGCTTCGCCAGGCCCGCGCGCAGTTTGCGCTCGATCATGTTGATCTCGCCGACCCGGTCGAGCTGGTCGCGGCTGAGGTTCAGCAGGATCACCGCCGAGGGGTTGAGCGCGTCGGTGACGTGCGGCAGATGCAGTTCGTCCACCTCGATCGCGGCCAGCGGCGCGCGCCGGTGCGCGTTGAGCGCGGCGACGATGCCCGCGTCCATGTTGGCGCCGTCGGCCTGGGTCGCGACCTGGCCGAGCGTGCTGAGCGCGGCGGTGGTCATCCTGGTGGTGGTCGACTTGCCGTTCGTGCCGGTGACCAGCACGGTGCGCCGCTGCCGTCCGAGCTGGTCCATGACCGTCGGATCGATCTTCAACGCGATCAGGCCGCCGATCATCGAACCCTTGCCGCGACCCGCCTTCTGCGAGGCCCAGGACGCCGCGCCCGCCGCCGCCAGCGCCAGTCGTCCGCGCACCGATATGTCTGCCACGTCGCGAGTCTATGTTCGCCCCGCGATCCGGGCGCGTCGCGGGCCAGTGGCGTGGACCACCCGGCTCAGTCGCGGTAGAGCTTCGCCTCGTAATTCTCCGGCGAGTAGTAGCGCTCCAGCTGCTCGACCGTCTCGGTGACGTCCTTCTGCACCTCTTTGACCAGGCAGGCCGGGCTCGGCAGGGTGTCGACGGGCCACTGTTGCGGCTCCCACAGATGGCTGCGCATGAACGCCTTGGCGCAGTGGAAGAAGATCTGCTCGATGTCCACCTCGACGGCGAGGATCGGGCGGTGGCCGCGCACCACCATGTCGTCGAAGTAGGGGGCGTCGCGCACCAGCCGGGCTCGTCCGTTGATCCGCAACGTCTCGCGGCGGCCCGGGATCAGGAACAGCAGGCCGACGTGCGGATTGGCCAGGATGTTGAGGTAGCCGTCTGCGCGCCGGTTGCCGGGACGCTCCGGGATGGCGAGCGTCCTGTCGTCGAGCACGTGCACGAACCCGGCCGGATCACCCTTCGGCGAGGCGTCGCAGTTGCCGTCCGCGTCGCTGGTGCTCATCACCAGGAACGGGGAGTGCGCGATCCACTCCCGGTCCCGCGCGTGCAGGGCGACCCGTTCCTTGGTGGCGGCGCGGGGCATGACTTCCCCGAGCAACTGCCGCAGGTCCGCCGCGTTGGTGATCTGGATCGGGACGGTGCTCTCGCGCATATTTCGATTCAAGCACCGCCCGGGACCGTGTGGCGATCGAATTGCGTTCGGGCGGAGGCGGACCGGTCGCCCGGCCGGGCTCAGACCGGCGTGTCGAACATGTTCGGCTGCCCGGCCGCGTAGCGGTCGGCGTCCATCCGGCGCAGCGGTTCCAGTTCCGGCGCCCGGTACAGCGTGAACAACCGGCAGCGCTGCGCGTTCGAACCGGCCACGTCCAGTAGCGCGTTCACCGCGGCGCGCGCGGATTCGTTGGCGCCCTCCATGGTGGCCAGATCGACGTTCGTGCGCACGTAATCGCCTGCCAGGAACAGGTTTTCCAGCGCGCCGTGCGGGGCGGGCCGGTACTCCCAGGAACCGGCCGTGTTGATCAGCAGCGGGTCGGCGTTGGCGTTGCGCCGCTGCCCCTGCTGCCAGCTGATGCCCGGGTCGAGGAACCAGGAGTGCAGGTCGGCGTCGCGCAGCACGTCACCGCGATCGTCGAGGTGAGCCTTGATCTGGGCCCATGCCTCGCGAGCGATCTCCTCGTGCGTGCATTCCTTGGCCGATTTGCCGAACAGTATGCCGGGGGTGTTCCAGTCGGAGATGTCCACCGACAGGCAGTCCTGCACGCTGCCGTCGCCGAATTCGGTGAGCTTGGTGCGCCAGTGCTGATTCTGGCTGATCGAGGTGAGCGACCACGGCGCGTCGATGTAGGCGGCGTGGCCGCGCGAGATGTCGGCCGGTCGGCGCAGGTAGAACTGGATGCCGTTCATCCAGTCGGTGACGAGCCGGTCCATCCCGGCCAATTCCGGCCGCACCGCGAGCACCTGCGGCGACCACAGCGTGCGGGCCTGCTCGGCGGGGAGCGCGACGACGAAGTAGTCGGCCTCGATGGTGCGCTCGGCGCCGGTCTCGTCCACCGCGCGGGCAGCGGTGATCCGGCGATCGCGCACCTCCAGCCCGCGAACTTCGGTGCCGAGCACGAATTCCGCGCCCAATTCGCGGATTCGCCGCGTCCACGGGTCGATCCAGACCGCGTTTGTCGGGCCGTTCAGCACACGGTCCAGTCCGCCGTCGTTGCCGATCTCGAAAGGATTGCCGAGGAACTGTTCGCCCATGGTGCCGATGGTGCGCACGCTCGCCACGTTTTCCTTCGCGGCGACCATGATGCTGGTCAGTGTGCGGGACAGCAGCGCACGGAACTCGTGCGAGCGCGCGTGGCCGCCGACGAAGTCGTGCCAGGAGGTCTGCTCCCACTGACCGAGCCTGCGGGCATCGCAGCTGGAGTTGAAGACCAGCAGGCGTTCGGCGAAGTAGATGCCTTCTCTGGGAGGCATTTTCAGTGCGGTCGCCAGGGTGGCGCCGAGCGTCTCGCGGAAGCCTTCCGGGGTGAACCCGGCGCGGGCGCGCGCACCGAGCGGCACGCGGAAGTCGTCGCCGCCGAGCCGGGCGAAGCGCGCCTCGGGCACCGCGACGAGGTTGTCCCAGACGCCATTCGGGTTACCCGGGAACGGGATTCGGCGCATGGTGTCCGGCACATGTTGATAGAAGCCGGGGAAGAAGCGAAACCCGTGTTCCCCGGGGAGGTCCGGCCGTCCCTCTGCTCCGGTGCCCGGCACTCCGACGCTGCGGGCTTTGCCGCCCCAGGCGCGCTTTTCGTAGACGGTGACCCGGAATCCACGTTCGGCCAGCTCATGCGCCGCGGTCAGACCGGCGACACCGCCGCCGAGGACCGCGACCCGCGGACCGCCCGGACTCGCCGCTACCGGCGCCGGTCGCAGCGCGCCCGCCGTCAGTCCCCCCGCCGTTGCCACCCCTGCCGCCACCGTGCCACGAAGCAATGCCCTTCGCGAGACGGTCCACCGATGTTCTGCCATGCGCCGATCTGCTGTCTAGCTTCGGGACCAACTTTCACGCTCGGGCACTACTGTAAAGCCGCAAATCTTCCCGGGCGCATCGACCCCGCAAACCCAGTTGGGGGATATCTCGAGCGGTCGAGCGGTACCGAACGTGCCGAGCATCCGCCTGCCCGTGGAGGACGAGCAGCGCCTCGGCCGGTCGGTTCTCCCTGACCGGCGCATCAGCACTCAGCAAGCTGATCGTCCCGTTTCCTCAGGTCCCGGCGGGTCGTCCCGCACCTATCAGAGCTTGCGTCGGCGGGACGGTGGCGTCCACGGGTGCCGGACGCGGCTTGCTCGCCGTCGCGGCAAAGGCTCCTGTGATCACCACCACACCACCGGCAAGCGACAGCACGGTAGGGGCCTCGCCGAGGAATGCCCAGGCCGCGGCTATCCCGACGACCGGAACCAGTAGCGAGAACGGGGCGACCATGCCCGCCGGGTAGCGGCCCATCAGATAGGTCCACAGTCCGGTGCCGACGACCGTGGCCATGACCGCGATATAAGCCAGCGCCACCAGGGCGGGCCAACCGGCGAGTGAGAAGGAGTCGGCGAGGGCGTGCAGACCGGTGGTCGGCCCCTCGGTGAACACCGACAGCGCGAACAGCGGCACCGGCGGGATGGCGGTGGTCCACAGCATCAGGTGCAGCGGCTTGACACCGGGGGCCTCGGTACCCGCCAAGCGCGCGCCGATGTTGCCGAATGCCCAGCCCAGCCCGCCCGCCAGCGTCAGCAGCACCGGAAGCAGCGTGGCGTGTTCCAGCCGGTCCCAACCGATCACCGCCATTCCGGCGACCGCCACGGCGATGCCCGCGACTTGCACCGGCCGAATCCGCTCGCCCAGCATGAGGGCACCGAGTACCACGGTGAACGGCGCGGAGGATTGCAGCACCAGGGAAGCCAGCCCGGTCGGCATGCCCACGCGCATGGCGGTGAACAGGAACGCGAACTGCAAGATGCCGAAACCGACGCCGTACAGCAGGATCCAGCGCATCCGCACCGGCGGGCGCGGAATGAACAGCAGCGCGGGAATCGCCAGCACCGCGAAACGCAGTGCCGCGAAGAAGAACGGCGGGAAGTGGTCGAGCCCCACCCGGATGGCGAGGAAGTTCAGGCCCCAGAGCAGGACGACGGTGCAGCCGAGCAGGCGATCGCGAGTGGTCACGCGTTTCATCGTGCGGCCGACCAACCATCAGAACAATCGAATAAATATGGACAAATAATGTAGTGTCGCTTAATGGTCTCCGGATCCGAGAAGGCTGTGCCAGGCCCGCCCATGGCCGTGGAACGGCTGCGCGTGCTGCGTGAACTCGCCGATCGCGGCACCGTCGCCGCCGTCGCCGCCGCGTTGTCGATGACGCCTTCCGCGGTCTCCCAGCAGCTCAAAGTGCTGGCCAGGGAAGCGGGCGTGGCACTGCTCGAACCCGACGGCCGACGCGTCCGGCTCACCGACGCCGGGCGCGCGTTGGTCGTGCGCGCCGACGAGGTGCTCGCGGCGATGGATCGCGCGGTCGCGGAGATGGCGCACTATCGCGGTTCCCCGCGCGGCCGGGTCCGCGTCGCGGTATTCCCTTCGGGTGGCGCGCTGTTGCTGCCGCACGCGCTGCGCGGCATGGCGGACAGCGGTGTGGACGTGGTCGCACGAGACGAGGACGTGCCCCCTTCCGAGGTGGCGCGACTACTCGCCGACTACGACGTGGTGCTGACCCATCGCGACGAACGCGCCGCGCCGATCGCCGATCCACGCGTCGCGACCCGGGTGCTCATGCGCGAACCGATCGATGTGGTCGCGGCCGCGACGCATCGGCTCGCCGGGCGCTCGGCCGTCGCGCCGGAGGAACTGGCCGACGAGACCTGGCTGAGTGTGCGCGGCGGTTTCCCGGTCGACGACGTGCTGCGCTCGATCGCCACCGTGACCGGCGTGCAACCGCGCATAGCGCAGCGTCTCAACGATTTCCGCGTCATCGAGGCGTTGGTCGCCACGGGCTACGGCGTCGCGCTCATGCCGCGCTACGCGGTGGGCGATCCCACGCTCGCGGTGCTGCGGCTGTCCGGTGTGCGCGCCGCCCGGATGTACGAACTGGCCACCCGCCCGCGCGCCGACGCGCGTCCGGCCATCGCCGCGGTGCTCGCGGCCTTCGAGTCGGCCGCCGCGCTGGCGACCGCCGACTCCGCGAAAGCCGGTGGATAGGCCGGTTTCCCGAGCGTCACGACATCACCGCGCCGCGGTGATGTGCGGTGTCGCGCGAACCGGTCACATTCCGGGCTGCCCAGGGTAACGGTAGGATTGCTGGGACTGCGTGCCGACGTAGTTGAAGTCGTCGGCCACCATCGCGGCCAGCTCGAGCAGCGCCCGCCGTGTGGGCTTGCTCACCAGTTCCAGATCGATCTCGGCTCCCTCGGCGAGGTGGTCGTCGAACGGCACCACCTGCACCGCGCGGGTGCGGTCGAGGAACAGCTTGCGCAACTGGTCGAGATCGACGGTCGACGCGCCGCGCCGGGAAGCGTTCACCACCACGACCGTTCGTTCCACCAGCTTGCCGTAGCCGTGGTGGTCGAGCCAGTCCAGGGTGGCCGACGCGCTGCGCGCGCCATCGATGGCCGGGGAGGTGACCAGCACCAGCGAACTGGCCATGTCGAGCACGCCCGCCATCGCGGAGTGCATCAAGCCGGTGCCGCAGTCGGTCAGGATGATGTTGTAGAACGACTGCAGGATGCCGATCGCCTTGCGGTAGTCCGCCTCGCTGAACGCCTCGGAGACCGCCGGGTCCTGTTCACTGGCAAGTACTTCCAGACGACTCGGCGCCTGCGAGGTGTGCGCCCGCACGTCCGAGTACCTGCTGATGTTCTGGTCCTCGAGCAGGTTGCGCACGGTGGACCTGGTCTGGCGCGGCACGCGATGCGCCAGCGTGCCGAGGTCGGGGTTGGCGTCGATCGCGATCACCCGGTCACCGCGCTGCGATGCGAACGTGGAACCGAGACCGACCGTCGTCGTGGTCTTGCCGACGCCACCCTTCAGCGAGAGGATCGCGATCCGATAGTCGCCGCGCACAGGCTGATTCACCCGGTCGACCAAGTCTTGATAGACGATGTCGGCGGCCGACTCGCCCGGGTTGATCATGCCGCCGGAAACCTTGTGCACGGCACGGCGCCAGCCACTGCGCGGCGCCCTGCGGGCCCGCCGGAGCAGATTCAGATCGTTCACCGAGTGCCCCGGCTGCCCGGGTTGCGGCACGTGCTGCGGCTGGAACGGCTGTGCGGCCTGGTGCGGATTCGGCCCGCTCTGCCAACCCGATCCCTGGGGTTGCCCGACCGGTGACGCAGGCGGCGGCGCTTGATAGGCGGGCGGCGGTGGCTGATGCGTCACCGGCGGGGGCGGCGGAGCCCAGCTGTAGATCGGCCCGCCGGGTTGATCGTGCTGCGGCGCAGCTGGTTCCGGCTGCGCGGGATCGACGGGTACGCGCCGGACCAAGCCGTCGGGACCGATCTCCTGGCGGTACTCGTCGTAGCTGTGCTCGTGACCCTGCCCGGGGATGGGGTGGCTACCGCTGTGGCTCGGCGAAGGTTGAAACGCGCCGGTAGGGAACGGCTCCCCGGGGAAGGTCGGTGGCGCGTACACACCGGCGCCCGGTGCGGAGTACGGACCGTACGACTCGGTGGGACCGGACGGCGGCGGACCGTACGACTCTGGGGGGCCGTACGACTCAGGAGGCCCGGACGGCGGGGGACCGTAGGACGACGGCACGGGTCCGGCGGCATGCGGGTAGACAGTGGTCTGCTCGGTCGAGCCCTGCGGCTCCGGCTGTTCGGGCTGTGCGTCCGGCTGATCCAGCCCATCCGCCACGTCGGCTTCCTTCGCTTCCACACCGCCGGTGTGCTCGGTCGACGGGCCGGTGGCCGACGACTCCGCCTCGGTGACTTCGGCCGTGTCCACGGAATGACTCTGCAGCCAGGGCGGAGAGGTCGGATTGTGGTCGTTTGTTGTCACGGTTCCCCCATCTGCTCGGGAGTTCGAGCAGAGAGCTCGGCGCTTGGAGTGCGAATCCACGCTAGCACGGGGTTCGCTACGCCGTGTCACGGTAGGGAAGGGCAGACGCGCCGCGCGACACGCCATCGACAAGCGGTATGCGCCAGCGAGATCGGGCGCCGCGCGGACGAACCGCCGCGGCGCCCTCGCCGGACACCTTGCGGGACAGGAGTACCTGCGCCTTCGCTCCGGCCGTGCCGTGCGATCAGTGCGCTCGGTTGACCGCCGACACCACCGCACGCAGCGACGCGGTGGTGATCGAGGTGGCGATGCCGACGCCCCACACCACCTTGTCGCCGATCGCGCATTCCACGTAAGCGGCGGCCTGCGCGTCATCGCCCGCGGACATCGCGTGCTCGGAGTAGTCCAAGACCTCGACGTTGTAACCGACGCTCGCGATCGCGTCGACGAACGCGGCCAGCGGGCCGTTGCCCTTGCCGGTGATCTCCTGCTCGACGCCGTCGACCTTCACCACCGCCACGATCGAGTCGACCCCGCCGTCGGTCTCCGACGCGGTGACCCGCTGGCGCATCCGCTCCAGCGGACGGATCGGGCTCAGGTACTCCTCGGAGAAGACGTCCCACATCTCCTTGGGCGTCACCTCGCCGCCCTCTCCGTCGGTGATGCGCTGGACCACCTGGGAGAACTCGATCTGCAGACGCCGCGGCAGCGCCAGCCCGTGATCGGTCTTCATGATGTAGGCGACGCCGCCCTTGCCGGACTGCGAGTTGACCCGGATGACCGCCTCGTAGGTGCGGCCGACGTCCTTCGGGTCGATCGGCAGGTAGGGCACTTCCCAGACGATGTCGGCGACGTCGGCTCCCGCGGCGTCCGCCGTGGCCTTCATCGCGTCCAAGCCCTTGTTGATCGCGTCCTGGTGGCTGCCGGAGAACGCGGTGTAGACCAGGTCGCCGCCGTAGGGGTGGCGCTCGTGCACGGGCAGCTGGTTGCAGTATTCGACGGTGCGGCGGATCTCATCGATGTCGGAGAAGTTGATCTGCGGGTCGATGCCGCGGGAGAACAGGTTCATCCCCAGCGTGACCAGGCACACATTGCCGGTGCGCTCGCCATTGCCGAACAGGCAACCCTCGATCCGGTCGGCCCCGGCCTGGAAGCCCAGCTCGGCGGCGGCAACAGCGGTGCCGCGGTCATTGTGTGGGTGCAGCGACAGCACGATCGCCTCGCGCCGGGCCAGGTTGCGGCTCATCCACTCGATCGAGTCGGCGTAGACGTTCGGCGTCGCCATCTCGACGGTGGCGGGCAGGTTGATGATCAGCGGCTTCTCCGGCGTCGGCGCGATGATCTCCGAGACCGCGTCGCACACCTCCTTGGCGTACTCCAGCTCGGTGCCGGTGTAGGACTCCGGGCTGTACTCGTAACGCCAGTTGGTGTCCGGGTAGCGCTTCTCGATCTCCAGGCACAGCGTGGCGGCGTCGGTCGCGATCTTCTTCACCGCCGCGCGATCGGCGCGGAAGACCACTTTCCGTTGCAGGATCGAGGTCGAGTTGTAGAAGTGGACGATGACGTTCTGCGCGCCGGCGCAGGCCTCGAAGGTGCGTTCGATCAGCTCGGGGCGACATTGGGTCAGGACCTGGATGGTCACGTCGTCGGGGATCGCGCCGTCCTCGATGATCTCGCGGACGAAATCGAAGTCGGTCTGGCTGGCCGAGGGGAAGCCGACCTCGATCTCCTTGTAGCCCATCCGCACCAGCAGATCGAACATGCGGCGCTTGCGAGCCGGGCTCATCGGGTCGATCAGCGCCTGGTTACCGTCGCGCAAGTCGACCGCGCACCAGCCGGGCGCCCGGTCGATGACCTTCTCCGGCCAGGTGCGGTCGGGCAGGCTGATCGGCTCGACCTCCTCGGCGAACGGCCGATAGCGGAACGTCGGCATCGAGGAGTTCTTCTGCTTGTTCCACGCCGGTTGGTCGGCGGGGGCGGGTTTGCTCGGCGCCGTGATGGTTTTGGCACCGGATACGAACGCGTCAGCAGGGGACATGGGGAATCTCTCCGTGGGTGTGGTTTTTCCCAATGGGCTGGGTCGACCGGCGCGGCAAAACCCCGCGACGGGAGCCGGTCCGATCAGACCCCGTCGCGGCGGTCGAGAAGAAGTGCCCGCTGCATGATGTTCGCGAGCTTACCGTGCCGCGAGACCGCCGGGAAGGGCGGTGCCGTCGTCGGGTGATCCGACGACCCGCTACCGTTCGGTCCCAGAATGGACGTCGAAGGATAGCTATGACCTGGCTGGAGCAACTGGCCGTCTTCGGTGCCGGCATCGCGGCGGGCGGTATCAACACGATCGTCGGCTCGGGCACATTGATCACTTTTCCGGTTTTGCTGGCCTTCGGCTTGCCGCCGGTTACCGCGAATGTGTCCAACACCATAGGTCTGGTCCCCGGTTCGCTCAGCGGTGTGCACGGCTATCGCCGGGAACTCGCCGGGCAGCGGGACCGGCTGCTACGGCTGGGCACCGCCTCGCTACTCGGCGGCATCACGGGGGCGGTGCTGCTGCTGGTGCTTCCGCCCGCGGCGTTCAAGGCGATCGTGCCGGTGCTGATCGCGTTGGCGTTGGTCCTGGTCGTGGTCCAGCCGCGGCTGGCGAGCTGGGTGAAGCGCAGGCGGGAGAACGACGGCGCACCGGTGCCGGAGCACGGCGGCGCCATTCTCTTCGCCGCGATCTACGCGGCCGGTATCTACGGCGGGTACTTCGGCGCCGCGCAGGGCGTACTGCTGATCGGGTTGCTCGGCGTCTTCGTGCACGACGACATCCAGCGCCTCAACGGGGCGAAGAACGCGCTCGCACTGATCGTGAACGCCGTGTCCGCGGTGATCTTCATCGTGATCGCGGACGTCGACTGGCGGGCGGCGGGGTTGATCGCGCTCGGTTCGATGATCGGCGGCCAGCTCGGCGCCAAGATGGGCAGGCGGATGCCGCCGACAGTGCTGCGCGCGGTCATCGTCGTGGTCGGCCTGATCGCGGTGATCCGGCTGGTGACGTCATAGGCGGCTGCCTCTGCCTTCGCTCGGCCTGGCGTGGGGCTTCGGACGGACTTGGTTCGGCGGCGCCTTTTGTGCGGCTGCCTCTGCCTTCGCTCGGCCTGGCGTGGGGCTTCGGACGGACTTGGTTCGGCGGCGCCTTTTGTGCGGCTGCCTCTGCCTTCGCTCGGCCTGGCGTGGGGCTTCAGGCGGAGTTCGTTCGGCGGCGCCTGTTGTGCGGCTGGCTCTGCCTTCGCTCGGCCTGGTACGGGCTGGGGCGGAGTTCGTCCGGCTGCGTTTCGGGAGCGTTGATGCAGATACCGAGTTGCAGGGCGTCTGCCCGAACTGCGGCGGTGCACTGGTGGGGCGGCCGCGGCGGGCGGCGGCGTAGTGGGGATCCCGGGAGGGCGGCCGGGGAATCTCAGGGTCCGATGTCAGCCCTGAGGAGGACGACGCCCGCCCGTGCGTGGGCCCAGGATGATGTCCGTGCGTAGCTGGAAGTCGGTCGTCGTCGCCCTTGTCATCGTGCTACCGGCGGCGAGCGGCTGCGCCGGGACGCCGAGCCGCCAGGAATCGGCGGTCGCGGATCTGGTCGCACAGGCCGATGCGGCGCCGACACCGCGGCTGGAGTGGGCGCCGTGCGCCGAGCCGCGGCTGAGCAAGTTCGAGTGCGCGACCGCGGCCGTGCCGGTGGACTATGCCCGTCCCGACGGGCCGATCCTCCCGCTCGCGGTCGTGCGTCAGCGGGCCGCCGATCCCGAGCGGCGGATCGGCACCTTGTTCGCCGCGGTCGGCGGTCCTGGGGGTTCGGGATTGCGCTGGGCGGCGGAGGGGGAGTTGTTCGGCGGCGAGATCGCGCGCCGGTTCGACGTGGTCACCTTCGACCAGCGCGGCGTCGGCGGCAGCGGACAGGTGCGTTGCTTCCCGAATGCCGAGCGGCAGCGACGGTTCTGGTCCGGCGTGTGGTTGCCGCCGACGAATCCGGAACAGGAGCGCGAAGCCGCCGCGTCGAGCCGTGCGCTGGCCGCGGGATGCGCCGAGCACGGCGGCGAACTGCTCGGGCACCTCACCACCGTCGACGTGGCGCGCGATCTCGACCTGCTGCGCCGCGCGGTCGGCGAACCGCGGCTGACGTACGAAGGCGGTTCCTATGCAAGCTATCTCGGCCAGGTGTACGGCGCGCTGTTCGGCGACCGGGTACGCGCGCTGCACCTGGCCTCGATGATCGACCCGGACGCGTACACCAACGACACGCGAAGCTCGATCGAGAGCACCGCCGCCGGTACCGAACAGGTGCTGAGCGAGTTCCTGCGACTGTGCGCGGAGGCGGGACGGCCGCGCTGCGCATTTGCGGCCGAAAGCGGCTCGAACGAGGCTGTAGCGCAGGGTAGTACCGGTCTGCGCTCGCGCAACGACGCTGTGCTGCACCGCCTTCGGGAAACGCCGATCGTGGTGGGGGCGGGTGAGCGGGCGCGCACGGTCACCTACTCCGAGGCGATGTCATCACACGCGCTGCTGCTGTACGACCCGGAAGCGGGCTGGCCCGCACTGGCCGAATTGCTCGCCGAGCTGGAGCGCGGTCCGGAGGGCAACCCGGACGCCGTTCGCGAGATCTTGACGGCGACGGCCGTATCGGAGGACTTCCTCGACTCGTTCACCGCGATCTCCTGCGCGGACAACGCCTTTCCGCGACAGGCCGACCAATGGCCTACCCTGGCACGGGATCTCGCCGCTGTCAGCCCCACTTACGGCGAGTTCTGGCTGTACATGCGCCAATCCTGCGCGTCTTGGCCATCGCCGCCCGAGGGGTATCGCCAGCGCTACACCGGACCGTGGATCCTGCGGTCGGACACCTCTGCCCTGCTGGTCAACAACCGATTCGATCCGGTCACCCCGCTGACCGCCGCACGGCGCGCACAGCAGGAATTGGTGAACGCCAGGCTGGTCGTCGTGGACGGGGGCTATGGGCACACCCCGCTCAACGACTGCACCCGGAAGTTGCGGGAGCGCTACCTCATCGACTTGCAGCTGCCCGCTCCGGGGGCCACCTGCCGCGCCGACGAGACGCCGTTCGGTCGATAGCAAAATCGGATATCTGTTCACAAAACGGGAATACCGGTAGTCTGCGCACGCTAGGTGTGATGATGGAAGGTGACTGGTGCGTAGACGTGCCTTGTTCAAGGCGGCGGGCACGGCCGCGATGCTCGGTGCTATGGGGACGATGGCCGGTACGAGCGCGGCGTCCACGGACCCGGCCTGGGAGGCCCTGTTCCGCGGTTGGGTACCGGAAATCTTTGCCCCCCTTCCCGATCCACCTCAGCACTCGCCCGCGATAGTCATCGGCTCCGGCTTCGGCGCCGCGGTCACCGCGTTGCGCCTGGCCGAGGCCGGGATCGTCACCACCGTGCTGGAACGCGGTTCACGCTGGCCGAACGACCCGTGGCGGGAGATCTTCACCGGCGACGACCTGCCCGACGGCCGCGGCTTCTGGCACCGCACCCACTTCACCGGCGTCACCAAGGTGCCGATGCGGTTCGCCAGCTTCGGCGGCGTGCTGGACTGCACGGAGTACCCGGGCATCGATGTCTGGCGGGCGGCGGCGGTCGGCGGCGGATCGGTGATCTTCAGCGGAGCCATGATCGCCCCGGAGCGCCGTTTCTTCGACCACGTCTTCGGCGGCACCGTCGACTACGGCGAGATGGAGCGCGTCTACTACCCGCGGGTGCGAGGGATGCTGCGGCTGAGCGCGATGCCGGCGGACATCTACCAGTCCTCGCCGTTCGCCCACTCCCGTGCCTGGGACGACCAGGTGCGCAAGGCGGGCTATAACCCGCAGCCGAACGACTCGATCTTCAACTGGGACATCCTGCGCGCCGAACTGGCCGGGGCCTCACGGCCTTCGGCCACCGCGGCCAGGAGCAATCTGGGCAACTCCAACGGCGCCAAATTCGACCTGAACCAGAACTACTTGCGGTACGCGCAGAACACCGGCCGCTGCGCGATCTTCCCCGGCCACCGCGTCGACGCCATCGCGCAGGACGGCGACCGCTACGCGGTCACCGTGGCGAAGCTGTCGCCCACCGGAGACGTACTGGCCACCCGCACCCTCACCTGTGATCGGCTCTTCCTCGGCGCTGGTTCGGTCGGTACCTCCGAACTCCTGGTCCGCGCCCAGGCCACCGGCGCGCTGCCGCGCCTGAACGAGCACATCGGCGACGGATGGGGCACCAACGGCGACGTGGTGCTCGCCCGCGGCGCGAGCGCGCTGGCCGGGCACGGTCAAGGCGTGCCGAGCGCGAGCCGGATCTTCGACGAATCCGCGGTGCCGCTGACCCTGGAGAGCTGGTACATCCCCGGTATCCCGTTCGAGACCGGCGCTCTGGCCTCGCTCGGCATGGTGCTCGACCCGACCCGCGCCCGGTTCGGCTACAACCCGGCCACGAACGGCGTCGGGCTCAGTTGGTCGGCGAAGAACCGCGACGACATCGTGGCCGCGGCGCGCGCGATCGACCACCGGATCGCCGAACGCGCGGGCGCGCTCGTCGAGTACGGCGCTCTGGGTTACGACGCGAACGCGTTGTTCACCGCGCATCCGCTCGGCGGCGCGGTGCTGGGGCGGGCCACCGACAACTACGGGCGCGTGCACGGCCACCCCGGCCTGTACGTGATGGACGGCGCCGCGGTGCCGGGCAGCACCGGAACGGTCAACCCGTCGCTCACCATCGCCGCACTGGCGGAACGCAATATCGAGGCGATCGTCCGCGCCGGTCGCTGATCACATCTGTGCCGGGTGGTCGGCACCGCTTCCCGGTAGGCGTACCTCCGCCTCCGCTCCGGCCGTGCGCGGTATGCGTACTCCGCCTCCGCCCTGCTGCGGGCTGGGGACGTAAGACAGCGCCATCAGGTTTTCTCAACCGTGCCGAGCGTGCTTTCGGCGTACTACTGTCGGCGGCACCGTTCGGCGTCGAAGGGATCCACAGTAGTGTCCGCTCCCACCTCCAGCTCGGGCATCGATGGCTCGCCTCGCGAGCGATACGGTCTGCGGGAAGCGCCGCAATCGCAGGAGTATCCGCGCAAGCCGCCCATGCTGTGGACCGATTTCGTGATGCTGGCGCTGGCCGTCGTCTCGGTGGCGCTGGTCGCTTGGATCACCTTCTTCCCGGTGTCCGGGCACACCTACCGCGTGGTCGTGTTCGTCGACTGGTCGGTGTGCGCGGTGTTCGCCGCGGAGTTCCTATGGCGCTGGCGCCGCGCGGGCTGGCCGTGGACCTTCCCGCTCGTCTACTGGTACGAAATCCTCGGCATGATCCCGGTGACCAGCCCGTTCTTCCGTGGTTTCCGGCTGCTGCGGATCGTGGTGATCGTCGTCCGCCTCGCCCGGGTGGCCGACCGGGTGTTCGGCGACCGCGTGACGGCCGCGGTGGTGAACCACTTCGTGGCGACCATCGTGGACACCATCCGCCGTCCGATGACGATCGCGGTGATGGACGAGGTGGCGAACGTGCTGCGCGCCGGCCACTACACCCGCAATATCGCGGCGGCACTGGAGGAGAACCGCGCCGAACTGGACGAGATGATCGTCGAACTGATCAAGAAGGACCCGCAGGCGGGCCGGGTGCGCTACATCCCGTTCCACGACGAGATCATCCGTTTGATCGCCGACACCACCTTCCGCATCGTGTTCCAGGTGCTGGAAGACCCGCGCACCGACGAACTCGTGTCGGACATGTTGCGGGAGAACATCGATCAGATCCGCGACGCGGTCCGCGACGGCGTCCGCGTGCCGCCGTCCGCGTACGGCCCGACACCCCCGGAGAACGGCGTGCGGCACCAGCTCAATCGGCTGCCGCGTGCCTGATCTCGTCCCTCGGCTGCGCGAATCGGACGGTCTCCCAAGCGATCAGCCCGATCAGGACGACGCACAGCAGGGACAGCGACGCGAGTGCTGGCAGCGCGCAGGCCAGCGGGACGAGCGCGAGCAGCACCGCCGCGGCGACCACCCGGGGCACCGTGACGGTGCCCGTGGCGTAGTGTTTGAACCCGACCAGCGCGATCAGATACAGCACCACGCCGCCGTAGAGGGAGTACAGCGGAATTCCGTAGAGCGCGTCCTTCAGAGTGTGGTGTGAGGAGTCGCCGACGTAGTACAGCACCTTCTTCATCCCGAGCGACAGCGCGATGATCCCGGCGATCATCGGGAAATGCCAAAAGGTGTAGGAACCGCGCGCGATCTTGATCTGCCGGGTGCCGTCGGCGCGCACGAGTTCGTGTTCCACCGATAGGGCGGCCACGTCGAAATACGCCCACCACAGCAGACCGGAAATGGCCAGCCCCAGCATCGAGCCCAGTGCGATCGGCCAGGAGATCGGCAGCCCCGCCACGCCGATGCCGATCGAGACGATGGATTCACCGAGCGCCACGATGATGATCAGCCCGTACCGCTCGACGAAATGGTTCGCCGAATTCAGCCGCCAATCGGTCCCGGCGAACAGCGTCCACAGGTAGTCGCCCGCGATGGCGGCGATCCACAGCGCGATCTGCACGCGGCCGGAGGTCATTGCGGCGATGACCAGCAGCGTGGTGCCGATGGTGATCGAGCCGAGCGCCCAGCGCAGCACCTGGTTGCGCAGCTGGGAGTCTTCCGAGCTGGCCAGCCAGAACATCCCGACGTGCACCAAACGGACGACCAGGTAGGCGATGGCGAAGACCAGCGGGCCGAACCAGCCGCCGGGCTTGTCGTCGAACGCCTCGGGAATGGTGAGCGCGGCCAGGAAGCCGCCGCCCATCGCCGCGAACATCGCGACCCGCGCGATGCCTTCGTCGGCGCGGACCACGTTGCCGAGCCAGGAGTAGGCGATCCACAGCCACCACATCAGCGCGAGTACCAGCACGGCGCGCAGCATGTTCTTGGCGCTGGTGTCCACGGCGGCCAGGCCGGTGACCATGGTGAACGCGAAGACGAGCACGAGGTCGAAGAACAACTCGAGCTGGGTCACCGATGCGCCTTCGGCCATCGGTTGGAACCGAACCCGCTTGGTACTGATCATGGTGCATATCGTCGCACTCCGGCCGGTTCGGCGGGGTTTCACCGTCTGGCGGGGTCGGCGATTTCGCGCACAGCGCAGCGCGACCTTCAATTATTTGCTTTGGCTATATGTGTTGATAGGTTTCCGGCTCGTGGAAACGCTCGGCGAAATCGATGAAGCACTCCACCACTACTTCATTGGCCTTGCGAACGGTGCGTTTGAGCAGAAATCCGGGAACCGGGATGGGCAGATACAGCTCGACGTGGTACCAGACGTGCGTGCCCTCGACGCTGTCGGACACCTCGAACCAGCCGCCGCCCCGGACGCCGCGAGTGCTGTCGGCGACGACCCATGAGCACCGGTCCTCCGTCCAATCGTATTCCAGCACTTGCAGATCCGCACTGCCGAGCAGCTCCGCCTTGACGAAGACGCGCCGCGGCCTGCGCCACCGGTCGCGCGTCGCGACCCGCACGTCGCTGTAGGAGGACGACCATTCCGGTAGTGATTCGACAGCAATCAGGGCGTCCATGACCTGTGCGGGGTGGGTGTCGACGAAGAATCGGATATCTGTTTTGGTGCGCATGGCATACCTCCGACCCCCGCGTGGACAAGTCGGCCGATTGTCGCCGCGATTTGTCGGCGTCGTCAACCTGACCGCTGACGCCGATTCTCGATTACCCGGATAACGTGCCGTTATCTCCTCGAGATCGGGGATTGGCCACTGCGCGAACAACTTCCGAGTAACAAGATTTCGCGCGGAAGGGGGCGCGCCGGGCTCGCTCGCATACGATCGGATCGGAACGAGCGTCGCAGTCCGACGCCGTCGGTACGGGTGGGAGGTTTGTCATGAAGTACGCCGAACTGCTGGCGCAGGTGCGGGACACGATCACGGTGCGCCGGGTTTACGGGGAGCCGTACGAATCCGATGGGGCGGTGATCATTCCGGCCGCCTCGGTCGGCGGCGGTGGTGGGGGTGGCGGTGGAACGGATCCCGAAGGTCGGAGCGAGGGCGAAGGAGCGGGGTTCGGTGTAGGCGCCAAGCCCGTCGGCGCGTACGTACTGCGCGACGGTGAACTCACCTGGCACCCGGCCGTGGACGTCAACGCGATCATCGAGATGGCCGGCAAGGTGCTGATCGCGGGAATCCTCGCCTTCGCGCTGACGCGCATCCGTACCCGACGCGGCTGATATCCGCCGGGCGAAGGTTGTCCGTCGCTCGCGCCGGGCGACGGGCAGATACCGCTGACGCGAGGGCGGCGGGAGCAGTTCGTCTCCGTCGACGGCTGAGGTAGCGGCCGCGCCGAGGCCTAGCCGCAGGAATGGCGCTGCCGGGCGAAGTCCGTCGATAGATTCGCGCCGGGCCGAGCGCAGGCGACGGGCCGCCTGACGCTCGATCCGGCGTGGCGCTCAGTTGGCGGGCTCGACCACCGCGTCAGGCCCCGGATATACCAAGGACTCGTGACCGTCGGAGTAGCGCACCAAGTAGGGCGGCGTCCCGTCCGGGCCGCGGACCTCGATGATCTCGGCCAGGTGATCCACTTCTCCCACCACGTGTCCGTGTACGCAGAGTCGATCTCCTACATGTGCGATCATCGCCCCATTATCGAACGGAGTGCTGCGCGTCACAACCGTTCCGCGAAGCTATGGGCGTGGCGATTCAGTCGGCTCCGCCGATGACCCGCTCGACCGCGGCCTCGATCAATGCCTGGCTCTGTTCCTCGGTGAACACCTCGGGCAGCGTGAGCCGATCGACGATCAACCAGTTGAGCGCCAGGTAGAGCAGCAGCACCGATTTCTCGTCGCCGGGCAGGCCGGACTCGAGGTGGTTGCGCACGTTGAACTCGATGTCCTTGCGCACCCGTTCGGTGAGCACCGCGCGCAGTTCCGGTCTCCGGGTCGCCTCCAGGCGCAGTTCGAGCAGGGCCAGGTAGCCGGTGCGGAACGCCTCGATGCGTCCGACCGTCTCCCGCATGAGTTCGATGATGTTCGCGCGGGTCTTCGGCCCCTCGGTCAGCTTGGCCATGGTCGCTTCGCTCGGTTGCAGCCGCTCGTAGAACCGGGCGCCCGCTTGGGTCAGCAGGTCGTCGCGGTTGGCGAAGTAGTTCGACGCCGTCCCCGCGGGTACCGCGGCCTCTTTGTCCACCGCGCGGAAGGTCAGTCCGCGTGCGCCGTCGCGCGCGAGGACTTCGATCGCCGCGTCCACCAGCGCCTGTCGCCGTTCCGGGTTGGTCCGCACTTGACACCACTCCAGTCGTAGTACTACATTTCAAATCACTACAGACAGAGTACAACGAGTTAGGCGGTATGGGTATGCGAAAGCTTGTCTACTACGTGGGCGTGTCGCTCGACGGCTACATCGCGGGCCCCGCGGGGGAGTACGACTTCTACCCGTTCGACGACGAGATGACAGCCTGGGTCATCGCCGAATACCCGGAGTTCGTGCCCAGCTTCCTGCGTACGCAGTCGGGTATGGCGGTGGATGAGCCGAACAAACGGTTCGACACGGCGGTGATGGGCCGTGGTACCTACGAGCCCGGGTTGTCCCTTGGTGTGTCCAGCCCGTACGCGCACATGAGGCAGTACGTGGTGTCCAGCACGCTCGGTCCCGTCGATGATCCGGCCGTCGAAGTGGTCGAGCGCGACCCGGTCGAGTTCGTGCGGGGGCTGAAGCGGGCCCAGGGTGGGGACATCTGGCTCGTGGGTGGCGGCAAGCTCGCCGCCGAACTGCTCGGCGAGGTCGACGAGATGATCATCAAGAGTTACCCGGTCGTCGCGGGCGGGGGCATCTCCGCGTTCTCCGGGGCCTTCCGCCCGACGCTGTTCACTCCGGCCCGGCGCAAGGAATTCGGCAACGGCGCGCAGGTCACCTGGTTCACCAGGATGTGAGCCAGGTCAGCCCGCGTCGGAGAGGAACGACAGCCGCACCTGCCGGTCCGGATTGTCGATATTGAGATCGACCAGCGCGATCGACTGCCAGGTGCCGAGGGCCAGCTTCCCGCCGAGCACCGGGACCGTCGCGTACGGCGGGATCAGCGCGGGCATCACGTGGGAGCGTCCGTGGCCGCGCGAGCCGTGCGCGTGCCGCCATCGATCGTCGGCGGGCAGCAGATCGCGCAGCGCGGCCAGCAGGTCGTCGTCGCTGCGTGCGCCCAATTCCATGATCGCGATCCCGGCGGTGGCGTGCGGCACGAAGACGTGCAGCAGCCCGTCGCCGCCGGCTTCGCGGACGAATGTCGCGCACTGCGGTGTGATGTCCTGCACCACCTCGCTGCGGCCCGTTCTCACCTCGAGCAGCGTGCTCTTCATACGCTCATGGTCCCTCATCGCGCGCGGGCCGCGCGTCCGGCCCGGGATCGGATGCGGCTGTGGCTTTTTCCACAACCCGGGTAGGTATCGGCAAAACCGCTGGCACCCGGCCGGTAGTCTGGATGACTGTTACCAGTTTGTTGTCGATCTTGGAGGACCCTGTCGTGGCTCTCGTGGTTCAGAAGTACGGAGGATCCTCGGTGGCGACCGCCGAGCGCATCCGGCGCGTCGCTGAACGGATCGTGGAGACCAAGAAGCAGGGCCACGACGTGGTGGTCGTCTGCTCCGCCATGGGCGACACCACCGACGAACTGCTCGATCTCGCCCAGCAGGTGGCGCCCGCGCCGCCCGCCCGCGAGATGGACATGCTGCTCACCTCCGGCGAGCGCATCTCCAACGCGCTGGTCGCCATGGCCATCCACTCCCTCGGCGCCGAGGCCCGCTCGTTCACCGGTTCGCAGGCGGGTGTGATCACCACGGGCGCGCACGGCAACGCCAAGATCATCGACGTGACCCCCGGCCGCGTCCGGGACGCGCTCGACGAGGGCTTGGTCGTGCTGGTCGCGGGCTTCCAGGGTGTCAGCCAGGACAGCAGGGACGTCACCACGCTGGGCCGGGGCGGTTCGGACACCACTGCGGTCGCGCTGGCCGCCGCGCTGAACGCGGACGTCTGCGAGATCTACACCGACGTGGACGGCGTCTTCACCGCCGACCCGCGGATCGTGCCCGACGCGCAGCGGCTCGAGCAGGTCTCCTACGAGGAGATGCTGGAACTGGCGGCCTGCGGCGCGAAGGTGCTGATGCTGCGCTGCGTCGAATACGCCCGCCGTTACAACGTCCCCGTGCATGTGCGCTCGTCCTACACCGACAAGCGGGGCACCTACGTTTCTGGATCGATGGAGGACATCCCCTTGGAGCAAGCAATCCTCACCGGCGTCGCACACGACCGCAGCGAGGCCAAGGTGACCGTGGTCGGGCTGCCGGACGAGCCGGGCTACGCCGCCAAGGTGTTTCGCGCCGTCGCCGACGCCGAGATCAACATCGACATGGTCCTGCAGAACATCTCGAAGGTCGAGACCGGCAAGACCGACATCACCTTCACGCTGCCGAAGACCGAGGGCGCCCGCGCGGTCGAGATGCTGACCAAGCGCCAGGCCGACATCGGTTTCTCCCAGGTGCTCTACGACGACCACATCGGCAAGGTGTCGCTGGTCGGCGCGGGCATGAAGAGCCACCCCGGGGTCACCGCCACATTCTGTGAGGCGCTGGCCAAGGCGGGTGTGAACATCGATCTGATCTCCACCTCGGAGATCCGGATCTCCGTGCTGGTCAAGGACACCGAACTGGACGAGGCGGTCAAGGTGCTGCACAAGGCGTTCGACCTCGGCGGCGACGAGGTAGCGGTGGTCCACGCGGGAACGGGGCGATAGGCCATGGGCGTTCGCGTAGGAGTGGTCGGCGCGACCGGACAGGTCGGCGCCGTCATGCGCAAGCTGCTGGACGAGCGGAATTTCCCCGCCGACGAGGTGCGGTTCTTCGCCTCCGCGCGTTCGGCGGGCAAGACGCTGCCGTGGCGCGGCCGCGAGATCGTCGTCGAGGACACCGAGACCGCCGATCCGTCCGGCTTGGACATCGCGCTGTTCTCCGCCGGGGCCACCATGTCCCGGGTGCAGGCACCGCGTTTCGCGGCGGCCGGCGTCACCGTGATCGACAACTCGTCGGCGTGGCGCAAGGACCCCGAAGTCCCGCTGGTGGTCAGCGAGGTCAACCCGGAACAGACGCGCAATCTGGTCAAGGGCATCATCGCCAATCCGAACTGCACCACCATGGCGGCCATGCCGGTGCTGAAGCCGCTGCACGACATCGCGGGTCTGCGCCGCCTGATCGTGTCCAGCTACCAGGCGGTGTCGGGCAGCGGCCTTGCCGGTGTCGAAGAATTGGCCGGTCAGGCGCGTGCCGTGATCGATGACGCGGAGAAGCTGACCCACGACGGCCGCGCCGTCGACTTCCCGCCGCCGAACAAGTACGTCGCGCCGATCGCGTTCAACGTGCTTCCGCTGGCCGGTTCGCTGGTCGACGACGGCTCCGGCGAGACCGACGAGGATCAGAAGCTGCGCAACGAGAGCCGCAAGATCCTCGGCATCCCGGATCTGGCGGTGAGCGGCACCTGCGTGCGCGTCCCGGTCTTCACCGGCCACTCCCTGTCGGTGAACGCCGAGTTCGCCGAGCCGCTCTCCGTCGAGCACGCCAAGGAGATCCTGGCCAAGGCCCCCGGCGTCAAGCTGGTCGACGTGCCGACCCCATTGGCCGCCGCCGGTGTCGACGATTCTCTCGTCGGCCGCATCCGCCAGGACCCCGGCGTCCCCGACGGTCGCGGTCTGGCCCTGTTCATCTCCGGCGACAACCTGCGAAAGGGCGCCGCCCTCAACACGATTCAGATCGCCGAGGTATTGCTCAGCACCCGCTGAATCACCAGCGCCGCGCCCAGGCCCAGTGGTACCATATCCGGTACGACTGGGCCTGGAGGCATCATGGCTGCGGCGATTACGGCGAGTGAAGCACGCAAGAATCTGTTTCCTCTGGTCAAGAAGGTCAATGAGGATCACGACACGATCGAGATCGTGTCGAAGGGGGGAAATGCTGTGCTGATGTCCAAGGAAGACTACGACTCGCTGATGACGACCGTCGAGTTGTTGAGCGGGCGCGATGAGGCGCGCCTACGTCGCTCGATCCAGGAACTCGAGAACGGTGGCGGTGTCGATCGCGACCTCATCGAATGAGAGTCGTCTTCTCCGAGTCCGCATGGGAGGAATACTCGGCATGGCTTCAGCGCGACCGCGTTGTGCTGAAGAAGGTCAATGTGTTGATCAAGGCTATTCTGTCCGATCCTTTCGAAGGCATCGGCAAGCCTGAGCCGTTGAAGCACGATCTGGCGGATTACTGGTCTCGTCGCATCACGCAGGAGCACCGGCTCGTCTACCGAGTGGTGGATGATGCGCTCTGGATCGCCAAGGTCGGCAAGTACTACGAATAACCTGCTGAAAGCCTCTTGTCCGTCACCGGGCGCGTAGACCGTCGAAGACGACGGCGAAGGCGCGGTGGCGCTGGGCGGGGGTGGCGGCCGTACCGTGGGTGGCTAGGAAGGCGCCCTTGATGATTCGCTGAGGTGAGTGATCAGCGCGTCGGTGATCCGGGTCAGTTCGGCGCGGTCGTGGTCATCGAGCACCGACAGCATGTCGCTTTCGTTGGCGACGTGACGGGTGACCGCGGCCTCGACGAGTTCCAGCCCCGCGGGAGTGAGTTCGACGATGACGCCGCGTCGGTCGTCCGGGTTCGGTACCCGGGTGATCAGGCCGCGTCCTTGGAGTCGGTCGAGGCGGTTGGTCATCGTGCCCGTGGTGACCATCAATGATTCGGCCAGCTGTGTCGGCGTCAACCGGAACGGTGCGCCCGCGCGGCGCAGCGTGAACAGGACATCGCCTTCACTGCGGTGCAGTCCGTATTCGGCGGCCAAGCCATTGATCCTGGCGTCGATCAGTTGCCCCACCGTCAGCAGCCGGACCGCCAAGGCCATGGCCTTCAGGTCCAGGTCGGGCCGCTGGGCCGCCCACTGGCCGACCAGTTGATCGATGCGCTCGGGATGATGCACCGGCCCACCTTATCGACTGGTAGAGCCCGCTTCCCATCTAGCTTGGCTTCAAGTAACTTGATATCAAGCTAAATGGAAGGGTTGGTGCCATGACGGACACTTTGAAGCTCACCGGCAGCGAATCCGTGACGATCCGCTTCGCCGCGCCGGACATGCTCGAGGTGGAGGCGACCTACGCGCCGACGGCCGACAAGCCGCCCCGGCATTACCATCCGGAGCAGGACGAGCACTTCGAAGTCCTCGCCGGAACCATCCGGGTCTGGATCGAAGGAACGGAACGCACACTCGGTGCCGGCGAGACGATCGACATCCCGCGCGGCGCCGTGCATCAGATGTGGAACGCGGGCGACGAGCCCGCGCGGGTGCGCTGGCAGACCATGCCCGCTGGCCGCACCCAACTGTGGTTCCGCAGCATCGACGCGCTGCATCGGCAGGGCAGGGTCGGCGGCAGCGGTATGCCGGGGCTGTTGGCTTTCGCCTCCTTCCTGACCGAGTTCCGTGACACCTTTCGGCTGGTCACCCCGGCCGCCCCGGCGGTGCGGCTGCTGTTCGCCGCGCTTGCGCCGATCGGCCGGATGCGCGGCTATCGCCCGCTGTCGTCTCCGGCCGGTTCGAAATAGGTTCGCCCGCCCGGCGCCGCGCTGTTAGCCTGCGGCGATGGCTAACCCTCATCCCCACGTGTATCTCGGCGACCGGATCGTTGCGGCCGATGCGGCCGTGGTCGGTGTCGCATCGTCCGCGGTGTTGTACGGACTGAGCGTCTACACCGTCTTCCCGGTGCACGTGGAGGGGGCGGCACGAACCGCGTTCCGGCTGGATGACCATTTCCGGCGGATCGAGGAGTCGTGCAAGATCATCGGAATCGATCGGTTCGCCGTCGAGTGGGATTTCGCCAGGTTTCGCGCCGCCGTCGTGGAATTGATCGCGGCGAACGCCCCGGAAGACGATGTCTTCGTGCGGGCGACGGTGCACGTGGTCGAATCCATTCCCGGCACCCGGGTGCGTGGCTGTGCGATCCAGATGAGCATGTTCGTCTACGACGCGGTGCCGATCGTCCCGCAGGACGGGATGCGGCTGAAGTCGAGCCCGTGGCGGCGCATTCCGGACAACGCCATCCCGTCCCGCGCGAAAGTCAATGGCGCGTACGTGAATTCGGTCCTCGCCAAGCAGGACGCGATCGACAGCGGTTACGACGACTGCGTCTTCCTCGACGGCAACGGCCATGTCTGCGAACTCAGCGCGGCCAATATCTTCCTCGTCCGGGGCGGCACGCTGATCACCCCGGACGTGTCCTGCGACATCCTCGACGGCATCAACCGCAGGACCGTGCTCACGCTGGCGGCCGAGGACGGCATTCCAGTGGTCGAACGCACCGTTGACCTCACCGAGCTGTACATCGCCGACGAGGTCTTCGTGACGGGAACCTCCGCCGGTGCGGCTCCGGTCGTGGAAGTGGATGGACGCGTGATCGCCGACGGCGCGCCGGGGCCGATCTCGCAGGCGCTGCGCAAGCGCCACTACGCCGCGCTGCGCACCGACGAGGTGCACGGCTGGGTCACGGATCTGTCCGCGTAGCCCGTGGGGACCGACCAGTCCGGTGCGGACCGGTCGGCGGGAAGAAGCGGCTCCCGCAAGGGTCAACGGGCCCAGGGGTGATACCGCGTCAGCGAATGCCCGGGGTGCGCGGATCCGCCCCGAGGCAGGCCAAGATGGCGCAGCCCGGCGGCGTGTCTGCGAAGGGCGGGTCCAACGGCTGATTCAGGCAGGCGAAGACGTTGCACCCGGGATAGGCGGCGGGACCGAGGCCGAAGACCGCGATCAGGATGTCGTTGTCGACGAAACGGCGGGGGTCCAGCCGCACCGGCGGCTCGATGTAGGGGCCGGGGTCGGGTACCGGCCGCTCGCCGAACGCGTCGAACACTTTGCGGAAGAATTCGTAGGGCAGTTCCTGGGTGTTCTGGATGATCCCGCTCACGCCCTGGCTGCTGACGTTTCCGAAGACGCCGGTCCACACCACCGTGAGATCCAGGCTCGGAATGATGAAGACGTTCTGCATCCCGAGCCCCGCCATCGTGTAGACGTCGCCGGGTAGGTAATCCGCGGTCTCGGCGCAACCGGGCCCTAGCCAGAACAGGTATCCATAGCACGGGTTCGTAGACGAGGGCGTTCGCGCTTTCCTCAGGTATTCGGCGGAAACTATCCGCTGGTCGCCCCACTGGCCGTTGTTGCTCACCAGCAGTCCGAGCTTTGCGAAATTTTTCGGCGGAATCATCAGGTGTGCGTAACCGTAGGTGTGTCCGGAACGGTCGCGGGCCCAGTAGTAGTCGCTGCGCGGAATGCCGAGCGGATCGAACAATTCACGCTGCGCGAACTGCTGCAGTGGTTCCCCCACGGCGAGTTCGAGCACGTAAGCCAGGAGGTCGACATTGCGCTGGCTGTAGGTGAAGACCGTGCCCGGCGGATTGTCCAGGGGCACACCGAGCGCCTGCACCGCGCTGTTCGGGTCGATGGGGATCACGCCGGTGATGCCCTCGGTCACCACCCCGACCCGCATGCCCGAGGTTTCGGTGAGCAGATTCTCCACGGTGATCGACCGGTGCGCCGGGCCGCCGAGGCCGGCGGGCAGATACCGGTCGATCGGCGCGTCGAGTTCGAGTTCGCCTTGGTCCCAGGCTATTCCGGCGAGCACCGAGACGATGCTCTTGGTGGCGCTCCAGATATTCCACGCGACGTTGTCGGTCTGATTGTTCGTCAGCCCCTCGCCGATCAGGCAGTTGTGCCGGAACACCTGCACGTTGAACCGGTTTCGCCCGGAGGCGAAGCGCAGCGCTTCTTGCAGCCGCACCGAATCCAACCCGACCTGCTCCGGGACGGCCCGCTCCAGGTCACGGCCCGAGGTGACCGCGCAGCGCACCTGATCATCGGGCGCGGCGTGCGCACTCCCGACGAGCAGATTGCCCGCTACCAGCGAAGCCGCCGCGATCCCCGCCAGGAATCCACCGAAACGCCCCATGTGCAAAAGGCTAGCGCTCCGCGGTCTGATCACACGTTCAACAGGCGGGACGAAGGAGCGCGAACTCGCCGAACTCGGGCGGCCATGCGCGTCGGCCGAAGGACGCAGGCTTCGCGCTGGCGCTGCGAGTTCGTCCTATCCACGCGATCGCGTACGCAGCGCGTACAGTCCGGCGCCGAGAGCAAGTGCGCCGAGTCCGGTGAGGACGGAGCCGAGCGGCAGCGAGAATCCGACAATGACGCAACCCGCGGCGCCGACGATGGGAATCCACCGGGGCGGGCGGTTCTCCTCGGGGGTCAGGGTCGCGGCGGAGATATTCGCGATCAGGTAGTAGACGAGCACCGTGAACGAGGAAAAGCCGATGGCCGCGCGCAGATCGAAGACCGCGGCGATCACCGCGACCACCGCGCCGACCACCAGTTCCGCGCGATGCGGCACACCGAATCGCGGATGCACCGCGGCCAGCGCGCCCGGCAGATAGCGATCCCGCGCCATGGCCAGCACCGTGCGGGACACACCGAGGATCAGCGCGAGCAGCGATCCGGCCGCCGCGAGCACCGCGCCGATCCGCACCACTGGAGCCGCCGCCGGGACGCCCGCCGCGGTGACCACTCGCGCCAGCGGGTCGCTCGCCTGGGCCAGTCCGGCGGACCCGAGCACGCTCAGCGCCGCCACAGCGACCAGCGCGTAGACCGCGAGAGCGAGGCCGAGCGCGATCATGACGGCGCGCGGAATGGTGCGTTCGGGTTCGCGCACCTCCTCGCCGAGGGTGGCGACGCGGGCGTATCCCGCGAACGCGAAGAACAGCAGCCCGGCCGCCGTGAGAATGTCGCGCGGACCGATCCGGTCGGGCAACGCCGCTGCTGCCGAGTGGGTTCCGAACACCCCGGCCACGACCACCACCACGAGCACCGCGAGCACCACCGCGACCAGCACCCGAGTGGCCAACGCCGATTTCTGCACCCCGGTGTAGTTGATCGCGGTAATCGCCACCACCGCCCCAACCGCCACCGCATGCGCCTGCTCGGGCCAGGCGTAGCTGCCCACCGTCAACGCCATCGCCGCACACGAGGCTGTTTTTCCCGCGACGAACCCCCACCCGGCGAGGTAGCCCCAGAACGGTCCGAGCCGTTCCCGCCCGTACACGTACGTTCCCCCGGAAACCGGATATCGCGCCGCCAGCCGCGCCGACGACATCGCATTGCAGTACGCGACCAGCGCCGCCACCGCCAGCGCGAGCAGCAACCAGCTCCCAGCCGAGGCCGCCGCGGGCGCCAGCGCCGCGAAGATGCCCGCCCCGATCATCGCCCCGAGCCCGATGATCACCGAATCGGTGAGCCCGAGCCTGCGGTGCAAAGTGCCATCGTGCGACGCCATAAGCTGCATCCTCCCGCACCCTCGTCGCCGACGCAGGGCGAGCCCAACTCGCCGAAGACCGTCGGTCGGACGAACCGGCCCTGCCCAGTGTCAGCGAGTACGCTCGTCGAGTGATTTCGTGCGACGGGCTGTGCACTCGTCCGCTCGACACGACGGAACTGCGCGCCTTTCTGCGGAGATGCTTCGAAGTCCCCGAGTCGGAGATTTTCGTCAGCAGCCACGACCTGGCGGACAAGGCGCTCGGGGATGTCGAGAGGGATGGTCCTTTCGCGGTCTTCGGCACGCACGGACCAGTCGGCGGGGACTTCGCTGCAACGTTCTCGGTCAGTGCCGACCCACCGCCATCCACACGGGATGCACTGGACAGCCGAGGATTCATCGCCCTGCTCGCAGCACAGACCGGCGGCGACATCCTCTGCAGCTTCGGCGACGAGCCGCAGCCGTGGTTGTGGACACTCACCCGATCCGAAGGCGTCCGCGTGATGGTCCACCTCGCTGAAGGCTTCGGCGGATTCGACAGCGAACCTCCGTGCTCATGCGAATACGCCCATCGCAAGGTCTTGTATCCCAGCCCGTGAATTCACCGGATGGTCCAGGGCACAGCGGTGCGTGCTATCCGCGATGCGGCCGAGGATTGTCCGTTAACATCCATCTGCAGAGCGTCAAGCATCGCGCGTTGGCATAGAGCATGTGGGCGGTTTCGACTTGCCGAGCTGATGGTTGGTCAGGTCGGGAGTTCGGCTGTCGCGCCGGGGCAAGGGCAGCGAGCTGCACGACTTCGGCGGGAATGTCCCGTTAGCCGAGGAGGTGGCGTGAGCGCGTCCAAGCCCTACCTGCTGTTGCAGTTGCGGCCCGAGCGAGAGGCGGCGGACGATGAGTACCGCGCCGTGCTGCGCTTTTCCCATCTCGATACCGGCGAGCTGGTGCGAATACATATGGACGAGGGATTGCCGGATATAGATTTGGACAATTTCTCGGCTGTCATTGTGGGCGGCGGCCCGAGTAATGTCAGTTATCCCCCCGATCGGAAATACGATTACCAAAAACGGTTCGAGCCGAAACTGCGGCAGCTGGTCACCGAGGTCATCGCCAGGGACTTTCCGTATTTCGGCGCCTGCTATGGATTGGGCATCCTGGCCGTTGTGCTGGGCGGTGAGGTGAGCGACAGACGCTACGCTGAAACAGCCGGTGCGCAAACGATGGTCCTGACCGATGCCGGCGCTGAAGACCCTCTGCTGGGCGGTATTCCGCGTTCGTTCCGGGCATTCGTCGGACACAAGGAATCGTGCCAAGAGGTGCCACCAGGAGCGGAACTGCTGGCCGAGTCGGCGGGTTGCCCGGTGCAGATGATCCGGGTCGGGCAGAATGTCTACGCGACCCAGTTCCATCCCGAGTTGGACAGTAAGGGATTGGCGCTCCGTATCGAAACCTACCGTGACGCGGGTTATTTCGAACCTGGCGAGGCCGAGTACTTGACGGCCCTCGGCCACCGAGAATCTGTCCCCGTTCCCGGGGAGATACTGCGCCGGTTCGTCGCCCGGTACCGAACCGAATAGACGGATGGCCGTTCGAGCCCGATCGACCCGGCACAGGAAAACGCCGCCAGGTCGCGAGACCTGACGGCGTTCGGCTGTCGGACGCCACGCCAACGTCACGACTGGGGTCGACGTCCCACAAGCGCCTCTCGGCGAGTGGTCGCTCGAAGCGACGAAGGGTGCGGCCCGGGGCTGTCCGGACGCCGACAGGGAGCTTCAACGACGAGTCGCCGGAACCTATTCCGCCGCGATTTCGTGATGCCGGTCACTGCGGCGGGAGTCTCCGGCGGGGCGAGCCCGGGGGCGCTGTGCCGAGGTCACGCCGGGTCGCTTCCCGCGTGCGTTGACAAGGCCGACTCGGACGCCCTGGCGACCTGCATGTCGACCTCCTGGATCTGGAGCGTCACGCCGTCCGGATCGACGACCCGCAGGCTGCGGCCGAAGTCCTCGTCGAAGATTTCGTAGTCGTAGCCCTGCTCGCGCAATCGGCTCGCGACCACTTCCAGCTTCTCGTCGGTCGCGAATCCGAGTTCGACCGATCCAGCCGGGCGTCCCTTCGACACCGTGAAGTCGTGCAGGCCGACCGCCCCGGCATCGGCCGAAAGTTGCGCCCAGACATCGAGACTCGCATTCGCATCGAACGCCAGTCCCAGACCGGCGTAGAACTTGCGGCACGCTTCGACATCGGAGACGTACCTGATGGGCAGGACGGTCAGCATCTCTCACTCCTTCTTGGAACGGTTGCGACCGAGTGTGGATCGACGCCGCACGCCACGACCCTTTCCGTGGGGAATGAGCCGGGATCCGACACGCAATGCGGTCTCTATGACGCATTCGGTCATGGTGGAACGGTTCGCGGCCGTCGCGCCAATGCGCGGGCAACGAGTAGGTCAGAGAACCGTGACCTGATCAAGTAGTAGACCTGGCCGGGTGGGCGACCAGGTTCGTCGATTTACAGCAGGCCCCACCAGTAGAGCAGGCTGGCCAGGATCCAGACCAACACGGTTTCCATCGTCGCTCCCCATCTCATTGGCGCTCTTGTCTCCATCATCCCGCGATCGGTGGCCGTCCGGTAGCGGCTTCCCGCGTCACCACTTGGTAACGGGCCCTAACCTGCGGATTTGATCTTGCAAGGTCTTGTTAAGGGCGCGCCAAGCCCGCGCTTGCATTCTTTGTCTCGCGGGGAGGCAAGCCACCACCAGGGGTTTGGGAACCGGGGAGCGACCTGTCTCGAGGGGTGACAGGTCGAGCCTCGGAGGTGGGGCCCGCCGGGCCGGTCTACGAGGGGTGGCCGGTCCGGCGGACAAGGGGTGCGGAGCGGTCGCTCGCGCCGGCTCTTCCTGGAGCTGACCGGCAACGAAATCAGTTGTTGCGGCTGCCGAAGGTAACCCACGGGTGTGCGGCACCGGACCCGACACGGGGGCGGCCGGGCTGATGGTGAGCGTGATCGGCCCGGCCGATATGAAACCTGTTCTAGACAGATCTTATATTTTGTCTTACTGTCGATACATGGTGAACGTTGCGTATCGGACGGCTCCCGTTTTCGAACTTCGCTCCGGGCCCACCTGGGCGTCGCCGTGGGAGATGTACACCGCGCTGCGCGAGCAGGACCCGGTGCATCACGTCGTACCCGCCGCGCGACCGGAGCACGATTACTGGGTGCTCACCCGGCACGAGCACGTGTACGCGGCGGCGCGCGACAGCGAGACGTACTCCTCGCGCGACGGACTCACCGTGGAATACGGCGAACTCGACGAACTCGGCCTGACCGACAACCCGCCGCTGGTGATGCAGGATCCGCCGCGGCACACCGACTTCCGCAAACTGGTCGCCCGCGGGTTCACGCCGCGCCAGGTGGAGGAGGTCGAACCGGTGGTCCGCCGATTCGTGCGCGATCGGCTGGACGACATCGCGGGCCACGGCGGCGGCGACATCGTGAAACAGCTGTTCAAGCCGCTGCCCAGCATGGTCGTGGCGCACTACCTCGGCGTGCCCGCGCAGGACCGGGCGAGGTTCGACGGGTGGACCGACGCCGTCGTCGCGGGGAGCATCGACCGTACGAACACCCGAGCCCAGGCGGCGTCGGCGGAGATGATGGGGTACTTCGCCGAGCTGATCAAACGCCGCCGCACCGATCCAGGCGACGACACCGTGTCCCTGCTCGTCCAAGCGGGAATGGCCGCCGACGACACGGACGTGCGCGGACTGGTACAAATCCTGGCCTACACCTGGACCATGGTCGCGGGCGGAAACGACACCACGACGGGTCTGCTCGGCGGCGCGGTGCAGCTGTTGCAACAGCATCCGGACCAGCGCGCCGCCCTCGCCGCCGACCCGGACCGGATTCGGGTCGCGGTGGAGGAATTCGCCCGGCTGACCTCGCCGGTGCAGGGGCTGGCGCGCACCACCACGCATGATGTGGAGCTGGCTGGAAAGACGGTGCCCGCCGGGCGCAAGATTCTGCTGGTGTTCGGGTCCGCCAACCGGGACGAGCGAGCGTTCGGCGCCGACGCCGCCACCCTCGACATCGACCGGAATCCGCAGCGCATCCTCACGTTCGGGCATGGGCCGCACCACTGCCTCGGCGCGGCAGCCGCCCGGATGCAGGCCCGCGTCGCGCTGGAGGAACTGCTCGACCGGTTCCCCGAGTACGTGGTCGACATCGACGCGGTCGAGTACGCGAGCGGTCCCTACGTCCGCAGGCCGACCACCGTGCCGTTCCGGTGCGCGGCATGAGCGGTCCGGCCGGGAGGCGGCAGCGAAACATGACCATGAAGCGCCATACTCGTGCGCGAAAGGCTGAGCACGAGGTTGCCGGTGGGGCAGCGGACTGTGATCGTGGAGTGTTCCGGAAAGGCGCGTGGCATGAGCGGTGATTGGCTGGCCGACGGCCGCGCCGAGTTGGCCGGTGAGCGCATCCTCGACGCGGTCCGCGCGCTGTTCATCGACAAAGGGGTCAGCGGAGTCGGGATGGCCGAAGTCGCGGAGGTCGCCGGTTGTTCCAGGGCGACGCTGTATCGCTACTTCGAGAATCGGCAGGCGCTCTACGTCGCCTTCGCCGGTCGCGAGGCGCGTCAACTGGTCCAGCGGGTATGGCGGGAACGCGCGGTCTCGGCGAGCGGGACGCCGGAGGAGCAGCTGCTCGATGCGTTGACCGCGCTGCTCGCCGAGGTGCGCAAGACGCCGCATCTAGCGGTCTGGTTCGCACCGGCCAACGCCGGAATCGTTGCTCAACTGGCGAATTCACCGGGTGTGGTCGACGCACTCGCGACGGACTTCGTCGCCGGATTCCGTCCCGAACTGTCCGCGCGGGCGGCCAAGCGTGTGGGGCAGTGGGTGGTGCGCGCAATGGTGTCGCTGCTGACCTTGCCCGGTGCGGGAGAAGACGAGGAACGCACCATGCTGCGCACTTTCGTGCTGCCTTTCTTGCTCGACGGTCGGACGGCGATCGACTGACGGAGCCGGTCGGGCGCACGAAGTGGGTGCAACGATGCGTCCGATCGTCCGGCCGACATGTCGACGACCGGAGCCGCACGGGACTCCGGTCGACAACAGGGGTCTAGCCGATGGTCACCCCTGAGTAGTCGGGCAGGTCGTAGGACTCGGTCTTGCTGAGCATCCGCATCATGACCGGCCGCATCGCCTTCGACATCATCAGCTTGCTGACCAGATGCCCCGCGCGAATGCCGAAGCGGGTCTTGGGCGTCATGGCGTGCAGCCCGCCCGGCTGCAACTGCTGCGCCGTTTTCACGAAGGGGCGCAGGACCTCTTCGTAGCGGGCCAAGCCGCGTTCCGGATCGGCGGCGTGCCCGGCGATCTCACCGGCGAGGACGTACGCGCCGACCAGCGCCATGGCCGTCCCCTGCCCGGTCAGCGGCGAACCGCAGTAGCCCGCGTCGCCGAGCAGCACCACCCGGCCCCGGACCCAGCTCGGCATGTCGATGCGTGCCAGCTCGTCGAAGTAGAAGTCCGGTGCATCGGCCATCGCCGAGGCGATGCGGGCCGACTCCCAGCCGCCTCCGGCCAGTCGGTCCCGAATGAACCGCTGCTGCGCTTCGACATCCCGGCGCAGTGCGGGATCCGCCTCGGCGCGGATCACGACGAGCGCTTTGCAGGTGCCGAGGTCGGCGTCGGGGCGCATGCCCAATCCGGTGGCTCCGACCAGCGAGTGCATCGTGAACCAGTGCGGCTCCAGGTCTTCCGGCCGCGGCAGCGTGAAGAAGGACATGTATCCGCCCAGGTAGGTGGCGAATTGCTCTTCCGGGCCGAACACCATGCGGCGGGTCGCGGAGTGCAATCCGTCCGCGCCGATCACGATGTCGAATCGCTCGGTGGCGCCGGAGGCGAAGGTCACGTCGACGCCCGCGTCGTCTTGTTCGAGCGCGGTGATCCACTCCCCGTAGCGGTAGTCGACGCCGCCCTCGGCGGCGAGCAGGTCCAGCAGAACCTGATTCAAATCCCCACGGGTGATCTCGATTTCGGCGACCCCGCCCTTCCCGTCGAAGAGTTCCATCGGCATGCGCAGGATCTCGCGGCCCGTGTCGTCGACGTACTTCATACCGCGCTCATCGAGCTGATAGGTGCGGATACCCGGCATCATCCCCATCCGCTCGGCCACCTCGCGGCTCGGCCCGCGCAGGTCGACAGCCTGCCCGCCGGGCCGCGGCGCCGCCGCCCGCTCCGCGACGGTGACCCGGATGCCGGACCGGAGCAGTTGCAGCGCAACGGCATTGCCGCCGATGCCGCCACCGGCGACCAGCACGCGGAACTGACTGCTTACAGACTTGGCGCTCATAACTTCCCTCGACTCCCACTGCGTTGTCCAAACGTCTCAGACATATGTCTAACACACGTCTAAAACGTTTGTCTAGCACAAACGTCCAAATTCGCGGACATGCAAACGAGTGGCACATGGTTGCGGGGAAGTCCGAGAGGACTCCACCACCATGTGCCACTCAGGGCGTTATGCGCGGTGGTGTAGGTAGGTTCGCCAGCTGGCGTGATGGGTGATGTCGAGGGCGGTATGGGCGGCGTCGTGGGTGCAGCTGAAGCCGATGACGCTGCGGCCGTCGGCAAGGTCGATGCTGGTCAGCGCCATGGGTGCGGGGAGGTCGGCGAGGAAGCGGCCGAGCCCGGCCTCGGAGATCCGGAAGAGTTCCCCCGCGATCGGTGCGCCGAGACCAGGCCCGTGACGCACCAGGCCCGGCTTGGGCGGTGTGGTGTCCAGCGCGGTGAGGCGGTAGGCGTCGGTAGTGCGGATCTCGCCGACGAAGCGGGCGCCGAGCTGTTCGAGCTGCCAGTGCAGCGGTTGCCCGCGCAGGTGCGCGCCGAAGACGGCGAGGTCGACGCCACGATCGACCAGCAGCGGCGCGCTTTCGCGGCCGAGCAGGCGAGCGGCCACATCTATGGCCACCTGGTCGGCGAAGGCCGGGGTGACCAGCATGACGCCGAACGGCGCACCGTCGGCGGTGGGTGCGCCGGGGATGGCGACAGCGGCCATGTCCAGCAGATTGCAGAAGTTGGTGTACGTGCCCATCCGCCGGTTGATCCCGATCGGATCCGCTTGCACGGCAGCGATACCGGGGTGCTCGGTGGTGGTGGGCAGCAGCAAGGCGTCGAAGCCGTGCAGTAGTTCGGCGGCCGACGCTTTGGCGCGGGCGAGCGTGTCGAGGTCGGCCGCGAACGCGGGGCCGGTCTTCTCCCGCGCCGCGCCGATTATGGCGGTGACGGTAGGGTCGGCGCCCGCCGGTGCGGTGTCCAGGAACGCGCCGACCGCCGCGTAGCGTTCCGCGACGATCGCGCCGTCATAGAGCAGCAGCGCGGCGTCGAGCAGGACGGAGATGTCGATCTCTTCGGTTTTCGCGCCCGTGTCGGCGACCCCGGCGACGGTGCGGGCGAATGCCTCCCGATACGGCTCGCTGAGCGCGGCCAAGTCCTCGGCGCGCGGCACGGCGATGCGCGGCGCGAGCGGAGCGGACAGCCGGACGTCGACGGGCCAGGTCCGGCTGCGCGGGTCCCGCGGCTCCGGTCCGGCCATCACCGCGGCGGCGGCCACGGCCAGATCCAGGTCGGCGGCGAACACCGTGACGGCGTCGTAATCCGCACAGGCGGGCACGGTTCCGTGCGCCGGGATGACGCCCAGCGTGGCCTTGATGCCGACGATCCCGTGCAGCGCGGCGGGCACCCGTCCCGACCCGGCCGTGTCGGTGCCGATTCCGAGGTCCGCGACGGCGAGCGCCACCGCCGCCGCGGACCCCGAGCTCGACCCGCCGGACACCAGATTCGGGTCGAGAGCGTTGCGCACCGGGCCGTACGGGCTGCGCGTCCCGACCAGCCCGGTGGCGAATTGGTCCAGATTCGTCTTGCCCAGCACGAGCGCGCCCGCCGCGATCAGTCGCTCGATCGCCGCCGCGGTCACGTCCGGGGTGTAGGCGAACTCGGGACAGGCCGCGGTGGTCGGCAGACCGGCCACATCGATGTTGTCCTTCACCGCAACCAGCACCCCGGCCAGCGGCAAGGCCGCACCGGCGGCGAGCCGCTCGGCGACGACGGCCGCTTCGGCGGCGACCTCGCTTTCCGGCCGCAGCGTGATCCACACCTCCGGACGATCCACCTCGGCTATCCGCCGATAGGCGGCCGCGACTCGTTCGACGGGATCGGCCGCCGTGCTGCCTGGGACGCCTCGGGGCATTCAGTCGACTCCGATCACTACGAGGGGTGTGCCCGGCTCCACCTTGGCGCCGGGTGCCGTCAATACCTTCAGCACGGTGCCGTCACCAGGGCTCTGCACGGGTAACTCGAGTTTCATCGCCTCTAGCACGGCAACCGGTGCTCCGGCGGTGAGCCGTTGTCCCGCCTCGACTTCCACCCGCCAGACATTGCCGATCATCGGCGCGGTCACCACGGTCGCGTCCGCGGGCAGCCCGGCCAGCGGATCGTCGATCGGTGCGGCGACCGGCGCGACGGTGGTGCGTTCGAATTCGCCCGCCGCGCGCCACGCCGCCTTCTCCGCCTCGAACGCGGCCGCCTGCCTGGCTTCGAACTCGGCGATGGAGTCGGCTTCGGTGCGCAGCAGTCGCACATGGTCGGCGAGGGCGAAGCTGCCTTCGCTCACCTCCGCGTCGAACCGGCCCGCCTCGGCCGCCGCCCGGTACTCGAGCAATTGCTCCGGGCTCACCGGTTCCCAGACGATGCGATCGAAGAATCGGAACAGCCAAGGCGTGCCCGGTTCGAACGGCGCGGACTGCCGGTAGCTCGACCAGATCGGCACGGTGCGGCCGATCAACTGGTAGCCGCCCGGCGAGGCCATCCCGTAGACGCACAGGTACTTGCCGCCGATGCCGACGGCGTCGGACGGCGTCCACGTGCGGGCCGGGTTGTATTTCGTGGTGACCAGCCGGTGCCGCGGATCGAGCGGAACGGCCAGCGGCGCACCGAGATACACGTCACCCAGACCCAGCACCAGGTATTCGGCGTCGAACACGGTGGTGCGCACGTCCTCGACGCTGTCGAGCCCGTTGACGCGACGAATGAACTCCACGTTCGACGGCAGCCAGGGCGCGGTGTCGCGCACGCCGCTGCGATAGCGGTCGATCGCCTCGGCGATGGACGGGTCGTCGAACGAGAGCGGTAGGCGGATGGTGCGGCTCGGCACCACGAGGTCGGTGGTGGCGGGCAGGTCGAGTTCGAGCTCGGCCAGCGTGCCGAGCAGTCGATACTGCGGCAGCACGTCGGGATCGAAGTGGATGTGCAGGGATCGGACACCCGGGGTCACGTCGAGAATGCCGGGAAGCCCGGCGGCGGCGAGTGCTTCGGACAGCGCGTGCACCCGCATGCGCAACCCGAGATCGAGCACCATCTCGCCGTATTCCACCAGGACGTTGTCGTCCCCGCCGCGCAGGTAGCGCACGCGTGGAAGGTCCGGGGACGCATCGACGCCGCCCAAGATGCCGCGATCGGCAAGGGCCGCAAGCGAATCCGGGACGAGGTCGGGCACGCGGTTGCTGTTGGAGGCGCGCAATTCGGCCGCTTTGTCGTCGTCGACCGGCACGAACCGCACCGTGTCACCGGGACGGAGCTGGCCGAGTCGCCAGCGATGCGCGGACACCACCGTCAGCGGGCAGGCGAAGCCGCCGAGACTCGGGCCGTCGGGACCGAGCAGGATCGGCGTGTCGCCGGAGACGTTCAGCGCGCCGACGCTGTACGGGTTGTCGTGCAGGTTGGACGGGTGCAGCCCGGCCTCGCCGCCGTCGGTGCGCGACCAGGTCGGTTTCGGGCCCTCCAGGCGGATGCCGGTGCGGTTGGCATGGCTGCCGACCCGCCAGGGATGCGTGCAGAACTGGGTCATGTCGGCGTCGGTGAAGTACGCGGGCGCGGTCTGCGGTCCCACGCCGACGGCGAGCCGCCAGTCGTGGGTGAATTCCGGTCGCTCGCCCGGCGGCACCGTGGCGGGCGAGCCGAGCGCGTCGCCGGTGATCCGGGCAATGCCGAGTACGTCTCCGGTGGCTATCGCCTTTCCGGTGACACCGCCGAATCCGCCAAGGGTGAAGGTGGCGGCGCTGCCGTGATAGAGCGGAGCATCGATACCGCCGCGCACGGCCACGTAGGTGCGCAAACCGGTGTCGGTGGGCGTGCCGATATCGAGCACGGCACCGGCGGGCACGGTGATGGGCTCCCACATGTCCACTGGGCGGTCGTCGACCGTCACGGGGGTCGGCGCGCCGGTCACACACACGATGGCGGCGTCGGCGAAGCGCAATTGTGGCCCCTGCAAGGTGCATTCGAGCGCGGGGACGCCGATCGGATTGCCGACCGCGGTGTTGGCGAGGGTGAAGGAGAGGTCGTCCATCGGGCCGGACGGCGGAATGCCGACCTCCCACAAGCCGATTCGGCCCGGATAGTCCTGCACCGTGGTCATCGTCCCGCTGCGCAGCACGTCGATGCGATGCCCGGCCGGGCGGATCTCGGCCAGTGTGGTCGTGGTGTGCTCGATGCGCAGCACCCGGGGGTCGTCCGACGCCTGACGCAATTGCGGCAGATTCGTCTGCACGCCGTAGATCCGCGTCGTGCCGAGCGCGGCGCGCACCGTGGCGAAGGCGTCCGCGCGGTTCGCGCCGGAGCCGATCACCTTGGCCAGCAGCGGGTCGTAGTACGGGCTGACCTGCGAGCCGGTCTCCACCCAGGTGTCGACCCGGACGTCGGCCGGGAACCGCGCGGACGTCACCAGACCCGCGCTGGGCCGGTAATCGTGGCCAGGGTCCTCCGCGTACACGCGAGCCTCCACCGCGTGACCGGTGATCGGTGGCCCGCTCTCGGGCAGCTCGTCCACCATCGAGGTGTCGCCGCCCGCCAGCCGCAGCATCCATTCGACCAGGTCGACCCCGGTGACCGCCTCGGTGACCGGATGCTCGACCTGTAGGCGGGTGTTCATCTCCAGGAACGAGGCGGTGTCGTGGTCGGCGTCGTAGACGAACTCGACCGTCCCCGCCGACCGGTAGCCGACCGACCGGGCGAGTTCACGCGAAGCGGCGAGCAAGCGCTCCGACAGCTCCGTGCCGAGTCCCGGCGCGGGAGCCTCCTCGATCACCTTCTGGTTGCGGCGTTGCAGCGAGCAGTCCCGGGTGCCGAGACTGACGACTCTGCCGTGGCCGTCGCCGAACAGCTGCACTTCGACGTGCCTGGCCCGCGTGACGAAACGTTCCAGGAAGACGCCGGTCGAGCTGAAGTTCGCCGCCGCGAGGCGCTGCACGCGCTGGTAGGCGGCGCGCAATTGGTCCGGGCCGAAGCAGGCCTGCATCCCGATGCCGCCACCGCCGCCGACCGCCTTCAGCATCACAGGGAAACCGATCCGCTCCGCCTCCGCGATCGCGTGATCGGCCGAGTCGAGCAGGTCGCTGCCCGGGATGAGCGGCACGCCGACCGCACGCGCCTTTGCCCGCGCGGTGTGTTTGTCACCGAAGACGCGCAGCTGCTCGGGGGTAGGTCCGACGAACGCGATTCCCGCCGCCTCCACCGCAATGGCGAAATCCGCGTTCTCGGAGAGAAATCCGTAACCGGGATGGATGGCGCCCGCGCCGGTCGACAGCGCCGCTTCGATCACCGCGTCGGCCCGCAGATAGGACTCCGCCGCAGGGCTCGGCCCCAGACGCACGGCGACATCAGCCATTTCGACGTGCGTCGAACCCACGTCGGCATCGGAGTACACGGCCACCGTCTTCAAGCCGAGCGCCCTTGCGGTGCGCATGATGCGGCACGCGATCTCACCGCGATTGGCCACGAGAACCGTATCGAATTCCAGACTCACTGCTGCTCCCCGCTAATCGGTGGCCAGCGACATCGCCGCGATCGCGCGCGTGACGCGTTCGAGCACCACGTCCAGCGACTCGCCGATGTGGGTGTGCAGCAGCCGGTAGGCCAGGGGAAGGTCGTCGGCCAGCACCGCTTCGAGAATTCCGAGATGCTCGGCGATGGTGGTCTCGATCCGGTTGTTGACCATGAAGTCGTACATCCGCACGTGGCGGATGCGCGAGTTCACCGCTTTCAGCGCGCGCACCATCTCGGTGTTGCCCGCGGCGGTGAGCAGCGTGACGTGGAATTCCTCGTCGCGCACTACGAAACCGGGTTCTTGTTCCGGAGGATCGGCGCGCAGTTCCAGCCACGCGGCGCGTTCGGCTTCCAGCAGCTCCCGGTCGTGGGTGACGGCGGGATTGGTCATGGCGCGCTGTAAACCGCCCAGCTCCAAGGTGATTCGCAGCTCGTACAGGTCACGGATCAGCGGGATGCTCGGGCGCACCGGGCTGAAGCCGTATTCTTCCCGTTGCAGCAGTCCATCCGAGCACAAGACGGTCAGGGCCTCGCGGATCGGTGTGCGCGAGATGCCGAATCGGGCAGAGAGTTTCGGCTCGGTCAGCCGCTCGCCGAACTTGATGTCCCCGTTCATGAGTTCGCTGCGCAGGGCCGCGTAGACCACGTCGCGCAGCGGTTTGCCCGCCGCGTCCGCCAGAGTGGCTATCCGTGTCGACATACCTGTATACGCTATTGACCTCGGATGTCGATGGCGTGTCCGTAGGTTATCGCCGCGTTAGCGTCTCCTCACCGCACCGGTCCGGCCGCTGTGCCGGGTGGGTATTCGAAGGGGCGAAACGGAATCCGATGCCGGGCCGACAGAGTCAGCGGGTCGGTCAGCGAATTCACCAAGGAGAGAAGGCATGAAGCGCAGCACGAAGTTCGCCGGAGCACTCGCCGCCGCGGCCGTCGCACCGCTCATCGCGGCCGGGAACGCCCAGGCCGACGCGGGCACGGTCTATTTCTCGGCGGGCAGCACGAACTGCGCGATCTTCGGGGACGGGTCAGTGGGATGCGATTTCGGCTACCCCCTGTTCCTGAGCTACCACGTGGGCGACTCCTACATTCCGGTGCCGGTGAAGGTGAGCGAAATGGTGATCGACCAGCCGTGGCTGCCCGCGCACCCCACCTTCGACCCCGGCACGCCGTACACGTTGCCGGGCGGCAATCCCAGCATCTACGACATCAAGACCGGCTCGGGCCAGTGGGGACCGATCATCGAGCACGCGGGCGCGTCGTGTGCGGTGGGATTCCACGGGAGCTTCACCTGCCAGGCGAAGGGCCGTGGATTCAGCGCCTTCGGTGGGAACGTCGTCGCGTAATCCGGCTACCGCGGCGCCTGGGCCGCCCCGCCCAGCCGGATGGCCTGCGCCGTGACCGTGCTCGCCGCTTCGCCGGCCAGATAAGCCGCCACCGCGGCGGGCTCGGCCGGATTCATCGCGGCGATGGCGGTCTCGAGTTCGGCGTTGTCGGTGGTGCCGACGCCGTGGCTGATCGTGTTGACGGTGATCCGCCGCGGCACGAACTCCGGCGCTACGGCCTGGCCGAGTTGCTCGACCGCGCCCCGGGTCGCGTCGTAGACGGCGCCGCTCGGGGTGGGGGAGTCACAGACGGTGATGATCCGGCCGCCCTCGGCGAGATGCGACGCGGCCAGTTGGATCCCGTGGAACACGCCCCGCACCGTCGTGACGAAGCCCGCGTCGAACGCGTCCGCGCTGATCTGCGCGAACGGTACGGCCTCCGGCACCGCCGCGGTGTGGACCAGCAGGTCCCACCTGCCGCAGTCCTCGAGCACCGCCTCCACCAGCTCCTGGTATTCGGCGCGGTCGGCGACATCCGCCGACAGCGCGAGCGCCGCACCACCGGCGGCGGTGATCTCCTTGACCACGTCCGCCGCCCACTCCGGGATATGCGGATTGTGCACCACAACTTGCGCCCCTTGCGCGGCAAGCGTTTTCGCGATGTTCTTACCGATTCCGGTGTGGGCCTCCGTGACCAGCGCGGTTTTCCCGGCTAGCGGTTTGTCTGCGGGCACACTATCGACAGGCTCGCTCATTTGCCGACCTTTCGTCGATCGCGGGAGTTTGTTTCTGCGCATGGTATTCGCTCGGATACCACCCGACCGCCACATCGAACGTCATCGTGTCGGGTTCGGGCGACGGCGAGCGGTGCATCTGGACCGAAATCGCGGGGCCGTCGTCATTGGTCGATACACGGCGGTCCTGGGATGTGCTGACGAACAGGTCTGGCGAAACAGAACGGCTCCCAGCCGGTGAAGGCTGGGAGCCGTGTCGTGTCTCAACCACACGAGTCGGGGTGACAGGATTTGAACCTGCGACCTCTTCGTCCCGAACGAAGCGCGCTACCAAGCTGCGCCACACCCCGTGAAGCGAACCTGGAGTAGCTTACAACAGCGGGGGGTGAGACGTTAAACCGGCAGGTCAGTCAGCCTTCTAGGGCGCGGATGCTGGTGCAGATGCGTTTGGCGGTCTCGGCGTCGAGAGCGTGCGGGACGCCGGTGTCGGCGGCGATCACCATGACGAAGGTTCCGCTGTCGGTGGGGAACGCCGCGGTGTAGATGGAGTACGCCTTCGCGCAGCCCGGCTTGGCCTCGGCGACGGTGCCGGTGGTCTCCACGAACACGCCGTGCTGGGATCCGTCCAGGGACGCCAGCGGCACGGGCGCGCCGGGTGTGCCGCCCGGGGTGCCCTGGTAGGCGAGGGCGGCGGTCTTGGTGCCGAGTTCGGTTGCCGCGCGAGCGGGGTCGGCGGTGTCCGAGCCGGTGAGGAAGGCGACCGTGCGGGTCGAGCCGGGGCAATAGCCCTTGCCCTCGCTGGCATAGCCTTTGCCCGCGACGGTGTTGGGCGGGTGGCCGAAGCCGCCGATGGTCTCCTGCGGGGCGATGGTCCAGTCGGCGGGCACGTCGTAGGCGGCGCCGTTCCCGGGCGCCGCGACCACCTGGAAGCCGGGGATGAGCGGGGTCATACCGCTCGCCCGGCCCGCGGTCGTCGTCGGCGCGCTCTTGGTGGCAGGTGCGAGCGGGCCCGTCGAGGTGAGCGCGCTGACCAGCGAGGGCGAGCCGCCCTGCGCGGAATCGTTCGATCCCTTCTTGGTCAGCGCCACGGCGCCCGCCGCGATAACGGCGACCAGCAGCACGACCGATCCGACCAGAAGCAGCGTCTTACCTCGGCCGCTCTCGTTCGGACGGTAGGGCGGCGATCCAGCGGACCCGTAGCCGGGCTGGTACTGCTCACGCGGGGCAGCGCCGTAGGACCCCGGCCCCTCGGCCGGTTGCCATGGGTAGTTCTGTTGCACGAACCGATCGGCGGTCGGGTGCCGGAGCACGACCGCGCCACCCCCGTCCGGATCGGGGGCCGAGGAGCTGCCGGAGGGCGGGGGTTGGTCGAACGCGCCCACCGGACGAGCGAACATGGGCGGATCCGCCTGCGGCGGCCACTGCCCAGGTGCCGCGGGTTCGCCGAGGGACTGGGCCAGCATCGTCGGATCGTTACGGCCGTCCTGCTCCGGGTGCGGGCGTCCGTCACGCAGGGACTGGGCGATCATCGTGGGGTCGGCCGTGCCGGGCGGCGTGACCGGACCACCCTGAGCAGCGGACCACTGAGGCGACGTTGGTTGCCCGGGTGGTTGCCATTGCAAGGTGGGGTTGGGGTGAGGCGGTGTGGGTTGCCCGTGCGGCTGCCATTGCATGGTCGGGTCGGGTTGGGGTGGCGCGGGTTGCCCGTGCGGCGCCCACTGCATGGCCGGGTCGGGCTGGGGATTCGGCTGCCCTGCGCTAGGTGATCGGCTCTCGCCTCCGTCACCGGAGGTAGCTGGCTGCCATTGCATTGTGGGGTCACTCTGCGCCGCAGACCCGGTTCGACTCTGGTGACCTGGTTGCTGTGCGTTCGGCGATTGCCCCGTATTCCCCGCGGCTCCGCGGTAACCGGCCGACTGCCAGGGATAGGACGGTTCGGGTCCGTCACCCGTCGCATGCGAACCGGGCCACTGGGACGTCGGGGGATACTCCGCCTGCCGGTCGCCGCCCGTGCTCGGCCGCCACTGCTCCGAATCACGGTCTGTCCCCTGCGGATTCGAGTCACGCTGCCATGGCGTGACCGGGCGCGCCGGTTCGTTCACCTCTGATGGCTCGGTGCCGGTCGGTGGCCACTGCGAAAACGGTTGCGGTGCATCGGATGGCGCGCCCGGATGCGTTCCGGACGCTGGGCGCCACGCGGCACCGGCATCATGATGCGCCGGGTCAGGATCGAAATGCGGTGCGCCGAACGGCTGTTGCCAGGGAGACGGGGGGGCGGCGGGCCGTCCGAGAGCTGGGTCGTCGCGCCGGTCGTCGAATTCGCTCACGACTGCCCCTCGCTAAGGATCGGCGCTGTCGTGCGCGAGGGCGCGTTGTGTTCCCGGTTCACCGGCTGGCGCTCGCTCACGACTGCGCCGCGCTGGGGCTCGGTTCTGTCGTGCGCGAGGGTGCGTTGTTTCCGGTTCACCGGCTGGCGCCCGCTCACGACTGCGCCCGGCTGTGTCGTGCGCGAGGGTGCGCTGGGTTCTCGGTTCACTCGCCGGCGCACGCTCACAATCTCCCCTACCTGACACAGCTCGTGGCAGGGGACTTTAGCGGGCGACGGCCTCCGATGCCGACACATCCCGGCCCGTGTCGGCTGCCGGTCGTTTCGGCGGCGCGGCGACCAGCGTCAACAGGGTTGCCTCCGGACGGCAGCAGAATCGGTACGGCGCCCATGGCGAGGTGCCGACGCCCGCGGAGACGTGCAGCTGGGTGTGCTCGCCCCACTTCGACGGGCCCTTCACCCGGGACCGGTCGATTCCGCAGTTGGTGACCAGCGCGCCGTAGCCGGGCAGGCAAAGCTGACCGCCGTGGGTGTGTCCGGCCAGCACCAGGTCGTAGCCGTCCTCGGCGAAGCGGTCCAGCACCCGCGGCTCGGGCGAGTGCGTGAGACCGATTCTCAGCTCGGCCATCGGATTCGGGGCGCCCGCGATGGTGTCGTAGCGGTCGCGCTGCAGGTGCGGGTCGTCCACACCGGCGGTGGCGATCCGGATACCGGCCACTTCGAGGTCGCGGCGCACGTGCGTCAAGTCCAGCCAGCCGCGCTCGGTGAAGGCCGCGCGGAGGTCCTTCCACGGCAGCGGCGCGCCGAAGGTGCGGCGGTGGTTCTTCTTGAAGTACTTCAGCGGGTTCTTCGCCACCGGCGCGAAGTAGTCGTTGCTGCCGAAAACGAAAAGACCAGGACGGGAAAGCAGTCCGCCGAGGGTCTGGACCACCGCGGGCACCGCCTTCTGGTGCGACAGGTTGTCGCCGGTGTTGATCACCAGATCCGGTTCCAGCCGGTCCAGCTCCCGCAGCCACTGCTGCTTGAGCTTCTGCCCCGGCATCATGTGCAGGTCACTGAGGTGCAGTACCCGCAGCGACGACGACCCCGGCGCCAGCACTGGCATGGTCGCCTCCCGAAGGATGAAGGCGTTGCGTTCGACCAGCGAGGCGTAGCCGATTCCGGCCACCGCGGCCCCGGCGGCTCCCAGCGCGGTCGTGCGTACAGCAGAGGTCGAGATCACGGGCATTTGCCCAGCATAGGTGACCTCGCTCGAGAGCGCCGAGTGTGTTTCGGCATAAGCGCCCAGTTCATGCCCGGGAAATCCGGGCGCCGCGGCGGAATGTAGTGGGACCGCCGCGTCGAAGCGGCTACCGTGAGCGGCATGTCGGAACTCAAATCGCAGCTGCGCGCGGACTTGACCGCCGCGATGAAAGCCAAGGACACGCTGCGCCTTTCCACGTTGCGGATGCTGCTTTCGGCGATCCAGACCGCCGAGGTCGCCGGCACCGAGGCGCGTGAGCTCACCGACGCCGAGGTCATCGCCGTGTTGCAGAAGGAGTCGAAGAAGCGCAACGAATCGGCCGAGGTCTACACACAGGCCGGGCGCGGCGACCTGGCGGCGAACGAGCACGCCGAGGCGCACATCATCGACGAGTATCTGCCGACCCAGCTGACCGACGCCGAGGTCGCCGATCTCGCCGACACCGCGATCGCTCAGGTCGCCGAGGAGATCGGCGCGCGGCCGGGCATGCGCCAAATGGGCCAGGTCATGAAGGTCGCCACCGGACTGGCCGCGGGCAAAGCCGACGGCTCGCGCATCTCGGCCGCGGTGAAGGCGCGGCTGTAGCGTCGAATCCGCGCCGCGACCTCAGGCCAGGAGGCGGTAGCCGCCTGATCACCGAGGGCTCCAGGGAGCGCATATCGAATAGAGAAAGGGGCCGCGAACCAAGTTCGCGGCCCCTTTCGTCTGCTCAGCGGGGGAGCGGGATCGGGATCGGGATAGGTGGCAGCCGCGGCAGTGGCGGCAGTCCCGGCGCTCCCGGCGGCGGTGGCGGCGGACCCGGCGGCGGCGCGGCCCGCACGGTGCCGTCGCTGATGTAGAGCGTGATCACCGAGCCGGGAATGGCCGAGCCGTTCGGCGCGGTCCCCATCACGGTGCCCTTGGGCCGGTCACCGGCGCCGGTCACCGGCGACACCTGGAAGCCCGCGGCGACCAGTGCGGCGGTGGCCTCGGCCTGCGTCTTGCCGACGACGTCGGGCACCTGGGCATTGTTGGCGCCGCGCACGTACTTGTCGTCCAGCGGCGGCAACGCGGGCGGCGGGAACAGCGTGATCACGGGCTTGATCGCGTTGAACCAGGTGCGGGCCGGTTCGTTACCGCCGAACAGGTTGCCGTCGCCGCAGTTGCGCAGCGGGAACGAGCAGATTTCCCCGGGCGTGGGGCTGTCGCCGTAGACGTAGGCCGCCGCGGCCAGCGCGTTGGTGAAGCCGAGGAAGGCCGAGGAGCGGTGACTCTCGGTGGTACCGGTCTTGCCGGACATCGGGTAGTTCCACTGCACCGACTGAGCCGCGGCCGCCGCGGTGCCCGCGGTGTCGTCCTTGCTCATCGCGTTCGCGAGGGTGTTCGCCAGGCCCGGCTCGACGACCTGCTCGCACGCCTGCTGGGTCAGCGGCACCTGCTTGCCCTGACGGTCGATGACCTCCTTGATCGGGTTCGGCGGGCACCACCGGCCGCCGGAACCCAGCGTCGCGGCGACGTTGGACAGCTCGAGCGGGTTGATCGCGACCGGACCGAGGGTGAACGAGCCGAGGTTCTGGTCCTTGATCATGTCGGCCAGGCTCTGGTTGCCGTGACCGGACGATCCCGGTTCGGTGAACGAGCGCATGCCCAGCCGGATCGCCATGTCGACGGTCGGGGTGACGCCGACGGCCTGGATCAGCTTGACGAACGCGGTGTTCGGCGAGGTGGCCAGCGCTTCGGTCACCGACATGGGCGACTTGTACCTGCCCGCGTTCTCCACGCAGTAGGTGGCGGGCGGGCAGCCGCGCGCGCCGCCGTTACCCATGCCCTTGGCCTCGAAGCGGCCCGGCACGTCGAGCTCGGCGCTGATGCCGAGGCCCTTCTCCATGGCCGCGGCGGTGGTGAAGATCTTGAAGATCGATCCGGCGCCGTCGCCGACCATCGAGTACGGCTGCGGCTGCACGGTCTCGTTCGCGTCCCGGTTCAGGCCGTAGGTGCGACTGCTGGCCATCGCGACCACCGGATGCGAGTCCTGTCCCGGCGCGACCACGGACATGACCTCGGCGATGTTGTCCAGGTTCGGGTTGGCCGCGTCCGTCACCGCCCGCTTGACCGAGTCCTGCACGGCGGGATCCAGGGTGGTCCTGATGAGGTAGCCGCCCTTGTCGATCTGCTCGCGGCTGATGCCCGCGTTCGCCAGGTATTGCAGCGCGTAGTCGCAGAAGAAGCCGCGATCGTTGGCGGCGATGCAGCCGCGCGGCAGGCCCTTGGGCTCCGGCAGCACGCCCAGCGGCTTGGTCTTGGCCTCGCGGAACTCGTCGGCGCGGCTGGGGATGTTCTGGATCATGGTGTCCAGCACCGTGTTGCGCCGGGCCAGCACGCCGTCGGGGTTGGTGTACGGGTTCAGTTTCGACGAGCTCTGCACCATGCCCGCCAGCATCGCGGCCTGTGACACGTTCAGATCGGCGGCGTCGACGCCGAAGTAGGTCTTCGCGGCGTCCTGCACGCCGTAGGACGAGTTACCGAACGGGACGAGGTTCAGGTACCGGGTGAGGATCTCGTCCTTGGTCAGCTCGCGGTCCAGCGTCAGCGCCATCCGGATCTCCCGGATCTTTCGCGCGGGGGTGGTCTCGATGGCGGCGCGCCGCTCGGCGTCGGTCTTGGCGACCACGAGCAGCTGGAAGTTCTTCACATACTGCTGATCCAGCGTCGACGCGCCCTGCTGCACTTCGCCGCTGGTGGTGTTGGTGAGGAACGCGCGCAGCGTGCCCTGCCAGTCGACGCCCTCGTGCTCGGCGAAGCGGCGGTCCTCGATGGACACGATCGCCAGCTTCATGTCGTTGGAGATCCGGTCGCTGGGCACCTCGAAGCGGCGTTGCTCGTACAGCCAGGCGATCGGATTGCCCGCCGCGTCGACCATGGTCGAGACCGCGGGCACCGTCCCCTCGACCAGCTCCGCGGAGACGTTGTCGACGGCGTCGGCGGCCCGATTGGAGACGAACCCGAAACCGCCGGCGAGCGGGAACAACAACCCGGCGACGAGCACGGAGGCCAGCACGCAACTGCCGGCCAGCCGCGCGAGCGTATGTGTGATCGGCACGAAACAAGATTACGGGTTGGGATTCGAGCGTTCCTGGCGGCATTTGTCCGACGCCTGGAACTGGTTGTTCCTGAACCGGAATCGGCGTGTCGCGCGATCACGTTGGGCGTGTCGGATGACGGCGCGCGCGCAATCTCCCTGACCGTCCCGGGTGCGCCCCCCTTTGCAGGCACGGACGTACCAAAAAATCTCGGGACGGTCTTGCGCAAGCGCCATACCTTTACCTAGATTGAGAACCCAGTGTGATAGAGCTAACACTCAAAGTGGAATGTGGTGCACTTCGCAGCGGGGTTTGGGTGCTGCGTGGTGACAACGCGATTCTGGAGCGCCGTTGACCCGGTGTTCGGACTGCAAAGGGGCACACCAAATGCACATGACAACCCCCATCGCTCGATTGGACGTGGAGCAGGCCGAAGCAAGGATCGCCTGGGTAGCCCAGGCCCGATGCAAGGAAGTGGATCCCGATCAGTTGTTCGTCCGCGGCGCGGCGCAGCGCAAAGCGGCGACGATCTGCAGGCACTGCCCGGTGCTCATGCAGTGTGGCGCCGATGCGCTCGACAATCGCGTCGAGTTCGGCGTATGGGGCGGCATGACCGAACGTCAGCGCCGCGCCCTGTTGAAGCAGCATCCGGAAGTGACCTCGTGGGCCGATTTCTTCCAGGCCCAGCGCCAGCATCAGGTGGCGATGTAGTCCCAGTGAACCGCGAAACGGAGCCCGCGCAAGCGGGCTCAGTTTCGTTTTAGGACCGGTATTTCCATTCGAGATATAGCGGATACGCCTAAGTATCAGGCGGTAGCCCGTGCCGTTCGGGTGAGCTGATCGCCCACCGCGCGCAGCGCGTCGAGATCGGACACTTCGAACGGCAGCGCCGTGACCGAGACGATCGGCACCCGCGGGTGCGCACCCGTGAAGCGCAGCAGCAGATGCTGCTCCCGTTTGTCGGTGGCGACGCGATGGGCGTGCACGCGCAACACCGCCGCGGTGAGCGGATCATCCTGTTCGAGCTGGTCGGCGGCGGTGAGCGCATGGTCGGCGGGCAGTGAGCTGAGCACCGGATGCGTGCGGTTGAGCACCAGCCCCGCCAGCGGCATGCGCTCGGTGGAGAGCCGGTCGACGAAGAACGAGGCCTCCCGCAGAGCGTCCGGCTCCGGGGCGGCCACCACCAGAAAATGCGTGCCGGGCTTGGACAGCATCGCGTAGGTCCGGTCGGCCCGCTCCTGGAAGCCGCCGAACAGCGACTCCAGGGACTGCAGGAAGTTCGACGCGTCCTTGAGCATCTGCCCGCCGACGATGGTGGACACGCCGCGCACCGCCAAGCTCATCGCGCCGGTCACCAACCGGGTCACGCCGCGACCGGGCGCCATGATCACCCGGATCATGCGGCCGTTGAGGAAGTTGCCGAGTCGCTTGGGAGCGTCCAAGAAGTCGAGGGCGTTTCGCGAGGGCGGGGTGTCGACCACGATCAGGTCCCACTCGCCCCGGTGGGCCAGCTGACCCAGCTTTTCCATCGCCATGTATTCCTGTGTGCCGCCGAAAGACGAGGCCACGGTCTGATAGAAGGGGTTGGCGAAGATCTGCTCGGCTTTCTCCGGGCTGGTGTGCTCGAGCACCATGTCGTCGAAGGTGCGACGCATATTGAGCATCATCGCGTGCAACTGGCCCTTGGCCTCCGGGCCGAGGGCCACCCGCTGCGGGGTGTTGTCCAGGTCGGCGACACCGAGTGACTGGGCCAGCCTGCGCGCCGGATCGATGGTGAGCACCACGACCTTGCGTCCCTGCTCGGCGGCGCGCAGCGCGATGGCGGCGGCCGTGGTCGTCTTCCCGACACCGCCGGAGCCGCAGCAGACCACCACGCGAGCCGAGGGATCGGCGATGATCCGCGAAATCTCCAGCGGGGCTGCCACGGGGTGGGTCGGGGTACTCATCGGACTCCCTGCGCGCTGAGATGTTCGGCTAATTCGTACAGTCCGCCCAGGTCCATCCCATCTGGGAGAGCAGGAAGGTACAGCCGCGAGATGTCGACCTTGGCCAGTTCCTCGGCACTGTCGTCCTGTGCTTGCAGAGTGGCGGAGTGCTCGACGGTTTCGGTCAGCAGGCCGCGGAAGTCGCCGTCGGACAAGGTGATCCCGGCGGAGGTCAGACCGGCGCGAATGGCGTCGGCGTCGAGATCGCCCTCGGCGGCCCTGGCGCGCAGTTCCCGCGGCAGCTGGCCTTCGGTCGCGCGGTTCACTATCACGGTGCCGATGCGCAGGTCGGCGGCGGTGAGTTCGGCGACGGCGTCGGCGGTTTCCTGCACCGGCAGCGCTTCGAGCAGGGTGACCAGGTGAACCATGGTCTCGTCGGAGTGCAGCAGCCGCGAAACGCCCTCGGCCTGCGAGGCGATCGGCCCGCCTTTGGCCACCTCCAGCATGGCCTTGGTGACGTCGAGGAAGCTGGCGATGCGACCGGTGGGCGGCGCGTCCACCACGATCTCGTCGTAGACCCGCCGACCGGACCTGTCCACGCGGACCGCGCACTCCTTGATCTTGCCGGTCAGGATGACATCGCGCAGACCGGGCGCGATCGTGGTGACGAACTCGATGGCTCCCATTCTGCGCATCGCCCGCCCCGCGAAGCCCAGGTTGTAGAACATGTCGAGGTATTCGAGGAAGGCGTGCTCGATGTCCAGCGCGAGCGCGACCACTTCGCCGCCGCCGTCGGCGGTGGCGATCCGTGTCTCGGTCGGTGGCAGCGGCGGCAGATCGAACAGCTGCGCGATCGACTGTCTGCTCTCCACCTCCACCAACAGCACGCGGCGCCCGCCCGCGGCGAGCGCCAGCGCCAGCGCCGCGGCGACCGTCGACTTACCCGTGCCTCCCTTACCGGAGACGTAGTGCAAGCGCGCCTGTTCGGCGCGCTTCGGCCACCGTGTGTCCGGCCTCGTCTCCGCCGAAAGCGGCACTGCTGTTGGTACTCCCACGATCGCGAGCCTATAACTCGTGGCCCGACCCCGGCCGCAGGCTCCGGCTACGCCGAGCTCCGGACACCGTTGCCTGCTCAGACAGCACCCATGTCGAGTGGATTGCGCGCACCGTGTCGGTTGGCTGTCCGCGGCGGCTTCCACTGGGCTGACCTCGTCTTTCGAGCGAAGCGGGACCGGGCGTCACCCGTTCGCGGCTCGGCTCGCATCCGACCGGCCACAGCGGTCGCCAGTCGTGGCCGGTCGGATGCGGCGTCCAGTCGCCGCGAACACGCAGCGCCGCGGGCGCGGCAAAGTGGACAGAGCTACGCTTCGCACATGAGTGATACGACCCTGTGGGAGTACGCGACCGTGCCATTGCTGACGCACGCGACGAAGCAGATCCTCGACCAGTGGGGAGCCGACGGCTGGGAGCTGGTCTCCGTGCTGCCCGGACCGACCGGTGAACAGCACGTCGCCTATCTCAAGCGGCCCCGGGTGGCGAAGTGACTCAGTGGGAGAAGAACCTCGCCGAGCTCGGATTCACCCTGCCCCCGGTCGTGCCCCCGGTCGCGGCGTACATTCCCGCGATCCGCACCGGGTCGCTCGTCTACACCTCCGGCCAGCTGCCGTTCGTGGACGGCCGGTTGTCCGCGGTCGGCAAGGTCGGAGCCGAGGTCTCGATCGAGGAGGCCAAGGAGGCCGCCCGGCTGTGCGCGCTGAACGCGCTGGCCGCGGTGCACGACCTGGTCGGGCTGGACGCGGTGGTGCGGATCGTGAAGGTGGTCGGATTCGTCGCCTCCGCACCGGGATTCGGCGACCAGCCGGTGGTGATCAACGGCGCGTCGGAGTTCCTCGGCCAGGTCTTCGGTGACGCGGGCAAGCACGCGCGTTCGGCCGTCGGCGTCTCCGAACTGCCCAGGAACACCCCCGTCGAGGTCGAGCTGATCGCCGAGGTCCGCTAGGCGTACCTCCGCCTTCGCTGCGGCCGTGCGCGGGCTGGGGACGGACTGCGTCCGGCTGCGCCCTTTCTGCGTACCTCCGCCTTCGCTGCGGCCGTGCGCGGGCTGGGGACGGACTGTGTCCGGCTGCGCCCTTTCTGCGTACCTCCGGCTTTCGCTGCGGCCGTGCGCGGGCTGGGGACGGACTGTGTCCGGCTGCGCCCTTTCTGCGTACCTCCGGCTTTCGCTCCGGCCGTGCGCGGGCTGGGAACGGACTGTGTCCGGCTGCGCCCTTTCTGCGTACCTCCGCTCATCGAGCCGGACTTTCCGGCACCGTTCTATCCGAGGTTTGCGATGACGTTGACACACCCCGCCTACGGGCAGCTGCGACAGGTCACCGAGACGGCGTCGGTGCTACTGGCCGACAATCCGGGCCAGATGACCCTGGAGGGAACCAACACCTGGATTCTGCGTGCGCCGGGCCGGTCGGACTGTGTGGTGATCGATCCGGGGCCGAAGGACAAGTCGCACAGCGCCGCGATCGCCGAGGCCACCGGAGGCGAGATCGCCCTCACCTTGATCACCCACCGCCATCACGACCACACCGGCGGCATCGATCGGCTCACCGAGCTGACCGGGACCACGGTGCGGGCCAAGGACTCCGGCTTCCTGCGCGGCTCGGACGCGCCCCTCGCCGACGGCGAGGTGATCGAGGCCGCGGGCCTGCGGATCACCGTGCTGGACACGCCGGGCCACACCGCCGACTCGGTGAGCTTCGTCCTCGACGACGCGGTACTGACCGGGGACACCATCCTCGGCGCGGGCACCACCGTGCTGGATTCCAGCGACGGCACGCTGGCCGACTACCTGTCGTCGCTGGACCGCCTGGTCGAGGTGGGCCGGGGCAAGGCGTTGCTGCCCGCGCACGGCCCGGACCATCCGGACCTGGAGCCGGTCGCGCGCTACTACATCGCGCATCGGCACGAGCGCCTCGACCAGGTGCGGGAGGCGCTGCGGGTGCTCGGCCCGGACGCGGGCGCGATGGCGGTGGTGCGCAAGGTGTACACCGACGTGGACAAGCGGCTGTGGCCAGCCGCACGCAGCTCGGTCCAGGCGCAGCTGGACTATCTGCGCGCGCACGGCTAGGGGCTACCTCGCCTCCGCTCGGGTCCGGCGCACAAGCGGCTACCTCGAGCCTCGGCCGGGTCGGGCGCACAAGTGGCTACCTCGAGCCTCCGCCGGGTCGGGCGCACAAGTGGCTACCTCGGAGCCTCCGCCGGGTCGTCGGGCGCACAAGTGGCTACCTCTGGCCTCCGCCGGGTCCGGCACATAAGCGGCTACCTCGGGCCTCCGCCGGGGCGGGCGCACAAGCGGCTACCCCGAGCTCCGCTGGTCCGGCGCGGGCTGACCACGGAGTTCATCCGGGTGCGCCTCTTCTGCGGGGAACGACAGCACGCCGGGTTCAGTGGAGCGCTGAATCCGGCGTGCCGTAGGACGTTCGTGCGTTACCGGGCGCGGCGGGCGAGCCGCTCGGAGTCGGAGATCAGCACGCTCTTGCCCTCCAGCCGCAGCCAGCCGCGGTGCGCGAAGTCGGCGAGCGCCTTGTTGACGGTCTCGCGGGAGGCGCCGACCAGCTGCGCGATCTCTTCCTGGGTGAGGTCGTGGGTGACCCGGAGGGCGCCCGCCTCCTGGGTGCCGAACCGCTGCGCGAGCTGCAACAGGGCCTTGGCCACCCGGCCGGGAACGTCGGTGAAGATCAGGTCGGCCAGGTTGTTGTTGGTCCGGCGCAGGCGGCGGGCGAGAACGCGCAGCAACTGCTCGGCGATCTCGGGTCGCTGGTCGATCCAGGTTTTGAGGGCGTCGCGGTCCATCGTCACCGCGCGCACCTCGGTCACCGTGGTGGCGGTGGAGGTACGCGGGCCGGGGTCGAAGATCGACAGCTCGCCGAACATGTCGGACGGGCCCATGATGGTCAGCAGGTTCTCGCGGCCATCGGGCGAACGACGGCCGATCTTCACCTTGCCGGACGTGATGATATACAGCCGGTCGCCCGGCTCACCCTCGTTGAAGATGACGTGGCCGCGCGGGAAATCCACCGGCTGAAGTTGCTTGGCGAGGGCGGCCACCGCAGTGGGCTCGACGCCCTGGAAGATGCCTGCTCTGGCGAGGGCCTCGTCCACGAATGTGCTCCTTATGGGAAATGGCTCTGTACCGGACCGAAGCGACTCGGCCAACAGCGCAGTCTACGCGGCGTGGTGACAGCGTAGTGATGGACACCACGTAACGAGTGGATTGCGTGGTGCAGCGCAGAACCGTACCAGTGTGATCAGCGGCGCCGGCGAGCGCCTTCGGAGTTACCCCCGCCGGGCCGACTCCGGGGCCGCCGAGTCAGCTCGCGCGGGCCACGTCCAGCTCATCGCCGCGGGAGCGGCGCCTGCGCATCCGGGCCACGGCGGCGGGCAGACCGAGCTTCGTCAGCTCCTTCACTTCGGCGTTGCTGGCCTTGTCCAGGTACTGCTGAACCTCTTCGTCGGGTTCGAGAAGCTTGCGGAGCCGATTCTCGACCCGCTCCATACCCAGTGCGAACAGCATCAACACCACTGGGAAGAGCACCACAGCGAGTCCTTGCATGACGAGCAGTAAACACGGTCCAGGTCTCAGATGGAACACGGCAACTGAACTGGAAGGGCAACGTTGCTCGGCGGTTCCGTATGGTGGACGCGTGCGCGTCTCCCCCTCCGTCTCCGCCGGGAACGGCCTTCCGTCCGCCTCCGAGCCTTCCGCAGCACAGCCTGGCGCCGCCGCGGCTCCGAAACGGAAAACTAGGGCGCGACAGGCGGAAACCCGGCTCGGGCTGGTACGAAGGGCACGCCGGATGAACCGGGAACTCGCGGTCGCCTTCCCCGATGCGCACTGCGAGCTCGACTTCACCACGCCGCTCGAATTGGCGGTCGCGACAATACTTTCCGCACAGTGCACCGACGAGCGCGTGAATCTCACCACGCCCGCGGTGTTCGCCCGCTACCCCGACGCACGCGCCTATGCCGAGGCCAACCGCGCGGAGCTGGAGGAATACCTTCGGCCGACCGGGTTCTTCCGGAACAAGGCCGCCGCGCTGATCGGTCTCGGGCAAGCGTTGCTCGAGCATCACGACGGTGAATTGCCTCACACCCTGACGGAACTGGTCCGGCTGCCCGGCATCGGGCGCAAAACCGCCAATGTCATCCTCGGTAACGCGTTCGGCGTCCCTGGCATCACCGTCGACACCCACTTCGGCCGTCTGGTGCGCCGCTGGGAATGGACCAGCGAAGAAGATCCGGTGAAGGTCGAGCACGCCGTCGGCGCGCTGATCGAGCGCAAGGAATGGACGATGCTCTCGCACCGGGTGATCTTCCACGGCCGACGCGTCTGCCACTCCCGCAAGCCCGCGTGCGGCGCGTGCATCCTGGCCAAGGACTGCCCGTCCTTCGGGGTCGGGCCGACCGATCCGGAGGCCGCGGCCAAGCTGGTGAAGGGCCCGGAGCGGGAGCATCTGCTCGAGCTGGTGGGCCGGTGAGTTCGGAGCCCTCGGGCAAAAGAAGTGCGGGACATGCGTGGCGTTGGGCACTTGCGGGCCTGATCGCGGTGCTGGCGCTGGCCGTCGCGGTGTGGCCGCGCGGGGACGACGCCGAGACGTCCACGCCACAGTCGCCCCGGATCACCTCCGGCGTATCCGGCGAATCCCGCGCCGCGGCCGGTCTGGCCGACTGCCCTCCTACCGCCACCACGGGGAACGGCCCGCTGGCCGGGATAACGTTGACCTGCCTGGCAGACGGCAGGCCGGTCGATGTGGCCGCCGCGCTGGCGGGCAAGCCCGCCCTGCTGAACCTGTGGGCCTACTGGTGCGCACCATGCGCCCAGGAGTTGCCGTATTTGCAGCAATACGCACAACGAGCTGGGAACGCGATTACCGTGCTGACCGTGCACAGCGACCCTGATGAAGCCAAGGCACTGGCCAGGCTGGCCGGACTGAATGTGAAGCTGCCCGGCGTGTTCGACGCCGACGCGCGGGTGCGCACGGCGGTCGGAGCCCCGGCGGTGTTGCCGGTCTCGGTGCTGGTGCGGGCCGATGGCTCGGTCGCCGATGTCGTGGTCCGGGCATTCGAGGGGGTCGACGACATCGCGAACACGGTCGCGCGCGAACTCGGAGTGGCCGCATGACCATGCGTGACGGTGCGGGCGTTCGGCCGGGTCGGCGGGTGCGGGGAGGGATGCGATGACCATCGAGATACCACGTGACATTCCGAAATGGCTGCTCAGATCGGCCGAACCCGCTGAAGACGCCGCCGACACGTTGACCAAAGCGCGTGCCCTGCGCCGGGCACTGACCCTGACCTCGACACCGCGCCAAGCCGCGGTGCTCGTGCTGTTCGGCGGCTCGCCCGAGGCGAACCCGGAGGCGCAGGGCGGACTGCCCGCCGACGCGGAGGTGCTGCTCACCCAGCGCGCCTCCACCATGCGTCAGCATCGCGGTCAGGTCGCCTTTCCCGGTGGTGCGGTGGACCCCGGCGACTCCGGCCCGATCGACACGGCCCTGCGCGAGGCCTGCGAGGAAACCGGCCTGGACCGTTCGGGCGTGGAACCGTTCGCGGTGCTGCCCACATTGTTCGTGCCGCCGTCCCGGTTCGACGTCACGCCGGTCATCGCGTACTGGCGCACGCCGGGCCAGGTCGGGGTCGTCAACGAGAGCGAGACCGAGCGCGTGGTGCGCGTTCCGCTCGTGCGGCTGCTCGATCCGGCGAACCGCTTCGTCGTCCGCAGCACCCTCGGCTACCAGAGCCCGGCGTTCCAGGTGGACGGAATGCTGGTCTGGGGGCTGACCGGCGGCATACTCGCCGGGATCAGCAAAGCCTCCGGCTGGGATCGCGAGTGGGACCACGAGGACGTTCGTGACCTGGAAACCGCACTCGCCGCCGTGGGGATGACCTTATGAGTTCGTCGGCCTGGCTCGACATCGCCGTCGTGCTGCTCGCCTTGCTCGCCGCCTCCTCCGGGTGGCGGCAGGGGGCGGTGGCCTCCGCGCTGGCCTTCCTGGGCGTGGTGCTCGGCGCCGTCGCGGGCATCTTGATCGCGCCGCACATCCTGGTGCACGTCGACGAGGGCCGGACCAGAGTGCTCACCGGCGTACTGCTCATCGTGGTGCTGGTGATCGTCGGCGAGGTCGCGGGCATGGTGCTCGGCCGCGCCGCGCGCAGCGGTATGCGCCATCCGTTCACGCGCAGCGTGGACAGCGTGGTCGGCGCGGGGTTGCAGGCGGTCGCCGTGCTGGTCACGGCGTGGCTGCTCGCGTTGCCGCTGGCCACCTCATCGCAGCCGGCCATCGCGACCGCGATCAACGGCTCGCGGGTGCTGGCCGACGTCAACGATGTCGCGCCGAACTGGCTGCGCCGCCTGCCCAACGAGTTCTCCAAGCTGCTCAACACCTCGGGCCTGCCGGACGTGATCGGCCCGTTCGGGCGGGCGCCGATCGCGGCCGTCGAACCACCCGATCCGAGCGTGCTCGCCAGCCCGGTCGCGGCGTCCCTGCAACAGAGTGTGCTGCGCATTCGCGGCGTGGCGCCGAGTTGCCAGCGGGCGCTGGAGGGCTCGGGCTTCGTGATCGCGCCGGAGCGCGTGATGACCAACGCCCACGTCGTCGCGGGCACCACGAGCGTCTCGGTGGACACCCCGCGCGGTCCGTTGGACGCGAATGTGGTCCTGTTCGACCCGTCCAAGGACGTCGCGGTGCTCGCGGTGCCCGGACTGACCGCCCCGGTGGTCCCGCGCGCGCCCGCGCCCGCACGCTCCGGCGACAGCGCCATCGTGCTCGGCTACCCGGGCGGCGGCCCGTACACCGCGAGTGCGGCCAGGGTCCGGGAGACGCTGGATCTGACCGGCCCGACGATCTACCGCAACGGCACCGTCGAACGCGAGGTCTACACCGTCCGCGGCCAGGTCAGGGCGGGCAATTCCGGTGGACCGCTGGTGGATACCGAAGGGCAGGTGCTCGGCGTGGTCTTCGGCGCCGCGGTCACCGACGACGACACCGGCTACGTGCTCACGCTCGCGGAGGTCCGCGCTCAGCTCGACGCGGCCGCGAGGTCCGAGATCGCGGTCGAGACCGGAGCCTGCGTCCTGAGCTGAATCGAACGTGGACCATGCGGCGTGTTAGGTGGCGGCTTTCGCTGGCCCGGCCGGCGCGGATCCGGTGACGAGCTCGGGCGGCGTCGGGATAGCGGGTGCCTGCGGCACCTCCGCCGTGGGCGGGGTCGGGGAGAGCTCGGGCAGGCTTCATCAACTGTCGCGGGCGCGGGCTGCGGGCAGGTTTCGGTCTGGCGGCGCCCTTGCGCTGCATCCGTGGTTGGTGCTGCCTCGGTTCTCGCTGCCCTGAATGCGGGGCTGCGGCGGGCGTCGTCCGGGCCGCCATCCGAGTTCGGTGAGACGTTCAGGCGAGGAGTTTGGCCAGCTCCGTCGTGACGGCGTCGGGGCTCTCCTGATGGGCGAAGTGCCCGGCCGCCGGTATGCCGACCAGACGCCGTTCCGGCGAGAGGTACTGGGCGCGACGGAAGGTCCCGGGCAGCACATAAGGGTCGAGGTCGCCGCGCATGGTGAGGACCGGGATGCGGATCGGCTCGCGCATGGTCGCCATGAACCGGCGGCCGTCCGGACGCCACTGGCTGCGGAAGGCCCACCGCTGGTATTCCAACGCGCAGTGCGCGGCGCCGGGGATCTGGATGGCCGAGCGCATCCGCCGGGCCGTGTCGACGAATTCGGCGGTGCCCGCCCATCCCGGGCTGACTCGTTGCCGCAGCAGCCGTTCCACCTCGAAGCCGTCGGCGGTGGTCAGCAAGTGCTCGCCGTAGCGGGGCAGCTGGTAGCGCAGGAAGTTGGGCAGCCAGGCCGCGCGCTGACGGCGGTTGCGCAGCACGGCGCTTTTCAGCGCCGCCGGATGCGGTGAGCTGACCAGCGCGATCGAGCGAACCAGCCGCGGGTGCAGCACCGCGGTGGTCCAGCAGACCAGTCCGCCGTCGGCGTGCCCGACCAGGGTGGCCTCGGTGTAGCCGAGGGCGCGGATGAGCCCGGCGACGTCACCGGCCAGGGTCCAGCCGTCGTAGCCGCGCGGCGGCTTGTCGCTGTCGCCGTAGCCGCGCAGGTCGACGGCCACGGTGCGATAGCCCAGCTCGGCAAGGCCGGTCAGCTGATGCCGCCATGACCACCAGAAGTCCGCGAATCCGTGCAGGAGCACGACCAGCGGGGCATCGGATCGCTCGGGCACCGCCTCGACGACGTGGAATCGAATGCCGTTGGCATGAACGTCCCGATGGGTCCACGGTCCGTCGTAACGGACGCTGGACGGATCCGGAAGGAAGTTCGCCGACACGCCGATCGAGCCTAGTAGCCGCCCCACCGGCTCGCGAACGCGCGGCTAGGAAGTCCGCTTCTCCAGCGCGAGATGGTCCTCGGGTCCGCCCAGCGAGTGCGGCAGCACCGTGCGCGCCTGCTTGAGCGAGTCGATGGTCTTCTCCGGCGCGCGCAGCTTCTTCACTCGCCGGTAGCCGAGGAACGCGAGCACCGCGGTCGCCACGATCATGAGTCCGAAGACGATCAGGAAGGCCGCCCACCGCGCCAGCCACACGTCGAGCAGCTCGCCGAGGAAGAAGAAAAAGAAGAAGGTGCTGAACAGCAGCACGGTCAGCGCCAGGATGAAGTAGACGCTGCCCTGCAGGCCCTTCTTGATCTCACCGGTGACCTCGGCCTTGGCCAGTGCCACCTCGGCGCGGACCAGGGTCGACATCTGCTCGGCGGCGTCGCGAACCAGGGTTCCGAAGCTTGCCGAGCCGAGTGGGTCGGCGTCTGTGAGGGGGATGGAGGTCACCGTACGACCGCGTTGCGCGTCGTTCCCGTTGCCGCCGTGGTTGAAACTCACTTGGTCGACCCTTCTCCCTATCCGGGCACTGCTCGGCCCCGTTCGCCGCGGCGCTCCCGGTGCCGTCCACCGGTCACGCAGGCTACCGCTTCCGGGCTCGTCGCTCGCGCCGCCTCTACTCTTCACGTTCTAGCGCACGGGCGTCCCGCCGCGCTTGGTGGACACGCCCGCGTCGCAACAGTAGCGCCGAACCGGCGAGCGACGCCGCCATTGATGCCACCAACACAGCGGTCTTCGCCAATTCGACCGAGGAACCGTCCGCGACGTCGGCGAGCGCCAGTTCCGCCACGAGAAGGCTAACGGTGAAGCCGATTCCGCCGAGCACCGCCAGGGCGACCATATCCCGCCAGCCGAGTTCGCTCGGACGGCTCGCGATGCCGAGCCGGATCGCCACCCAGCTCACCCCGAAGATGCCGAGCGGCTTGCCCACCAGGAGACCGAGAATCACGGCGAGCGCGAGCCTGTCACTGAACAGCTCACCGAAAACATTGGCGGTCAATGGAACTCCGGCCGCGAAGAGCGCGAATAACGGAACGCATAGGCCGGCCGAGACCGGTTGGAACAGGTGCTCCAGTCGCGTGGCGGGCGCCTGCTCCTCGTCGGGGTCGGGACGGGCCCTGGTGAGCAAGCCGAGCACGACACCAGCGATGGTGGCGTGAATACCCGCCTCGTGCAATGCGTACCAGGACACCAGCGCCAGCGGGACATAGAGCAACGGCGTGCCGACCCTGTTGCGCTGTGCCAGCGCCCATGCGGCGAAGCACCCGGCCGCGGCGAGCAGCCACAGCAGCGACACCGTAGTGGTGAACAGCACCGCGATCAGGACGATCGCCATCAGGTCGTCGACCACCGCCAGACTGAGCAGGAAAACGCGCGCGCCCGCGGGAATGCGCGAGCCGGTCAACGCGAGCACGGCGAGCGCGAACGCGATATCGGTGGCGACCGGAATGGCCCAGCCCCGGTCCATGCCGGGGACGCCGAACCCCACCACCGCCGCGATCAGCGCGGGGATCACCACACCGCCGATCGCCGCGATCACCGGTAACGTGGCGCGCTTGCGGTCGGCGAGTTCGCCGACCACGAGTTCCCGTTTGAGCTCCAGACCGGCGACGAAGAAGAACACCGCGAGCAGGCCGTCTTTGGTCCAGTCGGCGAGGGTGAGTTCCAGATGTAACGGCCGGATCGCGACGACTGTCTCGGTCATCGTCCGATAGCTCGCACCCCACGGCGAGTTCACCCACAGCAACGCTGCCGCCGCCGCGATCAGAAGCAGTGCGCCACCAACGGTTTCGGTGCGCAGATAACGGGATAGCTCGGAGCGCACCTGTGTGATCACGGGAAACCTTTCGGGCGATGGTCAGGCCGAGTGGACGCGGTGACCACCGACGTCGGCGTACGGTGCGCGTCCGTTCGCCGACCAGACTTCCCGGCACTCCTTACGCAATTCTAACGGTTGCGGCCGGTGACGAAGTCCGCCACCGGCCGCAACCGTGCTGTCCGGGTCAGCCCTTGCCCGCTCGGATCGCCTCGAATACTTTCGGGTCGACGAGGGTGGAGGTGTCGCCGAGTTCGCGTCCTTCGGCGATGTCGCGCAGGAGGCGGCGCATGATCTTGCCGCTGCGGGTTTTGGGCAGTTCGGGGACGATGTGGATCTCGCGGGGCCGGGCGATGGGGCTGATCTCGCGGGCGACTTCGGTTTTCAGTTCGGTGATCAGGTCTTCGCCGGTGTCGATGGCCTCGGCGGTGAGGATGACGAAGGCGACGATGCCTTGGCCGGTGGTGGCGTCACTCGCGCCGACCACGGCGGCCTCGGCGACGCCGGAGTGGCCGACGAGGGCGGATTCGACTTCGGCGGTGGAGATGCGGTGGCCGGAGACGTTCATGACGTCGTCGACGCGGCCGAGTACCCACAGGTCGCCGTCGGTGTCGAGTTTGGCGCCGTCACCGGCGAAGTAGAAGCCTTGTTCGGCGAAGCGTTCCCAGTAGGTGGCGCGGTAGCGGTCGGGGTCGCCCCAGATGCCGCGCAGCATCGATGGCCACGGCTGGTCGAGCACGAGGTAGCCGTTGGCTTCGGTTTCGCCGAGTGGGACGGGGTTGCCGTCCTCGTCGACGACTTGGGCGGAGATTCCGGGCAGCGGGGTCATGGCCGCGCCCGGTTTGGCGTGGGTGAGGCCGGGCAGTGGGGT
>NZ_BAGF01000002.1 GCF_000308755.1 Nocardia pneumoniae NBRC 100136
CGCCGGGTCGGCTCCGATGCGTGCTGCGACCACGCTGACGATCCGGTCCGGCGGTGTGTCGGCGGTGACGCCCAGCGGTGTGCGAATACGGCGCAAAGTCGCCGCTCGCAGCTTCCCTGCGACGTGGTCGTGGTCCTTCGAGCGCCGATACAGCGCGGCCTGCCCGGCCAGCAACTCGTTCGCCGCGACTTCGACCGGGCGCGGCTCACGTACCAGAGCGCCCCGCCGCCGCGCGCGCCACCACACCACCAGCGCGGCGGCGATCAGGAATTGAACTCCGCCGTAGAAGACCGGTGCGGGCAGTCGATCCCAGATCGGGTCGTCGCCCGCTCCGAAGCCCGGCGGGTCGTAGGAATCGTCCGGAGGGACGTCGGGCAGATCCGGTGGTGGTTTCGGCGTCGGCGCGGTCGGCGCACCACACGATTGCAGCGCGCCGTAGACCAGCAGCAGCAACGCGGCCGTCGCGGCCACTGCTGCCCAGAATCTCGGGTCGCGCAGGAGCTTCGGCAGCGGAGGAAGTCGGCGCCTGGTGCGCGGTGGCCGCTCCTTCGCCTCGACCTCGGTGGGTTCCGGTGCGGGCGGCGGCGCGGCGGCGGAGAACCGGTCGGCGTATTCGAGTCTGCGGTATTCGTCTTCGCCGGCGCGGCGTCCGCCGTACACCACTTCGTCGAAACTGTGTGCCGCGGGCTGTAGCTCGGTGGCGACCTCCAGCGGCAGCGCGGTGGTCACGTCGTCGGCGGTTTCCCGCGCGGTGCGCGAGCGCCGGACTTCCAGCACGCCATGCTGTTCCAGGCCGCGCAGCACGGCACGGAAGCGTTCCCGCAGGGCGCTGTCGAAATCTCGGCGCTGCGCCGCTGATTCGGCGGCGGCGCGATGGTCGGCGGCGGAGCCGAGGCGGGGGGTGCCGGGCGCCGGGTCGTTCGTCGCGGGGACGCCCTTGGTCGGAGTGACTTCCGCGGGACCGCGCATCTCCGGTGCGCTCTGCGGCTGAGAGTCGTTCATCGCGTCTCCCGAACGGGGATGCGGATGTCCAATCCCTCCCTGCGGCAACGGCGGTCGACGTAGCACACCACCCGCGACGATGCCTCGACCACCTCGCCGAACGCCGTCACCAGCAACACGGCCGTGGTGGTCAGGACGATCACCGGCCACCGATGGGTGCCGGAGAAGTCCGTGAGGAATAGCGGGATGGCCAGTAGCGGTATCGCGAGCAGTCCGAACAGAGCGCGCTGGGCTACCCACAGTCCGGTCGTCGGCCACTCGGCGCCCTCGGCGAGCAGTTTCGCGCGCGCCACGCCGTCGCGATGCGAGGTCCGCTCGACGAACAGGACCGGAACCGTGAGCCAACGGCGCGCCCGAAGCCAGCCGAGCCAGAGCACCGCCAGTGGAAGCGTCACGATCAACGGGCTGCTCACCGCGATCACACCCACACCCACCGAGGTGAACAACAGCTGGAATACCAGCAGCGGACCGGATATCACCGCGAACCGGCCCAGCGCGGTGCGCCAGCCGATCGGCGCGCCGTCGACCGTCGCGAGTCCGAGCGCGATGGTCGTCCCGCGCAACGCGAACCGCAGCAACCACGCGCAGGCCGCGGTCGACAGAATCGCTGCCCAGGCGGTGCCCGCGTCGGAGCCGTCGGTCAGCCTCGAGACTCCCGCAATCACAACGATGACGATCGCCTCGGCGGCGAACAACCCGGCCAGGCTCAACCCGGCCAGGGCGCGAATGTTCGCCTGGATCAGGGCGAACGGCAGATCGAGCAGTTCGCGGAAACTCAGCGGTCGGATCGGCACCGTCGTTCCAGGAAACCCCGGTACCGGATCTGTTCCCGCCCCGACGGCGCCGGCCGATTCGGCGGCTGGCAGCACGGGCCGAGTCTAACCGTCAGCGCTGGAGGAGGCGCCGCACCACGTGCCGGTAAACGAGTCGGGTCGATGGCGATCCGCTTGCGAAACGCCCGGGGCCAACCGTCGGTTTACCACCGGCTCGTCATGCTGCGGGGCGGAACTATTCGGGGAGGTCGGCCAGCAGGCTGCGGCGGGCCGAGTCGACGTGTTCCTGAGCGGCTCGGGCCAGCGTCTCGGGATCGCCGGTGCGCAGCAGCGTCGCCAGTTCGCGGTGCTCGTCCACCACTCGTGCGCTGTAGTGCTGGTAGCCGAGGGCGATGCGGCGCGACTGGAACAGGTAGACCTGGGAGCGCACCGCCTGCCAGGCGCGGCTGAGCCGACTGTTGGCCGCGATCTCGTAGATCCGGTCGTGGAAGGCGATGTCGAGAGCGAGCAGCCGCGGCCCGGACGCCTCCCCGCGAACCTCGTTCTCCGTAGCACCGACCAAATCGTCCAATTCGGTCAGCTGTTCAGCGCTCGCCGCGGCCCGCGCGCTGACGGCCGCCAACCGGTCCAAGGCGGCCCGCACGGCGTAGACCTCCTCGACATCGCTTGCGGTGACCTCGATGACGCTGGTACCGCGATGCCACGCGCTCCGGATGAGTCCTTCCTGCTCCAGCAGCGCCAGACCTTCGCGAACCGACCCGCGGCTGACGCCCAGCGCGGCGGCGAGCTCCACTTCGCGCAGCGGTGCGCCGGGCGCGAAGTCGCCCGCGAAGATCGCTCGGCGGATGCGGTCAGCGGCCTCATGAGCCAGTCCCCGACGGGCAACTCGATCCAGCGATGCAGTCACGTCCAAATGTTGACATTCGGACATCGTGCGGCGCAAGCTTCGGGCAACGATCGAATCCGAAGGAGTTCCCCGATGCAGTCGCCCCCTGCCGTGCATGTGGCCATCCCGGTCGACGACCTGGACGCCGCCCGCCAGTTCTACGGGGAGGTCCTCGGACTCGACGAGGGACGCAGCACCGACCACTGGGTCGACTGGAACTTCCATGGTCATCAGTTGGTGACGCACGTCGTGCCACGCCGATCCGCGGCTGCGGGCACCAGCGAGGTCGACGGGCATCGCGTACCGCTCCCGCACTTCGGTCTGTTGCTGTCGACGGCGGAATTCCACCGGCTGGCCGATCGGCTGCGTGCCGCGGGCATCGTGTTCGTCATCGAGCCCTACCTGCGCTTTCCCGATCAGCCCGCGCGGCAGTGGACGATGTTCCTGCGGGATCCCGCCGGTAACGCGCTGGAGTTCAAGGCGTTCCACGACCAGGCGCAGGTGTTCGCCCGATGAGGCGGGTTCTGGTCACCGGCGCGTCCCGCGGCATCGGCCGGGCGGTGGCGCTGGCCTTCGCCGAACGCGGCGATCGCGTCGCGGTGCACTACGCGACCGATTCCGCCGCGGCGGCGGACACGCGACGACGACTGCCCGGCGCCGGACATGCGGTGGTGGCCGGTGACGTGGGCGATCCGGATGGCGCGCAGCGAGTCGTCGCCGAGGCCGTCGCGGCGCTGGGCGGGCTCGACGTCCTGGTCAACAACGCCGCCGTCGCCCCGTCCGCCGGTAACCGGCACTCGGTGGCCGAGGTTGATTTTCCGGAGTGGCGGCGGATCTGGCAGCAGATGGTCGAGGTCAACCTGTTCGGCGCGGTGCACCTGACCTATGGCGTCGCCCGTCACCTGATCGATCGCGGTGCTTCCGGCAGCATCGTCAACATCGGTTCACGGGGCGCGTTCCGGGGCGAACCCGACTTCTCCGCCTATGGCGCGAGCAAAGCCGGGCTGCATGCCTTCGGGCAATCCATGGCGGTGGCATTGGCGCCGCACGGAATCGCGGTGTCATCGGTAGCGCCCGGATTCGTCGGCACGGAACGGCAAGCGTCCAAACTGACCGGCACATCCGGCGAGGCGTTGCGCGCCCAGAGCCCCTTCGGCAGAGTCGGGACGCCCGAGGAAGTCGCCGCCGCGGTGCTCTATCTGGCCTCGCCCGAAGCGGCGTGGGCGTCGGGAGCGGTGCTCGACCTCAACGGCGCCTCCTATCTGCGGACCTGACTATCGCTTCGCGGTGTGGATCACCGGCCGGGCGGGAGTTCGCGCCGGTTCGACTCAGGAAGTTCGGCATGGTGGTGGCCGGGGAGTTCCTCCCGGTTCGCACCGGTGGGCAGGCCGTAGCCTGCGGCGCCGGTCGGGGGAAGGGAGTAGCGCGGCGCGGAATAGTCGGCGTCGACTACCGTCGACGCGATGTGCTGCGCGTGCGCGACCTCGGGGGAGCCGGGGTGGAGCTGGTAGCCGACCGGAGCGCCCACGGCCTGCGGGTGCGAGGTCTGGCCGTCGATGGTCACCTTGCGTGTGCGGCGCAGGGTGAAGGTGATCTCCTCGACCTCCTCGAACGCCTGCCGCGCGGTGCGTAGCGGATGCGTCGCGGTGTCGATCGCGTTGGCGACGAACGACGGAACCAGGGGCCGGATGAAGCGCGCCGCGGTATCGGTGAACGGCACCGTGCCGATCAGCGGCAGTTCGAGACCGCCGCTCGGGCGCGCGGCGGGGGCCGGCGCGACGGCGGGCGCGGGCGGGCTCGCGGTCACGGGGGCGGGTAGGTTCGGCGTCACCTCGTGCGGCATGGCGCTGTCCTTTCGATCGTCCGCCGCGGCGGCGGGAAGTTCGGGGCGGCGCGGCGGTTCGGTGATACCGATCTCGATGCCGCCGATGGCCGCGATGATGCGGGTGCGCTGGTGCTCCCGGTCGATGGCCGTGTCCGCCTCGACGGCGAGGCGGGCGGCGGTGAGCTGCTGTTCGGCGCGCAGGGTTTCGGCTTCGGCGCGCACTTCGGCCTGCTTGACCGCGATGGCCGTGTCGGCTTCGCGCTCCGCGCGGTCGTGCACGGCACGCGCCGCGTTGTGCCGGTCGAACGATGTTTCTCCGCGCCACCAGCGCAGCACCAGCGGCAGCAGGGCGAGCGCGACGAACGCCACGATGGTGAGAATGCGCAACGGCAACGCCTCGCGCACGGTGTAGTCGTTCATCGCCTGCCAGCGCGCGCCGAATCCGCGGTCTGCGCCGTCGAAGGCGGCGTTCCGTGCGGCGGAGAGGGCGTCCTGGTCGTCGGCGATCCGGCGGTCGGCCGCGTCGACCCGGCCCTGCGCCGCGGCGAGCTGCTTGCGGGCGTCGTCGAGCATGTCGTTGGCCGTCTGCGCCTCCGGGCCGCGGCCCGGTACGCCGGTGATCCTGGTCCGCGGGCACTCGGGGGTCGGGTTGTACTCGCAGCGGGCGATCACCAACGCATGGTCGATATCGGTCTGCGCTTTGGCGATCGCCTGGTCGAGCGCGGCCCGGTCGGCCTTCGCCCGGTCCAACTCGCTCCGCGCCGCGATCACCTGCGCCGCCGAATCGACCGACCGCTGAGCCCGGTCATCCAGCACCCGGTCGACGGACCCGCCGAAGAGCACGACCGCGGCCAATTCGGCCAGCAATCCGCCTGCCAGCACGGCGACCGCGAGACGCACGATCAACCCGAGCCGATCCGGCCCTCCGCTCGGCCGCGCCGTCGCAACCGCGCGCGCGAGCGCGCCGGTCAGCGCTGCGACCACGAGCGCCGCCGCCAGCGTCGCCCACAGCGGCCACGCGTCCGTCGAGGCCGCGGCCAGCCCGGTGGTCCCACCCGAGATGGTCGCGAACAACAGCACGACGGCACCGGTGACGGCGTAACCGGCGCGCTCATGGCGATCGGTGATTTCGCTGGTCCGGCCCCCGCCGAGCCAGGTGAACAAGCCGGTGACGGTCATCGGAAGGCACATCCTCTACGTCCCAGGCGCTTTCGCGGGCGCGACGAAACTGTCACGGATTCGTTGTGACAGCGTGACAGGCACCCCGCCGACTCAGCGAGCAGGGGCGGCCGGATGTGTCCAGGCTCACAGATCATCGGGCGTCGTCCGGAACGTGGTGGGTGAATACGCCTACTCTGGCGCGGTGGTGAGCGATCCGAGGAGGTCCCGGCATGCGCGGAGTCGTAGTGACGGTATTCGCGGCGGCGCTGCTCATGTGGCCTGGTAGCGCGGGCGCGTCCCCCGCCGACGGATCACTGGACCGGCTGGTCGGGCTGGTGGTCGAGCGGCTGGACACCGCCGACGCGGTGGCCGCGGCGAAGTGGGCGGCGGCCGGTGAGCGCGGCATCGAGCCGACCATCGACGATCCCGTGCGCGAGGCCGAGGTCTACGACGCGATGGCCCGCCTCGGTAACGGCCGTGACCTGCCGGAGAACTGGGTACGGCAGGTGTTCTTCGGCCAGATCGAGGCCAACAAGACGGTGCAGCGCGGCCTGATGCTCCGGTGGCGGTTCGATCCGGCCGCGGCGCCGAGCGACCCAGTCGGCCTCGCGTCCGTGCGCCCGGTCATCGACCGGGTGAACGTCGGAATCCTCGACCAGCTGGCCGCCCGCCGAGCCGAGCTGACCGCGCCGGATTGCACGAAACGGTTGGCGCAGAGCGTCTTCCGCGTGTTCGGCACCGGCCGGATGGATGCCTTGCACCAGGCTGCGCTGGTACGTGCCGCGATCGCGCTGTGCCCGGCCTGAACGGGTGTCGCGCGTTCGCTCGGAAAATGTGTCCAACAACACTCCTGCTTATTTGCTGAGAATGTGCTGAACTACACAGGGGGTAAAAGAGTCCGGACGGTCGGATCACATTCACGGCTTGTCACGCCGGTGTCGGAAATATCTCAGCGACCCGATCGCCGAGTTAGCCGCTGCCACTTGGTTTTGTCCGGCCCTGTGCGGGGAAACCTTCTTCGACGCAGGTGAGGGCGGGTTCTCGGTGTTGCGTTGAGGTTTCGGGCCGGTGATGCGCGCCGGTTCAGCCCAGCTGGCACCCGGTGCCACGGGGATCGATCGCACGGTACTCGCTGCTTTACACTGGACGACGCGCACACGTGGAGGACCGAATGAAGAAGCCCAGCTAAACCCGGTTATTAGCGCAACCTAAGTTGGTTGGGCCCTGGACCTGACTTATCGTTTGCTCTTACACCGAACACAGAATGTTCGGCAATCGCCCGCTCGGGCAGCCCTAGCCGGTGCTCAGCGTAGCGGGCGAGAACCCGCTCGGAGGTAAGGATCTTGTTAGGGATCCGTTACCGAAGGGCACCCACTACGTCACAGAAGCGGGTGGACACAACTGCAGACCTGACTGCACGCCGAAGGCCATCAGCGCGGCTGGCTTCGGAACGTACGGGCGCAGTCTTGTACGGAGGCGTTCGACGAAAGGCCGTTTTTCTTCGAAGGCCGACTTTCTTGAAGGCAGAGGCATGACGCAACTTCCTGGCCACCGGTCACCTGGACCCATCGGTCTCTACGACCCGGCGAACGAGCACGACGCCTGCGGCGTCGCGTTCGTCGTCGACATGCACGGCCGCCGCAGCCGCGACATCGTCGACAAGGCTATTACGGCTCTGTTGAACCTGGAGCACCGTGGTGCCGCCGGCGCCGAGCCCAACAGCGGTGACGGCGCGGGCATCCTGATCCAGGTTCCCGACCGTTTCTTCCGCGCCATCGTGGACTTCGAGTTGCCGCCGGAGGGCTCCTACGCCTCCGGTATCGCCTTCCTGCCGCAGGCACGTCGCGAAGCCGCGCGCGCCGCCTACGGCGTGGAGAAGATCGTCAAGGAAGAGGGCCTGGAGGTCCTCGGCTGGCGTGAGGTGCCGATCGACGAGTCGTCGCTCGGCGCGCTGGCGCGCGACGCCATGCCGACCTTCCGGCAGATCTTCATCGCCTCGCCGAAGAACGCTTCCGAACCGCTGTCGGGTATGGATCTGGAGCGTCGCGCCTACGTGGTGCGCAAGCGAGTCGAGCACGAACTCGGGTCGGCCGGTGCGGGTGAGGGCGCGGTCGGCAGGGAATCGGTCTACTTCCCGAGCCTGTCCGGGCAGACCTTCGTCTACAAGGGCATGTTCACCACGCCGCAGCTGCGCGCATTCTACCTGGACCTGCAGGACTCCCGGGTGGAGAGCGCGCTGGGCATCGTGCACTCCCGCTTCTCCACCAACACCTTCCCGTCCTGGCCGCTGGCGCACCCGTTCCGCCGCGTCGCGCACAACGGTGAGATCAACACCGTCACCGGCAACGAGAACTGGATGCGCGCCCGTGAGGCGCTGCTGCGCAGCGACGTCTTCGGCATCGACTCCGCGGGCAAGAACCGGCTGGAGAAGATCTTCCCGGTCTGTACCCCGGGGGCGAGCGACACCGCCCGGTTCGACGAGGTGCTGGAACTGCTGCACCTCGGCGGCCGCAGCTTGCCCCACGCCGTGCTGATGATGATTCCCGAGGCCTGGGAACGCAACGACAACATGGACCCGCAGCGGCGGGCGTTCTACGAGTACCACTCGATGCTGATGGAGCCGTGGGACGGCCCGGCGTCGGTGTGCTTCACCGACGGCACCGTCATCGGCGCCGTGCTCGACCGCAACGGCCTGCGCCCCAGCCGCATCTGGGTGACCGACGACGGCCTGGTCGTGATGGCCTCCGAGGTCGGCGTGCTCGACATCGACCCGTCCAAGGTGGTCAAGAAGGCCCGTCTGCAGCCGGGCCGCATGTTCCTGGTCGACACCGCCCAGGGCCGCATCGTCGGCGACGATGAGATCAAGTCCCGGCTCGCCGCCGAGCACCCGTACCAGGAGTGGCTGGACAAGGGCGTGTCCCGCCTCGCCGACCTGCCCGACCGTCCGCACGTGCACATGTCGCACGATCGCGTGCTGATCCGCCAGCAGATCTTCGGATACACCACCGAGGAGCTCAACCTGCTGATCTCGCCGATGGCGAGGACCGGCCTCGAAGCGCTCGGCTCGATGGGCACCGACACCCCGATCGCGGTGCTGTCCAGCCGTCCGCGCCTGCTGTTCGACTACTTCTCCCAGCTGTTCGCGCAGGTCACCAACCCGCCGCTGGACGCGATCCGGGAAGAGGTGGTGACCAGCCTCAAGCGCAACATCGGCCCGGAGGCCGACCTGCTGCACCCCGGACCCGAGTCGTGCAACCAGATCGCGCTGGAGCAGCCGATCCTGGACAACGACGAGCTCGCCAAGCTCGTGCACATCAACGACGACGGTTCGCACCCCGAACTGCGGTCGGTCGTCGTGCGCGGCCTGTACCCCGTGAAGAAGGGCGGCAAGGGCCTGCGCAAGGCGCTCGAGGCGATCAACACCCAGGTGTCGGCCGCCATCGACGGTGGAGCGCGGATCATCGTGCTCTCCGACCGCGAGTCCAACGAGAAGCTGGCGCCGATCCCGTCGCTGCTGCTGACCTCCTCGGTGCACCACCACCTGGTGCGCGAGCGCACCCGCACCATGGTCGGGCTCGTCGTGGAGGCCGGTGACGCCCGCGAGGTGCACCACATGGCCATGCTGGTCGGCTTCGGCGCCGCCGCGATCAACCCGTACATGGCCTTCGAGACCATCGAGGACATGCTCGAGCGCGGCGCGCTGGAGATGCCGGGCAGCACCGGCGACCTGGCCGCCGACTACCGCAAGGCGGTCGCGAACTACAACAAGGCGGCGGGCAAGGGCGTGCTGAAGGTGATGTCCAAGATGGGCATCTCCACCCTCGCGTCCTACAACGGCGCGCAGCTGTTCCAGGTGATCGGCCTGTCGCAGGAGCTGGTGGACGAGTACTTCACCGGCCTGCGCTCGCACCTGGACGGCATCGGCCTGGACGAGATCGCCGACGAGGTCGCTCAGCGGCACCGGATCGCCTTCCTGGAGAACCGCAATGAGCGCGCGCACCGCGAGCTCGAGGTGGGCGGTGAGTACCAGTGGCGGCGCGAAGGCGAATACCACCTGTTCAACCCGGACACGGTGTTCAAGCTGCAGCACGCCACCCGCTCCGGCCAGTACTCGATCTTCAAGGAGTACACCAAGCTGGTCGACGACCAGTCCGAGCGGCTCGCGTCGCTGCGCGGCCTGTTCAAGTTCAAGGGCGACGCGCGCAGCCCGATCCCGATCGAGGAGGTCGAGCCCGCGTCGGAGATCGTGAAGCGGTTCTCCACCGGCGCGATGAGCTACGGCTCTATCTCGGCGGAAGCGCACGAGACCCTGGCGATCGCGATGAACCGCCTCGGCGGACGGTCGAACTCGGGTGAGGGCGGCGAGTCGCCGTCGCGCTTCGAGCCGGAGGAGAACGGCGACTGGCGGCGCAGCGCGATCAAGCAGGTGGCCTCCGGCCGCTTCGGCGTGACCGCGCACTACCTGACCAACTGCACCGACATCCAGATCAAGATGGCGCAGGGCGCCAAGCCCGGTGAGGGCGGCCAGCTGCCCGCGCACAAGGTGTACCCGTGGGTCGCCGAGGTGCGGCACTCGACGCCGGGCGTCGGCCTGATCTCGCCGCCGCCGCACCACGACATCTACTCGATCGAGGATCTGGCGCAGCTGATCCACGACCTGAAGAACGCGAACCCGCAGGCGCGCATCCACGTGAAGCTGGTCGCCGAGCCGGGTGTCGGCACCGTCGCCGCTGGCGTCTCCAAGGCGCACGCGGACGTCGTGCTGATCTCCGGTCACGACGGCGGCACCGGCGCCTCGCCGCTGACCTCGCTCAAGCACGCGGGCGGTCCCTGGGAGCTCGGCCTGGCCGAGACCCAGCAGACGTTGCTGCTCAACGGCCTGCGCGACCGCATCGTGGTGCAGGTCGACGGCCAGATGAAGACCGGCCGCGACGTGATGATCGCCGCGCTGCTCGGCGCCGAGGAGTACGGCTTCGCCACCGCGCCGCTGGTGGTCTCGGGCTGTATCATGATGCGCGTCTGCCACCTGGACACCTGCCCGGTCGGCGTCGCGACGCAGAATCCGGTGCTGCGCGAACGCTTCACCGGCAAGCCGGAATTCGTCGAGAACTTCTTCCTGTTCATCGCCGAAGAGGTCAGGGAGCTGCTGGCGCAGCTGGGCTTCCGCACCCTGGACGAGGCCATCGGGCGGGTCGATCTGCTCGACACCTCGCGGGCCAAGCAGCACTGGAAGGCCAGCAAGCTGGACCTGTCGCCGATCCTCGACGACGTCGAGACGGCGTTCATGTACCAGGACCGCCGCTGCACCAAGCCGCAGGACCACGGCTTGGACAAGGCGCTGGACCAGCAGCTGATCGTGCAGAGCCGGGACGCGCTCGAGCGCGGACAGGCGGTGAAGTTCGAGACCAAGATCACGAACGTGAACCGCACCGTCGGCACCATGCTCGGCCACGAGGTGACCAAGCTCTACGGCGGCGCCGGTCTGCCCGACGACACCATCGACATCACCTTCACCGGGTCGGCGGGCAACAGCTTCGGCGCCTTCGTGCCCGCGGGTATCACGCTGCGCGTGCAGGGTGACGCCAACGACTATGTCGGCAAGGGTCTTTCCGGCGGCCGCCTCGTGGTGCGCCCGTCGCTGAACGCGCCCGGCGAGTTCGTCGCGGAGCAGAACATCATCGCGGGCAACGTGATCCTGTTCGGCGCGACCAGCGGGCAGGTGTTCCTCAGCGGTGTGGTCGGCGAGCGGTTCGCCGTGCGCAACTCCGGCGCCACCGCGGTGGTCGAGGGCGTCGGCGATCACGGCTGCGAGTACATGACCGGTGGTCGTGTGGTCATCCTGGGCGAAACCGGGCGTAACTTCGGCGCCGGTATGTCCGGCGGCGTTGCGTTCGTCTTCGACCCGAACGGCACCTTCGCGTCCAAGCTCAACCCCGAGCAGGCCGACGCCGTCGAGCAATTGGCCGGTGACGACTTCACCTGGCTGCACGACATCATCACCCAGCATCGTGACCAGACGGGTTCCCCGGTGGCCGATCGCATTCTGAGCGATTGGTCGCAGCAGGTGAACCACTTCGTCAAGCTCATGCCGCGGGAATACAAGAAAGTTTTGCTCGCCATCTCCGAAGCTGAGAAGAGCGGCAAGGACGTGGACGAGGCGATTATGGAGGCCGCTCGTGGCTGAAAAGAGAGTTCTACAGATGACGTGGACGACGCGCTGTGACTATTCGGGGGCCGCTCGTGGCTGACCCCCAGGGTTTTCTGAAGCACACCTCTCGGGAACTGCCGAAGCGGCGGCCCGTACCGCTGCGCCTGATGGACTGGAAAGAGGTCTACGAGGAGAACTTCTCCCACCAGACCCTGCGCACCCAGGCCAGCCGGTGCATGGACTGCGGTATCCCGTTCTGCCACAACGGCTGCCCGCTGGGGAACCTGATTCCCGAGTGGAACGACCTGGTCTACAAGGACCGCTGGCGGGAAGGCATCGACCGGCTGCACGCGACCAACAACTTCCCGGAGTTCACCGGGCGGTTGTGCCCCGCGCCGTGCGAGGCGTCCTGCGTGCTCGGCATCAACCAGGATCCGGTCACGATCAAGCAGGTTGAGGTCGAGATCATCGAGAACGCCTTCGACGAGGGCTGGGTGACCCCGGTCTACCCGACCCGCCTCACCGGCAAAAAGGTCGCCGTGGTCGGTTCCGGTCCGGCCGGTCTGGCCGCGGCGCAGCAGCTGACCCGCGCCGGGCACACCGTGACGGTGTTCGAGCGGGCCGACCGCATCGGCGGTCTGCTGCGCTACGGCATCCCGGAATTCAAGATGGAGAAGCGCTTCATCGACCGCCGTCTGGCGCAGATGGAGGCCGAGGGCACCATCTTCAAGACCGGTGTGAACGTGGGCGTCGACATCACCGCCGAGCAGTTGCGCGAGCGGTTCGACGCGATCGTGCTCGCCGGTGGCGCCACCGTTGCCCGTGACCTGCCGATCCCCGGTCGCGACCTGGACGGCATCCACCAGGCGATGGAGTTCCTGCCGTGGGCCAACCGGGTGCAGCTCGGCGACGACGTCACCGACGCCGACGGCCTGCCGCCCATCCACGCGAAGGGCAAGAAGGTCGTCATCATCGGCGGCGGCGACACCGGCGCGGACTGCCTGGGCACCTCGCACCGGCAGGGCGCGGCCAGCGTGCACCAGTTCGAGATCATGCCGCGTCCGCCGGAGGAGCGGGCCGCCTCGACCCCGTGGCCGACCTACCCGCTGATGTACCGGGTCTCCTCGGCGCACGAGGAGGGCGGCGAGCGGGTGTTCTCGGTGAACACCGAGCGCTTCGTCGGCGCGGACGGCAAGGTGACCGGCCTGGAAGCGCACGAGGTCACGATGGTCAACGGGCGCTTCGAGAAGGTCGAGGGCACCGACTTCACGCTCGAGGCCGACTTGGTGCTGTTGGCCATGGGTTTCGTCGGCCCCGAGAAGCCGGGCCTGCTCACCGATCTCGGCGTCGGCTACGACCAGCGCGGCAATGTGCAGCGCGACAAGAACTGGGCGACCAACGTTCCCGGCGTCTTCGTCGCGGGTGACATGGGCCGTGGTCAGTCGCTCATCGTCTGGGCCATCGCCGAAGGCCGCGCCGCGGCCGCCGGTGTCGACCGGTACCTGGAAGGCGAGACCGCCCTCCCAGCGCCGATCACCCCCACCATGGTGGCTCAGCGCTAGACCCCTCTCTTACCGGAGCGGAAACGAAGGCGCCTGTGGACAACTTGTCCGCAGGCGCCTTTTCGCGCTCGACAGGTCCTCGGGCCGCATACATTTCCCGTGCCGATGGGCGATCGTTCATTCCCTCGCTGAGTGTCGGAAATCCGACACATCGCAGCTTTCGAATGGCATTGCGGCGGTTGTGCCCTTATTGTGATCTTCGGCGTGTGGCTGATCTTGTGGTGGGTGCCGTGTGTTCACCCAGCGTGCACTGGAACGACATTCGACGAGGTCAGCATTGACGCGGCAACTCGGCGGGCAGTTCGACGAGGGCAAGGGTTTGGAGCGGTATGCAGTGGAAGAAGGTCGTCGCGGCTCTGGGCGCGTCCGCGACAGTGATGTCCGGCTTGGTTTTCGGCAGCGGGTCCGCGAGCGCGGCCCCGGGCTGCCCGAGCCTGTACGTGGTGGCGATTCCGGGTACCTGGGAGACCGGACACGACAAGACGCCGCAGCCCGGCATGCTGTCGGGCGTCACCCGAGGTCTGCCGTCCTCCGCGGAGGTCGACTACGTGACCTACGCCGCGACCGCCTTCCCTTGGGAGGGTGAGGTTTACGGCAACTCGAAGAAAGAGGCGGTCGACAACGCGCGGGGCATGATCGCGGCCATGGCGCAGCGGTGCGGCGCGACGAGGATCGCGCTCGTCGGCTACAGCCAGGGCGCGGACGCCGCCGGTGACCTCGCCGCCGAGATCGGCACCGGGCTCGGTGTCGTGCCGCCCGACCGCGTGGCCGGTGTCGGTCTGATCTCCGATCCGCGTCGTTCGCCCACCGACATCCAGGTCGGCCCGATCGCTCCCGGTGCGGGCGCGGGCGGTCCCCGGGTCGGCGGCTTCGGCTGGATCAGCGACCGCACGCGCACCATCTGCGCCGTCGACGACCTCTACTGCGCGACCGCGACCGACGACTTCGTCACGCGGTTCGCCGGATTCCTCGCCCAGGCGTCGGACGCCAACCCCGCCAACATGTGGCGCTACCAGATCGAGGCGGGCAACATCATCGGCGACCTGATGTCGCTCGGCGGTGTCCCGACGCTGCAGGCGCAGCTGACCGACTCGGCCAACCAGCAGCGGGCCAAGGATCTCGAGCGCTTCTACAAGTCGCAGGCGCACACGGTGTACGGCAGCTACCAGGTGGGCGGCGGCCAGACCGCCATCTCCTGGATGCGGAACTGGATCGCGGGCATGGCCTGAGCCATCGCCGAAACCACAAGGCCCACCTCCTGGCTCGGAGGTGGGCCTTCGGTTTTCCCGGTCGGTGGCGGGGCTAGCTGGACCCGGTCGGCGGCAAGGACTGCTTGAAGTGGAACTGACGCGGCGGCGGGCCGTCGCGCCACGGGTGGTCATCCGGCCCCGGGCACGGGCCGTCATGCCTTTCGAAGTGACGAGGGCGATTGATGTCGGCACCCTGCTGTGGTTCGTCCACAACCTGGACCTGGACCCCCTCGCCCGGCTCGGCGGGCGTTTCGGCGGATGCGGTCGCGGCCAGGGCCGCGAGCGGGACGGCGATCAGCGCGCCCGCCACGGTCACCCGGGCGAGACGCCGCAGCGGTGCGGTGGTTTTGGAGAGCGACACGGAATTCCTTTCTCTCGAACCGTGAGCCACTGTGCGAGTGGCTCACCGGTCCCATCGAAGATTCCGTCGCTGGGACACCGGTGCGATGGTCCTGGCAATCGGCTGTGAATGGCTCAGCTTCGAGTAGCCATGTTGCGCGGCAAGAGATCCCACACGTGCCCGTTCTCGTTGACCGTTGCCGCCGTGCGGCGTCCGCTGCGGGAGAACAGGATCCGGGTGATGGAGCAGTAGTCGATGGGGAAGGTCAGCGGCCGTTCCAGTCCGAGGATCTCTTGCAGCGTCACGTTGATCACCCCGCCGTGCGCGAACACGATGACGGTGTCCTCTGGTTCCGTGGCGGCGACGATGTCGGCGATGGCGGCTCGCACTCTGGCCTTGAAGGCGTCCCCATCGACCTGCAACGGGAAATCCCCGGCTTTGATTCGCTCATACGCGTCCCGGAATTCGACTTTGGCGTCTTCGATCGGGATATACGCGGGCAGATCGCGATCGTACTCGGCGAGGTCGTCGACGATCTCCACGTCGAGACCGAGTTTCGTGGCGGTCGGCGCCGCGGTTTCCCGCGCCCTGCGCTGCGGACTGCTCACCACCCGGGAGATCCGATGATGCCCGAGCGCCGCGGGCACCCGCTCGGCCTGCTCCAGCCCCACCAGGGCCAACTCCGGATCCGCGGGTCCAGCGGAGTTCGATATCCGGACCGGCTGAGCATGGCGAACAAGGATCAACTGCACACGCCCACTCTGCCCGATGCCCCGCAGCCGGTTCCATCCGGACCCGACAGTCCCGCAGATACCGACGTCACCGAGATCGACCGACTCTGAGTCCGGCTACCCGGCACGAACGACGGCCCGGTTCGCCTCATGCGAGCCGGGCCGTCGACGTCTGGCTAGGTGTTCTTCTTCCGCTTGGTCAACAGATAGATACCGGCGATGATCAACGCCACGACCAACAGGCAGCAGATCGCGCCGACGATCAGCCCGCCGCCCTTGCTGCTCTTCTTCTTTTTGGCGGCGAGCTCGGTAGCCGAACTCATCCACACGTCCGGGCTCGCCCACACGGAGTGGTCCAGCAGGCTAGCGTTGGCCAGCAGGTCAAGGTACATCTCACAACCCCTTAAGGTGTATCGGCCTCCTCCCGGAGCCGAATATCCAAGCGTAGCCGTCCTATTCGCTGGATGAGAACCGATCGCCGGGGAAGGCTCGCTCAGCGTGGTTTCACCAGCGGGAACGCCAGCGTCTCGCGAATGCTGCGTCCGGTGATCAGCATGACGATCCGGTCCACGCCCATCCCGAGCCCGCCGGTCGGCGGCATCGCGTGTTCGAGCGCCTGCAGGAAGTCCTCGTCGAGCTCCATCGCCTCCGGGTCGCCGCCCGCCGCGAGCAGCGACTGCTCGGTGAGCCTGCGCCGCTGCTCCACCGGATCGGTGAGCTCGCTGTAGGCGGTGCCGAGCTCGACACCCCACGCGACCAGGTCCCAGCGCTCGGTGACGCCGGGGATGCTGCGATGCTGCCTGGTCAGCGGGGACACCGAGGTCGGGAAGTCGATGTAGAAGGTCGGTTCCTCGGTGCGCGACTCGACCAGGTGCTCATACATCTCCAGCACCACCTGGCCCGCGTCCCAGCCGTGCTGGTAGGGCACGTCGACCTTGTCGCACAGCGCGCGCAGTTCCTCGACCCCGGTCTCCGGCGTGATCACGGTGCCGATCGCCTCGGACACCGCCGCGTGCACCGTCATCACCCGCCACTCGCCGGAGATGTCCACCTCCTCGAACGCGCCGTTCCCGGTGGGCCGCAACGCCACCATCGCACCGTTGGCCGCGATGGCGGCGTTCTGGATCAGCCGACGGCACAGGTGCATCATGCGCTCGTAATCGCTGTGCGCCTCGTACGCCTCCAGGATGGTGAACTCCGGGTTGTGACTGAAGTCGACGCCTTCGTTGCGGAAGGTCCGCCCGATCTCGAACACCTTCTCCATGCCGCCGACGCACAAACGCTTCAGGTACAGCTCGGGCGCGATACGCAGGTAGAGGTCGAGGTCGTAGGCGTTGATGTGGGTGACGAACGGCGTGGCGTTGGCGCCGCCGTGCACCCGTTGCAGGATCGGCGTCTCCATCTCCAGGAATCCCCAGGAGTTCAACGAATCCCGCAGCGAGCGCACCACCGCGCTGCGCTTGGCCAGCACCTCGCGGATCTCGGTGTTGATCGCCATGTCGACGTAGCGCTGCCGCACCCTGGCCTCGGGATCGGACAGGCCTTTCCACTTGTCCGGCAACGGGTGCAGGCATTTGCCCAGCATCCGCCAGTCCGCCGCGAGCAACGACAGCTCACCGCGCCTGCTCTGCCCGATCTGGCCGCTCACCTCGATCAGGTCGCCGAGATCGAAGAACTCACCGAATTCGGCGCTGCGTTCGGCGCCGACCCGGTCGCGATCGATCATCAACTGGATGTCGTCGGTCCAGTCGCGGACCACCGCGAAGATCACGCCGCCGTAGTCGCGAATGCGCAGCAGCCTGCCGCAGACCCGGACCGTGGTGCCGCGCGGGGAACGCCGCGCCTCGGTGACGCTGTGCGTCGGCGGATAGGCGACCGGGTAGGGGTCTATACCGGAATCGGCGAGGCGGGCAAGCTTGTCCATGCGCACGCGAACCTGTTCGGGCCTGCGCGGAAGTTCCTCCTCGCCCGCGACCTCCGCGATCTCCGGTGGACTGCCGTCGGCGTGCAATCCTGTCACCGTCGCGGGCACCGCGGCGTGCACGCCGGTGTGCGTCACCGTGCCGGTCTCCTTGCCCAGCCGGGGGAGGAAACCCTCGGCCAGCGCGCTGGCCACCGCGACTCGCGGCAGCTGCCTGCGCTCTTCGAACAGGAAGAACCGGGGAGCCCAATGCGGCTGGTATTTGACGTTCGAGCGATACAGCGCCTCCAGCTGCCACCACCGCGAGAAGAACAACAGCACGCCGCGCCACAAGCGCAGCACGGGACCGGCGCCGATCCGGCCGCCCTCCTCGAACACCGAGCGGAACACCGCGAAGTTCAACGACACCTTGGTGATGGCGTACTGGTCGGAGTTCAGCGCGAGCTGGGAGATCATCAGCTCCATCACGCCATTCGGGCCCTGCGGATCGCGGCGCATCAACTCCAGGGACACGCCGGTGCGTCCCCAGGGGACCAGCGACAGCATGCCGAGCACCCGACCTTGCGGATTGATCGCCTCGACCAGCAGGCAATCGCCGTCCAACGGATCGCCCAATCGGCCGAGTGCCATGGAGAACCCGCGCTCGGTCTCGGTGTCGCGCCAGCTGTCCGCGCGGGCGATGATCTGGGGGAACTCGTCGGCGGGGATATCGCGGTGCCTGCGAATGCGCACGCCTACCCCGTGCTTGCGCAGCCGGTTCGCGGCCTGGCGCACCGGCTTCATCTCCGGTCCGGCCAGCGAGAAATTCCTGGTGTCCAGAATGGCCTCGTCGCCGAGGCGCAGCACGGAAAGGCCCGCGCGCCGATACGCCGTCGCGCCGAGTTCGCTCGCGCCCATCACCGCCGGGGCCCACCCGAATCGGTCGGCCAAGCGCAGCCAGGCGTCGATCGCCTGCGGCCAGGCCTCGCGGATACCGATCGGATCGCCGCTGGCCAGGCAGACGCCCAGCTCGACACGGTAGGTCACCGCCGCCTTGCCGCTCGGCGCGAACACCACCGCCTTGTCCCGGCGGGTGGCGAAGTAACCGAGCGAATCCTCCACGTCCGAGCGCTCCAGCAGCCCCCGGATCGCCGACTCGTCGACTCCGGTCATCGCGTTGGCCGCGCGCTGCGACCGCAGCAGGATGATCACGGCGGCCAGCAGCGCGACCGCGCCGAACAGGCCGAGCAGGAAGTTGACGAATGGCCGCGGATGGCCGTCGAAGTGCTCGTTGTCCGCCAGCACCGCCGCGGTCACCCGGTACAGCGCCCAGGCGGGTCGCTGCACGCCAGGCGGCAGGCTGCCGGGGAACAGCTCCACCAGGCCCCAGCCGAGCAGCGCGCCGACGGCCAAGCCGCCGACCAGAACACCGAGCGCCTTCCAACCCGCGCCCCGGCGCACCTGGGTGTAGAACTCCGGCCAGGCCGCGATGAGCACGCCGATCACCGCTAAGTGCAGCACCATGGCCACCAGCGCGTGGATATTGCCCTGCTCGGTGAACAGCAGGATGTTTCCGACCGTGTAGCTCGCGAGATAAGCGACCAGCAACCACCAGGCGATTCGTTTCCGGCTGGTGATCGCGCCCGCGAGGAATCCGACGACCAGCGCCCACATCAAATTGGTGTCCGGCGCGTCGAAGTAATAGTCGTCGATGTAGCGGCGCGGCACCTGGGTCAGGAAACGAAGTCCGGGGGAAAGGCTCCAGAGAAAGCACAGCACGGCGAACACACCGAGTGTCAATCCCGCGATATGCGGCACTTCCGAAAGTCGTCCGTGGGCACGGTGCGGGACCGGCGGAGTAGGCCCGCCCGGGGGCGGTTCGGTATCGATGTGTTGCTGGGCTTGCGTGGACGTCACGGAACCAGTGTGTACGCAGCTGTGTCGGATTTGCCACGCCTGTGGGGCGGCGTGTCAGTGGTCGGCAGGTGGGCGGTTGCTCATGGATCGCCGGGGGTGTAGGGCGGTGTCCGGTGAGTTCGGGTGGCGGAGTAAGTATTTACCTCATGTCAGAACCAGTCGATGTGCCGATCGATGATGACGTCATTCGGCTAGGTCAGTTTCTGAAACTGGCCAACCTGATCGAATCCGGTTCGGAGGCAAAGACCGTGATCGCCGCCGGATTGGTGCGGGTGAACGACGAGGTCGAGCTACGTCGCGGACGACAGTTGCATGTCGGTGACGTGGTCGCCCTCGCCGGTCACAAGGCCAGGGTGTCCGGCTGACCGTGTCCTGAGCGGCGGCGGTCCGCTGCGGATGGACCGCCGGTTCGGTGTCGATCCGCGACCGCTCACTCCACCGCTCAGCCCTCCGCACGCACCACGACGCCGTCGTGGTCGCTGTAGAGCATCTCGCCGGGGACGAAGGTGACGCCGCCGAACTGGACCGGCACATCCCGCTCACCGCTGCCGGTCTGGGTGCTCTTGCGCGGGTTGGTGCCCAGCGCTTTGATGCCGATGTCGAGGGTGCGCAGGATGGCGGAGTCGCGCACCGCGCCGTTGACGATGACGCCTGCCCAGCCGTTGTCGACACCGCGCCCGGCGATAATGTCGCCGACCAGCGCGGTGTGCACGCTCGCACCGCCGTCGACCACCAGGACCTTGCCTTCGCCCGGTTCGCCGAGCGTCTGCTTCACCAGCAGATTGTCCTGGAAGCAGCGGATGGTGGTGATGCGTCCGGAAAACGCCGCGCGCCCGCCGAACTGAATGAACTGCGTGTCGCAGCTGCGGATCTCCGGGCCGATCTCATCGGCCAGGTCGGCGGTGGCGATTACATTCTGCGATTCGGTCACTGTAGTTATTTTGCCGCGTCCCCGGCAGGGCATGTTCGCGGGTTCCTTTTCGGACGCCGAACACCGCCGTGCGTGGTTGTTCGGCGCACGCACGTCTCGGCTTGCGTCCGCGGCTCGCGTTATCGGTGGCCGTAGCGCAGTTCGTATAGCTCCCGCTCGCGATCGGTGATCTTGCCGTGATCGACCAATTCCGGATTCAAGCCGTGCTGGACCAGCCGGAATCGGCGCCAGACATAGCTGAGTGCGACGGTGAAGACGACCAGTGGAACGATCATCATCACGATCAAGCCGATCTTGAGGGGGAGCGGCCCGGGGAAGAGCAGCACCAAGGCGAAGAACGGGATGATCGGCCCGAGAAACCGGACGAGATATCGCTCCATGGCCCCGTGTCCGACGAGGTCGTGAATGACCCACTCGTGCAGCTCCTCGGGGAGCTCGCGGCCGAGATCGTAGGCGATCCGCTGCCCAATAGTGGGGGTTTTCATGCATTCAGGCTATGCCTGTGGTATAAGTCACCGCTAGTTGGTAGCCCGGCTCAGCCCCGGCCATGCCTGCGTTCGTAGTCGAGGCGTTCGCGTTCGGCCCGGCGGTGTGCGTCGGCGTCCGCGAGCGCGGGGTCGAGACCATGCTTGATCAGCCGGTGCCGCCGGTAGACGTACAGCAGCGCCACCGTGAAGTAGATCAGCGGCAGATACAGCAGCGCCATCATCGCCAAGCCCATCCACAGCGGACCGGGCAGCAGCAGGAACAGCATGAGCACCGGAAGCACCGGCACCAGGAACCGCACCAGATACCGCCGCGTCGCACCGGGACCGACCAGGTCCGCGCGCACCCAATCGGACATCGAATCCGGCAGCGTGCGGCCGCAGATATAGCCGATCCGCTGAGTGAAGGAGGGTGTCGCGCTCACGGCTCCAGCATCCCGGCCTCGATATCGTTCGCGCAACCGCACTCACTCCGACATCCGGCGCCGCGGATCAAACAGGGCGCGCGGCGTGGAACGCGGCGATCTGCGTCACCAGGTTGTGCGTGGTGTGCTGTACGGCGATCTTCACGAACGGTTCGATGGTCTTGCCGAGCGCGCGCCCGGCCAGGCCGCCCGGCACCCGGTAGTCCACGATCGCGTCGACGGTGCACAAAGTGTCGCCCTTGGCGTGGAACAGGAAGGTGGACTCGATCTCGAAACCCTTGATGGACTTCACCCCGATGGCGTAGTCCTTCTCCCACCGGATCACCTCGATCCGCGACCTCAGCGAGGCGGGCCCCAGCTTCATGTGCCCGTCGAAGGTGGCGCCGACCCCTTCCGTTTGCTCGCCGACCGGTGTGAAGGACTCGACGCCGTGCAGGAAGCGCGGCAGATTCTGGTAGTCGTTCACATACGCGAACGCGGACTCCGCCGAGGCAACGCAATCCTCGACGATCTTCACTTCGGTCATACGGAAACCCTAACCGGGGCAGGGGCGCACCGGTTCAGGCGGTGACCGCCAGCGTCGCGGCGAGCCCGAATGCCAGCGCCATCACGACGACCTCCGCGATCGCCCGGCGCAGCGAAGCGTCCGCGCCCATCCGGTGGTCGGCCGCCCGCGGCACCCAGCTGCGCCGCCACCACCAGCCGAGCGCGAGCAGTCCGAGCAGCACCACGGTCTTGGCGAGCAGGATCCTGCCGTAGCCGGTCGTGACGAACGGCACGATCCCGCCGACGCGGATCAGCCCGTTCAGCAGTCCGGTCACCGCCACCGTCGCCACCAGGGGCAGCGCCACCGCCGAATACCTGGGCAGCACGACCGCCCACTCGCCGCGGGTCCGGACCACCAGTGCGAGCGCGATCAGCAAACCGAACCAGGCGGCCGCCGCCAACGCGTGCACCGCCGCGAGCACCGAGCCGAAGACCTGCTGCGACATGTGCCCGGTGATCGGGCGCAACGCCAACGCGACGGCCGCGAACACCAGTACCAGGTCACCCGAGGCGGACTCGGGCCGCCGGAACGCCAGTGCGGACCCGCCCGCGACGGTCCCTACGCCGATCAGGATCGCGATCCCGACCTGTCCGCCGCTGACGTCGACCAGGTAGGTGCCGAATTCCTCGGCGCCGAGATCGGCGACCGGAACGCCGACCACGTCCGCCGCCTCGAAGACCAGTACGGCGAACTCGGCGATTGCCCAAACCCCGGCGAGGACCGCCAGCAACCGCCACGGTGTCCGCAGCCGCGGCGCCATCCTCGGCAGCGCGGCCAACCCGAGCGCGGCCGCCCCGACGCCGTCGGCCACCACCCGGACCACCGCCTCGGCGGGCAGTGGCTCCGGCAGGATCAGAACCCAGGCGAGCGCCACGCCGAGCAGCCCGGACACGACGGTGAGCAGCGTGGGCCAAGGCGTCCGGTCGGCGGCCCGTCGCGCGCCCCGGCCGCCGATCTTCGCGTCGTTCACCGCTTCGGGCCGCGGCTCCTGCCGCCGAACAACGCGAATGCGAGCCCGCCGCCGAAGAGCACGATCGCGCCGGCGACGAACACCCACAGCGGAACCCCGCCCGAGTCGTCCGCGCTCTCGCCCGCTTTGGCGTTCGGTTTGGGTCCGGGCGTGCCGTTGCCGGGCTTGCTGAGCGTGAAGTGCCGTTTACCGCTGACCGGGTGGCCGTCGGCCGAGGTCACGCGGTAGGCGATGGTGTATTCGCCGACCGGCCCCAGCTCGCCGACGGCCACGCTGACCGTCTTGCCCTCGACCACCGGATCGCCCTTGGACCAGAGGTTGCCGTCCGGGCCGACGACGGTGAGCGAGGGGAAGCTGGGTTGCAGCTCTTCGTTGAACGTGACGCTGGCCCGGGCGGGTCCGGTGTCGATCGTGGCGTTGTCCTCCGGGACGCTGCCGGTGGCCGCGGAGTGCGCGGCGGCGACTCCCGTCGCGGCGATGCCGAATCCGAGCAGGAACACCGCCGCCAGCACGGCGGTGAGCAGACGGCGGGTCATGAGCGCCGTCCTCGGATCACGTTGCCCAGACCCAGCGCGACGCCGAGCAGACCGAGCGCGAGGCCGATACCGCCGAGCCAGCGGGCGGTGTCGTCGGCGTGGTCGACATCGTCGTCGGCGGCCTCGCTGTCCACCTTGTGCCCGTCCGCGGCGCTGTGGTCGCGCGCGCTGAGGGTCACCGACGGCGCCGGGTGTTCGGGTTCGTCGCTGTCTTCGCCGACCGGCTGGTCCCAGCTGACCACTTTGCCGTCGGAGTAGGTCTGCTTCGCGGGGAAGCTGACCGAATCCTGTTCGGGCAGTGGACCGACCGACACCGCGAAACGCTGGAACTGCCCGGGCGGAATGCCGGGCGCGCCGGGGTCGGCTGTCCACGTGACGGCGGTGACCTCGGACTTGTCGTTGCGTTCGACCTTGGCCGACCACCCCGGGACGGGCTCGGTCCGAGCGGATTTCAGATTGGGCAGGGTGACGGTGAGCGCCGTGGTGCTCGCTGTGTCGGACTCGGTGGGCACCCGGAAGCTGGCGACGGTGTATCCGCCCTGTGCCGCGCCGGGCGCGTCCACCGTGACATGTGCCGCGGCCGTGCCGCAGGTGAGCAGGACGAGTCCCGCCCCGGCGGCCGTCGTGCCGACGGCGCGCGAAATCGAGCTGTGCATGCTGAAAGCCTTCTGTGCGAAACGAAGTGATGTCGGGTGATCAGGCCGACACCGGTGGCGCGCGAGGACCGATCGCGCCGTTCGCGGCACAGCGATAGGGCGGAAGGCCGGGATCAGGCCAGTGCGGCGTGCCGATGATCCGCGCCGCCCGCGGAGGCGCGAATATGGCACGCAGCGCCCCGGAGGCCAGGGTGTAGAGCCGCCCGGCGAGCGCGATCAGGACCGCGCAGCCGAGCGTCGCGAGCGTGTGCGCGAACAGCATCCACCCGGTCGGCAGTGTGGGAAGCGTTGGGGCGCCGCCGGTTCCGTGCCCAGCATGGTCGTGCCCGAGCAGGCCCGAGAGCGCGGCGTGGCTTGCCAGCTGGCCGACTCCGAGCAGCCCGACCAGCACGGGCCCCGGACGTAGCGGCGCCATGCCCGCGGCCGACCCCGCCGCGGCGGCGATCAGCAACAGCAGGGTCAGTTCGGTCGAGTCGGGAACACCGCCGCCCCCGGCGCCATGCGCCGCGACGGCGAGCGTCGTGACGAGCGCACCGACCAGCCCACCGCGCAGGCGGCCGGCGATCAGGTGCGCAGACATCGGGATGGTTCGGCTCAGCGCACGCCGAGCCGGGCCAGGATGTCGGACTCGATCCCGGACAGCTCGTGAGCGATCGACGCGTGCACTGCGCGGCGTCGATGGGCAGGCATCTGGTCGGAGGTGCGCACGGCGGCGGTGAGGCTGCCGAGGCGGTCCTTGGTGGCGGCGGTGAACTTCTGCGTCTCGCCCTTGTCCTTGCCGTTCTGCGTGCCGACCTTCTCCAGCGCCGCTTCCGCGTTCGCGATCCTGGCCTGGAGCTTCGCGCCGTGCCCGGTGAAGTCGCCGAGCTGGTCGATACCGATGCCGAGCTGCTGGGCGCGGCGGGTGTCGAGCCGGCCGCGCAGGAACGTCGCGCCACGGTATGCGAGCGGTGCCAGCACCGGGATGAGCACGCGGGCCACGCCCAGGTACTTCTTCACCTGACTCGCGCTGAACGGATCGCGCTCGGCCTTGGCCGCCACCTTCAGCGCGGCCTTCTCCTCCGCCTGGAGCGCGGCGATCTGCGCCTTGGCGACCTTGCGCTGGCTGCGCGCCTCCGCGCGGCGGGCTTTGCGGTCGTTCTTGGCGGCGAGCTTGGCCTCGATCACGGCCTTGTGCTTGAGGGCTTTCGCCTCGGCCCTGCGGCTCGGCCGCCGCTTGCGCTTCGTGAACAACCCCATCGAAGGCCCTCCGTCATGCTGGTTCGCCATGGCAGTACGACGCCGGGGAAGGCCGTCCGCCCATGTCACACAGTTCGCCGCTACCCTATCGGTTCGGTGCTCACGGCTGCGAGGGTACTGCGTTCACACACGTCCTGGACGCCGTGCGATTGGCGCTGCAAACCAGACGGCCCGTGCTGTCCGCATAGTCGCCGCATACGTGGAAGTTCGACATCGCCGCCAGCGCAACCAATCGGCCCAACTCCCGTTTTCGAGCGCAGCGAGACCTAGCATTGCCGTTCGCGGCCCGGCCCGCGTCCGAGTGGCCGCCGCGTCCGCGACGAAGTCGCCAGCGGCGGTCGCTCGGACGCGAGACACAAGGGGGCCGCGAACACGCAGCGCCGCAGGCGCTGCAGAAACAAGCACAGCAAAACCCACAGAGTGGAGTTGTCGGGGGGAGGGACCATACTGCATAGCGTGGATTCGGACATCGGTGACCAGGATGGTCGCAAGCGCAACGGCTCGGCCGTGGATCGGCCCGCCGACGTGCCGACCGCCTTCATCGATGCCAGGGCACTGATCGGATGCCGCCATCGCCTGCGTCTGGACGCGGCGCATCCCGACGCACTGACGGGGATCACCGAGGACGCGGGGGTGCGCCAGCGCAGGGATGCCGCCGCCGCACACCGCCGCCGGGTGCGCGACGCCCTCATCGCGGCGGCGCCCGACATGTGGGTGGTCATCGATTCGGAACTGCGCGCCGCCGAGCGCGCCGAAGCGACGATGCGCGCGTGTGCGTCCGGCGCGCAACGCATCTGGGGCGGTCTGCTGCCGCAGGAGCCGGAGACGGGTCGGCGCGGCGGCTCCGAGATCCTGCTGCGGGACGAGGAGCGCGGCGGATACATCCCGATCATCGTGGTGAACCACAAGGTGACCGACCCGCGTCAACCGGAACCGGCGGACTTCCACCCCACCACCACGGACCCGTATCACTGGAATCCGCAACCGGATCCGTACCGGAAACTGCGCCAGCAGCCCCGCGACCAGCAGCGGCTCGCTCACCTGCACCGGATGCTGCAGCGCCACGGATTGGCCAGCCCCGCGGCGGTCGGCGGCGTGATCGGCTTCGACTTCGACCGCGTCCTGGTGCACGACCTCGCCCCGCTGCTTGCCGACTACGACCGCCGCTACGCCGACCGGATCGCGGTGGTGCGCGGCGAGCTGCCGACCGTCCCGTCCAAGGTGCCCGAGTGCAGGCAGTGCCCATGGTGGACCCGGGGCATCGAGGGGCCGAGCTGTGAGGGCTGGCTGATCGAGCGCCGTGACGTCAGCCTGGTGGCGCCGGGTTCCCGCGCCGAGGTGCTGCGCAGGCATGGCGTCGAGACGATCGACGAACTGGCCGCCTGGGTCGGCGCCGACCCCGAGGACTGGCAGCACGGCCCGTTCGACGAGGCAGTGGTGACCGCGCGGGCCTGGATGGCGGGTGCGCCGCTGGTGCGCAGGGTCGAACCGGTGCGGGTGCGGCGGGCCGACGTGGAGGTCGACGTCGACCTGGAAAGCTTCCAGGAGCACGGCGCCTACCTGTGGGGAACCCTGCTGGACGGCGTGTACCGCCCGTTCGTGACCTGGGATCCGCTGCCCACCGAGGACGAGGGCCGCTCCTTCGGCGAGTTCTGGACGTGGCTGATGACCGTGCGCGCCGAAGCGGCCGCGGCCGGGAAAACATTTGCCGCCTATTGCTATTCGCGCACAGCCGAGGACAAGTGGCTGTACGAGTCGGCGCGGCGGTTCGCGGGACGCCCGGGCGTGCCGACCGTGGAGCAGGTGCGCGCGTTCGTGGACGGGCCGCAGTGGGTGGACATGTTCCAGGCCGTCTCGGACCAGTTCATCTGCCCCAATGGCAAGGGGCTGAAGAAGATCGCACCGGTCGCCGGATTCGCCTGGCGCGATCCCGAGGCGAGCGGCGAGGCGTCGATGAGCTGGTACCGGCTCGCGGTGGGCTACGACGGCGCGCCCGACCCGGCCCAGCGCACCCGGCTGCTGGAGTACAACGAGGACGACGTCCGCGCCACCCAGGTGTTGCGCGAGTGGATGACGACCCGCGCCGATCTCGAGGTTCCCGGTCTGGCCGATTTCCGGCACGCGTCGGCACTGCCTCCTTCGGGCCCGTCGATCGGCGGCGGCGGTACCATCGCGACGTGACAGAGCACGTCGAAAAACTCGAGTTCCAGGCAGAGACTCATCAGCTGCTCGAGCTGATGATCCATTCCGTCTACTCCAACAAGGACACCTTCCTGCGGGAGCTGATCTCGAACTCCTCCGACGCGCTGGACAAGCTGCGGCTGGAGTCCTTCCGGGACAAGGATCTGCACGTCGACACGTCGGACCTGCACATCGAGCTGGAGGTCGACAAGGACAACCGGATCCTGACCGTCCGGGACAACGGCATCGGCATGTCGCGCGCCGAGGTGGTCGATCTGATCGGCACCCTCGCCAAGTCCGGTACCGCCGAGCTGCGCAAGCAGCTGCGGGAGGCCAAGTCCGAGGCCGCCGCCGAGGAGCTGATCGGCCAGTTCGGCATCGGCTTCTACTCCACCTTCATGGTCGCCGACAAGGTCACGCTGACCACCCGCCGCGCGGGCGAGAGCACCGGCACCCGCTGGGAAGCGACCGCGGGCAGCTCCACCTACACGATCGAGGAACTGGACGAGGCCCCGCAGGGCACATCCGTCGCACTCCACCTGAAGCCGGTCGACGAGGAGGACCACCTCTTCGACTACACCCTGGAGTGGAAGCTGCGGGAGATCGTCAAGAAGTACTCCGACTTCATCGCCTGGCCGATCCGCATGCAGGTCGAGCGGACGGTCACCGAAGGCGAGGGCGAGGACGCCACGGAGAAGACCGTCCTCGAAGAGCAGACGCTCAACTCCATGAAGGCGTTGTGGACCCGCCCCAAGAGCGAGGTCAGCGACGAGGAGTACAAGGAGTTCTACAAGCATGTCAGCCACGCGTGGGACGATCCGCTGGAGATCGTCCCGCTGAAGGCCGAGGGCGCCTTCGAATACCAGGCGCTGCTGTTCATCCCGTCGCACGCGCCGTTCGACCTGTTCACCCGGGAGCACAAGCGCGGGGTGCAGCTCTACGTCAAGCGGGTGTTCATCATGGACAACTGCGAAGAGCTGATGCCGGAGTACTTGCGCTTCGTCAAGGGTGTGGTGGACGCGCAGGATCTGTCGCTCAACGTCTCCCGCGAGATCCTGCAGCAGGACCGGCAGATCCAGATGATCCGCAAGCGCCTGGTGAAGAAGGTGCTGTCCACGGTGAAGGACCTGCAGGGCGCCGAGGATCAGACCAAGTACCAGACGTTCTGGAAGGAGTTCGGCCGCGTCCTCAAGGAGGGCCTGCTCTCGGACTTCGACAACCGCGAGACGATTCTGCAGGTCTCCTCGTTCGCCTCGACGAACTCCGAGTCCGAGCTGACCACGCTGGCCCAGTACGTGGAGCGGATGCCCGAAGGCCAGGACACGATCTACTACATGACCGGCGAGACCCGCCAGCAGGTCGAGAGTTCCCCGCACCTGGAGGCGTTCCGGGAAAAGGGCCGCGAGGTGCTGATCCTGACCGACCCGGTGGACGAGATGTGGGTCGGCTCGGTGCCGGAATTCGACGGCAAGCCGTTCCAGTCCATCGCCAAGGGCGAGGTCGACCTGGAGACCGAAGAGGAGAAGAAGGCCTCCGAGGCGCTGCGCGAGCAGCAGGACAAGGACTTCGCCGACGTGCTGGCCTGGCTGGGCAAGACGCTGGAGGAGAGCGTCAAGGAGGTCCGTCTGACCAACCGGCTCACCACCTCGCCTGCCTGCCTGGTCGGTGACGTCTTCGACTTCACGCCGATGCTGGAGCGGATGTATCGGGCGTCGGGTCAGGTGCTGCCGGAGACGAAGCGGATTCTGGAGCTCAACCCGACCCATCCGCTGGTCACCGGCCTGCGCGACGCGTACGCGGCGAAGAAGGAGGAGGCCGACGCGGGCACCGCGACCGAGCTGTCCGAAACCGCCGAACTGCTCTTCGGCACGGCGGTGCTGGCCGAGGGCGGCGAGCTGAAGGATCCGGCGCGCTTCGCCCACATCCTCACCGACCGGCTCACCCGCACGCTGTGAACCGTCCGCGACCGGAGGACCGCGCTGTCCTCCGGTCGCGGCAGGAGGTTGTTTCGGGCATTTCGCGGTTACCGAGGCGGCCGGAATGGCATATTCGCAGGACTGGGGAGTTCGTCCCGGTGTGGCGCGGTTAGATGGGATGGCTGAAAGGATCGTCCGAACATGTCCGCAAACCCGCTTGCCGTCGCAGAGCCGTGGGACCTCGTCGCCGACGGATACGCCGAGTTCGCGCCCGCCATTATGCGGCCGTTTTCGGCTCGCGCGCTCGAATTCGCCTCGTTGTCGCCCACATCGCAGGTCGTGGATATTGCGGCGGGCCCGGGCACGCTCAGCCTGCTGGCCGCCGAGCAGGTGGCGGTGGTCGAGGCGATCGATTTCTCCGAGCCGATGATCGCGCGGCTGGCGCAGGACGCCGCTGCCGCCGGGCTGACGAATATCCGCGCCCAGGTGGGTGACGGGCAGAACCTGCCGTTCGAGTCCGATCGGTTCGACGCCGGGTTCTCGATGTTCGGCCTGATGTTCTTCCCCGAGCGGGCCAGGGGATTCGCCGAGTTGTTCCGGGTATTGCGGCCGGGCGGCACGGCGGTGGTGTCGAGTTGGGCGCCGGTCGCCGACTCGCCGCTGATGCGCATGATGTTCGGCGCCTTGGCCGCGGCCGACCCGGACATCCAGGAGCCGCAGCCGAACTTCCTGAGCCTGGAGAACCCCGAGGTCTTCCAATCCGAGATGCGGGACGCGGGCTTCGAAGCCGTGTCGATCCAGCGGCATTCGATCGCGCTCACCTTCGACAGCCCGGCGCACATGTGGGAGACCATGGTGCGCAGCAGCGCGCCGCTGGAACTCATGCGCCACAGCGTCAGCGCGGAGGTGTGGGCCGAGCGAGCCGCGGTCATGCAGGCATATCTCGCCGAGAAGTACCGGCCGAACTGTCCGCTGTCCACCACCGCGTACCTCGGCATCGGGCACAAGCCGCAGGAGTGAACCGGCCGCGCGCGGCATTTCGAGCAGACCGCGCGCAGCCGGGTCGAAGCGGAATTACCGTGGGGCCATGCGCAGCGCGCCGTCCATGCGGATGGTCTCGCCGTTCAGGTAGTCGTGCTCGACGATGTACTGCGACAGCTGCGCGTACTCGTCCGGACGGCCGAGTCGGGACGGGAAGGGCACACCCGCCTCGAGTCCCTTGCGGTACTCCTCGGTGACGCCGGCCAGCATCGGGGTGTCGATGATGCCCGGGGCGATGGTGTTCACCCGGATGCCGAACTGAGCCAGGTCGCGCGCGGCCGGAACGGTCATGCCGTGCACGCCGCCCTTGGACGCCGAGTAGGCGATCTGGCCGATCTGGCCCTCGAACGCGGCCACGGAGGCGGTGTTGATGATGACGCCGCGCTGGCCGTACTCGTCCACGGCCTCGGTCTTGGCGATCGCGTCGGCGGCCAGCCGCATGACATTGAAGGTGCCGAGCAGGTTCACCGTGATGACCGTGCGGAACAGTTCCAGGTCGTGCGGGCCGTTCTTGGACAGGATGCGCCCGGCCCAGCCGACGCCGGCGCAGTTGACCACGATGCGCAGCGGCGCGCCCGACTCGACGACCTGCTCGACGGCCGCGCTGACCTCGTCGTTGCTGGTGACATCGGCCGCGATGAGGGTGACCCCGGCGGGGACGTTGTCGCCGGCGCGCTCGATCGACTGCGGCACATCAAGGCCGAAGACGGTGGCGCCGAGTTCGGCGAAACGCTTGGCGGTGGCGGCGCCTAGGCCCGATGCGCCCCCGGTGACAATGGCGGCGGAACCCGAAATCTCCACGATGGTCCTCTCGTTCGTGACAGCCAGTTGGCCCTTCGTCAATTGCACCCTAACCGGTGCTCGGCGAGGGGACCGCACGGCTCCCTCGGGGTGTTCATCCCCGGCAGAATGGAGCGGCCAAGTCAGCTCGACCGGATACCGGAGTCACCGCATGACCGAATCGGCCATCAGCGCACGCCTCCCGCGCGGCAGGCACGGCCTGCCGCGGGAGCAGGTGATCGCCTCGCAGCGGGAACGGATCCTGATCGCGACCGCGGAGGCCATGGCCGAGAACGGCTATATCGGAACGTCGGTGGCGGCGATCCTGAAGCGGGCCGGGGTGTCCCGGGAGACGTTCTACGAGCAGTTCCGTTCCAAGGAGGATTGTTTCGAGGCGGCCTACGAGCGCGCCGTGCGGCTACTGCTCGATCGGATCGCCGAGGCCACCGAGGCAGCGGAGGTCTCGGCCGAGAGCGGGGACACCGATCCCATGGCGCGGATGGATCGGATTCTGCGCGCCTACCTCCAGCATCTGGTGGACGACCCGGCCAGCGCGCGGCTGTTCCTGGTCGAGGTGTTCGCCGTGGGATCCGCGGCTATCGCGCGCCGTGCCCAACTGCAGGAGCTGTTCGTCGGTTTGATCGCCGACGTGCTCGACGCGCGAACCGAACAGCAGCGCTTCGCCTGTCAAACCCTGGCCGCAGCCGTGGGGTCGATGGTCACCGCTCGGATCGCGGTGGGTGACTCGGACGGTCTGCTCGCGCTGCGGAAACCGCTGCTGGATCTGGTGCGTCGAGGTGGCCGAATGTACGGGGTGGCGCTGGAAGGTTCCGGCGAACCGCCCGTGTGAGCAGCAGCGCCGCACCGGCCAGCGCGGGAGCGAGCACCGCGAATCCGGCCACCGCGCCGCCGCCGAGGGCCGGTGCGGCCGCGCCGAGCAAGGTCGCCGCACCGAAGTAGAGGAACAGCAGGCCCGAGCCGATGCCGATCGCGTGCTCCGGCAGGTGCTTGCCGACCAGGATGCCCGCCGCGATGGCGAGCGCGTCGGCGGCGACCATGCCGACCGTCGAGCCGAGCCAGACGCCCGCCCAGTCGAAGTCCGTGGCCAGCGCCGCGGTCGCGAACATGGTCCGATCGCCCAGTTCGGCGAGCAGGAACGCGGACAGCACCACGAAGAACGGCGCGCTCGGGGTCTTGGGTGTCGTCGGCTCCGGCTCCTCGTCGGCGGGGCCGAAGTGCTCGCGCAGGGTCCACAGGCCGACGGCCAGGAACGTGATCGCCGCGACCAGTGCGATCGCCCGGGTGGGCAGCGCAGCACCGAGGAAGTAGCCGACGCCGACCGAGATCAGATGCACCGCCGCCGTGGCCGTCGCGATGCCGCCGAGCACCACCCACCAGCGATAGCGCAGCGCGAACGTCAGCGCCATCAGCTGGGATTTGTCTCCGAGCTCGGCGAGAAAGACGATGCCGACGCTCAGCAATACGGTGGCGATCATGTGCGGCTGCTCCAAGGTCTCCGGCCTGCCGGTCGGAGATACGGGTGGCACTCCGGCCGACAACGAAATGGTTGTCCAGGCCGAAGGTCTCGCCCACCGGATGAATACCGGTTCACACAACCGGACCCGGGCCCATGAGGGGCGGCGGGTCAGTATGTCGACTGTGCAATTCGGGGCTACTCCCCTTCGCTGCTGCCGACTCTACCGCGCCGGATGCTCCGCGCCAACTCGATGTAATCGAAATCGCAAAGCGCGCAATAAGTTTGGCGATCCACGCGGGGAGTTTCGGTTACCCTCACGCGGCCAGCAGCATAGCCAGAACCGCGGTGTCGGGATCGCTGATCGGGTCCAGGCCGACCCGGCTGACCAGGGAGGTGACCGTGCCGTCGGACTCGGCCTCGGCCCACGCGGCGCGGTGCTCCAGCCCCAGATGCGGCACGCCGGGCAGCAGGACGCAGCCGGATGCCGCGCCCGTGCATTCGGGCAGCGAAGGGAGCGTTTCGGACGGGGGATGCAGCATCAGCAGGGCAGGCGGCACATGCGTGGCAAACCGGCCGGGTTGCACCGCTTCCTCACCGAGCACGGGACCTTCGGCCAGTACCAGGCCGACCGTGCCGGGGGCGGGGTCGTCGGGTAGCTCCTCGCGCACACCGAACACCGTGGACGTCGTCAGTAGCCCGGGAAGCGTGGCCACGCGGACCGCCAGCACGAGCACTTGGGCCCATTCTTTGGTGGTGTCCGGCCAGCGGCCGGAGATGACGAAGCCCCGCAGCGATCCACGCGAGTGGAACGGCGTGATGCCAATGGGTTCGTTCGTGCGCATTTCTGCCTCCCGTCATCGAACCGGGGGCGGCCTTGCCCGTCCTATTTCTGTGGATTCCCGAATATGAACCACGAGTCACCTGGCACACAAGTACCAAAGAGTGCCAATCGGACAGTCCGTCGCCGGATCGGAAGCAATCCGGCTGTGTACCGAGAGGATTCAGCTCTACCTGGCCGGACCTGGATCGGCGGCGTCGTCGGCAAAGCGCCCGCGTCGGTCCGGAAACGGAAAGGTCCGCGACCCCCGGCGCTCGCGGCGCGGGGATTCGCGGACCGAAACCGGTGTGCCGAACGGGCTCAGCCGAAGATGAGGCCCTTGGCCTGAGAGGTCGCCTTGGCGAACCGCTCCTGCACGTCGGCCCAGTTGACGACGTTCCAGAACGCGGTGACGTAGTCCGCCTTGACGTTCTTGTACTGCAGGTAGAAAGCGTGCTCCCACATGTCGACCTGCAGCAGCGGGATGATGCCGAGCGGAACGTTGGCCTGCTGGTCGTAGAGCTGGAAGGTCAGCAGCTTCTGGCCGAGGGTGTCGAAGCCGAGCACCGCCCAGCCGGAGCCCTGCAGACCGTTGGCCGCCGCGGTGAACTGCGCGCGGAACTTGTCGAACGAGCCGAACTGGTCGTCGATCGCCGCGGCCAGCTCGCCGACCGGCTTGTCGCCGCCGTTGGGGGAGAGGTTCTTCCACCAGATGGAGTGGTTGACGTGGCCACCCAGGTGGAAGGCGAGGTTTTTCTCGTTCAGGAAGATGGCGCTGTGATCGCCCGACTCGCGAGCGGCTTCCAGCTTCTCCAGTGCGGCGTTCGCACCGGCGACGTAAGCGGCGTGGTGCTTGGAATGATGAAGCTCGTTGATCTGCCCGGAGATGTGGGGCTCCAGGGCGCTGTAGTCGTAATCCAGATCTGGCAGCGTGTACTCAGCCACGATGTCCCTTCCTATGTCGGGCTGGTGTGCCCGTTGTCCAGAGCACAGCCAACCATCATTCGTACACCCGGTCGATTCCAACTTGGGCCGATGCCCGCGCATTCCGGTGACCCCGCTCACAATCGGAGGGCGCGGATCGTCACATCACGAACATCGGCACCACTGGAAACGCACGCGTAGCATCGAACCATGTCGTGGTACGACGAACTAGTGGGGCGTCTGAGCCTCCCCGAACCCGCCATGGTCACGCCCGAACAGGCTCTGCCCGGCCGGGCCGAACCGCTCGTGGTGCCGGATACCCACTATGTGAACGGTCACCCGATCCACCCGCCGTTTCCCAACGGTATGCAGGTCGCGGTCGTCGCGATGGGCTGTTTCTGGGGCGCGGAGAAGGGATTCTGGGAACTCGACGGGGTTTACACCACCGCGGTCGGTTACGTCGGCGGGTACACGCCGAATCCCACGTACGAAGAGGTGTGCAGCGGACGCACGGGTCACACGGAATCCGTGCTGGTCGTGTTCGATCCCGCGGTGATCGATTACGCGGGCGTCCTCAAGCAGTTCTGGGAGAACCACGATCCCACCCAGGGCATGCGGCAGGGCAACGACCGTGGCACCCAGTATCGTTCGGCCATTTTCACGCTGAACGCCGAGCAGGCCGATCTCGCGCGCGCGACCGCCGAGGCGTACGGAAAGCGGTTGGCCGTGGCCGGATACGGCGAGATCACCACTGAGATCACGCCACTGCCCGGACTGTCGGCCTTCTACTACGCCGAGGGCTATCACCAGCAGTACCTGGCGAAGAACCCGGGCGGGTACTGCCCGGTGCACGCTACCGGCGTGAACTGCCCGGTGGGCCTGGGCGCCTGAACCGACGAACGGACCGCGCATCCGGCCGACCGGACGCGCGGACCGTCTCGGTGCCACGGCTCGTTTTCGGGACAGGCGAATTACAGCGGAGGAGCGATGCCTGGCCGGGTTGCCCGTGGGTCGCCCGCGTCGTGTGCCTGCCACCAGCGGACGCCATTCGCGATGAAATCCGCCAGCGGGATCTGCTTGCCCTGCGCGTCGTGCACGGTGATGCCGTCGAACCACACCCGGACGTCCAGCTCACGTGGATCGAGGCCCTCTTCCTGCGAGAACTCCAGAACGTGCGCGGATTCGCGGTCGCCGATCCTGGTGTCGAAGCTGAGCAGCTCGCTCCAGAGCGCCCAGCCGCTGTCGTCGACGTCGATGAATTCCCAGCCGTGCAGCCGCCCGCCGCCGAAGCTGCGAATGGCCTCGTCCAAGCCGTCCAGTTGCAGCGGCAGCACCCGGGGCTCCACGTCGTCCCAATGCTGTGACCGCAGTGACGCGGCGATCCGGCTCACGCCGGTGAAGGTCAGATAGACCCGATAGTCCTCCGATGCCGTGCCGTGCTCGGGAAGTGTCAGCACCTCGAGGTCGAGTCGTAGCTGACCGGCCGCCTCGTCCACCGCGAGGCCGAGGCACGTGGCCTCGGACAGCGCGACGTTGAGGCCTGCGGTGTCCATTCCGTCGAGTAGCCCCCTGCTCACGTTCATCAGCCCAGGCTACCGACCGTGACGACGGTAACCCGGCATTTCAGCGGCGTTCTCATTTTCATGGAACCGAATGCGCGCCGATCCCGTCCAAGTAGGTATCGGAGCCTCTTCGGCCGCAGGCTCCGAGGTCGGCGACGAATGGCCGCTCCGGGATGGTCAGGAGGGGAGTCCCGGATCGGTCATTCGCATCGCTCAACACGGGGGCTCACCAAGGGCGAACGTCGAGCCGGGCGATTCCGGGGCGCAGGTACGGAAAAGGCTGAATCCGATCGATGGGCTGCTCGATAGACGCACCCTTTCGGTGGTGTGCTCTTCCATAGCCGCGTCTTGTGGATCAGCTTGTGGATTATGTGGATAACTTCGACCGAGTTATGCACAACCAGCATGAAGTGGGGCCGCGGTCGAGATCCGGAGAGGAGAACATACCCCAAGTCTCGGGCCGCTGTCGAGCTCGTCTCCGGGTCCGGAACTGCACGGTATCCCGCCCCCCATGGCAGGATCGGTTCTGTGACGAGCCTCCACGTTCCGTCGGTCACGGTGGCGGAGGTGCCTGCCGAATTCGACAGCAGCGCGCCCGCCTCGGCCGATACGCCGCGCCCGATTCTGCTCGACGTGCGCGAGGACGACGAGTGGCGGCTCGGACACGCGCCGGGTGCGATCCACATCCCGATGGTCGACGTGCCCGCCATGATCGACGAGCTGGAATACGACGTGGACCTCTATGTCGTCTGTCGGCAAGGCGGCCGTTCCTTGCAGGTGGTCGAGTATCTGACGCACATCGGATACGACGCCATCCAGGTCCGCGGCGGCATGGTGGCATGGCAGCAGGCAGGACGGCCGCTGGTCGCCGAGGGCGACCACGAGGCGAAGATCTACTGACGAAGAAACGAGGTGCGCGGTGAGTACAGTGGTGCAACCTTGTGCGCGCTGCGGCGCGCGCTGGGCCGTGCAAGGGGCGCCGATGCACTGGTGCCCACGCTGCCGCGGCGTGCTCCTCTCGCCCGCGCCGATCGACGCGCCCGCCCACCGCCGCAACTACCGCTGGGTGGCTCGCAAACCCGACCACCGGACGCGAAGGGCGCCCTCGCCCGGCAGGCCGCCCGCGGCCACGCCGACGCCCCGCTACACGCAGATACCGCGCTGGGGTCTGATCGACCCGCCGCCGCAGGACGGGACCGCACCCCGCTATCCGCTCGGCAGGCTTACCGCCTCGGTGACCGAGCTGCTCGTCGCGACCGTGGGCGTCTTCGCCCTGGCGGCTTTGGCCGAGCTGGCACGCTACTCGGTTCTGTTGCGTAACCGCACGCGCCTGATCCACCCTGCGGTGCTGTTCGTCTCCGACGCGTTCGTCGTGGTGGCGGGAGTGCTGGCGCTCGTGTTCGCGCTGCTGGCTGCGGTGGCCGTGGTGGGCAGGCTGATCGAGATCAGGCAGGCGGCCTACGCCGAGGCGGGGCGGCGCGACCCGCGTTCGCCACGGCTGCTCGCCTTCGGTTGCCTGGTCCCGGTGCTCAACCTGCTGTGGCCGGGCGTCTTCCTGACCGAGGTGGCCGACCTGCGCGATGACCCGCGATCGCGTCGCGCGATTCGGATCTGGTGGGTGGCCTGGGTGTGCGGCGGCGGCGTCGCGCTGGCGGCGCTGCTGTGGCGGAACGCCGACTCGTTGCAGGCCAAGGCGGACGGAGTGCTGTTCACGGCGTTCACCGACGCGGTCGCCGCCGTGGTCGCGCTGCTGACACTGTGGGTGCTGCGGACGATGGAGGGACGTGACCTGCTCGGGCGCGGTCGGGCCGCGCGCCGCTGGCTGATCGCGGTGGACCCCGCCGTACCGGTGATCGAGCCCGTCCATCCAGGCGGCGCGGCCGACTCGGCGGCCAGGACGACCGGCGCGCCCGCGCAGGAGGACAACGGTGCTCAGGACCGTGAGCAGGAGGAGGTTATGGCCAAGTGAGCCAGGGCAGTCGCGCGCCATTCGTCGTCGCGCATCGAGGCGCCTCGGCGGCGCGACCCGAGCACACGCTCGCCGCCTACGAGCTGGCGCTCCAGGAAGGCGCCGACGGCGTCGAATGCGATGTCCGGCTGACCAGAGATGGGCATCTGGTGTGCGTGCACGACCGCACGGTCGACCGGACCTCATCGGGCAGCGGGCTGGTCAGCGAGATGACGCTGGACGAACTGCGGGCACTCGACTTCGGCGCCGACGGCGCGCCCGCCTCGGTGCTGACCCTCAGCGAACTGATCAGCTTGGTGCTGGATTGGCGCAGCAGGCCGACCAAGCTGTTCATCGAGACCAAGCACCCGGTCCGCTACGGCGCGCTGGTGGAGAACAAGCTGCTGGCCGAGCTCCAGCGATTCGGCATCGCCACCCCCGCATCGGCCGACCACTCCCGTGCGGTGGTGATGTCCTTCGCGGCCACCGCGGTGTGGCGCATTCGCCGCGCCGCGCCGCTGCTGCCCACCGTTCTGCTCGGCGAATCGTCCCGCTATCTGGGCGGATCCGCCGCCACGACGGTCGGCGCCACCGCCGTCGGCCCCTCGGTGAAGACATTGCGCGAGCATCCCGATCTGGTCGACAAGGCGGCCGCCGCGGGCCGCGCCACCTACTGCTGGACCGTCGACGACCCCGGCGACATCCAGCTGTGCGCCGACCTCGGCGTCAGCTGGGTCGCCACCAACCACCCGGGACGCACCAAGTCTTTGCTCAGCGCCGCCTGAACCGAACACGCAGCGCCGCAGGCGCTGCAAAAACCAACACAGCACCCTGTAGGTTGGGCCCTCGTGGGTAAGAGCAAGCGCAACAGTCCTAAGCCCGGTGGGAACCGGGCGCAGCGTCTCGCCGAGCGACGGGCGGCGCTGGAGCAGGCGGCGCAGGCCGTCACTCGTCCGTTCGAGGGCTTGGCCGCGGAGTGCGATCTGGTCGCGCTGCGCGAGTTCGTTCCGTCGGCCACGGCGCGGTTGACGCTGTCGCCCGCGGTCGCCGCCGAACGTCCGGTCGTGCTCGCCACGGTGCTACCCGGCGCGGTGGCCGCGCTGGTGCGCGCCGGTGACGAGCCCAGCGGCTACGTCGGCGCGCAGGTGCAGTTCCAGGGCGCGGACCCGGCCGCCGATCTGGCCGCGGCGATTCTGTGGACGCAGTCCGCCGAGCCGGGTGACTCGCTCAGCTCCGTGGAGAGTGTCGCGGGCGGCCCCCGGCTGGCCGACGTCATCGATCCGGCCGCGCCCCTGGATGTGACCGTGCACCAGGACTTCGACTGGTGGGTGCCGGAGGGTGTCGAACCGGATCCCCAGGTGGCGGCGACGATCGAGCAGGCCAAGCAGGCGATCATGCCGTCCGCGCGGCTGGCGCTGGACGCGGACGCGATCGGCGCGGCGTGGTGGGTGGACGCGGGCGAGAAGGCGCACATCCGCTGGGTGCGGCCGGAGAACGAGGACGATCTGATGCTGGCGCTGGCCCGCGTGCACGCCAAGCGCGGCCTGCATCTGGGCGAGGGTTCCCGATTCGCGGGTTCGTTCCGCACGCACGGCGTGCTGGTCCCGGTGTTCGACCTGGACCGCGAGCGGCACCCCGATGAGTGGGTGAAGCCGGTGGCCGAGTTCGGCGCCAGGTTGTCCGAGGCGCTGGCCACCGACGCGCCGTTGACGGCCGACGAGCGGCGTTCCCGCGACGGACTGCGGTCGCGTCAGGTGACGCTGCGCTGAACTCGAATTGCGCGGAATTCGGTGGACAATCTTCTTTTCCGACGCGGCCTGGGTCGGCCGGAGAGTAATTCGGAAGGTAAGGGAAGTCTCACCAAACCAGTGGCGGGACACTCGGTGAACCGCCGATGCCGCGCGACACAAAGCGTGCGGCAGGCCAGCCCGGCGAAATGGAAACGGGCCCGGCTCGTATGGAAGCTGGGCCCGTTTGTCTTTTCGGTGAATGTTGTCAGATGGAGCCGCCCGCCGCCGAAGGCGCGCCGGAGGTATCGCTCGGGGTGTTGATTTCCCGGGCGACGAATTCCTCCAGGTCGAACAGATTCGACCCGGCGCGGTCGGCGATGTTGAGCAGGGTCGTCATTCTGGCGACCTCCTCGACCTGTTCTTTCAGGAACCACTGCATGAACTGTTCGCCCAGGTAGTCGCCCTCTTCACGGGCAGTGCTGGCCAACTGGACGATCTGCTCGGTGACGGTCTTCTCCTGGGCGAGCGCCAGCGCGATCGGTTCACGGGCATTCTCGAACCGGGATTTCGCGGCGTCGACGCCGGAGAGTTCGATGCTGATGTCCCGGTCCAGGAAGTACTGCACGATCATCATCGCGTGATTGCGTTCTTCGACCGCCTGCGCATAGAACCGCTTGGCCAGCTGCGGCAGGTCGGCATTGTCGAACCACACCGCAATCGCGATGTACTGATGCTCGGCATTGAATTCATGCCGGATCTGGTCGTGCAACAGGTGGTGGAATTTGCTGCGTGGGGATTCCGGATGGCTTGACATAGCAGTGACATTAGCGCTGGTCACGGCGCATGTCATCCAAGTACAACCTTATTGAGGCTAGTGTTGCCTAATTAATTCTTCGCCGCACCCGCTATTTTCGGCGCCGCCATATCCGCGCGCGGCCGCGTCCGCAGCTCGCGGGCGACGAACTCTTCGACGTCGAACAGCTGGCCATCGGCGCGGTCCAGCACTGCCAGCAGCGTGGTCATCCCCGCGACGTTGCGAACCTGTTCCTCGAGGAACCATTGGACGAATCGTTCACCCAGGTAGTCGCCGGACGTGCGGGCGGCTCGGGCCAAGTCGCTGATTTGCGTGCTGCGGGTCTGCTCGGAATCCAGCAGCAGAGCTATCGCGGCGCGTGGGCTGTCGAAAGTCGAATGGATCTCCTCCAACCCGCCGATCCGCACCTCGCTATCGCGGTCGAGCAGGTACTGCACCATGCGCAGTGCGTTCGCGTACTGCTCGCGCGACCGGGCGTAGGCGTGTCCGGCCAGTTGCGGTAACCGGTTCGAGTCGAAGTACACGGCGGCGGCGAGATACTGCTGGGCGGCGGTGAACCCGTGACGGATCTGCGCGCGCAGCAAGTCGGGAAAGGACTGAGCCACATCGGTATCCGGCATGGCACCGACGCTACCGTGTCAGCAGGTCCTCCGGGACGGGTTGGTCGCCGGCCAGCGCGTCGAAGAACCGGCTCGCCTTGCTCTTGTCCCAGAGCACGACGTTGCCGCTGTCGGTGTCGTCGAACCCGCCGATCGGGACCGTCGTCGCGACCGTGTCGCCTTTCAGCGCCCAGGCCAGCCGGCCCAGGTGCCAAATGTGGTCGCCGTTGTCGACCTTCAGCGACTTCGCGGTGTCCGACGCCAGCGGCCAGAGCTTGAACGGATTGGCCAGCGTGGCGCCGCTGGTCGCCTTCTCCAGCAGGGCCGCCATGAAGATCCGCTGATTGTTCATCCGGTCCAGGTCGGCGAGCGCCGTGGCGCGGCTGCGCACGAAGCCCAGCGCCTGCGGCCCGTTCAGGCGCTGGCAGCCCGCGGGCAGATCGATGCCCGCGAGCGGGTCGTCGATCGGTTTCGGCACGCAGACGTCGATGCCGCCGAGCGTGTCGACCACGCTGGCGAAGCCGCCGAAGCCGATCTGCGCGTAATGGTCGATGCGCACGCCGGTGGCGATCTCCACCGTCTGCGCCAGCAGGGCCGGGCCGCCGAGGGCGAACGCGGCGTTGAGTTTGTCCTTGCCGTGGCCGGGGATGCCGACGTAGGAGTCGCGCGGCAGGCTCACCAAGGTGGTCTTGCCCGACTCGGGGACGTGCACCAGCATGATCGTGTCGGTGCGCTCCGGGCCCACCTCGCCGCCGGTGGCCAGTTCCTGCTCCTGCTCGGGCGTCAGCCCGGCACGTCCGTCGGAGCCGACCAGCAGCCAGTTCGTGCCCGGTGTGTTGCCGACCCGCTGGGCGTAGTTCGCCAGCGCGGGGATGCGGTTGAGCGAGTTGTCCAGCTTGATGACGGCGCCCACCGCGGCGAGAACCAGGATCAGCAGGATCACCAGGAACCAGCGGAAGGGGTGGCGCTTGCGGCGCGGTCGCGGCGCTCGGGCGGGGCGCGCGCCGCGCGGGGGTACCGGCGGCGGGCCTTCCCGATGTGGTCGCGGTTTCTGCGTCGGCGCGTGGGGCGGCCCGTCGTCGAACGGGACCGGGCGCTGCGTGGGCGCGTGCGGGGGACCCTCGCGATAGGGGACCGGGCGCTGGGTGGGGGCGTGTGTGCGTGCCTGCGGCGGCCTATGCGGTGGCACGCGCGGGCCCTGTTCCGGCGGAACCTGCGAATACGCCAGCGGCGGTGCGTGGGGTGGCCCGTCGCGGCGCATCACCTGGGTGGGTTCGATCGGCGGCGGGGCGCCGGGCCCCGGGGCGGGCATGCGCCGCCGCATCGGGGGTTCACCGGGACCGGGCCTGCCTGGCGGCGGCATCCGGCGCGCTCGCGCGTTGCGCTGGGGGTCGTCGCCGTTCATCACTGAGACTCTACTTATCGGGCGGTCATCGGGTGCCGCATGTGTACGCGGGGGTGCTGTTTGGTAATTCGCCGATGCGACCGGGCCGTTAGCGAGCCGGAGGGCACAGTTCAGTTACGGCAGCCACGAAACATGGCCGCGCAGAACGGTATAGCCGATGTAGGCGACCGCGTCGATGGTCGCGTGCGCGAGGATGAGCGGCCACAGCCGGTTCGTGCGCTGCCAGTAGTGACCGAAGATGACGCCCATCACGATGTTTCCGAGTCCACCGCCCAGCCCCTGGTACAGGTGGTAGCTGCCGCGCAGCAGCGCCGAGGCCAGCAGCGCAGAGCGCGCCGACCAGCCGAGCTGGTGCAACCGGGTGAGCAGGAACGCCACCACGATCACCTCCTCGGCCATGGCGTTCGCGCAGGCCGACAGGATCAGCGCGGGCAGCCGCCACCAGTAGTCGCCGAGCGAGGCGGGCACGATCGTCACGCTGACGCCCAACGCGTGCGCGAGGAGATACAACCCCAGGCCCGGCACTCCGATGAGCGCGGCGAGCGCCATACCGGGCAGCACGTCCGAACGCCACCGGATCCGGTTCGCCAGTCCGATCAGTCGCGGCCCGAGCCCGCCGCGCCACAGCAGATACAGTCCCAGCGCCGCCCATCCAACCAGCCGCAGCACGCTGAGCAGCTGAAACAGCAGATCGATGGTGGACTGGGTGGATCGCGACGGGTTCAGCGCGATGGTCCGTCCGCCGACCCCGCCCGGTGCGAGCGCGCTCTCCACCAGTGAGAGCGCCGCGTTCAACCCGCTGAGGCCGAAGGTGACGAGCAGCACGACCGCGATCTCGAGCTGGAGCGCGAGCCGTTCCCGATCGGTCGGCTCGACCTCGTCCCACTCGGCACCGGACTCCGCACGCATAGGTCGAATCTATTGCGCTGGTCCGGTGCGGCGCGCGGCACGTCGGTGTCGGAACCCGCGACTTCGTGCGGTGGGCGATGTCGGACCAGCGGGTCGAGTCCGAGCGCCGACTGGCGGGCGGCTTCCCGGTGAACGGCGCGCCCATTCGTGGCATGGTCCAACACCGCTGTTCCCGACCAGCTCTCGTGGTGGACCCAGTACTGCGCGGGCTCACAGCCGCTGGATGGACGCGACGACCATCGTCGCCAGCGGCATGGCCGAACTCGGCATCGGCATGCGGCGTGTCGAGCGAACCACGGCCGTGTCGGCTGCGGTGGACTTCGGGATCCGCGGATCAGATGCGGCGCAAGCCGTTGAGGAACGGGCAGCCCGCCAGGGTGCGCACGGCGCGGCTGAGTGCCTCGACGTCGTCGGCGGGGGCGCTGAACGGGAGGCGGAAGTCGTGGTCGCCGTCGAGTCCTTCGACGCGCAGGGTGAGTCCGTAGCGGTCGATGGCCAGCGGGTGCACGATGCCGTGTTGCAGGCGCGGCGGCAGGTGCCTGGCCAGCTGCGCGACGACGTCGGCGTGGTCGGCCTGCAGGTGTTGCAGCCACGCGGATTCCATGGCGCAGAACGGGTCGGGCTGCGCCAGCCGCAGCTCGTCGCTGCTCACCGATTCGGCGCCGGTCGAGTCGGCGACCACGGCGGAGCTGATCACCAGCCGCAGCAGGGTCGCGCCGAAGCCGACGTCGAGCAGTCCTGGATGCGGGTTCTCCTTCGCCACCTCGGTGGCCAGGGCGCGCTGCGCTTGCGTGGGCACCGCCCGCACCCAGCCGCGCAGCCAGACCAGCGCGCGTACCGGCTCGCGCAGCGGCAGGGGCGCGTGGTCGGTGAGTTCCAGCACCGCGGGCGCCCCGTTCTCACCGGAGTTGCCCGCCAGGATCGCCGCGACCGATGCGGTCGGCACCGCGATCACCGCGTCGCCGCACGCTCGCACGTGATGCACGGACGCGGCGGTCGGATCGATGCCCGGCATGGCGAGTACCGCCTGCTCCGCATGCACACACGCGCTGCGCACCCGCTCGGCAATGGACGGGGCGGCGGTCGGGGTCGGGCGCGGCATGCAAACCTCCGGTGCTCGATCGCGCTTCATTAGGTTACCCTAAGCTAAGTGACATGAATTTGTTCCGCAAGTGTTTCGATCCGACTGAGCGGAGCTGACTTCGCGACTTACAGATACGTGGCGCAGCGGAGGGAGGGACGGCTATCACGGGCAGCGGATTCATGGCGGGCCTATCGCCCGGTGCGGGTGCGGTGGCCGTCGCCGCCGGATAACGCGATGCAGGTTGTTAGCGTGAGGGCGTGTCGGAAAGGACGGAAGCCGGAGATCCGGTGCTGATGACGCTGTCGACGCCTCCGCGGCGCAGCCTGGTCGACGGGTTGGTCCGCAACCTCGGCGCAAGCGCCGCGGCGCCGATCCTCGAACTGGATGCGCCGGACGCCGACATCGCCGACTTCCTCGCGGTCGCGGCACACTCCGATAGCGGCTTCGTCGCACGAACCTCCTCCGGTCGGCGTGCGGTCGCCATCGTCGCGGCCACGGCCGCCGCCCTCTGCGGCGACGACATCCGCACCGCCCTGAGCACGCCCGATATCGCGTTCCTGAGTTCGCTGAAAGCAGCGGCGGTCGAGGCCGTCCGATCAGTGCTCCTCGCCATCGAAACCGACGACGCCAACCATGTCATCGAGGCATTGCGGGTGCTCAGCCCCCGCTGAGCCGACGGAAGGCGAACGCGGAACACACCCCGTGCGCCGGTCCAGCCCTCGCAATCCATGGGGAGCCGGGCGGGCTCGCCAGTAATCTCGTAACCGTGCCGCGAATCGCGTACTTCGGGCCCTCCGGAACCTTCACCGAGATGGCCCTCGCTCAACTCGAATCCTCGGGAGCCTTCGACGGGCCCGTGGAGCGGGTCGCCGCGCCCAGCCAAGGGGCCGCACTCGACCTGGTCCGCTCCCGCGACGTGGACGGCGCCGTTGTCCCGATCGAGAGCTCCGTCGAGGGGTCGATCTCGGCGACGCTCGACTCCCTGGCAATCGGCCCGCGTCTGCAGATCATCGCCGAGACCGAGCTCGAGGTGAGCTTTACGATCCTCGGCAAGCCCGGGACGACGCTGGCGGACGTGCGGACCCTGGCCGCGTACCCGGTGGCCGCCGCCCAGGTACGGCTGTGGATCGCCCGGCACCTGCCGCACGCGCGGTCCTACACCTCGGCGTCCAATGCCGCCGCGGCTGAAGACGTGGTGGCGGGCCATGCGGATGCCGCCGTGTCGACCGCGCTGGCAGGGGAGCGGCTCGGGCTGATTGCGCTGGCCTCCGGCGTCGCCGACCACGAGCAAGCGATCACGCGCTTCGTGCTGTGCACCCGGCCCACGGTGGCGCCGCCCGCCACCGGCGCGGACCGCACGTCCATCGTGCTGGAGCTGCCGAACGTGCCGGGATCGCTGATGCGCGCGTTCGCCGAATTCGCCACCCGGGGAATCGATCTGACCAGGATCGAATCACGACCCACCCGAACCGGCATGGGCACGTACCGTTTCTATCTCGACTGCGTCGGGCACATCGACGACACGGCGGTGGCCGAGGCGCTCAAGGCGCTGCACCGCACGGCGCGGATCCGTTTCCTCGGGTCATGGCCTGCGACCTCGGCAACCGGCACACCGCCGCCGTCGGACGAAGCGGCGGCGGAGTGGTTGATTCAGTTGAGAAAGGGGATGGCGGACCTATGACCGGTAGGTTGATTCTGGTCCGGCACGGTGAGACCGAAGGAAACGTCGCCAAGCTGCTCGATACCAAGGTGCCGGGGCTGCCGCTGACCGAACGCGGTGCGGCACAGGCGAAGACGTTCGGCGAGGGCCTGCTCCGGCCGCCGAAGGTGCTGTTCTCCTCGGCGGCGCTTCGCGCCAGGCAGACCGCGAGCTACATCGAGGCGGCCACCGGCGTGGCTGCCATGGTGCTCGACGGCCTGCACGAGGTACAGGCCGGTGACCTGGAAGGGCAGCACAGCGAAGAAGCCCATCGGACCTTCCAGCGGATCTATCGCGCCTGGCACGAAGGCGATCTCGGGCTGCAGGTGCCGGGGGGAGAATCCGCGCAGGACGTGCTGGACCGCTTTCTCCCCGCGATCGCGCGGTTGCGAGCTACCTACCTGACGCCCGACGACGGTGCGGGTGATGTGATGGTGGTCAGTCACGGCGCCGCCATGCGGCTCGTCGGTCGCACACTCGCCGGTGTGCAACCGCCGTTCACGACGAACAACCACCTGGACAACACCGAAACCATCGAGCTGGTCCCGATGTCCGACGGCGGATGGGAGTGCATTCGCTGGGGCCGGTTCACGCCGCCGTTCGGATACGACGTCGCGCCGACCTCCGACGACCCGATGGGTTAGGTGCGTGCCTCCGCCTTCGCTCCGGCCATGCGCGGGCTGAAGACGGACTACGTCCGGCAGCGCCCATTGGCGACGGCGGATGGCGAGCTCAGGACAATGTCGGATTCCGCGGGAAATCTTCGCGTTCCGGCAGCGAGTTGATCAGATCCTGTACCGCTGTGCGCAATCGCGCCATGGTTCCGCTGCTGAGGGAACTCCACTTGACCCCGTCGTCGGACTTGCTCGCGGTCGCGATGAATCGCCCTGCGCGCGTGTTGAATACGGCGATGTGGTTGTCGGCCACGTCCCTGGTGCCATCGCCGTACACGACACCGACGACCTCGGCATACGAGTGGATCTCGACCAAGGCCGCGGCCAGAGTCTTCGCGTCATTGGTGGGGTTACCCGCCTTCGCCAGGCGTGCCGCGGTGGCCGCGGCGTCACCGATGTCGCCGAAGATGGTGGCGAGTTCTTCGGTCGGAACGTTCATGCCGTAGAGCTCCAGCGGTTCGGCGTAGCCCAGCGCCGCGAGCACTGTGCCGGGCAGATCGGTCCCGGTCTCGTCGATGACGTAGGAGTCCTGCCCGCGAAGGGCGACGACCGGAATGTCGACGCCCTTCGCCAGACAGAAACGACTGACCCACCCATCGACGATCAACCGCAGTGCGATGATCCAGTGCGGACGGTTCAGCGCGCGCAGCCGATTCTCCAGCTCGCTGTGTACGACGTCATCGAAGAGAAGCTCCCGCTGGATGAGCGACTCGGCGGCCGCGCCCATCGCCGTCCTGTGGTCGGCCACGTTGTCGTAGCGTGCCCTCGCGTTCAACACGACGGGAACCTCGATCTGCAGTTTCTCGATGAGAAACTGCATTTCGTCGAGCGACAGGACGACCGCCTCGAGCGTCGATGGGTCGCGGCCTGCTCCGAGTACGGTCACCTAACCGTCCCGCTGATGTCACCGCCGCCGATGACTCCGTCGGCGGCGAACCGGCCGTCGTTGAAGTGCTCGGTCGACCGCAGGTAGTCCCGGCCGTTGTGCTCGGCCTCGTCGTCCTCGTCGCTGCGCGCCTGGTTCCCCAGCAGCGGGTTGCCATTGCCCGTGTTCGACTGCCGGACCGGCGCCGCGTCGATCCGGTTGGCCGCGACGTTCTCCTGGGTCGGTGCGGAGCCACCGATCGTGCCGCTCGTGCCCCAGCCTTCCGGGAGCTTGAGGGAGCCGTTCACACCTGCCGCGGAGCCGATGCCGGTGAACGACACCGCGCGCGTCGTGGCAGCGCCACTGGCGGCGGCCGCGCCGGCGCCCATGGCCATCGGAGCAATGCCCGACATGGCAGGAGCGCTGGTGGTCGCCGCTGCGATCGCGCTACCCGCGACATTTCCCACTGTCGAAACGCCGGTGGTGGCGATCGAGCCGACGGCCTGGGCCGCCTGCGTGGCGGCGCTTGCCACACCGGGGTTGCTCAAGAACGCCTGTGTGGCGGCCATAGCGGCCTGGATCGGATCGGCGGGGACCTCGGAGGCGGTGTTGGCCGCCTGTTCGGGGGTCGCGGTTCCGGCGCCGGCGGCGATCGGCGGCGGCATCAGGAACTCGGCGGGCGTCGCGAGCATGGCGCTCGTCGCGGCCTCGTAGGTCTCCATGACCAGCGCGGCGCGAATGTCCATCGCGTTCCTGGCGATCTCCGCGGCCTCGAAGGCGCCGGACACCACACCCGGTGGGTTCGCCGACGCCATCAAGGCGGCGTTGACGGCCGCGATCTCCGGCGGGCTCGGCATCGCCAACGCGGCGACGGTGTAGGCGGTGGCGTTCGCCGCGGCCTTCGCGCCCATAGCGGCCGCCTGCACGCCCTGCTGTTCGGACCAGCCGAGGAAGCCGGTGAGCTTGCTCAACGCGGCGATACCGTTGACGCCCTGCATGCCGACGCCGAGTTCGGCCATCACCCTGGCGACGGTGGTCGTCGCGTCGACCCATGCGGCGGTGAGCCCGCCCCAGGCGGTGGCGGCGGCCGAGATCGGAATCGCGTGTGCGCCCGCGTGTAGGGTGGCCGAATTGATCTCGGACGGCCGCGCCGCCCAGATGACGCCGGTGACTCCTGCAACCATGTTTGACTACTCCCCTGAATGAATGTTGCTGACGGTCTCGGTGGCGTACCTACACCTGCATGGCGCTGATGCCCGCGGCACGCACCACGTCACCCGCGACGTGCTGGGCCAGCTGCATGCGCAGCGTTGCCGCGGCATGGTGGCATTCCAGAATCGCCTGCGCGATCGCGCGGTCATGGGACATCGCCCCCTGGTTGAAGTGGCTGGCGCTGACGAACGAGACTTCCTCTGCGCCGGAAGGCAATACGTGCGTCGCGGGCGCGGTGATCGCCGCGGCGGCGGCCAGCCGTTCGGCGACGAGGTCGAGCTCGGCCGCGGCGGCGAGAATGGCTTCGGGTGCGATCAGTACATGTCCAACCATGACTCGACTCCTTCTAGTGGCTGTGGGGCGGAACCACGAGAATTCCCCCTTCGAGTGATAGGACGCGACAGCAACGCGATCGGTTCCATCGAATCCCCAACTTTTCGATTTCCCTGCCGATTACACACCCATGGCCGTGGGTACGCAATACGGCTCAGTGGAGACTAGCCCCATCCCAGCTGATGCAGACGATCATCATCAATGCCGAAATAGTGTGCGATCTCGTGGATTACGGTGATCGCCACCTCCTCCACCACCTCGGCCTCATCGGCGCACACCTCGAGAATGGCCTCGCGGTAGATCGTCACGGTGTCGGGAAGCGCTCCGCCGTAATGACTGTCGCGTTCGGTGAGCGCGATGCCGTGATACAGCCCCAGCAGGTGCGGATCCTCCGGATTGCGCGGCTCGATCAGCACGACCACGTTGTCGATCGCGCGGGTCAGCTCGGGCGGGATGAGATCAAGTGCGTCGCCGACCAATTCCTCGAACCGGTCGTCGGACATCGAGACGGGCATCTGCGATCGGCTACCTCGGCCGCGGCTGCGGCGGCAGCGGCGCGGCGCCCGGCAGCGGTGCGGGCGTGGAGCGTCCGTTGTTCGGCGGCGGCACCGGAGCCTGGCCGTTGATCAGGATGTCGCCCTTGGCCGAACCGGTGATCGGCGCGAAGCCTTCCTGGTCGGCTCCCTTGCCGATCATGCAGTCCAGCTTGCGACTGCCCGCCATCCAGCTGCGAGCGTCGATGTAGTCGAAGAACAACGTCAGCGTCTTGTTCCGGATGACGTCCGGTCCGCCCAGGTAGTCCGTCGAGGTGCGGGTGCACTCCTCCTCGACGAACTTGTCCTGCTCCTCCTTCGGCGGCGGGCCACCGGTGAAGTGGGCGCCGAGATCGACGGTGGAGACGATCTCCACGGCGTGCGGTTGCGCGCAGTCCACCGGATCGGTGGGCAGATTCTGGTTGATGCCGAGGCAAACGCCGGGCTCGTACACCCTGGACTGGTCGTGCTCGGTGGCGCTGCCGACCGAGGGCGGCGTGCCGACGCTGGCCGCGACCTGCAGCCCGCAGCGCAGGGTGCGGTCACCGTGCTGCCAGCCGTCCGGGCTGGGATACATCAGCCCGACAATGTATTTACCCCGCGGATCGAAGCGACCGGACATGTATTTCTGCACCGCGGGCACGCAATGCTCTTCTTTGAGCTCGGTGAGCCGCAGCGAGTCCGGGAACCGCGAGCCGGGGCCGAACTCCTTGCCGGGATACCTGCTCATGTCGATGTCGGCGGCGACCTCGAACATGTGCTTGCTCGAGCAGTTCACCTTGACCAGGTCGGATCGGTCGGGTTTGGTCCAGCTCAGGCAGTCGCCCGTGGCCGCGGTGCCGAACTCCTTGTCCAGCACGGGATGCAGCGGTGAGCCGGGATTGTGCGCCTCGAGGCCCTTCTCGTTGTCGAAGCCGGTCACGAACAGCGTCACCAGGGCCGCGACCACGGCGCCGACGGCGACCGCGAGCAGACCCCAGCGCAAGGTATGCGCCGACAGATGCACGTCGCGCAGGTTGCTCTCGGCGAGCGCGGCCTTGGCCGAGTCGAGCGAGCGCCGTACCGCGTCGGCGCGCGAGGACGCGCCGCGCCGTGGCGCTCGCCGGGATCGGGACACAGGTTCGAAGGACATCGCGGTCCATCATGGCAGTGTCCGCCCCGTGGTGCCACGACCTGGCCCGATCGGCGCGGCAGCCTGTCGCGGGAGGCTCAGCCGCGCAGCGCCGACAGGAAGACGCCGGGCAGCCTGGCGGGGTTGGCGTCCGCGTAGAACTCGGTCAGCCTGCGCCCGGTGGTCGCGGCGGTGGCGTTGTCGACGAACCACGGCGGTTTCGGCGACAGGGCGAGTTCACCGCCGAGCAGCGAGCGCGGCGCGGGCCGGAACGGACCGCGCACCACGGTGCGCTCGACGTCGTCGAGCAGCAAGGCGTTGTGCACGACGCCGATTCCGCTCTGCACGTCGTCCAGGGTGTGGCCGGGGAAGGCGCCCCAGGCGGCGCGCGGTGCGAGGAAGGCGAGCCCGGTCCAGGCGTTCACCGCGATCGCGCCGTAGCGCAACCGCTCGATCGCGCGGTCGAAGGCGATGCCGAGCCTGCGGATGGTCGTCGGTGGTGCGATCACGTTCGCGCCGAGCGTTCCGGTCAGCTCTGCGTTCGCGAAGTCCACCGCGCGCTGCAAGAACTCACCGCCCGCGTAAGGCAGCTCGACTACCCCGAGGACCGGGGAGAAGTACTCGGTGCGCAGCAGCGGGGTGCCGGTGCGCGGCAGCTGGTCGACCAGCACGCGGCCCGCGCCGAGGCGCTCGGCCTCCGGATACGATGCCAGCGCGTCGGCGACGCGCGCATCGCTGCCCGGGTAATACGCCGTTCGCTGCGGCGCCCGCTCCATGGCTAGGCGCAGCTCGTCCAGGAATTCGTCCTTGCGGTCCCAGTTCGCGCTGAGCACCACCGCCTGCGACGCCACGCAGTTGTAGCCGCCGTTGTGCAGCCGCTGGGTGGCCACGTGCGCGGCCTGATAGCGCAGGTCGGCGTCGGACCAGGCGCCGGGCACCACGATGGTCGGCGACACGCCGCCCAGTTCGCTGGTGATCGGTTTGTCCAGCAGCGGCCGGTTGTCCTTCTTCCGCTGCGCGGCCTCGGGGCCGGCGCCCCACACGATCGCGTCGTGGGTGTTCGCGCTGCCGGTCATGTGCACATGCGCGACGTCGGGATGGTGCACCAGGTAACCGCCCTGCTCCGCGCCGCCGGTGAGAATCCGCAGCACGCCGAGTTCGAGCAGCGGCTCGAACACCATCTCGAACACCGTGAACAGCGGGTCGGTGATCGGATTGAGCTTCAGCGCGACCACCCGGTTGTGCGCGTACAGCTCGTAGAGCGCGTCCAGCGGCGGGATCGAGGTGATATTGCCCGCGCCGAGCACCGCACCGATGCCGCCGGTCACGGTCGGGTCCAGCTGCGCCAGTCCCGCGTGCCTGCGGGCGGTGTCGGCGTCGACGCCGGGCCGCAGCCAGACCTCGCCGCTGAACCCGTTGAGCAGTAGCCGGTCGTAGCGGCCGTGCGGAAGGATCGGCACCGCTACCCGGCCGCCCGGCGCCTCCTTCAGCGCGAGACCGGTCAGCGGGCTGTGTCCGGCCTCCAGCGCGGCCAGAGTCGCCGACAGCGCGGCCGTGGCCTGCAACAGGGTGAGCGGTCCGGACATCCATTCCTCGCCGACCAGCGGTGAATCCTCGTCGAGGCCCTTGATGACGCACGCGGCCCGCACCCAGTCCTCGGCGAACCGGCCGGTCCGTGCGTGGATCTCGTCGAGGAGTTCGCGGCGGCGGCGCAGCGAGGTCGCGGCCCAGACCTTCTCACCCGCGGTGAGGTCGGCCAGCGCGTTGTCGATGGCGGTCTCGTCGAATGGGGTGCCCACAAGCCCACTATGCGCGCGATCCCGCGCCGATGGACCGCATCCTGGGATATCGGCGTGAAACGGCAATCCGCCGACCACTAGGCTGGTGGCCCATGATCGACCTCCGATTCCTGCGGGACAATCCCGACGCGGTCCGCGCCTCGCAGCGCGCTCGCGGCGAAGACCCCGCCCTCGTCGACGCGCTGCTCGAGGCGGACGCGGCGCGGCGTGCCGCGGTGGCCACCGCGGACAACCTGCGCGCCGAGCACAAGGCGATGGGCAAGCTGATCGGAAAGGCGAGCAAAGAGGAGCGCTCCGCGCTGCTCGCGCAGGCGGGCGAGATGTCGGTGAAGGTCAAGGAGGCCGAGGCGGCGCAGCACGCCGCCGACGCCGATCTGGACGCCGCGCACCGTGCCATCTCGAACGTGGTGCAGGAGGGCGCTCCCGCGGGCGGCGAGGACGATTACGTCGTGCTGCGAACCATCGGCACGCCACGGGAGTTCGACTTCGAGCCGAAGGACCACCTGGAGCTGGGCGAGTCGCTGGGCCTGATCGACACCGAGCGCGGCGCGAAGGTATCGGGCGCCCGCTTCTACTTCCTCACCGGTTACGGTGCGCTGCTGCAACTGGGTCTGCTGCAATTGGCCGCGCAGCGGGCGGTGGCCAACGGCTTCACCATGATGATCCCACCGGTGCTGGTGCGTCCGGAGATCATGGCTGGCACCGGATTCCTCGGGCAGCACTCGGCCGAGGTCTACCATCTCGCCGACGACGATCTCTATCTCGTCGGCACGTCGGAGGTGCCGCTGGCGGGCTACCACTCCGACGAGATCCTCGACCTGAGCGGGGGTCCCAAGCGGTATGTCGGCTGGTCGTCGTGTTTCCGCAGGGAGGCGGGCAGCTACGGCAAGGACACGCGCGGCATCATCCGGGTGCACCAGTTCGACAAGGTGGAGATGTTCGTCTTCACCACGCCCGACCAGGCCGACGCCGAACATCAGCGGCTGCTCGGCTGGGAGCAGGAGATGCTCGCGGCCATCGAGGTGCCCTACCGCGTGATCGACGTCGCGGCGGGTGATCTGGGCAGCTCGGCCGCGCGCAAGTTCGACTGCGAGGCGTGGGTGCCCACCCAGCAGACCTATCGGGAGCTGACCTCGACCTCGAACTGCACCACGTACCAGGCGCGCCGGCTCGCCGTGCGCTACCGCGACGAGAACGGAAAGCCGCAGATCGCCGCCACGTTGAACGGCACGCTGGCCACCACCCGCTGGATCGTTGCGATACTGGAGAACCATCAGCAAGCCGACGGGTCGGTCCTGGTTCCGGCGGCGCTGGTTCCGTTCGTCGGCACCGAGGTGCTCCGGCCGCCGAACTGACGACGAGCGGATGACGGACAGGTGAATAGCTACCGGTTCGCCGTGCCGGATTCCCGGGATGTGGCAACCGGCGGGATTCCTTATGTCTAGGCTATTCGTCGTGCGAGGAATCGGGTCTCGCGGCGATACCCGGACTCGGGTGCGGGCCGCATCTGCGCTGGCGACAGCTATGGTCATGGCTCGGACCACCGGGGCGTTCTACGTCATGGGCGGGGTTCTCGGCCTGCTCATCACTGCGATCGCCCCTGGTGAGGAGGGTAATCGGCCTCTGGTCGGCGGGGCGGCGGCGGTAGCGCTGGTGCTCGGTCTGACGCTGCTCGCGTGGGGGCCGCGACTGCCGCATTCGATCCACCACGTCTATGTCGCGATCGCCACGGTGCTGGTGACCATCGCGGTGCACTCGTTCCCGAACACGGTCGGCGCGATCAGCCTCGCCTCGTTCTACGTGTTCGTCGCGTGCGACGCCGCACTGTTCTTCGCCTGGCCCCAGGCGGCGGCGCACATCGCGTTCGCCTTGGCGCTGTGCCTATGGGTGCTGCCCGCCCGTCCGGTGACGCCGGGGCTGCCGTGGTGGTCGGGCTTGATCCCGGCGGGTGTGACCTTCGGCGTCGGCGTCGTCGTCGGCATCCTGACCAGGATGGCGTCCGAGGCCGACATCGATGTGCTCACCGGCCTGCTCAACCGGCGCGGCTTCGATCGCGCGCTCAACACCGCGATCGAGCAGGCGACTCGGTCCGGGCAGGGGCTGGCCCTGGTGCTGGTCGATCTGGACCGCTTCCGGAAGATCAACGACCATCTTGGTCACCGTGCGGGTGACGCCGTCCTGCAGCGGGTGGCCGACACCTGGTCGAAACTGCTCGCGCCTGATCAGCGTCTGGCCCGCTACGGCGGAGACGCGTTCGCGTTGTTGCTGCCGAACACCACCGAGCAGGCCGCGATCCTGCTCACCGAACAGCTGCGCGCCGCGGTGACCACCGGCTGTTCGGCGGGCGTGACCTCCTGGCAGCCGGGGGAATCGGGATCGCTGCTGGTCAGCCGCGCCGACGTCGGCCTGTACCGGGCCAAGCAGGCCGGGCGCAACCGGACGGTGCTGGAGTCCTCGCGGCAGCTGCCGCTGGCGGTGGAGCTGCGCGAGGCGATCGATCGCGGCGCTCTCGACGTGCACTACCAGCCGATCGTCAGCCTGACCGAGGGCGGCGGCAAGGCCGTCGGCGTGGAGGCTCTGCTGCGCTGGTCGTCCAGCGCGCAACCGGAGGTCACCACCGAGGGCCTGATCCGGGTCGCCGAGGAATACGACCTCATCTCCGACCTGGACGAGCTGGTGCTGCGCCGGGCCTGCGCGGACGCCGCACGGCTGCAGGAGACCTTCGCCCAGCTCGACTTGACCCTGAACGTGAACGTCAGCGGACTCGAACTGGCCGAGGCCGGTTATGCCGATCGGGTGGCGGGCATTCTCGCCAGTACCGGGTGGCCCGCCGATCAGCTCGTGCTCGAGGTGACCGAGAGCGAGTTGGCCGCCGAATCACAGACTGCGATCGCGAATCTGCACACTCTGCGCGAGCGGGGTGTGCGCATCGCCATCGACGATTTCGGCACCGGGTACTCCTCGCTCAGCAGGCTGGCCACCCTGCCGAGCGACATTCTGAAGGTCGACCAGTCTTTCGTCGCCGCGATCCGCTCGGACTCGCCCGCGCCGCCGCTGCTCGGCGTGATCGCCGCCCTGTCCAGCGCGTTGGATCTCCAGGTGATCGCCGAGGGCGTGGAGACCGAGTACCAGGCCGCGGTGCTCACCGAACTGGGCTTCGCGCTCGCACAGGGCTACCACTACAGCGACTCGCATCCGGTGTCGGAACTGATCAGCGACCTCAACGAGAACCAGGGCCGGGTCGGTATCGGCGCCACGGACCGGGAATTGGGCGATGGGGACTCGGTCCACGCCAACGGCTGGGTGCCGCTGCACTGACCCTCAGGATCTCCTGTTGCCCCTCACGCTCCCCGCTGATTCCCGGGAGCCGTTCCGCCTGATGCCGTGGCGCCGCTGACCGTTGAGGCTGCCGGGCTGATCCAGTCGCCGCACTGATTCCCGCGACGCCCTCATGGTTAATTCCCTTGACGCCGCAGAGCGACCGTGAGCATGCTGACGGCATGCGTTTGCTTATCTACGCCTATTGATTCGCAGAATCTCTGCGCGCCCGCTCGACGGGTAGCGCGCACGATCTCAGCCTGCGCTCGCTGACCGTTCGAGCCGTGCTCTTCAAGAGCATCGGTGAACTGATTCCGCTCTACGCGCTGTATGCGCTGCTGTTCGCCGACCACGGGATGAGCACGGGGCAGATCTCGCTGCTGTTCGCGATCTGGTCGGCGACGTCGTTCCTGCTCGAGGTGCCCTCCGGCGCCTGGGCCGACACCGTCTCGCGGCGCGGTCTGCTCGTGTTGAGCGGTGTGCTGCTGACCGCAGGCTTCGCACTGTGGACCGTGGTGCCCTCCTTCCCGGGCTTCGCCGCCGGATTCGTGCTGTGGGGTACGTCGGGCGCTCTGGCCTCCGGCACGTTCGAGGCGTTGCTCTACGACGACGTGGCGGCCCGCGGCGAATCCACGGCCTACCCGCGCATCCTCGGCTACACCCGCGCGGGCGCGGAAGCGGCTGTCGTCGTCGCCATCGTCGCGGCGACTCCGCTCTACCTCTACGGCGGTTACGCATTGGTCGGCTGGTCCAGCGTGGCGGTCGCCGCATTGCACACGGTCATCGCGCTGTCGCTGCCCACCGCGCCGAAGGCGGTCTCCGCGGTGGACGTCGACGATCTGGAAGACGTCCGCTCCGAGTCCTCGGCGGGAGGCCGTGGCTCGCAATCTGATGTCACCCATACTCCGGTGCCGCGTACCGGCCCAGGTAACCCAGCCCTTCCAGCCGATGCGGTGTCGCTTGCCGATGGCGGCCCAGCGGATCGTCCCGTCGACTCCGATGTCATGGCGGGCGCGGGTTCTGGTGCGCGGGCAGCGGTCCGGGATGCCAGCAGCGGAACCGTCGCGGGTGGCTTCGGCACGAGTGCAGCGGGCGATTGCGCTGCACCGGACGTCGTTGTGAGCGGTTGCGCGTCGAACCCTGATCTAGGTGCGCCGGGAGATGCCGCTCGCGACGGCGAGACGGCAGTCACCGGCGGTGGCACGCCGGGTACGGACGGCCGCGTCGCCAGCTCGGACATGCCGGTCGGCCGCCCGGTTTCGGGTGTCGGCGAGCGACATGCGCTGCTGGAACGGCCGCGGCCGTTCGAGCGGTACCTGCGCATGCTGAAAGCCGGTGTGGCCGAAGCGATTCGTGTGCGGACAGTCCGCTATGCCGTGCTGCTGGAAGCGTTGCTGTTCGGCATCACGGCTTTCGACGAATACTTCGCTCTGCTCGCGCAGCAGGCGGGTGTCTCCACCGTCGTGGTGCCGCTGCTGGTCGGCCTCACCGTGCTCGGTTCACTGGTCGGTTCCGTGTTGGGCGGGCGGACCGAAGGGATGTCGGGCCGGACGATGGGAATCGTGATGGGTATCGCCGGTGTGCTCTTCCTCGGGGGCGCGCTGGTCGCGGGGCTCGCGGCCCGGCGGCCCGATGTGATGTATCCGCTGACGGTTCTCGGATTCACCGCGATCGGCATCTCCTACGGCATCGTGCACAACGCGGTGGTGGTCGCGGGCGCCCGCCTCCAAGACGCCATCGAGGGCCCGGCGCGAGCCACGGTGACCTCCGTCTCCGGCCTGCTGAGCGAGGTGGTCGCGCTCGCGGTCTTCGGCTTCGCCGCCGTAGTGACCATCCGGTACTCCATGTCCACCCTCCTGGCCTCCCTCGGCATCGCCATGCTCGCCATAGCCACCCTCGCCTCCCGCTGGCTTCCTCGTCGTCGGTGAGTGGCACATCATGGAGACCCGCTCTCGCGTTTTGCCGCACTGAGGTGCCACTCGCGTTGGCCGGGCATGGTGGCCGGTGGGGTGGCGGTAGCGTGCGGGTTGTGACTGTGCAGGTGAGGGTGGGGCTGGTCTTCGGGTTCGGGATCGGTGCTGGTGTCGCGGTGCAGGGACGGATCAATGGTGCGCTCGGTGCGCGCCTGCACGATGGGATTTTGGCTGCCGCCATCAGTTTCGGCGCTGGGCTGCTCGTGCTGGCGGTGGCCTTCGCGGTCAGCGGGCGGTTGCGCGACGGCGTGCGGCTGGTGCGGCGGGCGTTGACAGACGGTGCGTTGCGTCCGTGGCAGCTGCTCGGCGGCCTGTGCGGCGCGTTCTTCGTCGCCTGCCAGGGGCTCACCGTCGCGGCCATCGGGGTCACCGCGTTCACCGTGGCCGTCGTCGCGGGACAACTGCTCAGCAGCCTGATCGTCGACCGTCTCGGTCTGGGCCCCAGCGGCAGCACGCCGGTGACCACGGTGCGGCTGGCCGGTGCGGTACTCGGCGTGGTCGCGGTGCTGGTCGCCGGATTCGGTCACGGCCGCGCCGCAACCGGTGGTCTCTCCGTGCCGGAAACGCTGCGAGATGCGCCGACCGCTCTGCTGATCGTGCTTCCCGCGCTGGCCGGGATCGGTCTGGCCTGGCAGCAGGCGGTGAACGGCAAGGTCGGAGCCGTCGGCGGTCCCATGTCGGCGGCCCTGGTCAATTTCTGCGTCGGTCTGTTCGCGCTGCTCGTACTCGCGGCCGCGGTACTCGCCACCTCCGGTGGTCCGGCCGAATTCCCTACCGAGCCATGGCTGTATCTCGGCGGATTCATCGGCGTGGCGTTCATCGCGCTGGCCGCCCTGACCGTCCGCTGGATCGGTGTGCTGCTGCTCGGCCTCACCTCGGTCGCAGGGCAGCTGCTCTTCGCCCTGGTCCTCGACCTGTTCACCCCGACAACCGCGGGCCTGTCGATGACCGCGACCGTCGGTTGCGTGCTGACTCTCGTCGCGGTCGGCGTCGCCACTCGATCTCGGTCCTGAAAAGCCCGGTCGAGTCATTCATGTCCGAAGCGCATGAATGTGGCATGGTGCGCTCATGCTGATCGAATACGGGGTGTGGGTTTCGCGGCTCGCTCTGTGTGCCGTGTTCGGGCTGTCGGCGTCGGGCAAGCTGGCGGATCGGAGTGCGACCCGGCAGGCGATAGGGGACTTCGGTGTGCCGCCGTCGAGGCACACCCGCGAGATCAGCTAGTAGTTCGGTCGGCAACGCCTCCGGCCGACGTGGAAAACGTCGGCCGGAGATCGGGCTCAGCTCAGCTTGCGCGACCGCAGTTCGTGGCCCTTGGACGTCTTGCAGCGGCCCGACTCCAGATCCCACTGCCAGCCGTGCAGGTTGCACGTCAGTGTGTTGCCGTCCACCACGCCGAACTTCGACAGGTCCGCCTTCAGGTGGGGGCAGCGCCGCTGGACTTCCCAGCCGCCGAGTTCGGTGGAGGCGGAATCGTCGTGCGCCTCGGCGAACCAGCCGTCGGCATAGGCGATCCGCTCGTCGGTGAGGCATTTGAAGAAGGTGTAGAGGAATTCGTTGTAGCCGCCGATGCGCCAGGCTTGGAAGCGGGTGGACAGGAAGATGGTGTTCACCCAGTCCGGCTCCTGGTCGCGCAGCACCGTGCGCACCAGTTCCGGCGCGATGCGGAAGCCGTAGCGGTAGCGGCCCTCGCCCTCGATGGGGCCGCGCACCGTGCGCTTGGGGAAGTCCAGCACCACGGTTTCCTCGCCGATCACCAGACCGACCGGGTAACCGATGCCGTCGCAGATCAGGTCGCTCTGCGCCATGATCGGCTCGAACAGCTTCTGCAGCGGTTCCAGCAGCGAGCCCTCGCCGGTGGCCCAGGTCGCCTTCTCGGCTTCCAGCACGGGCGCGAGGCGCTGCGCCATCCGCTCGATGTACTCGGCCTTGTTGTCGTAGATCTCGGCGGGGTCGCTCGGATGGGTCAGCGTCAGCTCGGCGCCGCGCACGTCGGCGACCGAACCCGGGATCATCAGGATCCCGCCCGTGTTGCCGTGGATCTCCATCTGCTCCAGGAACACCTTCTGGTCCGGGAAGATGTTGCCTTCGTCGCCGCGGTCGTCATTGAGGTAGCGCAGCTCGTCGTCCAGGAACACCGGCGGACCCGCCGAAGGCACCACCCAGGTCGCGCCGACCTGTTCGATGTAGCTGCGAGCCCGGTCCATGCCGCGCTGACGTTTCTGCTTGCCGAAATTCGACTTGGTGCGGGCCGGGATGTCGTAGACCATCGGGTACCAGATCGCGCCCGAGTATTGCAGCAGGTGGATATCGACGTGACCGAACGCGTCGTGCAGCACGTCCATGTCGACCGGGCGGGCGTCGTTCATGTTGAAGCAGGTGGTCTCGCCGTCGGAGACGACCAGCCCGGAGTCGCCGATCGGGCCGTCGGCGGGCGCGCGCAGCGCGATGATCATGATGTCCAGGTCGCCACCCGGGCCGGTCACCGTGTGCTTGACCGAGTCCTCGGTTTCGAAGAACTTGTGGAAGCCCAGGTGCTCCAACTCCCGCCGCAGGTCCGGCACCGGGTAGTCCGGCAGCAGCACGGTCGCGTCCTTGTCGACGTGCTGGGCCAGTGTCTTCGCGTCGAAGTGGTCGCGGTGTAGATGCGAGACGTACAGGAAGTCGCATGCGCCCAGCTGGTCCCAATCCAGCTGGGTGTTGTCGGGGAACGGGAACCACGAACCGAAGTACGCGGGGTTCACCCAGGGGTCGCAAAGGATCGACCCGGCCGCGGTGCGGATGTGGAATCCGGCGTGTCCGACGCTGGTGATCTGCACTAGCTGCTCCTCCTGCTGTTACCAGCCAACCAGGGTAGTAGTTACGGCGAGACGTCGCCGATGCAGTAGCCGTCCGGCCCCGAGCGCAGGGTGAAGGTGCGGGTCTGCGTCACACCCGCGGAGTTGGTCACCGGGACGAGCACCGTGACGTAGTCGGCGTTCAGTTGCTCCGAGCGGATCTGCTGGTCGGCGAACTCGGTGGTCCCGGTCAGCATGCCCTGGTTGTCGGCCAGCGGGGCGGGGATCGGGCGTCCGGTTGAGGTGGGATCCCAGGTGGCTGGGGCCGCCTTGCAGACCAGCGGGTAGGTGCCCTCCTTGTCGGCCGGGTCCAGGGGAGACCCGACGAAGCGGGACAGGTAGCGGCGCACGGTGTGCCTGGCGTCGGCGTCGTTGTAGGTGATCTCCGCGCCCGCGGCGGCGACGCGCGGACAGGCGTAACCGGTCTCGATCTCGGCGCGGTCGACGGCGACCGTGGTGGTCCTGCTCTGCCAGACGACGGTGTCCTTGGTCGCCGTGCCCGGCTGGGCGAGGGCGGCCAGGATGGACTGCTGGTCGTCGTACATGTCGGCCACGTTCTTCGGCGCGATGGTCCAGCATTTTTCCTGCATCTCGGCGATGCTGTGCGATCGCAGATCGGCAGCCCAGCGCTGCACCGCGCTGGTCGCGGCGGGCAGTCCCTCGACCGCGCCGACCGGGGGAGCGCCGGCGGGTACCGGCGGCAGCGACGGGGTGCTCGGCGGCGCTGACGCCGGGACGGCGGCGGGTGGCGTCGTGCGCGGGGCAGCCTGTGGGGCGCTCTCGTCCGGGATGCCGACGACGGAATCGCAGCCGGTCAGCAGAACTGCTGCCAGCAGGGCGAAACCGACTCCGCCGACCCGGCGCCGGGGCGCGGATGACCGGCCCAGGTTCGTTGATGCCCGAATCCGATCGCGTGCTGAGCTGTTGTCGTATCCACGCGGTACCCGTCGGGCGCGTTCCACTTCGACGATCCTCTTCTCTAAGGGCGTGCGGTTGGGGCTGCTCAGGCGTCCTCGCTCCGGCGCTCACGGCTGGCGGCGCACTGCCGGAGGGGACGGTCAGCGACTACGCTAGCGGACTTGTGGAACCCGTCTATCGGACGATCATCGGGCTGGCCCGTGCCGTCTTCTTCATCGAAGGTCTGAAGTTCACCGTCAAGGGCGATGAACATATCCCCGCTCGCGGTGGCGCCGTGCTGGCGGTGAACCACACCGGCTACATGGACTTCACCTACGCGGGTCTGCCGGTGCGCACCCCGAAGCGCTACATCCGGTTCATGGCCAAGAAGGAGGTCTTCGACGACAAGATCTCCGGTCCGATCATGCGGGCGCTCAAGCACATTCCGGTGGACCGTTCGGCGGGCGCCGATTCGTACCAGGCCGCGGTGGAATATCTGCGCCGCGGCGAGCTGGTCGGCGTGTATCCCGAGGCGACCATCAGCCGCAGCTTCGAGATCAAGGAATTCAAATCCGGCGCGGCGCGCATGGCCATCGAGGCGGAGGTGCCGATCATCCCGATCGTCATCTGGGGTGCGCAGCGGGTGTGGACCAAGGGCTTCCCGAAGCGGCTCGGCCGCACCAACACGCCCATCTCGATCGCGGTCGGCGAACCGATCCAGCCGTTCGAGCCCGCCGCCGAACTCACCGCGAAGCTGCGCTCGACCATGCAGGAGATGCTGCTCGACCTGCAGAAGGACTACGTGCACGAGCCCGGCGCCTACTGGGTGCCCGCCCGGCTCGGCGGCAGCGCTCCTACCCTGGAAGAGGCGGACGCGATGGACGCCGCCGAGGCGAAGGAGAAGGCCGCTCGCAAGAACGCGGCGGAGCAGTAGCGGGAGTTGTGATGGCGCGGGAACCGGTGTACGACATTCTCACCGGCCTGGCCCGCACCATTTTCCTGGCGCAGGGCCTGCGCATCGACATCGAAGGCCAAGAGCGCATTCCCCGTTCCGGTGGCGGGGTCCTCGCCGTCAACCACACGGCCTATCTGGACTTCATGGAAGTCGGGCTGGTCGGGCGCAAGTCCGGCCGCAACGTCCGATTCATGATGAAGGCCGAACTCGAACACGGCATCATCGGCTTCCTCATGAAGCACTGCAAGGCGATCGGCGTCGATCGCACCGCGGGCGCGGAGTCGTACGCCCGCGCGGTGACGGCACTGCGCGACGGCGAACTGGTCGTGGTCTACCCCGAGGCGACGATCAGCCGCAGCTTCGAGCTGAAGGAATTCAAATCCGGCGCGGCCCGGATGTCCATCGAAGCCGACGTGCCGATCATTCCCCTGATCATCTGGGGCGCACACCGCATTTGGACCAAGGACATCCCGAAACAGCTGGGCCGCCACAACTTCCCGATCAACATCCGCATCGGCGCCCCGATCCCACCCGCCGAACCGGCGGACGCACTTACCGCCACGATGCGTGCCCGCATGAGCGAATTGCTGGAGGAAGCCCAGCGGAACTACCCGATGCCGCAGGGAGCGCGCTGGGTCCCCGCGCGCCTCGGCGGCTCCGCACCGACTCTCGCCGAGGCCGCTGTCCTGGAAAAGGAGGAAATGGCAAGGCGCAGAGCCAAGGCCGCCGGTCGTACTCCAGGCCAGGCCTAGCTGTCCTGGTCAGTTCGGCAACTTTTCGGATACGACATCTCGGCAGATCATGAGTGCGCGCCGACGGCATATGAGCCATCATGAGGATGGTCGAATCATCGGCGCGTGGGACGGAGCAGTGAAGTGGAGCAGGCCACGGTATATCGCTGGAACATCCGTAACGGCACCGGAGTGCTGACCCGCCCGGCCGGTCCGCCCGCATGGTTCCACCTGTCCAGCGTCGTAGAGGGGGATGTGCTCGTCCTGCAGGAGGGGGACCAGGTCGACGCTGAAATCGAAGATGTACCACAGGGGGAATTCGAATGCAGGGCAGTATCCGTGCGCAGGCACGTCGAATAGCCACTGTCGTTGCAGTACTCACGGCGATCATCGCGGCCATGCTCGCTTTGGTCCCCAACGTCACAGCAGAACTCGCCGGGGTCTATCACTACCATCCGAACGACACTCGCTATCGCTACGACGGGATACACGGCAGCTTCACAGGCGACGTGATCTACGCCAGCCAAAATCCGAACGGCGGAAATAGGCTGCTCTGGTCGCTGAAACTTTCGCCGTCCGTGCAGGCACTCGTGCAAGGCCCAATGACATGCGGCGCCATCGTCGAAGGCAAGCGTGGATACAGCGATTACCACGCTAGCGTCCCCGCGGACTACTGGTGGCACTCTGCTGTCACGGATCTCCAACTCGACACAACCTATCGGCTTCGCGCGCGGTGCGAGTTCACCGCCACAAACGGCCACACCATCGCCCCTGGCAACGTCCAATACAGTGTCGAGTTCACCTTGCATTCGACATAGAGAGCGATACGCGCAACACCGCAGTTGGGGCCGCGACACCCCTTCCGATCGACGGATCTCAGCCCATTTCGGCAGCGGGTGCTGCCCTGCAACAGGGGTTCGGCAATCCGTTCATCCTAGATACGGCTGCTTTCGATTTTCGGTGTGATGCCGCAAGCGGAGCCGGACGGTGTCGTGTACTGGTTCGTCTCGGAGCTGGTCCGGATGGAGGAAACGGACGTCGGTGGACTCGTCGCTGACCAGTAGTTGACCGCCGATCACCTGGGCGTAGTAGGTCACGTTGAATTCCTGCCGTACCTCGCCGTCGGAGTAGGCGATGACGTGTTCTGGATCGGTGTAAATGCCGAGTAGACCAGTAATTTCGATGTCGAGACCGGTTTCTTCCTTGGTCTCGCGGATCACGCACTGTTCGAGCGTTTCGCCGATTTCCATGGTGCCGCCTGGGAGGGACCAATTACCCGAATCGGCTCGGCGCTGCATGAGAATCGCACCATTATCGTCGACGACCAGGGCAGAGCCACCCGGCACGAGGCTATTGGCCTTCGGAGCGTTGGGGTCGCGGTAGTAGTCGCGTCGATTGCTCATTCTCCGCCCTTGGCTGAGTATGGGGTACCTGACTCCCAGATTTGTTCGAACTGGTCAGCGTACGAAGAGAAGATCCCGTGCGGCGACAGCCGACGTAGATGCAGCGCAGGGTGCTGATAGCCACGGGCCCGGACGAGGTATGGGGTGACGATCATCTGGTTGTCGAATCGAAATATCGAGTTGTATAGATGTGTGGTGTGCAGCCTGATAGCGCAGCCGCCGACCTCTGACAGAGGTCCGAGCATATTAAGAGCGTTGTTGATCCGACCTGGCAGCGTTCCGGCCATCTGCTCCAGGCTGTCACGTTCAGCGACGTGAGCACAGTCCGGATCTGCAAAGGCCAATCGAATTTCAGCCCCGTTCCGGCACTTGCCGACGATACGGTCGGCAGCGTCGGGCAATAGCTCGAGGATGAACGGGTACGCGTACCCGACGATGTCGATCCGCTCGGTGGCACTGAGCAGTAGAGACACCCACATCTCACGCGGAACATCGGCCCGATGTGCGTATGCGCCGATCACTTCGGCGGTGGCTGGCGCTCCGCTGCTGAGGTCCGGTCGTGTCTGCGGCCATAGACTCGCTTCGGACTCGCCCAATATGGTTGCGACCGCAAGGCGCGTGCGCCTGTGCGGCACTCGCCCGGCCAGCCAACGATTGACCGTCTTCACATCGACAGCAACGGCCGTTGCCAGTGCTGCCGCATCGAGCTGGGCTCGCAGCATCGCCGACCGCAGGCGCTGACTCATACCGCCACGGTAGCGGACACTTCTGAGACGTTTTCAGGCATTTGAAATGTCCCGCGAAGTGTCCTCGCCATAGTTCCGGCGTCCCGCCGCCGTTCGTAGCGTCGGAGTCATCGGCTTTCTATGTGAGCGAGGGGTTACGAATGGAAGCTTGTGGGGATACGCCGCGGTCGCGGTGCCTGTTCTATCGGCGGGAGTGCGATCTGCCCGCAGTGGTCGACCCGCCCGAGAGTGGTCGGGTCGTAGTGCGCGCCGGGTATGTGTGGGCGATGACGATGCCAACTCGGCTGGGGCAGGCGGTGAAGGCGCACATGCAGAGTCGAGGTCCGCTGGGGCCTGTTGTGGGACATCCGCGTTCGGGCCGATGGACGTTTCTGATCAGGCCGGATCTGCCTGATGATGTGCGGCTGTTCGCCGAGTTGTTCCGGCTGGACGTGTCGGTTGCGCGGGCCGGGGCGACCATCGCGCTGCCGTCGCCCACGGCGTCGGTCGGCGCGATTCGGTGCTGGATAGTGGCTCCACGCAGCAACTTTCGACCATCGGGGCAAGTTGTCGTCGAAGCGATTCGGGCGTGGGCGGACCAGGTTCCGCCCGATCACCGGGCTCACGGGTGATGCGGTATGCCGGATACCGAAATCTCCACGCTGGAATCGAGTGTGTGGTGAGTGGGGACGAGTCCCCGAATCCGTCGGAGCCGGATGTCCGCCTGAGTGTGTTCTGGCACGGACTTCGGCTGGAGTTCGCGGCGTGCTTCACCGCGGCGATGACGTTCGCGCAGGAGTGGCGGCGTGCTCATTACCCGGACGCGGTGGAGATCTTGCCCGATGGGGCTGAGGGTCTGCCTCGGCTTCCTTGCGAACGGTTGTATTCGGAGCCTGTCGACCTTCCGGAGAACCGAGACCCTTGCCGGTGAGGAAATGGGCCTTCGGTTCTCAGGAGCGAACAGGGCCGCCGCAGGGGGTAGCGGCCGGTACATCTCCGCGGAGGAATGACGTGGGTGGAACGCCCATCAGGCTCCGGAAGTCGGCTGTCATGTGGGATTGGTCGTAGTAGCCGGTGGTGGCGGCGATGTCGGCCCACGGGGTGTCCCTGGCCTGGGACAGGACTTTGCGGACTCGGTCGATGCGGGCGAATTGCTTGGGAGACACGCCGATTCCGGTGGTGAACAGGTTGCGGAGTTGGCGTTCGCTCACCGAGAGCCGCGCGGCGAGCTCGGAAACCGGGACGGGGTCGCCTTCGGCGATGGCGGCCACCGCCGTGGCGAGTAGACGGCGGTGGGCGCGCTGGGCCGGATCTTCGGCGGCACGACGTGGCAGTTCGTCTTCGAGATACGGAACAACTTCGTCGGGCGCGAGTTCGACCAGTTCCGTGGCGAGGTGGGCGGCTGGGCCGGGCAAATCCTCCAACCGCACGATCCGATCGGTGAGGTCTGCTGCCGAGACGCCGAGCAGCGAGCGGATGGCACCAGGAGCCAGACGCAGGCGCACGCAGCCCGCTGGTTTGTTCGCCCGCGAGTAGATCGCCTTGGTCTGCGGCCCGACCACCAGCGCGTCTCGCGGACCGTCGTGCTCCGCGCGCAGCACGATGGTGGTCGCCGTCTGCGGAACGTGCGCGAACGGCTCGGACAGGTCCACCACGGTCGGGATCCGACCGAGTTCGGCCAGCCACGGACGCAGCGACTCCGGCGCGGGCTCGGACGATTCGACCAGATCGGCCGTCACGACGGGCGGCGGGCGCAGCACGGTGGTCACCGCATCCACTGTAGGCAGTCCGCGCCCCGGCGGGTGTGCCGAAATTTCCTAGAAGACCTGCGCTGACGCACGGCACGGTGATCCTCATGATCGTGATCACCGGTGCCACGGGCACCATCGGGAGTGAAATAGTCCGTCAGCTCGCCGACCGGGACGTGCCGGTTCGCGCCGTCACCAGGGATCCTGGTCGCGCCCAAGTCCCGGCAGGCGTAGAGGTAGTTCGCGGCGACTACACCGACCTAGCGTCCATGCGGGCGGCGATGGACGGCGCGGACGCCGCGTTCATCGTCGGCGTGCTCGGCCCCGAATATGTGGACGCCGACCGCGCGCTGATCGCCACGGCGCGCGAGGCAGGGGTCGGCCGCATCGTCAAGCTTTCCGCCATCGGTACCGGCGAGGCCGGGCTCGGGCGCGTCGGCACCTGGCATTTGCCCGGTGAGCAGGCCGCGCGCGAGAGCGGCGTGGACTGGACCATCCTGCGCCCCAGTTCCTTTGCCTCCAACACGTTGAGCTGGGCCGAGGCCATTCGTTCCGGGAAGCCCGTGACCAACCTGACCGGCGGCGGCGCACAGGGCGTCATCGACCCCCGCGACGTCTCCGCGGTCGCCGTCGAAGCGCTGGTGTCCGCCGAGCACGCGGGCAAGATCTACACCCTTACCGGCCCCGAGTTGCGCACTACCCACGACCTGGCCGCCACCTTGGCTGATGTCGTCGGACATCCCGTCGAGGTCGTCGACATCGCGGAATCCGAAGCGCGGGAGTACATGCTCGCGTCCGGCATGTCCGCTGAATTCGCCGACGGGGCACTGGCAGGCCAGGCATACGTTCGTGCGGGACACAACGCGATCGTCACCGATGACGTGCGGCGCATCCTCGGTCGCGCCCGCACCTACGCCGAATGGGCCGCCGATCATGCGAGCGCGTTCCTGGCGGACGCGAGCGTGGCGACCCACTGACGCAGATGTGATTGAGGTCACATAGAATTGCCGAACTCTGCGCGCTGGGCAAGGGTGGCATGGCCAATGTGCCTATATGAAAAGGGGATTGCGGATGCGTCGTCGGGTCATGTCCGTCTTGGTCGCGTTGACAGCGGGAGGTTCGGCCGCGGCGTTCGGCGGCGCGAGCGCCTCCGCGGTGGCGCTCAACCCGTTCCCCGGCGGCACCGAGGTCTATTTCGACCACGGTGAGTCCACCGCGATCGCGAATCTGAACCTCGGACCGGCGCTGAGTCAGGTGGCGGTCGCCTGGTCGCCGCAGGCCAAAGCGACACTGGGAGCGGGTATCACCGAGCACGCTCAGTGGGCCAGCGAGTCTCCGACCGGTGCGGTGTCGATCGAGGTGTACGGCATGTTCATCCAACCCTCGCTCGTCACGGTCACCACCATCCGTGGCTGAGCCCCTTTCCATTTCGGATTCGGTTGCGGTCGGGGTAGTCTCGCCCATGGCGTTATGCGCATGCATTACCGGAACCTTCGCCGCTCGGGCGTAGGGCTCGGTGTGCCGCTGCCAGCACGCATGCGGCGGCGCATCGGGCTACCGCCCGCGCCGCCGGATGCCGCAGCACACGCGCCGCGCTGTTGGTGAATGCCGACATGAGGACCTCCTGGCGTATACCCGGACGGGACGACACTGCGTGTGTCGTCCCGTCCGGTGTTTTTAGTTATCGCGCCGTCGATCGGAAGCTGCGCAGCCGCAGACTGTTGCTGACCACGAAGACCGAGGAGAACGCCATCGCCGCGCCCGCGAGCATCGGGTTCAGCAGGCCCGCCATGGCCAGGGGGATCGCGGCCACGTTGTAGGCGAAGGCCCAGAACAGGTTGCCCTTGATCGTCGCCAGGGTCCGGCGCGAGAGGCGGATCGCATCCGCCGCTGCCCGCAGGTCGCCGCGGACCAGAGTCAGATCGCTGGCTTCGATGGCCACGTCGGTGCCGGTGCCCATGGCAAGGCCCAGGTCGGCCTGGGCCAGGGCCGCGGCGTCGTTCACGCCGTCGCCCACCATGGCGACCGCCTTGCCTTCGGCTTGCAACCGCTTCACGGTGTCCACCTTGTCTTGCGGCAGCACCTCCGCGATCACCTCATCGATGCCGACCTGCGCGGCGATCGCTTCCGCGGCGGCCTGGTTGTCGCCGGTGAGCATGATCGGGGTGAGACCGAGCGCGCGCAGCTGGGCGATCGCTTCGGCGGAGGTCGGTTTCACCGCGTCGGCCACGACCAGCACACCGCGGGCGGTGCCGTCCCAGCCGACCGCGACGGCGGTCTTGCCCTCGGCCTCGGCCGCGCGCATCGCCTCCGTCAGGTCCTCGTCCAGGTGCTGGGACCAGTCGGCGAGCAGCCGCGCCCGCCCGACCACCACCGCGTGACCGTCCACCACGCCCTGCACGCCCAGGCCCTCGACGTTGGCGAACCCCTCGACCGGCTTCAACTCGCCCACCCGCTCGCGAGCGCCCTTGGCGATGGCCTGGGCGATCGGGTGCTCGGAGGAATCCTCGAGCGCTCCAGCCAGTTCCAGAATCCGCGAGACCTGCTCGCCGTCGGCGGGGATGACCTCGAGCAGGGTCATCCGGCCCGCGGTGACCGTTCCGGTCTTGTCCAGCACGACGGTGTCCACCCGCCGGGTCGATTCCAGCACTTCAGGGCCTTTGATCAAGATGCCCAGCTGGGCGCCGCGTCCGGTGCCGACCATCAACGCGGTCGGTGTGGCCAGCCCCAACGCGCACGGGCAAGCGATGATCAGCACCGCCACCGCGGCGGTGAACGCCGCAGCCACCGATCCGCCGGTGCCGAGCCAGAATCCCAGTGTCGCGACCGACAGCGCGATCACGATCGGCACGAAGATCCCGGAGATCCGGTCGGCCAGCCGCTGCGCCTGAGCCTTGCCGGTCTGCGCGTCTTCGACCAGCTTCGCCATCTGCGCCAGCTGGGTGTCGGACCCGATCCGGGTGGCGCGCACGACGATCCGCCCGCCGACGTTCACCGTCGCGCCGACCACCGCGTCGTCGCGACCGACCTCCACCGGCACCGACTCACCGGTCAGCATCGATGCGTCGACGGCCGAGGAGCCCTCCACCACGACGCCGTCGGTGGCGATCTTCTCCCCCGGCCGCACGACGAATCGGTCCCCGACGATCAGCTGTTCCACCGGAATCCGCTGCTCGGTCCCGCCGCGCAGCACCGATACCTCTTTCGCGCCCAGCTCGAGCAAGGCACGCAGCGCCGCACCCGCACGCCGCTTGGCGCGTGCCTCGAAGTAGCGCCCGGCCAGGATGAAGGTGGTGACACCGGCCGCTGCCTCCAGGTAGATGCTGCCGGTGCCGTCGATGCGGGAGACGGTGAACTCGAACGGGTGGGTCATCCCCGCCGTGCCCGCGGTGCCCCAGAACAGCGCGTACACCGACCAGCCCAGCGCGGCGAGTGTCCCCATCGAGATCAGGGTGTCCATGGTGGCGGTGGCGTGGCGCAGGTTGGTCCACGCGGCACGGTGGAACGGCAGCGCGCCCCACACCACCACCGGGGCGGCGAGGGTCAGCGACAGCCATTGCCAATTGGTGAACTGCAAGGCCGGGATCATCGCCATGGCGACCACCGGCACCGACAGCACCAGCGATACCAGCAAGCGGGTCCGCAGCGCGGCTGCCGGGTCCTCCTCGGCGGGCGCGGTTTCCTCCGGTTTCGCAGCAGCGGGCAGGGCCGCGGTGTACCCGGCCTGCTCGACGGTGGCGATCAGGTCATCCGGCGAGACGTCGCCGGTGACCTCGACCCGCGCCTTCTCGGTGGCGTAGTTCACCGTCGCGGTGACGCCGTCGAGCTTGTTCAGCTTCTTCTCGATGCGAGCGGCGCAGGACGCGCAGGTCATGCCACCGATCACCAGCTCGACCTGGGCGGAGGACGGTGGTTGCGTCGCGGTGGTCATCGTGGATGCTCCGTTCTGTGCGGGCGGTGGTGGATCGACGGGTCAGTGGCTGTGGCCGCCCGGCACCAGCTGCTGACCAGTGTGTTCGGTGTGCGTGGTGACGCCTGCGGCGGGGGTGTCCTGGACGGTCAGGGTGAATTCGGCGGTGCGTACCACGCCCTCGTGCTGGAAGTCGAGGAACAGGCGGTAGTCGCCCGCGCTCGGCGCCGTGAGGGCGAAGGTGATGCCCGGTCCGGCCGCGGTCACGCCGTCACCCGGGTGGCCTTCCGGGTGGACGTGCAGGTAACCGAGGTCGGCGGCGCGCAGTGCCACCAGGTGGCCGTAGGCCCCGAGGTAGGGCTGGAGGTCGGTGACCGGCTTGCCGCCACGCTGCACCGACAGGGTCACCGTCGAGGGCCGACCGGGGACGACGACGCCGTCCAGCGCCACGGTGTAATCGCCGACCGTGGCGGTGGTGGTCGCGGCCGGGAGTTGTTGCGGGTCGTACTTACCCGCCACCCGGAGATCCGCGCCCAGGGTCATGTTTTCGCCGCCGTCCGGGGTGAAGTCGGCGAAGACCCGATAGTCGCCCGCGCGGGTGAGATCGAGCGGGACGCTCCAGGTTCCGTCTGCCCCCAGCACCGGGTGCACGTGCTGGAAGGCGACCATGTCGCGGCGGACGACGATCAGATGCAGATCCTTGTCGTGGCTGCGCACATAGCGAGTGACGGCCGTCCCGTTCTGGTCCAGGATGCGGAAGCGAAGCGGCACATCCGGTGCCGGTGCGGCCTGCGTGGTGTCGAGCCGCAGGGTGTATCCGCGGTCGGTTGCCATCATTCCTCCAGGTAGCGCCTCTGAGTGGGTCGCGCCCGGTTCGGCGGATCCGTCGTGTGTCCCCGAGTTGTGCGCGGCGGGCTCGGGGCCGATGACCGCGCCGGTTGCGAGAGCGATCCCGAAGACCGCCGCGAGGCCGAGGGCGAATCCGCCGAACTTGGTGGAAGCGTTCATCGGTGTGCTCCGTTCGGTGCTCAGTCGGCGACCGCGTAGCCCGCGCGGGCCACGGCGGCGGACACTTCGGCGCGCTCGACCGGGCTCGCGCTCTCCACGGTCACCCGGCCGCTGGCGAGGTCGACGGCGACGGAGCTGACGCCGTCGATACGGCCGATCTCGTCCCGGACCGAGGCGGCGCACCCGCCGCAGGACATTCCGGTGACGGTCACGGTGGTGGCGGTGCTCATGTCGCTCTCCTCTTCGGGTTGCCGTGTGTTGCTGCGTCTACCATACCCCCCTAGGGTATAACTCTGTCAAGAGTGCTCCGGCACACATGACAAAGCCCGGCCCGCGCGCGGACCGGGCTCGGTGAGCGGTCGGGATCAGGCCGCGTAGGTCACCACGGCGACCGCTGGGGCGGAGACGACCTGAACATCGGCCGATTCCGAGACCTTGACGTGCAAGAAGCCGCCCTCGATCGCGATCTGGACGTCCTCCACGGTGCGTGCGGGAACTCCGGCACTGTTCAGCAGGGAGTACCCCTCGACGAGCGCGACTTCGGTCGCGGTCCGCCACTGTGCGTTCATCGGTGCGCCTTTCATCGGTGCGGTGGGTGGGAAATCCAGTTCCGGTTCGGCGACGTGATTGAAGTAGTTGGACAGGATGTTCAGCGCGATGTGGCCGACGACCTCGGTCAGTTCCGCGTCGCTCACGCCGTGAGTTCGCGCGGCGGCGAGGACGCTGTCGTCGAGTCGGCCGCGGGAACGCGATACGGCGCGGGCGACGCGCAGGATCGCGTCGGCGTGCGGGTCGTCGGCGCGTGCCGCGCGAGTGTCGGCGATCGCCTGCTCGGTGAAGCCCATCTTGCCTGCCCGCATGGTGTGCGCGGCCACGCAATAGTCGCAGCCGTTCTCGCTCGCGACCAGCAGAGCGAGTTGTTCGCGAGTGCGGGCGGAGAGCTTGCCCCTGGTCAGTGCGTCGCGCAGGCCGAGGTAGCCGCGCAGGGTGGCCGGGCTGTTCGCCATGGCGGCGTAGAGATTCGGAACGCGGCCCAATTGGCGTTGCACCTCGGTGAGCAGGTCGGCCTGCTCGGCGTCGGCGGTGTCGGCGGACACCAGGGGTAGGCGGGACATCGAAGCCTCCAGCTCGGACAAGATGGTACCGATCGGTTCCGATCGGTTGAATCAAGACGGTACTGACCGGTTCCATGTAGGTCAAGCAAAACGGTACTGACTGGTGCCGTTCTGCTACGGTGTCACCATGGCAACCCGGGCCAAGCAGCGTTTGCTCACCACGGCGGAGGAGTTGTTCTATACCGAAGGCATCCGTGCCGTCGGCGTAGATCGGCTGCTCCAGGAATCGGGCGTGGGCCGCGCGTCCTTCTATCGCCACTTCGCGAGCAAGGACGATCTCGTCGTCGCGGTGCTGGAAGACCGTGACCGCCGCTGGCTGGACTGGCTGCGTGAATCCGTCGAGGCGCGAACCGACGACCCCGCCGCCCGCCCGCTCGCGGTCTTCGACGCGCTCGCAGACCGGTTCGCCCGCAAGGACTTTCGCGGCTGCGCTTTCATCAACACCATGGTCGAGGTAGCCGATCGCGAGAGCGCGGCGCACCAGGTCGCCGATCGCCACAAACGCCGCGTGATCGCCTACCTGACCGAACTCCTCACCGAGGCCGGTCGATCCGACGCCCCCGAACTGGCCACCGAACTCGCCCTCCTGGTCGACGGCGCCATCGTCACCGCCCTCCGCGAGGGCACTCCCGACGCAGCCGCCCGCGCCCGCGGCATCGCACAGCGCCTGCTCGCGGCGGGGTGATCCGCTCACTGAGCGGTGCTCGTCGACCGTCGGTGCGGCTCGACGGCGCGCCCTTGTCAGAGCCGAACTCGTGGACGCCCCTCCGGGGCTTTGCTCAGCGGGTCGCCAACAGCGGATCGTCGCCGTGGCACGCGAACCGTTCGCCGACCACGGACTAGAGCTCACCCTCCACGACGTGGCCGAGTGCGCTTTCGGGTCCTGATCCCCGCCAAGCGATGGCAGCTGCCGAGGTCAGGCCGAGTGCAAGTTGCGGGCGGTGGGGGAGGTTTCCGTCGTCGCCGGGTCGGGGTAGGTGCCGAAGAGGCGGTCGGCGGTGCCGGAGGTGGTGACCGTGAACCAGTAGTGCTCGTTCTTGTAGTGGTGGTGGCGGTGGTTGCGCCAGACGGCGCGGTAGAGGGAGCCTTGCGGTTTGTAGTCGGTGTGGATCAGGTAGTGCGTCCACTCGTAGCCGAGGCCGAGCAGTGTGATGGTGATCAGGAAGGCCAGGCCGAGGCCGAGGCGTGGGAAGGCGAACGCGGCGAGGGCGATCAGGACGACGATCAGGATGGCGAGCGTCCTCGTCGGGATGAAGATCAGTGGGATGTTGCGCGGATCGACATGGTGCTCGCGGTGTTTGCGGGCCAGCTCGCTGTCGAGCGGGATCGGGCCGAGCCGCCGCGGCCGCCAGTGCAACACGGTGACGTGCACGATCCACTCGAAGACCGGGAAGACCACCAGCATCACGGCGGGCACGAGCAGGTCGGGCGGTTGCCAGTCGCCGACGACGATCCGGCCGATCACCGCGCCGGCCAGCGTGGTCGCGATCATCCACGGCGAGGGATGCCGAAGGAATTCGCGGAACGCTTGCCCGAGGGTCAGCCCGCGGCGCAGTGCCCGCTCGTCCCGGCGTACTTTCTCGTGCGCCTGCGCCTCGACCGTATCCGGTTCGGACGCCTTGGATTTCGTCATGGTTGTTCCTACGTGATGCGTGATCAGGATCCGCCGAGGACCTCGATCAAAGCGGTGGTCGCCGGTTCGAGCAGCGCCCGAGCGGTAGTGGCGGCCTTCTGCGGCCGGCCCGCCACGATGGCGGCGGCCAGTTCGCGGTATGCCTCGACGTTGCCCACCTCGGCGGACATGATCGGGGCGAGCGCCGCGAGCGCCGGTTCATAGGCGGCGCGCAACATGTTGAACATCAGCCGGAACACGATGGAGTCGGCCGCGTCCACGACGTGATCCCAGAACTCCATCGCATGCCGTTGCTGGGCGATCGGATCCTGTTCGGCGGCAAGCGCTTCGACGGAGGCGCCGAGCAGCGCGCGGATCTCGTCGGCGCCGGCCGCGCCGACCCGGCGTGCGGCCAGCTCCGCCACCTTCGGTCCGTTGTGCAGCCGCGCCTCCAGGATGCTGCGCGCCACCGCGGGGTCCAGTTCCCCGGCTTGCACCAGCAACCTGGGCAGGACCTCGAGTCCGGCCCCGCGCCGGTAGTCCAGCACGGTGGTCGCGTCCCCCTGACGCACGGACACCAGCCCCGCAGCCGCGAGTCGCTGCAGCGCCTCCCGCACCGCGGGCCGCGAGACGCCGAGGGCCTCCGCCAACTGCCGCTCGCTGGGCAGGGTCGACCCTGGCGCCAGCTCCCCACTGAGCACGTCCGCCGCGATCTGCTCGAACACGTCCGCCGACACCGACCGCTTGACCACAGGTTGCAACGCCATGCGTCTACTGTGCGCCGAGTTGGTCAGGAGGTCAAGTGGTCAGACCAATTTGCCGCCATCGCCGTCATTGCTCTGCGACACGATGCCACCGTGGTGCGCAGCGCCACGGACTTCGTCACGATTCGGCGCACTGTCCCGGAACTGCACCACCTGTGGATCGGGCCGGGCGAAGCTGCTGGGCAACCCGCCGTCGCGGATTGAGTGCGGCGCATTTATTCGGTACCGTACAGGTGATCTATACGGTGCCGTATAAATGGGAGGCGAACCGTGTCACGACTCGCGACGACCACCTACACCGATCATCCGTGGCGTATCCACGAATTCACCAAGGACTTCTCGGTAGAGGACGTCTGGTCGTACCGCACTCCGGGAGCCGGGCCGGACGACTTCCCGACGATGCTCGCGGCCTTGCGAGCTGCGGGCGGACCGGCGAAACAGACCTGGCCGGTGCGGTTCTTGTTCGCCGTTCGGTGGAAGCTCGGTGCACTCCTCGGCTGGGACAAACCATCCGCGGGCGTCGGTAAGCGGGTGGCCTCGCTCCGCGACCGCCTCCCCGACGACATCCGTGACGCTCCCCGCGGATTCGACGACGAGAAAATGCCGCTCAAAGGGGTTTACGAACTCGACATGGAATCCGCCCGCGAGCTGGCCAACAAAACCGTGCACACCGTGATGCACCTCGGCTGGGTGCGAGGAGCCGACGGCGAGTACGAACTGCGAATGGCCGTCCTGGTCAAGCCCAACGGTTTGTTCGGGCGGCTCTACATGGCCGCCATCAAGCCATTTCGATACCTCATCGTCTACCCGGCGCTGACCCGGCAGTGGGAACGCGCATGGCGCGAGCGCGACGATGCCGAGGCGGAGTAGGAAGAAGGTCACGATGAACTCCGGAAAGCGTTTGCTCCGCTGGGCGAGCGGAATCATGGTCGTGCTGGGAACAGGGCATCTGGCCTTGCTCGCGCTCGCCGCCTGGGACGAGATCACCGGCTGGATGGACCAGGGGCTATGGGCAGCGGTGCCGCTCACGCTCACCGACGGAGACGCCGTCCAGACGGTGGAATCCCTGGAGAGCAGGGTCACTTTCTGGGCAGGTCCGGGAAGCTTCGCCGTGCCGCTGATTCTCTTGGGGTTGCTGACCTGGCACCTCGCTGGACGCGGGGTGGCCCTGCCCGCCGGAATCGGCTGGGGCATCGCGGCGTGGTGTGCGGTGGGTGGCGTCCTTCTCGTGCCATCCCCGTTCTTCGTCGGGATCATCCCCGGGGTACTCATCGTCTTGGCAGCACGCAAGGAAGAGCGGTCGGAAGCAACCCGAGATCCGCAGATGGACCTGGCCTGACCTGATTTCAGGTGGGGTCGGAACCGCGGATCGCGGAGATCCAGACGGTGGCAGCGGCGGCGATGGTGGCCGCGGCCAGGAAGACGGGCAGGCCGCCGCCGTCGATGTAGACCCACAGGAGAGCCGCGAAAGGCGCGGCGACGGTGGATTGGGCGTCGAGCAGAAGGCGGCGGCGCAGACGAGTGGCCGCCGCCGTCTGGGTGGGCGCGTCGGGGTCGGGGCGGCTGGGGTTGTCGATCAAACGGCCTGGCGGTTCGACGTCGCGGATGCGGCCGGAAGGGTAGAGGCGTCTTCCGGCAAGGTGAATCGTGCGGTCGTTCACGTCGGCTTCGGTTTCGGTGAGGGTGGTCAGCACCGGGTCGAAGTAGACCGGAAGCCAGCGCGGACGGCCCGTGCCGCCGACCTGCAACCAGGAACGGCTGACCAGGCGGTGCTGTTGGCGGACCCGAGTAACCCGCACGGTCCGCGCGGTACCCGAACGCCAGAACGGAAGCAGGCCGTACGCGACGCCGAGCCGATACCCCGTGTACCCGAGAATGCCGAGCACGACCGCCGCGATCGCCGCCACCTGATCCAGAGTGCCGAACGGCGCCCACGCGGCACAGACCGCGAGGGCGCCGATCGTCACTGTGAGCGGATAGGCCAGGGGATGGCCCGGTCCGAGACTCACTTCAAGAAACCGATTTTCGTGTAGTCCAGGGACGCCAGTCCGGCGGCGCCATAGTTCGCCAAGTTGGCGCGCACCCCGACATTGCCCGCCGACTGCATCAGCGGCAGCGAATGGCCCTCCTCGAACACCTTGCGGTCCACCTGGTTCGCCAGTTCGATCGCCTTCTGCGGGTCGAGTTCGGAGATCGTCTGCTCGATCAGCGCGTTCAGTTCCGGCGAGCCGATGCGGCCGTAGTTGCCCTGCAGGTCGTTCGGGTTGTAGCCGTAGATCTGGTTGAGGCTGCCGAGCGGGAACGGGTCACCCACCCAGGTCCACTGCGCGACGTCGAAGTTGCCCGGCTGGATCACGTCGGTGAAGAAGCCCTTGCCCGGCTTGGTCTCGATGTTGAGTTTGACGCCCACCGCGGCCAGGTTCTGCTGGATGATCTGCGCGATCTGCACCCAGGTGTCGTCCTGGTACATGACGTCGCGGATCTCCAGTCGGCGGCCGTCCTTCTCCCGGACGTCGCCGACCAGCTTCCAGCCCAGGTCGTCGAGCTCCTTCGCGGCGGCGGCCGGGTCGAAGCCGAGGCTGTTGTCCTGGTATCCCTTCTGCCCCTGGATGAAGATGTGGTTGTTCAGCGGTTTCGGGTTCTCCACCAGGCCGTTCTGGATGGCCGTCACGATGCCCTGCCGGTCGATCGCCTTCGAGATGGCCACGCGCAACTTCTGGTCGGCGAGGATGGAGCCGGGGGCGCCGTTGAAGGTGAAGTGGTTCCAGCTGTTGCCCGGAGCCCGGCGGATGGCGATGCCCGGCGTGTTCCGCGCGGTCCTCAGCTCGTCCCGGGTGCCCAGGCCGACCGCGTCGATCTCGTTGTTCTGCAACGCGGGCAATTGCGCGGAGGAATCGAGCACGCTGAAGGTGATCGTGTCGAGCTTCGGGGTGTCGCCCCACCACTTGGGGTTGCGGCCGAGCACGATTCGCCCCTGCGCCCGGTCGGTGGACTGCACGAGGAACGGCCCCGCGGTCAGCGCGATGCCGTCGACGAGGCTCTTGTTGAACGCCTCGGGCGTGGCGGTGACGGACTTGGGGAACAGGAAGGTGTTGCCCGCGAACTGCCCGCGCCATTCGGCGTAGTGCTGCTTGAAGGTGATGATCGCCTGCCGGTCGTCGACGCCGCGCTCGACCTTCTCCACCCGATCGAACCCGCTGTTGTTGGCGATCAGGAACGCCTTGTCCGCGCCGCTGAGCGCGTTCGCCTGGGACTGGATGTCCTCCCAGGTGATCGGGGTTCCGTCGGACCACACGGCCTTGGGATTGATCGTGTAGGTCACCTGCTGCGGATTGGTGTTCGTCAGTTGGACGTCGGTGAAGTAGTCGGTGTTGATCGACAGCTCGCCCGCCGCGTTGGTCCGGAAGGCGCGGGGCATCATCGGCCGCTCGATCGCGCCGGTCTCGGCGTCGTTCCCGTCGTTGGACAGGCTGTTCCAGTTCGCGGGGAACGCCGAGATGGCCAGGCGCAGGTTGCCACCGTCGCGCAGCTCGCTGACATCGTGCGGGTTGATGTCGTTCGTGGTGCCGAGCTCGGCGGCCGAGCCCGCTGGCGCGCCCTCGTCGTCCGAGCTACACCCGGAGGCCACCAATCCGATCGCGACGGCGGCAATCGCCAGTCGTGTCGTCAGTGAACGAATCCGCATGGTTCGCTCCTTCCCGCAGCGGCGCTGCGTGTCTACTTCAGGAAACCAATTCTGGTGTAGTCGTATGAGGCGAGCCCGGGGGACCCGTAGTTGGCGATGTCGGCGCGGATACCGAAGTTTCCTTCCGACTGGGTCAGCGGCAGCGAGTGGCCCTCTTCGAAGACCGCGCGGTCGACCTGGTTGGCGAGCTCGATCGCCTTCGCCGGGTCCAGCTCCGACAGGGTGCGATCGATGAGGGCGTTCAGCTCCGGCGAGCCGATGCGGCCGTAGTTACCCTGCAGGTCGTCGGGGTGATAGGCGTAGATCTGCGGAAGGCTGCTGAGCGGGAACGCGTCGCCGGAGAAGATGAACTGGGCGGCGTCGAAATCACCGGGCTGGATCACGTCGGTGAAGTAGCCCGCGCCCGGCTTGGTGTCGATCACCAGCCCGACGCCGATCGCGGCCAGGTTCTGCTGGACGATCTGCGCGATCTGCACCCAGGTGGGGTCGTTGTACATGACGTCGCGGATGACCAGCTTGCGGCCGTCCTTCTCGCGGATGCCGCCGACCGGCTTCCAGCCCAGATCGTCGAGTTCCTTCGCCGCGGCCGCGGGGTCGTAGCCGAGGCTGTTGTCGCGGTAGCCCTCCTGCCCTTGCAGGAAGACGTGGTTGTTCAGCGGTTTCGGGTTCTCCACCAGGCCGTTCTGGGTGGCGGTCGCGATGCCCTGGCGGTCGATGGCCTTGGCGATGGCCACGCGCAGTCTCGGATCGGCGAGGATCGAACCCGGGGCGCCGTTGAACGTGATGTGCCGCCACCGGTTGCCCGGCGCCCGGCGCACGACCAGCCCTGAGGTGCTGCGCACGGTTTTGACGTCGTCGATCGTGCTCAGCCGCACCGCGTCGAGTTCGTTGTTCTGCAGCGCACCCACCCAGGCCGCGCGGTCGAGCACGCTGAATGTGATGGTGTCCAGCTTCGGCTTGTCGCCCCACCAGTTCGGGTTGCGGGCCAGCACGATGCGGCCCTGGGTGCGATCGGTGGACCGGATCAGGAACGGGCCCGCGGTCGGGCCCATGTGGTCGGCCAGGCTGTGGTTGAACGAGTCGGGATCGGCGGTCACCGATTTGGGGAACAGCGCCATGTTCCCGGCGAACTGGCCGCGCCATTCGGCGTAGTGCTGCTTGAACGTGATGATCGCCTGCCGGTCGTCGACGCCGCGTTCGACCTTCTCCACCCGGTCGAAGCCGCTGGTGATCGCGATCAGGAAGCGTTTGTCGGCGCCGCTGAGCGCATACGCCTGGGAGCTGATGTCTTCCCAGGTGATCGGGGTGCCGTCGGACCAGACGGCCTTCGGATTGATGGTGTAGGTGACCTGCTGCGGTTCGGTACCGGTCAGTTGAACGTCGGTGAAGTAGTCCTTGTCGACGGTCAGCTGTCCCGCGGCGTCGGTGTTGAACGCGCGGGGCATCAAGGGCCGCTCGATGTCGCCGATCTCGCCGTCGTGCCCGTCGTTGGACAGCGTGTTCCAGTTCGCCGGGAACGAGGTGGTGGCCAGGCGCAGGTTGCCGCCCTCGCGCAGCTCGTCCGGGTGCCGCGGATTGATGTCGCTGGTGGTGCCGAGCGCGTCGGACAGCCCCTTCGCCGATTCGGCGTCGTCCGCGCCACAGCCCGCGACCACGAGTCCAAGCGCGACGAGCGGAACCGCCCAGCGCACCGGCCGCGGGCGGGTGCGGTTTCGGGTCGATCGGATCCGCATCGCGCTGTCCTTTCTAGCGGCTGACCACCGGTACCGGCACGGCATCGATCAGCGCACGCGTGTACTCGTGCGCAGGCGCCGCGAAAATCTGTTCGGCCGGGCCGTATTCGACGATCTTCCCGCGATACATGACCGCGATGTCATGGGCCAGATTGCGGACCACCGAGAGGTCGTGGGAGACGAACAGGTAGGACAGCGCGCGCTCGGTCTGCAGATCGCGCAGCAGGTTCAGCACACCCGCTTGGATCGAGACGTCCAGCGAGGACACCGGCTCGTCCAGCACGAGCAACTCCGGATCCAGCGCGAGCGCGCGGGCGATGCTGATGCGCTGTTTCTGTCCGCCGGAGAAGTCGGCGGGATAGCGGTCGGCGTGCTCCGGGCGCAGCCCGACCTGCTCGAGCAATTCCGGGACCCGCCGAGCGATCTCGGCCCGCGATCGCCCGTCGATGCGCAGCGGCTCGGCGAGCGCGTCGAAGATCGGCAGCCGCGGGTCCAGCGAGGCGGTGGGATCCTGGAAGACGATCTGCATCTTCCTGCGGATCTCCCGCCTGCGCGCCTTGCTCAGCGACGCCACGTCGCTGCCCATGATCTCGATGGTGCCGCCCTGGGGGCGAACCAGATCGAGAATCTGGGTGAGCGTGGTGGACTTCCCGGAGCCGGACTCGCCGACCAGCGCCAAGGTTCGCCCGGCCCGCACCTCGAAGCTGATGCCGTCGACCGCCCTGATCTCGCCCTTGCGGCGGCGCAGCACCACACCGGAGGTGATCGGGAAGACCTTCACCAGGTCGGAGACCCGCAGCACCACCTCGGAGTCCACCTCGGCCTCGGTCTCCGGCTCGGAAACCTCGCTGCGGTAGGCCTCGAACAGCGCGTCCGTGCCGACCTCGGCGGTGCGGATGCAGGCGGCGGAATGCCCGGGCTCGGTCAGCTCCAGCGGCGGTTCCGCGGCCCTGCACTCATCGAGCGCGACGGGGCAGCGCGGTGCGAACGTGCACCCCGGCGGCAGCGCGTGCATGGCGGGCGGCGCGCCGACGATCGGGATCAGCGGACGGCGCGGGGGACCGTCCATCCGCGGAATCGAGCCGAGCAGCCCCACGGTATAGGGCATCCGCGGCGCGTTGAACAGCTCCGCGGTGGCGGCGGTCTCGACGATCCGGCCCGCGTACATCACGGCGACGCGGTCGGCCAGCGTGGCGGCGATCCCCATGTCGTGGGTGATCATGATGACGCCCGCACCGGTGATGTCCCGCGCCTTGCGCAGCAGGTTGAGGATCTGCTTCTGCACCGTCACGTCCAGCGCAGTGGTCGGCTCGTCGCAGATGATCAGCGCCGGATCGTTGGCGATCGCCATCGCGATGACCACTCGCTGGCGCTGGCCGCCGGAGAATTCGTGCGGGAACGCCTTGGCCCGCACCTCCGGATCGGGGATGCCGACCAAATCGAGCAGTTCCACCGCCCGTTTCGCGGCCTCGGACTTGCTCATCTTGCCGTGCGCCAGCAGGGCCTCGGCGATCTGGTCGCCCACCCGGTAGACCGGGGTGAGCGCGGACAGCGGGTCCTGGAACACCATGCTGATGGAACTGCCGCGCAGCTGGGACAACTGCCGGTCGCCGAGCCCGAGCAGTTCGCGGCCGCGGAACCGGATGGAGCCGGTGATCCGCGCCTGCTCCGGCAGCAACCCCATCACCGCCAGCGAGGACACCGACTTGCCCGAACCGGATTCGCCGACGATGGCGAGCACTTCACCGTCGGACACCGTGTAGGTGACGCCGCGGACCGCGTCGATCCGGCCCTCCTCGCTCGGGAAGGAGACGCGCAGATCGGTGATCTCCAGCAGCGGTGTGGTCGAGTGGGTCATGCTTTCGCCTTCTTCTTCGACCGCGCTCGCTTGGCGCCGGGATCGAACGCGTCCCGCAGTCCGTCGCCGACCAGGTTCGCGCACAGCACGGTGATGATCAACAGACCACCCGCGAACAGGAACAGCCACGGATAGGTCAGCGCCGACTTGGTGCCCGTCGCGATCAGCGAGCCGAGCGACACGTCCGGGGGCTGCACGCCGAATCCGAGGAAGCTCAGTCCCGTCTCGGCCATGATCGCCGAGCCGACGGTGAGCGTGGTGTCGATGATCAGGATCGAGGCGATGTTCGGGATGATGTGGCTGAGGATCACCGTGCGGGTGGGCGCGCCCATATACCGTGCGGCGCGGACGAATTCGCGATCGCGCAGGCTCAGCGTCAGGCCGCGCACGATCCGCGCGGAGATCATCCAGCCGAAGCAGGACAGCAGGATGATCAGCAGCAGAATGGATCCGCTGCCCTTGGTGCGCGGCGCGAACAGCGCGATGACGATGAAGCTCGGAACCACGAGCAACAGGTCGACCAGCCACATGATCGCGCGATCGGTCCAGCCGCCGAGCAGCCCGGCCAGCGAACCGGTGGTCGCCGCGATCGCGGTGGAGAACAGCGCGACGCACAGGCCGATGATCAAGGATTTCTGCAGGCCGCGCAGGGTTTGCGCGAGGACGTCCTGGCCGATCTGCGTCGTGCCGAACGGGTGCTCCAGACTCGGCGGCTTCAGCAGCGCGGTGTAGTCCAACTGCTGGTAGTCGTACGGCAGCACGGGCGGGAGCGCGAAACTGGCGACGAACAGCAAGATCAGGACGATGCCGCCGGCGACGGCCGGTTTGTTGCGCAGGAATCGTCGCAGGACCAGCCTGCGCCGTCCGGTCGCGGTGACTTCAGGAGCACCTTGGACGATGATTTCGGCTTCCGTCATCCCACACGCACCCTGGGGTCGAGAATCGCGTACACGATGTCGGAGAGCAGGCCGGACACCAGCACCACCAAGCCCGCGAACGCGGTCACCGTCACCACCACGTACAGATCCTGGGCGTTGATCGAGTCGACCAGCCATTCGCCGACACCGTGCCAGCCGAAGATCTTCTCGGTGAACGTCGCGCCCGTGATCAAACCGCCGAGGCTGTAGGCGAACAGCGTCGCCATCGGGATCAGCGCGGTACGCAGGCCGTGTTTGTACAGCGCTCTGCTGCGGGTGAGCCCCTTGGCGCGGGCGGTGCGGATGAAATCGCTCTGGAGCACGTCGAGCATGGCGTTGCGCTGGTAGCGGCTGTAGCCCGCCATGGCGCCGAGGGCCAGGGCGGCCGTGGGCAGGATCAGGTGCTGGATCCGGTCGAGCAACTGCCCCCAGAAGCCATCGATCGCGGTGGCCGACGTCTCGCCGGTGTAGAGGAAGATCTGCTCGCCGCTGACCGAATTCACCTCCAGCGCACCGTATTTCAACAGCGTCGCGAGCAGGAACACCGGCGTGCTCAAGACCAGCAGCGACACCACCGTGGTGAAGTAGTCGCTGAATTTGTATTGCCGGATCGCCCCGGCCGCGCCGATCAGAACCCCGAGCACGGTACCGACCAGCGAGCCGACGAGCAGCAACCGCAGACTCACCGCCACCCGCCGCGGCAGTTCCTCGCTCACCGGCTGACCGGCCAACGTGGTGCCGAAATCACCCTGCGGGATGCCCTTGATCCAGGTGAGGTACCGCTCCGGAATCGGATCGTTGAGGTGCAACTCCTCGGCCTTGGCGTCGATCACTGCCTGCGGCGGTCGCGGGTTGCGTTGTTCGAGACTGTCCAGGGGCCGGAACGTCAGGGACGCCAGGCTGAACGTCAGGAACGAAGCCAGCAGCAACAGCACGACATAGTTGAGCGCGCGTCGTAGCAGGAAGCCGGTCATCAGTCCTCTGGTCTTTCGGCGGTATTAGCCCCCGATCATAAGGACGTGCTCGGCTGCGCGCGTGCCACGAGACGTTCGGGCATGTCCGACCCGATCCGGGGACGGACCGGGCACTGGCCAGGGGTTGTCCGGCAGGATGGAAGAGGTGAGGCCCATGCACCTGCCCAAGCCGAAGATGGTCGCCACCGATGTGGACGGCACGCTCATCGATCACGACGAGCGGGTCACCGCGCGGACCAAGGCCGCGGTGGGAGCGCTGGTCGCGGACGGTGTGCCGTTCGTGCTGGCCACCGGGCGTCCGCCGCGCTGGATCGCGCCGGTGGTCGAGGGCTTGGGGTATGCGCCGCTGTGCGTGTGCGGCAACGGCGCGGTGGTCTACGACAGCGCGTCCGATCGGGTGCTGGCCAGCAGGACGTTGGACGTGGCGACGCTGGCCTGGCTCGCCGATGTCGCCGAGCGGGCGTTGCCCGGCTGCGGTCTCGCGGCGGAACGGGTGGGCGAGAGCGCGCACGACGCGGTGACGCCGCAATTCGTCAGCTCGCCGCAGTACGAGCACGCCTGGCTCAATCCGGACGACACCTCGGTCGCCCGCGAGGAGGTCATCGACGCACCGGCCATCAAGATGCTCATCCGGCTACCCGGCGCGCGCAGCTCGGATATGCGCACGGTGCTCGCTCCGCTGATCGGGGAGCGCGCCGACATCACCTACTCGACCGAGCACGGCCTCATCGAACTGTCCGCGCCCGGCATCACCAAAGCCTCGGGTCTCGCGGTGGTCGCCCAGCGTCTCGGCGTGGACGAGGCCACCATCGTCGCGTTCGGTGACATGCCCAACGACGTGCCCATGCTCACCATGGCCGGACACGGCGTGGCGATGCGCAACGCCCACCCCGAAGCCATCGCGGCCGCCGACGAGATCGCCGAATCCAATTCCGATGACGGAGTCGCCCGCGTGCTCGAACGCTGGTGGGTTTGAGTCGAACCGCGGCCCGGTCCGGGGATGGTCACCGGAGCCCCGCGACCGGGCTGTTTCGGTTCGATTGCTCTTGGTGGGTGTCGTTGTAGGTCTTCAAGACTGTGGTGACGATGCCGGTGAGCTGGTTGAGGATCAGTGAGCCGTGCTGGAAGTCGGCACGCAGGCCGTCGGGGACGGGGTAGGCGTTGCGCAGCGGGAGTCCGAGTATGCCGGTGTCGGCGCCGAGTTGCAGGAAGCGGTCCAGGATGGTGCCGAGCACCTCGACGATCTGGCCGTCCGGCACGGTGTAGACGTAGCCGTTGGTGAACTTCGCATACTGCTGGCCGTGCGCTGCGGGCAGCACCTCCGACTGTGCGGCGCCGAGCGGTCCGTTCGGTCCACCGGACATCGACCAGTGCCTGGCGATCATGTTGTCGTGCACCATGTTCAGCAACTTGGTGGTCAGCTCGGCGAGGGCGGCCACATCGGTGCTCGGGGCGGTCGAACTGTGGAACCCGCCGGGGCCGCCCGGCGCACCGGCGGCGATGTCGCGGATCCGGTCCATCAACGCGTACGCGGCGTCGCCGGGGCAGCTGGTGTTGCCGACATCGCGGTGTGCGAAGACGATCGGCAACCGTACGGCCTCGCCCAAGGCGTACGGGGTGAACGACGTCCCCTCGGAGTACATCGTGGTGTAGCCCTTGGGATCCAGCCCGGCGACCTTGGCGCGCCAGCCAACGAAAGCGCCGATCGCGTTGATCGACTCCTGCGTCGGTGGAATGGATTCGTAGTTGCCCATCAGCGCGACACCTGAAGTGTTCTCGTTGAACCCGCCGGCATGCGCGCCCTGCACCGGCCGGTCGAGGCCGCCGAAGCGTCCCTCGAAGACCTGGCCGTACTTGTCGACCAGCGCGTTGTATCCGATGTCGCACCAGCCCAAAGTCTGCGCGTGGTAGGTGTAGATCGCGCGGACGATTCCGGCCGATTCAGCCATGCTGTAGTCGTTTCGACCAGCGGTGTGATGCACGGTGACGCCGCCTAGGCCGTCGTCGTAGGTCGGTTCGTCGCAGCGGATCGATTCGTCCGCGCCCCACTGGGCCCGTGTGATGACCGGCGGGCCGCCACCGGGCAGTGCCGCGGCCACGTTGTGCAGGGAACCATCGATGGCGCCGCGCCCGGGATCGATGAGCACGGCGGTCAGGTCGGGGGTCTGCTGGGCGACGTCGTCGGAGCGGGGTTGCGCCAGTTCGCCGGGGCGGGGATCGAACGGTTGGGCGGGGTCGGCGGAATGGGGATCGGTCTGCTGGGCCGGGTCGGCGGAGTGCGGGTCGGTCCGCTGGGCGGGGTCGCCGGGGTATGGGTCTCGTGGGGTGGGGTCGCTGGACTGTGGGTCGGTCTGTGGGGCGGGGTCGCCGGAGTGTGGGTCGGTCTGTGGGGCGGGGTCGCCGGAGTGTGGGTCGGTCTGTGGGGCGGGATCGCCTGACTGTGGGTCGGTTCGGTAGACCGAATCTTCCTCGCTCGCAACGGGCTGCGCCACCGGCTTGCCCTCCGGCGACGAGGTTCGGGCCCGCGTAACCAGCACTTGTACCGCGTTCGTATTGCCGACGTAGATCGGTTCGGTGCCCTCGGTCGCGCCCGGGCCGGAGTGGTCGGTGCGGTGGGTGTCGACCGGATCCGCGTCGTACCAGGGCCCCCAGGTGCCGTCGGGTTGCCGGGCTCGGATCATGGCCTTGGTGTTCGCCAGATCCTTGGCCGTGAGCGCCACCATGCTGAACGGGGTGTCGCGGGAGAGTTCCTTCACCTGCGCCCCGACTTGGCTCATCAGTTCGGGGGGCAGAGCGCCGGGCGACAGCGCTGGAGTCTCGGGAGTGGTGCCTGGCTGAAGCCGGTCGGGATCTGCGATGAAACGCACGCTCCCCGGGGCGCGTCCGGTATTCGCCGGAGCGGGGGAATTCTCGCTCTTGGACGTAGGACCTCGGGTTATATCCGAACCGGAGGTTTGGCCGGGATGGATTTCGGGTAGGGGTATTCGCTCGGGTAGCCGCACGCCGGGTGGCAGCGGTAGTCCGTCCGGCACCGGAATGGATTCCGGAATCGACAACATGCGCAGGTCGGACAGGCGCAGATCCGGCAGGTCCAATCCGGTGAGTTCGCGCAGCGGCAGCACGATGTCGGGTGCTCTGGTGAGCGCGACCTCGGCGAGTTGGGCCGGTACGGCGGCCGGTTCGCTGTCGTTGGCGGCCCGGTAGTCGGTCGAATCGCTGAGTGTAAGTGTGACGAGCGGCGCCGCTACCGCGAGGGCGGTGACCACCGGGAGCACGACAGAACGTTTCGGTTTGCGGTACCGCACGAGTGTCTCCAATCAGGTCGAACCGGGGAGCATGAGCAATTCGGCGTAACTACCTGATGTATCAATGGTCACAATAGCCACATCAATCACAGACTAAACCTCTACTAGAGAATTATGTTTGCTTGAATGTAACTCTCGGATTGTGACCGGCGGGGGACGACATGCCGACCGGTACGAATCGCCGGTCCCGGAAACCGTGGGAGTGAAGCGATGCACCGGAATGCAGCAGCGCGGTGGTTGGCGAAATGCATGGTCGGACCCATCCGCGGTGCCGAACCCCGTGCGGTGCGGGGTCGGCGGGGGTCCACGCCGCGGCCGGTCTCGGTCGGCACAGCCGCGCTGCTCACCGGCGCCGTGTTCGTGCTGTCCGGCTGGCCGGGTGACGCGCCGTATCGAACCGTGGCCGGGCCGGGACATGGGCGCGGCATGAGCCAGGTCGGCGCGTTCGAAAGCGCACGGGGCGGGTGGGTGGCCGAACGGATTCTCACGCACTATTACCCCGGCGCGGTGCTCGCCGCCGTCGCGCCCACGGCGGTCCGGGTCCGCCTCATGGCGCTGGACGGCTCGTCCCTGGACGCCTTTGCCGCCGCTGGTTTGCGGGTCGCGGGCCGCGACGTGGCACCCGGTCACGTGGCGCATCTGACGCCGCTGCCCGGCGGTGGCGCGAACGTCGTCGTGACGGTCGGCTGTGACGGCGAGGTGCTGTGGCAGGCGGCAACCGACGACCAGTGGATCCACCCGCTCGATCCCCGGCCGAATCGTCCTGTCGCCGAACATCTCACGCTGTGCGGGGGACCCGCGTATCGCGGCGCGCTCGGCGTCACCGTCGAGGACGGCGCACCCCGCACGGTGAACCAGGTGGACGTCGAGGACTATCTGCTCGGCGTTGTCCCGGCCGAGGTGCAGGCCAACTGGGCGGACAAAGGCGCGGCCGAGGCGCTGCGCGCGCAGGCGATCGCGGCACGCTCGTACGCACTGGCCGAGCGGCGTTATCCGTACGCGCAGACCTGTGACACCACCGACTGCCAGGAGTACCCCGGCACGGCGCGGGAAGATCCGCGGGCGGCCGCCGCCGTCGCCGCCACCGCGGGCACCGTGTTGCTGCGCGATGGCCGGATCCTGCGCACGGAGTACTCCGCCGCGCCCGACGGTGGAACACCCGCGGACATCTACACCTTCGACGTCGGTCCCGCCCCTCACGAGCTGCTCGCCACCGCACCGCCCGAGGATCCGCACGAGCAGACGCCCGGCACGGAATCGGCGATCGAAGCCGAGTATCGCCGGATCGGCGGCGCGACCAGCGCGGTCGGCACACCGATCGGCCCCGAGATGATCCTGCCGCAACACGCGGGCACCTACCGGCTCTTCACCAACGGCGTCATCATCGCGACGCCGACGCTCGGCGCGCAGGTGGTCGACTTCACCACGCTGTTGCAGTTGGTGCCGGATTCACCTGAGGGAAAGGCGATTCCACCCACTGCTGGTACGCCCAGTGCTGAAGCTGCGCATCCATCTGGAGGTGCGCCCCCCGCCGCGAGTGTGGCCCCCGCTGCCGGTGCGCCTCACGCTGCCGGTGGGCCCAGGGCTGATGTTGCGCCTCCGTCCGATGCTGCGGCTGCGTCTGGTGCCGTGCCGCCGCCTGGCACTGTGCCGCCATCCGGTCCTGCGGTTGCGTCTGATGCGGCGCCTCCGTTCGATGCTGCCGCCTTGTCCGATGTTGTGCCTGGGGCTGATGGTGCGGCTTCGGTTGGTGGCGCGCACACGTCGACAGTCGCAAGTCCGCCTGCTGCATCCGTGCCGTCCGCGAATACCGTTCCGCGCGCTGACTCCACGCCCAACACGGGTGCGGTTCCGCCTGGCGATACCGCGTCTGCCAGTTCAGTTCCGCCCGGGGGTACGGTCCCAGCCGGTTCGGTTCCGTCTGTCGCGTTGCCGACTGCCGAATAGCGACACGGCCCTCGACTCTGCCGAGCCGATGGCTGGTCGGGAGCGCCGAGCGCCACTCGCGCGGGCTTCGCTCTCAGACGTGTTGCTGCTCCAGACGCGCGATGGGATCACTCCGGCGGTGTGTCCCCGAGTGACTCGGCCAGGGTGCGCAGCAGCTCCGCCAGCTGGTCGCGGGACGAAATATCCAGGGCAGCCAGCAATCGCTGTTCGTTCGCCATGTGGCGGGGCAGCAGGTCATCGATCAGTGCCCGGCCCTGCTCGGTGAGCCGGACGCGAATGGCCCTGCGGTCTTCCGGGCAGGGCTTGCGCTCGACGAGTCCCTTGGCCTCCAGCCGGTCGATGCGATTGGTGATCGCGCCGGAGGTCACCATGGCGACCTTGATCAGCGCGCCCGCGGTGAGTCCGTCGGCGCCGCCGGACCGGCGCAGCGTGGCCAGCACGTCGAATTCCCAGAATTCCATGCCGAATTCGCCGAAGAAGCGCTTGAGGTCCTGTTCGATCAGCCGGGCCAGTCGCTGGATCCGGCCGAGCACCAGCATCGGTGAGACGTCGACCTCGGGCCGCTCCCGATGCCAGTGCGACACGAACAAATCCACCGCGTCCGACATCGCAGTTCCTCTCTGTGCAAAGAATCTCAATGTTCATCTACTTGACGCCAAGACAGCTACGGGAGTAGATATCTGAACGTTGAGATTATCAATGAGGAGTCAGACATGACGACACGCACCGCCGGACCGGCCGACGCCTCGGTCGCGGGCACCTTGGCGCTCACCGCTCTCACCCCCGTCGTCTGGGGGTCCACCTACGCCGTCACCACTGAATTCCTGCCGCCGGACCGCCCGCTGTTCACCGCGCTCACGCGCGCGCTGCCCGCGGGTCTCGCGCTGCTCGCGTTGACCCGAGTGCTGCCCCGCGGGAGGTGGATCGGCCGCGCGGCGGTGCTCGGCATTCTCAATATCGGCGCGTTCTTCCCGCTGCTGTTCCTGGCCGCCTACCGGCTGCCCGGTGGCGTCGCGGGGGTACTCGGCGCCGTCGCGCCGGTCTTCGCGCTCGTCATCGCGGCGGGCGTGCTGAGCGAGAAACCGAGTGGCCGCAAGCTGATCGCGGGCGTCATCGGAGTACTCGGCGTCGCGCTCGTCGTGCTGCGTGCCAACGCGCAACTCGACACCGTCGGTGTGCTCGCGGGTCTGGCGGGCGCGGCGTCGATGGCCGCGGGCACCGTGCTGACCAAGAAGTGGGGACGACCCGATGGTGTGGGCCCGCTGGCCATGACCGGCTGGCAGCTCACCGCGGGCGGCGTGTTCATCGCGCCCTTGGCGCTGCTCGTGGAGGGCGCTCCGCCCACGCTTGACGCAGAAGCCGTCGGCGGATACCTCTACCTCGGCGTGGTCGGGACGGCGGTGGCCTACTGGCTCTGGTTCCGCGGCATCGCACGGGTGCCCGCCACGTCGGTGGCCTTCCTCGGCTTGCTCAGCCCGGTGTCGGCCGCGGTGATCGGGTGGGTCGCGCTCGGACAGGCGCTCACCCCGCTACAGGTCCTCGGCATGGTGATCGCGCTGGGCGGGACCCTGCTCGGCCAGGCGGTAGGTGCTCCGAAGGCCGCGGTCCGGCCCGTCGCACCTCCCGTCTCGGCCGCTCCGGCGCTGGCTGCCGGAATCTCGGCGAAACAAGGCTTGACCTTGACGTAACGTCAACTTGCAAGCTGGTTGCACCGACGAGACAAGAAGGGAGAACGCGGTCATGACGATGGTCACCGGGGAATGGTCCATTCAGGATCTGGCGAAGGCGGCCGGTACCACCAGCCGCACGCTGCGCCACTACGGGCAGCTCGGGCTGTTGCCGCCCAGCCGGATCGGCGCCAACGGGTATCGCTACTACGACCAGGACTCCCTCGTGCGGCTGCAACGCATCCTGCTGTTGCGAGAACTCGGCCTCGGCCTTCCGGTCATCGCCGAAGTCCTTGCCGGAGAACAGGACACCGCCGCCGCGCTGCGCACGCACCTGGACCTGCTACGGCAGGAACAGGATCGGATCCGGCGCCAGATCGAGTCGGTGCAAACCACGCTGCACAAGACGGAAAGAGGTGAACAACTCGTGGCAACAGAAGTTTTCGACGGCTTCGACCACACGAAGTACAAGGACGAGGTGATCGAACGCTGGGGCAAGGACGCCTACGAGAGCGGCGACCGCTGGTGGCGCTCGATGTCCGAGGCGGACAAGAAGGCCTTCCAGCAAACCCATCTCGACATCGCCGCCGACTACGGCCGTGCGCACGCGGCAGGGGTCGCGGTGGACAGCGACGAGGTGCAGGCCATCGTCCAGCGCCACTACGACTGGATCGGCGTCGGCTGGCAGGGGCGGCCGGTGGTGCGGGAAGCCTTCATCGGCCTGGGCGAAATGTACGTCGCCGACCCGCGTTTCGCGGCGAACTACGACGTGCACGGTGCGGGCACCGCGGAATTCGTGCGCGACGCGATGAAGGTCTACGCCGAGCGGAACCTGTAGATCACACCTGACCGACGGCCGGTACGCGAAGTATGCGTACCGGCCGTCATCCGTTGGGCGCAATGCTCTGTGAGCGCGTCTTTCGGATCGATCATCGGTTGTGGAGCGGGGTAAGGGCTGCCGTCGCGCAGCTACGTGTGGTCGTCGCTGCCGGGCGTACGTCCGAGCGCGTGCATCAGCTGGTCTTCGGTGATCGGGGGAACCGGCAGCGGATGGGCGGCCTCCGCGCGCAGGCCGTCGAGCACCAAGGCGAGATGGCGGCGCCAGGCGTCGGGGGCGACGTGGCCGGTCGCCTCCACGATCCTGGTGTGCGACCAGGTGATGAACGCGATGTCCTCGAGCACCCAGTCGGGGCGCAGCACTCCCGCTTCCTGGGCGCGGGTGATGATCCGCCGCATCAGGCCGTGCCCGTACTCCTGAGCTTGCGCGATGGCACGGCTGGGGGCCGCGCGGACGGCGAGTTCGCTGAGCAGGCGGTCGGCGGCTTGCAGCGCGCAGACCCGCTCCACCAGGTAGACGAACGACTCCCACGGGTCATCGATGGCCAGCGCGTCTTCGGCGATGCGACTGCCTGCCTCGATCCGGTCCTCGACGGCGGCGGCGATGAGGTCGTCGCGGGTGGGGAAGCGGTTGTAGAGCGTGCCGATGGCGACACCGGCCCGGGTGGCGATCTCCTTCAGGGGCGCGTCGAGGCCGCGTTCTTCGAAGACGGCTCGTGCCGCCGTCACGAGCGCGTCCCGGTTGCGCTGGGCGTCGCTGCGTAACGGCTTGTCCACGGGCCGATCCTACAAATCCGTCAGACGGGATAAGTTGAGCATAGGTTCAAGTTAATGCTAGGGTCGGCAAGTAACTTGAACCATGTCTCAACTTAATCAGGAGCGGAAAATGTCCAAGACCATCGCGATCTTCGGGTACGGACCCGGCCTGGGCGTCGGCACCGGACGCCGATTCGGCCGCGAAGGGTTCCGGGTGGCCGTGATCGGGCGCGATCCCGACAAAGCGCGGCGGCACGCGGACGAGCTGACGGGTGAGGGCATCGAGGCCGCCGCCTTCCCCGCAGACGTCACCGACGCGGCGCAGGTCACGGGCGTGATCGAGAAGATCGAGGCGACCTTCGGCCCGATCGACGTGGCGATGCACGGCGCGGCGGGCGACATCGCCAGCCGGACTTCGTCCACGCTGGCGGTGGATGTCCCGGCGCTGGATCCGCCGATCGCGCTGAAGCTGCACTCGCCGATCCTGGTGACGCGGGCGCTGGCGCCCGGCATGGTGGAGCGCGGCGACGGTGCTCTGCTGTTCTCGTCGGGTTCCTCCGAGCACCATCCGCTGCCCTATCTGGCCAACTGGGGCGTCGCCCTGGCCGCGCAGCGCGGTTACCTGCGCCAGCTCGCGATCGAATTGGACGGCACCGGCGTCTACGTCGGGCTGCTCAATATCGGTGCGCTGATCGACGGAAGCAAGGCCGCCCGGCTCGTCGACGAGCACCCCGAGCTGGTTCCCGACGGAGTCGAGATCGTGCGCATCGGCAGTACGGAACTCGGCGATCACTACTGGCGGCTGTACACCCAGCGGGACAAGGTCGAGCTCGACGTGGGCTTTCCCGCCTGAGATCCGGGTGCGAGGGGCGCTCGATCGCGCCTCGGAACGGGCGAACGACGTGACGCGTACGACCGTGCGCACTGGGTCGGCCGGACAGTAAAACGCCGGTCGGTTGCCGTCGAGCCCCCTTTCGGCAAACGTCCGGCGAAATTCGGAGGTCCCCGGTGTGAACCCAGGCCGGGAAGCGTGCCCGCCCAGCACAGGTTCCGACTCCACCAGGACACGGCGGGGACTTCCGATACTCTGGGCTCCCGTGACCGTCGCATCGTCCCCGGGTAACTCCGTCAATTCCGCCTCACAGTTCGATCTGATCGTCGTCGGCTCCGGATTCTTCGGGCTGACCGTTGCCGAACGCGCCGCCACCGTGCTGGGTAAACGGGTTCTGGTGATCGAGCGCCGCCACCACATCGGTGGCAACGCCTACTCCGAGCCGGATCCGGAAACCGGGATCGAGATCCACAAGTACGGCGCGCACCTGTTCCACACGTCGAACAAGCGGGTGTGGGACTACGTCACGCAGTTCACCGAGTTCACCGGGTACCAGCACCGCGTGTTCGCGATGCACAAAGGGCAGGCCTACCAGTTCCCGATGGGCCTCGGTCTGGTCTCCCAGTTCTTCGGCCGCTACTTCTCCCCGGAAGAAGCGCGCAAGCTGATCGCCGAGCAGGCGTCGGAGATCGAGACCAAGGACGCGCAGAACCTCGAGGAGAAGGCCATCTCGCTGATCGGCCGCCCGCTCTACGAGGCGTTCGTGCGCGACTACACCGCCAAGCAGTGGCAGACCGACCCGAAGGAACTGCCCGCGGGCAACATCACCCGCCTGCCGGTCCGCTACACCTTCGACAACCGCTACTTCAACGACACCTACGAGGGCCTGCCCCGCGAGGGCTACACGAAGTGGCTGGAGAACATGGCCGCCTCCGACCTGATCGAGGTGCGGCTGAACACCGACTGGTTCGAGGTCCGGGAGCAGTTGCGCGCCGAGAACCCGGACGCGCCGGTCGTCTACACCGGCCCGCTGGACCGCTACTTCGACTACAGCGAGGGCGAGCTGGGCTGGCGCACCATCGATTTCGAGACCGAGGTGTTGCCGGTCGGCGACTTCCAGGGCACCTCGGTGATGAACTACAACGACGCGGACGTGCCCTACACCCGCATCATCGAGCCGCGCCACTTCCACCCGGAGCGCGACTACCCCACCGACAAGACCGTGATCATGCGGGAGTACTCCCGGTTCGCGCAGACCGGCGACGAACCGTACTACCCGATCAACACCCCGGAGGACCGGGCAAAGCTGCTGGCCTACCGCGAGCTGGCCAAGAAGGAGACCGAGGCGGCGAAGGTCGTCTTCGGCGGCCGGCTCGGCACCTACCAGTACCTGGACATGCACATGGCGATCGGCAGCGCGCTGAGCATGTTCGACAACGTGCTACGCCCGCACCTGGAAGACGGCGCGCCGCTCGCGACCGACCAGGAGGCATAGGAGCAGAATGACCTCCCAATCCATCTTGGCAGAGCAGACCACCGAGACCCGCGCGAAGTCGCTGCTACAGCGCATCATCCTGCCCCGCCCCGGCGAACCGCTGGACGTGCGCACCCTCTACGTCGAGGAGTCGGCCACCAACGCCAGGCGCGCGCACGCCACCACCCGCACCTCGCTGTCCATCGGCGCGGAATCCGAGGTCTCGTTCTGCACCTACTTCAACGCGCTGCCCGCGAGCTACTGGCGGCGCTGGAGCATCCTGTCGTCGGTGGTGCTGCGGCTGGAACTGGCCGGCCACGGCCGGGTCGACATGTACCGGTCGAAGGCCGACGGCTCGCGCATCCACGTGCAGGGCAAGGAGTTCGCGGTCGCCGGCGGCGCCGACTCGGTGGTCGTGGAATTCGAGACCGACCTGGGCCCGTTCGAGGACGGCGGCTGGATCTGGTTCGACATCACCACCGACACGGCGGTCACGCTGCTGTCCGGCGGCTGGTTCGCACCGGTCGAGGCGCCCGGCGAAGGCAGCATCGCGGTCGGCATGCCCACCTTCAACCGGCCGACCGACGCGGTGAAGACCCTGGCCGCCCTCGGCTCGGACCCGCTGGTGCTGGAGAAGATCGAGGCCGTCATCATCCCCGACCAGGGCACCAAGAAGGTGGTGGACGAGCCCGGTTTCGCGGAGTCGGCCGCGGCGCTCGGCGGCAGGCTGGCCATCTACGACCAGCCCAATCTCGGCGGTTCCGGCGGCTACAGCCGGGTCATGTACGAGGCGCTGAAGAGCACCGACGCCGAGTACATCGTCTACATGGACGACGACATCGAGATCGAGCCGGACTCGATCCTGCGCGCGCTGGCCTTCGCCCGCTTCGCCAAGTCGCCGGTGCTGGTCGGCGGCCAGATGCTCAACCTGCAGGAGCGCTCGCACCTGCACGTCATGGGCGAGGTGGTCGACCGCGGCATCTTCATGTGGACGGCGGCGCCGAACGTCGAATACGACCACGACTTCTCGAAGTACCCGCTCAAAGACCGGGACAACTCCAAGCTGCTGCACCGGCGCATCGATGTCGACTTCAACGGCTGGTGGACCTGCGTCATCCCGCGGCAGGTGGCCGAGGAACTCGGCCAGCCGCTGCCGCTGTTCCTGAAATGGGACGACGCGGAGTACGGTCTGCGCGCCCGTGCCGCCGGGTATCCCACCGTCACGCTGCCCGGCGCAGCCGTGTGGCACATGGCCTGGAGCGACAAGGACGACGCCATCGACTGGCAGGCGTACTTCCACCTGCGCAACCGCTTGGTGGTCGCCTCGCTGCACCTGCCGGGCAACGGCCGCGGCATGGTGGTCAACACCATCAAGGCGACCCTGAAACACCTGCTCTGCCTGGAGTACTCGACGGTCGCGATCCAGAACCTGGCCATCCGCGACTTCCTCGCCGGGCCCGAGCGGTTGTTCCAGCTGCTGCCCAGCGCGCTTGGCGCGGTGCACGAACTGCGCAAGCAGTACCCGGACGCGGTGATCCTGCCCTCGTCCACCGAACTGCCGCTGGCCAGTCACATCGGCGTCGGCGCGGTGGGCGAGCCCGCCAACCCGATCGCCAAGGTGGTCCGGCTGGCCAAGGGAGTGGTGCACAACTTCCGCCCCGCGCGCACCGAACATCACGAGACTCCGCAGCTGAACGTGCCGACGCTGGACGCACGGTGGTTCCTGCTCTCCCAGGTCGACGGCGTCACCGTCACCACGGCCGACGGCCGCGGCGTCGTCTACCGCAAGCGCGATCCGCGCCAGGCGCTGGGCCTGTTCAAGGAGGCCATGCGCCTGCGCAAGGAGTTGGCCGCGCGCTTCCCGGAGATGCAGCAGCGCTACCGCGCCGCCCACCCGCAGCTGACCAGCACCGCGGCATGGGAAAAGGTCTTCGGCATCGACACGAAGGATGGACAGCAGTGAGTCTCGGAGCCAGCGCGGCCGACGACGCGGCCGTGCACCTGCCGCCGCAGAGCGCCAACGGCCACGGCGGCCCGGTGTACGCGGAGCCCACGCAGGCGCCGACGCCGCCGCCCGAGGTCGCGATCATCAACGCCGTGCAGGCCACGCTCGGGAACAAGCCCGCCGTGGTCTCCGCCGCGCGGGGCATGTCGCATTTCGGCGAGCACGCGCTCGGCTGGATCGGCATCGCGGCGGCCGGCTGGCTGCTGGACAAGCCGAGGCGCAGGCAGTGGGCCGGTGTCGCGGTCGGCGCGGTCGGCGCGCACGCGGCCTCGATCGTCATCAAGCGCGTCGTCCGGCGGCCGCGCCCGAACGATCCGTCGGTGCAGGTCAACGTCGGAACGCCGAGCAAACTGAGTTTCCCGTCCTCGCACGCGACCTCGACTACGGCGGCGGCCGTGTTGCTCGGCAGATTGACCGGGCTACCCTTGCCTGCGGTGCTCGTTCCCCCGATGCTGCTTTCCCGAGTGGTCCTGGGGGTGCACTATCCCTCCGACGTGCTCGCCGGTTCCGCGCTCGGTGCCGCGTCCGCCGCTGCCCTGCTTGCCGCCGAAAAGAGACTTGATAGTGACCGGACAAGAAAGAGCCTTGGTTGACATGAGTGAAGAGCCGACCGGCGCCGACCTAGCCGAGGCGGTTGTCAAGGGCCCGCCCAAGACGCTGGCCGGGGGTCTGATCAAGGCTGTCCGTCCGCGGCAATGGGTGAAGAACGTCCTGGTGCTCGCCGCACCGCTGGCCGCGGGCACGGCCACCGAGGTGGACGTGCTCGCGCACGTCGGCATCGCCTTCGTGGTGTTCTGCGCGGCCGCTTCCGGCATCTACCTGGTGAACGACGCGCTCGACGTCGAGGCCGACCGAGCGCATCCCACCAAGCGGTTCCGGCCGATCGCCGCGGGCGTGGTCCCGGTGAACCTGGCCTACCTGCTGGCGACAGTGCTGCTCGCCGGATCCATCGCGGGATCGTTCCTCGCGTCGTGGCACCTGGCCGTGGTGATGACGGTCTACATCGGCATCCAGCTGGGTTACTGCTTCGGTCTCAAGCACCAGGCGGTGCTGGACATCTGCATCGTGTCCTCGGGCTTCCTGCTGCGCGCTGTGGCGGGCGGCGCGGCGGCGAGTATCCCGCTGTCCCAGTGGTTCCTGCTGATCATGGCCTTCGGCTCACTGTTCATGGCCGCGGGCAAGCGTTACGCCGAACTGCAGATCGCGCTGGGCACCGGGGCCAAGATCCGCAAGTCGCTGGAGTACTACACCCCCACCTACCTGCGCTTCATCTGGACGCTCGCCGCGACCGCGGTGGTGGTGTTCTACGGGCTGTGGGCCTTCGAGCAGGACCGCGACAACCACACCGAGTGGTTCGCGATCTCGATGATCCCGTTTACCATCGCAATCCTGCGTTACGCGGTCGACGTCGATGGTGGCGAGGCCGGTGAGCCCGAAGAGATCGCGCTGGGGGACCGCGTCCTGCAGTTCCTCGCAATTGCCTGGATCGGAGCGGTAGGTGTCGCTGTCTATCTCACCTGACGAGATGCTGGTAGCGGGGCGAACGGAATACGCGGGGGAGCGGCCGGCCGATGAGGCGGCACGCTCTGTGTCGCGTTTCGCGCGCCTATCCAAAGCCACTTTCGTCGGTGGGATCGCGCTCACCGTCGTCCTTTTCGCGGTCGGAGGCTGGCAGCGGCGCTGGATCGCCGACGACGGCCTCATCGTGTTGCGCACCGTCCGCAACCTGCTGGCGGGCAACGGCCCCGTCTTCAACGCGGGCGAGCGCGTCGAAGCGAACACCAGCACGGCGTGGACGTATCTGGTGTGGTTCTTCAGCTGGCTGACCCAGGCGCGGCTCGAGTACGTGGTGCTCGGCGTCGCGCTCACGGTGTCGCTGGCCGCGGTCGTGTTCGCCATGCTCGGCTCGGCACGACTGTGGGGCGGAACCCGCGCCGGACTGCTGCTGCCCGCGGGCGTGCTGGTCTACATCGCGCTGCCCCCGGCCCGCGATTACGTCACCTCCGGACTGGAGAGCGGCCTGGTGATCTGTTGGATCGGCCTGCTGTGGTGGCAGCTGATGCGGTGGAGCCAGGCGAAAACCCTTCATCTGCCCGGTCTGCTCGGCCTGGTTTTCCTCGCCGGGCTGGCCCCGCTGATCCGTCCCGAGATGACCCTGGTCGGCGCCTTGGCGCTGCTGATGATCTTCCTGGCGCCCCTGCCGGAGACCGGACTGCGCCCGATCGTGTTGCGTGCGGTGATCGTCGCCGTCGCCGGGCTGGTGCCGATGGGTTATCAGATCTGGCGCATGGGCTACTACGGCCTGCCCTACCCGAATACCGCTGTCGCGAAGGACGCGGGCGGCGCCAAATGGGGCCAAGGCTTCACCTACCTGTGGGATCTGGTCGGTCCGTACTTCCTGTGGGCGCCGCTGCTGGTGCTGCTGATCGCCGGTGTGGTCGCCGCACGCACCCGAGCAGATCGGACGGCGCGGGCGGACCGCGACGAAGCGCGTGGCTGGTCTGTCGGCCGGGTCAGGAGTTGGCTGCGGTCGCCGGGCGCGGTGGTCGCCATGGTGCTGGTCAGCGGATTCCTCCTCACGGTGTACGCGCTGCGGGTCGGCGGCGACTTCATGCACGGCCGGATGCTGCTGCCGCAGCTGTTCCTGTTCCTGCTCCCGGTCGCGGTGCTGCCGATCCGGTTGCCCGTGGGCGGTGTGCGCGCGTCGACGGCCGACTGGTCCTTCGCGGTGCTCGCGGTCGCGCTCGTCGGCACCGCGGGTTGGGCGCTGTTCGCGGCGGGCACCACCGCGATCAAGACCGGTACCAAGATCACCTCGACCGGCATCGTCGACGAGCGCGTCTACTACGTGCTCAACACCGGTCACGACCATCCGATCCTGGCCGAGGACTACCTGGACTACCCGCGGGTCCGCGCGATGGTCAACGACATCGCCGCCAGCCCGAACGGCGGTCTGCTGCTCAACTCGCCGTCGTTCATGTTCTGGTACGTCGCCCCGCCGCCGCAGCCCATTCCCGTTGGCGGCGCCGGGCACACGGTCTACTTCCTCAATTTGGGCATGACCAGCATGAACGTCCCGCTGGACGTGCACGTGATCGACCCGATGGGCCTGGCCTACCCGCTGGCCGCGCACACCGACCGGCTGACCGACGGCCGGATCGGGCACGACAAGAGCCTGTACCCGGACTGGGTCATCGTGGACACCGGCATGGTCGACAAGAAGCCGTGGATGCCCTGGTACCTGGACGAGAAGTGGGTGACCCAGGCGCGTACCGCGATGTCCTGCCCGGACACCCAGGCGCTGCTGATCTCCTCCCGCGATCCGCTCACCTTCGAGCGCTTCCGGCACAACCTGCGCAACGCGTTGCGGTTCGCGAAGTACCGCATCGACCGAGTGCCGAAGTACGAGATCCAGCGGTGCGGGCTGGTCGATCCGATCCCGCAGCCGGTCGCGCCGCGCTGATAATGCCGTAGCGGTGGGCCCGAACCAGCACGCTGGAGCGGGCTCACCGTGCGAGTTCGATAAAGTGGCGTACGCCGCTTTATCTCTTTTTGATAACGCCCGCGCATCGATACCGATATACGCTACGACCGTAGGCCCGGCCGTGGCGTCCCACCGGTCGTGGGCATCGGCGGGTTACCGTGTGGACGGCTTGCCGCTGTCGCTTGTGGAACGAAAGGTTGAAACTGATGCGAGGCGTGATCGGGCGTCGTCTGAATACTCGAAGAGCAGGCTCTTGGCTCAAGCGGTCCATGCTGGTATCGCTGGCTGTTCTGCTGCCGCTCGGGGTGTCGGTGGCAGGCCCTGCCGCCCCGGCGTCCGCCGCGTTCAATCCGGACGGCTTCGACTTCTGGGTCGATTCCGAAATGGGGCCGATCAAGTCGCGCATCTTCCGTGCCGCCGACGGCAACACCGGGCGCGTGGTGTACGCGCTGGACGGCATGCGGGCGCGTAACGACCTGAGCGGCTGGGAGATCGACACCGAGGTAGCGCGCGAGCTGACCAAGTGGAACATCAACGTGGTCATGCCGGTCGGCGGTCAATCCAGCTTCTACGCCGACTGGAACGGTCCGAGCGACTTCTTCGGTCTCGGCAGCGCGGGCTCCTCCTCCAGCGGTTCGGCGAACTCGGGCTCCGGCCTGCTGACCGGTTCCGCGGGCGGCCCGGGCAAGTCCAGCACCTACAAGTGGGAAACCTTCCTCACCAACCACCTGCGCTGGGCGCTGCGCGACCGGCTCGGCTTCAACCCGAACGGCAACGGCGTGTTCGGCCTGTCCATGGGCGGCAGCGCCGCGCTCACCCTGGCGGCCTACCACCCCGACCAATTCCGTTACGCCGGTTCGTATTCCGGGTACCTGAACATCTCCGCGCCGGGTATGCGCGAGGCGCTGCGCGTCGCCATGCTGGATGCGGGCGGCTACAACATCGACGCCATGGCGCCGCCGTGGGGCCCGCAGTGGCTGCGGATGGACCCGTTCGTCTTCGCGCCGCGGCTGAAGGCCAACAACACCCGTCTGTGGGTGTCCGCTGGCAGCGGTCTGCCGAGCGCGGCGGACGGCTTGAGCTTCAACACGGTCAACGCGATGGGGCTGGAGGCGCTGGCGCTGGCCAACACCCGCGCGTTCCAGGTCCGCATGCTGACCCTCGGCGCGAACAACGTCACCTACGACTTCCCGGCCGTTGGCGTGCACAACTGGAACTACTGGGCCGACGAGGTCTACCGGATGATCCCGGACCTGTCCGCGAACATCGGGTAGGCAGGCAGTAGCCGACCGCCGACCGCCCTGTGCCTCTGGTACAGGGCGGTCGGTCTTTTTCCGGGGTCGTCCCGGATTTTCTCGGCAACGAATAGGAAGACGAAACGCTTCGGTAGTTGTGCACTGGATCACTATCCAGCAACATGAAGGCATTCGTTTCCGATTGATACGTGAACAACATGCACAGAGGTCGATTCGTCCGCTTTGTGACGGACGCCGGTCTCGGTGTCCGATAAGGGCGCCGGTGAAGATCGCTGGATGTTTGCCGATAGGTCGCCTGAGGGAAAGGTCGAATGTGATGGGAAGTGCGCGCTGGAAACGCGGTCCCGGTAGGTATCGATCAACCGGTTCGTGGTTGCGGCGGTTCGTTCTCGGTGTCGCCGTGGCAACGCTGTTACCGCTCGGAACGACCATCGCGGGCCTCGGCGCCCCGGCATCGGCGGCGTTCAACCCTGCCGCCTTCGACTTCTGGGTCGATTCACCTATGGGACCGATCAAGTCCCGGATTCTGCGCGCCGCCGACGGCAACACCGGTCGCGTCGTCTATGTGCTGGACGGCATGCGGGCCCCGGAGAACCTGAATGGCTGGGAGATCGAGACCAACATCCCGGACGTCCTGGCCCGCAACAACATCAACGTGGTCATGCCGGTCGGCGGCATGTCGAGTTTCTACGCCGATTGGAACGCGCCGAGTGAGTTCTTCGGCGTTCCGGCGGGCGCGGGCTCGAGCACCGGCTCCGGAATACTCGACGGGTTCGCCGGCGGACCGGGCAAGAGCTACCGGTACCAGTGGGAGACCTTCCTGACCAACAACCTGCGCTGGGCGCTGCGCGACCGGCTCGGGTTCAACCCCTACCGCAACGGCGCATTCGGCCTGTCCATGGGCGGCAGCGCCGCGCTCACCCTGGCGGCCTACCACCCGGATCAGTTCAGCTTCGCCGGCTCGTTCTCCGGCTACCTGAACATCTCCGCGCCCGGCATGCGCGAGGCGATTCGCGCGGCCATGCTGGACGCGGGCGGCTACAACGTCGACTCGATGGCGCCGCCGTGGGGCCCGCAGTGGCTGCGGATGGACCCGTTCGTCTTCGCGCCCAATCTGGTGCGCAACGGCACGCGCCTGTGGATCGCGGCGGCCAGCGGGCTGCCTTCCGCGACCGACCCGCCGAGTTTCAACACCCTCAACGGCATGGGTCTGGAGACGCTGGCGCTGGCGAACACCCGGGCATTCCAGGTCCGGATGGCGACGCTGGGCGGCGGCAACGCCGTCTACTCTTTCCCGCCCTTCGGCATTCACGCCTGGAACAACTGGGCCGACGAGGCGATGCGGATGATTCCGGACATGTCGGCGAACATCGGCTGAATTTGATTGCAGCGCCTGCGGCGCTGCGTGTTCGCGGCTGTGCTGGTTCGGCCGCGACTTCGTCGCGGAGTGTTCGCGGCCCACCTGTGGCTCACGTCCGAGCGACCGCCGCTGGCGACTTCGTCGCGGACGCGTCGGCCGCTCGGACGCGAGCCGGGCCGCGAACGGGCAATGCTCGGTCTCGCTTCGCTCGAAAAGTCGTTGTCGGGACGATGTGGTTGCGAATTCCGCTCGGCAGGCTCGAGCGCGCGTCAAAGTGACGCTGGTTCAGCCGTGTGGCGGCAGGCCCTCATGGGTCGTCGAGTTGGCTCATTAGTAGCTGCGGGAGCGCGCTCAACGTGACCGGCGGGCGTTCGACGTCCAGTCGCTGCGGCTATCACAGCAGATCACGGCCTTGATCACAGTTTGTCTCGACGCAGGAGTCCGGCTTTTGGGCTGATTGTGCACATTCGAGCCGACTCCACACCGTGGGGAGTCGCCGCTTCCAACAAGATCTCGCGTCGGTGACAGTTCCCGCCAGCGACTGAAATATCTTGGCTTTCAACACGACATCACCCTGCGAACGCGATAAGGTCACCGCACCATTACCTTGCGCAAACGGAGGGATTTCGACCACCGGAAAGGCCCCGATCTTGCTAAAGCGAGGGGCGTCGAATATCGTCCAGCGAGCGCAAGTGTGACCAGATCGTTGTAGCGCCGTCACAGGACCGGATAGTCGGGACCGTGCTCGTGATGTGCGTCTCGTTGGCAACACGGGTGCCGCTCCGCCCTCCGGGCGGCGAGTGGCACCACAACAGCAGAAAGAGAGCAGGATTCATGCGTTTCGGCAGGGCGGCCGCGCCGAAGAGAACACCGTCGGGACGGCGAGGCGCACCTCGCGGTTGGCGTAATCGAATTCTGGCTGTCGGTGCCGCCGTACTGGCGCTACCGACCGCCGCAGGACTGGCGACCCCGACCCTCGCCACCGCGGCCCCGTCGGCGCACGCGCCGGTGTTGCGGGCGCCCGCGGGTGGCTACGAGGACCTCATGGTTCCCTCCAGCATGGGGCCGATCAAGGTGCAGGTGCAGTGGGCATCGCGCGGTGGTAGCGCGGCGCTCTACCTGCTCGACGGCCTGCGTGCCCGCGACGACCGCAACGCCTGGTCGTTCGAGACCAACGCGATGCAGCAGTTCGCGAACGACAACATCACCCTCGTGATGCCGGTCGGCGGCCAGTCCAGCTTCTACACCGACTGGTACGCGCCGTCGAACCTGAACGGCCAGAAGACCACCTACAAGTGGGAGACCTTCCTCACCAAGGAGCTCCCGGCCTTCCTGGAGGGCTACGGCGTTTCGCGCACCAACAACGCGGTCGTCGGCCTGTCCATGGGCGGTAGCGCGGCGCTGGCGCTGGCGGCCTACCACCGCGACCAGTTCAAGTTCGCCGCCTCCTACTCGGGCTACCTGAACATCTCCGCGCCGGGCATGCGTGAGGCGATCCGCATCGCGATGCTCGACGCGGGCCGCTACAACGTCGACTCGATGGCGGCTCCGTGGAGCCCGCAGTGGCTGCGGATGGACCCGTTCGTCTTCGCGCCGCAGCTGCGCGGCCTGCCGATGTACATCTCGGCGGCCAGCGGCCTTCCGGGCCAGTACGACCAGCCGAACTCGGCGGTCGGCGTGTTCAACACCGGTAACGCGATGGCGCTGGAAGCCCTGTCGCTGGTGAACACCCGCGCGTTCCAGGCTCGCCTGAACTCGCTGGGCATTCCGGCCCGGTACGACTTCCCGGCGGCGGGCACCCACGCCTGGAAGTACTGGGAGGGCCAGCTGTTCAACTCGCGCAACATGATCCTGGACGCCACCGGCGCCTGGTGATCTGATTCGCTCCTGACGCGTTCAGGCCGCACCGATCTCGGTGCGGCCTGAATTGCGTTCGGGGTGACCCGACTGGAGCGAACAGAGTTTGCTGTGCAGCGCGTGTCTCGCGTGAACCCCGCCATAACCGGAGTACAAAGCTCATGTGACAGGGACAACGCGCGGTAGCTGGGGCAAATTCGGGCGCCTCGTCGCTCGTTCGGCACGTGGGCGGCTGATGCTGCTCGCCATCGCTTCGACGGTCCCGCTAGCCGCGAGCCTGTCGGTTGCCGCCCCCGCCGTCGCGCAGCCCGCCGCGGTGTCGGCAGCGCCGGTCGTGCAGAAAGTCCACTGGCTCAGCGACCGTCGCGTCGCGCTGTGGGTGACCTCGCCGTCCATGGGCGCGCCGATCCAAGTGCAGCTGCTCTTGGCCAGGGACTGGAACTCTCGGCCGGAGGCGCGGTTCCCCCTCCTGTTCCTGCTGGACGGCTTGCGCGCCACCGAGGACGAGAGCGGCTGGACCAAGGAGGCGGGCGCGGTCGAGTTCTTCGCCGACAAGAACGTCACCGTCGTGCTTCCGATCGGCGGCCAGTCCAGCTTCTACTCCGACTGGCTGGAGCCGGACAACGGTCGCAACTACAAGTGGGAGACCTTCCTGACCAAGGAGCTCCCGCCGCTGCTGGAGAGTCAGTGGCGAGCGTCGGATGTGCGCGGCATGGAGGGTCTGTCGATGGGCGGCACGGCCGCGATGTTCCTCGCGGCGCGCAATCCCGGGTTCGTGCGGCACGCCGCGTCCTATTCCGGTTTCCTGACCACGACGACGCTGGGCATGCCGCAGGCCATCCAGTTCGCCATGCGCGACGCGGGCGGTTTCGACTCGGCCGCCATGTGGGGCCCGCCGACGAGCCCGGAATGGGAAGGACACGACCCGTACGCCCTGGCCGACAAGCTGAGGGGCGTGAGCCTCTACGTCTCCAGCGGCAGCGGTGCGATCGGTCCGTTCGACCAAGCCTCGTCCATTCCCGGGGTGAGCACCAACTTCGCGGGCATGGGCCTGGAGATCCTGTCCCGGCTCACCTCGCAGAACTTCGTCACCAAACTGGCCAACCTGGCCATTCCGGCGCAGGTGAACTACCGCCCGTCCGGCACCCACTCCTGGCCGTACTGGGATTTCGAGATGCGCCAGTCCTGGCAGCAGGCCGCGACCGCGCTCGGCGTCGACCTCGGCAAGCCCGCCTGCCAGACGGGTGGCGCGATCGGGGCGGTGGCCGCGGCGGCGGGCTGGCTCGGCGAGTGCCTCACCGGCGAGTATCCGGTGGCGGGCGGCATGGCCCAGGACTTCAGGGGCGGCCGGGTGTTCTTCGTGCCGGGCAGCGGCGCGTATCCGGTCGGCGGCATGATCGGCGCCGGTTATCAGGCCGCTATGGGCCCCGGCGGCCCGCTGGGGCTGCCGACCGGCGAGGAGCGCGCACTCGACGACGGACGGGGCAGGTTCCAGACCTTCCAGCACGGTTCGCTGTACTGGACGCCGCAGACCGGCGCCCAAGTGGTTCGCGGCGCGATCCTGGAGGAGTGGGGCAAGCAGGGGTTCGAGCGCGGCCCCGCGGGTTATCCGACCGCACCGGAAATCAAGACGCCGCATCGAGACGGGGTCGTGCAGGCATTCGAGAACGGCCCGTTCTACTACAGCCAGGCCACCGGCGTGCACCGCGTCCAGGGTTTGATCCTGGGCAAGTACGCCCATCTCGGCTACGAGAACAGCCCGCTCGGTTTCCCGGTCGCCGAGGAGCAACCGCTGAAGGATCTCGGCCGGTTCAGCCGATTCGAGGGCGGCAACATCTATTGGAGCCCGCTGTCGGGAGCCTGGGCGGTCCGCAACGGTCCGGTACTGGACGCCTGGCGCGAGACCGGTTACGAGAACGGCAAACTCGGCTATCCGATCAGCGACGAGTTTCCCATTCCTGGCGGCATCCAGCAGAACTTCCAAGCCGGGTTCATCACGGTGCACAACGGCAAACCGGAGGTTCACGGCATCTGAGACGGATCTCGATGACCGCCTCCGCGGCCGCCCGGTGGTGAGCGAAGCGAGGCCGAGCATCTCCGTGCGCGGCTCGGCTGGTGCCGAGGGGGCGAAGCGCGGACGCGGTGGAGTCCGTACTCTTCAAGGCTGAGCTACCAACCGCTCGATCCAAGACGTGTCAGCCCCGTCGGGTGCGAGTCTTACGAGCATTTCGCGGCCCGGCTCGCGTCGGACCCCCGAGCCATCAGGGGCCGCGAACACGCAGCGTCGCAGGCGCTGCAAAATTGGACACAGGAGGACAAGGATTCATGCATCGGACCCGTGGAAAGGTATTCGGCGTGGTTGTGGCGATCGCCGCGACCGGCCTGCTCGCCGCGTGTGGCGACAATGACTCGACCGCGACGAGCACGCCGACGCCGACCCGCACCACGACGGTGACCCAGTCGCCTGCCGCGACGACGCCCGCCGACACCGCGCAGCCCGCTCCCGCGCCGGAGCAGACCACCGCGACCGACGCGCCCGAGCGTCCGCAGCCGGTGCCGACCGAGGCCGTCCCGCCCGCGGATACCTCGAAGCTCACCGACAAGGACAAGCGTTTCCTCGACGAGCTGGCGAAGCAGGGCATCACCCCGTCCACCCCGGACATCGCGCTCAGCATCGGCGCGTACGTCTGCCAGGGCACCGCCGCCGGGGCGTCCGACCAGGATCTGATGACCTTCGTGAACGCCATGGCCGGTTCCGACCCGTCGTTCGATCCGTCGAAGATGCCGGTCGAGAAGGCCGGACAGATCTACATCTCGACCGCGCGCGCGACGTACTGCCAGTGAGTTCGCGTGCTCGTGCGGCATCCCGCCGGTCCAAGCCGGTGGGATGCCTGATCGCGATCGGCGTCATCGTGCTGATCGTCCTCGTCGTCCTGCTGCTGTGGTACCTGCTCGCGGGACGGTTGCGCCCGCCCGCTCCGGGGCCGAAGCCGCCGGAACGGCCGACCTCGCAGCCCGCGAGTTGCCCGGACGTGCAGATGATCTCGGTCCCTGGCACCTGGGAGTCGAATAGCTACGACGACCCCCACAACCCGACCGCCAACCCGTTGTCGCTGATGCTCAACGTCTCCGGCCCAGTCGCCCAGCGATTCCCGGCGGAGCGGCTGGACGTGTACACCGTCCCGTATGTCGCGCAGTTCTCCAATCCGATCGCGCTTCCGCCGGACGGCCAGCAGTCCTACAACAACAGCCGATCCGAGGGCACCCGGCGGATGGTCGATGCCATGGCCGCCCGCCATCAGGAGTGTCCGCTGACCACCTACGTGCTCGCGGGCTTCTCCCAGGGCGCGGTGATCGCGGGTGACGTCGCCGCGCAGATCGGCGCCGGAAAGGGCCCGGTGCCCGCCGACCTTGTGCTCGGCGTGACGTTGATCGCCGATGGACGGCGCACCGGCGAGACCGGCCCCGGTCAGCCGATCCAGGTGGGGACGCCGCCGCCCGGCGTTGGTGCCGAAGTCGCGTTGCGGGGGCTGAATGTGCCCGGCATCACGATGACCGGTCCGCGTCAAGGGGGCTTCGGCGCCCTCGCCGACCGCACCTACACCATCTGCGCGCCCGGTGATCTGATCTGTGACGCGCCGCGCGAGGCACTGAATCCGTGGAACATCGTCGGCAGCGTGAACGCACTGGTCAGGGCGGCGGGGAACCCGGTGCACGCCCTCTACAACGGCTTCGTCGTCGACTCCGATGGCACCACCGCGACGCAGTGGACGGCCAACTGGGCGGCGGGCCTGATCGAGGCCGCGCCGCATCCCGCGCATTCGTGAGAATTCACAGGCCGTGAGATACTCCGCACCCCGTTGGCGTGACAAGCGCAACTCGAGTTCGGCAGCACGCTGTAAAGTGCGCTGGTGATCGCGACGCCGGGCAACGCCGCAGCAGACCTCGCCACGGGTGTCGCGCCCGTATTTCCTTACAGCCAGGAGCATGAGTTCATGACAGAAGCCGCCGCACCGGCCACCACGGCGAGCCGCGACGCGGATGCTGCGTTGACCGCGCTGGGCACTCCGTTGCGTCCGTTCCGCTTCGCGGCGGCCGGCGAGGGAAACAAGCAGGAGGGCGGCGCACGCAAGTTCGTCCAGACCGCCCAGCAGGCCGAGGAGTACGGCTTCGACACCTTCGTCGTGCCGGACCACCTCGGTGAGCAGATCGGCCCGATCGCCGCGCTCGGCGCGCTGACCCAGGCCACCGAGCGGATCCGGCTCGGAACGTCGGTGCTGGCGAACGGTTTCCGCCACCCGGTCGTGCTGGCCAAGGACCTCGCCACGATCGACGTGCTGTCCAAGGGCAGGCTCGAGGTCGGCCTCGGCGCGGGCTGGATCAAGGAAGAGTTCGAGAACGCGGGGATCCCCTACGAGTCGCCCGGTGTCCGGCTGGAGAAGCTGGACGAGGCGCTGACCATTCTGGACGTGCTGCTGCGCGGCCAGGAGTGCACCTTCGAGGGCAAGCACTACCAGGTGCGCGGCGTCAAGGGGACTCCCCGGCCGCGGCAGGGCCCGCGCCCGCCGATCTGCACCGGCGGCGGCGGCCCCAAGATGCTGCGCCTGGCCGCCAAGCACGCCGACATCATCTCCGTCGTTCCGGTGACCACTAAGAACGGCAAGGGCCTGCTCTCCGGCATCACCATCGAGAAGGCCGTCGAAAAGGTGGATCTGATCAAGGAGGCCGCCGGTGACCGGTTCGCCGACATCGAGCTGAACTGGGCCATCACCGCCGTCGTGATCACCGACGATCGCGAGAAGACCGCGGAGATGGCGCTGTCGGCGTTGGACCGGGGACTGCACCCGAACCTGGAGGTGGACGTTCAGCTGTCCGTCGAGGACATCCTGAACTCGCCCTACGTGGCGATCGGCACGTTCGAGGAGATCGCCGAGCAGATCCGACGTGTGCGGCAACTCACCTCGATGTCCTACGTCGGTGTATTCCCCACCCAGATGGACGCGTTCGCCCCCGTTATTCCCCTGCTGCGGGATGAGTGAGCCGGTCTTCTCTGTAACATGACTCTGGTTTGAGTACATCTAGCCGATAGGCGGTCACCGCGCAGACCGCACAAAATCTGCAGGCTGGCTCTGCACTTGGAGCACCCGCGGGCGAAAGCGAGTCGGGGCCTCACAGGTAATAGCGGCGATCTCGCCGTCTTGCTGCGTGTGCCTCGGAGGAGAAGAAGGAATGGAAGAGACTTTCGACGACTACCTGGACGAAACCGGGAACATCCGGATTCCCGAGGATCACACCCTGGTTGATCACGTCGAGAAGCACACTCGGAACGACGCGAACACCCTGGCGTATCGCTACATCGACTACTCGCGCGAGCGCGACGGCGAGGCCCAGGAGCTGACGTGGCGTGAGTTCGGTATTCGGCTGCGCGCGGTGGCCGCTCGACTGCAGCAGGTGACCAACCCGGGCGACCGGGTGGCGATCCTCGCTCCGCAGGGCTTGGACTACGTGATCTCCTTCTTCGCCGCGATCTACGCGGGCACCATCTCGGTCCCGCTGTTCGACCCGGACGAGCCGGGCCACACCGACCGCCTGCACGCGGTGCTCGGCGACTGTGAGCCCTCCGCCATCCTGACCGCCAGCTCCTCCGCGGCCGGGGTCCGGCAGTTCTTCCGCTCGCTGCCCGCCGCTCAGCGCCCGCGCATCATCGCGGTGGACGCGATCCCGGACAGCGTCGGCGAGAGCTGGGTGCGCCCGGACATCGCCATCGACGACATCGCCTACCTGCAGTACACCTCGGGCTCCACCCGGGTTCCGGCCGGTGTCGAGATCACCCACCGGGCCGTCGGCACCAACCTGCTGCAGATGGTGGACGCGATCAAGCTGGACTGGAACTCACGCGGCGTCACCTGGCTGCCGCTGTTCCACGACATGGGCCTGCTGACGGTGATCCTGCCCGCGGTGGGCGGCAAGTACATCACCATCATGTCGCCGAGCGCGTTCGTGCGCCGCCCCTATCGGTGGATCAAGGAGCTGGCCGCGGTCTCCGACGGCGCCGGAACCTTCGCCGCGGCACCGAACTTCGCCTTCGAGCACGCCGCGGCGCGCGGTCTGCCGAAGCCCGGCGAGTCGCTGGACCTGTCGAACGTCATCGGCCTGATCAACGGCAGCGAGCCGGTGACCACGTCGTCGATGAAGAAGTTCAACGAGGCGTTCGCGCCCTACGGCTTGCCCAAGACCGCCATCAAGCCGTGCTACGGCATGGCCGAGGCGACGCTGTTCGTCTCCGCCACCAAGGCCGAGGACGAGGCCAAGGTCACCTACGTCGACCGCAAGGAGCTCAACGCCGGTCGCATGGTGAAGGTCGATCCCGGTCACGAGGACGCGATCGCGCAGGTGTCCTGCGGCTACGTCGCGCTCTCGCAGTGGGCGACGATCATCGACCCGGAATCGGTGGAGTCCGAGGGCGGCGGCCGTGAGCTGCCCGACGGCCGGGTCGGCGAGATCTGGCTGCACGGCAACAACATGGGCATCGGTTACTGGGGTCGTCCGGACGAGACCACGGCGACGTTCCGCAACAAGGTCACCCACCGGCTGCCCGAGGGCAGCCACGCCGAAGGCACCGAGCCGGACGCGAACTGGATGCGCACCGGCGACTACGGCGTGTACTTCGAGGGCGAGCTGTACATCACCGGCCGCGTCAAGGACCTGGTGATCGTGGACGGCCGCAACCACTACCCGCAGGACCTCGAGTACTCCGCGCAGGAAGCCAGCACGGCGCTGCGACCGGGCTTCGTCGCCGCCTTCTCGGTGCCGGCCAACCAGCTCCCGGCCGAGGTGTTCGAGCAGGGCAGCCATTCCGGCCTGAAGTTCGACGCCGACGACGCCTCCGAGCAGCTGGTCATCGTCGCCGAGCGCGGTCCCGGCGCGGGCAAGGCCGATCCGCTGCCGATCGCCGACGCGGTGCGGGCGGCGGTCTCCCAGCGCCACGGCGTGACCGTCCGCGACGTGCTGCTGGTGCCCGCGGGTTCGATTCCGCGCACGTCCAGCGGCAAGATCGCCCGGCGGGCCTGCCGGGCCGCCTATCTGGAGGGAACACTGCGGGGTGGTTACACCCAGCAAGCCTTCCCCGATGCACCGGAAGAGTAATTGCCAAGGGCGGCCTCGGACCGACCATTGACGCTCGGCGCCGACCTTCCCACGCCGAGCGTCAATCACGGTACGCCCGGTACGCAGACAGGTAGCTTGAGGAATTGATGGCTGACAACGAGGGCACGCCCACCCAGACGACCGACACCCCGCCCGCGGACACCGTCGCCGACGCGACGGCCCCGGCCGAGTCCGCGAAGGGCGGCGCGCAGACCGACATGTCGGTGGCGGAGCTGCGCGAGTGGCTGCGGCGGTGGGTCGCCGACGCGACCGGACAGCCGATCGAGCAGATCACCGTGGACCGGCCGATGGAGGAGTTCGGGCTCGCCTCGCGCGACGCCATCGCGCTCGGCGGTGACATCGAGGAACTCACCGGGGTGATGCTGAACGCGACCATCGTGTACCAGCATCCGACCATCGCCGCCCTCGCCGAGCGGATCATCAACGGTGAGCCGGACGCACCGGCGGAATCGTCCGACGACGCCTTCTACACCGCGGGCTACACGCCTGGCGAGGCGCACGACATCGCCATCGTCGGTCTGTCCACCCGCCTGCCCGGCGCGGGCAACACGCCCGAGTCGACGTGGGAATTCCTCATCGGACGCGGCGACGCGATCCGGGAACTGCCCGAGGGCAGGTGGGAGGAGTTCGCGAGCGATCCCATGGCGGCCAAGGCGATCGCCGAGGGCAACACCCTTGGCGGTTATCTCGACCAGGACGTGGTGAAGAGCTTCGACGCGGAGTTCTTCGCGATGTCGCCGCTCGAGGTGGAGCGGGTCGACCCGCAGCAGCGCCTGATGATGGAGCTGACCTGGGAGGCGCTGGAGCACGCCAGGATTCCGGCCAGCGAACTCAAGGGCGAGTCGGTCGGCGTCTTCATCGGCACCTCCACCAGCGACTTCATGCTGATCGCCGCGCTCGGTCTCGGCGCGGAGGATCCGTCCGCGCCCGCCTCCGCCGCCGCGTACGGCTTGACCGGCAGCTCGTCGTCGATCATCCCGAACCGCATCTCCTACTTCTACGACTTCCGCGGCCCCTCCGTCGCTATCGACACCGCGTGCTCGTCCACGCTGGTCGCGGTGCATCAGGCGGTCCGGGCGCTGCGCAACGGTGACGCCGATCTGGCGCTGGCCGGTGGCGTGAACATGCTGCTGGCTCCGATGGCCACGCTCGGCTTCGACTCCGTCGGCGCGGTCGCGAAGAACGGCCGGATCAAGGCGTTCTCTTCCGATGCCGACGGCATGGTGCGGTCCGAGGGCGGCGGTCTGGTGGTGCTCAAGCGGCTCGCCGACGCCGAACGTGACGGCGACCGCATCCTCGGCGTGGTCAAGGGATCGGCGGTCAACTCCGACGGCCGCTCCAACGGCATCGTCGCCCCGAACCCGGACGCCCAGGCCGACGTGCTGCGCCGCGCCTACCGCGACGCGGGCATCCCGCCGTCCACGGTCGACTACATCGAGGCGCACGGCACCGGAACGCTGCTGGGCGACCCGATCGAGGCCGACGCGCTCGGCCGAGTGGTCGGTCGCGGCCGCGAGGCCGACAAACCCGCGCTGCTCGGCTCGGCGAAGACCAACTTCGGCCACCTGGAGTCCGGCGCTGGCGCGGCCGGGCTGGCGAAGGCGCTCATGGCGTTGCAGCACAACGTCATCCCGCCCAACATCAACTACGCCGGTCCGAACCCGTACATCCCGTTCGACCAGGCGCACCTGAAGGTCGTCGACGAGCCCACCGAGTTCCCGCGCTACAGCGGCAAGGCCACCATCGGCATCTCCGGGTTCGGCTTCGGCGGCACCAACGCGCACGTCGTCATCCAGGAGTACGTGCCCGCCGCAGACCGGGCGCACGCTCCCTTCGCCGAACTCGAGACGCAGCTGAACGAGGACGTGCTGGACGACGAGACCACCGACGTGGTCGCGGAAGCCGACGCCGTGGCCGCCGAAGCCGCCGCAACCGCCGCGCGCGTTTCCGAATGGACCGCCGAGCGCACCGAGCCGCTGCCGCTGATCCTTCCGGTATCGGGTTACCTGCCGTCGCGTCGCCGTCGAGCCGCCGCCGAGCTGGCCGACTGGCTGGAGTCCGAAGCGGGCGCGCGGACCCCCTTGGCCGACGTGGCGCGGTCGCTGGCCAAGCGCAGCCACTGGCGTTCGCGCGGCGTCGTGCTCGCCAAGACGCACGACGAGGCGGTCGCCGGACTGCGCGCGATCGCGGCGGGCAAGCCGGGCCCCGGCGTGTTCACCGCCGACGCGCCCGCCGCCATGGGCCCGATGTGGGTGCTGGCGGGCTTCGGTGCGCAGCACCGCAAGATGGGCAAACAGCTCTATCTGGAGAACTCGATCTTCGCCGAGGCCGTCGACGAGGTCGACGAGCTGGTGCAGGACGAGGCCGGATACTCGGTGCGCGAGATGTTCCTGGACGACAGCCAGGACTACGACGTGGGCACCTCACAGGTCGGCATCTTCACCATCCAGGTCGGTCTGGCCGCGCTGCTGCGCGCGCACGGAGCGGAACCCGAGGCGGTGGTGGGCCATTCCATGGGCGAGGTCGCTGGCGCGTACATCTCCGGTGGACTGAACCTGGAAGACGCCGTCCGTGTGATCTGCGCCCGCTCCCGCCTGATGGGCGAGGGCGAGCAGATGATCAGCGACGACGACGTGCGCAACATGGCTCTGATCGAATACAGCGCCGAGGACGTCGCGAATCTGCTGCCGGAATACCCGGATGTCGAGGTCGCCGTGTACGCGGCGCCGACCAACACGGTGATCGGCGGCCCGCAGGAGCAGGTCGCGGCGATCGTCGCGCAGGTGGAGGCGGCGGGCAAGTTCGCTCGTGTGCTGCAGACCCGCGGCGCGGGCCACACCTCGCAGATGGATCCGCTGCTCGGCGAGCTGGCCGCGGAATTGGCCGGCATCGAGCCGACCAGGCTGAAGACCGGCCTGTACTCCACGGTGCACAAGGAAGAGTTCTTCCGCCCCGGCCACGACCCGATCCACGACGAGGCCTACTGGGTCAAGAACATGCGCCACAGCGTCTACTTCACCAACGCGGTGAAACTCGCGGTGGACGCGGGCCACACCACGTTCCTGGAGCTGGCGCCGAATTCCGTCGCGCTGATGCAGGTGCTCGGCACCACCTTCGCCGCTGGCGTGCACGACGCGCAGCTCATCCCGACCCTCAAGCGCAAGGAGGACGAGTCCGCCGGCGTCATCGCGGCGCTCGCCCAGCTCTACGTGCACGGGCACAAGGTGGATCTGCCCTCGCTGCTGAGCGCCGGTGCCTACGCCGACATTCCGCGAACCACGTTCCTGCGCAAGGAGTACTGGCCGAAGGCCAGGATGTCCGCGGGTGGCAACGGCCGGATTCCCGGTGCGCACGTCGCTCTGCCGGACGGCAGGCACGTCTGGGAGGTGCAGGCGTCCGCGGTGACCGATCTCGCCGCGCTGGTGCATGCCGCCGCGGCGCAGGTGCTCAGCGACGTGTCGCTGGGCGCGTCGATCCCGCACGCGTCGATCCCGGCCGCGGGCACCCTCACCACCACGCTCACGCCACACCCCGGCGGCGCCTCGGTGCAGGTGCACGGCAAGGAGGGCGAGAGCTTCCGCCTGGTGTTCGACGCCGTGGTGACCTCCGGCGCACCGCTGCCCGAAACCGGGGTGGCCGAGCCGGTTCCCGCCGTGGCCGCGGTGACGCAGAGCGACGCAGACATCGAGATCGTCGAGACCTTCGGCGAGCGCTGGGATCCGAACGGCACGCAGACCGTCGAGGAGCGGCTCGCGCTGATCGTCGCGGAATCCATGGGCTACGCGGTCGAGGACCTGCCGATGGAGATCCCGCTGATGGAGCTCGGCTTGGACTCGCTGATGGCCATGCGCATCAAGAACCGGGTCGAGTACGAGTTCGACATCCCGCAGTTGCAGGTCCAGGCCGTGCGCGACGCGAGTTTGCACGAGGTCGGCAAGGTGCTGCGCTACGCCATCGAGCACCGCGACGAGGTGCAGGCGATGGCCGACCAGCAGGCCGCCGAGAAGGCCGCGGGCGGCTCCGGTGAGCTGACCGTGGACCCCGACTTCATGGCCGCGGCCCGGGAGGCGCTGGCCACCGGAGCCGACCCCCTCGCCGCGGTGAAGGACACCGCGACCGCATCGCCGGATGCGGGTACGCCCGGCACAGCTGCACCGGAAAGCGCTGTGCTCGAGACTGATTCGGCTCGCGCCACGGATGCCGCGCCCTCGGAACCGTCTTCCGAAGGTGACTCGGCTCCGGCCGCGCGACCGGTTGCCGAGCCCGCGCCGGTCGCGGCGGCTCCGGCTACACCGGCCGCGGTCTTCGGCGGCCAGCCGTCCGCCGACGCCGAGGACGACGTCCCGCCGCGCGACGCCGCCGAGCGCCTGACCTTCGCCACCTGGGCGGTGGTCACCGGCAAATCCGCCAAGGGCATCTTCAACACCCTGCCGATCCTCGACGAGGACACCGCGGAGAAGCTGGCCGCGCGCCTGACCGAGCGGGTCAAGGCCGAGGTCACGGTCGACGACGTGCTCGACTGCGAGACCATCGAGCAGCTCGCCGACATCGTCCGCACGCTGCAGGACAGCGGCGCGGACGTGGATGGTTGCGTCCGGCCGCTGCGTGCGCGTGCGGAGGGCTCGAACGCCGTGCCGGTCTTCGTGTTCCACCCATCGGGCGGCAATACGCTCGTCTACGAGCCGTTGCTGAAGCGGCTGCCCGCCGACACCCCGATGTACGGCTTCGAACGGGTCGAAGGGTCGATCGAGGAGCGGGCGCGTCAGTACCTTCCCGAGTTGCGCAAGATTCAGGGTGACGGTCCGTTCGTGCTCTACGGCTGGTCGTTGGGTGCGGTACTGGCCATGCAGACCGCACAGCTGCTGCGTGCCGAGGGCGCGGACGTGCGCGTGGTCGGCCTGATCGACCTGGCCATCCCGACGCAGGGCGAGGACAACAGCCCCGAGGAACGGGTGCGCCGGATCGAGCGCTACCAGGCGTTCGCCAAGAAGACCTACGGCGTCGACGGTGAGTTGGACCGCGAGCAGTTGGAGACGCTGGCGGCGGCCTCCGACGAAGAGCAGTTCAAGATGATCAGCGATCTGATCAAGATCAGCGGCGCGAAGATCCCCGGTGGCGTGCTCGAGCACCAGCGCACCTCATGGATCGACAGCCGCCACCTCGCCCGGACCCAACCGTCCCACTACGACGGCAACGTCGTGCTCTACCTCGCCGATCGCTACCACGACGGGATGATCGAGCTCGAGCCGCGCTTCGCCGACCGCGAGCCCAACGGCGGGTGGGACGACTACCTGACCAACCTCGAGATCGTCCACATCCCGGGCGATCACTTGCAGATCATCGATGAACCGCGGATCGGGAAGATCGGAGCCGACCTGACCGCGAAGCTCGCCGCGATCGAGGCGAAAGGGGCCAAGTGAGCACTACTGCCGAAAAACTCGCCGACCTGCGTAAGCGACTGGAATTAGCGCAGGAGCCGGCGGGTGAAGCGGGGGTGGCCAAGCGGGCGAAGAAGGGGATCCCGAGCGCCCGCGATCGGATCAACATGCTGCTGGATCCGGGTACCTTCGTCGAAATCGGTGCGCTGGTGCGCAAACCGGGCGATCCTTCCGCGCTGTACGGCGACGGCGTGGTCACCGGGCACGGCTTGGTCGAAGGCCGGCCGGTCGCGGTGTTCTCGCACGACCAGACCGTCTACGGCGGCTCGGTGGGTGAGATGTTCGGCCGCAAGGTGGCCGGGCTGCTGGAATACGCCGCCAAGGTCGGCTGCCCGGTGGTGGGCATCAACGACTCCGGCGGCGCGCGCGTGCAGGAGGCGGTGACCTCGCTGGCGTGGTACGCGGAGCTGGGGCGGCGCCAGGAGCCGCTGTCGGGTCTGGTCCCGCAGGTCTCGATCATCCTCGGCAAGTGCGCGGGCGGCGCCGTGTACGCCCCGATCAACACCGACGTGGTGGTGGCGACCGAAGAGGCGTACATGTTCGTCACCGGCCCGAAGGTGATCCGGGAGGTCACCGGCGAGGACGTGAGCCTCGAGGAGCTGGGCGGCGCGCGCAGTCAGGCCGAGTACGGCAACATCCACCACGTCGCCAAGGACGAGGCGGCCGCGTTCGAGTGGGTGCGCGAGTACCTGAGCTTCCTGCCGACCAGCTGCCAGGAGCTGGCGCCGATCGTGAATCCCGGTTTGGAGCCGACGACCACCGACAGCGATCTGGAGCTGAATTCGATCGTCCCGGACTCCGACAACGCCGGGTACGACATGCACGACATCCTGCTGCGGATCTTCGACGACGGCGCGTTCCACGAGGTCGGCGCGTCCGCGGGCCGCAACATCATCACCGGTTTCGCCCGCGTCGACGGGCGCAGCGTCGGCGTGGTCGCCAACCAGCCGATGGTGTACGCGGGCGCGTTGGACGCGCGGGCGTCGGACAAGGCGGCGCATTTCGTGCGCCTGTGCGACGCGTTCGAACTCCCGCTGGTGTTCGTGGTCGACACGCCCGGGTTCCTGCCGGGTGTGGAGCAGGAGAAGATCGGCGTCATCAAACGCGGCGGCCGGTTCCTGTTCTCCTACGTGGAGGCGTCGGTGCCGAAGGTGACCGTGGTGATCCGGAAGTCCTACGGCGGCGGCTACGCCGTCATGGGATCCAAGCAGCTCGGCGCCGACGTGAACCTGGCCTGGCCCACGGCGCGGATCGCGGTGATGGGCGCCGAGAGCGCGGTCAGCCTGATCGGCGCCAAGCAGATCGAGGCCGCCCCGGAGGAGCAGCGGGCGGCGATCCGCCAGCAGATGATCGACTTCTACAACGCCACCGTCGCGACGCCGTGGGTGGCCGCCGAGCGCGGATACATCGACGCGGTCATCGAGCCGTCGACCACCCGGCTGGAGTTGCGCCGGGCACTACAGCTGTTGCGGGACAAGGCGGTTGCCCGCAACCCGCGCAAGCACCACCTGTTGCCGCTGTAGCGATGTGAGAACACGATCGGGCCGCGCCCTTTGGGGCGCGGCCCGATTCGCGTTCGGCGTGCCGAGAGATCAGCTGACGCTTGCGGATTCGATGATGACGTCCTCGACCGGCACATCCTGGTGCATGCCAGCGGAGGAGGTCCGGACGCCCGCGATCTTGTCGACCACGTCGGTGCCTTCGGTCACCGCGCCGAAGACGGCGTAGCCCCAGCCGGACGGGGTCTGGGCGGAATGGTTGAGGAAGTCGTTGTCGGAGACGTTGATGAAGAACTGGGCGGTCGCCGAGTGCGGATCGTTGGTGCGCGCCATCGCGACGGTGTACTTGGTGTTCTTCAGGCCGTTGTTCGCCTCGTTCTGAATCGGGGCCTTGGTGCCCTTCTGGCGCAGGCCGGGCTCGAAGCCGCCGCCCTGGATCATGAAGCCGGGGATGACGCGGTGGAAGATCGTGCCGTTGTAGTGGCCGGAGTTCACGTAGTCCACGAAATTGCGCACGGTGTTCGGCGCTTTCTGATCATCCAGTTCGAGGACGATCGATCCGTAGTTCGTCGAGAGATTCACCTTGGTCATACCCCCACCTTTCCATCGTGGCCGCCGGAGGTCAGCAGGACGGGGGTCGGTCGGCCGGATCGCGGCGATTTCGGGGCGAATTTTTCTCGCCGATCGGCCCAACATTCCCGCACTCGGCTCCGAACTCTCAAAGAGCCCCGAATTCTCCGGCGTACGCTCTGCCCGCTCGGACATGTGTGCCGCTAGCATTGCGAATCGTGCCCGACGCCGCTACCGCTGTTCTGACGAAACCCCCCGCCGCCCCGGCGGTGAAACCGAACGATTTCCGGACCGCGCGCCTGATCGCGCTGGTCGCCGGGGTGCTCGGCGCGCTGTTCGCGCTGGCGACGCCGTTCTTGCCGGTCACGCAGACGACCGCGGTGCTGAACTGGCCGCAGGGCGGCACGCTCGGCAACGTGCAGGCGCCGCTGATGTCGCAGGTCCCGATCGACCTGACAGCGACGATTCCGTGCGACACGATCGCCCAGCTGCCCGAGCGGGGCGGCATGTTGCTGGCCACCGCGCCGCCGCAGGGTGACCGCGCCGCGCTGGAGGCCATGTTCGTGCGGGTCTCGGAGAACTCGGTGGACGTGGTGGACCGCAACGCGGTCGTGGTGTCGGCCGACCGCGCGCGGATGGGCGAGTGCACGTCGCTGAGCATCAGCTCGGACGCCGATCGCACCTACGCGGTGTTCAACGGGCTCACCAAGCAGGTCGAGCGGCCGGTCGAGGGTGGGGCGCCCGAGACGGTCACTGCGCCGGTGGAGGGCCAGCTGAGCGGCGACCTGCGGCCGCAGGTGGTGGGCGTGTTCTCCGACCTGAAGGGCGCGGCGCCCGCCGGGCTGGGATTCCACATGACCGTGGACACCCGCTTCTCCTCCAGCCCCACCGCGATCAAGCTGATCGCGATGCTCGCTGCGGTGCTGTGCACGCTGGTGGCGCTGGCGGCGCTGGCCCGGCTGGACACCAGCGACGGGCGCGGGCACCGCCGGTTCCTCCCGGCGAACTGGCTGAAGCCGACCTGGGCGGACGGCGCGGTGGTCGGCACGCTGCTGCTGTGGCATTTCGCTGGCGCGAACACCTCCGACGACGGCTACATCCTCAGCATGGTGCGGGTGGCCCCGCACGCGGGCTACATGGCCAACTACTTCCGCTGGTACGGCGTGCCGGAGGCGCCGTTCGGCTGGTACTACTACGTGATCCAGGTCTTCTCGGAGATCTCCACCGCCAGCCCGTGGGTGCGGCTGCCCGCGCTGGCCTGCGCGATTCTGTGCTGGCTGGTGATCAGCCGCGAGGTCGTGCCGCGGCTGGGCCGGGGCGTGCGCACCAGCAAGGTGGCGCTGTGGACCGGTGGTCTGGTGTTCCTGGCGTTCTGGCTGCCGTTCGACAACGGTCTGCGCTCGGAACCGATCGTCGCGCTCGGTGCGCTGCTGACCTGGGTGTCGATCGAGCGGGCCATCGCGACCGGTCGCCTGCTGCCCGCGGCGGTCGCCGTGCTGGTGGCGGCGTTCACGCTGGCCGCCGCGCCGACGGGTCTGATGTGTGTGGCGGCGCTGCTCGCTGGTATCCGGCCGCTGGTGCGCATCGTGGTGCGCAGGCACCGGCGGTTCGCCGCCGAGGGTGTCGGTCGATGGGGTTCGACGCTGCCGCTGCTCGCGCCGATCGCCGCGGCCGGTGTGCTCGTGCTGACGGTGGTCTACAGCGACCAGACTTTCGCCGGTATCCAGGAGGCCAACCGGGTGCGTCAGGTGACCGGGCCGAACCTGGCCTGGTACGAGGACTATCTGCGCTACTACTACCTGTTCGTGGAGACCGTCGACGGCTCGCTGTCGCGCCGCTTCGCGTTCCTGGTGATGCTGCTGTGCCTGTTCACCACCATGCTGGTGCTGCTGCGGCGCAGGCAGGTGCCTGGCATCGCGAGCGGGCCGACCTGGCGGCTGATGGGCGTGGTCTTCGGAACGATCTTCTTCATGATGTTCAACCCGACCAAGTGGACCCACCACTTCGGCGCGTACGCGGGTATCGCGGGCTCGCTGGCGGCGGTCACCGCGGTCGCGGTCTCGGCGAGCGCGCTGCGGGCACGCAAGAACCGGGCGATCTTCCTGGCCGGCTTGCTGTTCGTGCTCGCGGTCGCCTTCTCCGGCATCAACGGCTACTGGTACGTGTCCAGCTTCGGCGTGCCGTGGTTCGACAAGCGCGTGTCGCTGCACGGGTACCAGTCGAACACGTTGATGCTCATGCTGTTCGGCTTGGCGCTCGCGCTGGTCGCCTGGTACGCGCTGCGAGAGGACTACACCAAGCCGCAGCCGTCGGCGAAGACGGCCCGGGGCAGGCGGATTCGCCGGTTCGCCGCGATCCCGCTGACCGTGGTCGCCGCGGCGATGGTGGCGCTGGAGGTGCTGTCGCTGGTCAAGGGCGCGGTGTCGCAGTACCCGGCGTACTCGCTAGCCCGCTCGAACATCGACGCGCTCGGTGGCAGCACCTGTGGCCTGGCCAACGACGTGCTGGTGGAACCGGACCCGAACGGCGGCAGGCTGGAGCCGATCATCGATCCGGCGCATCCGCCGACCGATCCGCTGGCCGGCGTCGACCCGGTCGGTTTCGACCCGAACGGCGTGCCGAACGATCTGTCCGCCGACAGCGTCGAGGTGAAGCCGGGCACCGGCAACACCTCCACCCAGTCGGTCGGAGCGGCGTTCGCCGAGGGGCAGAGCGCGGGCACCGGCGGCGGTCAGGGCGCGCGCGGCGTCAACGGCAGCACCGTCGCCCTGCCGTTCGGCCTGGACCCGGCGACCACGCCGATCCTCGGCAGCTACCAGACCGGTGTGCAGCAGCCCGCGAGCGTCACCTCGAGCTGGTACCAGCTGTCCGCCCGTTCGGAGGACACGCCGCTGGTCGTGATCTCGGCCGCGGGCCGCATCCTCTCCTTCGACGACACCGGCGCGATGAAGTACGGCCAGTCGCTGACCGTCGACTACGGCAAGCGGCTGCCCGACGGCAGCGTGCAGAAGCTCGGCACCTACCTGCCGCGCGATATCGGTCCGTTCCCGTCCTGGCGCAACCTGCGGGTGCCGCTGGATGAGATCGCGCCCGATGCAGACGCGGTGCGCATCGTCGCCAACGACCCGATCCTGATCGGTGACCAGTGGCTGGCGTTCACCCCGCCGCGGATGCCGAAGTTGCAGTCGCTGGGCAGCCTGCTCGGTTCGCAGCAGCCGATCCTGCTGGACTGGGCGGTGGGCCTGCAATTCCCGTGCCAGCGGCCGTTCGACCACCAGAACGGCGTGGCGGAGGTGCCCGGGTACCGCATCCTCCCGGACCGTCCGCTGGCCATCAGCTCCACCAACACCTGGCAGGCCGAGGAGTTCGGCGGTCCGCTCGGGTTCTCGCAGATGCTGGCGAAGTCGGTGACAGTGCCCAGCTACCTGAAGAACGACTGGGCGCGTGACTGGGGTTCGCTGGAGCGCTACGACCAGTACGACCGCAACGCGGTCCCGGCCAAGCTGGACACCGGTACGGCGACCAGGTCGGGCCTGTGGTCGCCGGGCCAGCTGCGGGTGTTCTGACCGCTGACGAACACAGGGTCGCCGCGCAGGCAACAATCCTGCGCGGCGACCCTGCCGTATCCGGCGGTGACGACAGAGATTCGGACGTGCCGATCCCCATCGACGTCGCTTCAGCGAGCTGACTACGGGTGGGAAACCCGCTGCCAGACACAGGGCCGCCGCGCAGACGATTCTGCGCGGCGGCCCTGCCGTTTTGTTTCCGGTGCGATGCCGGGCGCTCAGACCTTCAGGCGAAGACCGAGCTCGCGCCGGAGCACCTCTTGCGAGGGGAGGCGGTTGAGCACACGCAGCACCGCAGGCCGCAGCTCCCGTTGTTCCTCTTCGCTGAGCAGTCCGACAAGATCGCGCAGATCCATATCATCGAATGCCGTTGTCATGAATCTCAGATTAAGGCCAATGGCTCGATTCGTCCTGCGATGCATCGCCACAGGTGGGAGCACGTTTTTCAGACCGTACAACCGGTTTTGTCCACGCTGCTGTCATAGCGCGCCCGCGCGGCGAGCACGTCATCCATCCGCGCCTCCGCCCAGGCTTTGACGGCGCTCATCACCGGCTGGAGGCTCTGGCCGAGCGGGGTGAGTTCGTAGTCCACGCGGACCGGGACCTCGGCGGTGACCCGCCGCTCCACCAAGCCGTCGCGTTCCAGGCCGCGCAGGGTCTGGGTGAGCATCTTCGGGCTCACGCCTGCGATGACCCGATTCAGCTCGGCGTAGCGCCGCGGGCCGTCGGCGAGCGCGGCCAGCACCAGGCTGACCCATTTGTCGCTGATCCGGTCCAGCAACTGCCGGGTGGGGCACTCGGCCACGTACGCGTCGTAGTGCTGTTTGGCCAGGTCGCGGCGCTGCGCCGCAGTCATCGTCGCCATCGAAGTACCTCGACACCCCTAACGCACTCTCAGGTAACTACTACCCAGCAGATAGTAGCTCCTCATAGGTTGGACCGGCATTCAAGAGGAAAGGAACGTCATGCGTGCAGTAGTAGTCCGTCATCCGGGTCCGGACGGCGCGGTGGAGATCGTGGAGGTGCCTGTCCCGCAGCCGGGTCCGGGCACGGTCCGCATCGCGGTCGCCGCGGCGGCGGTCAACCCGGTGGATCTGATGGTGCGGGCGGGTGTCGGCGGCACGCCGTTCGCCGCGCCCCGTGACCAGTGGGGCGTAGGTTGGGATGTCGCGGGCACCGTGGACGCGGTCGGCGCGGGCGTCACGGGATTCACGGTGGGGCAGGCGGTGATCGGTATCAGTGACCGGCTCGACGTGTCGCTCGGCGCGCAGGCGGACTACGTGGTGCTGGAGGCCGGAAATATCGCCCCCGCACCGGTTTCCGTGCCGCCGGTGCAGGCGGCCACCATTCCGCTCAACGGCCTCACCGCGACACAGGCGCTCGCCGCGCTGGAGTTGGCGTCCACCGACACGCTGCTGGTCACCGGCGCGGCCGGTGGGGTCGGTGGTTTCGCCGTCGAACTCGCTGCCGCACAGGGCGTCCGGGTGATCGCCTCCGCCTCACCCGCCGACGAGGAAACGGTCCGCGCGCTCGGCGCCACGGATTTCGTTCCCCGCCAGGCATCGCTCCCCGATGCCGTCCGGGCCCTGATCCCGGGTGGCGTCGACGCCGCGCTGGACGCGGCCACACTCGGCCCCGCGGCACTCGCCGCGGTCCGGGGCGGCGGCCGGTTCGTCTCGGTGAGCGTCCCGGCCACGCCGATTCCATTGCGTGGCATCGACGTGCGAACGGTCCTGGTCCGAGCCGACCGCAACCAACTCGACGACCTCGTCACCCGAGTCGACGCAGGCCGACTCACCCTCCGCGTAGCCGAAACCTTCCCCCTCACCTCCGTCACCGCCGCCCACGAACGCCTGGCCGCAGGCGGCCTGACCGGCCGCCTGGTCCTCCTCCCCTAACCACTCGACGAGTGGCACATGGCTGCGGAGAACTCCGAGATGACCTCTCCACCATGTGCCACTCGCGGACGAGGTTGGGGTTAGCGGATGCGGATGGGGTCGTCGGTGGAGAGGCCGGTGCGGGTTTGGGGGGTGGTGGTGATGGTGGCTGGGTGGGCTTGGGGGTCGTAGGGGGTGAACTTCTCGAGGGAACCCCAGTCGCGGGACCAGTCGCGGTCGAGGTAGCTGGGGACGGTTTGCGACTTCAGCAGCAGGCCGGTCCAGCCGAGGGGGCCGCCGCCGATATCGTCCTGCCAGGCGTTGGAGGCGTCGGAGCCGACGCGGTCGGGCAGGATGCGCCAGTTCGGGATCTCGGCGACGCCGTCCTTGTGGTCGAACGGCCGCTGGCACGGGAAGGCCAGGCCGACGTGCCAGTCCAGCAGCACCGGATCCTGCGACCCGACCACCGAATTGAGCGTGGCCAGTTTGGGCAGCCGGGGTGGGGTGACGGCCAGCCACTGCTTGGGCGTGATGTCGTTGTCGACCGCGACCAATCGCACGGCGTTCACGTCGGCGGGCAGTCGGTCCAGCGGCACGCGCAAGTTGCGCCAGGACGGCGCGGGTCCGATGTCGAGCGGGTCGATGGAACCGAGTGTGCGCACGTCGCCGTTCTGGTCGCGGACGCCGTATTCCAGATGCAGCTCCTGACCGTAGGTGAGCACGCCATCGGCGTCGATCGACCGGATGCGCCCGGCCGCGGTGATCGCGAGCACCTGGTAGGCGGGGTCGTTGCGCATGCTGTCGGTCAGGTCGAGCCGGTACCACTGCGTGATCAGCTTCGCCTGCTGCTGTTCGCCCTCCTGGTAGCTGCCCAGCACCGGGGTCTTGGCCGGGTCGAGGCCGAACGGCAGCGCGACGGTGCTGCCGTTGAGCCCCGCCTGCTCGGTAGTGCCGCCACCCGTGCCCGCGCCGGTGGTCTTCGTGGTCTTGTTCTCGGAGTCTTTCTCCACCGAGTTCGCCCCGCCGCTGACCGTCTCCTCGGCGTCGGCGGTGAGGTCGCGGGCGACACCGTTCGGCGTGAAACCTTTGTTCTGCGCGGCCAAACCGTCCGCGGGTGCGCCGGTATAGGGCTGCAACAGCGAGTCGGCGGTGTCGGTCTCCACCAAGACGTCGTTGGCCAACGCGCACGAATCGCCTTGCACCGTCTCCACGTTCGATTTGGTGATCGAGTACGCGGGATACTGGGTGGCCGCGGCCTTGGCCAGCGAGGCGACCTCGAAGATCACCAGCAGGGCGGCGGCGATGGTCAGCGGAGCCGAGGCCCACCGGTCGAAACGCCGTGGCGCCGCGGTGCTCTCCCGCCGATACGGCTCGCGATAGTGCTGCCAGATGGCGACCAGCAACGCGACGCCGCTGAGCCCAAGGAACAGGGTGGACAGCCCCTTGCCCGCGATCAACGGCGCCTTGTCCCACCACGGGACGCCGTAGCTGGAGACGTACCACCACCCGTTCGGACCGGTGAAGGTCACCGCGAGCAGGAACAGCACCGCGGCGGCGAACAGCGAGCGATTGCGCGGCGAGCGAATGCCCGTGGTGCCCACCGCGACCGCCGCCAGCGCCGCCAGCGACCCGGCCAGCCCGGCGTACACGCCGAAGTGATGTGTCCACTTGGTCGGGGTGAACATCATCAGGAACAGTGACGCGAACACGATGCCGAGAATGCGCACCGACGGGCCGCGCGATGTCCCCGGGATCCGTCCCTTGCGCAGGACCTGCAAGACGCACACCAGCAGGCACAGCAGCATCACCAGCACGCCGAAGCGCCGCGCCAGCGAGCCGTCCGGTGAGAGCATCAACAGCGAGTCCCAGCGGGTGCGCTCGTCGAACCACGCCACGTTCGGGCCCACGATCGTGCGCACCCTGGTGGCCTCCAGCACCGTCGCCAGCGTCTGGTCGGCGAAGATCACCACCAGCACCAGCGTGCCCGCGGCCAGGCCCGGCGCGAGCAGCGCCGCGAATCGGAACACCGTGCCCGCCCGGGACGGCTTGCGCACGTCCACGGGGGCGTTCACCGCGGCCGCGGCGTCCGCCGAACCGGCGGCGGCCGCATCCGCGTCCGGTCCGGTCCGCGTCGGGACGGCCCCGCGCGCACGCTTGATCAGGATCAGCAGCACCGGACGCGAGCCCGCGATCAGCGCCGCGATGCAGATGAGGCCGGTCGGGCCGGCCGCGAGCGAGAACGCGGCGATCAGGACGGCCACCGCGGCGGGCAGCAAGCGGCCGGTCGCGATGGCGCGTTCGATCGAGCACCAGGTGAGCAGCGCGCCCGCCGCGATCAGCGGCTCGGGACGCAGGCCGTTGTCGTAGGGCAGCCAGAACGCGAGGAACACCAAGCCCGCGGTCCACAGCGCCACCTTGTTGCGCCGTACCCGGGCGCCGAGCCGCGGCAGCACTTCCCGGCTGATCACCAGCCAGCAGATGATTCCGGCCGCCAAGGTGGGCAGGCGCATCCACAGGCTGGCGTCGGAGATCCGGGCCATCCACGCCAGCACCTCGTAGGACCAGCCGAACGGCGCTTCGGGCACCGCGAACCATCGGTAGTAGTTCGCCATGTAGCCCGCGTGCTCGGACGCGCGCGCCATGTTCAGGATGTAGCCGTCGTCGGAGGTGTTGGCCCCGATGACGTGCCACAGCGCCAGCGTGCCCAGCACCGCGCCGTCCGCGGGCGTGACCCGCCACCAGTGCGCGGGCAGGAACCGTCGCGGCCTGCGGCCGTCGCTGGTGTCCAGCAGATGCAGTGCGATCAGGGCGATCAGTGTGAACACGGCGGCGGCGATCATCGCGGCCAGCTTGAGCGGCGTCGGCGTGGAGGAGAATCGCGAGTCGATGTCCGCGTGCACCCGCGCGCCGTCGAGGCGACCGGCGTCCAGATCGGTGAACACGCCCACCAGTTGGGGCCGGATGTCACGGCCGACCGTGGCCCGGAAAGGCGTGCCGTCCTGCCTGGATACACCGGTGAGTTCCGCGGTGGTGGCGGCAGCGGTGGACTCGATGGTGAGCGCCGCGCACGACCCGACCTCCGACAGCGGCGCCGACAGCAGCGGGATGTCCCGCAGCACCACCGAGAGCACGCCGTCGGCCACCGAGACCACCAAGCCCTTGGTCGCGGCCTGGCCGGACGCCACCGGAACGGTGGACAGCACGGTGCCCGCCGCGACCGATCCGGTGAGTGAGCAGGGCAGCGTCGCGTCGAACCGCAGGGGCTCGTAGGACACCAACGGCGCCGCGACGCTCGTGGCGCCGGACTCCGGCCAGTCCAGGCTCGCCCGATCCTGCCGTACCGGCAGCAGCGGGGTCAGCACCGCCAAGAGGAAGCCGAGGAGCCCTGCGACGAGGGCGATCAATCGGTTACGGGTGAACGCTCGTGAAGCTCGGTCCGGTCGCACGGTGGTTGATGCTAGCTACCGCTCGGTGTGACCCGGACTACCGCAGCATGTGAACGTCCCACAGCCAGACGTCCTCGACCCGGGTCGGTGCGAATCCGAACAGCTGGGTGACGGTTTCCCGCAGCACGTCGCCGTGCTCGGTCGGCGGAAGCACGACGACGTCGGCATGCCAGAACCGCAGGTCGGTCAGCGCGCGGGCGCGGGTGTCCGCATCGATCCGCGGCACCACGCCGGTGTCGCGCGCCTGCACCAGCAGCGCGGTGGTGGGGCGGGTCTCCGGGCCGTAGATCCCTTTCTTGGTTGTGCCGGTCGGGCCGACGAAGTAGCCGCCCGCCAGCGGGAAGGCGAAATCGGCTTCGGCCTGCCAGCGCAGCGCCCGCGCGTCCGGCGGTCGCGGAGGCGGCACAACGACCACCGAGCCAGTTCCGACGTAGCGCCGGACCGTGCGGTCGGCGAAGAAATCCGGTGTCGGCGCCCGCTCGATCACCGGGAGGATGGTGGGCGTCAGCGGCAGCAGGGCGCAGATGACCGCGGTGAACCAGGCCAGCGGTTTCCAGTCCGCCTCAGATTGCCGCCAGCTGGTCACCGCGCGCTCGGTGGCCAGCGCGAGCACCGCCGCGATGGCCGGGATCGCGGCCATGCTCAGCCTGCTCTCCAGCACCGTGTTCAGCAGCGGTACGTGTTCGGCCCATCGCCACGGCAGATCGATGCCGGTGGGCTGCTTGCCGATGGTGACCACCCCGCCCAGCGACAGCACGCCGAAGACCGCGATCACCATGCTGGCCGCCCGCACCACCCGGTCACGCCACAGCAGCACCACCGTGACGACGACCAAGAGCAGCAGCGGCCACCCGAAGTACGCGTTCTGCTCAGTGGGATTGATCGCCACGTTCTTGCCGGGAGCGAAGACGCCGCCGAGCGATTCGGACGGGAACTGCACCAGCGCCTCGAGGTCGTTGCCCATCGGACCGTGGTCGATCGAGCGGTAGCTCTGCGGGCCGAAGAACTGCCACCAGAGCGGAATCTCGGTGAGCGCCAGTGTGATCACCGCGGCCAGGGCGAGCGTGGGTGCGATCCCGCGCACCACGCGCAGCCCTGCGCGCGGTGTGCGCAGGTGATAGACCACGGCGAACAGGCCGAAGGCGAGGGCGAAGATCAGCAGCGGTTCTTCGCCGAGCGCGATTTGCAGCGCGACCAGCAGTCCCAGCGCCAGTGCGTTCCGAATCCGTTCGTACGGCCGATCCGGTCCGATTCCCTCCGCCTGCCGCGCCATCCGGATCACTCGTCCCGCGATGACCGGAAGCAGCGGCAGGACGACGAAATTCGGGTGCGCGTTCGCGTGCGAGATCATCCCGGGGGCGAAGCCGCAGAACAGGCCGCCGATCACCGCCGCGACCCGCGCGTCGACGAGTTCACGGCCGAACAGCCGATACCAGGCGAACGCCGTCCCGGCCAGGCCGATGGTGAGCACCAGCACGAACGTGACGGTGGGCCCGAAGAGCAGGGTGACCGGTGTGAGCGGCACGCCGACGCCGAACATGGCCGTGTTGGCCATCATGTTCACCCCGGCGGGGAAGTTCTGCAGATCGGTGCCGAGCGGGTTGTGCAGATGGGCTACCGCGTGCGCGGTGACCGCGAAGAACCATTCCCACATCGTCTGGTCCTGACCGCTTTTGATCAGGTACCCGCTGTCGGTGTTGCGCCACTGACTCGATAGCACGGTGGCCGCGAGCGCCAGATAGCCGACCGCGACGAGCAGGTCGGCGCCGCCGAACCGGATGCGACCATCGCGGACGGACCGGGGGAGCAGGCGCGGGCGCGCGGGTCCGGTGAGCATCCGTTCTGCTGTGACGACCGCGACCGCCGAGTCCGCCAGTTCGGCGGTTTCGACGTCCTGTGCCTGTTTCACCCGCACATCTCTCCTCACCAGCGCTGAAGCAGCCGCCCGCCGTAACCGACCACGCCGCGCGTGGACTCACAAACGGAGGGGTTATCCACTGCGCGGCGGGTTCAACCTCCGCGCGTCGGCCGGGCGCGTGGCGTGGAACCGGTCAGCGGCGGACGGTGACGAGGGTGAACGGGCCGATATCGGTCGTGGTGAAGCGCGGGTCGGCGAACAGCTCCTTGGGGAAGCTCACCGTGTAGCGCGCCACGTTCGGGTCGTTCGGGTAGACGTCCTTCGCCAGCCGCAGCGTGTAAGCGTCGCCACTGCGCCGGAACAGGAAGGCGTCCGGCGCGCGCCACGGACTCGTCGCCAGTGCGTCGTGCAGCTCCTGCGGCGTCTTCAGCTTGCTCCACCGCTCGATCGTCGTGGCGCGGCCAGCGAAATCGGCGAGCGGGTTGGCGTAGTGCGAGGTGAGTGCTTGGAAGCCGAAGTAGGGGTAGAAGGACAGGAAGCTGGTGTCGGCCGTGAGCACCACGGTGTCCGAGCGCGGGCGTCCGGTCTGCGCGGTGAGGGCCGCGTCCACGTCACGGTAGAACGAGACGGCCGAAGGCGCCCGCTGGTCGGCGCGGCGTCCGTCGCCGTCGGTGTCGGTGTAGGCGGTGGTGATCTCCGCCGCGAGGACGTGCGGGATGTCCTGGGTGAACGCCAGCGCACCGACCGTCGCGACGACGATCACCACGAGCCGGAACCGGGCGGGCTCGTTCAAGGCCTGGTAGATCGCCCGCGCGCCCTCCACGAACCCGAACGCGCCCGCGACCGCGAGCAGCACCAGCAAGACCGGCTCCAGCCGGAACGACAGCAGCGTGGTGCCCGCCGCCGTGGCCGCCATGGACAGCAGCGTCCACAGATAGATCGCGGCCACCCCGATCCCCAATGCCTGCGCCCGCCGCGACGACGCTGCGCGCAGCACCAGCCACACCGTGCCGATCAGGCAGAGTGCCCCCAGCAGGGAGAAGTCGAACATCGGCAGCGGCAGCTGCGAACCCCCTTCCGGCAGGTAGTGCAGCGCGGTGCCGGAACTCGCGGTCGTGGTGCGCAGCGCCTTCGCGAGATACGGCGCCCACACGACGAGCGCGACCACTCCGGCGATCACCCCGATCACCACCAGACGCACCAGCGGCGGCACCGCCGCGCGCCAGGAACGACCGGCGCCGCTCGCGGCGCTGGCACGGCGTGGACGGTCGGCGGCACGCTGTTCCCGCGCCGCGAGCACGGCCGCCAGCAGGCCCATCAGGCCGACCGCGAAAGCGGCCACAAGGAAGTAGAGGGTGTAGAAGGTGGCCGCCCAGCCGAGAAACAGCCCGGTCCCGATGACCGCGCCCCAGCCACCAGCAGTGCGCTGCTCGGCATCCCCCGGCGTCGTGCCCGACCGGACGTCCTCCAGCGGCCGGTACAGCGCGCCCCAGGCCAGCACGAGCGCGGGCGGAAGCAGCAGCACGATGACGGCGCTGTAGGCCTCCGGCGCGGCGTAGGCCACCGTGACCGCGGTGCTCGCCGCCGCGACGCCCGCGGCCCAGTCCGCACGGATCAGCTTCGACCACAGCACCAGCGCGACGACCGCGGCCACCGCGAGGAAGCCGATCGCGTACGGCTTGAAGATCTCCCAGCCGTCCATCCCGAGCAGATTCGCCACCCGTCCACCGATCCAGAACCAGCCAGCGGGGTAGAACGACGGCAGATCCGCGTACGTCATGTCGCGCAGTGCGGCGGAGTCGGTGAGCCGGGTGAGGAACTCGGTGCGGAACTCCTGATCCACCGAGACGCCGAACAGATACAGCTCGGTCGCCGCCAATGGCATGCCCAGCGTGACCGTGACGAACGACGAGATCCCCACCCAGGAAAGCAGTTTCGCGACCCAGGGCCATTTGCGCAGCCGCAGCAGCGCGATCGCGACCGCGAGCAGGACCGCCGCGCCGACCTGCCCGACCGTGGTCAGCGCCCGCGTGACGTTCGAGGAGTTGAAGGCGGGCCACTGCACCATGGAGAACGCCAGCAGCCCGACGGCGGCCACCACGATCGCCACGACCGCCGCGAGCGTGGCCTCCGCGAGCCCGGAGGCGATCTGTCGCACCAGCAGCGCTGTCCGTCCCGGCACCGGGGCGGGATCAGTGGGGCGCGACGGCGCCTGGCCCGTCGCGGTGACCGTGCTCAACGGACCGCTCCGCGCTCGTCGCACTCGATTACTCGCATGGCGCCTCCGGATTCACTCGGGTCGACTCCGTCAGACGATAGGTGCCCGCGTGATCGAGGATCACGCGGGCACTGAGTCCGAGCCCGATCGGCGGATCAGATGGGCAGTCGGCGGAAGATCGAACGCGGGATGTGCCGCAGGATCATCATCACGTAGCGGAAGGTGCCCGGCGCCCAGACCAGTTCCTTGCCCTTCTGCGAGGCCGAGACCGCCAGCAGCGCGACGTCTTCCTTGTCGACGGTGAGCGGGGCCTCTTTGACGTGCGAGGAGAACTTGGTCCGCACCATGCCGGGCCGGATCACCAGCACGCGCGGGCCGTGCGGGCGCAGCGCCTCGCCGAGTCCGAGGTAGAAACCGTCCAGACCCGCCTTGGTCGACCCGTAGACGAAGTTCGAGCGCCGTACCCGTTCACCGGCGACGGAGGACATGGCGATGATCCGCCCGAAGCCCTGCGCCTTCATCTTCTCGCCGACCAGCACGCCGACCGAGACCGCCGCGGTGTAGTTGATCTGGGCGACCTGGACGGCCTTGCGCTGGTTCTGCCACAGCTGTTCGGGGTCGCCGTCGAGGGCGAAGGCGACGATGGCGACGTCCACGTCGCCCCCATCCCACGCGGCGTCGATCACCTTCGGGTGACTGTCGGTGTCCAGCGCGTCGAAGTCGATGACATCGACCTGGCTCGCGCCCGCGGCCTTCAGCTGGGCGACCGCGTCCTCGCGCAGCGGATCGCCGGGCAGCGCCGCGAGGATGATGCGCGCGGGGCCTTTCTTCAGGTACTCCGCGCAGATTGCCAAGCCGATCTCCGAGGTGCCACCCAGCAGCAGAATCGACTGCGGGTTGCCAACGGCATTGATCACTGCAGCTCCAGCCTTCTCGCCATGTCGGACATGAAAACGCCTGTGGGATCGACGCTGCGGCGGACCTTGATCCACTCGTCGATCCGGGGATACATCTGGTGGAACGTCTCCGCGGTGGTCCGCGAGTCCTTCGCGGTGTACAACCGCCCACCGAACTCGAGCACCCGCCGGTCCAGCTCGCTGACCAGATCGTTGAGGCCCCGCTTGATCGGGAAGTCGACGCAGATGTTCCAGCCCGGCATCGGGAAGCTCAGCGGAGCCTGGTTGCCCGGGCCGAACAGCTTGAATACGTTCAGCGCCGAGTAGTGCCCGGATGCCTGGATATCGATGATGATCCGCTTGAACTCCTCGACCGCCTCGGTCGGCACCACGAACTGGTACTGCAGGAAGCCGTTGGAGCCGTAGCCGCGGTTCCACTCCGCGATCATGTCCAGCGGGTGGTAGAACTGCGTCAGGTTCTGCACCTTGCCGGTGTAGTTGCCGCCCATCCGGTAGTACGCCTCGCCGATGGACATCAGCGTGAGCTTGTTCATCGTCCAGTTCGGGAAGATGTCCGGGACGGTCATCAGCTGCGGTGCGTCGAACTTCAGCGGCTTGCTGCGCAGTCGCTTCGGCAGCTCGTCCAGCTTCGCCAGCCTGCCGCGGGTGATGGTGGCCCTGCCCAGCTTGGGCAGCGGGCTGATCACGTCGAACCAGGCGCTCGAGTAGGTGTAGTTCGCCTCGCTGCCGTCGCTGTGCGCGGCGATGGTCTCGTCGAGCGTCGTGGTCTTCACGCCGTCGTTGATGAAGTAGGCGGTCTCCGTCGGCGCCATCTCGATGGTCGCGCGCAGGATGATGCCGGTGAGGCCGTTGCCGCCGACGGTCGCCCAGAACAGTTTGGCGTTGCGCTTCGGCGTGATGTGCTGCACCTGCCCGTCGGCGGTGAGCAGATCGATCGAGCGCACGTGGTTGCCGAAGCTGCCCTCGCTGTGGTGGTTCTTGCCGTGGATATCGGAGGCGATCGCGCCGCCGATGGTCACCTGGCGGGTGCCGGGGAGCACGGGTACCCAGAGGCCGAACGGCAGCGCGGCCTTCATGAGCTGGTCCAGGCTGACGCCGCCGTCCACGTCCACCAGCCGGGTGTCGCGGTCGATCCGGTGGATGTGGTTCAGGGCGGTCATGTCGACGACCAGGCCGCCGGCGTTCTGCGCGTGGTCGCCGTAGGAGCGGCCGAGGCCGCGGGCGATCACACCGCGCCGCAGGTGGGCGGGCTTGCCGTCGTTGTCCTCGGCGACCATGGCGACTGCCTTGGCGATCAGTTCGGGATCGCTGGTCGAGAGCACTTCGGAGGAGGTGGGTGCGGTGCGACCCCACCCGGTCAACGTGCGGGTGCGCGTCGGAAGAGTGAACGCGTTCCCCGCGGCCGGGCCGTCGTTCGTGACGCCGGCGCCGTTGTCGTTCCCGGTTGTCGTGGTGGCGGTCGGAGCTTTCGTGGACATCGGCATAGAGGCTACAGGTATGACGCCGGATCCGGTCGGGCTCGCTGTACCCACGGGTAGTGACGTACACGTCGGCCCGGTCGGCGCTACGCTCGTCGGCGTGCAAGCCGAACCCCACCTGCCGCTTCCGGTCGAGCTGCCGCTGGTCGACGAGCCGGGCGGCACCGATGTCGACCTCAAGACGCAGATCGTCCGGTTCACCCTCACCGGCGGGTTCTCGGCCGTGGTCGACTACGGGCTCTACAGCCTGTTGCTGAACCTGGTCGGCCTACCGGTCAGCGTCGCCAAGTCGATCGGCTTCGTGGCGGGCACCACGACCGCCTACCTGATCAATCGCCGCTGGACCTTCCAGGCCCCGCCCAGCCGCGCCCGCTTCCTGGCGGTCGTCGTGCTCTACGCGGTCACCTTCGCGGTGCAGGTCGGCATCAACGCGGTGCTCTACCACGCCTTCGACGCGGTGTGGTGGCGCCAGCCGCTGGCCTTCGTGGTCGCCCAGGGCACCGCGACGGTGATCAACTTCGTCGTCCAGCGCCTGGTCATCTTCAAGATCGGGACGGATCGATCGGACGCGTCCAGCGGGCGCGGGACCGGGGCCGAAGCGACGGTCAGCGGCTGAGCCGGGACGCGGTCGGCCGCACGGCTCTGCGCTTTGGCGCCGAAGTAGTCCCCGCCCTTGGCGCGCATGTTGTCGGTGCCCCATTCGCGGTGTTCCCGTGCGGCGGGGACCAGGTGCGGGATGTGCTTGCGGCAGTGGATGTATGCCTCTTCGACGTGCACCACCACCCAGTGCTGCGCGACGCGGCCCTGGTGGTTGGCGGGTAGGTCGGGCACGGCGGCGCGCAGCGCGGGGTCGGCGACGATGCGCGCCGAGCCGTTGATGTGCAGTCCGATGAGATCCCGCACGAAATCGATCAGCAGAATGCCGACGTGCGGGTTCTCCAGGATGTTGCCGAGACTGGCCATCACGCCGTTGCCGCGGTATTCCGGGTAGGCGATCGTGTGTTCGTCGATGACGTGGAGAAAACCGGGCGGTCCGGCACGAAAACTCGCGTCGCATTCGCCGTGTTCGTCCGCTGTGGCGATGAAGGCCATCTCCATGCGGCCGATGAATTCGATCATCGCGGCATTGAGCCGGTCCAACATCTGATCGTCGTAGAAGCGCTGGGCACGGTCCTGGGTGCCGTACCTTTCCTGCAGTTCGCGCTCGCCGACACTGCCGTTGTGTGTACCTCGCATCGCCGCCCCTCTGATCGTCGGAATCAGGATCCACGAGGCTCGACGTTGAACCGCGGTCGCACCGGAAATCCCGTCCATTTTAGATGAATACCGCACGGCAAAACTTCGAAATCAACGTTGAGAATGCACTGAATCGACCCGTGGCGCAAGGGTTTCCAAAAATTAGCTACAAAGCCGACCGTCCGGAATCTTACGGCGCGATCCTTTTCCGTCCGCTGCGCAGATCTGGGATCTCCTGTGTACCGCGACACGCAACACATCGGCCACACTCCGCTTTTGGAGCGCAGCGAGACCGCGCAATGTCCGTTCGCGGCCCGGCTCGCGTCCCAGTGGCCGACCCGCAAGCGACGAAGTCGCAAGCGGCGGTCGCTCGGACGCGAGCCGCACACCGCGAACACCCAGCGCCGCAGGCGCTGCGAATCACACACAGCTCAAGGTGACCGGGACCCCGTTGAAGACGGCGTTGCCAGACGGTACGTCGACCACCGAATCATCGGTCAGCACATTGGCGTTGACCCCGGCGTGTGCGCGGGCCACGGTTTGCGTCGCGCTGTCGGCGTGGCCCCAGCCGTGCGGCAGACTCACCACCCCGGGCATGATGGCGTCGGTCGGCTCCAGCGGAACCGTCAGGGTCCCGGCGGCGGACTTCACCACGGCGTGGTCGCCGAGTCCGAGCCGCGCCACGTCGGCGGGATTGATATGCAGTGTGCAGCGATTCGATCCGCTGACCAGGGGTGCGATGTTGTGCATCCAGCTGTTGTTGGACCGCAGTTGCCGTCGCCCGATCAGCACGATCTCCGGTGCCGCGTCGTCGAGCCTTTCCCGCATCCGCGCCACATCGTCGAGCAGCGGCCGCGGCGCCAGATCGACCTGCTTGGAGGCCGTCCGCAACACGCCGGGCAGCCGCGGCCGCAGCGGGCCGAGGTCGATGCCGTGCGGGTTGTCCAGCAGTACTTGCAGGTTGAGCGTGCCGCCGTTCCATTCCCCGTACGGACCGAGTCGCAGCATCAGGTCGATGCGCTGTTCGGTGCTGTTCTCGCCGATCAGCTCGCCGCGCCGGTCCGCGAGCCCGGCCTTGTGCAGCAGACCCGCGATGACCAGTTCGTCCACGGCGGTGAGCGGGTCGACGCCGTCCGATCCGTCGTGCGGTCGGCCGGTCAGCGCCGCGGCAAGGCGGGCCAGGACGGCGGGCTCCGAAGGCCGGTCGCCCAACGGCACCAGCGGACGCGAGTAGCGGGCGTAGTTGCGCACCGCGAACTGCAGCAACGCGAAGTCGTAGTGCGGCGATTGCGTCGGCCGCGGCGGCGGCAGGATCACGTCGGCGTGCCTGGTGGTTTCGTTCACATACCGATCCACGCTGACCATGAAGTCCAGCTGAGCGAACGCGGCGTCCAGGCGGGCGCCGCTCGGCGCGGACAGCACCGGGTTCCCGGCGACCGTCACCAACGCGCGGATCTGTCCCTCGCCCGGCGTGGTGATCTCGTCGGCGAGCGTCGCGACGGGCAATTCGCCCATGGTCTCGGGCAGTTCGCGCACCCGGCTGGTCCACCGCCCGGTGCGGAACGGCCTGGTGCGGGGGATGCCGCCCGCGGCAGCCATGGCGAACATCGCACCGCCGGGAGAGTCCAGATTGCCGGTCAGCGTGTTGACCGCGTCGACCAGCCACTGTGTGATCGTGCCGAACTCGGCGGTGCAGGTACCGATCCGGGCGTAGACCGCCGCGGTCGGCGCCGCGGCGAGCTCGCGGGCGAGGCGCACGATCGTCGACGCGGGCACCCCCGTGCGGGCCGCCACCGTTTCCGGGTCGAATGCCGCCGCGGCGGCGCGCAATTCGTCCAGTCCGGTGACCTCGACGCGGACGTCGGTCAGCTGCTCGGCGAACAGTGTGTGCACGATGCCGAACAGCAGGTACGCATCGCTGCCAGGACGAATGAACAGATGCTCGTCGGCCAGTTTCGCGGTGCGCGTCACCCGGGGATCGACCACGACGAAGCGGCCGCCCCTGCGCCGCAACGCTTTCAGCCTGCCGGGGAAGTCCGGTGCGGTGCACAGCGAGCCATTGGATTCCAGCGGGTTCGCCCCCAGCATCAGCAGATAGTCGGTGCGGTCCAGGTCGGGTACCGGCACGGTCAGCGGGTCGCCGAACATCAGCCCACTGGCCACCTGCTTGGGCATCTGGTCGGCCGTGCTCGCGGAGTAGATGTTCCTGGTGCTCAACGCGCGCAGCAGCATCGGTACGTACAGCGCTCCCGCGACGGTGTGCGCGTTGGGGTTGCCCAAGTAGGCCGCCGCCGACTGGTTTCCGTGCTCGGCCACGATGGCGGGAAACCGCTCCGCGATGTAATCGAAGGCTTCGTCCCAGGACGCGGTGCGCCAGGAATTGTCGGCGCGATCGCGGATCAGCGGTTCGGTCACCCGGTCCGGGTCCTCGTCGAGATGGCCGAAGCTGGCCCCCTTCGGGCAGAGGAAACCCTTGCTGAAGGGATCTTTCCGGTCGCCGCGGACCGCGGTGACGTGGTCGTCGGCGTCGAGGGTGAGTTCCAGTCCGCAGACCGCTTCGCAGAGCGGGCAGGTCCGCAGCAGGGTGCGCGATTGCGTGATCGGGGCCATACCCCATCTTGGCGTCCGGCGGTGGAACTGAAAAGAGAACGCTCGATATCCGCAACGCCGAACGACCGGCACCCGGCGGCGCTCTGGGGTGGGGAGCCAGAGCGCCGAGACGGATACCGGTCGCAAACAGGCCGGTCAGCGCGGTCCCGGCCCGCGATCAGCAGGTCTCGGACGCGTTCTTCAGCAGGCGATGGTCAGCTTCGCGCGGCGCGAGGCGCGCGCGGCGCGGACGGCGGCGGCGATCGCGACGACCGGCGGCACCCAGCGGGCCTCGGCGGGCGCGATACCCCAGCAGGCCGAACCGGCCGAGAGCTGGGTGGGCGGCAGCGGGATGCCCGCGCCGTCGCTGTACACGGTGGCACCGGCCTCGCGCAGCGCCTGCAGCGCCATCGCGGCCTTGCGGACACCGGTGACCAGGTGGATCTCGCGACGCTCCGCGCCGGGGATCTCGATCACCGGACCGGACAGGTTGTTGGCGCGCAGGAAGCGGCGGACCTCACCGGCCAGTTCGCCGGTGACCTCGATGCCGGACAGGTCGTCGTCGGTGATCAGGCTCAGACCGTTGGCCGTTTCGGCGACCGTCCACCCGCGCTGGTTGTAGTCCTGCGCAGCGGCGGTCATCTCGGCCGCCGAGACGGAAGTCGGAAACGTGGTGCGCACTGTCTTCTCCATTCCCCGGTAGATCTCTGGGTCCTGCGTTCATGGGTCGTATCGCCAGGGGCCGCCGGGAGCGTTACGCGATCTTCGGAACAAATTTCCGGAGTGTCGCCTAGGTCTCATTTTCGAGAGGATCGACCGTGTCCCGCCGAACGTCCCACGGTGGCTCGCAGTCGTTGCTACGCAGCCACTTTCGGCCGCCGACCTGAACACTCGGTGGGTCGAGGCTGTGAAACTGCTGGGGATGCTGTGATTGATGTTGCATGCGCGAAAACTTCCCGATCGCCCGTGTTCCGGGGCTGGATCGCGCCGCCGCGAACGAGGAGGATGCTCGGCATGAGCGTCAGGCCCGGAGGGGATGAATCGAACGACACCGGAGTGCCTGCCGGCGGCGGGCACGCGGAGGAATTCGAGGTCGAGTCGCGGTGGGTCGCGCGGAAGGTCTCCCGCGACGAGCCCGACGAGGAGCTCGCCGAGCCGTTCGGCAGCCCGCGGGCGTTCATGCGGTGGAGCGAGGCCGCCGCGCGCGCCCTGCTCGACGTGCAGTTCCATCGCCCGGCCACGCGCACGCTCCTGCCGCTCGCCTACGTCCTCGGGCTGGTGTTCGCTTGCGCCGTGCCGATCGCGCTGACCGTCTCGATGTGGCGGGTGTCGGCGGTGTTCGGCGTGCTCAGCGCGCTGCTCGCGGTTCCGCTCGGCCTGACCATCGCGGCCGCCGTGCGCCTGATGCTCGAATTCCTGGTGAACGCCTCGCGTCTGGCGACCAGGGTGGAGCACATCAGCGAGCTGGCCGACGATCTGTTCCAAGCGCTGGCCGATGTGGCGGAGCCGGTCAACCAGCTCTCCGAAGACGTTCGTGCGGTGCAGTTCTGGCGTTTCCGCAAGCGCACCGCGCGCAGGTAGGCGGCGCGAAACACAGTGCGCTGCGGCCGTTTGGCGTCGAAGTGACACCGACCTGGCTGAGACACGCACAGTGACCGGTGTAAGTTGCGCTGTGAACAATGCTGTTCGGATACCCCGGAATATCCACCGAGGGTTCCGAGAGGGTGGGCCGCGCAGCCGACCGGACGTGATCGGTCGCAGCGCGGTCGGTGTACGGATAGAAGGGGGGCAATATGGGCTTATCGCAGGGGACCACCGGTTCGACCATGCCGCGGCGGCAGCTCGGCCGCCAGCTACGCGATCTGCGCAACCGGGCCGGGATGACCACGCGGGTGGCCGCGCAGCAGCTGGAGTGGTCGGAGGCGAAGATCTGGCGGATCGAGACCGGGCAGACCTCGCTGCGCGGTCTCGACGTCGAGGCGATGTGCAAGATCTACGGCGCGCCACCGGAACTGCTCGAACCGTTGACGGCGTTGGCGCGCGACACCAAGGCCAGGGGGTGGTGGACCGCCTACGGCGACGTCATCCCGGAGGGGTTCGAGGTCTATATCGGGCTGGAGGAGGCGGCCGCCCGGCTGTCCACCTATGAGAACGAACTCGTGCCGGGTCTGTTGCAGACCGAGGGCTACACCCGCGCGGTGCTCACGGCGGCGCATCCGGAGCTGTCCGCCGACGCGGTGGACCGCCGGGTGCGGCTGCGTCAGGCCAGGCAGGCGCTGGTCACCCGCGCCGACGCGCCGCTGCGTTTGGATGCGCTGATCAACGAGGCGGTGCTGCGGCGGCGCATCGGCGGCCCGGCGGTGACCGCCGAGCAGCTCGACCACCTGCGCCGCATGTGTGATCTGCCGAACGTCCGAATCCGCCTGGTGCCCATGGATTCCGGGTATCACGAAGGGATGAGCGCGGGCCGGTTCGTGCTGCTGGAGTTCCCCGAGTTCGGTTCCGGCGAGCTACCCGAACCGCCCGTGGTGTACGTGGAGGCGTTCACCGGATCGATCTACCTGGACAAACAGCATGAGATCACGCGCTACCGCGCGGCTTTCGCGAGTATCGATGCGGTGACGGTCGACGCGCGCGCGGGCATCGAGGACCTGCGAGCGGCGCTCGGGTAGCGCCGCGGGTCAGCACTTCGGCGGGCCCGGCAACTCCCACGTGTCGTTCAGGACGGCCCGATGGGTGGGCAGTGCCTGCTCGTGGACCTCGCGGCCCTTGTCGGTCAGGCAGACGAACACGGCGCGGCGGTCTTCGGCGCACATGGTGCGCCGTACCAGGCCGTCGCGCTCCAGCCGGGCCACCGCGCGCGACAGCGCACTCTGGCTCAGATAGATGTCGCCCGCCAGATCGCTCATGCGGTAGTCGCCGCAGTTGGCGTCGACCAGCCGGTCCAAGGTCTCGAATTCGCTGAGTCCGATGCGATGCCGGCTCTGGAGCGCTTTCTCCAGCGCGCAACTCACCGCCGCGTGCCGGTCGAGCAGCGCGCGCCACTCGTCGACCAGCCCGGCTGGCGCGTCGGTGCGCCGGGCCGTGTGCACCGTGGACGGCTTCGACATGGCCCCATCCTAGTGACTCGCGCCATCCTATGCAACCGCATTAAATGTGTTGGCATTTAATGCATGCGCATGTAATGTCCTCCGCATGACTTCACCAGCAACGCTCTCGGCCGCCCCGGCGACCGATCCGACCAGATGGTCCACCCGGCTTTGGGGCATGCTGATCACGCTGTGCATCGTGCTGTTCCTCGACGGTCTCGACGTTTCGATGATCGGGGTCGCGCTGCCGTCCATCGGCGCGGAACTCGATCTGTCCACCTCCACCCTGCAGTGGCTGGTCAGCGGCTACGTGCTCGGTTACGGCGGTCTGCTGCTGCTGGGCGGACGCACCGCCGACCTGTTCGGGCGGCGGAAGGTCTTCCTGATCGCGCTCGCCGTCTTCGCGATCGCCTCGCTGGCCGGTGGTCTGGTCACTTCCGGCCCGCTGCTGATCCTCACCCGGTTCGTCAAAGGCCTCGCCGCCGCGTTCACCGCGCCCACCGGCCTTTCCATCATCACCACGAACTTCGCCGAGGGACCGGCCAGGAACAAGGCGCTGTCCATCTACACCGTGTTCGGCGCGGGCGGTTACTCGTCGGGTCTGCTGTTCGGCGGTCTGATGACCGGCGTCGGCTGGCGCTGGACCTTCCTGCTTCCGGTGCCGATCGCGCTGGCCGCGCTGGCCGCCGCCTACGTGCTGGTTCCGAAGGACAAGCCCGCCGAAGAAGGCGGCCACGACCTGTTCGGCGCGCTGCTGTCCACCGCCGCGATGCTGCTGCTGGTCTACACCGTCGTCTCCGCGCCGGAAGCGGGCTGGGCTTCGCTGCGCACCATCGGCTCGTTCGTCGCGGTCGCGGTGCTCTTCGCCGGATTCCTCGCGACCGAGCGGCGGGTGCGCTACCCGCTGGTGCGCCTGGGCATCCTGCGCAAGTCCTCCCTGGTGCGGGCGAGCCTCGCGATCATCGCGGTGGCCGGCTCCTACTTCAGCTGGCAGTTCATCGTGACCCTGTACCTGCAGGACACCCTGGGCTGGTCGCCGCTGAAGCTGGCGATGGCGCTGCTGCCGGTGGGTCTGCTGGTCGTGCTGTCGGCGTTCTTCTCCGACAAGCTGGTCGACCGGTTCGGCACCGGACCCGTGATCGCGATCACCATGGTCGTGATGGCCGTCGGCTACCTGCTGTTCCTGCGGCTGGACACCACGCCGTCGTACCTGACCATGCTGCTGCCCGCGGTGCTGCTCATCGGCATCGGCTGGGTCGGCTTCCCGGCCATCAACATCCAGGCCACCAACGGCATCGATGACGACGAGCAGGGTCTGGCGGCGGGCGTGTTGCAGACCGCCATGCAGGTCGGCGCGGCCATCGTGCTCGCGGTGACCACGGCGATCATCTCCTCCGGCGCGCACGCGGACATCTCGGCGGCGGGGATGCTCGACACCTACCGGCCCGGCCTGGAGTTCGTCGCGGGCGTGTCCATCGTCGGCGCGCTCGTCGCCCTGCTGGCCTTCGTGCCGAAGTATCGGGGGCAGCGGCAGGCGGCCGAGGCGAAGGAGCTGGAGCTCGTCGCCTGAGCGCCGCACGCCGAGCGCCGTCATCGCACCGGTGGCGGCGCTTCGGCGTTCCCGGCTGCCTCGCCTTCGCTCAGGAGAACGGCGGGGCCACAGTGTCTTTCGCGGAGCGGATGAAGGTGAGCTCCTTGCCGTCGCGACCCACCCGCGGCCACTCGATGCCCAGCGTGGGGTCGAAGGCATCGATGTCTCGGTCGAACTCGGGCTGGTATTCCAGCGAGCACAGGTAGGTGACCGTCGACCCGTCCTCCAGCGAGAGGATCGCGTGCCCAAGGCCTTCGGACAGGAATACCGACCGCCGGTCGACGTCGTCGAGCAGCACGCTGTCCCAGCGCCCGTAGGTCGGCGAGCCGCGGCGCAGGTCGACGACCACGTCGAGGAACGCGCCGCGCACACAGGTCACGTATTTCGCCTGACCCGGCGGATCCTCGGTGTAGTGGATGCCGCGCAGCACCCCGGCCGCCGAGACCGAGCAGTTCACCTGGCGCAGGTCGAATGCCCGCCCGGTCGCCTTCTCGAACTCCGAGGCCTTGAATCCCTCGAGGAACATGCCGCGAGCGTCGCCGTGCTGGCGCGGGGTTATCACCCACGCGCCGGGCACCGCGAGTTCTCGGAATTCCATGCTCACCAGTCCCGTCCGCGTTCGAGCAAATCGAGCAGGTAGCGACCGTAGCCCGAGCGGACCAGCGGTTCGGCGAGCGCGCGCAGCTGCTCGTCGTCGATGAAGCCCATCCGCCAGGCCACTTCCTCCGGGACGCCGATCTTCAGCCCCTGCCGCTCTTCGATGGTGCGCACGTAGTTGGCCGCGTCCAGCAGTGAATCGAAGGTGCCGGTGTCCAGCCAGGCGGTGCCGCGAGCGAGCACGTCCACGCGCAGCCGATCCTGTTCCAGGTAGGCGCGGTTGATGTCGGTGATCTCGTACTCGCCCCGCGCCGACGGACGCAGCGAACGGGCGATCTCCACGACGTCGTTGTCGTAGAAATACAGCCCGGGAATCGCGTAGTTCGAGCGGGGCGCCTTCGGCTTCTCCTCGATGGACACCGCGCGCCCCTCGGTGAACTCCACCACGCCGTAGGCCGTCGGATCCGATACCCAGTAGGCGAAAACCGCGCCGCCGTCGATCCCGTGGAAGCGGCTGAGGCTGGTGCCGAGCCCGGGGCCGTGAAAGATGTTGTCGCCGAGCACCAGCGCGGCGCACTCGGTGCCGATGTGGTCGGCGCCGAGGACGAAGGCCCTGGCCAGGCCATCCGGCTCGGGCTGGACCACGTAACTCAGGTCGAGGCCGAACTGGGCGCCGTCACCGAGCAGCCGCACGAACGCGTCGGCGTCTTCCGGTGTGGTGATCACCAGGATGTCCCTGATCCCCGCGAGCATCAGCGTGGAAAGGGGGTAGTAGACCATGGGTTTGTCGTAGACCGGGACCAGCTGCTTGCTCACCCCGCGCGTGATCGGGTGCAGCCGGGAGCCGGTGCCGCCCGCCAAGATGATTCCGCGCATGGTTGGAGTCTGCCAGTTTCGCGGCGCCGGGATTCGATGAGGTTCCGAGTAGTCGTCAATTCGATTACGGGCGTTTCACTTCCCCCTGCTTCAGGCGATTCTGTTGCGTAGGTCACTATGCAGGGTGTTCGGAACGGACACCGTGTGAGATGTCAGCGCCGACAGCTCGCCTGGGCGACCTCGGTCCGGTCGTGACTCGGCGCGCCAGTGTGAGGTAGGTGCGCGATGTCCGACCTTGATGCCCAGTTCGGACGGCATGCGGTGGCGGCCGCCGAGCCCGGTGCGGTGATGAATCCGGACGGACCCAGCGCGCAATCGCGCTTGCTGTTGGCGGCGTGCATGGGTGTGGTGCGCCCCGTCCTGCGGACGTTCCCGGTCACCAGGGCGACCATTCCGATCGGCGCCGCCACGGTGAACGGCCTCGCCTGGCTGCGGCCCGAGCCGCGTGGCATCGACCGAGAGCAGGTATCGCTCAATGGCTTCCACTTGGAGATCATCCGCCCGGCAGGCGCGGCGCGTGCGCTGCGGCACGGAGCGCTGCTCTACACGCACGGCGGCGGTTTCGCGATCTGCAACACCCGCAGTCACCGGCCGATCGCGGCGAGCCTCGCGCGCCGCACCGGACTCCCGGTGGTCAACGTCGAGTATCGCCAGTTGCCCGGTCGGCGCATCGAACAGTCGGTGCGAGACTGCCTGACCGCCTACCGATGGCTGCTGCGTCACGGTGCGAATCCCGCCCGGATCGTCTTCGCGGGCGACTCGGCGGGCGGATACCTCGCTTTCGCGACGGCACTGCGCGCGTTGGCGGCGGGACTGCCCGCCCCGGCGGGGCTGGTCGGGTTGAGTCCGCTGCTGGATCTGGACTACGGCGCGAAGCGGGACTACGTGAACGTCACGCGCGATCCGTATATCCCGCTGTCGGCGTTGGAGGCGGTGGTACGCATCGGCGCCGAGGTCGACGGTGTCCTCGATCCGGCCCTGTCACCGGTGAACGCGGCGCTGTCCGCGCTTCCTCCGGTGCTGTTGATCGCCGCCGAGGACGAGGTGCTGCGGTTCGACTGCGAGCTGATGACGCAGCGGCTCACCGCGGCGGGCGTGCCGAACGCGCTGGAACTGTGGCGCGGCCAGGTGCACGCCTTCATGAGCATGGCGCCGAACCTGCCGGAGAGCAGGGCAGCGCTGGCGCGGGTTTCCCGGTTCGTGCGGGCCCGCATCGAGGACGACCAGCAGGCTCGGACGGCCTGACCGCCCGGCCTCTCCGAGGCGAGCCCCGCCCCGCATCCGGACGGGACGGGGCTCGCGTCCGTCCGGGGTCGTTCTCCGCCCTGCGAGGTGCTCGCACGCGCGATTAATTCCGGATCGAAGTTATCCGACCGGGATAAGGCAGGTCAGCGGCGTGCAAATGGTCTTCGTTCCATATTTGTTCAGTATTTGTTCATCTTTGTCATAGCCAGGCTGAATACGCCAAGCCCCGCCACGGTCGCGCGGCGGGGCTTGGCGTTGTGCTTTCAGTTGTGCGCGTTCAGCCGTCGATTACTTCGCCGGGGCGAACGGCTGGTTGATCGTGGTGAAGTATTGGATCGCGGCGCCGATCGCCACCGGGGCGGTGATGAACAGCTGGCCCGCGACGGTGCCGAGAGCGCCGACGGCGATGATGCCGCCGAAGCAGCCGATGACCGCGGCCGGGATGAACGGGCCGAACAGGCCGATGATGGTCGCCGAGGCGACGGTGGCGCCGGCGATGCCGCCGAGCACGCAGCCGACGGCCGCGCCGCTCAGGCCGCCGACCAGGGTGCCGATGGCGGCGCCGGTCGAGATGGTGTCCTTCATGCGGTTGAAGGCCGCGACCTCACGGTCGTACTCGGACTTCCACGGCGCCTTGTCCTCGAACGGCAGCGCGACCGGCTTGTAGACCGCCTTCGACATGTCGAGCTGCGGGGTCAGGGTGGCGGTGCGGTCGGAGATGTCGGCCGCGATCGGGAACTCGAAGTCGTCCACCCGGAAGGTCAGCGGGGTGCCCGCGACGACGTCGCCGTTGGCGGCCTTGACCTTGAAGACACCGTCCTCGACGACCATCGAGCCGGCATCGGTGGTGATGATGGACTGGGTGTCGGTAGCGCGTGCGGTGAAGTTCACCGCGCCGCTCTCGGCTTCGGTGGCCGGAGCCGCGTTGACGGTGCCGGCGGTGACGCCGAGGGCGGCGATCAGCAGTGCCGAGGTCGCGGCGAATTTCCTCATCAGCATTTTGTTTGGAACCTCGATGTGAAGCGTTCGGAGGGGACTAGACGAGCAAAATCTAGACCAGCTAACGAGTGGTGAACCCGTTGTGACTGTTTATTCAAATTTTGTTCACCGCGCGGACCCGCGGCTTGGTGGGGTTGTGGAAATGTGGGCGCTGACCGGGGTTTTCCGCGCCCAACGAAACCGGCGGTTCTCATCGATGGGAAACGGATGAGACGAAGGTCACAGATTGAAAACCTGGAATGTCGCGCGGCGGGACAGGTTTCGAGTCCGTCGTCGGCGTGACCGTACCCCACGTAGAGTCATGGGGTGCGATTGCTCGTCACCGGCGGAGCCGGATTCATCGGCGCGAACTTCGTCCACCAGACCGTGTCCGACCATCCCGACACGACCGTCACCGTTCTGGACGCCTTGACCTATGCCGGGAACCGGGCGTCGCTGGATCCGGTGGCCGACCGGATCGATTTCGTGCACGGCGACATCGCCGACCTCGACCTGGTCGACGAGCTGGTCAGCGGTGTCGACGCGGTGGTGCACTTCGCGGCGGAGTCGCACAACGACAACTCCCTCGCCGAGCCCTGGCCCTTCGTGCAGACCAATATCGTCGGCACCTATTCGCTGCTGCAGGCCGTGCGCCGCCACGATGTGCGCTACCACCACGTGTCGACCGACGAGGTGTACGGCGACCTGACTCCGGATGCCCCGGCGTTCACCGAGACCACGCCGTACAACCCCTCCAGCCCGTACTCGGCCACCAAGGCGTCGAGCGATCTGCTGGTGCGCGCGTGGACCCGCTCGTTCGGTGTCCGGGCCACCATCTCCAACTGCAGCAACAACTACGGGCCCTACCAGCACGTGGAGAAGTTCATCCCACGCCAGATCACCAATCTGATCGACGGGGTGCGCCCCCGCCTCTACGGCGCGGGGAATCAGGTGCGCGATTGGATCCATGTCGATGACCACAACCGCGCGGTGTGGGAGATCCTCCAGCGTGGCCGGATCGGGCAGACCTATCTGATCGGCGCCGACGGGGAACTGGACAACAAGTCGGTGGTGCGGCTGATCCTGGCGGAGTTCGGCCGGGATCCCGACGACTTCGACCACGTCACCGACCGGCCCGGTCACGACCAGCGCTACGCGATCGACGCGACGCTGCTGCGCACCGAACTCGGCTGGCAGCCGCGCTACGCGGACTTCCGCGCCGGACTGGCGGCGACCATCCAGTGGTATCGCGACAACGAGTCCTGGTGGCGGCCGGTGAAAGCCGACACCGAGCGCGCCTACCGTGAGGCCGGCGAGCGGACGCTCAGCGCGGCCGGAGACTGAAACGCTCGGATGAGAAACCCCGCCCGGCGCGGATGCGCGGGCGGGGCTCCAGTTCGTTTCAATGGTGCGCCGAGTTGTGGATTACTTGGCCGGCGGGGTGAACGGCTGGTTGATCGTGGTGAAGTACTGGATCGCGGCGCCGATCGCCACCGGAGCGGTGACGAGCAGCTGGCCCGCGACGGTGCCGAGGGCGCCGACGGCGATGATGCCGCCGATGCAGCCGAGGGCCGCGGCCGGGATGAACGGGCCGAACAGGCCGACGATCGTGGCGGCGGCGACGGTGGCGCCCGCGATGCCGCCGAGGACGCAGCCGACGGCCGCGCCGCCGAGACCGCCGACCAGGGTGCCGATGGTGGCGCCGGTCGAGATGGTGCTGGTCAAGCGGGACCAGGCGGCCTGCTCACGGTCGTACTCGGACTTCCACGGCGCCTTGTCCTCGTAGGGGAGGGCGACCGGCTTGTGGACCGCATGGGCCCGATCGAGTTGCGGGGTCAGGGTGGCGGTGCGGTCGGAGATGTCGGCCGCGATCGGGAACTCGAAGTCGTCCACCCGGAAGGTCAGCGGCGTGCCCGCGACCACGGCGCCGTTGGCGGCCTTGACCTTGAAGACACCGTCCTCCACGACGAGGGAACCGGCATCGGTCTTGATGATGGACTTGGTGTCGATGGCATGTGCGGTGAAGTTCACCGCGCCGTTGTCGGCCGCGGTGGCCGGAGCCGCGTTCACGGTGCCGGCGGTGACGCCGAGGGCGGCGATCAGCAGTGCCGACGTCGCGGCGAATTTCCTCATCAGCATTTGTTCGGTACCTCGAGAACTGTTCGGGGAACTAGACGAGCAAAAACCTAGACGAAGAGTGGCTAAATCGTAATGTGTCCGTGATTGACTATTAATTGATCTTGTGCATTGAAAGCCGTCGAATTCCAACGCCCGCTTGAGATTCCGCGCTAGGTAACACGCCGTTCACCCGTGATAATGTGATGCATATCACAATGATCTTCGTTCGCATTCTGCGAACCAGCACTCCGGTCTGGCATAAGAGCAGGTCATCGGTATCGAGACACGGTTTTGTCCCGGACCCGACGATTCCCTCCACGCATGGCGAGGGCGGCGCTCGCCCTCCCCGTGCCTGAAAGTACTCGGCCGAGCTGCCGAAGCAATCGGGATCGGTCCTCGACGCTGCTGCGCACCGCACAGGCTGGCATCCACGCCGACTTCCGCACCGGACTCGCGGCGGCCGGATATCGGGACGACGAATCCTGCTGGCGGCCGGTGGAATCCGGGACGTAGCGCGCCCATCGCGCGGCAGGAGAGCGGACGCGCAGCGTGGGCAGAGAACGAAACGGCCGAATGACCTTGCCGCTCAGCCCCACACGATGGTGTAGTACTTCGCCGCCGCCGCGATGAGCGCCGCGCTCGTCGTCACCAGCACGGTGACTGCCGGACCCAGAGTCGGGGTCTTCCCCGCGGTATCGGTGAGCCGCAACGGCATCCAGCGCAGCAGCACCGCGAACGCGATGATCGCCAGCGGCACGAAGTAGCGGCCCTGCACGCCGTCGATGATGTAGTAGCCGACCGGCGTGAACGACATGTACAGCGTCACGTAGATCATCGCCACACTCGCCGCCACGGTGAGCGCGACGATCAGCGTGCGGCGGAAGGCGGGGGCGTCCATCCGCTCGGCGACGCCCAGGCTCACCGCGAACGCGAGCAGGCAGGCCAGCATCGAGAGCGCGGGCACGTCGACGTAGGCGAAGCCGAGCTCACCGAAGAACTGGCTGAACCAGCGCTGATCGCGCAGCGCGATGCTCTCGCCGAACACGTGCGCGAACTCCGGCGGGTCACGGAGGATGCCGCTGAGCTGATCACCGGGGCGCACCGAGTGCCACTGGTGCTGCGGCCGCATCAGGCCCATGCCGTCGCCGGTCGGCGCCGCGATCTTCATCCACACCGCGAAAGCGAGCGCTCCGGCGGCGGCGAAGATCCAGGGGATCCAGCGCTGCCAGCCGCGGAACCCGAAACGCTCGGCGGGCACCAGCACCACGAGCAACGCGAGCAGCACGTACGTCGGCTTGCTCACCGGGAGCAGGATCGTCGCGGCCAGCAGCGCGCCGATCTCCACCCCGCCCAGTCGCTCACCGAGGAACAGAGCCTTCACCAGCAGCGCCGAAACCAGGATGGCCAACGCGTTGGTCATGGTGTCGGCGGTGACCGTGCCCGCTTGGAACACCGCGATCGGCAGCACCGCCACGGTGAACGCCAGCCACTGCACCCGGTGCGCGCGCAGCGCGTACAGGCCGAATCCGACCACCGCGAGGTAGGCCGCCAGCCCGGCGAGCCGGGTGAGCAGGAGCAGGCCGCCGACATCGAGCCCGAACAGTTCGCCGAGCCGGATGCCGATCGCGGCCGGAATATAAGGCACCGGCGAGTAGGCGGCGGTGTTGGTGAACCACACCGGTTCGGTGGCGTCCGAGACCGCGGCGCTGGTCAACTGGTCGTAGCGGGCGGGGCTGTCCACCATGGGGTCCGGCTCGTCCGGGTTGGTGGTGTAGTCCTTCAGGGCGTAGCCCATCAGCACGGTGATGCTGGATGGGACATCGCCGCCGTAGGCGATGCCGCGGTCGTCGTGGATGCGCTGCGGCAGGAATCCGCCGTGCGCGACCTGATAGGCGCGGCCGAACTGGGTGATCTCGTCATGACCCCAGAACGGCGGGGTGAGAACGGTGAACAGAGCGCCGAAGATCGCCGCGAGAACAGTGAAGGCGATCGTGGCGGCGCCGAGACGCTCCACGGCTCGGCGCCCGAGGCTTCGCGCGGACTCCGCCGCCGGTGTCGGCCGGTCGGTCGCCGGTAGCGGCGCGGTGTCGGTCGCGGGGAGCGGCGCGGTGTCCGCTGGAGGGGTCAGATCATTCTCCGGCGTCGCGGTCCGATCCGCCGATGTAGTCAACGCCCGGCTCCGCCGTCGCGGGCGGCATCGCCGTTGTGGGTCAGGCGCTGGTCGTCCGCACCCACCGCCGCGTACCGCAGGTAGACCAAGCGCGCGGCTTCGTGCCTGGAACGCCGGATGCCGTCCAGGATCAGGCCCGCGGTCCAGGCCAGGCTGCCCAGCAGCAGCAGGGTGAAGCCGAGGAACAGGGTCGGGAACCGCGGCACCTCATGGGTGTTGTAGAACTCGACCACGATCGGGATGGTCAGGATGATCGAGACCAGCCAGCTCAGCGTGCCGAACAAGCCGTAGAACGCGACCGGCCGCTCATGCCTGGCCAGCCCGATGATCAGGGCGAGGATCTTGAACCCGTCGTGGTAGGTGCGCAGCTTGCTCTCGCTGCCTGCGGGGCGGTCCCGGAAGCCGACCGGCACCGCGGTCTGCGGCACCCGCAGGTGCAGTGAATGCACGGTGAGCTCGGTCTCGATCTCGAACTCGCGGGAGACCGCGGGAAAGCTCTTCACGAAACGGCGGGAGAAGACCCGGAAGCCGGAGAGCATGTCCTCGACGTTCTCGCCGAACACCTTCCCGACCACGCCGTTGAGCACCTTGTTGCCGGTCTCGTGTCCCGCGCGGTAGGCCGAGGCGCCCTGGTCCTGTTTGCGCACGCCGAGTACGTGGTCGTAGGGGCCGTCCAGCAGGGTTTTGATCATCAGCGGCGCGGCCGACGCCTCGTAGGTGTCGTCGCCGTCGATCATCAAGTAGACATCGGCCTCGATGTCGGCGAAGGCGCGGCGCACCACGTTGCCCTTGCCCTTGGTGTGCTCGTGCCGCACGATCGCACCGGCCTCGCGGGCCCGCTCGGCGGTGGCGTCCGTGCTCAGATTGTCGTAGACGTAGACGACGATGCCGGGCACAGCGGCCTGTAGGTCGGCGACGACCTTGGCGACCGAAGCCTCTTCGTTGTGACACGGAACCACGGCGGCAATACGAAGCTCGGTGGAGTCCACCCCGGTCAATCCTCGCGATCGGTGCTGAATGTGGGAACACGGGGAGGGTACAGGGAACCCACCGCCGATGCGTGGCCGACCTCACCCGGTGTGGGAGCGGAATTTCCCCTCGCGCCCGGTTCGGCCGGGCTGCGGTACCGTCGGGCCGTGCCAACCCCTGAGTCCACCGCACCCGCCGCCGAGCCCCTGACGCAGGAGACCGGATCGCTCGTACGCACGGTGCTCACCGCGCTGCGCCGAGGGGGCGCATTTCTCGTCGTCGGCGCGATCGGTTTCCTGGTGGACGCGGGCACATACAACCTCCTGGTTTTCTGGGGCGGCGAGGGCCTGCTCTATCACTACCCACTGCCGGCCAAAATCATCGCGATCGCGGTGGCCACGGTGGTGACCTACTTCGGCAACAAGTGGTGGACTTTCGCCCACAAGCAGACCGACAATCCCGGGCGCGAATATCTGCTGTACGCGGTGTTCAACGTCGTCGCGATCGGCCTGCAACTGGGCTGCCTCGGCTTCTCCCGCTATGTGCTCGACCTGTCCACTCCGCTGTCGGACAACATCTCCGGCACCCTCATCGGGCAGATCGTGGCGGTGGTGTTCCGCTACTGGGCCTATGACAAATTCGTCTTCACCGGGGTTCGCGAGGGCGCGGGCAACACCGCGGACAACGAATCGGCGAACGTTCAGCAATAGTTCCGACAAGGGACGGCGCGGCTGCACGCCGGGCAGGCGGGCAGGGCGGTTGATATCCTCACCCCCGCCGTGAAGGCATCCAGGGGCGTGTCTGTCCCGTCCGGCACAATGAGAATTTCGAGGATTTCATGGATCAGTCGGCTACCCAGGCCGTTACCGAAACAAACGATCGCTCGACGGCCGCTGACGCGCCTGCCGCACTGCGCGCCGACCATCGGGCGCCGGACCGTCTCGTGTTACAGCGCGGCATCTTCACCGGGCCGTCGGCCAGAGTGAGCGACGAGCTGTACGCCGTCGTCAAAGGCGGCGCGCATCGGGAACGCCTGACGATGCGGCTGGACAAGGGCGCGACCGCGCACACCAATACCTACTTCGGCCGGTTCGCCGCCAGCTACTGGCAGCGCTGGACCACGGTCACCGAAGTGCGGGCCACCATGGTGCTCGACGTCGTCGCGAAGGCGAAGATCCGGCTGGTCGCCTCCGACATCGCGGGCCACCGCAGGATCATCGACAACGCGCAGGTCGACGCGAGCGGCTCGGTGACCCTGACCGCCCCGCTCGACCAGTACGTCGACGGCGGCGCGCTGTGGCTGGAATTCGACGCCATCGGCGGCGCGCTCGGGATCGCGGAGCTCACCTGGACCGCCGTCGCGCCGGAGCACGTGCGACCGGTCGCGATCGCCATCTGCACCTTCAACCGGGCCGAGGACTGCGCCGAGACGGTCGCCGCGCTGTCGTCCGACCCGACCGTGCTCGCGGCGATCGACGCGGTGTACGTCGTCGACCAGGGGACCGATCTGGTCCAGGATCGGCCGCGCTACCAGGAGGTCGCGCCGGTCTTCGGGGACAAGCTGCGGTACATCCGCCAGCCCAACCTGGGCGGCGCGGGTGGTTTCACGCGCGGCCTGTACGAGGTGTCCGCCGTCAACGAGCACGCCGACGTCATCCTGATGGACGACGACATCCTGTGCGAGCCGGAGACGGTGCTGCGGCTCAACGCCTTCGCCAACCTGACGGTGGAGCCGACGTTGGTCGGCGCGCAGATGCTGTTCCTGCTCAACCCCGACTACCTCAACGTCGGCGCCGAGGAAGTGCACCTGCACCGGCTGCGGCACGGGCAGCGGGTGCCCAAGGCGCTGCGCAACACCAGCATGCTGAAGAAGAACCAGGAGCGCCGCGTCGACGCGGGCTACAACGCCTGGTGGACCTGCCTGATCCCGGCCGAGGTGGTCGCGAAGATCGGGTTGCCGATCCCGATCTTCTTCCAATGGGACGACGTGGAATACGGCATCCGGGCACGCGAGCACGGTTTCGTCACCGTCACGCTGCCCAACGCCGCGGTGTGGCACGCGGACTTTTATTGGAAGGACTACGACGACTGGGCGCGCTACTTCAGCACCAGGAACTCGCTGATCGTCGGCTCGCTGCACGCGGATCTGGACGCCAAGGAGATCACCCGCAAACTGTTCCGCGAACTGTCCGAGCAGTTGGTCGCGATGCAGTACGGCCTGGTGCACACCACGTTGCAGGGCATCGAGGACTTCCTGAAGGGGCCCAAGGTCTTGCAGGACGGCGGTATCGAGGCACTCGCCGCCGCGCGCACCAGCCGGGCCGACTACCCCGAGACGATCAAGCACCCGGCCGCGACGCCGCCGGTCCGCTCCGCCGACATCCAAGTGCGCCGCGCCGGTGGGGAGCCAAGCCGCGCGCTGCTGGTGCTGATCAAGCGTGCGATCAACCAGTGGTTCGGCCGCACCCAGCACGGCGTCATCGGCGTCACCAGGGAAGACGCCTACTGGTGGCATGTCTCGCTGTTCGACCACGTGGTGGTCACCGACGCTTCGCAGTCCGGCGTGCGGGTGCGCAAGCGGGACAAGGCCCGCGCCCGTCAGCTGCTGCGCCGCACCCTGCGCGTGTTGCGCCGTCTGCGCCGCGAACTGCCCGGCTTGCAGGCGCAGTACCGCGCCGCCATGCCGGAACTCACCAGCCGCGGCAACTGGGAGCGGTTGTACGGGATCGCGAATTCCAAAGGCGACAGCTGATTTGGCCTGGGTGGCCGCACACCTCGCCAGGTGTGCGGCCACCGATGCTCACAGGAAGAGGTCGGTGGTGAGTTCGGCGTCGCCGGGGGTGACGCGGTACTTGTCCAGGTCGGTGATGCCGTGCGCCGCGAGGACGTCGTCGTCGATGAAGAAGTTGCCGGTGGTCTCCTTGCTCGGCGAGGTGAGCACCAGGTAGGCGGCGTCGGCGTAGATGTCGGGGGTGCGCGAGGTGGCGATCATCTGCTCGCCGCCGAGCAGGTTCTGCACCGCCGCGGTGGCGATGGTGGTGCGCGGCCACAGCGAGTTGACGCCGATGCCGTCGCCCTTCAGCTCCTCGGCCAGACCCAGTGTGGTCAGCGACATGCCGTACTTCGCGATGGTGTAGCCCAGGGCCATGCCCGCCCACTTCGGGTCCAGGTTCAGCGGCGGGGACAGGGTGAGGATGTGCGGATTGCGTCCGGCCTTCGCCGATTCGCGCAGGTGCGGGATGCTCAGTTTGGACAACAGGAAGCTGCCCCGGCAGTTGATGTCCTGCATCAAGTCGTACTTCTTCATCGACAGCGCGTCGGTGGGTGACAGATCGATCGCCGAGGCGTTGTTCACCACGATGTCGATGCCACCGAACCGCTCGACCGTCTGGCGTACGGCCTCGGCCACCGACTCGTCGACGCGGACATCGCCGACGAACGGCAACACCTGCCCGCCCGCCTGCTCGAGTTCCGCGGCGGCGGTGTGGATGGTGCCGGGGAGCTTGGGGTGCGGCTGATCGGTCTTCGCGATCAGGGTGATGTTGGCGCCGTCGGCCGCGGCCCGCTTCGCGATCTCCAGACCGATGCCGCGGCTGCCGCCGGACATGATCATCGTCCGCCCCGCTAGCGGCTTGGATCCCGATTCCGTCATGTGACCTGCTCCTTCGTGTGTACCGCAGGCGGGACGCCCGCGGCTTCGCGCGCTTGCACACTAAGCGTAAACCTCGCAGGTATGCAATCAGTTGCATAGGGCGTGCGAAGAGAGGGCACCGGTTGACCGGTGCCCTCTCGGGTTCAGAGCGCCGCGAGCGTCAGGATGTTCAGCAGGATCAGCAGGCCGGTCAGTGCCCAGACGATGTACAGGAACACCATGCCCGGCGCCTTCTGCGGAACCGGGCCGATCGCGCCGTTGAGGAAGATCACCACGGGCGCCTTGTAGTAGAAGCGCGTGGCCTGTCCCTCGGTGATCGGCACCGTCACGGTGGCCGGGCCCATGTCGAACAGCCACGGGGTGGTGACCCGGACGTGGTACTGGCCGGGGCCGACCGGAATGTGGTTCGCGCCCCAGCGGGTGTTGGGCACCTGCTGGCCGTTGACCAGGATCTTCGGCTTGGTCAGCGCGAGCAGGAACGCCCAGCCCGAGTACGAGGCATCGATGGTGATGCCGGGCGGATCGGCGGGCTGGCCGTAACCCTGCTGCGGCCCGAACTGCCGCGGCTGACCGAACTGCTGCGGTTGTCCGAACGGCGCGGGTTGACCATACGGCTGCGGCTGGCCGTACTGCGGTGCGGGCTGGCCGAATTGGGGCGCGGGCTGCCCGGCCTGCGGTTGCACGAGGTGCGGTTGGCTCGGATGCTGCCCCGCGGGCGCCGGCGCGTACTGCGCGGGCGCCTGCGGGGGCGGGTACTGGCCGACCGGCGGCTGCTGACCGTACGCCGGCTGTCCGGGCCATTGCCCGGGCTGCTGGCCATGAGGCGGGTACCCGCCGGGGTGAGTCATCTATCCCTCCCAGATAGCGAACAGTGCGAGGGCGACCCTACCGTGCCTCGGGGCGATCAGCGCCGCGAGTTCCGCTCCCGGAACATCTTGCGATGCTGCTTGGTGATGTCCCGCCAGGCTCGCTCGCGTTCGGCCTGCAACCGCTTGTCGGTGCGCGCTTGCATCCACTCGTTCTCCCGCGCCAGCTTGCGGTAACTGTCCAGCCTGCGCTGGGTGAGCTCGCCGTTGTCGATCGCGTCCCGCACCGCGCATCCCGGTTCGGCGCGGTGTGCGCAATCGCCGAAATGACACTGCGCGGCAAGGGATTCGATGTCGCTGAACGTCTTCTCGATGCCTTCGCCCGCGTCCCACAGCCCGACGCCACGCAGCCCGGGTGTATCGATCAGCGTGCCGCCGCCGGGCAGCGGCCGCAGCTCCCGGTGCACCGTGGTGTGCCTGCCCTTCTTGTCCACGTCGCGGACCGCGTTCGTGGCGAAGATCTCCGCGCCGAGCAACGCGTTGGCGAGGGTCGACTTCCCAGCACCGGAGGGTCCGATCAACGCGACGGTGCCCTCCAGCATCGCGACGAGCACATCGAGCCCGGCGCCGGTATCCGCGCTCACCGCGAGCACGGCCGCGCCCGGCGCGACCGCGCGCACCTCGTCGAGCGGGAGATAGGCCGCCGCGTCGGACTTGGTGAGCAGCACGATCGGCGTAGCGTCGCTTTCCCAGGCCAGGGTGAGCATGCGCTCGATGCGGCCGAGGTCCACGTCGCCGTCGGCGGCGGTGCAGATCAGCACGGTGTCGACATTGGCGGCCAGTACTTGGCCCTGCGATCGGCCGGACACCGACGACCGCATGATCGCCGACCGGCGCGGAAGCAGTCGCCGCACCGCGCAATCGCTGTCGATGCTCACCCAATCGCCGGTGCACAGGCCGCTGACTTCGGAATCAGCGCGTGGGCAGCGCGCGCGAGCGAGCCCGCTCGGCGTGGCCACGTCGCATTCGCTGCGGTCCATGCGGATGATCCGCGCGGGCGCACAGCCTTCCTCGATCAGCGAGGCGTAACGGGTGGAAACGGCTTCGGTCCAGCCGTAAGGGACGAGAAGGTCGTAGTCGACCATGATGGAAGGAGTCCTTCGTCGGGCGCCGAACCCGACCAGGGTTCAGCTGAGGGAGAATGAGCAGGAGTTTCGTGTGGCCGCAGGCGTAACGCGCCCGGACACGACAATCCGCACGTTCCTCGTCACGGTCCACACCTCCTTGCCTCTCTCGCAGTCGACCTACCTTCGCACCAACAACTCACCCGCGCAACCGAATTTCCGGCCGCACGAGTCGGCGACTAGTCGGGCTTGCCGAATTGCTCGTGGCGGCCGAGGGAGCGGAGGTGGAACCACTCGCGCAGGCCCGCCGGGTCGCGCCGAGTGACCAGGAAGAACCAGGAGAAGCGGATCCACTCCTGGGGCAGCAGTTTCCGCATGCCGGGCTGGGACATCAGATAACCGCGGTTGCGGTAGGTGAAGTAACGCTTCACCGGGTCGTCGGGGTACTGCGTGTGCATCCGGCCGCCGAGAATCGGTTTGAACTCGGCCGCACCGTTGGGATGCAGGTACGCCGTCTGCAAACAGGTGCCGAACGGCAGGCCGGAGCGCACCAGGCGGCGATGCACCTCGACCTCGTCGCCGCGGACGAACAGGCGTAGGTCCGGCACGCCGATCACGTCGACCGCCTTCGCGGAGATCAGCGCGCCGTTGAACAGCGAGGCGATCCCGGGTAGGAAGTCCTCGTCGCCGAGTTCCGACCGCAGCCGCCGCCACACCACGCCCCGGCGCAGCGGGAACGCGAGACGGTCGGGTTCATCGATGTCGCAGACCACGGGCGACACCTCGACCAGCCCGTGCCGGTTCGCGCAATCCAGCAGGGTGGACAGCACGTCGGGACCTTCTGGCCTGCCGTCGTCGTCGGCGAGCCACACCCAGTCCGCGCCGATGCTCAGGGCGTGCAGCATGCCGAGCGCGAACCCGCCCGCGCCGCCGAGATTGTGCGCCGAACCCAGATAGGTGGATTCCACCGGTTGGTCGCGGACCAGCGCGGCGACCTCCGCTTCGTTGCCGTTGTCGACCACGATCAGGTGATCCACCGGCCGGGATTGGGACGCAACGACTTTCAGCGACTCGGCGAGCAGCTCGCGGCGCTTGTGCGTGACGACGACGGCCACGATGCGCGCGCCCGAGCCGGAGCCCGGTGCCGCGGAGTCCTCGGCGCCGCTCGGGCCGCCGACGCCTTCCTCCGGCGCGGAGCCGACCCGGGCCTGCGCCCCTTCGTCGATCGGGGTGTCCTGCCCGGTCGGCTCACTCATGCCTGATTCCGCTCCAATTCTCGCTCGGTTCCCGCGGCCCGTTCGGCCTCCATTTCGCGCAGCACGGTCGCCACGTGATTCCCCGCATCCGGCCCCTCATAGGCTCGCACCACTTCTTCGATACCGCCACGCAAGCGGATCTGGCCGTGGTCGATCCACAGCGCGGTATCGCACAGCTGCGCGAGGAATTCGTTGGAATGGCTGGCGAAAACCAGGATGCCGGACCGCGCCACCAGCGACTGCAACCGGAGCCGGGCCTTCTTCATGAATTCCGCGTCCACCGCGCCGATGCCCTCGTCCAGCAGCAGGATCTCCGGATCGATCGAGGTCACAACGCCCATCGCGAGCCGGACCCGCATACCGGTGGAATAGGTGCGCAGCGGCATGGACAGATATTCGCCCAGCTCGGTGAATTCGGCGATCTCATCGATTTTGGAGAGCATCTGCTTGCGGGTCTGCCCGAGGAACAGGCCGCGGATGATGATGTTCTCGTACCCGGAGATCTCCGGGTCCATCCCGACGCCGAGATCGAAGACCGGCGCGACCCGCCCGCGGATGCGGGCGCTGCCGCGTGACGGCTCGTAGATGCCCGAAAGCAACCGCAGCAGCGTCGATTTGCCCGCGCCGTTGTGTCCGACCAGGCCGACCCGGTCGCCCTCACGCAGCGAGAGCGTGATGTCCCGCAACGCCTCGACCACGACGACGTCGGACTGGTTGCGTCCGATCGCGCCGCCGGCCTTGCCGAGGAACGCCTTCTTCAACGACCGCGATTTGGCGTCGAAGATCGGAAATTCGACCCACGCCTCCTGGGTTTCGATACTCACACGGCTCATGGGGCGCTCCTATACCCAGTACGGTACGCGCGAACGGTACTGCTTCATGGCGAAGATCGCCGCGATCCAGCCCAGCAGGGTGATCGTGCCGACGACCAGCCAGTGCCGCAGTTCCTGCGGTTCGCCGAGCAGGGGCGCCCGGACGATTTCGAGATAGTGGAAGGTCGGCACGAGCTCGGCGAGCTTGGCGCGGTCACCGGTGCCGACCTGCGATTCCAGGGTCTTGGTCGTCCACATCACCGGCGTGAGCACGAACAGCATCAGCGTGGTGCTGCTGAGAATCGGCGCGATATCGCGGTAGCGGGTGCTGAAAATGCCGAACACGATCGACACCCACGCGCAGTTCAGGAAGATCAGCGCGATCGCGGGAATGGCCAGCAGACTCGCGGGCCCGAGATGGCGCCAGACGCCGAACGCGGCGAGCATCACCAGGTAGATAACCATGTTGTGGGCGAAGAACAGCAGCTGCCGCCACACGAGCCGGTAGACGTGCACGCTCAGCGCGGAAGGCAGCTGTTTGATCAGGCCCTCGTTGGCGATGAAGACCTCCGAGCCTTCCAGGATGCTCGCGCTGATGACGTTCCAGATGATCAGTCCGACCGTCACGTAGGGCAGGTACTCCCGCAGCGGCTGGCCGAGCAGCGCCGCATAGAGCACGCCCATCGCGATGGCCTGCAGGCCGGTGGCGATGGTGATCCAGAACGGGCCGAGCACCGAGCGGCGGTAGCGCTGCTTGATGTCCTGCCAGCCGAGCGACAGCCACAGCTCGCGCTGCGCGAATCCGCCCGCGAAGTCCTGGAAGGCGCGCCGGAACGTCTGCGAGTCCGGCACGATCTTCGCCACGGTCGCCCCGGCGCGCGCGGCCTCGGTCTCGGGCGTGGTCGCGCTCACCGCATCCTCCCGCGCCGCGTCGTCGCCGGAGCGCACGTCGTCGTTCGTGGAGGTCGGGGAGGTGTCGTCTGTACGCGCTTGGTCATCGGAACCAACTGAGCTCTCTTCAGGACGCGCCGCACTCGGGTCGGAAACGGAGTCGGGGCGAGCGGCAGCTGCGGGCACGGTGCACGAGACTACCCCTGCGGCTCGGCGCCGCCGCGTGGCACACGCGCGTCGCCGGTCTCACAGGTACTGGCCGGAACCGCCGGTGACCTGACTCGAATGGCCTGCGCGCGGGTCGGCGGCGTGGATGCCGGGGGGAAGGGCGCCCTGACGCATCTGCTCGAGCTGGGCGCGTGCGGCCATCTGCTGGGCGAACAGCGCGGTCTGAATCCCGTGGAACAGGCCCTCCAGCCAGCCGACCAGCTGCGCCTGCGCGATCCGCAGCTCGGCGTCGGACGGGACGGCGTCGTCGGTGAACGGCAGGGTGAGCCGCTCGAGTTCCTCGCGCAGTTCGGGGGCGAGCCCCTGCTCCAGCTCCCGGACCGAGGAGGTGTGGATCTCCTTGAGCCGATTGCGGCTGGCCTCGTCGAGCGGAGCCGCGCGGACCTCTTCGAGCAGCTGCTTGATCATGGTGCCGATCCGCATGACCTTCGCGGGCTGCTCGACCATGTCGGCGAGCGATTCGCCGGAGTCGTCGCGGTCGTCGGAGTCGTCCTTCTTATCGTCGGTCACCACCTGCGCGGTGTAGGGCGTGTCCGATCCCGGCGCCGCCGGGATGGCCAGCGGCCTGCCGTTGGGGCCAACGACGACGATGTGGTCCGGTGCCTCATCCGAGTGCGTCATGGTCCCTATCATGTCGCGTCCGCCGCGAACGCGCTAAGGCGGTGCTCCGTGGGCCCGGTGCGTGGAGCGCCAGGCCAGGGGTTGCCCGGTCGACGCCGCGGCGTGGCCTCGGCGTTCTATTCTGTTCGGGTCGTGTGGTTCGGATCTGTCGAAAGTCGGTCACCATGCTGAGTCCCAGGTCGCTGTGCTCCCACCAGGTCGCGGAGGGGAACGCGGTTACACAGGCTCGCCCGCTGCCCTTAGAGTGGCCAACATGACTTACGACGTCGCGAGGGTTCGGGGCCTGATACCGTCCCTGGGCGACGGCTGGATCCATCTCGACCCGCAAGCGGGCATGCTGGTTCCGGATGCGGTATCCCGTGCCGTCTCAACGGGTTTCCGAACTTCTTCCTTTTCGCATACCGGCCGCACCAGCGCCGCGGTGCGCAGCGCGGCGATTCTGGACGCCGCCCGCGAGGCGGTGGCCGACTTGGTCGGCGGTGACCCGGCGGGCGTCGTGCTCGGCCCCGACCGCGCGGTCCTGCTGGCCTGGCTGGCCGAGTCGCTGAGCTCCCGGCTCGGGCTCGGCACCGGCATCGTGCTGTCCCGGCTGGACGACGAGGCCAACGTCGCGCCCTGGCTGCGCATCGCCAACCGATACGGCGCACATGTGCGCTGGGCCGAGGTGGAGATCGAGACCTGCGAGATGCCGTCCTGGCAGTTCGAGGAGCTGATCGGCCCCACGGCGCGACTGGTCGCGCTCACCGCCGCCTCACCCATCGTCGGCTCGGCGCCGGCCGTGCGGGTGGCCGCGGATCGAGTGCACGAAGTGGGCGGCCTGCTGGTGGCCGACGCGTTCGGCGCCGCCCCTTACGCGCTGATCGACATCGACGATTTGAACGCCGACGTGGTCGCGCTGAGCGCACCGGCATGGGGTGGTCCGCAGATCGGCGCGCTGGTCTTCCGCGACCCGGCGTTCCTGGACCGGATCCCGTCGATGTCGCTGAACCCGTATGCGAAGGGCGCCGAACGACTGGAGGTCGGCGGGCATCAGTACGCGCTGCTCGCCGGGCTGACCACCTCGATCGACTTCCTCGCCGGGCTCGACGAGCGGGCGCGCGGAACCCGGCGCGAGCGCTTGGAAATGTCCATCACGTCGCTGCAGGACTATCACGACGAGCTGTTCGAGCACTTGATGGCCGTGCTGAACGCGATCCCGAACCTCACCGTGATCGGCCGCGCGTCCACCCGCATTCCCACCGTCAGTTTCACCCTCGCCGGTATGCAGGCGGAGAAGGTCGCGGCCAAGCTGGCCGACCACCGGATCGGTACGGTCAGCGGCGTGCACGGCGGCAGCAGGCTGCTGGACGCGCTCGGCGTCAACGACGAGGGCGGCGCCGTGACCATCGGCCTCGCGCCCTACACCACCAAGTTCGAGATCGATCAGCTCGGCAGGGCGTTGTTGTCGCTGGAGTGAGCGGGCCGAGCGGAGGCTGAGGCAGCCGCGTACAGGGCGCAGGCGAGGCAGCTGCTCAGAGTTCTTTCACCCGCAGCACCACTTTGCCGAACGCCTCCCCGGAGTCCAGCAGCCGATGCGCTTCGCCCGCCTCCTCGATCGGCAGCTCGGCGGCGACGACCGGGACGACGGTGCCGTCGGCGATCAACGGCCACAGGTGCCTGCGAACCTCTGCGATGATCTCGGCTTTGCCGCCGACGCCGGTCGCGGGCCGCGCCCGCACGTTCGTCGCGTGGACGGTGCCCCACTTAGCCAGGAGCGCGGCCAGATTCAGCTCCGCGCTCACACCGCCCTGCATGCCGATCACCACGAGTTTGCCGTGGGCGGCCAGAGCGTCGACATTGCGGCCGAGATAGGCCGCGCCCATGTTGTCCAGGATGATGTCGGCGCCGGGGCCGCCCGCGCCCGATTGCTCGGCGCGCACCGCGGTGACGAAATCGTCCTCGCGGTAGTTGATCAGCACGCTCGCCCCCAGCTCCGCGCAGCGCGCCAGCTTCTCGGCCGACCCGGCGGTCACCGCGACACGCGCGCCGAGCGCCTTGGCGACCTGGATGGCGTGTGTGCCGACACCGCCTCCGCCGCCGTGGATCAACACCAGATGGTTCGCGCGCAGGCCTGCGGTCATCACGAGGTTCGACCACACGGTGGCCGCCACTTCGGGCAGTCCGGCCGCCGCGCCCAGATCGAGGCCGTCCGGGACCGGAAGCACCTGGGTCGCTGGCACCGCGACCCGTTCGGCGTAACCGCCGCCGGACAGCAGCGCGCACACCCGATCGCCGACAGCCCAGTCACGCACCCCGTCGCCGAGTTCGGCGATGACACCGGAACATTCCAGGCCGATGATCGGGCTCGCGCCCGGCGGGGGAGGGTAGTGGCCTCGGCGCTGCAGCAGGTCGGCCCGGTTGACACCGGCCGCGGCCACCTCGATCAGGACTTCGCCGTGTCCTGGCGTCGGATCGGGCGCCTCCGCCCAGGACATCGTCTCGGGTCCGCCGAATCCGTTCAGGTCGATAGCACGCACCGTGCCATACTGCTCCGCCGGTGCGGATCAGCGCGCGCTGACCCCCGCCGAGCGGCCGGTACGCCGCGCAGCGGACCGCAATCCGGCAAGCAAGCTGCGATGACCGGCGTCACAGACTACCGTTCCGGGCATGAGCGGCGGCTTCATCAATTTCCAGAACGAGATCTACCTGGGCGGTCTAGGTGGAGCGGTGCCCGAATTGCCCATGACCGCCGCGGGTTTGGAGTCGCTCGCGCAGCAGCGCCTGGACCCGGCGGCCTTCGCCTACGTGGCGGGCAGTGCCTCGGCGGAGCGCACGGCCGCGGCCAACCGGTCGGCCTTCGATCGATACCGCATCCTGCCCCGGATGCTGCGCGGCGCGACCGGGCCCGGTGCCAGGGACCTCTCGGTCGAGGTGCTCGGGACCCGGCTGGCGGCTCCCGTGCTCACCGCACCGATCGGTGTCCTCGAGCTGCTGCACGAAGGCGGTGAGGTGATCGCGGCCGAGGTGACCAAGGAGCTGGGCATCGGCACGGTGCTGTCCACCGCGGCCTCCTCGACCATCGAAGAGGTCGGCGCGGCGGCCGGTGCGTGGTGGTATCAGCTGTACTGGCCCGCCGACGACGAACTGGCCCGTTCCTTCGTCCAGCGCGCCGAGCGAGCGGGCGCTTCGGCGATCGTGGTGACCGTGGACACCCCGACACTGGGGTGGCGTCCACGCGACCTCGAACTGGCGCACCTGCCGTTCCTGCACGGCAAGGGCATCGCGAACTACCTGTCCGACCCGGTCTTCCGCGCCAAGCTCGCGGCCGCGCCGGAGGAGAGCGAGGAGGCGATGCGGACGGCCATCCTCACCTGGGTGGGCTTGTTCGGCAACCACACGCTGCGGCCCGCCGATCTCGCACACCTGCGGGAGTGGACCGACCTGCCGATCGCGGTGAAGGGCATCCTGCACCCGGAGGACGCGCGGCAGGTGGTCGATGCGGGCGCCGACGCGGTGGTGGTGAGCAATCACGGCGGACGCCAGGTCGACGGCTCGATCGCGGCACTGGACGCGTTGCCCGCGGTGGTGGCCACCGTCGGCGACCGTGCCGACGTGCTGTTCGACTCGGGTGTGCGCACCGGATCCGACGTGCTGGTCGCGCTGGCGCTCGGCGCGAAGGCGGTGCTCTACGGGCGGCCCTGGGCCTACGGTCTCGGTCTGGCCGGTGCCGCGGGCGTCCGGCACGCGCTGCGGGTATTGCTGGCCGACTTCGACTCGGCGCTCGGACTCTCCGGCTGCGCCGACCTGGCCGCGGTGGGCCGCTCGCTGCTGTCCACGGTGCGCTGACCTGCGGCACTCGCCGATTTGCGCAGTTCGCCGCGCATAGAATGACCATCGTGCATCCCGAACCGAGCGGTCGAGCGGTGGCCGAACCGCGGTGGCTCACCCCAGCGCAGCAGCGCGCCTGGCGCGCGTACATGGACGGTCACCAGCGCCTGATGACGGCACTGAACCGTCAGCTGCAGCGCGACAGCGACCTGACCATCGCCGAATACCGCATCCTCGTCCTGCTCTCGGAGGCCCCTGACCGCTCGCTGCGAATGAGCGAGCTGGCCGACGGCGTGCTGTCCTCGCGCAGCAAGCTCACCCATCAGATCCGGCGGCTGGAGGCCCAGCAGATGGTGCGCCGCAACACGTGTCTGGAGGACGGCCGCGGCGTGCTCGCCGAACTCACCGACGAGGGCATGCGCCGCCTGGAGGCCGCCGCCCCCGGCCATGTCGAGGCCGTCCGCCGCCACTTCATCGATCTGCTCGCCCCGGCCCAGCTCGACGTGATCGGCGAGGTCTTCGGACGCGTCGACGAGGAAATCGGCAAGCACCCCGGCTGAGCGGTCCGCTACGATCAGGTCCCTGGAGACGTGGCAGAGCGGCCGAATGCACTCGCCTTGAAAGCGAGCGTCGCGAGAGCGACCGGGGGTTCAAATCCCTCCGTCTCCGCTCCACTCATGGCCGGTCCATGCTCACGGAGAGCGTGAGCCGGGCTCGTTTCGCCATGTTGTGGGGGTGCAACCCCCACACCCCGCCCGGCGGGCTTCGCCCCCGGATCCCCGCCTATGGTCCGGCTACCACAGCTGCCGCGCCTGTCGGGCTGACCATAGTTACGCCTGCCTATGGTTGCGTTGACCAGTGTTCGAATCCCGTTGGGCCGTCAGCGCGCATTCCCGGAAACGCTTGAGGCACAGGGTACGACCAGTCTGGGCGGTGTGCCGCGATTGCTGGAACGGTCGAACGCGCGGCCCCCGGAAATCGCGCTGTCGAGTATCGTTGACGCGATCTGCTTTTCGAGATTTCGAGGGGGGTCGCGATCGCTGTATGGCGGTTCGCCGGAGTGGAACGGCGCTGGCAGGAGGGTTTCGCCACGCGATGAGCGCGACGAACGGACTTCGACACGGCTATGGCCTCCGGCCCACCCATGGCGGCTCTGGCAGGATGGTTCGCATGCTGTCTCGCCGCGGGGTGCGGCGTTGGGTTTCCAGCGCCTTGGTCAGCGCCGCACTGGTTTCGGGTGTGGTGGCGTTCGGCGCTCCCCAGGTGACGGCGGCCCCTGGCGCCGCACCGCCGGTGAACACCGGCTCCTCGGACGGCCCCGGCCCGGCCGAGCCGACCAGTAAACAGCCCTCGACGCCCAGGATCGACCGCATCGAACCGATCAACGACCGATGGCTTCGGGTCTTCGTCGCGTCGCCGTCGATGAGCCGGGTGGTCGAGGTGCAGGTGCTGCTGCCGCGCGACCGGTCCCGCCCGCGCCCGACCGTCTACATGCTCGACGGCCGCAGCGCGAGCCCCGACAGCAACAACTGGACCGAGCTCGGGCACGCGGATCGCTTCTACGCGGACAAGGACGTCAACGTGGTGCTCACCGTCGGCGGACCGGCCAGCTTCTACACCGACTGGCAGCGTCCCGACCCGGTGCTCGGCACCAACATGTGGGAGACGTTCCTCGCCAAGGAGCTGCCCCCGCTCATCGACGCGAAGTTCGACGGCAACGGCGTCAACGCGGTCATGGGCGTCTCGATGGGCGCCGAGGCCGCGATGATGCTCGCGTTCCGTCAGCCGAAGCTCTACACCGCGATCGCCGCGCACAGCGGGTGTTTCTCGATGGGCACCGATATCGGCCAGGCGCAGGCCCGCGCGGTGGTGGCCACCTACATGGGCGAGCCGGACAACATGTTCGGCAAGCAGGACGATCCGGCCTGGCTGGCCCACGACGTCACGTTGCACGCGGACGCGTTGCGGGGCAAGACGATCTATCTGTCGGTGGGCAGCGGCATACCCGGCGTGCACGACGTGCCCGGCACCCCGAACGTCGACGTGGCCAGCGCCATCGGGTTCGGCGGCCCGCTGGAGGCCGCGACCAACGCCTGCACCCGACGGCTCACCGACCGGCTCCGTTCGCTCGGCATCCCGGTCACCGCGCACTTCCGCGCCACCGGCACGCACTCCTGGCCGTACTGGGAGGACGAGCTGGCGCTGTCTTGGCCGACGATCGCGGGCGCGATCGGCGTCCGCTAGCCGAGGAACCGCTCGAGTATCGCGGGATCGGTGGCGAAGCCGAGGAACAAATCGTTCTCGTGCGGGTCACCGACCGTGACGCGGACCCCGTCGCTGCCGTAGGGCCGCACCAGTACTCCCGCCGCCGCGCTCGCCTCGCCGAACTCGGCGCCGCGCTCGCCCAGCGGCAGCCAGACGAAGTTCGCCTGGCTCGGCGGCACCGGATACCCGGCGGCCACCAGTGCGTCGCGCATCCGTTCGCGCTCGGCGACCAGAACGTCGGTGCGATCCAGCAATTCGTGCCGCGCCTCCAGCGAGGCGATCGCCGCCGCCTGCGCGAGCCGGTTGACGCTGAACGGGATGTGCACCTTCAGCAGTGCCGTGATCACGGCGGGATCGCCCACCGCGTACCCGACGCGCAGCCCGGCCAGCCCGTAGGCCTTGGAGAAGGTGCGCAGCACAACCACATTGGGCCGGGTCCGGCCGAGTTCGACGCCGTCCGGATGATCGGCCAGCCGGAGGTATTCGTAGTAGGCCTCGTCCAGCACCACCAGCACGTGCGACGGGACCGCGTCCAGGAACCGGACCAGTTCCGCCTTGCCGACGGCGGTGCCGGTGGGGTTGTTCGGGTTGCAGACGAAGATCAGCTTGGTCCGTTCGGTGACCGCCGCGGCCAAAGCGTCCAGATCGTGCACTTGGTCGGCGGTGAGCGGTACCTGCACGGCGGTGGCGTTGCCGACCTTGGTCACGATCGGGTACGCCTCGAACGAGCGCCACGCGAACAGCACCTCGTCGGACGCCGACGCGCAGGTGATCTGCACCAGCTCCTGGCACAGGGCTACGCTGCCGCAGCCGACGGCGATGTTGTCGAATCCCACCCCGAGGAACTCGGCCAGCGCCGTGCGCAGCTCGGTCACCTGATTGTCCGGATACCGGTTGACCAACTCCGCCGCCTCGGCGATGGCCTTGGCGGCGGCGGGCAGCGGACCGAAGGTCGTTTCGTTGCTGGCCAACTTGACCGCGCCGGGATGGCTGCGGCCGGGGGTGTACGCCGGGATCGAATCGAGGTCCGGCCGGATCTGCGCTGTCACACTCCAACCCTAATCCGCGGCACAGATAGCCCGGTCAGCGTACCGGAAATTCTCTGGGCTAGCGGCCCCCACGTGCGATTTTCTACCGAAGAACCGCAACTCGCCCTACGCTGGTTTCATGTCGGGCACCTACGACGATATGGCCCCGCTACGGGGAAGCGACCTGCAAGACGAACGACCGACTGCCCGTGGGCAGGTGCCCATCACCGTGGTGGAGCCCGAGGGCAATGCCCGCGGCGGGATCGTGGTGCTGCACGAGTCCAGGGAGTTGACCGGCGCGCTGCGCGACCTGATGAACGCCCTGGCCGGGGAAGGGTGGACGGTAGTCGTCCCCGACCTCTTCCACCGGGCAGACGGCGAACCGGGCAGCGGAGTCTTCGGCGACGAGCTGTTCGACGACTTCGACGCCTGCTTCGACTGGCTCACCCGGCGCGGGGTCTTCCCCGACACCATCGGCGTGCTCGGTTTCGACTCCGCCGGGACGGCCGCGTTCCTGGTCGCGACCAACCGCCCGATCGGGGCCGCGGTCAGCGTCGCGGCGCGCGGCATCGTCGAGCCGCTCGCCGCGCAGGCCGACGCGCTCGTGCGGGCCGCCCCCAAGCTGCAAGCGCCCTGGCTGGGCCTGTTCGGCGAAGACGACCCGGCCACCCCGCCCGCCGAGGTCGAACAGTTGCGCGACGCGACCGCCCGCGCGGACGTCGCCAGCCTGGTCGTCACCTACCCCGGACTGCACCACCGCGCCGACACCGCCGACGAGGACACCGACACCGTCGATTCGCAGACCAGAATCTTCGACTGGTTCGACAGCAACCTGCGCTGACCAGCCGTTTTGTGATCTGGACGGTAGCTCCTGTAACCTTGCTGCTCGGCGGTTCGAAAGGACCGGTGCCCTCGAAGAGAAGGCTCCAGGAGGCGTGCCAGAGCGGCCGAATGGGACTCACTGCTAATGAGTTGTCCCTTCACGGGGACCGGAGGTTCAAATCCTCTCGCCTCCGCCACACCCGGGAAACCGGGTACAACTGAATAACACCTGCGCCCGTAGCTCAACGGATAGAGCATCTGACTACGGATCAGAAGGTTAGGGGTTCGAATCCCTTCGGGCGCACATAAGAGAAGGCTCCTTCGCTCATCGCGGAGGAGCCTTCTCGCATGTCTCGAGCAAGGAATCCATGCCCGTTACCGTCCGCGTCTCTGGCGACCAGAACGGTGCAGCCATGCTCTGCGGTGGCAACTGCGGCTACCTGCGCGCCCGCGCACGGCTACCTGCGTCGCACGCATGGCGTGCGGGTCGGTCACTGGCTGGGCAGCCGGGGAGCCTTTCAGCCCCGACGCCGCGTAGTACCGGACAACACGAACGCCCCGCCACCGTCGTCTAGGCGAAGGGGCGGGGCGTTCGGGCTTCCGTCTGCGGGCGCTTGAGCTCGCCATCAGTTACGCCAGCGGTGAAGGCTAGTGCCTCGTCCAGATAGCTTCCGCTGTAACCGCCGGTATGGACAAGTCCGCGAAGGTAGTCGAAAGGCGGCTGGCCACGGCGTGTCGCACCGCCATTCGACTAACCTCGCCGCGTCACCGAACTCGAATACCAACCTTTCTGGACGGAGCACTAGTTCAAGCTGAGTGTACGTAGGCAACCAAGGTTTCCCGCATGTCTCCCGCAACCGAGGAATCCGGGAAGTGCTCTGCCAGTAGGCTTTCCAACTGGTTGAGACGCTTGCGCACCCACGAGAAGTGAGCGCTGATCGGGTTCTCCAACACAGGCGATACTGCGGCAATGCTGCCGTCCAAGTCTCCGAGACGTGCGCTCGCGGATGCCAAATAGATCTGAGACAGCATCTCATCACCGGGGGAACGCTGCACTTGCCACGCGTCGATTGCTTCCTCAGACGCCTTCACAGATTTCCGGAGCGTCTTCTCATCGTCTGCCCACATGAGCGAGAACCCACGGTAGTAGATCTGTTTTGCTGGCGTGAATGTGAATAGGCCGGGTATTTCGTCGGGTCCCGCTGCGTCTCGTGCACGCTCTGCCTGGTCGAGCAGTTCCAGCGCACGTGCCGAGTCGCCGAGGTTCGCGACCGATGCAGCCAAACCACACAAGAGCCGGGGTTCGGCGGTGCCGGTCGAGTGCGTGACGTACTTCAGTCCGTCCGTTGCCGCGTCTCGTGCGCGTTCGAAATCCTTCACGAACCGGAACGCCAACGCTTGTGTGCCGCGCGCCCATGCCCTCAACTGGTCGTGGTCGGCCCGGTCGCCCAGTTGGAACGAGGCTTGCGCGTGAACGCGTGCCGTGTCCGCCTGCCCAAGGTCGAGCGTCAGATACGACAGCACTCCACACACGCGGCCAAGCGCTACGTACAACTCCCGTATCTCGTCTGGCCGGTGCGCGCCCAACTTGATACGTCGCATCAACTCCGCGCGAATGTCCATCGCTCGGCTCAGGGTTCGGTCATATGACTCGAACCGGGCGTTGCGGGCTACGTCGATGATGCCGGATTGCATATCGTCCAGCGGCACCGCGTCCGGTTCGGCTAGAAGCGCTTCGGACTCTCGCCGCGCCTGGTCGAGCATCCGCAACGTGTCATTGCGTCGCGCGTGATCCGCTTGGTCCGCATCCCACGCCGAAACCAAGACGCCACTTGCGTTGAGCGCACGGTCAACGCGTTCGGCCCATCCGCGATCCTTCGGCCAACGTCGGCCCGCTTCAATGTTCGCGAGCTGGGAGTAGTCGCAGAACGTTGCCCCTGCAAGTTCGCGCAAGCTGAGTCCGCGTTCGGTCCGTAGCTGCCTGAGCGTGCGGCCGGTCCTGTCTGGTTCCATCCCGCACAATCGTTGCTCCACCGACGACATCTCACACCCACCCGTGTGTCTTCAAATGTGGACCTGTCGCTTTGAAAACAGCTTAGTCCTGCACAGATGCACTCGCTCATGCTGATGTTGAGATTGCGCCCGGTAGGGGAGTGCGGAACCGCAGACACCGCAAGCCATTCCATCCTCGGGTACCGGTCAGGGGGTCGCCGAGGACCGGGCGCACCCTAAGCCTTCCGATACAAGTAGGGGTCTTCGTGGGCCACATAGCGTTTGGGGACACCCCCGTGTCTCGATGCCACTTCTACCGGCGAGTGTGTGACCTACCTGCGGTGATCGACCCGCCCGAGCTGGGTCGGATCATCATGCGAACGTCCCATGTGGGGGCGCTGACCATGCCCGCACCGTTAGGGCGTGCTGTCCTGCACCGGATGCGGCACCGCAGAGACGCGTTAGGGCCGATCGTGGCGCACCCTCGCTCGAACAGATGGACCTACCTTGTGCGGCCCGATGTACCGGACGACACAAAGCTTTTCGCGGAGATGTTCCGGCTCGACGTGTCGATTGTTCGGGAGGGCGGCACGGTCGCATTGCCTTCTCCCACGGCTGAGTCCGGTGCTGTCAGGCATTGGATAGAGACACCCCGGGACCGGTTCCGCCCGTCTGGGATTGTCGTGGTCGGGCACATACGCGCCTGCGGTGGTCCAGGTAGGCGTTGGGCGGTCGCTCATGTCTGACTGCACGGTTCCGCTGTCTCAGTGTCGATGGTGGGCGACGGCGGACGGGAAACCGAACGGGCAGCGTGGTTTCGTGACGCACGTCCGCTGCCCGGACAGCCGACATTGCCTGCGCCTGGTCCCGCTGGTCGACGGCAGGATCGGGGAGCACGACCGCAACGTCGGCGGTGTCTGCCCGTGGATCGGGGTCCGGGTGGTTGATGACCGGAGGGAAGCGCGATGACTTCTCCGCTGCCGCACGATCCGGATGTGCATCTGTCGGTGTTCCTGCACGGCGCCCGGTTCGACTTCGCTGACTGCCGCCCTGGTGTTCGTTCAAGAGCATCGGGAACGGCACTACGTCGACGCCGTGAACGTGCTCCCTGATAGTGCTGAGGGCTGGCCAGAGTGCCGTGTGAACGGCTGTATGTCGAGCGATGATGGTTCCTTGCCCGGTGACCGTGCACGCGCGACACTGACCTGTTCGGACCATGACGAGAAGCGAGGTAGACGTGGGGAATGACGAGCAGTTGACCATGGATCTCGGCGTACCCGTCGAGCAGACCGAATGGGGGAAATGGGTCGACCCGGACCGCCGCAAGGCACAGGCCCGGAAGTTCATGGACTATGCAGGCATACGTGATATTCCTGCGGAACCATGGCCGGAAGACTCGGCGGAGGTGAAACGGCTCAACCCAATTGTCGCGGACCTGTTCCCGGATATGGCTACCGCGATGGCTCCCGAGAACGCCGACATGGCCGACGCATTCATTTGCTTCATCGGCGAATGCTTCATCAAGTTCGCGGGCGCTGAATGGGTCGACTTCGAATGGTTTGGCCGTGAGAATTCTTTCTACGACCACGTGAACCCGGCTTTGCTTTGCGACACAGAGGACGAAGACGAATTCACGGTATGGGGGTTGATGGATGACATGATCGGTTATCATCCCGAAGGATACGACGGCATGTTTTCGTATGTAGCGGCAGCACTGCGCGAGTACGCTGCCGACCACGAGGAGAAACGCCGCGAGCAGGCCCCGCCCGTCACGTAACGATTCACCATCCGATACCCATCACCTTGATGTTCCACGCACCGGGGGGTGTGTCAAGTTATGCCGGATGGATACGACAGAGACCGCCACAACTACGACAACAATACGCGTGGCAGGATATTCGAGAACGGTGCATACCGGTATTTCCGCGACCGCGAGAATGGCTATGTCCAAGGCTCACGAAAATTCACCACCGTAAAAGGTCGAATCCAATTCGACAAATTGAAAGACGACCGGGGCAAAATCTTCAGTATCGAGGAAAAATCAGGGAAGATCGAGGGGCCAAAAGATCAAAAGCAACTGGAAGCGTTGCGAGTTCTACTCGATAAGAATCCGAATCACCAGCATGTGTTGCGATCTGTCGAGGGCGAGCCGATATCGAAACCAGCGCAGGAGCTTATCGCCGGACTGATCCGAGACTTCCCGAACCAGTTCACCCACCAGATCATCCCCCGACACGTTGCCCGCGAGATTTGGGCGATCGGACTGCAAAGAGAAGCGGGTCAACAGCAAGAATTGCCCGGTGTCGGGGAGAAGGCGCGGCAGGAAAAGGCTCAGGAGCTACAGAAGCGGCGGGATGAAATCGCGTTGTTGGCGCGAGCGCGTGCGCGAGCCGAAAAATTCTGGAAGATGCTGCGGTTCCGGGAAGGTGCCACGCGTGGCAAGGCGGATGCACCCCAGAAGATCGAACGTGATCGGCAAGCGCGAGAAGAAGCTGAGCGAGCCAGACAAGCACGCGGAACCGATGAGCGTGCACGGGTTGAACGGGCGGCTGCCGAACGGGTGGCGCTGGAATTCCCGGTGCCCGATCAGTTTCAGGAACGGGAACCCGCCGACACAGGGGAACAGGCGGCCCGAGAGGCTGCCGACGCTGCCAGCCTGGAGCGCGCAGCAGCCGACGTCCGCGCGGCGGAGGAGAAAGCGCGCGAGGCAGCGGAGAAGGAACGCGCCGAAGAACTTGCACGACTTCAAGCCCGGGGAATGCCCCCGGAGGTCGTGAAGCTTCTCGGTCTAGGGCAGGCGCAACCCCCGTCAGCGGCGGTGCGGGAGCCACCTGGTAGCGCGCCGGGCGTTGTGCGGGGCGGCACCGGGCATGGACTGGACCGCTCACGGGGAGTTGCTCGCGACCGATAGCCGACTCCCGTCGCTGCTCACAGCCCCGGCGTTGCCCGCCCGGTTAGTTCGGGCATGGATGCAATCGTTCAGTGGATCCGGACGGATGCGATGGGAAGTAACCGGTACGCGGCTTCTTCGAGTTCCACTGGTGCGAGCAATATTGGGCACTGATGGAAGTTCCATTCTCCCCGGGCGCACAAAAGTAGAAGGCTTCGCTCATTGCGGGGGCCTTCGTATGCGACTGACTGGGTGTCGGCCCAGCGGTGCCCCAGCGGTTCATGGTCCATCCGACGGCTACCCAGTGATGTGCAACGGAGGCGACTCCGGGAAGACGACCGGCAGCTCGGTCATGGCCCGGTGGAACGGCCCGGGTCGCCAGACGAGTTGCTCGGGTGGCACGGCCAAGCGCATTTCGGGGAGGGCGTCGAGGAGTTGGTCGATGGCGTCTTGGACGATCAGGTAGGCCACGGACTTGGCTGGGCAGGCGTGGGGGCCGGTGCTCCAGGCCAGGTGGGAGCGGTTGCCGGTGCGGTCGCCGCCGCGGATCTCGGGGTCGTTGTTGCATCCGGCCAGGCTGATCAGCACCGGCTGGTGGGCGGGCAGCCAGGTGTTGTCGATCAGGATCGGCTGTCGTGGGTAGGTTGCGCAGAAGTTGGCCAGCGGTGGGTCGTTGAACAGCACCTCGTCGAGGGCGTCACGTGTCGACAGGCTTCCGCCGAGTACCTCGCCGCCGAATCGGGCGTCGGTCAGCATCAGCAACAGGGTGTTGCTGATCAGGTTCTGCTGCGGTTCGATTCCCGCACCGTAGAAGCTGATCAGCTGGGAAAGCATCTCCGTGTCATCGAGGTTGGCCGGGTGATGCGCGAGCCGGGAGGTGACGTCGTCCGCGGGTTCCGCGCGCCGCAGCTGGATCAACTCCGTCAGCGCCTCGCTGAGCATCCGCATGCCGCGGGCGGCCTCGACGGTATCGAAGAGGGCGGCCATGCCGGTGGCGACCCGCTGGCCCAGTTCGGCGGAGCAGCCGACCATCTGGTTGAGCGTCTCGAAGACGAGCGGAAACGCGTACTGCGACACCAAGTCGGCCGCACCGTCCTGGCAGAAGCCGTTGATCAGCGGGATCGCGATCTTCTCGACCGTCGAATGCAGGGCGTGCAGGTCGATCCCGTCGATGGCCGCGATGTAGGTCTCCCGATAGCGAGCATGCGCTTCACCGGTGTTGCGCAACGCGTTCGGATGCCACTCCAGCATCGGCTTGATGGGCGAGTCGTCGGGAATGCTCTTCTGCCAGGTGCGCGGATCGGCCGGAAAATGGTCCGGGTCGTTGAGGATCCGCAACGCGGTGCGGTACCCGATCACCAAGGTGGCGGGCACATTCGGCGCCAACTCCATCGGAACCAGCGACCCGTGCTGCTGGCGCATCTGACGGTAGCCGCTGTGCGGATCAGCGGCGAATTTTCGGCTACGCAGACAGACTTGCGGGGTATCGGTGCTGATGGGCGAGCCCTGGACGGGGCAGGTACGGGGAGCGGACGTTGGGGACTGCGCTGTGGTCATAGGCGTGACTCCTGGTTGGCCGCTGTTGCGCACATCACGCTAGATGGCCGAGCCGGTCGAACCTACCGTCGGAAACGACATATTCGGTACTGAAAGCGACACGGATGCTGCCCCTGGCTCGCCCGCGCCGTCGACATGCATATCCGCCCGCGTCAACGCCCGATCGAGAGGAACCCCGATCCGCTAACGCTGAGAGTTATGTCGTTGCTCCGGACGCAGTGCTTACTTCCACGCGGGGAGGGTGGGGAGCTTGCCGGTCAGGTCCGAACCTGTGCTGCGGCCGAGGAGCCAGGCGGCAAGGGAGGATGCGGGGCCGGTGATGGTGTTGGTGGCGGGGGAGGGGCCGATGGTGGCGGTGAAGTCGGAGTCGGTGGCGTGCAGGGCGAAGGGTTCGAGAGGGTTGTCGGCGGTGAGGCGGGTCAAGTCGCTGGTGGCTTGGGGCAGGATTCGGGCGACGAAGGAGGCGGGCCAGTTGGCGGGTCGGTAGCCCGCGTTCAGGTCGACGTGGTGGATTTCCACCTCCTGCAACCGCATCCACGGGATCTCGGTCGCGGGAATCGGGCGGCCTTGGCGGGTGCGAACCTGTGCCTGCCAGGCGGTGTCGGTCAGTGAGCGCGCGAGACCGAGCCAGCGGGTCGCGGCGGCTTCGTTGTCGGCCAGCTGCTCGGCGAGCGGACGAGGCGCTCCCGCCTCGATATCGCTGTCGCGCAGAAAAGCGCTGGCGTACTGCGGGATTTCGACGCCCGTGTGGGCCCACAGCAGCAGGTTGACCAGGCTGTCGGCATTGCGGGCCAGGTGGGCGAGAACGTGGCCGCGGGTCCACCCTGGCAGCAGGGACGGCCCGGTGACCGCGCTGTCGTCGAGTCCGCGGATGGTGTCCAGAAGTCGTGCGGTCGCCTCGGCGACGGTATCGAGCTGCACGGGGGTCTGCGAAGCGGCGGCGGTCACGTTCCCGACCTTAGCGACAGCACACCCCGCCCGCCGCGTACGACGGGCTGTACCCAGCCGCTGCCTATCCACGAGTGGCACATGGTTACGGCAAAACGCGAGTAGACCCCTCCACCATGTACCACTCGCCGCGAGCGGGAGAGCCGGTGGCCACTGGTCTCCGGTCGTGTGTTCCGGTCGAGCACGACGATCGCGTCGGATTGGGGTTACGCACTGTCGGAGAAGACGGGATGTGCGGCCGACCCCTCGCCCTACTCGGCGACGATCGCGTCGGCCTCGATCTCCACCAGCAGCGCCGGGGTGATCAGTGCCTTGACCTCGTACATGGCCGTCGCGGGCCGGATGTCGCCGAACACTTCGGCGTGCGCCTCGGCGACCTCGGGCCAGCGCGTGATGTCGGTGACGAAGATGCGGGTGCGCACGACGTCGGCCAGGCTCGCGCCCGCCTCCGTCAACGCGGAACCGATTCGGCGCAGGGTTTCCCTGGTCTGCTCGCGGATGTCGTCGCCGCCGAAGGCGGTGCCGCCGGGGCCAGAGGCAGTGGTACCGCTGACCGCGATGACATTGCCGACCCGGACCGCCCGCGAGTAGCCGACGATGGCTTCGAACTCCGAGCCCGAGGAGATGTTCACGCGATCAGTCATGTCCGACAGCATCGCACGGGCCGCCGCCGGGGCCGCAAGTCAGCTCGGCTCGGTCCACTCTCTGGCCTCCACGATCACCGCGGCGGCCAGCGCCAGCAACCACAGCGACATCGCGCCGACCTGGATGCGCTGGGCGATTCCGAGGGCGTAGTTCCCGGGCAAATTGTCGGCGACCAGCATCCACACCGTCGCCGTCGCACCGATCACCAGCGCGGCCAGTCCGAACTCGCGCAGTATCCGCCAGCGCCGATAACGGAACGCGGCGAGGCTGAACGCGAATGCCGCGACCGCGATCGAGGTGACCGCCAGCGTGCTCGTCAGCGCGTGCGGCTGATGCAGCTGCGGGAACAGTTCGCTCGGCCTGCCGCACCCGGCCTCGCCAGGGGTGCAGTCACGCAGCGGCAGCAGTACGTCGGCGATGGTCGACGCGCCGAAGCAGAACAGCGCCACCCAGCCGATCGTGGTGAGCCTGCGGCGCGGGAACAGCAGCAGCCCCGCGATCGCCGCGGGCATCAGCGCCGCTCCGGTGATCATGTCGGCGGTCGCGAACACCAGCCGGTACGGCCTGCCCTCCGCGTCCAGTTCGCTGAGGAAGGAATTGACCGGGTCGAGCTCGATCCGCAATACGAACTGCAGCAGCCAGGACGAATAGCAGAGTCCCGCGAGCGCGATCGCCAGCGCGATAACCATCGACACCGGTCGCACGCGCTGGTCGGCGGTCTTCGGGCGACGCGTCACCACATCATTGTGCTGCCTGCCACCGCGACGCAGGCACGGGCCATTGCCACCGCGCACACAGTCTCTTGTCAGGTTCGCCGGGCACGCTGGAACCCACGTGCCATTCGAGGAGGTTCTCATGCTCGGCTTCGCGACTGCCGCCGCAGGAATCGCGGTCATGACGGTAATGGTGGTGTCCGGCTACCTGGCCGCCCACGCTCCACGGTCACTCGTGCGGGTGCGGCGCCGCTGACGTCAGCGCCGCCTGGACGCGGTCGGCCGCGCTCACCGCGTCCTCGTGTTCCCACACCCGCACCACCTGCCAGCCCGCCGCGATCAACGCCGCGTCGGTGGCTCGGTCCCGCGCCACGTTTCCGGCCAGCTTGGCGGCCCACCATTCGGCGTTGTTCTTCGGGTCGGTGGCGTGCTGTGGGCAGCGATGCCAGAAGCAGCCGTCCACGTAGACCGCGATCCGTCGGCGCGGAAACACCAGGTCGGCGCGGCGGCGCTGCCCGCGGATCGGCGCTCGATCGACGAAAAAGCGCAGCCCGCGCCGGTGCAGCTCGCGGCGCAGCGCGAGTTCCGGATCCGTTCCGGTGCGCCGCTGGCGTGCCATCCGCGCGCTGGTGGCCGCGTCCGTAGCGGGTCGCCGCGTCATGCCGCCCAGCCGCCCATCCGGTCGAGATGGCTTTCCACGTCGGCGAGAAAACCGGGTGGAAAACGCAAGCTGCCCATGCTGGTTCGGCGGAGGAACCCGGCGGTGGCGCGGGCGGACAGCAGTTGCGCGCCGGTGAGGAAGTGGGTCAGGTCCTCGTAGGGCTCGTGCACCGGCCAGGTGGACACGGGTACCCGATAGGCCGCGCCGGCGCGGCCCCACGCGGCCACCGGCCACGGCGTGCCGGGAGCGAGCCGATGATCGCCGGGGATCGGGTCCAGCGGCGCGGCCAGCCGCGACCCGACCCAGGCGGCCATCCGGACGCTCACCGCGTTGCCGATCAGCTTCCAGCGATGTCCCTTGCGCACGCCGGGCACGTCGGTCGCGGGTGCGGTCCAGCCCGGGTCGAACCCCTGCAGGCGTTCGGCATCGGCGATGCCGGGCGTGACGATCTCACCGGACGGCAGCCGCACCGCGGGCGGGCTCGCGATGCCGAGCGCCGATCCACCCTTCAGCGTCGGCACCGCGTTCACCGCCCAGCCGAGCCCGCGCACCCCTTCGGTCCAGTAGAAGCCGCACGGATCGAGCGCGGGATCGCCGACCGTGCGGGGACCGGCGTCCTCGCCGAACAGCACCTGGCGCGGGTCTTCGGTGCGTGAGGCCAGCATGAGCACTCGCTGCCGCCGCTGCGGCAATCCGAACGCGCGCGCGTCCACCACCCGGTAGGCCCAGGTGTAACCGAGCTCGTCGAGCGCGCCGGTGATGTGCCGCATCGCCGCGCCTCGGCCGAGTTGCAGCATGAACGGCACGTTCTCGATCAGCAGCCAGCGCGGACCGCGTTTGCGTCGCACCAGCCGGAACACCTCGTCGACCAGACCCGACCGGGTGCCGGTGATGCCGGCGGTGCGTCCGGCCTGGGACAGGTCCTGGCACGGGAATCCCGCCGCGACCAGCTCCGTTCCCGCCGGGATTGCGCGCAGCCGGGTGATGTCGGAATGCAGTGGCACATCGGGAAAGCGGGCCGCGAGCACGCCTTGGGCGCCGGGCTCGATCTCGCACAGCAGTTCGGTGTGCCAGCCGTGCCTGCCGAGACCGAGCTCGAGTCCGCCGATCCCGGCGAACAGCCCGACCATCCGCGCGCCCGTCAACGACCTTCCCTTTCTCGCGTCCACACCGGACGCCGCCCGCGCGTCCAGTGCACGGGAGCAGGTTACTCGAGTCGTCCGAGGCGATCGCCGAACAACGCGACCAACGTCGCGGGCACCTGGTACGGTCCGCGTGTCACGCAGTGCTATTGGTGCGCTTTTTCCAATAATCACAGGACCGGTCGCGCGATGGGTGATGATCGGCTGTTCCGCCTGCGCTCCAGTGCCATGCGCGCGGGCCGCCGCACGATCCTGCTGGCGCGCTCGCGCAGTGCTTTTGCTCCACGACGTTTTCCTCGAGCGACGCTAGGGAAAGTGAGCGAACATGCAGACTGCTTCCACCAAGAACGGGAATTTCCGCCCTGTCGTGGTCACCAGTCTCTCGGCGACCACGTCCATCGCCGGTGACGTGGACTCCACGTGGAAGGGTCTGCTCAATGGCGAGAGCGGCATCGACCTCTTGGACGACGGCTTCGTCGACCAGTTCGAGCTGCCGGTGCGGATCGGCGGTCATCTGAAGGTCACGCCCGCCATGTGCCTCGGTGCGGGCGAGACGCACGGGCTGGCCTATGTGGAGCAGATGGCCATCGCGCTCGCTCGTGAGGTCTGGCGCAACGCGGGAAGCCCGGAGGTGGACAAGAACCGTCTCGGCGTGTCCATCGGCACCGGTCTCGGCGGGGCCGAGGCGATCATCGCCGCGCGGGACAAACTGAACAACGGTGGCTACCGCAAGGTTTCGCCGTACTCCGTGCAGTCGGCGATGCCGAATGGGGCCGCGGCGTGCGCCGCGCTGGAGATCGGTGCGCGCGCTGGTGTGTCGACGACGGTGTCGGCGTGCGCGTCGGGTTCGGAGGCGATCGCCAACGCCTGGAAGATGCTCGTCATGGGTGACGCCGACATGGTGGTCACCGGCGGGGTGGAGGGCTCGATCCAAGCCGTCGCGGTCGCGGCGTTCACGATGATGCGCGCCATGAGCACCCGCAACGACGCGCCCAAATGCGCGTCGCGCCCGTTCGACGCCGACCGCGACGGCTTCGTCTTCGGCGAGGCGGGCGCGCTGATGGTGCTGGAGACCGAAGAGCACGCCAAGGCGCGCGGCGCGACCCTCCACGCGCGACTGCTCGGCGCTGGCATCACCTCCGACGGGTTCCATCTCGTCGCGCCCGATCCGGAGGGCTCCGGCGCGGCGCGCGCGATAACGCGGTCGCTGCAGACGGCGGGTCTGACCAGAAACGACATCACGCACGTCAACGCGCACGCGACGGGCACGCCGGTGGGCGACACCGCGGAGGCGCGCGCGATCAACAAGGCCATCGGCAACCACCCGTCGGTCTACGCGCCGAAATCGGCCCTCGGCCACTCCATCGGCGCGGTCGGCGCGCTGGAATCGGTGCTCACCGTGCTGAGCCTGCGCGACGCGATCGTGCCGCCCACACTGAACCTGGACAATCAGGACCCCGAAGTGGATCTGGATGTCGTCAGCGGCCGACCGAGGACCGGCCGTATCGATTACGCCGTGAACAACTCCTTCGGCTTCGGCGGGCACAACGTCGCGCTGGCCTTCGGCCGATACTGACCGCGGGTGACCGGGACACCTGCTAGCCTTCCCGACGCTTCGTTATCGACCTGAGTTCGGTGTCACTGCACGGCCTGAGCGCCTGTGCGTTGGAAAAGGATAAGGCGATGATCGACGAAACCTTCGACGACTATCTGGACGATCAGGGCAACATCAAAATCAGGGGGAACAAGACCCTGATCGACTTCGTCGACAAGCACTGCGCGGAGAACGGCGACGACCTCGCCTACCGCTACATCGACTACTCGCGCGAACGCGACGGTGAATACCTCGAGCTCACCTGGCGCCAGTTCGGTGTGCGGCTTCGGGCGGTGGCGGCCCGCTTGCAGCAGGTGACGCGGCTGGGCGACCGGGTGGCGATCCTCGCTCCGCAAGGGCTGGACTACGTCGTTTCGCTTTTCGCCGCGGTGTACTCGGGCAACATCGCGGTCCCGCTGTTCGATCCGGAGGAACAGGGCCACACCGATCGGCTGCGTGCGGTGTTGAGCGACTGCACACCCGCCGCGATCCTCACCGTCGGCTCCGCCGCGGGCGGTGTGCGGAAATTCTTTCGACATCTACCGGCGAAGGAGCGTCCGCGCATCATCGCGGTGGAGGCGATCCCGGACAGCGTCGGCGCTGCCTGGAAGCGGCCGGATATCAACATCGACAGCGTCGCCTATCTGCAGTACACCTCGGGGTCGACCCGGACGCCCGCCGGGGTGGAGATCACCCACCGGGCGGTGGGCACGAACCTGTTGCAGATGATCGACGCCATCGGCGTGACCGAGCATTCGCGCGGGGTCACCTGGCTGCCGCTGTTCCACGACATGGGCCTGCTGTGCGTGATCCTGCCGACCGTCGGCGGCGGATTCATCACGATCATGTCGCCGAGCGCGTTCGTGCGCCGCCCCTATCGCTGGATCAAGGAACTAGCGGCGGCGTCCGACGGCGCCGGAACGTTCGCCGCGGCACCCAATTTCGCGTTCGAGCATGCGGCGGCGCGCGGGAAGCCGAAGCCTGGTGAGGACTTGGACCTGTCCAATGTGATCGGGTTGATCAACGGCAGTGAGCCGGTCTCGGTGTCGTCGATGAAGAAGTTCAACGACGCGTTCGCGCCGTACGGACTGCCGGAGACGGCGATCAAACCGTGCTATGGCATGGCCGAGGCGACGCTGTTCGTGTCGGCCACCAAGGCCGAGGACAAGGCGAAGGTGGTCTACGTCGACCGCGCCGAGCTGAGCGCAGGGCGGATGGTCGAGGTGGCGCCGGATGCCGACAACGCCATCGCGCAGGTGTCCTGCGGTTACGTCGCACTGTCGCAGTGGGCGGTGATCGTCGATCCGGAGCGCGGCACCGAACGCAATGACGGTGAGGTCGGCGAGATCTGGCTGCACGGCGAGAACATGGGCATCGGGTACTGGGGCCGCCCGGAGGAGACCGAGTCCGTCTTCCGCGCCAAGCTGGCGGCGCGGCTGCCTGAGGGCAGTCATGCCGACGGCACGCCGGAGGACGCCAACTGGATGCGCACCGGCGACTTCGGCGCCTATATCGACGGCGAGCTGTACATCACCGGCCGGGTCAAGGATCTGGTCATCGTGGACGGACGCAACCACTATCCGCAGGATCTGGAGTTCTCCGCCCAGGAATCGAGCCAGGCGTTGCGTCCCGGCTTCGTGGCGGCGTTCTCGGTCCCGGCCAACGAACTGCCCGCGCTGGTCTTCGAGCAGGACAGTCACTCGGGACTGACGTTCGACGCCGAGGACACCTCCGAGCAGCTGGTGATCGTCGCCGAACGCAATACCGGCGCGGGAAAGCTGGAGCCCGAGCCGGTCGCTGATACGGTGCGCGCGGCGATCGCGCGGCGCCACGGCGTCACGGTGCGCGACGTGCTGCTGGTGCCCGCGGGTTCGATTCCGCGCACATCCAGCGGCAAGATCGCGCGCCGCGCCTGCCGGGCGGCCTATCTGGAGGGCACGCTGCGTGGGGGTCATCAGCAGCAGGCGTTCCCGGACGCGCCGCAGGAGTGGGAGTCCGAATCCGCGGTCGTCGTATAAAAGGCGCAGCTCGAGGCCGTCCGTCCGCGCCGGGCTGGGCAAAGGGCTGAGGCAGCCGCGGAAAGGGCGCAGGCGAGGCAGTCGCCTAGATCCGGATCTCGGTGTGGTACTCGAATTCGCGGACGTCGGCGCCCACGATCTGGGCGGCGAGGTCGCTGGAGGTGCCCGCGCCGCGGAAGCGCTCCATCGCGGCGCGGTCGGCCCAGCGTTCGTAGATGTTGACCCGATCCGGCTCGATCAGATCCGCGCCGAGATCGAAGTCCAGGCACCCTTCGGCGGCGCGGGCCAGCCGCACCACCTCGCGGCAGCTGTCGAGGTAGTGGTCGCGATCGGTGACGCGCAGGTATCCGGCGACGATCAGCACGCTACCGAGTCTAGGTTCCGATGCCTTGACCTCGAGGGAACTCGAGGTTGTTGGCTCGGTGGATGAGTCACGATCCCATCCGCGACCGCATCGTGCAGCGCGGTCGCGTGCCAGCCGGAAAATCGGTTGGTCGACGCAGGCTCCGGTGCGACCCTGAGATGTCGGACCTCGATGCGAACATCGCCGAGGGGCCCGTTCCACGTCGCCAGTCAGATAGCTGAGGGGGAGTTTTGTCTGTCGCACTGGATATTTCATCGGCCGAACCGGAGGCCGACAGACCGGAGCGGTCCGCCACCGCGGGCCGCGGACATTCGCTGCGGCGGTTCTGGCCGTACCTGCGTCCGCACGTCGGGATGCTGCTCGCCGCGAGCGGTCTCGCGATGCTCGCGAACCTCACCTCCATCGTGATTCCACTGATGATCGCGCGGATCATCGATGGTCCGGTCGCGCATCGCGATCTCGCCGGCGCCATCGGTCCGGTGGCCGTTGTCTTGCTGCTCGGTCTGGCGGAGGCGGGCGGCGTGTGGGGACGCCGCTGGCTGATCGCCGCGCCGGCCACGCGCTTCGAGATCACCTTGCGCGCCAAGATATTCCGCAAGTTGCAGGCGCTGGCGATCGGCAGGCACGACGCCTGGGAGTCGGGTCAGCTGCTGTCGCGTGCGGTGGACGACCTGTCCACCATGCGGCGTTTCGTGTCGTTCGCGGGGCCGTTCCTGCTCGTCCACACCGTGATCATCCCGGTCGGGTTCGTCGCGCTCGTCGCGCTGAGCTGGCGAATCGGCCTGATCTTCGCGATCGTGTCGATCCCGTTGGTAGTCATCTGTGTTCGTTTCGAACGCCGGTACTCGGTGGCCTCGCGGCGTTCCCAGGATCAGGCCGGTGACCTGGCCACCACCGCCGAGGAGTCGGCGCAGGGTGTGCGGGTGCTGAAGGCGTTCGGCCGCGGCGTGTTCTTCGGCCGCCGGTTCACCGCCCAAGCGCGTGAGCTGCGGGAGACCGAGATGGTGAAAGCGCGATTGGACGCGACGCTGTGGTCGGGCATGGTGAGCTTGCCGCAGCTGGCCATCGCGTTCGCGCTCGGCTACGGCGGTTACGCGGTCGCGCACGGCACGATGACGCTCGGCACGCTGGTCGCGGGCATCACGCTGGCGACTTTCCTGCAGTGGCCGATCATCTGGACCGGCTTCCTGCTCGCCGAGCTGAACGACGCGCGTACCGCCGCCGACCGGTATTGGGAGATCATCGATACGCCGATCGACATCACCGACCCGGCCGAGCCGGTCGACCTGCCGGAGCGGGTCGATGGCGAACTGCGTTTGACGGGTGTACGTTTCGCCTTTCCAGACGCCGAAAATGCGGTGCTGGAAGATGTCTCGCTGAAGGTGCGTCCCGGCGAGACGGTGGCACTGGTCGGCGCGACCGGCGCAGGGAAGACGGCACTGCTCAACCTGATTCCGCGCCTGTACGACGTGACCGGTGGCGCGATCACCATCGACGGCATCGACATCGCCACGATGCGGGTCGCCGACCTGCGCTCACTGGTGTCGGTGGCGTTCGAGGACCCGGTGCTGTTCTCGGCGAGCGTGCGGGAGAACGTAGCGCTCGGCGATCCGTCCGCCACCGACGCCGATGTGCGCCGCGCACTGGAGGTGGCCCAGGCGACCGAGTTCGTGGACAACCTGCCCTGGGGATTGGACACCAGGATCGGCGAGCAGGGCCTGAGTCTGTCCGGTGGTCAGCGCCAGCGGCTCGCGCTGGCCCGCGCGGTGCTCACCGGTGCGGGAAAGCGCAGCCGGATCATGGTGCTCGACGACCCGCTGTCCGCGCTGGACGTGGAAACCGAGGAGCGGGTGCAGGCGCGGCTGCGCACCGTGCTGGCCGACGCGACGACGCTGCTGGTCGCGCACCGTCCGTCCACGGCGGCGCTGGCCGATCGGGTGGCGGTGCTCGCCGACGGCCGGATCGTCGCGGAGGGAACCCACGACCAGCTGCTGCGGACCAGCAAGAGATACCGAGAACTGATGGGAGGTGAGTAGCCATGAGCACCGAGACGATCGTTTCGAAAGACGAATCGGCGCAGGATGATTCGGGCCGAAAGGACGAGGCGGCCGACTGGCGCGGTATCGCCAGCGAGGATAAGGAGATCACCGAGACCGGAAACCTGGTGCTGGCCGGTCGGTCCCGGCGGCTGCTGGTCGAGCTGGTCCGGCCCTACCGCAAGCTGGCCGCCCTCGCGCTGGTGCTCATCGTGGTGGACAACATCGCCATGGTGTCGGCGCCGCTGTTCATCGCGCACGGTTTGGACACCGGCATCGCGCGCGGCGCCGCCGGCGACTGGGCGCCGCTGGCCTGGTCCGTGGCCGGGTACCTCGGGTCGGTGCTGGTGGGCGTGCTCACCACCTTCTCCTTCCTCCGGGTGTCCGGCAGGCTGAGCCAGAGCGTGCTGTTCGACCTGCGGGTGCGCTCGTTCACGCATATGCAGCGCCTCAGCGTCGCCTTCCACGAGAAGTACACCTCGGGCAAGGTGGTCGCCCGGCTCACCGGCGATATCGAGACCCTGCAGGATCTGCTGGAGAGCGCGCTCAACCAGGCGTTGAGCGCGATCCTCTCGGTGCTGACCATCGCGGCGTTGCTGATCTACCTGGACCAGGTCCTCGCCGCGATCGTGCTGGCCGGCTTCGTCCCGCTGGTGCTGGTCACCCGCTGGGCGCAGCGCAGGCAGCGGGCGGGCTACCGCCGCACCCGCGGCGCGATCGCGAAGGTGGTGGTGCAGTTCGTCGAGTCGATGGGCGGCATGCGAGCGGTGCAGGCGTTTCGCCGCGAGCAGCGCAACGAATCGGTGCTCGCCATCGAGGACGCCGAATTCCGCGAGGCGACCACCGCGGCCATGCGCGGCATGGGCGATTACGCCGGACTGACCAAACTGCTCGGCAACCTGACCACGGTGACCATCATCGTGGTCGGCGCGTGGCGGGTGATCGAGGGCGACCTCGCGGTCGGCGTACTCGCGGCCTACCTGCTGTATCTCAACCAGTTCTACGGTCCGCTGGACGAACTCGCCCAGGTGTTCAACGCCTACCAGTCCGCCGCGGCGGCGCTGGAGAAGATCTCGGGCGTGCTGGAGGAGCAGCCCTCGGTGCCGGAGCCAGCGAAGCCGGTGGCCTTGGGCAAGGCGTCCGGTGCGCTGCGGATGGACCAGGTGTGGTTCGGGTACGGCGCGGATTCGCGTCCGGTGCTGCCCGAGTTCACCCTGGAGATCCCGGCCGGTCAGGTGATCGCGCTGGTGGGCGCCACCGGGGCGGGCAAGTCCACGCTGGCCAAGCTGCTGACGCGGTTCTACGACCCGTCCGGCGGCACGGTCACCCTGGACGGCGTCGACCTGCGCGACCTGTCCGACGCCGATCTGCGGCGCAACGTGGTGATGGTCACCCAGGAGTCCTACCTGTTCTCCGGCTCGGTGGCCGACAACATCCGGCTCGGCAGGCCCGAGGCCACCGACGCGGAGGTGTTCGCCGCGGCACGTGCGGTGGGTCTGCACGACTTCGTGCGGGCGCTGCCCGAGGGCTTCGCCACCGACGTGCGCAAACGCGGAGGCAGGCTCTCGGCGGGTCAGCGGCAGCTGGTCGCGTTCGCGCGGGTGTTCCTGGCCGATCCGGCCGTGATCGTGCTGGACGAGGCCACCTCGAGCCTGGACATCCCGAGCGAGCGGCTGGTGCAGCGGGCGTTGGAGACCGTGCTGCGCGGGCGCACGGCGGTGATCATCGCGCACCGGTTGTCCACGGTGGCGATCGCGGACCGGGTGCTGGTGCTCGAATCGGGCCGGATCGTCGAGGACGGCGCACCGGACGCTCTGATCGCGGGTACCGGCCGGTTCGCGGGCTTGCACGCCGCGTGGCGGGAGTCGCTGGTGTGATGCGCGAGGTATGCGGGTGTGGGCTGAATGTCGCTTACGGTAGATACGTGACGACCCAAGCCTCCGACCCCGAGAGCCGCGCCGAGAGCCCGCAGGAATCCCGGTGGCCGGCGATCCTCACCTGGCGCGCCCACGACGCGTCGCGGATGGAGTCGGTGCGGGTGACGCTCAACGGCAACCGCATCCGAGCCGCCGGGCGCATGATCGGCGGCGCGTGTGCGGAACATCCCGCGTTCAGCGCGTCATATGACCTGGTCACCGACGAGAACGGCGCCACGAAGCGCCTCTCGCTGCGTACCACGACGGCCGCCGGTGAGCGGCACGCCTCGATCGCACGCGACGAGGAGAACTACTGGCTCATCGACGCGGGTGGCAACCACGTGCGCTCCACCTTCGCGGGCGCGCTGGACGTGGACGTGGTGCTCAGCCCGTTCTTCAACACCCTGCCGATCCGCCGCTACGACCTCCAGCACGCGGTCGAGGACGTGCAGGTCCCGGTGGTCTACGTCCGCCTGCCCGACCTGCTCGTCCAGGAGGCCACGCTGATCTACAGCAGCGCGGCCGACGGCATCAGCGTGCTGTCCCCGGTCTCCAGCGCGACCGTCACCGTCGACGCCGACGGCTTCCTGCTGGACTACCCGGGCCTGGCCGAGCGCATCTGACCGGACCCGACGACCGAGATATCGCGCTCGCGAGCCGTGCGCTGCGCGTTTCGGATCGTCGGCTGTGCGCGCCGGTATGAACGCCATGCCGAGACACGGGAGGTGCAAGTCGACAGCGGGCTCGTATACGTCACTCGACGAGGGAAGGGCGCGTCAGTCGGCGGGCGTTCAGTTCAGCACCTCACGTTGTCCTTGCAGGCGGTGGTGGTTGTGCCGGGCTGAACGGGTTCCAACCGCGCGGTTCAGCCCCCTCAGGTGAGGATGCCGCCGCGCTTCTCGGCTGCGTGAGTTTCCCGCCAATTCTGTCGTCGCGGCGGGTAACCATCTGACCGCGCCGTTCAGCCCAGCCGGGTGATGACGCCGCCACGGTTTCCAGCCGCGCGCAAGTCCTCCAGCCAGTTGGGAGCACCTGGCCGGACATCGGTGACCTCCCAGCGCCGCGCCGATTCGTAGCGTTGTCGTGCGTCGTGGCCCGCTTCGACCAGGTCCGCGAGGGATTGCTTCTCACGCAGGCTCTCGCGCGCCGAGCCGAGCACTCGGAGTGTTTCGTCCAGAACTTCCAGCAGCGCGGCGGAATTCGGTTCGCAGATCGCGCGCACCAGATCCGGCGCGGTACCGGCGACCCGAGTTCCATCGCGGAACGATCCGGCCGCGAGGCCGAGCGCGAGCTCGCCGCCCGCGGCGCCAGCCGTGGCCAGCGCCTCGGCGAGCACATGCGGAAGGTGGGAGATGCGGGCCACGGCGCGATCATGCTCCGCGGCCACGACCGGGACCACCACGGCTCCGCAGTCCAGGGCGAGCCGCACTACGCGGCTCCACGGTTCGGCGTGCGTTCCCTCGTCCACGCCGACAGCCCACACCGCGTCGCGGAACAGTTCCGGATCGGTCGCGGCCCATCCGGATTCGGCGGTGCCCGCCATCGGATGACCGCCGACGTACCGGTCGGCCAGACCGTGCGCGCGCACGGCCGCCGCGACCGGCGCCTTCACGCTCACCACGTCGGTGAGCGTGCAGCCCGGCGCGTAGGTGGCGATCGCGGAGAGCATCCGCTCCACCGCGGGCATCGGCACCGCGACCACGATCAGCGCGTCCGTTTCCGCGGCGCGTCGCAACGTGGCGGTCAAGTCTTCGGTGACGTCGAATCCGTCGGCGCGTGCGGCCCGCGCACCCGAGGCCGAGCGGTTGTATCCCCAGCAGGCATAGCCCGCGGCGACGGCCGCGCGCAGCAACGACCCACCGATCAGGCCCGTCCCGAGGACACACACGGGTGCTTTCTTCGCCGAAGTCACCGGAACAGATTGGCATACGACTTCAACATTTCAGCTCGAGCAGACTACCGTTGCGGCCATGGCAGCACAGCGCTCGGGCACGAACAGGGCGGCGTCGGAAGATTTCGACGACGTGGAAGGGTTCGCAGTGGCGGTTGTCCGCGAGGAAGGCAAGTGGCGATGCAGCCCGCTGAGCCGGGCCGCGCTCACCGATTTGTCCGCCGCGGAAAACGAACTCAAGGCTTTGCGCAGCTCCGGGGCGGTATTCGGCCTGCTCGACATCGACGACGAGTTCTTCATCGTGCTACGGCCCGCGCCCAGTGGCACCCGCATGCTGGTGTCGGACGCGACGGCCGCGATCGATTACGACATCGCCGCCGACGTCCTGGAGGCGTTGAACGTCGACATCCCCGACATCGACCCGGACGAGCTCGACGACGTCGAGCCGTGGGAGGAGGGCGACCTCGGTGTGCTCGCCGATCTCGGCCTGCCCGAGCCGGTGCTGAGCGTCATCCTCGCCGAGACCGACCTCTACCCGGATGAGCAACTCGGCATGATCGCCCAGCGGCTGGGCTTCGCAGGCGAATTCTCCGCGGTGCTGGACAAGCTGCCGCGCTGACGTGCCAGTTCTGCCGGAGGCGATTCCGTCGGACGTCGAGATGATGCGCGTCGCCCTCGACGCCGCGGCCGCCGCGGGGGAGCGGGACGTACCCGTCGGCGCGGTGGTGTTCGACTCCACCGGAAGGGAACTCGCCCGCGCGGCGAACGCCAGGGAAGCGCTCGGTGACCCGACCGCGCATGCCGAGATCCTGGCGCTGCGCCGCGCGGCCGCGGTTCACGGCGACGGGTGGCGGCTGGAAGGCGCTACCCTCGCCGTCACGCTGGAACCGTGCACGATGTGCGCGGGCGCGCTGGTGCTGGCCCGGGTCGGCCGGTTGATTTTCGGCGCGTGGGAGCCGAAGACCGGTGCCGTCGGCTCGCTGTGGGACGTGGTTCGGGACCGTCGGCTCAATCATCGACCCGAAGTGCGCGGCGGCGTGCTCGAGGCCGAGTGCGCGGCGTTGCTCGACGAGTTCTTCCGCGCCCAGCGCTGAGCGCGGCGTCATCCCAGGTCACCAGGCGATTTAGCGATCCGGCGACGGTCCGGTATGGTTGTCGGCGGTGGCGTGTCCGAGCGGCCTAAGGAGCACGCCTCGAAAGCGTGTGAGGGGTAACCCCCCTCCGAGGGTTCAAATCCCTCCGCCACCGCTGCACTCGTGCCCGGCTCATGCTCATGGAGAGCATGAGCCGGGCTCGTTTCGTCATATCTTGTGTAGGGTGCAACACCCACAACCCGCCCGTCGTCGGGCTGGGCAGAGTTCGAGTAACGTCCCGTAGATTCGCGCTGGTGAGTGGTTTGCTCCGCCGGACGAGGCGCTATCAGCCGAAGGAGGCCACGCGGTGACCGGACCAGACCATCACTACTGGATGAACCGGGCTATCGAGCTCGCGCGCCTGTGCCCGGTGGTCGAAGGCGCGTTCTCGGTGGGCGCGGTGATCGTCGCCGACGGTATGGAGATCTCCGCCGGGTACTCCCGTGAGACCGATCCGAAGGAACACGCCGAGGAGGCCGCGCTGAACAAGCTCGACGCGGCCGACCCGCGATTGGCGCGGGCCACGCTCTACAGCACGCTGGAGCCGTGCTCGGAGCGCGCGACCAAGACCCGCCTGCCTTGCACCGACCGGATACTGCGGGCCGGTATCCCGGTGGCGGTGATCGCGTGGCGGGAGCCGTCGACGTTCGTCGCGAACTGCGTCGGTGTGGAAAAGCTCCAGCAGGCGGGCGTCACGGTGATCGAGCTGCCCGAGCTGGCGGAGGCGGCGATGTCGATGAACCGGCACCTCGACCTGTCCTAGCGCTCACTGGTCGTAGTCCCAGTACTGGAGCCATTTCGCCGAAGCGAACAGCAGCAGCGTCAGCGCGTAGAGCACGACGATCACCGCGGCGCCGGCGGCGCTGATCCGCCAGCCCGCGCCGTCGATCGGATCGAGCCAGCGCCGGAACCGCGCCGCGACCGCAGGGGACAGAAAATAGCTCATCAGCCCGACACTGACGATCTGGCTCAGCCACATCGCCAGCCACGGCTGCGCTCCGATCCGGTCCAGCACCGGGCCCAGGAATCGCGACAGCGTCATCACCGTCGGATACAGCACCAGCAGCACCAACATGGCGGTCTTCCACGTCGGCGTCATCCGGGTCGCGCCGTCGACCGTTCGCACGGTGGACCCGAACGGCGTGGTGTGTGCCGCCACGGTGAAGTCCTCGGTCAGTTTCGCGCGTAACTCCGGCAAGGCGGCGGCGCGTTCCTCCGAGCGCATCCAGTCCGACAGCTGGCCTCCCGTCCGGAATCGCAACACCGAAAACCAGCGCCCGTTATGGCCGGGCGGGAAGAGGGCCGCGCCCTCGAATCCCGGGAACTCCGAACTCACCGCGACGAGTCGCGCTTCGGTCGCCGCGAATTCGGCTTCTTTGCCGCGGGTCACGCTGTGCCGGAATACACCGATCCCCGGTGGCGGCATTTCTCCGTCGACGATGATCAGGTCCGAGCTCTTGCGACGAAATCCGAGCGACTCGCCTTCACCCAGCCAGCGTGCTCGCTCCGCGGAATCCAGGAAATGGTGCAGCAGTCGTTCGGACCGAAACGTGACGCTGAAACCCGGCTCCAGCAGCGGATCCTCGGTCATCGCAATGGAGGCACTCATGAATCCCTCGCGACTTTCGGCGATTTCGGTCATCCGTGCCAGCCAGGATCGAAAACCCGCGTCGTCGGCGGGGCGGTGGAAGACAGTGACGGCGGTGGCGGCAGCGTCCATGGACGGCTTCTAGTGGAGGTCGATGCGGCGACCCCGCACGTAGACCGCGGCGATCGCGGGCTCGCGGAGACCCATCAGCAAAGCGAACAATGTCTGATCCCGTGCCAATGCGGGCTCTTCCGAACGAATCCCGTATGCCAGCGCGCTTTCCAGCGACGGAACCAGAGCTGGGTTGACGACGACGAAATCCGCTTCCTTGCCGATGTCGAAGTTCCCGAACCGGTTTTCCATGTCGAGGGCCCGGGCCCCCGCCAGCGTGCCGGTGAAGAGCATTTCCGCCGGGTGCATCGACACCCCGTCTTCGCCCGGTTCGGAGATGTGCACCTTGAACGCCGCCGACAACACCTGGGGGATCAGCCATTCGTCACCGCCGCCGAAATCGGTGCCCGCGGCCACCGTGACGCCCGATGCGATCGTGCGTTTCCACGGCATCGTGCCGGATCCGAGGAACTGCTGAGACACCGGGCAGTGCGCGATCGACGTGCCGGTCTCGGCCATCCGCCGCAGTTCCACGTCCTGGCAGTGCACACAGTGGGCGAGGATGCTGCGCCTGCCGAGCATGCTCTTGCCGCCCTCGGCGGATCCCGGCAGGAATTTCCCGTCGTAGGTGTCCAGGTAGGTGGCCACGTCGTATGCCTGCTTGGTGCTGTCGACCTCTCCGGTTCCCGGACGGTTGTTCTCGTTGAGATGGCTGTGGAAATAGACGCCCCGATCGCGCACCGAATCGTACAGTTCACCAAGGCTTTTCAACGTTTCGCGGGTGACCGCGAGTGAGAACCGCGGGACGACCGCCACGTGCAGCAATGCCGTGCCCACATCGCCGGTGTCGGCCGCGTGCCATTTGTCGATTTCCTCGCTCGTCAGGCGGATGGCATCGTCCTCGGTGGTGATCAGCGACGCCGCCGATCGTTCCCCCGTCGTCTGGATGCCGCGGCCGCCGACCATGCGCAGACCGCGCCGCTGGGTCTCGGCGAAGAGTGCGTCTTGCGCGTGGGGAAAAGCCGAGCCGAAGACCATCGCCGCCGTGGTGCCCGCCGCGATGCGTCGCTCGCAGAATTCCACCGCCGCCCGTTGCGCGAATTCCGGTTCGGCATAACGGGATTCCGAGGGATAGATGCATCGTTCGAGCCACTCCAACAGTTGGCCGCCGCCGTATGCGTCGCCTGCGAAAGTCTGCGGGAAATGAATGTGGGTGTCGACGAACCCCGGCAGAAGGAAGCCGGGGCGATGATCGAACACATTTTCGCCGCGGTAGTCGGCCGGAATATCGGTTCTGCTGCCGCAGTATGCGATGCGCCCGCCGTCGTCGATTATCAGCGCCCCATCCGGCACGGCGACCAGCGCGTCGGCGACTTCGCCGGTAACGGGACTACCGGCGATGTGGAAAATGTGCCCCAAGTGGACTTGGCTCACTCTTCGAGGAGACCATAGATCAACTCCGCTCGGCAGCGGATCGGGCGAAATGCAATCAGACGCCGCGGGAGAACAACGTCACCGGCGGGGGCATGCGATAGCCGACGAGTTTGATGAATCGTGCGCTCAGGGGGCGTTGCTTCTCGTCCAGGGGACCGGCTCCGACGGTGTTCATCATCCGGTTGATCACATTGAAGCAGGTGCCCACCCAGACCGCCTCGTCGAACGCCTCCTCGGAAACGCCCGCCAGACGCACCAGCGCGGCGTCCTCGGCGGTCAGCCCGTCCGGATCACGGGCCATTTTCGCGAGGAAGCCGAGCATGGCGCGCGCTTCGGGGCGCAGCGGGGAATCGGCGCCATCGGCCAAGGCGCGGGTCACCACCCCGGCATCGGCGTACGCGCCCGCGATGGCCTCGTGCGAGGTCGCGCAGAACGGGCATTCGTTGGCCTGGGAGGTGTGCGTCGCGAAGATCTCGCGTTCGGCGACGGTCCAGTACGACGGTCCGCGCATCGCGTCCTGGATCAGATCCGACAGCGGCGAACCGAAGAACCGATGCCGGTAGAACAGCACCTTCAGCACCGCGGGCACCTCGACCCCGCTGAACCGCCGCATCGTCCACAGCACGAACCTGGTCGGCCGGTCGTGCCCGGATTTCACTGCTTCCAGCCACATTTCAGCGTCCCTCCCAGGCCAGGCGCGCCGCGCGGTAGCGGCGGTCGGCCGCCCCGTAGGCGGCAACCGCGGCCGCCTCGAAGATCTCGTCGTCGCTGTGCCCGGCCGCCTTCAGCGCCGCGATGGTCTGCTCGGTGACCCGGTAGGACCGGTTCGCGACCAGATCGGCGAACGCGGCCAGTTCCGGCGCCGCGTCCTCGCCCGGCTCGGCCGTGCCCGCGGCTTTGGCACGCAGCGCCCGGCGGACCTCGCTCGACAGCCGCCCCGGCGCGGACTCGAGATGCTCACCGAACCGCCGCCACTTCTCGCCCATCGAGCGTCCCATGGCCTCATTCTGGCCCACCATCGCCGTGACCGCTCGCTATCCGGCCGCCTCGCCTCAGCTCGGCCCGGCGGAGGACTTCGGTCGGCTGCGCCTGTTATGGCAGGCGGGTCAAGGCGACTCGCTACCCGCGCTGATCCTTGCGCAGCACGACAGTGCGGCGGTCGAGGTCGAGGCCGACCAGCGGCGGCGCGCCTTGGTCCTGCTCGTCACGCAGCATGGACACCGATTCGCGGTGATCGAGTTCCAGGCGCTTGGTGGCGTAGAACAGCGCGGTGAACTCATCGGTGAACGTGCCGGAGATGGGGGTGCGGCGGCGGCGCCTGCGTCGTTTGTTCACGGTCAGTTCGTAGACCGCGACGACCACCAGGAGGATGACCCAGCCGGGAATCGACCACTGCAACACCGATGCCATGCATACCGAAGCTACCAGCGGTCCTCGAGGTTGCCCGGCTGGCGAACCGCTCGAGAAATGTCCTTCCGGGGGCGGATATTCGGGGCGATCGGGGGTATACGCCGGATACGGAAATGCGGGAAGGACGTGACGCGAATGCGCCGTCGAACAGTCCGCGTGGGAATGATGCGCGAGAGAACCATGAGAATCGGAAGTATCATCGTTTTGATCTGGTTGCTGATCGGCGTGATCGCCGCGGCACAACGCCACTATTTCGACACCGGGCCGGTGAACTGTGCCGGTTTCGGCACGATCGTCGTCACGGTCATCGCGGGACCGCTCAACTACATGGGCGTGAACCCGAAGGTCGCCGATTGTGATGTGCCGCAACCGAGCCCGTAGTGCAGCCGACTGGGTGACGAGTGATGGCCGGATGGGTACTCCACCGGGCTATAACATGCTGGAACGCTTATGATCAGCAGTTCGAAAAGGTAGCTGTCGGGAATTCCGGGTATCCCGCTCGCGGGGCGCACGGAAGGAACCGATGAGATGCGCGACCAGGAACCTCGCATGCCGGCCAGGCGCGGAACAGGCTCCCGAGTTCTCGGGTTCCTGCTACTGATGTGGCTGGCCATTGGGCTGCTCGCGGCCGCTCAGCGGCACAGTTTCGACAGCGGGCCCCCGATCGACTGCGCCGGATGGGGCACGATCGCCGTGACGTCGCTGGCCGGGCCGCTCAATTACGTGGGCGTGAATCCCAGGGTCGGCGCCTGCGAACTGCCGGAGCCCAGCCGGTAATCCCCACGACTCGCCGCGTCCGAGCCGGGAAACGAACTCGGCCCCGCCCCCGAGGTCCGGGTGCGGGGCCGAGCGAACAGTCCTCGGATCAGCTGACGCCGACCGGTACCTTCGCCGTCTCGGCCGAACGCCGCTGCAGCTCACGCAGCTTCGAGCCTTCGACATCGATGTCGGGCAGGATCCGGTCGAGCCACTTCGGCATCCACCACGACCACTTGCCCATCAGCACCAGCAGCGACGGGATCAGCACCATGCGGACGATGAACGCGTCCAGCAGCACGCCCGCGGCCAGCGCGAAGCCGAACGACTTCGCCGTCACGTCGCTCTCCAGCAGGAACGAACCGAACACCGAGATCATGATGATCGCCGCCGAGGTCACCACGCGCGCGCCGTGGTGGTAGCCGGAGACCACCGCGTCCTTGGCCGACTTGCCGTGCACGAACTCCTCGCGCATCCGGGTCACCAGGAAGACCTGGTAGTCCATCGCGAGGCCGAACACCAGGCCGATCAGCATGATCGGCAGGAAGCTGACCAGCGGATGCGGGTCCTCGATCAGGCCGAGCTTGCCTTCCTGGAAGATCAGCACGGTCGCGCCGAAGGTCGCGCCCATCGAAAGCAGGAACCCGAGCGCGGCGGTGAGCGGCACCAGGATCGACCGGAACACCAGGATCAGCAGGACGAACGCGGCGCCCGCCACGATGGCCAGGTAGGGCACGATCTTGCTGAGCAGCACGTGGTCCACATCGGCGTAGATGGCCGTGGTGCCGGTGATGCCGTATTCGATGCCGTACTCGGCCTTCAGCGCGCCTTCGGCCTCCCTGGCGTCGCGCACCAGGTCCTTGGTGGCCTGGTTGTTGGGTCCGGACTTCGGCACGCCGTCCAGCAGCACGCCCTCCTGGTCCTGGCTCCACTGCGGCTCGGTGACGTAGTCCATGTCGGGGTACGACGCGAGCTTGTCACGCAGCGCCTTCACCGCGGCTTCCCGGTTCTCGGCGGGCACGCCGCTGAGGTCCGCGGCCACGTTCAGCACGCCGTTGCTGCCCTCGCCGAAGCCTTCGGTACGCAGCTCGTAGGCCTTACGGATGGTGGAGGTCTTCGGCATGCTGTCGTCGCCGGGCAGGCCGAGGTTCAGACCGGCCGCGGGGGCGGCGAGCGCGCCGAGCACCGCGACGCTGAGGATCAGCGCGGCCCAGGGCGCCCGGCCGATCAGCCGGCCGAATCGCATGCCGTTGGTGACCGAGGTGTCGTCCTCGGGGTCGTGCTGGGCCACCACGGGCAGCTTCGGCTTGAACAGGAAGCGCCCGAACGCGCCGAGCAGCGCCGGCATCAGTGTGATGGCGGTGAGCACCGCGAAACCGGCGGCGATCGCGCCACCCAAGCCCATGAAGGTCATGAACTCGACACCGACGATGCCCAGGCCCGCCAGCGCGATGATGACCGTCAGACCGGCGAACACCACCGCGGAACCGGCCGTGCCGAGCGCGGTCCCCGCGGCCTCCTCCGGCGAATCCTGCACCGCCAGTTCGTGCTTGTACCTGGACACGATGAACAACGCGTAGTCGATGGACAGCGCGATGCCGATCATCGAGGCGAGGAACGTGGTGAAGCTGGGGACCTCGATCACCGAGGTGCCGAGCATGATCAGCGAGGTGGCCGCGCCGAGGCCGACGATCGCGGTGACGATCGGCACGAACGCGGCGACGATGGCGCCGAACGCCACGATCATCACGACCAGCGCGACGCCCATGCCGATGATCTCGGATTTGCCGCTCGGCCCCTCCTGCTTCTGCGCGATCGAGCCGCTCATCTCGACCGTGAGTCCGGCATTGCGGGCGTCGGCGGCCACGTCGTACGCGGCGGCGCGATTCTCGTCGGTGACGTCGGTGAACGACTTGATCGTGAACGGGACGTTGATCACCGCCACGGTCTCCGGCGCGGTCTTGCTGAGCACGTTCAGCGGTGCGCCGCTGCACTGCGCCGGGTCGGGGCTGGTCAGGCAGCCCATCTTCTCGGCCGCTTCGACGGGGTTGGTGATCGGCTTGCCGTGGTCGACGATGTCGAGCTGGTCGAGCTTGGCGATGAACGCTTCCAGCGCCGCACGGTTGGCCGGGTCCGTCAGCTTCTGTCCCTCGGGCGCGGCGACGACGTAGGTGCCGGTGACCGCGTCGAACTTGAACGCGGCGGACGCGCCGGGGAAGTGCTTGTCGAGGATGTCGTTGGCACGGGCGGACGGCAGGTCCGGCATGCTGAAGTCGTTGGTCATCGGCTTGCTCAACTGTGCGCCCAAACCACCGAGGAGCACGAACAAGACGAGCCAGACGGGAAGGACTATCCATTTCCGGCGGAAAGCGAACTTTCCCCATCTATACAGGTAAACGGACACGAGGGATTACTCCTAGCGATGACTGGGACCGTGCTGGTTCTGCCTGTAGACAGCACTCGCGGGGCGCCCTGCATGTCCCCGCCTCCACTGACGCTTTCTGCCTACCGTGCGGTAGGTAGACTACCCAGGAAGTAAGCGGAGGTACAACCTCTATTTTATGGGCGGCGTACGCCAGGCGGGCGAGTGATGAGAGGATCGTCGAATGGTTGTCCGTGACACACCCGGCGCTGTCTCCGCAGGTGGAGGCACTAAAGCCGCGATTCGCGACGCCGCGGTGAAGCTGTTCGGAGCCAAAGGATTCGAGCAGACCAGCCTGCGCGAGGTCGCGGATGCGGTGGGAATCACAAAGGCGTCGCTCTACTATCACTACGCTTCGAAGCTCGATCTGCTGCTGGCGATCATCGACCCGATCGTCGATCACATGCGGTCGGTCGTCGACGAGCTCGACCACGTGCAGCACGACGCGGACGGCATCCGCCAGGTCCTGCGGACCTATCTGCGCGGTCTGATCCATCACCGCGACGCCGGTGCCCTGGTCGTGCGCGACACGGTGGCGATCATCAACGCCATGGCCGACCGCTATCCGGACCTGATGGACGCCAGTCAGGTGCTGCGCACCTGGCTCGCCGGTCCGGACGCCACCGAGGAGGCGCAGCTGCGCGCCAGCGCGGCGCTCGAGGTGATCGGCGTGGCGCTGATCTCCAAGGAACTGGTGCCGGGCGCGGACGACTCCCTGGTCGAGTCGTCGTTGCTGGACGCGGCGACCTGTGTGCTCGGCGTCGGTGGCGCCGCGTAGATTCGAGCTACCCACCTCCGGACGCCAGGAGTCACCGCTGTGCACATCACCGCGAAGGTCGATTACGCGGTGCGGACGCTGCTCGAGATCGCCAGTGCGCCGCCGCTGAACCAGTCCGTGGCCGGGCGCGGCGCGCCTGTGTTGCAAGCCGCTCCGGTGGTCAAGGCCGAGGCCATCGCCACCGCCCAGCGGATCCCGCCCAAGGTGCTCGAGTCCGTGCTCGGTGAGCTGCGCCGCGCCGAGCTGGTGATCAGCAGACGCGGTCCGGACGGCGGCTACTGGCTGGCCAGGCCCGCCGCCGAGATCTCCATTGCCGACGTGATCCGCGCGATCGAGGGCCCGCTCGCGTCGGTGCGCGGTGCGCGGCCGGAAGACGTGCGCTACTCCGGCTCGGCCGAAGCGTTGCAACGGGTGTGGATCGCGCTGCGGGTCAACATCCGTGCGGTGCTGGAGAACGTGACCATCGACGACATCGCCCGCGACGCGCTGCCCGGATTCATCGAGGCGCTGACCGAGGACCCGGGCGCCTGGGCGCGAAGATAATGCCGGACGGAAGGGCATTCATGCTGGTCAGGAAACCCCGCGACGTGTCGCGCCGATTGCCGGTAGCCTGCGTTTCATCATGCTGATCAGACTGCTCCGCACATATCTGTACCCCTACCGCGCCCAGCTGGCGGGGGTCGTTGCGCTGCAGCTGGTTTCCGTGATCGCGATGCTGTACCTGCCGAGCTTGAATGCCGACCTGATCGACAACGGCGTCACCAAAGGCGATCTCGGCTACATCTGGACCACCGGTTTGTGGATGCTCGCCGTAACCGGCGTGCAGATCGTCGCCTCGGCCGCGTCGGTCTATCTCGGCGCGCAGGCGGCGATGGGTGCGGGCCGGGATCTGCGCGGCGCGGTGCTGCACCGCGTCGGCACGTTCTCCGCCCGCGAAGTGGGGATGTTCGGCGCGCCCTCGCTGATCACCCGCAATACCAACGATATCCAGCAGGTTCAGCTGCTCATCGTGATGTCGGCGACCATCCTGGTGATGGCGCCGATCATGTGCGTTGGCGGCATCGTCATGGCGTTGCGCGAGGATCTCAGGCTGTCCTGGCTGCTGTTGATCGCGGTGCCCGCTCTGGGTCTGTCCATGGCCGTGCTGATCTCCAAGATGGTGCCCGGCTTCCGCGACATGCAGGCCAGGATCGACGAGGTGAATCGGGTTCTGCGCGAGCAGATCACCGGTATCCGGGTGGTCCGGGCGTTCGTGCGGGAGCGCCAGGAGACCTGGCGATTCGGGCTGGCCAACACCGAACTGACCGACACCGCGCTGCGCGTCGGCCGGTTGATGGCGCTGATGTTCCCGACCGTGATGCTGATCAGCAATGTCACCGCCGTCGCGGTGATCTGGTTCGGTGGACGCGAGATCGACGCCGGGCACATGCAGATCGGCTCGCTCACCGCGATGCTGTCCTACATCATGCAGATCCTGATGGCCGTGATGATGGCCTCGTTCCTGGCCATGATGGCGCCCCGCGCCGCGGTGTCCGCCGACCGGATCGGCGATGTGCTCGACACCGAATCCTCGGTCCATCCGCCGCGACTTCCGCAGCCGTTCACCGCCGACCCGGCGGTGGTGGACTTCCGGTTCGCCGAGTTCGCCTTCCCCGGCGCGGAGAAGCCGGTGCTGAAAGCCATTCGGTTCCAGGCGCGTCCGGGCACCACCACCGCGATCGTCGGCTCCACCGGTTCGGGCAAGACCACATTGGTCAACCTCATTCCCCGGCTGATGGACGTCACCGACGGCGCGGTCTACGTCGGCGGCACCGACGTCCGCCACATCGACTTGGAGCTCTTGCGCTCCCAGATCGGGCTCGTGCCGCAGAAGGCGTATCTGTTCTCCGGAACGATCGCGAGCAATCTGCGCTATGGCAATCCGGACGCCACCGACGAGGAACTGTGGCGCGCCCTGGAGATCGCTCAGGCCGCCGATTTCGTCCGGGAGATGCCGCAAGGGCTGCAGACGCCGGTCGCGCAGGGCGGGACGACGGTCTCCGGCGGCCAGCGTCAGCGCCTGGCCATCGCGCGAGCGCTGGTGAAGAAGCCGAGGGTGTACCTGTTCGACGACTCGTTCTCCGCGCTCGACGTCGCCACCGACGCCAGGCTGCGGGAGGCGCTGAAACCGGAGACCGCCGATGCCTCGGTGCTCATCGTGGCCCAGCGCATCGCCACCATCCGGGACGCCGATCAGATCGTGGTGCTCGAGGACGGCGCGATGGCGGGCATCGGCACGCATGAGCAGCTGATCCGGGACTGCTCGGAGTACCGCGAGATCGTCGAATCGCAGCTGAGTGCCGAGGAGGCACGATGAGACCGGGAATGCCCAGTCCGGGTGCGCCGGACGCCAAAGCGAAATCGTTCGGGCCCTCCCTGAAACGGCTGCTGCGCAGGCTCGCTCCGGAACGGGTCTACGTCGCCCTGATCGTGGTGCTGGTCATCACCTCGGTGGTGTTGAACACCCTCGGCCCCTACATTCTCGGCAAGGCGACCAACCTGGTCTTCGACGGCGTGGTCGGCAAGCAGCTCCCGCCGGGCGTCACCAAGGATCAGGCGATAGAAGCGTTGCGGGCCAAGGGCGACGACACGCTCGCCGACATGCTCAGCGCCATGGACGTGGTGCCCGGCGTGGGCGTGGACTTCGACGCGGTCGCCCGGGTCCTCGGGCTGGTGCTGGTGCTCTACCTCGGCGCCGCCGTCTTCGGCTGGCTGCAGGGCTACCTGCTCAACATCGTGATCAACCGGACGGTGAAGCGGCTGCGCAGCGACGTCGAGGACAAGATCCACCGGCTTCCGTTGCGCTACTTCGACTCCGCGCCGCGCGGCGACGTGCTCAGCCGGGTGACCAACGACGTGGACAACGTGTCGCAGAGCTTGCAGCAGACCATGAGCCAGCTGTTGATCTCGGTGTTCTCGGTGCTCGGCATCCTGATCATGATGTTCTGGATCTCGTGGATGCTCGCGGTGATCGCGCTGCTCACCGTGCCCGCCGCCATCGTGGTCACCGCGCAGATCGCCAAACGCTCCAAGCCGCACTTCGTCAACCAGTGGAAATACACCGGCCTGGTGAACGCCCAGGTCGAGGAGGCCTACACCGGGCACGAGGTGGTCACCGCGTTCGGGCGCAACCGGGAGGTCGGCAAGGAGTTCGACAAGCGCAACGAGGAGCTCTACCAGGCCAGCTTCAAGGCACAGTTCATCTCTGGGCTGATCATGCCCGCGATCATGTTCCTCGGGAACGTGAACTTCGTGCTGGTCGCGCTGGTCGGCGGCCTGAAGGTGGCGACAGGCACCCTCTCGCTCGGCGAGGTGCAGGCGTTCATCCAGTACTCCCGGCAGTTCAGCCAGCCGCTCACCCAGCTCGGCGCGATGGCCAACCTGCTGCAATCCGGCGTCGCCTCGGCCGAACGGATCTTCGAGATCCTCGACGCCGAGGAGCAGACCCCGGATCCGGTGATGGACGATGCCCGTCCGGTCGATCGCGGCCGGGTGGAGTTCGAGGCCGTCTCGTTCCGCTACGAACCGGACAAACCGGTGATCGAGCGGCTCTCGCTGGTGGCCGAGCCAGGGCACGTGGTCGCGATCGTCGGCCCGACCGGCGCGGGAAAGACCACGCTGGTGAACCTGCTCATGCGGTTCTACGAACTGGACGCGGGCACCATCACCGTCGACGGGGTCGACATCACCCAGATCACCCGCGACCACCTGCGCTCGCGCATCGGCATGGTGTTGCAGGACACCTGGCTGTTCCGCGGCACCATCCGGGAGAACATCGCCTACGGCAACCCGAACGCCAGCGAGCAGGACATCCTCGCCGCGGCGCGCGCCGCCTACGTGGACCGCTTCGTGCACGCGCTGCCCGACGGCTACGACACCATCATCGACGAAGAGGGATCCGGCGTCAGCGCGGGCGAGAAACAGCTGATCACGATCGCACGCGCGTTCCTGGCCAAACCGTCCATCCTCATCCTGGACGAGGCCACCAGCTCGGTGGACACCCGCACCGAGCTGCTGGTGCAGCACGCGACCGCCGCACTGCGCCGCGACCGCACCAGTTTCGTCATCGCCCACCGCCTGTCCACCATCCGCGACGCCGACCTGATCGTCGTCATGGAATCCGGCCGGATCGTGGAACACGGCACCCACGAACGCCTCCTCGAGGAGCGCGGCGCGTACTACCGCCTCTACAACGCCCAGTTCGCCGCGGCGGTGTGATTTGGCAGCGCCTGCGGCGCTGCGTGTTCGCGGCCCATCTGTGGCTCGTGTCCGAGCGACCGCCGCTGGCGACTTCGTCGCGGACGCGGCGGCCGCTCGGACGCGAGCCGGGCCGCGAACGAGCAATGCTCGATCTCGCTTCGCTCGAAACCGGGAGCTGGGCCGATGTTGTTGCGTGGAGGGGCATGCGGGACGCCTGGTTGTTCGCTTGCCTGGATAGAGCTGAGCCGCTGGCCAGGCATTGCTTCGCAGTCAGGGGTGCCAGCGCCACGTGGCTGTTCGCTTGCCTGGATTCGGGAGTCGGGGGTGCCAGCGACGGCTGGTTGTTCGCCTGCCCGGATGGAGCTGAGCCGCCAGTCAGGTCTTGCTTCGCTCGAGAGTCGAGGCGTGCCGTGTGCTCGCGTTGCCGAGTAGCGGCAGCAGCAGCGGTTCGCGGTGTGGTGGGCTTTGCGGCGCTGGGTGTTCGCGCCCTGGTCGGTGGCCTGGTGTGGCCGGTGTCCGGGGAACTGCGAGGATAGCGGGGTGTCCGGTCCCGAATCGTTCTCCTTCACCGTTGGTACGCGTCTGGACGGCCGGCACGGCCGGTCCGGTCTGATCGATACGCCGCACGGCTCGATCGCTACGCCCGCGTTCATTCCGGTGGGCACCAAGGCGACGGTCAAGGCGGTGCTGCCGGAGGCCATGCGCGATCTCGGCGCCCAGGCGTTGCTGGCCAACGCCTACCACCTGTACCTACAGCCGGGCGCCGACGTCGTGGACGAAGCCGGTGGACTCGGCGCGTTCATGAACTGGCCCGGGCCGACCTTCACCGACAGCGGCGGGTTCCAGGTGATGTCGCTGGGCGTCGGGTTCAAGAAGGTGCTCGCGATGGAGGCCGTCGACGTCCGCAGCGACGACGTGATCGCCCCCGGCAAGGAACGGCTGGCCACCGTGGACGACGACGGCGTCACCTTCCGCTCGCACCTGGACGGCTCCGTGCACCGGTTCACCCCCGAGGTGTCCATGGGCATTCAGCACCAGCTGGGCGCCGACATCATGTTCGCCTTCGACGAGCTCACCACGCTGCTCAACACCCGTGCCTACCAGGAGCAGTCGGTGCAGCGCACGCACGAGTGGGCGCAGCGCTGCATAGACGAACACGAGCGGCTGACCACCGCACGCTCGCACCGCCCGTACCAAGCGCTGTTCGCCGTCATCCAGGGCGCGCAATACGAGGACTTGCGCCGCAAGGCCTGTCGCGGTCTCGAATCCATCCGGGGCAGCGCGGGAACGGGGTTCGACGGCTACGGTATCGGCGGGGCGCTGGAGAAGCACAATCTCGGCGCCATCGTCGGCTGGTGCTGTGACGAGCTGCCCGAGGACAAGCCGCGGCACATGCTCGGCATCAGCGAGCCGGAGGACGTCTTCACCGCCATCGAGAACGGCGCGGACACCTTCGATTGCGTGAACCCGTCCCGGGTCGCTCGCAACGCGGCGATCTACGTCGACACCGGCCGGTTCAACATCAACACCAGCCGTTTCCGGCGCGACTTCACTCCGATCGACGAGACCTGCGACTGCTACACCTGCGCCAACTACACCCGCGCGTACATCCACCACCTGTTCAAGGCCAAGGAGATGCTCGCCTCCACGCTGTGCACGATCCACAACGAGCGGTTCACGGTGCGCCTGGTCGACCGCATCCGGCAGAGCATCGAGGGCGGCTACTTCGACGAGCACAAAGCAGAAGTATTGGGCCGCTGGCGGCGGAATGGTGGTTGATCTGTAGACCTGACCAACGGCTCACCCGTGTCGGGCTCGCGTCCGCGCGGCCGACGCGTCCGCTGCGAAGTCGCCAGCGGCGGTCGCTCGAACGCGAGCCACAGGTGGGCTGCGAAACAACCACTGCTCAGGCTTGTAGCGGAGCGACTTCCGTTGGGGCGTAAGTAGGTTCGCGCTTCTTCAGGAATGCGATCACGCGATAGGTGATCGGGAGCACCACTACTTCGACGAGGGTCTTCCAGAGGAAGCCGACGATCACGTAGTTCACGAACTGCTGCCAGGTGTCGATGCCGATGGCGCCCGCGGCGATCGAGCAGAAGAGCAGCGTGTCCGCGAACTCGCCGACGATGGTCGATCCGATCAGCCTGGCCCACAGGTACTTTTCCTTGGTTCGCTCCTTGATCAGCACCAAGGTCGCGGAATTCAGCAGCTGTCCGACGAAGTATCCGGCCAGCCCTGCGAGGACGAGCCGGGGCGTCGTGCCGAGAACCGTGCGGAACGCCTCCTGGTTCTCGTAGAAGCTCGCGGCGGGCAGTCGGATCGCGATGGCGAAGCACACCACCGTCAGCAGCAAGGCGGCGAAACCGTAGTAGATCGCGCGCCGGGTGGCGCGGAAACCGTACACCTCGCTCAGCACGTCGCCGAGGATGTAGGCCAGCGGGAACAGGAAGAAGGCGCCGTCGGTGGCGATGGGCAGGATTTGCAGCGGCCCCAGCGACACCGAGCGATCGCCGAGGAACTCCACCCCCTTGGTGGCACAGATGTTGGAAATGATCAGGGTCGCGGTGAACAGGGCCACGATCGGTGCGTAGTACCCCCGCGCCACCTCGGCGAATGCCGCGTGGTTCGACGCGGGGCGCCCAGGCCCGCCGTGTTCTTCAGTGGTATTCGACTCACTCACCCGCATCATCAAACCAGGTTGTGGAATACGCTGTAGCAATGACGAATCCCGGGGACTCCGACGAATGGTGGAAGCAGTACGGCGGCCAAGGCGTGTCGCCGGAGTCCGGTGGGCAGAGCTCGCTGCCGCAGTACCCGAGCGCCGAGCAGCCGTCGGGTTATCCCTCGGCGCCGCAGTACCCGGTGCAGCCGCCGTCGCAGCCGATGACGCCGCCTCCGCAGCCGCAGTACCCGTCCTACCAGCAGCCTGCGCAGCCGTATCCGCAGCCGAGCTACGGCTACCAGAGTCCCTACCAGCCCTACGGCGCTCCCGCGCAGGGCACCAACGGCATGGCGATCGGCGCGCTGATCTCGTCGCTGGTCGGGTTCGTCACCTGTGGGCTCGGCTCGATCATCGGCGTCATTCTCGGCGTCGTCGCGCTGAATCAGATCAAGCAGTCCGGCCAGGAGGGCCGCGGTATGGCGCTCGCGGGCATCTGGATCGGTGTCGGTGCGTTCGTGCTGGGCCTGCTGTATTTCGTCGTCGTGATCGTCGTTGGGGTCTCCAGCGCGTAGCCGCCGGGCTGGAAAAGCATCAGGGGCGCACCCGAATGGGTGCGCCCCTGCGCATTTCGGACGACCTACGCGGCTCAGGCCTTGATGACCTGGGTGCCGCCGGCGAACTTGTCGTGCCAACCTTGCTTGTTCGGGTCCTGGGAGATGGTGATGATGATGTAGATCACCAGACCCAGCGACACGAGACCGCCGACGCACGGGATGATGTTCGCCGCGATGAACAGGTTGCGCTTCAGCGAGGTGACCGGGTCCACATTGCCCGCGCCGCCGGGGGCGACCACCTTCAGGCCGAGGATCTTCTTGCCGAGCGTGGCGCCCTGCGAGGTCTCCAGGCCGACGAAGTAGCCGAGCTGCACCAGGGTCCAGACCAGGCTGAGCCCGATGGTCAGGCCGAAGGAGTCGCTGACCAGGGCGTACAGGATGAAGTACGGGATCAGCAGAATGATCGCGTCGATGACGCGGGCGCCGATGCGGGTGCCGAGGTCACCCGGCTGACCGCCGTAGTTGTTGAAACCGGGCTGCTGCGGGTACTGACCGTAGGGGTCCTGCCCGTACTGCGGCTGCTGACCGTACTGCGGCTGCTGGCCGTATTGCGGCGGCTGCTGCTGCCCGTACTGGGGCTGCTGCCCGTACTGCGGGGGCTGCTGCCCGTACTGCGGAGGCTGCTGGCCGTGCTGCGGAGGCTGGCCGTACTGGTCGCCGCCCTGCGGGTACGGCTGCCCATACGGCTGCCCGCCCTGCGGATACTGGTTGGGGTCGTACCCACCGCTTGTCATAGTTATTTGTCCTCGTCGATTGATCAGTAGTTGGACCGATGCGTACGTTACGGACATCCGCTGTGTTGCAACAACCCATTCACATCGAGTGTCCACGGTTCGCGGGGCAGTAATAGCGGGTCGAAATGCGTGAGTAGCTCGGCGGACGAGCTCGCGGTGTAGCCGAGCGAAGCGGCGAGTGCCGCGACGACATCGCCGGGTGTGTTGCCGAGCGCCCGCCGGTCGGTAAGCGTCACGGCGCCATCCCGTTTCGCCAGCCGCCGTCCCTCCGGGTTGAGCACCAGCGGCACATGGGCATAGCGCGGCACCGGAAGACCGAGCAGGGTCGCGAGGTATGCCTGTCGCGGTGTCGACGGCAGCAGATCGTCGCCGCGCACCACCTGGTCGACGCCCTGTGCCGCGTCGTCCACCACCACCGCGAGGTTGTAGGCCGGGACACCGTCGCCGCGGCGCAGCACCACGTCGTCGACCGGGCCGCGGTAGCGGCCGTGCAGGTCGTCGTGCACCTCGAACTCGGTGGCCGTCGCGCGCAGGCGCAGCGCGGCAGGGCGGCCCTCGGCGCGCAGGCGGGTGCGTTCCGCCGCGCTCAGTTCGCGGCAGGTGCCGGGATAGGCGCCCATCGGCCCGTGCGGCGCTGTCGCTGCCTTCTGGATTTCTTTTCGCGTGCAAAAACATTCGTAGGTCAGTCCGGCGGCGGTGAGGCGTTCGATGGCCGCGTCGTAATCCGGCAGCCGTTCGGATTGGCGCACCACGGGGCCGTCCCAGTCCACGCCGATCGCGGCGAGGTCGTCCAGTTGCCGCCGCTCGGCGCCGGGGCGCACCCGATCCAGGTCATCGATCCTGAGCACGAAGCGGCGGCCGGTGGAGCGGGCGAACGCCCAGGCGAGCAGCGCCGTGCGGAGATTGCCCAGGTGCAGGTCACCGGACGGGCTCGGCGCGTACCGGCCCGCGCCCGGCTCAGCCACGGGCTCCGCTGGTGAACGAGGAGATGCGCATTCCTGCCATCGTAGGAGCGCGGCGATCAGCCGCGCAGACGCGGCCTCAGGTCGGCCTCGGACAGTTCTTCACCGGCATCGAGCGCGGCGAGCAGAGATCCCGCGTGGGCGATCAGTCCGGCGAGGTCGATACCGTAGGGCACGCTATCTTTTTCCGGACTATAGGCGGTCAAACGGGACACCGCGCGGGCGAGGAGTGTACGCGCCCCCTTGGGATTTCCCCGTTGTATGTGGGTCAGACCGACAGCGAACTGCGCCAGGGCCTGCCACAGCATCCGCTCGGCGAACGGTCCGTTCTTCCATGCGGCCTCTAAAACCTCATGTGCGTTGAAAGCTAGTCCGTTGTCCAGCAGTTGCTGGGCGAAGGTCAAGGTTTGCTGGGGTGGCAGATCTAGATCATCCGGAATTCGGGGGACTCCGGTGCTGCCCGGCGGCAGTGGGCGCCCGAGGCGGTCGCGCGGCCGGGCGTTACGGGCGCGACCTGCGTCGTCGCGATCGCGTTCGACCATAGGTTCCATCATGCACGGCCGCGGCGGAGCCGTCGACGCGGGCCCGGGCGGTCGCCGAATTGTCGGCCGATAACAGAGCAATCACATCCGCTAAAAACATTGTGGTACGCCAGTGCGAAGAATGGCTGCCAGCGCCTGGCAATGTTTCCGCAAACCTCTTCCTTCGCAAACCTGTGTGGCTGCGATGATTGAATAGGCAAGAGACGGGCAAACTTTCGATGGACCTGCTAGTGTGGGCCCGCGGGGACAGGCCCCGCGCGAGGTTAATTTCCTCTCGAACTCCACGTGCGATATCAACGCACCGGGAAAGTGCGCTCTACCAAGGGCGCACTGCGGGATTCGGCTTTCAGCCGAGTTCCGAGGCTAGCTGGAACAATGTCAGGAGAAATCTATCTCGCTCTCGACGCAGCAAAGGAGCTAGTGCCGTGGAAGTTGATTTGGCGGGCGCTGTGTGGCGCAAGAGCACATACAGCGGCCCGGATGGGAACTGCGTAGAAGTCGCTTTCCTCGGGGATGGCAATGTCGCGGTTCGTGACACCAAGGACAACGGACGGGGCCCGGTCTTGGCCTTCGTGCCGAGCGAGTGGGATGCGTTCCTAGTGGGGGTCTCGGCGGGGGAGTTCCGGCGCGGATAAACCGCACTGGAGCAGCCTGAGCCAGGCAAAGCGGGCCCCGGGTCGCATGGACTCGGGGCCTTCGCGGTTTTCCGTGGACGATTTCCGGCGCCGTCCGATCATCAATGGGCGGATCCGTTTCCGCGGCCGTTCACCCGCTCCTGGATCCTGCGTAGCACGGCGAGTTGTTTGCGTTCCTCTTCGTGTTCGGTCGCGAAGTGCTGCTCGCTCTCCTGGCGCGGGTCCGCGCGCAGGAAGCTGCCGGTGCCCGGCTTGCCTGCCGCGCCCAGCTTGCTCATCTTCTTCGGGACCGGAGCGCCCTGATACGCCAGCGGAATCGGGTGACCGTGCTCGTCCACCGGGCCGAGCGGCTGGTGGATCTCGATGTACTCACCGTGCGGCAAGCGCTTGATCACACCGGTCTCCACACCGTGCTCCAGCACCGCGCGGTCGCTGCGCTGCAAGCCGAGGCAGATGCGGTAGGCGAGGAAGTAGGCCAATGGCGGTCCGAGTAGAAGCCCGATCCGGCCCACCCAGGTCGTCGCGTTCAGCGAGATGTCGAACTTGTAGGCGATGATGTCGTTGACGCAGGACAGGGTCAGCACCACGTAGAACGCGATCGCCATCGCGCCGATCGCGGTGCGGACCGGCACGTCACGCGGGCGTTGCAGCAGGTTGTGGTGCGCGGCTCGGTCGCCGGTCAGGCGTTTCTCGATCCACGGGTAGGCGATGAGCAGGACGAACACCAAAGTCATGATCACCGCGACCCAGAACACCGCGGGCACGGTGTAGCGGCCCAGATACAGCTCCCACGGCGGCATCAACCGCGCCATGCCGTCGGTCCACATCATGTAGAAGTCCGGCTGCGATCCCGCCGACACCTGCGAGGGGTTGTACGGGCCCAGGTTCCAGATCGGGTTGATCTGCAACAGCCCGCCCATGAGGCCCACGGTGCCGAGGGTGAAGGCGAAGAACGCGCCTTGATCCGCGGCGAACACCGGCACGATGCGGGCGCCCACCACGTTGTTCTCGGTGCGGCCCGGGCCGGGGAACTGGGTGTGCTTCTGGTACCACACCAATGCGATGTGTGCGGCGATCAGCGCCAGGATGATCCCCGGAAATAGCAGCACGTGCGCGATGTACAGGCGCGGGATGATGATGTCGCCGGGGACATCGCCACCGAACATCAGCCAGTGCATCCAGGTGCCGATGATCGGGATGGAAATCGTGATGCCCGAGAACGCGGCCCGCAGGCCGGTGCCCGACAGCAGGTCATCGGGCAGCGAGTAGCCGAAGAAGCCCTCGAACATCGCCAGGATCAGCAGCAGCGAGCCCATGACCCAGTTCGCTTCCCTCGGCTTGCGGAAGGCGCCGGTGAAGAAGATCCGGAACAAGTGCACGATGATCGACGCCGCGAACAGCAGCGCCGCCCAATGGTGCACCTGGCGGACGAACAGACCGCCGCGCACCTCGAAGGAGATGTTGAGCGCCGTCTCGTAGGCCCGCGACATCGTTACGCCGCGTAGGGGCTGGTAGGAACCGTCGTAGACGACCTCCGTCATGGAGGGGTCGAAGAACAATGTCAGATACACACCCGACAGCAGCAGGATGATGAAGCTGTAGAGCGCGATCTCACCGAGCAGGAACGACCAATGCGTCGGGAAGACCTTGTTGATCGACCGCTTCACGAACGCCGCGGCCTTATACCGCTCGTCCGCCTCATGGGCTTGCGTAGCGATCGCGCGAGCTAGATCTGTAGCCATGGCCGACACCCCGCCCTGGGTGAGAGTGGTATCTGTTCCTACTACAGACGGTAGCAGAGCTTGGCGGCGGAATCGATGGGGTTTCCCGCCCGGTTGTGGAACAAGATCATTCACATTTACTTCGGGCTTGCCGGAAGTGGACGCGTCCGAGTCGATATCGTTTTACTGGTGAGCGCGATGGCACCGCAGGACGCGACGATGTACTGGTTGTCCCGACGCACGCGCAACGATCTGTTTCTGCTGTATTGCTTCGCGGATTCTGGACAATCGACCGAAGAACTGCGCGCCGCCGTCGCCGAACGTAGCGAACGGATCGCAGACCTGCGGGTGCGCCTGCGCGAACTGCCCGCGGACATCGATTACCCGTCCTGGACGCCCGGTGAATTCGCCGCCGAGCAATTCGTGGAACACCAACTGGCGGAGCATTATTGGTCGCGGTTGCTGGACGCGCTCGGCGATGTGCTCGGCACCGGAGTGGACGCGGCCGTGCGTCCGTGGCGGTTGCATGTGTTCCGCGGGATCGTCGACGCACCGGGGCCGGGGAACGGGCCCGCCCTGGTTGCGGTGCTGCAGATGTCGCATGCGCTCGCCGACGGACGACGCGCCTCGGCGATCGCGCGCGCGTTGTTCAGCGAGTCCGCGGTGGACGAGGATGCCGCGTTTCGGGGCGGTCATCGAGCGGGGTTGATGCCGGGAGGTGGCGGTGTACTGGCCGATTCGGTCCTGGGACTGCTGCGTATGCCTGTTCGGCTCGCGTCGACCGCGGTGCGGGGTTACCAAGCCTTTCGGGCGCAGCAGCGACTCGCAGAGTTGACCGAGAGGGGCGAGCTTCCCCCACCGGGAGCGGGTTTCCCGGCCAGCCTGGTGAATCGGTCCAGGCCCGAGGGGATTTCGCGGCATGCGGTCCGGATGCTCGTGTTCCCGGCCGGAGACCTGCGGGTGCCCGGTCGCACCGTCACCGTTGTCGTCCTGACCGCGGTGTCGTTGGCGCTCGCTCGCTACCTGGCCGACGATGAGGAGCCCATGCGACGGCTGGGCGCGCAGGTGCCGAGCGCGCTGCCGGAGTCGTCGCCCAGGCGTGGCATCCGCCCGCGCAACAATTACCGCAGCCTGGGCGTCGACCTGTTCACCGACGAGCCGGATCTGCGTCTGCGCGCCGACAAGATCGCCGCCGCGCTCGCCGAGCGACGCCTGCGCGCTCAGCACCCACTCTTGTCCGCCCAGGACCGGGTCACCGCGACCATCCCCGCCCCCTTGCTGCGCCGCGACGTCGACCGCTATCCGATCGACACCGTCCCGGACTCGATCGCGGGCCACACCGTCGTCTCCAGCGTCCACCGCGGCCCCGCCGACCTGGTCTTCGGCGGCGGCCCCGTCCGGTTCACCGCGGGCTTCCCGGCTCTGGGCTCCGTCATGCACCTCACCCATGGCGTGCACGGCCTCGGCGACACCGTCACCGTTTCCGTGCACGCGGACTCCGCGGTCGTCCCCGATGTCGACGCCTACGCCGACCTGCTCCGCTCCGGCGTGAAAGAAGTCATCGCCGCACTGTGAGTGACGAGCCTGCCTCCGCCCGCGAGGATCAGGCTCGGGCGAGGGCCGGTACCGACGTGGCCTGCGCGAGTTCACTGGAGACCTTGATCTCGAGTTCGATCCGCGTCGCGCTGATCACCGAGCGCTCCTCCTCGACCGTGTTCTCGATCGCCCGCGACCACAGCGCCTGGATTTCGGAGATCTCCTCGCCGGTGGCCTCGCCGTCGAGTTCGATCCCCCGCCGCTGCAGGGTGATGTTCAGCGCCGCGCCGAGCGTGCGCATCAGATCTTCGCAGCGATTGGGCAGCTTGCGATGCGCCACGACGCGCAGGCTGCTGATGAAACCGACCGACCCGGAGATGGTTTGGCGCAGTTCCTCACCCACCTGGTCCAGCTCGTCGTCCGCCCACCGGTCACAGTGCATCAACCGCTGACGGACCTCGCTGGAGATCGCCAGCACGGAAGACACCGAGGCCAGCACGGATTCCCGCCTCCACCTGTCGTGTTCCCGGCGATCCGCCGCCGCGTTCGTCAACTCCACATTCCGTTGCGCGGCATCGAGCGTGACCCGGTTCCGCTCGTCCGCGGCGGTGACCGCCGCACGGTTCGTGCGGTTGTTGACCAGCACACCGACCAATGCCGCAAGGGCGACGACGAGGGAACCGAAGAGTGGAAGCCACTGAGTCACGGGGAGATCATCGCATCGTAATCGGAAGTCGCACAGTCTTGATCGCACGATTCCGAATCGCTGCGGCACCGAGCCTTCCCGGTCCACCGAGGTCGGCAACGGAACCACCAGTCGTCAGCCCCGTGCGGCACCTTCCGGCCACACGACATCGACCGGCACGCCACGTTCACGCGCGAGTTCCACCACGCTCGCGGTGCCGGCCTTCTGTCCGTCCTCGCCGTCCCACACCGCCACGAGCCGATCCACCGACCCCACCACGGCATCGTTCGCCGCCTCGTACGCTTCCCGGCCCGCGTTATCGAATTCCATCACCCGCACCTGCGCAGCCCGGCTGATCAGGTCGTCGAACGACTCGGCGTGGTCCGGCTTCACCTTCGTTTCACGGTAGTTCCGTGACGGCAGCACCACCTCGAGCTGACCGCCCGCGTCGAGCACCGCTTGCGCGAACACGGAATCCGCGCCGCGCGCGAGGCAGCTGACGCCGACCAGGCTGCTCGGGTCGTGCTCGTCGAGTAGCGCGCGCACCGCCTTGTAGACCAATGGCGCTGTCGCCTCGGTGATGTTCATATGCCCTGTGACACCGATTCGCATACCGATTGCTCCTATGTGGTGGCGGCGATGAGTGGATGCATCCATTCCTGGAGGTCGGCGGTCCGCGCGCGTTGACGTGGACGATCCGTCATTTCCCGCTGCTCAGGGCGGGGTGTGCCAGCAGCGCCTTCCAGGCGGTGCCCCAACCGACTGTGTCCGGCTCGGCGTCACCGCTGTCGACCACCGTGACGCCCCACTCGGACAGCTTCCCAACGGCATCTCGCAACGCCGGGAAACGCAAAAGCTCCGGCTTCGCGTATGGCACGGCCACCACTGGAAGTCCGCGACCCACGGCCTCGACCAGCATCCCCACCGGCAGTGTATCGGCGATTCCCAGTGACCATTTCGCCAACGAATTCGCTGTGATCGGCGCGGCAATTACCGCGTCGGGCGGTGGCAGCACATCGAGCGTGCCGGGCTCCTTGAACTGGGACCGCACCGGATGCCCGGTCAGGGCTGCCAGCGCATCGGCGTCGATGAATCGGTAGCCGTTGGGGGATGCGATCACGCATACGTCCCAGCCGTCGGCTTGGGCGTATGCGACGAGCTCGCCGACCTCGTTCGCTGGCGTCGCGCCGGTCACGATCACGTACAGGACGGGGCTTCGCTGATCGTTCATACCGCCATCGTGTCAGCTTCCTCTGTCCCTGCGTCGGCTAGGCAGGAACAGCACCGACCCGCTTTGCGAGCCGACCCAGGTCACCGGTCGTCATCGAACGGCGCGCGGCGCGCATCATGTGCCCGACCAGTTCGCGCACGACGGCCATCGACCGTACATTCTGTGGCGCGATGTGTTCGGCGCGCAGCAGGGCATTCAGAGCCGCCGGGTAGTCGTGACAGAGGGCGTGCGCGCGGCCCAGTTCGACGAAGTACTGTGCTCGCCTGCTCGCCGCGGCGATAGCACCGGGCGGCAGCTCGGCGGCAACTTCGAGAACCCGGACCGGATCGCGTTGCTCCAACGCTACCGACATCCGCCACACCATCACGTTGTCCGTGCCGAAGGTTGGATTGCGGAGAATCGACCAACCTGGCTGCGCACCGGCAAGCCGCCCCGCCACCTCGTCTGCGGCGTCGAAGTAGGTTTCCGCTTCCTTGCCTGCTGCGGCGGCCGCAAGAGCGCTCTGCAGGTGCAGCATTCCGAACGTCTCCAGTTCTCCGAGCGTACGGGCTTGCTCCTCCAGCCGGTCGATTGCGCGCGTCGCGCATGTCAATGCTGCATCCACTGAACCGGGCCGCGATAACAAGACCTGGCTGCGCGCGAATGCCGCAGCGGCGTCAGTGGCAGCATCACCGGTATTTCGAGCGGCCTCCTCAACGATCTGCGTCGCCGTCCATGCCTGCGCGGTGTACCCGCGCACACGCAACGCGATAGCGGCGTCGGAAGCGAGCCCCGCCAGAAGATTCCATGCCCGATCTGCGTCCGCGCCAGTGTCATCCATCGTATGGCGGAAGCTTTCGGTCAGTAGCGGACCAAGCATCGAGCTCAATACGGCGAAGTCCCATTCGATGAGTGCGGTGCTCACCCGCTGTCCCGCATAGGCAAGTTCGTCCAGGGTCATCGGTGGCCCAGTTGGTGTCACGTTCCCGGCAGCCCACAGCGCAGTCTCGATGTCGGCGACCGCGGCGTGGAACGACACCGCCGCTGGGTCGGTCTCGTCAGCTGGGTGACCTGTGAGGTCACCAACCCGGACACCGAGCGCATCAGACAATGCGTACAGCAAGCGACGGGAATCAATTGGACGATCGCCAGTCTCGTACTTGGCGATCGCGCCTCTACTCACACCGACTCGATCGGCCAGCAACTGCTGCGACCACCCACGGCGACGGCGAATGGCACGTATCTGCTGTCCGATGAATCGACCATCCCCGTACTGAAGCTCGCTCATGTGCACATTCCCCTCAGCGGCACGTGAAAGCCCGACGTTGGTGATTGTCCCGCAGCGGAACAGTTTCAGCTGCCGAAGGCGCAAACCTGATGAGCAGCACAATGCGCCAGGTCTCGCAGGTCGGTCCGGTGTCGGTGTGCATTCGAACGCCTACCAGGAAGCTGCCATGCATATTTCGCAGGACACTCGGGACCTGTGGGCCGCGCGGTACCGCGATTGCGCGGCCGAGCCCACCGATCTCGATCTGGACCGCGCCCGATTCATCCTCGCCGAGCACGCCGCCCATGGCGACCGATGCCTGCCATACCTCGCGGCCATGGCCTACTCCTTCGGGTCTCAGGGATAGCCGATCGGAACATGAACGCGACCAATGACTCTCGGCACAGCGGAATAACTGCCGAACATATGAAGAGGGGTCAGGGGATACCGGACTGGCATCAGCTCTGCGCCGCATTCCGCGGCACGGTCGGCCACAACCCGGGCGACCACCTGATCACCCGATGGGCGCAAAGCCTCGCGCATCTACACCGCAGTCGCCGCATCAACCCAGCACGTACCACTGAGTCGATTGCCGCCGTGCCGATCTCGTGGCGCTGATCAACCAGTGGGTCAGCAACCACATACAGCCGGTCCACGGCCGCGCCGAACTCGTCGGCCCGACAGCGGACGCCCTCGCGTCGGCCTACGTCGCGGCCGAGTTCCTGCTGGTCCACACCGACGTGCCCGAGGAAACCATGCATGCAGCTTGGTCGACGGTCGGATACCTCGCTACCCAGTGGACCGACCTCGTCACCGAGGTGATCGACGGGCAGCCGTGCATACGCGACTACCCACGGGGCCACCAGCGATGATGCTCACCGCAGTACTAGCGATGATCATGGCCGCGGCATGGGTTGCCATATTCGCAGTCGTCCTTCTCGTCGCAGGGATGCTGACCGGTGGACCGCCGAGCGGACCGCGTGTCAGCGAGATCGACGACCGGCTCAGCCACGAGTCTCCGATCCGACCGCTCACGGTCGAGCAGGCCACCCAGCAGTGGCCCCGGCATTTCGGATGCCGCCTCAGCTACTGCGCACGCAAATGACTGGACCGAGGTACTCGTCTCGTAGATGGGAGACTGGATAATGGCGGAGCCGATCGTCCACACGCCCATGTACGAGCAGCTGCTCGCCGACGCCGAACGGCTCGCGCGCGACCGCGGCGACGGATGGGTCGGTGTCGAGCACGTCTTGATCGCTGCCTTCTCCGACCCCGACGCAATCTCGACCGTTGAGCTGCGCGATCGGATGGGCGTCGATCCCGCCGAACTGATCCGCCGGTTGGCGCAAATCATCGATGCCCCGGTCCCCGGCCCGGGCGAGTACCGGGTGCGCAGCCTGGACGGCACGACCGTAATTCGGTCGGTCGATGGCTAGCCAGGTCATTCGGTCAGCGGCTCTCTGCCATCCCGTCGTCAGCGGGCCGCGCAACGGGTTTCTAGGGGAGGTACTTGTTACGCAGAACGGCCCGGGTTGGAAGCGGGAAAAGCTTCTGACCCGGGCCGTTGTGGCGGAGGATAGGGGATTTGAACCCCTGAGGGCGTTAACCCAACCCGCGTTCCAGGCGAGCGCCATAGGCCACTAGGCGAATCCTCCGTGGAGCAGCATACCGGTAGGGCCGGGCTGGTCGCCAAATAGGGGCGGAGAATGGGGCGAAGTGCCTGGTGGGGCGGGGTAGTGGACCCCGGGGGATGGACCTGTGGGTAGGAGCGGCTACACTGGCCGACGGATCCCGCGCGGCGCGCATCCTGTGAACCCCCCCAGGGCCGGAAGGCAGCAAGGGTCAACGGGCTCTGCCGGGTGCGCGGGGTCCCCTTTCAGAGGGCTCGCGCGGACAGGTGGTCCGCCGTCGGATAACGCCTCCAATTCCGGGCAACGCACGGGTAACGTGAACACCGTCCGCGGATGCACGTGCGTCTGCACGGACACCATGTTCGGCCGCCGCCGCACATCGGTCCGGCCAACCCATCGTCCCTTCGCTGCTTGAAAGGCTGCCCAGGATGCCCCGGCAAACGCAGATCGGTTTGATGAGCCATGAGGAACTCGTGCACGAGCACGACACCCAGACCGCGAACTACGCGACGCTCAAGACCGAGAAGCTGACGCTGGACCTGACCCGGGGGAAACCTTCTCCGGAACAACTCGACCTGTCCGCCGCGCTGCTCGAACTGCCCGGCGAGGGGGATTACCGCGACGGCACCGGCACCGATTGCCGTAACTACGGTGGCCTGCACGGCCTCCCGGAACTGCGGGCGATCTTCGGCGAGCTGCTCAACGTCCCGGTGGACAACCTGCTCGCGGGCAACAACGCCAGCCTCGAGCTGATGCACGACGTGATCACCTACGCGATGCTGTACGGCACCAACGACTCCGAGCGTCGCTGGGCCGCCGAGGACACGCTGAAGTTCCTGTGTCCCGCCCCCGGCTACGACCGGCACTTCGCCATCACCGAGGCGCTCGGCTTCGAGATGATTCCGATCCCGATGCGCCACGACGGCCCGGACGTCCACGCCATCGCCGAAATGCTGGCGAACGACCCGCAGATCAAGGGTCTGTGGGCGGTGCCGAACTACTCCAACCCGACCGGTGTCACGTTCTCCGAAGACGTTGTCCGCGAGCTTGTCTCGATGCCCGCCGCGGCGCCGGACTTCCGGCTGTTCTGGGACAACGCCTATGCGGTGCACCCGCTCACCGATACCGCTGCCCCGGTCCTCGACGTGCTCGGCATGGCCGCCGCGGCCGGAAACCCGAACCGTCCGTTGGTGTTCGCCTCCACCTCGAAGATCACCTTCGCCGGCGCTGGCGTGAGTTTCATCGGCGGTTCGACGGCCAATCTGGACTGGTACCTGAGCCATGCGTCGAAGAAGAGCATCGGCCCGGACAAGATCAACCAGTTGCGTCACCTGCGTTTCTTCCAGGACGCCGACGGGGTGCGCGCGCACATGCAGAAACACCGCGCCATTCTGGAGCCGAAGTTCGCGCTGGTGCTGAAGATCCTGGAGGACCGCCTCGGCGCGTCCAAGGTGGCGTCCTGGACCGAGCCGAAGGGCGGCTACTTCATCAGCCTGGACGTGCTCGAAGGCACCGCGGCACGGGTGATCGCGCTCGCCAAGGACGCGGGCATCGCGCTGACCGCGGCGGGCTCCGCCTTCCCGTACCGGAATGATCCGGAAGACAAGAACATCCGCATCGCTCCCAGTTTCCCGAAGCTCCCCGAGCTGGAGAAGGCGATGGACGGCCTGGCCACCTGCGTGCTGCTCGCGGCCACCGAGAAGCTGCTCGGCAAGTAATCCAGACCGAACACGCGATCGCGCCCGGCACGGACTTCGTGCCGGGCGTTCGCATTCTCCGCGCAGCCCGCAGAGTCTCTCCCCGCCACCCCGGCCGGAGGGTGCCTGGAGAGCGCAGCCGGGCGATGTATGTCCGCAGCCCCGCGGCGGGCTGAGGGACCGAAGAGCGGGCGCAGTGGGGCGTGGTTTATCCACAACCTCGCGTCGGGCTCCCGCGAGGGCAAGGCAGCCGCCGCGGGACGCGGCCGTGCGCAGCCCCGCGCCGGGCAGAGTGGCAGCCGCAGAACGGTCCTGTCGGGTAAGTCCGTCGAGCCGGGCCGCGCGACGGCGAAGCAGCCGCTTATCCGGTCTCCAGGAGCGACTTGAGTTGCGCGAGGTCGGCGCGGTTCGCCCGGCGGATCGCCGCCTCGAGCAGGGGCGCGGCGAGTTTCCCCAACCCGCTGGGCTCGCCGCGGTTGCGCAGCGTCATGCGGGTGCCGCCCGACGGGGTGTCCGCCCAGGTGTAGGTCGTCGCCATTGGGAACGGGCCCTCCGAGGTGCGCATCACCAGCCGCTCGCCGGGCACGTAGTCCACGACCTCATAGGTGTAGGTCAGCCGCCGCCCCAGGAAGTGGGCGACGAACGCGATCCGCGCGCCGACCCGCAGCGGCGGCTCCGTCTGCCAGGTGGCACTGCGGATGCGCGAGTACCAGGCGGGAGCGTGGGCCGGGTCGCCCGCGAAGGCCGCGACCAGCTCGCGTGAGCGGTCGATCTCGACTTCGGTCAGGACGTCGACGGCCATCGGGCCGGTTCAGTGTGGTTTGTGGGCGAGGACGGCGAACATGGTGACCGAGAGGTGGATGTCGCCGCTGGCCGCGCCCGCCTCCAGGTCGGTGAGCAGTTGATCGCGCTCCGCCTCGGTGATCGCGCCGCGGGCGACGGCCATCGCCGAGATCCTGGTGACCAGCGAACCGGCGCCGACGCTGCGGTCCTGCACCAGGGCTTGCGAGCCGACGTCGTCGACCACCAGACCGGCCTTGGTGAGCAGGCCGGGGATGCGGCGGCCGGACAGCGGGTTGGTGGTCGCCGACACGAGCGTGTCGATCACCTCGCGCACGACCCGCCGGTCGCCGGGGTGCATGATCGCCGTGCCCCAGTCGCTGTCCACCACCACGACGCGTCCGCCGGGCCGCAGCACGCGCGCGATCTCGTTGGCCGCGCGGGCGGGGGCGGTCAGGTGCTGGAAGACGCGCTCGCACAGCACGGCGTCGAAGCTGTCCGAGCCGAACGGCACGCCGTAGGCGTCCCCGGAGTGGAACCTGGCCGTCGAGCCCGCCTCGGCGGCCCGGCGTTCCGCGGAAGCGAGCAGGTGCGGGTCGGGTTCGACGCCGACCGCGCTGCCGTCCGGGCCCACGGTTTCGGCGAAGGCGATGACCTCCGTGCCGGTGCCGGAGCCGATGTCCACGGCGTGTTCGCCGGGCCGCAGCGCGAGCGCTTCATGCGCCCAGCTGCGCAGGCGGCGGATACCGGGTAGCGCGGCCTGCAGGTCGCGCACGTCGACAAGTTGGTCCTGACCTGCTCGGTCGAACCGGTCTGGGCGCAATCCGTAGGTGTTCATGGGCCCGTGTCCATCCCTGGCCGTTGCCGTCGTGTCTGTCGGTGTCGCCGTCATCTGAGGCATGGCCTGGAGCCTACGCGGCGTGTCGTCTACCCGCGCGTAGGCCATGTGACCAGAGTCACTCGCGTGCGTATCGTCGACGAACCGGGCGTTCCCGCAGCGTCGGCACCGGTGGGATGATCGAACCGGTCCGGAGTACACCGAGCAGGAGGTAACCGATGAGTCGCGCGCTGTGCCTGGCGCAGGACGCCGAGGCGGACAAGCTGCTGGCCGAAGATCACTTCGCCACGCTGCTCGGGATGCTCCTGGACCAGCAGTACCCGATGGAGCACGCGTTCCGCGGCCCGAAGAAGATCGCCGACCGGATGGGCGGGTTCGACATCCATCGCATCGCCGAGGCCGACCCGCAGGAGTTCGAGGACCTCGCCGCGACGCCGCCCGCCATCCACCGCTACGGCCGTTCCATGGCCCGGCGCGCCCAGGAACTGGCCCGCTACGTCATCGAGCACTACGACGGCAAGGCCGAGAACATCTGGACCGCGAGCGACCCGGACGGCAAGGAGGTGCTGCGCCGCCTGAAGGACCTGCCCGGGTACGGCGAGCAGAAAGCCAAGATCTTCCTCGCGCTGCTCGGCAAGCAGCGTGGCGTGCGGCCCGAGGGGTGGCGCGCGGCGGCGGGCGCATACGGCGAGGAGGGCTCGCGCCGCTCGGTTGCCGACGTGACCGACGCCGAATCCCTCGCACAAGTGCGGGAATTCAAGAAGCAGGCGAAAGCGGCCGCCAAAACGACCTAGCGTCGTTGCCGTAACTCGCAGGTTGCCTATTTGAAATCTTCCTGCGTTTTTCCCTCGTTTGTCCGGAGTTTCTGCCCGATGCTTTCGGCTGGAACAGCTCCACCCGAGATGAGGGATTGCAGGACATGAGGATGAGGAAGCTCGCCGTGCTCGCGGCGCTGGTGACCGTGGCGACCGGAGTGGCCGCGGGGACGGCCGGTGCCGCGCCGGCGGAGGAAAGTGCTGAGAGCGCGATCAATTTCACCGCGCACGCCACCGATACCCAGTCGATCATCGAAACCGACGCAGGTTCCCTGGTCGTCGAGGACGAGGTGTTCAAGGTCAAGGCATCCAACGGTACCGTGGTCGCGGCGACACCGCTGCGGTTTCAGCTCGACGATTTCGAATTCCCGATCGCCGCGCAGGTTTCCGGCCGCAGCGCCACCCTGACCCCGATCTTCGACCGGGAGCACGCGGTCTACAAGCCGGTCGCGCTGCCGTATGAGGACAAGGCGCCGTGGAAGACCGAGTACGACCGTGAGGTCGCCGCCTGGACCCGTCTGACCAGCACGATCAGCGCGGGCGCGACCATCGGCACGCTCGTCGGCGGGCTCGCGGGCGGCGCCGTCGGTTGCGTGCTCGGCGGCATCGCGGGCGCGACCGTCGCCTCCGCGGCGATCGTCGGCCTGTTCGGCGCGTTCATCCCGGCCGCCGCGATCGGCTGCCTCGGCGGCATCATCGCGGTCGGTGCGCTCGGCACCCTCGCGGGCCAGATCCTGATCACCGCTCCGGTGGCGATCGGCGCCGCGATCCAATACTTCACGACGATCAATCAGCCGTTCGTCGCGCCGAAGTAATCCGTCGCGCGAAAAGACCCCGCCCCGAGGGCCTCTCGGTGGGCCGGGGTCTTTTTCGTGCCCGCACGACCTGGGGAAACAATGTGCGGGTGCGCACAACGGCGCGTCGGGGGTTGGTGCGTCGCGGATATCGGTGTTAATTTTAATGACATGTCTGCCAGCCGATGGAACCTCCCGCGGGTCACTTACGTGACCGCCGCGCTGGGCCTGCGGCTGCCTTTGACGCGCGAACTGTGTCGCCTTTCTTGCTGCAGCTGAGCCCTTTTTCCTGCTCATTTGCTGCCTCGCCGCCCATGTAGGCATGTCCCGTTGGATAACGGGACTTCAGCAAGGATCTGCACAATGTCCCTTCCCACCCTTGAACGATCCGTCTCCAGGGTTGCCAACGGCCGTGTCCGCGTTCAGCGTCCTGTGGTCGCTCCCGAGCTCCGGATCGGTGACAACCCGGCGGCAGCGGTCCTGCGCGCCGCGACCGGCGGCCCCGTTTCCCGCGACAATGCCGCGCGCACAACGGGTTTGAGCATCGCCACGGTGAACCGCCAGGTTTCCGCGCTGCTCGCGGCGGGCCTGCTGCGCGAGCGTCCCGATCTGACGGCCTCGGGTGCGGTCGGGCGCCCCCGCGTCCCGTTCGAGATCGATCATGACGCCTACCTGACCATCGGCATTCACATCGGCGCCGCGGTCACCAAGATCGTGGCCGCCGACCTGCGCGGCCGCATTCTCGGCGGGCTGGCCATCGCCACCCCGCAGACCGGGCAGGAGTTCGCCACCACCACCGTCGCCCGCAGCGCGAAAGCGTTCCTGCAGCGCTGGCATCGGCGCAAGGCGTTGTGGGCCGGGGTCGCGATCGGCGGCCGAGTCGACCCGCTCACCGGTGTCGTCGATCATCCGAAGCTGGAATGGCATGGGGCCCAGATCGGTTCGGTGCTGGGCGAGGTACTGGAGCTGCCGGTGTCGGTGGCGCCGCACGTCGAGGCGATGGCCGCTTCCGAGCTGTTGTTGCCCACCGGCGAGCCGAAGGACCGGGCCAAGATCGAGCGCGGCAGCAGCCTGTACTTCTATGTGCGCGAAACCGCCGGTGTGGCGGTGACTTTGGACGGTCGCGTGCACACTCCGAGTAACGGCCCTGGTTCGATCGCGCACTTGCCCACCGGCTCGAACGTCGAATGCACCTGCGGGCGTCGCGGCTGCTTGGAAGTGACCGTGGGCGATCGGTCACTGCACTCCAGGGCGGTCGGCCGCGGCATCATCCCGGCCCACAACGGAACCGGTGGCTCGACCATCGCCGATCTGTACCGGGCGGCGGAGGCGGGTTCGGAACCCGCGCGCGAACTGCTGGCCGAGCGAGCCACCATCCTCGGGCACACCGTGGCCATGGTCCGCGACATGCTCAACCCGGATCGGGTGGTCCTCGGCGGCCAGGCCTTCACCGCCTACCGGCCCGCGGTCGCCCATGTGGCGCGCGCGTTCAACCAGGGCTCCACGCTGCCGCCGACCGATATCCGGATCAGCGGATTCGGCGGGAAGGTGCAGGAATTCGCCGCGGTGGTGACGTCGCTGAGCGTCCTCTACGCCGATCCGCTGGCCGCCATCCGGCGAACCGCGTCCGGCGACTGAGCGAGAGGAGAAAGGGCGACCGGCCACGTGGCCGGTCGCCCTTTCTCGTGTGTGCTCGCCGAACGCTAGCGGTGCGGATCGCCCGCGCTCGCGAACAGTCCTTCCAGCGCGGTGATGAAGAACGGGAAGTGGCTCGCGAAGCGCTGGAGGTTGCGCTCGCGCTCGAAGCCGGCGAACCAGTACAGGCCCGGTTGCGCGTCGGCCGACGGATCGAGGTCGCGGAAGACGCGGATCCAGTTGTCGACGCGTCCGCCGATCACCGTGAACGGCAGGGCGCGGGAGAACACCGTCTCCTGGTCGATCGGCGGAATCTGTTCGCGCCGAGTCGCTTCCAATCCGCGTTGCAGCGCGCGGATCTGCCGGGTGAGTTCCAGCCCGCGAGTCGTGCGGACCGGTAGGTATTTCGGCAGCAGCAAGGTCGCGACGCCACCGAGGGCGATGGCGATGCCGACCAAGGCGTGCCCGGAGGTCAGGGCGAGCGCGACGGTCGCGGCGATACCCGCGACGACCAGCGCACCGCCCAGCCACACCGCGAGGCCGGGGCGGCGGCGATCGAGGAAGTTGCCGCGAGCGACGGCGTCGGCGAGCAGCGCGGTGCGCACCGGCTCGGCGGCGACCCGGCCCGGCTTGCGCAGCTCGGCGAGCGTCACCGCGTCGGTGCCCGCGGGCAGCAGCGCTTGGTAGACGGCTTTCTCGTAGTCGCGCAGCTGGTCGTCGGGGGCGTTCACGCGGGTGATCCGCCAGTCCTGGTCGCTGAGCGGAGCGAGCCGGATGTACCGACGCACCGCGAGATCCACCACGGTGGCGGCGATGTCGACCGGGTCGACGTGCCCGTCCAGCAGCAGGCCCGCCTCGCCGGGCAGGACGCCGTCGGGCGAGGTGAACTGCACGCGGTCGTTTTCCCGCAGCAGCGGATCGATCACATCCGAACCGTCGCCCGTGGCCGCGTCCTGACGACGTGCGCGCAGCACGAACGCGGCCAGGCCGGCCAGAGCGAGCAGCAGGACGCCGAACGCGACGAGTACCTGGGCGGTGATCGCGAAGGGACCCGTGGCGCCGCTGTCGCGCACGTCGGCGTTGCTCGGCACGGTGCCGGGCGGCAGTTGCAGGGTCAGATCGATCGCGTCGCCCTTGTGTAGGTCGGTCTGCTCCAGGAACAGCACTCCGTCGGCTTCGACCTGGACGTCGGCGCACGGCCGTGAGTTGCCGGGCGGGCCGAGTTTGCAGTCGACGATGCCCATTTCGAAGCTGGGGCTGATCAGCGTCGCGCTGATCGCGGCGATATCGGCGTTGAGCACGCCGAGCCAACGGAACACCTGGGTGCCCGGCGCGTCGCTGACCGTGTTCCGCACGGAGTACCTGAAGGTGGATTCGCCGGGCTTCGCCTCGATGGTGAACTGGTCGTTCGCCACCGTCGCGGTACCGGCGCCTTCCGTATCCACGTCGGTGACCTGGAAAACCCGCTCGGCGTCGTCGCTCACCTTCAGCCGCAGCGGAAGCGACATCCGGAAGGAGCCGTCCGGCGGCACCGCCACCTGCTCGACCACCTCGAGGACGCCCTCGCGGTTCAACTTCAGATCGGCGGTGATGGTCACACCGCTCGGTGCGGGCTCCGTGTGGGCGACCGGGGCCGACGCCAGCATTCCCGCGGAGGCGAGTAGCAGCGCGCCTACGGCGGCCCCCCGAAAAGTCAGCATGGCTGCCTACTCTAGACAGCTTGCTATTCTGCGTCAGCGGCTGTCGGCTATCACTGAGACGAGGGGTTCGGGGGCGTGACACAACCACCGTACGGACACGGGCCGGTTCCGCATGGCGGGCGCCCGGTTCCGCCGCCGCCCGGTTATGGTGCGCCCTTCGGCTCGCAGCCGGGGTACGGGCCGCCTCCTGGTTACGGCGCTCCGCCGGGATATGCCCCGCCTCCTGGATATGCCCCGCCGCCCGGGTACGGCCCGCCGCCCGCCTTCGGTGCGCCCGGTTATCGCCCGCACGTTCCGCCGCCGATGCCCTACGGTCCGCCTGGACGTCCGCCCTATCCGCCGCCGCGCAAACGCGGTGGCGGCGGCTGGGTGGTGCTGCTGGTCGTGGTCGTGTTCCTGGTCGCGGCGGGACTGGTGCGCAACGCGATCTCCGTCGGACGCGGCGACAGCGACGCGTCCGGCCCGCAGCCGACCTTCACCTTCGACGCCCAGCCGGACGGCTCGACGGGCCCCTCGGAGACCGGCAACAACCCGCTGCTGACCGACCCGAACGCGACGCTCATCCCGGCGCGGTGCGACTACTCCCCGTGGGGAACCCAGGTGGACGCCGCGCGCGAATTCTTCGAAAGCGCAGCCTCGTGCCTGGAAGCGGCGTGGAAACCGGTCCTGCGCAAGGCGAATCTGCCGTTCCAGCCGCCCACGCTGAACGTCAGCGCGACCACGTCCGGCATCACCACGCCTTGCACCGGATCGACGAGCAATTTCGCCGCGTTCTACTGCCCGGCGAACAAGACCATCTACATGCCGATAAGCCAATTGCAGACCGACTACTTCAAGGACAACTGGGTGGTCTATCTGTCGGTGTTCGCACACGAGTACGGACATCACGTGCAGGCGATGTCGGGCATCCTGCGCAGGGCCAACAGCGAGCGGGCCGACGCCGGGCCACGCAGCGCCAAGGGGCTGGAATTGTCGCGCCGAGTCGAGTTGCAGGCCAACTGCTTCGACGGAATGTACCTCTCGTCCTCGGCGGAGGGCGGCTCGCTGACCGATTCGCAGCTCACCCTCGCGCGCAAGGATGCCTACGGCCGCGGCGACCAGGCGGGGGACATGCGCGACCACGGTTCGTCCGAGAACGGCGGGCAGTGGTTCGAGACAGGGCTGGACAAGAACCGTGCGGCACAGTGCAATACGTTCACCGCGTCGGCCAGTTCCGTGAGCTGAGGGGACGACCCCGGTCAGCTCCGGCCCGGACCACACGCACCGTGCTACTCGCGGGCACCGGACGGCCAGTGGCGAAATTCGACCGTGCTCGCCGACGCCACGGGCATCCGCGGCCTGCTCGCGCGCGTACTCATGCGGTTGCTCGGCGAGGCGAACTGGCGGGCGCCGGAACCATTGGCGCGCCTGCACGCCAAGATCGGGTTGGCGGAGGGCGATTCGGTCATTCCAGGGATGGATTCCGGCGCAGCCGCTCTACCCAGGCGGTGACCGCGTCCGGTGTGGGCGGGTCCGCGCCGATCAGGTCGAACACGCTGTAGCCGATGCACGCGGCGCTCATCACGCGCGAGGCGACCGCTTCCGCGTCGCCCCAGGGCAGGAAGGGCTTGGCGATCAGCAGCGAGGCGATGCCGTGGGCGACCGACCAGAGCTCCAGGACGACCGGCAGCGGGTCGCGTGACGCCATCGTGCCGTCCTCCATGCACTTGCGCACGGTGGCCGCGAAATGCTGGAACGCTCCGCTGGTGAGGACTTGGTCCACCGCGCCAGAGGTCTCGGTGGGCGCGGTCGCCAGCCGGTACTGCTCGGGATGGGCCAGCGCGAAACGGACGTAGGCCATGCCTTGGTCGCGCAGCTGGGTCACCGGTGAGGCCGCCGGATCGGTGGCCGCCCGCATCGCCTCGGCCAAGTCCTCGAAGACCTGGGCGACCACGGCCTCGATGAGCTCGTCCTTGTCCGCGAAGTGCCGATAGATGGACGGCGCGCTCACCCCGACCAGCTCGCTCACCGCCCGGATCGAGACGGCATCGGCGTGGCCGGTCCTGGCGAGCAGTTCGGCGGTGGCGCGCAGGATCTCCTCGCGCAGCTGAGCTCCGGAACCGCGCGGCGATCGCGGACGTCGGCCACCGATCATGCCCGTCCCACGGTTTCCAGCGTGCGGGACGCGGTGGTCTCCTCGCCCTCGGTCAGCCCGATCTTGGCGTGCAGGCGCGCCAATGGTTCGGGCGCCCACCAGTTCGCCTTGCCGAGCAGCCGCATGAGCGCGGGCGCGAGCAGGCCGCGGATGATCGTGGCGTCGGCGAGCACGGTCAGTGTCAGGCCCAGGCCGAGCAATTGCATGAACGACACCTTGGAGGTCACCAGGGCGCCGAGCACGATCGCCATCAGCACGGCGGCCGCGGTGAAGATCCGGCCCGTACGGGCAACGCCGACCGCGACCGCGCGCGTGTTGTCGTGCGTGGCCAGCCATTCCTCCCGCACCCGCGACAGCAAGAACACCTCGTAGTCCATCGAGAGGCCGAAGGCCAGGCAGAACATCAGGATCGGCATGGTCGGCACCAGGTAGCCGACCGGGGTGAAGCCGAGCAGCCAGGACAGGTGGCCCTCCTGGAACACCCACACCATCGCGCCGAACGCCGCGGCCAGCGAAAGCGTGTTCAGCACAAGCGCTTTGATGGGCAGCACCACGCTGCCGGTGAACAGGAACAGCACGATGAACGTGGTCAGCGCGATCAGCGCGGCGGCGAGCGGCAGCCGGGCGGCCAGTGCGTGCAGCGAGTCGGCGTTGGCCGCCGCCGCGCCGCCGTAGAGCGCGGGGCCCGGTGCCGGGATCGCCCGGATCGCTTGCAGCTGCTGGTCACCGGCTGGCGAGAACGGATCGAGCTTGGTCGCGACACTCAGATACGTCCCGGTGTCATTGGCCATGCCGGGTGGAGGCGGGGCCAAACGGGCCCCGGAGACGTAGATCCCGGCGCTGGACAGCACCGCCGGTACGCCGTCGACCCGGGACAGCTCGGCGGCGTACGCGCCGATCGCGGTGGTGTCGCCGCGGTATCCGTCCAGCACGATCGTGGTATTGGTGACCGGGTCGGCCTGCGGGAACTGGGTGCGCAGCGCGTCGCCGACCTGACGGCTGGTAGCGCTGGTCGGCAGCACCCGGTCGTCGGGATAGCCGAATTGGACCGAGAGGAAGGGAGAGCCGAGCGCCAGCAGCACCGCGATGATGACGATCGCGACCGGCGCCGCGTGCCGCATCACCCAGGTGACCATCCGGTACCACCCGGTGTCCTCCGGCGCCCGCGGCCCGGGCGCGGGCGCGCCGCGGCGAAACAGGCGCCGCAGCGGAACCCGCAGATCGAGGGAGTTCACCCGAGGGCCGAGCAATACGAGCGCGGCGGGCAGGACGACGATCGAGGCGGCCGCCGCCGCGACGACGACCGCGACCCCCGCGTACGCGAAGGATTTCAGGAAGTACAGGTCGAACACGCTCAGCACGGCCATGGAGAGCGCCACGGTCAGCGCGGAGAACAGCACGGTGCGTCCGGCGGTCTGCACGGACCGGATGGTCGCCGCGGTCGTGTCGAGGCCGTTGCCGAGTTCTTCCCGGAAGCGGCTGACGATGAACAGGCTGGCGTCGATGGCCAGCGCGAGGCCCATCGCCGTCGTCATGTTGAGCGCGTAGATCGAGACGTCGGTGAACAGCGTGAACAGCCGCAGGATCGCGAGTGTGGCGAGGATGGCGAACACGCCGATGGCCAGCGGGAGAGCGGCGGCGACCAGGCTGCCGAACACGAGGATCAGCACGATCATCGACAGCGGTACGGCGACACCCTCGGCCAGGGCGAGGTCTCGGGTGGTCTGCTCGGTGACGTCGTGATAGATCGCGGCGATGCCGCCCTGATGGACCGTGATGCCGTCGGAGTCCGAGGCGAACTGCTTCTCCAACTCGCCCGCGGTCTGCTGAATCTGGGTTTCGTCTCCGTCCAGGAAGGCGACAACCAGGGCGTTCTTGCCATCGGTGCTGCGCAGCGCGCTCGCCAACGGCGGCGGTGCGGTCCAGTAGGACTGGACGCCTTGCACACCGGAGCGCGCCTTCAGCGCGTCCACCAGACCGATGCCCGTCGCTTTGGTGGCCGGATCGTCGGCGCCCGCGTCGGAGCTGACCAGCAGCACGAAGTTGGGCGCGGCGCCGCCGAAGTTGTCGGCGATGAGCTGGGTCACCCGGGCGGATTCGGCGTCGGCGGAGGTGAAGCCGCCGGACTTCAAATGCGTGGCCGCGGTCGCGCCGAAGACGCCGAACAGGACGGCGAGGGCGAATGCCGTCGCTAGCACGAGGCGGGGTGAGCGGGTGGTGAATCGGGCTATCCGGGTCAGCATCGCGGCTCTCCTCGTAGGTTAACGACGTTACCCTAACGCCGTTAACTCAGTGTTGTCGAGGCCGCTGTACGAGCCGAGGTCAGCCGCGGGATTTACGTATCGCTCGCAGCCCCCTGCGGCCCGGCACCGGGAGGTCGTCGCGCATGGCGACCCACTCCGCGGTGGTCAGCCAGAGCTGTTGCGCGCGGGCATCGGCGGTGTTGTGGAAGATCCGGCGGCCGCGGTCGTCCCGCAATTCCTGTGCGACCACCGACCAGCGCGGCGGGCGGCCGTGCTCGTCCAGATAGTCGGCGAGGTAGGTCGCGATGGCGGTGCCGATCGTGTTCACCGGGCGCAGCGACACCCGGTTGCCGTACTGGGCGGCGTAGAAACGCCGTGCGGCGCAGAGGGATCGAGGGTTGGCGTTGGAGGCGATCCAGCCGGCGCGCTGCGCTCGTTCGATCAGCCACAGATGCTTGACCGCCGATGGCGCGATATTGCCGACGCGGGTGCGGATCAACGTCATGATCTGCTCGCTGCACAGCACGTCGCGGCGCGTCGGCCCGTATCCGTAGGTCGTCCAGTGCGCGTCGGCGAGTTTCGCGAGCACCTTGCCGAAGTCATCGATGCTGCGTTGCGCGCGGCGGCCGAGGCGTTCGATGCGCTCGGCCTCGCGGCGCATCTCGTTCTGCGCCGTCAGGGTGCGGATCGCGGCCATGGTGGGGACCTGGCCGCGTTCGAGGAGTTCGAGGATGGCGGCCGAGGTGGCGGGGTCGGCCGCCGCGGTCACCGGCAGCGAATCGCGTTTGATCGCGAAATCCTGCGGGCTGATCGCGCGACTCAGCAGAGCTACGGCGGAGCGGTCGCCGGCGAAATCGGTGCTGGACAGCCAGGCGGCGGCGATGTCGTCACACGACGGCACGGTGGAAGGTCCTCCGGTGGAAGTGTGGGAGTTGGCGCTGGTCACCCGTGGGCCGAGCTTTTGGTTGTGCCCCGGTCGGGATGAGGGACCGGCCGGGGTCACCAACCTGATGAAGGTTTGGCTACCGAAGTTGCCGACAGTCACGTTAGCCAGCGGATTGCGTTATGTCACTCATGGTGACGGATTCGTTATCTCCCGAAACTCGCCGTCAATCGGGGTGTGCGTCCAGATTTTCATGGTCATGAGGGGTGATGTGGCGACCGACTTCCGAATTGCCCCGTACGGCGTGTGTGATTGCTAGATCATTGCCATCTAATGCGGCGCGGTTGATCGCCGAAGAAGACACTCGGCATGTTGTGATCTGGATCACATACGCCGCCGCGAATCGGCCGTACCGGGCGGGCATGTCCTTTGTCGGTGGTCGCCGGTAACCTCTGGCCGTGGCTCTGTACCGGAAGTACCGACCGGCAACGTTCGCTGAGGTGGTGGGTCAGGAGCACGTCACCGACCCGCTGAGCATCGCGCTCGACACCGGGCGGATCAGTCATGCCTACCTGTTCTCCGGTCCACGCGGCTGCGGCAAGACCTCCTCGGCGCGCATTCTCGCCAGATCGCTGAACTGCGTACAGGGCCCCACCTCGACGCCGTGCGGTGTCTGTCCGTCGTGCGTGGCGCTCGGCCCTGGCGGTCCGGGCAATCTGGACGTGATCGAACTCGACGCCGCGAGCCACGGCGGTGTCGACGACACCCGTGAGCTGCGTGATCGCGCCTTCTACGCGCCGGCCGAGTCCAGGTACCGGGTGTTCATCGTCGACGAGGCGCACATGGTCACCACGGCGGGCTTCAACGCGCTGCTGAAGATCGTCGAGGAACCACCGGCGCATCTGATCTTCATCTTCGCGACCACCGAGCCGGACAAGGTCCTGCCGACGATCCGCTCACGCACGCACCACTATCCGTTCCGCCTGCTGCCGCCCGCCACCATGCGCGGCCTGCTCGGCCGGATCTGCGAGCAGGAGCAGGTGCCGGTCGAAGAAGCGGTGTATCCCTTGGTGATCCGCGCGGGTGGCGGTTCCCCGCGCGACAGCCTGAGCGTGCTCGATCAACTGCTCGCGGGCGCGGGCCCCGAGGGGGTCACGTACGCCAGGGCCGTCGCACTGCTCGGCGTCACCGACGTCGCGCTCATCGATGACGCCGTCGAGGCGCTGGCCGCCGACGACGGGGCCGCGCTGTTCGGCACGGTGGACCGGGTGATGGAGGCGGGTCACGACCCGCGCCGTTTCGCCGTCGACCTGCTCGATCGTTTCCGCGACCTCATCCTGCTGCGCGCGGTGCCCGACGCCACCGACCGCGGCCTGGTGACCGGCCCCGGTGACGTGCTGGACCGGATGCGCGATCAAGCCGAGCGCCTCGGCCCGGCCACCCTGACCCGTTACGCCGAACTGCTGCACGAAGGGCTCGGCGAGATGCGTGGCGCCACGGCGCCGCGACTGCTGCTCGAGGTGGTCTGCGCGCGCATGCTGCTGCCCTCGGTGTCCGATGCGGAATCCGCCACGCTGCAGCGCCTGGAACGACTGGAGCGGGGGTTGGCCAGCGGCTCCTTCGGTGCGGCAGCTGCCGCGTCCTCGGCGCCGCCCGCCCCCTCGTCCCAGCCCGCGGGTGCGTCACCGTCGGAACCGCCGCGGCGCCGGGGTGCGGAGGCGCTGGCCGCGATGCGCCGGGAGAGCCGTGGAGGCGGTCGCTCCGATACTGGTTCGGCGCCCAGCTCGCTGGGGGCAACGCAAGCCGGTGATGTGCCGTCCGCTGGTGATCCGGAGCTGACCGGCGGTGCCGGGGATGCGGTGCCCGCGGGAGGCGCCGCCGCTGCCGGAGGCGCCGATCGCTCGGCTCCGGCAGGGGCTGAACCAGCGGCAGGTTCGGCTTCTGGCGCAGCCGGTTCCGCCGCCGCTGGACGCTCTGACGACGTAGGCGCTGGTCGACCGTCGCCCGCCGGTGGCGCGGAACCCTCCGAGGTCGGTGGATCGTCCAGCCGTCCGGAATCCGGAGCGTCGGGTGTCGAAGGAGGGGCCGACCGGATCGCATCGGCTGCCGAACAGTCCCCGCCTGCGGCGTCCGGTCAAGTGTCGGCCATTCCGTCCGCGTCCGGGTCGCACCCGGCCGCGGAGCCGGATCTCTCGAGCGATCCACACGCGACGGCGGGCGATCCGGGCGTTTCCGCGTCCGCCGTATCCGGTGGCGGGTCGGGATCCGCGCATGGCGCGCCTGCGCACGGTGCGACCGAACCCGGTGCTCCACAGCAGATTTCCCGTGCCGACGGGCCTGGTTCAGCTGCACCTGTGGACTCGGCTTTCGCCCGCGGCGCCGAGACGGTCGACCCGGGTGCTGGGCCAGATTCACGAACGGTCGATCCGGCTGGTGCACAGAGATCCGGCGGTGGGGAAGCGGCCGGTGCCTCCGGTGGCGGCGGCATCGACGGAGGTGGTGCACGGGAGCCGCGCGCCCCCGAGGCTCAAATATCGCCCGCGAGCCCGGTGTCGCAAGGGGTGGCGCAACCGGCGTCCGCCGCCGCGGGCGGCGACTTGCTGCGCGAGGTGGAGGCTTCCTGGGCGGAGATCCGCACCAAGGTGCGGGAGTTCGGCGCGGCCGTGCAGGCGATGCTCGCGGGTGCGTCGGTGTCCCGGGTCGAGGGCGATGTCATCGTGTTGGCGCATCAGCACGCGCCGCTGGCGCAGCGGTTGTCCGATCCGCGGAATCTCCAGGCGGTCCGGTCGGCGGTGCGCGCGGTGCTCGGGCGCGACCTCGAGGTGCGCTGGGAGGCGGGCGGCGCGCCGCCGCGACCCGCCGCGCCCCGGTCCGGCGGATCGGCGAACCGCGCGCGCACGTCGGGCAACCAGGCGGCGGGACGTGAATCCGGCAACGCGCCCGGACGCGCGTCGGACGCGGCGGCGGCGCCGCGGTTTTCGCGACCTAGCCAGTCCAGGAACGCGAGCGCGGACAAGTCTCCCGATGCGGGCCGTTCGCGCTCGGGCGGCGCGAACCCGCGCCCACCTGTCGTGGACGACGACATCCCGCCGCCCGACTACCCCGACCTACCCGACGATCCCGGCCCGGCGGACTATCCGCCATACGACCAGGAGCCGACCGGGCACAGCGCTGTGACCAGCAGGGGCTGGGACAACGACGGGGTCGTCCCCGCCTCCACGCCGGAGGAGGAGCAGGAGATGATGGCCGCCGCGGCCGATCCGGTCGCACCCGGCGACCGGCGCGACCCCGACGAAGTCGCCCTGGAATTGCTGAAGAGTGAGCTGGGTGCCACACGGTTGGATGGTTGACAACCACCGTTCCGACGACGTTAAGTTAACCGGAGTTCGCACACCACGGTAGTATGAACGGGTAGCCGTGAGCTTCGGAACGACGACGTTCTATGGTATGCCCAGGCGTACGGGCGACCGGAACGTGCGTCCGCTGTTGCGTACCTGGTTTTGTACAGCGTTAGGAACGGTCGGCCACAGGGCCGGTCGGCGAGGTCAGCCGCAGCCACGCCGCACCCGCGGTGTCGCCGCACACCAGCGTTCGGACGGACGAAGGTCCGGCCGCCGCACCTTAAGGAAGGAAAACTCCGATATGACCACAGAGGCCTACATTTACGAGGCCATCCGCACTCCGCGCGGCCGCGGCAAGAAGAACGGCTCGCTGCACTCGGTCAAGCCGATCGACTTGACTGTTGGTCTGATCCAGGAGCTGCGCGGCCGCTTCCCGAACCTCGACGAGGACCGGATCTCCGACCTGATCCTCGGCGTGGTCATGCCCGTCGGCGACCAGGGCGCCGACATCGCCCGCACCGCGGTCACCGCGGCCGCTCTGCCCGACACCGTCGGCGGCGTGCAGATCAACCGCTTCTGCGCCTCCGGTCTCGAAGCGGTCAACATGGCCGCCCAGAAGGTCCGCTCCGGGTTCGACGACCTGGTTCTGGCCGGTGGCGTCGAGTCCATGTCGCGCGTGCCGATGGGCTCCGACGGCGGCCCCTGGGCGATGGACCCCGCCACCAACTACGACACCTACTTCGTCCCGCAGGGCGTGTCCGCCGACCTGATCGCCACCATCGAGGGCTTCACCCGCGATGACGTGGACGCCTACGCGGTGCGCTCGCAGGAGCTGGCCGCCAAGGCCACCACCGGCGGCTACTTCGCCAAGTCGATCGTCCCGGTCAAGGACCAGAACGGCCTCGTCGTGCTGGACCGCGACGAGCACATGCGTCCCGGCACCACCGCCGAGGACCTGGCCAAGCTGCAGCCCTCGTTCGCCGTGATCGGTGAGATGGGCGGCTTCGACGCGGTGGCGCTGCAGAAGTTCCACTTCGTCGAGAAGATCAACCACGTGCACCACGGCGGCAACAGCTCCGGCATCGTCGACGGCGCCGCGCTCGTGCTGGTCGGTTCCGAAGAGGCGGGCAAGGCCTCCGGCCTGACCCCGCGTGCGCGCATCGTCGCGACCGCCACCAGTGGCGCCGACTCCACCATCATGCTCACCGGTCCGACCCCTGCCGCGAAGAAGGCCCTGGCCAAGGCGGGTCTGACCCTCGACGACATCGACCTGGTCGAGATCAACGAGGCGTTCGCCTCCGTGGTGCTGAAGTTCCAGAAGGACCTGAACATCCCGGACGAGAAGCTGAACGTCAACGGCGGCGCCATCGCCATGGGCCACCCGCTCGGCGCGACCGGCGCGATGATCACCGGCACCATGGTCGACGAGCTGGAGCGCCGCAACGGCCGGTACGCCCTGATCACCCTGTGCATCGGCGGCGGCATGGGCGTGGCCACCATCATCGAGCGGGTCTGATTCCCAACCGACAGCTGATTCAACACGCGGCGTGAGCGTCAGGCCCGGAGGAGGCAGCTTGCGTAACCACGCAGGGCCCGCGAACGCCGCAAATCAAACAGGAGACACAGAGCTGTGAGCGAAACCAACATGATCGGTTGGGAGCAGGATTCGGACGGCATCGTCGTGCTGACGATGGACGACCCGAACCAGGGCGCCAACACGATGAACGAGCTGTACAAGAAGTCGATGACCGCGACGGTCGATCGGCTGGAGGCGGAGAAGGACAACATCACCGGTGTCGTCCTGACCTCCGCGAAGAAGACCTTCTTCGCCGGCGGCGACCTGAAGAACATGATGAAGGTCGGCCCGGACGACGCCCAGGCCCTGATGGACGAGCTCGGCGAGATCAAGGGCGCGCTGCGTCGCCTGGAGCAGCTGGGCAAGCCGGTCGTCGCGGCCATCAACGGCGCCGCGCTGGGCGGCGGCCTGGAGATCGCGCTGGCCACCCACCACCGCATCGCGGCGGACGTGCCCGGTTCGCAGATCGGTCTGCCGGAGGCCACCCTCGGCCTGCTGCCCGCCGGCGGCGGCGTCATCCGCACCGTGCGCATGCTCGGCCTGCAGAACGCCCTGATGCAGGTGCTGCTGCAGGGCCAGCGCAACAAGCCGGCCAAGGCCAAGGAGATCGGCCTGATCGACGAGCTCGTCGGTTCGGTCGAGGAGCTGATCCCGGCCGCCAAGGCGTGGATCAAGGCCAACCCCGAGGGCGGCGTGCAGCCCTGGGACAAGAAGGGCTTCAAGATCCCCGGCGGCACCCCGTCCTCGCCCGCTTTCGCGGCGAACCTGCCCGCGTTCCCGGCCAACCTGCGCAAGCAGATCAAGGGTGCGAACATGCCCGCGCCGCGCGCCATCATGGCGGCCGCGGTGGAGGGCTCGCAGGTCGACATCGACAACGCGTCGCTGATCGAGTCCCGCTACTTCGTGCACCTGCTCACCGGCCCGGTCGCGAAGAACATGATCCAGGCGTTCTTCTTCGACCTGCAGACGATCAACAACGGCGGTTCGCGTCCGAAGGACGTGCCGAAGAAGGAGATCAAGAAGGTCGGCGTGCTCGGCGCGGGCATGATGGGCGCTGGCATCGCCTACGTCTCCGCCAAGGCCGGTTACGAGGTCGTGCTGAAGGACGTCTCGATCGAGGCGGCCGAGCGCGGCAAGAACTACTCCGAGAAGATCGAGGCCAAGGCCCTCTCCCGTGGCAAGACCACGGAGGAGAAGTCCAAGGCGCTGCTGGACCGGATCAAGCCGACCGCGGACGCGGCCGACTTCGCCGGTGTCGACTTCGTCATCGAGGCCGTCTTCGAGAACACCGAGCTGAAGCACAAGGTGTTCCAGGAGATCGAGGACATCGTCACCCCCGACGCGCTGCTCGGCTCGAACACCTCCACCCTGCCGATCACCGGTCTCGCGACCGGCGTGAAGCGCCAGGAGGACTTCATCGGCATCCACTTCTTCTCGCCGGTCGACAAGATGCCGCTGGTGGAGATCATCAAGGGTGAGAAGACCTCGGACGAGGCGCTGGCCCGGGTGTTCGACTACACCCTCGCGATCAAGAAGACCCCGATCGTGGTCAACGACAGCCGCGGCTTCTTCACCTCGCGCGTGATCGGCACCTTCGTCAACGAGGCGATCGCCATGCTCAAGGAGGGCATCGAGCCCGCGACCATCGAGCAGGCGGGTCTGCAGGCGGGCTACCCGGCCGCGCCGTTGCAGCTGTCGGACGAGCTGAACATGAAGCTCATGCAGAAGATCGCCAAGGAGACCCAGGAGGCCGCCGCGGCCGGCGACACCACCATGGGCGCCAAGCGGCACCCGGCGCAGGACGTCATCGACTACATGGTGGCCGAGGGTCGTCCGGGCCGCCTGGAGAAGGCGGGCTTCTACGAGTACGACGAGAACGGCAAGCGCACCGGTCTGTGGCCGGGCCTGCGCGAGCACTTCAAGACCACGGCGGACTTCACCGTCCCGCTGCAGGATCTGATCGACCGCATGCTGTTCGCGGAGGCGATCGAGACCCAGAAGTGTTTCGACGAGGGCGTGCTGACCTCGACCGCCGACGCCAACATCGGCTCGATCTTCGGCATCGGCTTCCCGGCCTGGACCGGTGGTGTGCACCAGTTCATCGTCGGTTACCCGGGCGGCCAGGAGGCCTTCGTGGCCCGCGCCGACTACCTCGCCAAGACCTACGGCGAGCGCTTCGAGGTTCCGGCCTCGCTGCGTAAGTAGTCCGCGCACCGAACGAACGACGAAGCCCGCCATCGCTTTCCGCGATGGCGGGCTTTCGTTCGTGCGGATAAGTTACACACCGTGCCCGGACGTAGTCACCGCATCCTGATCACCAGTTGTGCTCTCGCGCTCGCGGCGGCGCCGATCGCCGCCGCCGACCCGGCGGCGGGTCCGTCGGTGCGGCTGCTCGGCGAACAGACGGTCGCGCACGATCTGGACTTCGACGGAACCACGGTGGGCGGGCTGTCCGGGATCGACTATGACGAACGCACCGGCGAATACGTGCTGATCAGCGACGACCGGTCGAACAAGAACCCAGCGCGGTACTACACCGCGCGCATCGAGGTCGGTGCGCACGGGGTCGGTCCGGTGACGTTCACCGGCACGCGTCCGCTGTCGACCCCGACGGGCGGAACCTACCCGCCGAATTCGGTGGACCCCGAGGAGATCCGGGTCGATCCGTGGACCGGCGACTACTACTGGACGCAGGAGGGCGAACGGCTCGACACCGTCCTCTCGGACCCGTCGGTGCGCATCGCGCACCCCGACGGCTCATATGCGGGCGAGTTGCCGATCCCGGACAACGAACGGATGCGCCCCGGCTCCGGCCCCAGGCAGAACCAAGCGCTGGAGGGCGCGACCTTCGCGGCAGGCGGCACCTTGTTCCTGACCTCGACGGAGGGGCCGCTGCTGCAGGACGGGCCGATGGCGACCACGACCAGTGGCGCGACCGCCCGGATAACGGTCCAGGCACGTTCCGGGCAGCTGCTCGGCCAGTTCGCGTATGCGATGGAGCCGGTGCACGCCGAGTCACGGCCCGAACCAGGGCGCGGCGGGACCGGGATCGCCTCGATCCTGGCCGCAGATCCGCTGGATCCGACGAAACTTCTTGTGCTGGAACGTTCCTTCGTCCCGGGCGCGGGCAACAAGATCCGTGTCTACGAGGCCGACCTCGCCGTCGCGACCGATATCCTCGACGCTCCGATCGGTGCCGCGCGTCCGGCGGCCAAGCGGCTGGTCGTCGACCTCGACGACGTCGGGCTTTCCGCCGTCGACAATGTCGAGGGAATGACCTGGGGTCCGCGTCTGCCTTCGGGGGCGCGAACCCTGGTGCTGGTCAGCGACAATAATTTCGACGGTGGTCAGGTCACCCAGGTCATCGCCTTGGCCGTCGGCTAGTGGTGGGTCGCGCCGGTCGGCCGTGACCGGCACGTGGCGCACGTAGCCCACCGGCCGATCAGCTCGCTGCCCTGTTTGCCCGGCGTGACCGGTTCGGCGAGCTTCTGGTCGCAGCCGCTCGGCGGGGTTGTCCTCGGGTATTGACACGGGCTCGCCCATTCACAATTGTTCCTTCAATCAAAGTACGGCGGCCACGCTGAACTGCTCGCCGGATTTCCAGCAGGCACCCGATTGGCCGACTTCTTCTTGGGTATCCGTTTGCGGGGCCGGACGTAGCCCGGGCCGCCAGCAAGGCGACATCTGAGAAGGTGAGCGCCGGATCTGGTGCGGGCTGGCTAATCGTCGGCGTTTTCCAGAACACCAAGCGCCAGAACGCGAACCTGCGGCCGACCACAGAACAGTGCGAAACGCCCGGACCGGCGACACGCTCCATCCGAGTGCTAAACACCTCCCGCGTGGTCTCCCGCCGCGCTACGTTGGAATAAGCGCAGACATATCGGACACCGCGGTGTCCGGCTTCGGCGCGAAGTTGGCCGCCGGTGACGCCGATTCGATGTGGGATCGAGGTGATCACATGAATCCACAGACGCGTCCGGCCCGCGCGGGCTCGGAATCGTCTGCGGCCGAATCGAATACGCAGCGTCAGGCGCCCATCGACATCGGTGACGAGCTGGAGGCGATGGGCCTGTCCGGCGCGGTGGAGATCGGTCGTGGCGGGTTCGGGGTGGTCTATCGCTGCATCCAGACCGCGCTGGACCGGGTGGTCGCGGTGAAGGTGCTCTCCTCGGAGATCGACCAGGAGAGCCGCGAGCGCTTCCTTCGGGAAGAACAAGCCATGGGCAGGCTGTCCGGTCATCCGAACATCGTCGACATCCTCCAGGTGGACGTCACCGCCACCGGTATGCCGCTGATCGTCATGCCGTACTGCACGCGCGGGTCGCTGGAACGGCTCATCCGCGATCACGGCCCGTTGACCTGGGCGGACTCGCTGCGCGCCGGGGTGAAACTGGCGGGTGCGATCGAGAGCGCGCATCGGGCGCACATCCTGCACCGGGACGTGAAACCGGCCAACGTCCTGCTCAGCGGCTACGGCGAACCGCAGCTGACCGATTTCGGCATCGCCCGCATCCCGGGCGGATTCCGTACCTCGAGCAGCATGATCACCGGCTCGCCCGCGTTCACCGCGCCCGAAGTGCTCAAGGGCGACGAGCCCACCGTCCGCTCCGACATCTACGGCCTCGGCTCGACGTTGTTCGCGCTGCTCACCGGGCACGCGGCCTTCGAGCGGCAGGCGGGCGAGCGGGTGGTCGCCCAGTTCCTGCGGATCACCACGCAGCCCGTCCCCGATCTGCGCGAACAGGACATTCCGCCGGACCTGGCCGCGGTCATCGAACACGCCATGTCCCCGGATCCGCGCGACCGCCCGGTCAGCGCGTACGAATTCGGCGAAATGCTGCGCACGGTGCAGCGCGACCACGATCAGCTGCCCGACGAGATGGCGCTGCTGGACACCACGCCCGAACCTCAGCCCACCACCGCCACGGACGTGGGCAAGCCCACGGTGGCGTGGACCGGCACCCATCCCGCGGTCACCGCGCGGCGCAGCTGGCCGCTGACGCTGCGACCGGCCGTCTCGCAGCACCCCGGCATGCCAGGGGCGATCACGATGCCGCCAACGGCGGTAACCAAATTCCGTCCGCCGACACCTACCCGCGCCCCGATTCCGCGGCCGCGTCTGCTCGACATCCTGCGTGCGGGCGGGCGGCGCAGGCTGGCGGTGATCCACGGTCCCGCGGGATTCGGCAAGAGCACGCTGGCCGCGCAGTGGCGCGCCGAACTCGCCGAGACCGACGCCGCGGTCGCCTGGATCGGCATCGACCGCGACGACGACAACGAGATCTGGTTTCTGGCTCACCTGATCCAGGCGATCCGCCGCGTGCGCCCGGATGTCGGCACTGGCCTGGAGCAGGTGCTCGAGGAACGGCCCGCCGACGCGGCCGCGTTCGTGATCCCCACGCTCATCGACGAGATCCACGCCGCGGGCCAGACGATCGTGGTGATCGTCGAGGACTGGCATCGGATCACCGACGCGGGCGCGCATCGTGCGATGGAGGCGCTGCTGGACAACGGTTGTCACCATCTGCGTTTCGTGGTGACCAGCCGGGAGCAGTCCGGTCTGCCGACCGGCCGCATGCGCGTGCACGACGAACTGATCGAGATCGGGTCGGCCGCGCTGCGCCTGACCGAGACCGAGACCAGGCAGATCCTGGTCGAGCGCAACGGGTTCGAGCTCACGCCCGAGCAGGTCACCGAGATCCACACGGCCACCGACGGCTGGCCGGCCGCCATCCAGCTGGTCGGCCTGTCGCTGCGCGGCAACACCGATCCCGCACAGCTCATCGCGACGCTGTCCGAGGGTGACCACGGCATCCGCGAGTACCTCGCCGAGAACGTGCTGGACACACTGGAACCGAGGATGCTCGAGTTCCTGATGTCGATCGCGGTGACCGAGCGGGTGAGCGGCTCGCTCGCCGCGGCGCTGTCCGGCGAGGCGGACGCCGACCAGCTGCTCGAACAGGCCGAACAGCGCGAGCTGTTCCTGCGGCGCATCGAGCACGATCTGGACTGGTTCCGGATGCAGCCGCTGTTCGCCGAGCATTTGCGGGCTCGGCTCGAACGCGTCCACCCCGGGAAGTCGAAGGCATTGCATCGCAAGGCTTCCCGCTGGTACGCCGAGCACCAGCTGCTGCGCAAGTCGGTCGACCACGCGCTGGCCGCGACCGATCTGAAGATGGCGCTGGACCTGCTGGAGAGCGGCGGCATGGACCTGATCGACGGTTCCCGCCTGGCCACGCTACTGGGCAGCGTGTCGAAACTGCCGATGCAGCAGGTGGCGTCGCGCTCGAAACTGCTGATGGCGTTGGCCAGGGCGAATGTCAACATGCAGCAGTCCGGCGCGGCACGCAACGCGCTGGGCCGGCTGTCGAACATCCTGGCTCGCGGATCGTCCAGCGACGACGACGTGCGCGTGCAGCGCTGCCAGGCCGTGGTGCTCGCCGCGGCGGACCAGATCGCGCGCGACCACACCGAAGGCGTGCTGGACCGGGTCGCCGACTGCATGCAACACCCAGACGAACTGCCGCCGTGGACGGTCTCCACCGCGGCGAACCTCACCACCTTCGTACGGCTGTGCGAGTTCGATTTCGAGGGCGCCAGGAAGGTCCAGGAATGGGCCGAGGAATACCACGAGCGTTCGAAGGATCCGCTCGGCAAGGTCTTCGGCCTGTGCGGCCAGGGCGCCGCCGCCTACGAGCAACTCGACGTCGCGACCGCCACCAGGTGCTTCCAGCAGGCGTGGGAGGCCGCGCGGGCACGTTCGGGCCCGCGCTCGCACGCGGTGCGCGTCGCCGCCGCGCTGCTCGGCGAATTGAGTTACCGCCGCGGCGATCTCGGCAGCGCCGACCCGCTGCTGGACGAGAGTCACGAGCTGGTCACCCGGGTCGGCCCGGTGGACTTCCTGATCTCGACGTTCGTCGTCGGCGCACGGGTCAAGGCGGTCCGGGGCGACCTGTACACCGCCGCGACCCGGCTGGACGAGGGCGCCCGCATCGCGGCCGACAATCGCCTCGCCAGGCTCAGCGCGCACATCCGCGCCGAACGGCTGCGGCTCGGGCTGCCGCCGGACGCCGCGGACCGGCGCTACACCGATATCGCCGAGTCCACGCCGCTGCAGGCGGGCCACCGGCTGACCGGCGCCGCCCTGCTCGCCGCCGAGGCCGAGGAACTGGCCGCGATCCGCGCGCTGCTCGCCGAACACCGCCTCGGCTCCGACGACCGGGCGGTGCGCCGCGCCCGCGCACTGTACGATCACACGCTCGAAAAGCACCGTCCCCGTGCGCAACTGGATGCCGCGCTGCTGCTGGCGGAATGCCTGGCCACCTCAGGGTGGGTCGGCGAGGCCACCAACCTGCTGCTGCCCGCCGTCGCCACCTGCGCCGACCTGGGCTGGACCAGGCCGCTACTGGACGCGGGCCCCGGAGTGGTCGGCATCCTGCGCGTGTTGCGCACCGATCTGCCCCCGTCCGGACAGGTCGCGGACACCGAACTGCCCGCCCGGTTCCTGGACGAACTCCTGGACGAGGCGGGCAGCCAGGCATTGTGAAACGCGCCGGACTACGGCTGCCACCACGGGCGCAGCGGCACGGTCCAGTCGCCGTCGGGGGGCAATTTGACGCCGAGCACTTGGTGCAGCTGAACCACGTTGCGCTGGAAGCCGAGCCGACAGCCCGCCATGTACAAGCCCCACACCTTCGCGGTGCCCTCGCCGACTTCCGCGACGCAGGCGTCCCAGTTGGCGACCAGGTTCTTGCACCATTCGTGCAGGGTCAGCGCGTAGTGCTCGCGCAAGTTCTCCTCGTGCAGCACTTCGAGTCCGATGTTCTGGATCTCGGAGATGATCCGGCCGGAACCGATCAGCTCGCCGTCCGGGAACACGTAGCGGTCGATGAAATCGCCCGCCTTGGTGGTGCGGGTGTTGTCCGGGCGGGTGATGCAGTGGTTCAGGAACAGGCCGCCGTCGCGCAGCTTGCTCTTGATGTAGTCGAAGTAGAACGGGTAGTTGTGCACGCCGATGTGCTCGGTGAGACCGATCGAGGACACCGCGTCGAAGTCGCCCTCCGGCACGTCGCGGTAGTCGGAGTGGCGCACCTCGGCCAGGTCGGTCAAGCCGTCCTCGGCGATCTTCTTCTGCGCCCAGTCCGCCTGCTCGGCCGACAGCGTCGCGCCGATGACCTTGACGCCGCGCTTGGCGGCGTACCGCACCATGCCGCCCCATCCGCAGCCGATGTCGAGCAGCCGGTCGCCTTCCTTCAAACGCAGCTTGTCGAACACCAGGCGGTATTTGTTCTCCTGCGCCTGCTCCAGCGACCAGTTCTCGTCGCCGTAGACCGCGCAGGTGTAGGTCATGGACGGGCCGAGCACATACTCGTAGAAGGTGTTCGAGACGTCGTAGTGGTGGTGGATGGCGTCGGCGTCCCTGGCCTTGGAGTGCCGCAGACCTTCGAAGGCGATGCGGCGCCAGCGCGGCAGGGTCTCCTGCGGCGGCGGGGCGACCGGCTTGAGCCGCTCCCAGCCGAGCGAGCGCGCGATGGTCACCAGGGCCAGCGCGGACGGACGGCGGAACTTCAGCCCGTCCATCGCCTTCAGGATTTCGTACGGATCGCCGGGGTGTACGCCGCTGGCGGTCATGTCGCCTGCGATGTAGGCGCGGGCCATCCCTAGGTCGCCGGGCGCGGTCGCCAGATAGTTGATGCCGCGCGGCGTCCTGATGTCCAGCGCGAATTCCGAATTCTCCGGTCCGGCCGCGCTGCCGTCGTAGGCCGTCAGGCGGATCGGCACGTCGCCCTCGACGAGGGTCTCGAAGATCTCGGCAATGCTGAGCTTGGTTCCGAGGTCTGCGAAGACATCGGAACGGTCCCGGAATGTCGTCATTTGCGTTGCACCGCCTTCGAATACAAATCCAGCAAGCGCTGGTCTGGGTCGTAGCGTTTCTTCAGTTCGGTGTAGGTGCTTCCGCCGTAGAGCGCGGCGAACTCATCTTGGTCGTAGTAGGAATCCGAGTACAGCGACTTATGTCCGTCGAACTCGGTCACCGTGCGCTCGATGGCGCGGTTGGCCGCTCCTTCTTGCTGTCCAGGGACGGTGGGAACGGCCGACCAGAATCCGACGTTCACATAGGTTCGATTCGGCTCCAGGGGATATAGCGGCCACGTGCGATCGCCCGGGCGGCCTTCGTCTCCGGTCGCGCGCAATCGCAGCGGGCACAGCCAGATGGGCTCGATCGGAATCTCCCGCAGGAACCAGTCCACGAAGTCGGCGGTGCGCTCCACCGGAACCTCGATGTCCTGCACCACCCGCTCGCGCGGCGGATTGCCCTTGCGGGCCTCCAGCTTGTCGCCGATGTGGTACTTGTGGTCCAGCGCGATCAGCTTCCAGTAGAAGCTGCTGCGCCGGTAGCGTTTCGGCCAGAACCGGCGGATCCTGGGATTCTGCGCGCCGAACGCGCGTGAGCACCAGAACCAGTCGGTGTCCCAGCGCCACAGATAGTCGTGGATGGTGAGGCGGTCGCGTTTGGGCGCGCTCCCGTCGTGCTGGATGGACCGGTAGTAGATGTCCATGCCGGTGTAGTCGCTGGTCGGGCCCGGCTCGTCGGTCTGACGGCCCAGCGTCAGGTAGCTCTCCTCGGCGGAGAACACGACGCCGTCGAGATAGTCGACCCGCTCGCCGGAGAAGGTCCGCTCCGTCACGATCGTCGCGAGGGTCGCCTCGAGTTCGCGCAGATCGCGAAAGCGCACGTGCCGCAGGGCGACGTAGGGCTGCACCTGCTCCAGCTCGATCTTCAGGCGGACGGTGTATCCCAGCGTGCCGTAGGAATTCGGGAAGCCGCGGAACAGGTCGGCGTGCGCGTTGTCCGGCGTCGCGGTGATGATCTCACCCGCTCCGGTCAGCACGTCCATCTCCAGCACCGACTCGTGCGGCAAACCGCTGCGGAACGACGTGGACTCGATGCCGAGCCCGGTGACCGCGCCGCCCAGCGTGATCGTCTTGAGCTGCGGAACGACCAGCGGCGCCAGCCCGTACGGCAGGGTGGCGGCGACCAGTTCCTCGTAGGTGGTCATGCCAGCGACATCGGCGGTCTTTGCGACCGGATCCACCGCGATGACCTTGGTCAGGCCGGAGACGTCCAGACCGGGCGCGGTGTTCTTGGCCCTGGCGCGGAATAGGTTCGAAGTTTTCTTGGCCAACCGGACGTTGGCGTGTTCGGGTATCGCGCGGTAACTCGCCAAGAGGCGGTCCACGCCCGCTCGATGCGCGGCAAATCCTGATTCGCGTGTGGCCGGTGCGTGTCCGGCCTTCCCCAACAGACTCACTGCCACCCCTCGACGCTAGTACGCACCGTGACCTCCAGCCACTGAGAAATGATCGATCCGGGAGAAAAGTCACGCGAATGTTGCATCGGGAATACCACGCGTTCGACGTGACAGGCGCGCGCCAGGGGGAATGTCCGATTCAATGTCGCGGATACCGCGGTGCGGCGAGGCTGGACGGCGAACCCGCGCGGACGCGAGGCAGGATAGGGAACGGTCGAGACACAGCACCCGGACAAGGAGCTCATTGTGGGACAGGTCAGCGCCAGCAGTTCGATCGTCGTCGCCGCGGATCCGCAGCGCGCACTCGAGGCAATCGCCGACTACGACACGGTGCGTCCGCGCATTCTCTCCTCGCATTACCGCGACTACAAGGTGGTCGAAGGCGGCAAGGGAGCGGGCACCGTCGCGGAGTGGACGCTGCAGGCCACCGAGAAGCGCACGCGCAATGTGCACGCGGTCGTCTCGGTATCGGATTCCATTGTCACCGAGCGTGATTCGAATTCCACGATGGTGAACACCTGGACCGTCACCCCGGAGGGCTCCGGCGCGCGGGTCACGCTGCGCACCACCTGGAAGGGCGCGGGCGGCATCGCGGGCATCTTCGAGGGGATCTTCGCGCCGCTGGGCCTGAAGAAGATCCAGGCCGAGGTGCTGGGGAATCTCCAGCGCGAACTGGCCTGATCGGCTGACCACGACAACGGCCCGGTACCGCGTTCGGCGCCGGGCCGTTGCCGGTTCTCCATCGATCTACTCGCCGCCGATGTCGAAGAGATTGCCTTCCGGGTCGGCCAGTGTCGTCCACTTCGTGCCGTACATGTCGAAATCGCCTCTGTGCTCGGCGCCGAGTTCGATCGCGCGCCGCACGTGCTCATGCCGGTCGGGCGCGTGCAGGTCGAGGTGGATGACGTTCTTGCCCGGGTTCTTGTCGGGCACTCCGACGAACATCAGTACCGGCGTTGCGCCCGCCGTCCGGCCCACGGTGGCGAACGCGGCGCTGGCTTCGGGGTCGACCGGCTGGTCCAGCAGTCGCGCCCAGAATTCGGCGAGCGCACCGGCGTCCGCGCAATCGATGGTCACGTGGGCGATCGAGAGTGCCATGGATATCTCCTCGTTCACGGCTGGGCGATCGGCCAGCACACTTCGGTTCGGTAGGTGGTGGGGTCGTCGGCTTCGTCCGGGCCCCACAGGTACATCTCCCGGATGGGCTCCGGCAGCGCGATGTCGTGCTCGGCGACATGACTGCCCAGCGCGCCGTAGGTGCGATCGAAATCATCGAACGGACCGTCGTGCACCGCGACGGCGAAACGGCGCTCGGGCAATTCGACGGCCGAAAGCCCTTGCGGCAGCGCGATGCCGAAATCGGCGATCGGGACGAACGCGACCACCTCGCCCTCGTCTTCTTCGAAGAACTCGGTGCCATACGTGGCGCCGCTGATACCCGCGGGCGCGATGTCGGCCGCGGCCAGTGCTTCGTACAGCGCCGGGAACGTCGAGCCGCACCATTCGCCGATGCGGTCGCGCCCCACCACCGCGCTGATGGCGGCGGCCGGGAAGGCCGGGACCGTGCGATGCTCCACCGCGATCGGCGTCGCGGGCGTCAGCAGCGAACGCAAGGACGCCACGACCGCGCGGGTGCGGGTCAGTTCCTCCTCCATGCGCGTCAGGTGTGCGCGCAGCGTGGCGTCGCGGGCGTTCTCGTCCGGCGCGGC
>NZ_BAGF01000001.1 GCF_000308755.1 Nocardia pneumoniae NBRC 100136
CGGTTGAGCGTGAATCCGAACATCCCCTGGCCGAAGCGATCGTGCGCCACGCCGCATCCCACGGCGCCAACGGTGCGCATGCCGAGCGGTTCGAGAACGTCCCCGGCCACGGCGCCATCGCCACGGTCGACGGACATCGGGTGGTGGTCGGCAATCGGCGATTGCTCGAACGGGAGGACATCGCATTGGGCGGGTTGGCGGTCGAGCGTGACCGGCTCGCCGCGACCGGACACACCGCGGTACTGGCCGCGATCGACGGCACCACCGCCGCGGTGATCGGTATCGCCGACGCACCGCGCGACACCTCCGCAGCCGCAGTGGCTGCGCTGCGTGAACTCGGCGTGGAGGTGGTCATGCTCACCGGCGACAACCAGGCCACCGCCGAACGCATCGCCGCCGCGATGGGCATCGACACCGTCATCGCCGAAGTCCTGCCCGGCGACAAGGCCGCCAAGATCGCTGAACTGCAGCGCGACGGCCGCAAAGTCGCCATGGTCGGCGACGGCGTCAACGACGCCCCCGCCCTCGCCCAGGCCGATCTCGGCATCGCGATCGGCGCGGGCACCGACGTCGCCATCGAAACCGCCGATGTCGTGCTCATGCGCTCGGATCCACTCGACGTGCCCACCGCACTACAGATCGGGCGCGGCACTCTGCGCAAGATGCGCCAAAACCTCGGCTGGGCGGTCGGGTACAACACCATCGCCCTGCCCATCGCCGCGGGCGTCTTCGAACCCGCCCTAGGCCTCACCCTCCGCCCGGAAATCGCCGCCTTGTCCATGTCCGGCTCCAGCCTCATCGTCGCCGTCAACGCGATGGCGCTCAAACGCCTTCGGTTGCCCACGGCACCGCCGACCCCGCCCGCATCGACTAG